>CALGAW010000052.1 GCA_937959115.1 uncultured Saprospiraceae bacterium
ATTGATTATTGAGTCTACTGCGGAAAGTTCATTTTTAAGAAACCAAGCAAAATATTGTTATTATTAAAATGTGGAGTGTTGCTTATGTTCATTTTTTTCTTAGCAAAAAAACGAACCAAAAAACCCAAGAATTATAAACTCGAAAAAATCGTTGGTTCTCGAATGCTCAAACACTATAATTCGGGAAGACGTAAAGACACGAACCCGCTGGATTGCTTCCTAGGTCTTTGTCAATTTTGCATTACACATTTAATTTTGCTATAATTTGTTTGGGTTTTGATAAAAAAGGATTTTTCGGAGTAGGCTCAACCCTGATCATTAACAAAGGATGCGGACAAGGGGGAGTAGGTGTTGTTTGAATGGAGCGCAGCGGAAAGAGTGCCGGAGCACCCGACCCGAAATATGTGATATAGACGTAGTATGCTACGACTATATTGCAAATGAAGGGATGGCCCCAAAATAATACGAGCGAATTGCAAATTTGCTCCTACTAGTAACCGAAAAGCAATTAAGTCTTTAGTTATAAAAATCAAGCGATGCTAGCATTTGAATCAAAATTTCAATAACTTGAAGCAAATGAAAAACGTTCAACAAATAACAATTATCTTTTTTCTGTTTCTTGGGATTCAGTTATCAGCGCAGTCAGGAGAATTGATATATGGAGAAATCGCTGGTGAAGATGATGAGGGCAACTGTCATGGACTGATTGGTGCAAGCGCGCACTGGCTAGGGACCGAAAATGGGACTTTTGCCAAGGAAGAAGGGAGTTTTAACCTCTATAGATCAAGCAATAGTAACCAACTAGTAATCAGCTTTCTAGGCTATCAGTCTGACACCATTGAAATCAATGAAGAGGACTATTGGCACTTGCATCTTAAGCCGTCTGTTTTGTTAAATGAGGTGGAAGTAGTTCATAGAGATAAGTCGACAAAAACCTCTTTTATCAATCCGATAAAGGTAGAATCGATGGGGGTGAAGGAATTGCAGAAAGCGGCTTGTTGTAGCTTGAGTGAAAGCTTTGAGACCAACCCAAGTATAGATGTCGCTTTTACAGATGCCATCACGGGAACACGGCAAATTCAAATGCTTGGTCTGGCAGGTATTTACTCGACCGTTTCTAGAGAAGCGATGCCTTATGGCCGCGGGTTGAATGTATTGACCAGCCTTGAGTATACACCAGGCGCTTGGCTGGAAAGTGTGCAGCTCAACAAGGGCGTTGGCCCTGTGCTCAATGGTTTTGAAAGTATTGCAGGTCAAATTAACGCTGAAATCAAAAAACCAAATACTTCAGACAAGTTCTTCTTAAACATCTATGGAAATCAAGGAGGAAGAGTTGAGGTCAACTCAGATGCAGCATTTGAAGTGTCTAAGGATAAACTTTATACGAGTATATTGATACATGGAGCCAATACTACGGTGAAATGGGACCGGAATGACGACGGTTTTTATGATATGCCGTTGAGCAGGCACTTTATTGCTATGAATCGCTGGAGATACATTGGTAATATTCTTAGAGCTCAGTTTAATGTAAAGGGGACGTTTACGGATCAATGGGGTGGACAAACTGGATTTGACAAAACTGCGCCTTCAACTTTCTGGGGAATGAGGTCACAGGTAAACAGGGTGGAAGCATGGGGCAAAGTTGGGCGGATCTTCCTTGATGCACCTTGGAAAACTTATGGATTTCAAGCATCGACTTCACTACACGATCGAAAAAGTGTATTTGGTAACACAATCTATGATTCCAATCAGAAAAGCTACTACGGAAATTTCATTTATCAAAGCATTTTTAATACCACTGACCATGGCTTTAAAACGGGTATAAGTGCGCAGTACGATGACTATATAGAAGCGTTGAATGAAACCAATTTCGACCGAAAAGAGTCTTCTGTAGGTGGGTATTTTGAATACTGCGGCTCTTTCGCAGAAAAACTGAATGTTGTAGCAGGTATTCGAGTAGACTACCACAATATCTTTCAGTTTTTTGTAACGCCTCGCCTGCACCTCCGCTATGCACCGAACGAAGAATTGGTGGTGCGACTTTCAGCTGGTAGGGGACAGCGGACGTCTAACCCTATCACAGACAACATTGGCATATTGGCTAGTTCACGGAAGATTATGTTTAATGGTGCGAATGCTGATTACCCGTTTGGGTTAGCTCCTGAAGTTGCTTGGAATTATGGAATCAACCTTACACAGACCATTAAAATCAACCAACGTGATTTGCAGTTGGGTGTTGATGTCTACCGAACAGATTTCAGTAACCAGGCGGTAATGAATTTGGATCGGGCATCGAATCAAGTGATTTTTGATGATTTAGATGGTTCTTCTTTTTCTAACAGCCTCCAATTGCAAGCGGACTGGGAGTTGATTGACAAGTTGGATGTTCGGGTGGCTTGGCGCTGGTTTGATGTGCGCACCTCTTATGATGGCAACTTATTACAGAAGCCTTTGATTGCTGCACAGCGTGCCTTTGCCAATATTGGTTATGAGGCGTCTAAAGGCTGGAAATTTGATTACACAGTTAGCTGGCAAGGGCCTAAACGGATTCCGCCTGCTGCTATTCAGTACAATTTAGGGGATTACTCGAAGCCGTTTGTGCTCATGAATGCACAGATCTCTAAGAGCTGGGGTGAAACGTTTGACTTGTATCTGGGCGGGGAAAACCTTACCGGATTTATGCAAGACGACCCGATACTCGGTAGTGATAGTCCTTATGGTCCTGACTTTGATGCTTCTCTTATTTGGGGGCCAGTGTTTGGGCGAAATTTGTATGTGGGATTGCGATATCGGATTAAGTAAGGTCTGAGCAGGATTTGTTACTAAAGAATACACCCGCTTCGCTATTAAGCACAGATTATTTTTAAACAAATCTAGATATAAAAAAGGCTGCAATGTAAAAACCACTGCAGCCTGTATTTTTTTTAGGTTAGCGTTGCTTTATTCTTTAATCAGTTTGCGGGTTGCTCTTTGCCCGGTGTTCCTGTTTTCCGCGATATTATGTTAAATAGTTAAAATTTAGCTGTAATCTATTGATTTACAATGTCTATATTCTTTGTTTTGGGTGACCCATTTGTATCTTAGAGTGTGTTTTTCCGAGAAAAGAATAATAATTCTGGCAGTATTAGCATTCAAGTACTAAAAAAAGTAGGGAGGAAAAATGTATTGGTGAAAACGATTGGTAGCACCAAGGATCCTGAACGACTTTCTGTTCTACGAAAATTAGCAAAAGAGTTCATAGATTCTCAAACCAATCAGTTACCTCTGGATTTGAATATTGCAGATAGTCGGTCGGATTGGTTTAATCTCGTACGATCCTCTATACAGTTTGTTCATTTAGTTGGGCCGGAACTTATATTAGGACGGTTGTTCAATGAAATAGGCTTTGATCAGATTTCGGATCAGCTCTTTCGACATCTAACAATATCTAGGATCATATACCCTTCGAGCAAACTAAAAACCATCCGCTACTTGATGGAATATGAAATGAAGTCTTACAGCGTAGATCAAGTTTATCGCTATATGGACAAGTTAGAGGATCGGCTAAAACAGAAAGTAGAACAAATCAGTTTTGACCATACTTGCACGATTCTAAATGGTGAAATGAACGTTGTTTTCTATGACGTAACCACAATCTATTTTGAAGCTGAGAAGGAAGACGATCTTCGGATAACGGGTTTTTCAAAAGAAGGCAAACATAAACATCCTCAAATTCTACTGGGGTTGTTAGTAAGCATGGATGGTTACCCTTTAGCTTATCAAATATTCGAAGGAAATAAGTACGAAGGACATACCATGCTTACTGTTATTGAGCAGTTCAAATTGAGGTTTAAAATAGATCGGTTGGTTATTATCGCTGATTCCGGATTAATGAACAACAAGAACATAGACGAACTAATTGGAACTGGACAAGAGTTTATTATTGGTGCAAGGATTAAATCGGAAAGTAAATTAATCAAAGATCAAATAAAAGAGCTTGCTCTGAAAAACAAGAAAACCTTTGTTATCAAAAAATCGGATGAGGTAAGACTGGTGGTCGCCTATTCACAATCCAGAGCAAAAAAAGATGCTTTCAATAGAAAACGAGGGTTGCAGCGCCTAGAAGACAGTCTGGCAAAAGGCAAGCTAACTAAATCAAACATCAATAACAGAGGATATAATAAATATTTAAAACTAAAAGGTTCAATAAATATTAGCATAGACTATGAAAAGTATGAACAAGATGCCAGATGGGATGGATTGAAAGGATACATCACAAATACATCTCTCAATTCGAAAACACTGATCAATAGTTATAATGAACTGTGGCAAATTGAAAAAGCATTTAGAATATCAAAAACAGACTTAAAGATTAGACCGGTATATCACAGAATAGAAAGAAGGATTAAAGCACACATTTGTATCTCATTTGTAGCATACAAGCTTTACAAAGAACTAGAACGACAGTTGAAATTGTTGAATTCGAAACTCTCTACTCAAAGAACTATAGAACTAATGAAAACTATTTATGGTATAAAAATCAAGCATCCGGTAACACAAAAATCTGATACTATTATTCATACAAATAACAAGGATCAGAAATATCTGCTCGAATTATTCAAAATTAAGCCTGGGTGACCCATTCGCGGAAAACAGGAAAAAGGCTGCAATGTAAAAACCACTGCAGCCTGTATTTTTTTTAGGTTAGCGTTGCTTTATTCTTTAATCAGTTTGCGGGTTGCTCTTTGCCCGGTGTTTGTAATAAGTTCTACGAAATAGGCGCCACTGCTTAACTCTGATATGTCGATTGCTTTACCTGTATAGCTAATTTCTCTCATCTTTTTTCCTCTGCTATCCATGACTATTAAGGTTTCGATATTTAGATTTTTCTCGTTGATTGTCAGATTAAACGACTGATCAGCCGGGTTGGGGAAAACTGTTATATCAAGGTTCTTCTTTGCAGTACTTTCATTAGAAGACAACAATTTCACAAAGTTAAATGACACATTTGCTGGAATTGTTCCATTGAGATAATCACTATAAGAATCTAGCACCTGACTCATTGTTGGGGTAGCCGCAGATCCAGTTAAAACGCTAGCAGGCGCAAGGACAGCATCGTTGTAAAAATCAAAGGTAGGATATAGTGCAATGTGTGTTCCTGTGCTACCATCGTAGGATAGGTTTGGCTGGGTTACAGAGTTTGGTCCAAAGTGTATTTCAATATTGTTAGATCCTTCATACAACCACAATTGGAAATTTACAAAATCTGAAGATATAGCATCATCAAATAGTTCACCATAAAACCCAACATTGTTCCATTCTATTTTTAGTATTTGACTACCAGGATTCCCTGAAAGCAAATAGGATATATTGGATATTGAAGTGGAAGTTGGTACATCAAGAACAGTATCATATCCTCTGTCGATAATATCGGATCCGTATGGGATGAGCAAAAAATCTGTGTTTAATACTGCAGGATCCGCACTAAGTTCAGTTCCATATCCCCAATCTATAATATAAATTGTATTAATAAGAGTATCAAAAAATTCAAAGTCAAATCCTATTGGAATGGTATAGCCAGGATCATCCCAAGTTATTCCATTATTGAGTGAAGTACTCCCCACCAGATCTGTGTAAACAATTGGTGATTGATTGAAAGAATAAGTTTGAGCACTAAGCCCTAATGAGAGCCCTAGTAACGTAACTAGAAGTAAATGTTTGATTTTCATGTTTTTCCTTTGTCTTATTAAAAAGACAAATTTAAGCATCCTAGACTACAAGAACAAATAGATTAATCCATAACGCTTACCTTGACCATATTCGTTCTCAAGCGGGATTTTAGAGGCATGCTTCCTGTATTAACGACAACATCTCCTTTTTCAATAATGCCAGCGTTCAACAGTATTTCTTGAACATCCTTTATTGTTTCGTCTGTTGAGGTAAACTTATCATAGTAGAAACCACGGATGCCCCAAACTAGATTGAGGGTGGAGAGTATGATCTTTTCATCAGAGAATATAATAATACCAGCTTTGGGTCTTCCACTTGACACTTTAAAGCCAGTGTAGCCGGACTTTGTCATACCAATTATAATTTTAGCATTCACTGATTTGGCAATTCGGCAAGCGTTATAACAAATGGCATCAGAGAGGAAGGTTTCTGAGGTTTTCTCTGGACTATTGTCAATATGGTAGATAGAATCTTGAGACTCCACTTCGTTAATTATCTTCTGAACAGCCTCAATCACTTTGACTGGATGTGCACCGACAGAAGTCTCTCCACTTAACATTACGGCATCCGTCCCATCCATTACCGCATTGGCAACATCAATGATTTCTGCTCGTGTGGGACTTGGATTGGTAATCATGCTCTCCATCATTTGCGTGGCAACGATAACAGGCTTCGCTTTTTTCAAACAGATTTGAATTATTCTCTTTTGCACGATTGGCAATTGCTCCATTGGAACTTCAATGCCAAGATCTCCTCTTGCTACCATCACAGCATCTGTTTCTTCAATGATCATTTCCAGGTCTTGAATCGCTTCTGGCTTTTCTATTTTTGCTACAATTTTAGCAAGGTGGCCTGCATCTTCTATCTTAGCTCTTAGGTCTATAATATCTTGTCTTGATCGAACAAATGATAAGGCAATCCAATTTACATTTTGAGTAAGGACAAACTCTAAATCTCTTAAGTCTTTTGGTGTTAAACAGGGAAGTGAAATTTTGGTCTGCGGTAAGTTGACGCCTTTGTTTGATTTAAGAATCCCACCAAACAATACCTTGAGTTTTACGATACTGTCATTGTCTGTTTCTACGACCTCCAATTCTATTTTGCCATCATCTACTAATACCTTTTCGCCAACTTCTACGTCTTCAGCAAAGTTGAGGTAACTCATATACACCTTTTCGCGTGAACCGATACACTCTTCATTGGTAAAGGTGAGGATGTCTCCTGGCTTGATTGGAAGCCCATCGTTTTCCATTTTCCCAACACGGAGTTTTGGTCCTTGCAGATCAGCCAATATGGCTACGTGAGAATTATATTTTTCATTGATGTAATTAATATCATGAATGGTTTTCTGATGTCCTTCAATGGTGCCGTGCGAAAAGTTGAGTCGGAACACATCCACCCCAGCTTTTGCTAAGGCTAATAAATTGTTATATCCTTCAGATGCTGGTCCTACTGTTGCTACAATTTTAGTTCGTTGAAACTCTCCTAACTCCATTATTTTCTTGTTTTGATTGGGAAAATACTTATAAAAATTTAAAATCTAAGAAGTTGATGTATTAATTTTTTGTAAACATTGTTGTGTTTTTCTTCAGAATTGGGAATTTGTGATGTGGTGGTATCCAAGGCTTGCATCTTTTGACCCTTAAGGACTCAGCCTTCGTATTCAGAAAAGTTGGTGCATGCCATTCCCCCTTACGGTGCTTCATACCAAAGCGTAGAACAGTTTTTAGACTGGAGGATTTCTTTCGCTACACGTTGTATATCGTTTACTGTAATGGCTTGATACAGCTCCGCTTCTTTATTGATGAGTTCAGCGTTACTTAGCAATTCGAAAAATGCAAGGTTAATTGCCTTATTCAGTACCGTTGATTCTGAGAACACCAAGGAGCTTTCCAATTTGTTTTTGAGTTTTTGGAGCTCCCGATCGGAGATTTTCTCCTCCTTTATTTTAGTGAGTTCTTCCCAAATTGCGGCTTCCGCTTTTTCTAGTGAAACACCTTCAGCCGGCTTGCCTTCAATAATAAACAGCCCTGGATCAATCTGCCCAGTAATGTAGCAGTCGATATCAGCAAATAGTTCACGATCTTTCTTTAAATTTCGGAAAAGGCGACTAGAGCTTCCGTTGCAAAGCACGTCTGAAAGCAAATCGATTGCATAGTAATCAGGATCTAGACGACAAGGCATGTGAAACGCCATATACAAGGCATCCATTGGTACTTCTTTCTTTTTGTGCAACACATTTGGAGCTTGCTGAACGGGCTCTTGTGGAATTGAGTTATTGTTCTTGGTCCCAGCAGGGATTTCTCCAAACCATTTTTCAGCTAAGGCGACGACTTCCTCATGTTTAACACCTCCTGCGACTACCATTACAGCATTGGATGGGCAGTAATAATGATCAAAGAAGGACTGAACATCCTCCAGTTTTGCTTGCTTAATATGTTCAATGGTGCGTCCGATCACTGGCCAGCGATAAGGGTGTTCTTTAAAGGTAAGGTCCATGAGATTGTGCCAGACATCACCATATGGCGGCATCATGCATGTCTCTTTGAATTCTTCGACCACTACCTTGCGTTGAATTTCTAACGACTTTTCAGTGATTTGTAGGTTGAGCA
Organism: uncultured Saprospiraceae bacterium; assembly: GCA_937959115.1. Classification (GTDB taxonomy): domain Bacteria; phylum Bacteroidota; class Bacteroidia; order Chitinophagales; family Saprospiraceae; genus JAHDHB01. The sequence goes on from CALGAW010000052.1 coordinate 8,322, forward strand.
TCCGGTCTGACTCTAACCAGAATGCGGTTTCCAAGTTATCTGCTGGTAGAATGTCGTAATAGTTCGTGAGATCGCAATTGGTGTATGCATTGCTCTCGCCACCTGCCAGTTGCAATGGTTCATCAAAGTTTGGAGCATGCTTAGAGCCACTAAACATCAAATGTTCAAATAAATGTGCGTATCCTGTTTTATCTGGTGATTCATTCCTAGAGCCAATTTTATAAACGATATTGACTGCAGCCATTGGTGTACTGTGATCTTCGTGTATGATCAATCGTAGACCGTTCTCTAAAGTGTGTCGTGTAAATTCAATCATTTTAAACTGTAGATATAGCGTAAAATTACGGATTCCTTTTGAGGATGTTACAACTATTAGGTATTCATTAATGCGGGACGTTGAGAAATTTCGTGGTAACAAATCACGCCTTTGCAAAAGTAGTGGGCGACCATGCTCTTTCGTGTTGTTCCTTCTTGCTTGATTGGGCTACCACCATGGAGTAGATTTGCGTGCCAGATCAGTACATCGCCTTTTTCTGCATGAAAGTATTCTTTCTTCAATCTATGTTGAGCGATCACATCATCAATTTTATCTTCGTATTTCTTGTAACTATTGTTTCCTAGTCGCCACTTTGTATGTCCGTTTTCAAAATCATCAGACATTACATAGTCGAGTTTATGGCTTCCAGGGTAATAGAAAAGTGGTCCATTTCCTTCGTGTGTGTTCTCCAGTGCTGTCCATGTGGCTACAAGATACCCCTTGGGCTCGCTTGTCATGTGGATGGAGTCAGAATGTGCCCGTTGCTCGCTACCCTCCCTAAAATTGATGGTTTGAAACGGATGGACTGGTCTTCCCATGATGAAGTTAAGCAGCTGTAGCATTTTCTCATTTCTGAAATAGCTATTTACGATAGGGGAAACCTCGTGGGCATCCATAATCTTGCGATCTGTATAGTTGAAGTTGGCGGTATTTTCTTCTAGGAGGCGTTGGACTTCTGTATCCAGTGTATCCATTTCAGAAGGCTGGTAAAATCCTTTTAGGATGATGTAGCCGTTGTCGATCCAACTGCGCAGCTGTTCTTGGGTACTTGTATCAAATTGGCTGTATTCTGGGTGCTGTGTGAGTTGCTGGGCGGCATTTGGCAGATCTAACCACGGTATTTTTATGTTGGCTGGTTGCGTAAAATCTTGACTACTAAGGCTCCTAAAAATACTTTTTTCGAGTCCCATTTGTTGATACAGTTTCCTGTTATGCTTTAGTTTTTGGGCATTCAGGAAATTGTTAATCACATAAACTAGCCTCCAGCTCCTTAAAGAGCCTGTATATTTGCTAAATAACTTGGAAAGAGATGCCATAGATTGTTTAACTAAGTTCTAGGACAAAATTAAGAAAATAATTAACCTTAGTTTGAAAATCTCCTTTATAAAATTTATTGAAATAATGCTCAATCTCCAGAAAATTCCACCCCATTCTGATCCGTATCGCTAGGAAACAACCCCTATTTATCCTGGAAATTCCTAATGTGAAAGTAGATAGAAAACTTCGAACGCATTTGCCCTATAAATGTTGATGGAATCCTTGTTATTCTAAGAAAAACGAATGCAAGAAATTTTAACCTAGTGATGCATTAGGAAATGAAAGGCGAGGACAAAAACAATTACAACCTTTATTTCAATTTAATTGATAAAAACGAAACAATAGTACGTGATCTACGTATTATTAAAAAACACCTACTATAAAGCATTGTTGTCTACACGCTTATTGACATGCATAGGTCTTAACTTTGAAGTAGTATGGTCTCTTTTTCAGAACATTATACGCTTATTATTATGTCGATATGAAACAAAAAGTATCTACTCACATAAAACTGAAAATCGAAAAGCTTAGTACCAAAAGAATCATCGCTTTTTCAAAGTTGGTTCTAACCATCTCGGGACTCATGATCTTCCTCGACTTATACAACGGTTATACTGGAGCATGGAACACACACATTTCACAATACTATATTTTTGTTACGCATTTATGCACGATTCCATTGCTGATTGCACTCATTTGGACTCTAAATCGATTCTTAAAAAACGAGGAACGTTTTAATTACAGACAATGTGTTCTTCTTTCAACCTTAGTTTATTTCCCAATTGTATTGCCCTACTTTTACATTGAATTGAATGACTACAACATTGGGAGTTCCATTTCGATTTACTTTCTAATTTTTGGACTTATTCTGAATTTGGACTCTTTAGAGAGAATGATAATCACAGCATATTTTGGCTTGTTATACTTTATAACACCAATGGTAATGGGAATCACCTATGCGGAATACCCTTATCATTATATAGTTGGTGTCGCCTTGCTTGCCTTGTTTTTCTTTGTTTCAAAATATATTGATGAATCAGAATTAATCCGATTTGTGAATGAAGAAAAACTTGAATATCAAAAGTTAAAACTAGAAACCTTAAATCAAGATTTGGTCAATGCGAATCAATCTGTGCTTTCTATAAATCAGTCCCTAAAGGAAAGCAATAAAAACCTCTCTAATTTTGCTAGTATGGCAGCTCATGATATTAAGTCGCCGCTTCGAACGATTGGTTCTTTTTCACAAATCATTTCAAAGAGATATAAAAATTTAGTAGAAGCAAAGGATTTGGAATATTTTCAGTTTATCAATAGCAGTGTAAATTCTCTTTCTACGATGATCGATCAATTGTTGAGTTTTTCTAACATTCCCGATCCAAAATCAATTAAACTTGAGTCCGTTAATTTGGAAAGTGTTATAAATGAAGTGATAAAGCTACTGGAACATGAAATCTCTTTATACAAGGTAAAGATTAACATTCCTGAATATTTACCACGTATAAACGGGAATAAAAACCTTTTGAACCAACTCTTTTTAAACCTCGTTGGAAATGCAATAAAGTTCTCTAAAAATGCAGCACCCAATCCAATCCTTGAAATTACTTTTAAAGAGCTGAAACATTCTAAAGTTCAATTATCGATTAGGGATAATGGCATCGGAATTGGTTCTAAGTATCATAGTACTATATTTGAACTTTTCAGAAAACTAAACAGTGCACATCAGTTTGAAGGAAATGGAATGGGGCTTGCCCTCTGTAAAAGGATTGTATTAGCCCATAACGGAAGTATCTGGGTTGAATCTACCGAAGGACAGGGTGCTAATTTTAATTTTGTTCTAGATATTCACTCTGATTTCGATTCTTATCATTCTAATTTGGAGGCCAGATCAACTCAAATAGAAAATTCTCATCTATATTGAAGGTAGTTGCTCTAAATACCATAGACCTTCTTCCTGGTTTTCTTTCGTAATTCATATATCCCAATGTAAATTCCGAATGATCTTGAGATTTTTGTGTGAACCAGTAATCAAATCCTTCTTTACTTTTTGCAATTTGAGCTATCGTTTGAGGTGTCATGAAACTTGCTCCAGCTTTATACAAAACTATTAATGCTTATATTTCTACAACCTTTGTATCCAGCAGGTTAAAATCTGGATCGAATTAAACATCCTATTTAACAGTGATCAGAATTAAGCTTATTGTAGATAAAACACATCAATATCACAAGCTTTTGTGACTGCCAATATGATGCTTATTTTTTAGGTAATTATTTGTTAACTTTACCTCAGCAAGTATTTTCCTTGCGATATACTCACACGAAGACCACCGAAAATTATTTTTTGTAACTCAACATCAAGTTTTACAATATATTAATAATGAATTTATTAGCGTGCTATATTGGCTAATTTATTAATTATTAACATGCTTACTCATTAACATTTCTTTTAAATTGACTCAAATGAAACTACTAAGAACAATCTTTTGTCTAGCGCCTATTTTGTGCTTATTTGTGAACCTAAATGCACAGTGCCCTTCAAATCCCCCATTAACAGACTTTAGTGCTACACCAACTGAATCTTTCTGCGAATCTGATGGAACGATAACCATAGCAGGAAAAACAGGAGGACAAGCTCCTTATTTACATGCAATTATTGCTGGTCCAGAAACACGCCCAGGGCAAAACTCCAATCTGTTTGCGGCATTGCCTGCTGGAACTTATACCGTAGAGGTTCGAGACTTTTGCGGAACCATCCTAACCAAAAGTGTCGTAGTGCCAGGTACACACACACCGCTTACGCTTTTAGTAACCTCAGACGTTGTTATCTGCGGAAATGACGGTATGATCTGCGGCATCGCTGGAGGTGGTGGAGACACTACTGGAGGAACAATAGACTACATGTATCGTCTAATAAAAGTAGATGTAACGCCTCCAGATACGATTGTTCAAATGCAATCAAATAACTGTTTCGACAATCTGGAAGAAGGAGACTATGATGTGCAGGTTTTTGACGAATGCGATAATTTTCAAACTAGGGGACACATTCTTGGTCGTAAGACATTCGCCACGGCAGGTGCTGTAAATTCAGACTGGATTCATAGCTGTGATTCAATCGGAGTTCGGCTCTATATGAGAAATTTTGGTGTAGGCCCCTCAGGAGAACCACCGATTGATTGGGAGATTATCTCTTCCTCGGTTCCAGGATATTTAGGGACATCTGGGGTTTGGAATAGTATGAATGACTATGATACACTTTACTATGACGATAGTTATCGAGGTCAATCGCCTCCAAATAATTGGATCATACAGACGACTGATGCTTGTGGCATTATAAAAACATCAAGATATAACTTTGAAACCGCTGGTTCATACACTGTAACCAATGATTTAGGATGTGATAGTGTAACAGTGCGCCCTTTTAAATTTGGCAGATTTAATTGTCCAGATGGTACAATATCTTTTGAGATCACTTCTGGTCCAGCAGGTTTCCCCTTGCCTCCAATTACGCCTGACAATGAATATACCATACCACATGGAGACTATTGTTTTGAGGTCATTGATTGTTGTATGGACACCTTTAATTTTTGCAGGAACTTATATGGGACAGATCTAAATTTTGCCTCCTTCACGAACCAAAGAGATTTTGCTTGTGCTGAAGGATCAATTAATTTTAGATTTAATGTTTCTGGAGCAATAAGTCCTACAACCCGAGTTGTGACGAGTGCTCCGGCAGGTTATGGGAATCCACTTCCAGACACAGTATCTAATTATTCGATATTGGATTGGAGAGCCATTTTCAAACCACCTGGGACCTATTGTCTTGAAGCGATTGATGCATGTAACCTACCAATTGATACTTGTGTTACGTTTTTGGATACCTTAATCTTTCAATCTGAAGTTGAAGTAGTTCCTGGATGTATTAATGAGAACCAGGTGTGTATGACCTACACTTCAAATGAAGACATCAAGTTTAGATTGAGTGGAAAGCCTGATATCGTTGGGCAAGCCGGAACGAATATGCAAATTTGTTTTGTGAACGTTTCCGCAGGTTCAAAATTCTTTTATGCGTTTGCAAATAATGGATTTGCGACCAACTGTCCGTTAGTCCTAGAGACACTTGTCATTCCAGATTATATTCCTCCTTCAATAGAAGGTGCTTGGGGAATTGAATGTGATGGGGGGACAGGCCTAGTCACAGTTGCTGGGCAAAATGGTGTAGAGCCCTATACTTACGAGTTGTTTGCTGGCCCAGTCACTAGACCACTCCAAAGTAGCCCGTACTTCCCTGGGTTGCCTCTAGGCACCTACAGTGTGCGAATATTTGATGTTTGCAACAACTCTTACATCACTGATGTGGATGTAGAACCAGCCACATTACTTATAAGAGGCTATGATGGTGCAGGCTGTATCGGTGATTCTCTTACATTCTTTGTCGATAGTATATTTGGTGCGACCTATTCTTGGACTGGACCAAATGGTTTTACAAACAATACTTCAATCGTTGAATTGACAAATGCTGATGTTAGCGATGCAGGCACTTATACTGTAAATGTTGTATTGGAAGATGAATCGAATAATCTTTGTATTGATGAAACCTTGACGGTAAATGTAGAAGTCTTTAGTTGTGTTTGCAGTATTCAGGCATTTGATGCTACGATGGTTTCTTGTTTTAATGCCAACAATGGCTTAGTAACAGCAAACAGTAGCAGTGGTGCTGGTGGCCCGTTCACCTATCAATGGAGTTCGAGTCAAGGTGGTCCATTAGGGAACACGCAAACGATAGGAAGCCTTCCTCCTGGTACTTATGCAGTTACCATTACTGATGCTGCAGGGTGTTCTGTGAGTGGCGATACTACGATCACGCAACCTTCTCCGCTTATGCTAGCTGTTGATATTACAGATGTCGCATGTTTCACTACTTTAACTGGAGAAGCAACCATTACAGCTCAAGGAGGAACACCAGGCTATACTTACCAATGGGATTCCGCAGCTGGCAGTCAAACTACCGCAACTGCTGGTGGACTCAATCCTGGCACCTACACTGTTACCGTAACAGATATGGCAGGTTGTCTTTATATTGCGGCGGCTGTTGTTGGTTTAGAACAATGTGCCGATTGTGAAATTTGTGATGCAGCTACTTCTGGCACAATTGATATCTGTGCAGTCTTAATGGGCGATCCTAGTAATCAAATTGGCACATTAGATTGTGATAATGGAGGAATTGATAATCAAACTGAGTGTGACAATGGTGGAAACCCAGCAGATCCTTCAGATGATTGTCAGATTGCTACATCAGCGGGTAATGACATCTGTACAATTATTGGAACAAACGCTTCTCATCCATTAGCTGACCAAGACTGTGATGATGGTGGTGTTTCTAATTATGAAGAATGTCAAAACAATGGTGATCCTACTGATCCTGCTGATGACTGTCAGGTAGCAGTAGATGCAGATTTGAGCATCTGTGCATTGATCAATTATAATGCAGCGCATCCACTAGCAACACTTGACTGCGATGGTGGTGGTGTGATCAATATTACGGAATGTGAAACGGGGGAAGATCCATCCGACCCTGCTGACGATTGTACTTCTGCAGCAACTGCAAGCATGGACATTTGTGCTTTAATCCTAGGAGGACAGTCGAGTTGGGCAACACTTGATTGTGATAACGGTGGAGTTATAAATGCTGTGGAATGTGCCAATGGCGATGACCCAGCCAACCCTCAAGATGACAAAGCATGTCCGTCCGATCCTTGTGAAGAGGCAATCGCCAACAACTTAGATATTTGTGTCGTTCTGGCTGCAGATCCAACAAACCCACTTGGTACATTGGATTGTGATAACGGAGGAATTGATAATGCAACAGAATGTGCAAACAACGGTGAGCCAGATGATCCTGCAGATGACTGTACGATTGCAGTAAATGCAGGCTTGAATCTTTGTGCTTTGATCGCCGGTGATCCAGATCATCCATTTGCTAATCAGGATTGTGATGGTGGCGGTGTAATCAATATTACGGAGTGTTCTACTGGCGAAGATCCAACTGACCCAGCAGATGACTGTATGGCAGCGATTGATGCTGGTGAAAATATTTGCCAAATCATCAATTATGATCCTGCTCACCCTATGGCAACCCTTGACTGTGATGGTGGTGGTATTGACAATCAAACTGAATGTGCAAATGGTGGTGACCCAAGTGATCCTATTGATGATTGCACCGTTGTGATAACGGACGGGCTTGATTTATGTGTACTGATTGCAGATGAACCGAACAACCCAATTGGTGCTGCAGACTGTGATGAAGATGGCGTAACAAACGCTACGGAATGCACGGACATGACTGATCCACTTGATCCTTGTGATTTTGATTCTGGTAGCATTACCTTACCTGTTACAGCTGATCAAAGTGATTGTGAGAACTTATGTCCTGATATTACGCCAATTACTACCATACTACCTGGTAATATTGCTGGTGCATCAGCAGTGGGTGTCGCGGTTGAGATCACTGAGTTGAATGGAATTGATACGGACGGTACTACTATCCTAGTTCGGATGCCTTCCGACCCACGTCTTGCGTTTTTGTGGGATCCCAACCTGACGCTAGTTGCACTTACTACTGTCAATAATAGTAATTGGAACTACTTAGGCAATAACGGTGTCGTGCATACTTTCCAATACGTTGGGAATGGAAATGTAATCAATGGAGGAATGACTCAGGCGTTTGGTTTTGAGTCGATATACGATCCACAAAGTACGGATGGGCAGACGACAGTTACAGCTTCGATTGTGCCATTTGGTGGTGGAGAGTGTAATTTGTTGAATGATACGGATTCTGAGCGATTGGTTTATTTTGAATAAGCGTGCTAGCAAATAATACTTAATGTTAGTCGTGTAGGGGCGAATGCAATTCGCTCTTATTTCTGACCATATACTAGACAGAAAAGGGATTAGCGAAAGCTGATCCTTTTTTGATATGAGGGGCTGTGTTCTTACTGCGGACCTTTTTGTTATGCATCAAGGATATCAGCCTGTTCTGGGAACGCACGGTTGAGTTGTTTTGTCCATCTGTTTTCTAGGAATTTGTATAATAAGATACAAGAAACGATACCGACTCCTATACTCATAAATGTAAGCAGAAGTTTGTCGTTTGCAAAATTATCGACTGCCGCTTCACCAAGTGTAAAAGCCAGTATGATCGCTATCAAAGAGGTGACGAAAAACGTTGAACCGTAATAAGTTGCAAGTCCAGGAATTGCGTACCCCCATTTTGATTTGTCATACGTTTCTGCTAGGGTGTAGAAGTACTTTCCTAGGAAGTAAATAAAGATTAAACTAAGCATATTATTTTTTTGGGGTTATTAAAAATGAAGGGGCAAATTGCAATTCGCCCCTACATATCATCTCCTAGCGCTTATTTCTGCGTTGTCGCTCTTTGCGTTCGCGGCGTCTTTTCATCCAAGGAGCTTCCGTCTGCCAGTCTCCTGCCATAATACAACCATATGGTTGAATACGATCGACGACATCACCAAGTCCGAATTCTTCCATCTGTGCTTGCACAGCATCGGCATTTTTGTAGGCAGATGGCAATTCTGAAATATCGACATGTCCTGAGAAAAAGCGCACATCCAAACCAGCGGTTTCTTCTGCAAAAACAGCGTCTACTGTCTTCCCTTCCTTGCTTCGCTTATGGGCAGTACGGCTTACATTTCGACCAGCACCGTGTGGCGCAAATCCTAGATTGTTCTCTGTAGTTGCACCTCGCACGACAAGCACTGGTTCGCTCATGTTCAATGGAATCAAGCGCAACCCTTCATGCGAATCTGGCACAAACTTATCATCCAACGGTGTTGCTCCCTTGGCGTGGTAGAAGTTTTCTCCGTCTTTAAATACAAAGTTGTGTTCATTCCAGAACCGTAAGGTCACATCTGCTTCAGCCTTTTCTGCTGTTGCGTCGTGCAATACGTTATGGTTGAGTTTGGTCCAATCACGAATGATTTGTAATGCTTCCCAGTAGTCTTTTCCAATCGGATCATCGTAAGGAATCCACGCATTTACTTTCAAGGTTTTAGGTGATAACTGTTTACGGAAGTTCTCTGCTACTTTCATCCCTTTCTTGTACAAGTGTGCTCCAAATCCGCGGCTTCCGTGATGGGTTACCATCACTGTTTCTCCTGTTTTTTCAGAGATACCGACGTATAGGAAGTGGTTACCATCTCCTTGTGTTCCTAAGTGTTGCTTTGCAAGAACGATACTTTTTTCATCCTTGAAGAAATGATTCCCTTTGATTCGCTTTTCTAGGTCTTTTGGAAATGGGAACAAGTCATCTCGTCCACCACCACCGAAATGTGTGATAGAATGTGCGGCATCCAAAATCTTCTTAGGATCTGTTTTTCCAAAAGAAGTCATCATGACTGAGCAACAGATATCCGCGCTATGCATCGCTGGGTGAATCGCGTTCTTTGCCACAACGATACCACCCACTGGGATTTGTCCTTTAGCACCAGTAGGGCAAGCATCTGGCATGATTGCACCATTTACTATAGTTGGTGTTTTCATTAAGGCATACATGGTATTCTTTACGGATTCCACATTGCTTTCTTCTAGTTCAGACTCAGCTTTGATGTTTACATGAAACGGTATTGCGGTTTCGTGAGGGTCAATTGTCTGAGGTTGAACTGAATCCAAGTATTCAATTAAAGCATCACCTGTCAGCTTTCTTTTGTTGACATATTCGATGGCATCTCGAAACCATTTCCCTTGCTTGTATCCTAATTTGATTAATGCTTTTCCAGTAATTTTCATTTTCTTATTGTTTTGTTAGTTCAAAGATGCGAACTAACTACGCAACCTTCTTGCGCAGTATAAAAACATTCTTGTTTTTCTTTTTTCAGGGTTGTTTGCTTCTAATTTTCTTCATCATGCAATCGTATCTTTATCCAATGCAAGAGAGGGAATTATTCGTTTGGGGCGCAAGACTAATTCTCCATTGCACTCAGGGCATTCGTCTTTGAAGAGCTGGGCGCATTCCGGACAGTAAGTTGTCTCATAGCTGCAAATATAGGCTTCATGCTGGTGATAAAGCGTACAGCTGCACTGCTCACATTTTAATTTCATTCGTAACATTCGTTAACTATTTTTCGATTGTTGGTTTTATTTTTTGTTTAAACACTATACCGCGGCATTATTCTAGCCCACATTTAATGATACATAGAAATGTCGGTTTTAGTTCCAAAAGATAAGAAACTTCGTTATTAATAAGACTTAGATGTTCAACAAATCGAATTCTATTTAGACAAATATTCAAGAATCAAGGAAAAGGCTTATGCTTTACTGGAAAGTAAATTTAAAGAGATTGGATATGGGTTTTCATTAAAAAATCCTAGATCCATAATAGGGTTGTTCTTTGAAAATTCGGATAACTTAAATCATTTTGATTTTCACATTGAAGTTCAGATGATACCGATCATCTGGGTAATACAATTTAAAGATTTCCATGCAATTGATATTGTCGCGATAAAAAAATAATAGATGCTCATCCACTTTCCTTCTCACCTATGAACCACGTCTTCAACAGACCATATAGAACAGTCAAAAATGGTTTAAAGAAAATATCCATCAGACATAATGCTATAAAACCAACAAACTTCTTTAATTTTGCACATTGGCAATTCGTCATTAATCCTATTAATTTGACCATTAGAGAAATGTATCGTAACGATTTATTCAAAGACAAAGTCGCATTAGTTACTGGAGGACGGAGCGGGATCGGTTATGCCATCGCGCGTCAATTGCTGCAGCTTGGTGCTTCAGTGGTAATTTGCTCTAGGAAGGAAGAACCATTGATGGTAGCAGCTCAGGAACTTAGTCAGTTTGGTACTTGTATTGCAATGCCTTGTGATATCAGAAAAACCGATCAGATCAAAGCATTAGCCCAATTCATCAAGGAGCAACACGGCCGACTGGATATCCTAGTCAACAATGCGGGTGGTCAGTTTCCCGCAATGGCAGAATACATCAGTGATAATGGTTGGAATGCAGTGATCAACAACAATCTGAACGGTACATTCTTTATGATTCGAGAAATGGCAAACACATTTCTGATTCCACAAAAACAAGGCATTATCGTCAACATCATTGCTGATATCTTTCGAGGGTTTCCTGGAATGATCCATACTGGTGCCGCGCGTGCTGGAGTTGAAAACCTCACCAAGACGATTGCTCTAGAATGGAGTGAACACAATATTCGGATTAATAGTATCGCTCCTGGGATTATTGAGTCGTCTGGCTTAGATCAATATCCACCTCAAATCCAAGAAATGTTTGAAGAAGCCAAGCAAGCTTCGCCTATGGGTCGGTTTGGCACCTCAGAAGAAGTTTCCAATGCGGTTTGCTTTCTAGCAAGTCCATTGTCGTCTTTTACCTCTGGTATCACGTTGTATGTAGATGGCGCCAAACACTTAAACTTTGACAAGATGGGTATGATTAAAGCGATGAAATCAATAATGGGGAATAATGGTTAATAATTAGGAATTTATTCCGTTAATGTTTAATTAAAAACAGTCAATAAGACAAAAACTAGCTTATGGATATGGGACTTTTGGAACGGTCAGGTAATAAATGTGAACTTTGTAATGGGACGAAGGAGTTGACAGCACATCTTGTTGCTCCTAAAACAGAGGAGACCGCTGATCACCAAGCAGTTGTTTGTGTGGATTGTTTACAGCAGATAACCCAGACGGCTCCCCTAGAGCCCAATCACTGGCATTGCCTGAATGAGAGTATTTGGAGCGAGGTGCCTGCCGTAAAAGTACTGGCTTACCGTGTGCTAGGTCGATTGAATGCGCATCCTTGGGCTACTGACCTCAAAGACATGATGTATCTAGAAGAAGCAACGCAAGAGTGGGCAGATCACTCCGCAGACGCGGCCCTTGTGCACAAGGATTCAAATGGCAATGTGCTGCAGGCTGGTGACTCGGTGACTTTGATTCAGGATTTAAACGTAAAGGGAGCTGGCTTTACAGCTAAGCGAGGCACTGCTGTTCGCCGAATTCGCTTGGTACATGATAACGCGGAGCACATCGAAGGGAAGGTTGATGGGCAGCAAATTGTTATCTTGACAAAGTATGTGAAGAAGACGTAATTTTTTGATCGAGAACTATATCTCTCTTGTTTGAAAATTCACACCCAATCCAACATAAAGCAATTCCAAATTACCAACACCTGCTCTAAACAAAAAACAATCTTTTTCGAGGCGAACACCCACGCTGCTGTAAAAATCAGCATTGAGGAATAGGTCCGAGGGATTTTGATCCGCCACGAGACCTCCTGCAAATGAGTTTTTTAAGTATCAAAAAGAAATTACTGCACTTTAGCTGGCTCGGTTCCTCATCGTTATTTTTTTGCTGGACTTTTCTTGCAATTGCTCAATCTACAATCTATTAATTTCAGGAAATAGCTAATCAGTCCGATTCCTAGGATGAAAATTCAGTATTGTGTCCTTCAGAAAGTCTGTATCTAGATGTGTATATATCTCAGTGGTGGTGATGGATTCGTGCCCAAGCATATCCTGAACTGCTTTCAAATCAGCACCGCCTTCTATGAGATGGGTCGCAAAGGAATGCCGGAAGGTATGAGGGCTCACAGATTTCTCAATACCAGCCAATGCCGTCAATCGTTTGATAATCGTATAGATCATGATACGGGTGAGCTGATTGCCCCTTCGATTTAAAAACAATACATCTTCCTTACCCGATTTTATGTTAACCGAGCTACGGCCATGAAGCACATCATTCATGTACAGTTTAATAGAAGCAATTGCGCTGTCTCCAATTGGCACAAGGCGCTCCTTATTGCCTTTACCGATTACTTTGATAAACCCCACGTCTAGGAACAGATTTGAGAGTTTAAGCTCTGTGAGCTCAGTGACACGAAGCCCACAAGCATAAAGCGTTTCAAGGATGGCCTTGTTCCGTAGTTTGAGATAAGCGTTTTTCTCAAATTCCAAAGCGTTGATCAGTAGATTGATTTCCTCATAACTGAGCACTACTGGGATTTTACGGGCTAGGCGCGGTCCTTCCAATAGATCAGTCGGGTTAACGTCAATCAAACTTTCCATCAAGAGATAACGATAAAACGCCTTTAAACCACTTAGAATACGTGCTTGGGAAGTGGCTTTAAGTCCTAAATCATTGATCCAATGAATGTATTCCTCTAAATGTTTGATTTCGATATCTCGATAGGACAATTCATAGTTGTTGATTTCTAGGAAACTTGTAAACTTAGACATGTCACGGATGTAAGCATCAATTGAATTACTCGAAAGCGATCGCTCTAGCATCAAGTAACTCTTAAATCCATTAATGAGACTGTCCCACTTCATACCACAAAATAAGGAAGTAATAAGAATAATTGTCAATGTCCAAGTCAATATGTCTTTAAATGATCAATTCGGAATATATTCCGATAATTAATGCTAGGATAATTAGCGCAGTCTACTGATCATTTTATCTAGGAGTAAATCGCTTTCCAATACTATAAAAAACGTGTTATTTTAAAACTTCTGGAACCATTTCTCGTAATCAAATTAGGATGAACTATATTTTTCTTTTGAAAAGGATTACTTTCTTAAAATACTTCGTCTAACATTATATAACATTAAAAATCTACGACTACAATGGCACAAAATAGACCACTGCTCGACTTTATCTCAAAAGCAATTGAGCAAGCACAACAACAAAACAGAGACAATCCTAATGAGGAAACTGCGCATGGTTCTGTTTTCGATCTAATAAAAGATAAGGTTCAGAATGCACCAAGAGGTAATCAACAATACAACCAACAAGGAAACAATCAACCTCGAAGCATTATTGACTTCATTAAGCAAAAAGTAGATGAAGCTAAAAACCAAAATCAAAATGATCCAAATGTAAAAACTGCACCAGGATCTATTTTTGACATGATTAAAAATCAAGTAGATAATTTTCAAAATCAAACCGGGCAAGACGCTTTCAGAAATCTGGTTGATGAGTTCAATCTTGATCTAACAGGCTTAAACAAAGAAGCTCAGCACCAGATTCACCGATCTTTTATGAAGGACAGACAGAATCTTAGAAGTGCTTATGTTCAAAAAATCAGAGAGGTTACACAACGATAACTAGTTTTGTATTACACATTGTAAGCTGGGTTTCAAAAGGAAACTCGGCTTTTTTTATGCTCTAGAATGTCATGAATGTACACTATAAAAATTGCCACCAAACGCAAGGAGTAGTGGCAATTTACTAATTAGTAGCACGTTTTTTATAATTGATTATTACTTAATGAACTCGTTTAATTCATCAATAGAGGATTCATAAATAAACTCATCATTTACACGGAAATAGTTGTTTTTGTCCACTGTTCTTTTGTAAGCATATTTTGCAAAATCTAATTTACTATCTTCAAAATCAAACAAACTGACAATTGATGCGACTTGCCTAGCGGATAAACAATTAGAATCTGATATCTGTTTTGCCATCGTCAGTTTACTGTCTGCAAATGTTTTAGATGCAACGGATTTCTTGGCACCTTCGAAATCAATAGAACCCATACTATAGCGGCATCTGCTATCTTTTACTATAATGACGTCACCAGGAGCAGGTCTTGGGTTTGCTCTGGGATCTTGGGGTCTTGGTGTGGTGGGTACATGACCTGATGTTGTAGTAGTAATGGAGGTGATGACAGTTGTCTCCGTAACTTCTTGGTTAAGATCGCCATCAATGCTAATTCCAACACCTACGTTTACTCCGCCTTCACTAATTCCGACTGAGCCACCTTGATCACCATTGTCTTCAATTGTCGTAGTAGACATCATCGTTGTAGTCGTTGTTGTCGTTTGCCATGGATCTGCTGGATATTCGTTTGCAGCCATGAAAACGATCACTTCTTGAGTTGGTGCTGTAGGCTCCTTTTTTATTGGTGTTGCGCCAAAGTATCTAGGAACATATACCCCTTTGCGGTTTCTTTTTACGACGAAGGTGACTTCAGCAGATTCGTCTGGCATAAACAGTGTTTTTTCTACAGTGCCAAGTGCTTTATCCTTGAAAATGACCTTCAGTTTATACATCGGAGCATTTAACCCCGTGACTTTTACGTTGGTTTCAGGCTCAAGGTTTTGGCGAACACCATTCAAAATGACCCAAAACTGTTCTCCGTTTTCAGTAAAGAAGATGGTATTGTATTTATCTTGACCAAATGCAGACAAGGCAAAAATAGATAATAGTATAAGTAATACATTTTTCATAATTAAATCGGTTGTTTGTTTAACATTCGAAAACAGGTTATTTCTAGTCAACATTGGTGCCAATAGAAATTATCATTGTTGTTTCATTCGAGAACAAATTAAGATAAATGCTCAATCCTTTGCAAAGAAAAAAACAAGTCAACACAACACTATAAAAAGGGGATAATAAACCTAAACAAATGACTAACAATCAATTAAAATGAAAAAAACAAGGTAGAATGTAGTGTTGAATCCTAATCAGCAACCAGTTGATAAGATCGCTTTACTTTATAGAATTTAGTTTCTTGTTGAACGGTTACTTCAACAGTGAAAGGAGTTCCAGTTTTAAGCTTTAGCAGCTTTTTCTTCATTTTTTCATCAATTTCGCCTGTAGAGGTATATACTTTTTGCTTTCCAGGCTTGCCTACTCTTATTTTGAGCTCATCTATTTCATAGGACTTCCCATATAGGTCACGTACATAGATTGAATTGACTAAAACCGCTTTAAGGAGATCATCTTTATAAACTTCTCTTTGATTGAGTTCGCCCCAGTAGATTTTAAAATCACTTTGAGCCTTTGTATTATTGATGTTTCCCTTTGGTATTTTAAACGAAAAAGGTAATCTAAGCTTAACATTCACAGGTGCACCAGCTATAAGACCAGGGGTCCAATATGGCATTGCTTCTACGACTCTCACCGCCTCTTCACTACATCCTCCTCCTACTGGATTTACTATTTTCACATCGGTTGTTTTGCCTGTCTTATCTACGACGAAATCGATGATTACTTTCCCCTCTATTTTATTTTCTTTAGCTGAAGTCGGATAATTTGTTTCTGAACGGATGAATTCAATTAATTTTCGATTGGAACACTCTGTTTGTTGCTTTGGTGTAAGCTGTATATCATCACATCCTGCAAATCGAGGCATAACCTCTGCATCTTCGAAAACATTTTGTGCTTGAACAGAAAACAGGATAAACATCGTAGAAAGAAACAAAAACACTTTATAAAAAGTCATACTATTCTTCTTCTTTAATTTCACTTGACATAAAGGTAACAATTTTAAAGGGGTCAATCAAACCATGATTTTAAAAATTCACTTAAAATATTCTTATGTAATTTACTGAGAACAAGGCCAAAACAACAAATCTATAATTAACAAATATGTTATTAAATAGTGCAACTTTTTCCTTTTTCTGCGTATCAATTATGAATGATTTAAAGATTCTAGCAATTAAAAAACAAAAAAATTATGGATTTAACTAAGTTGATTGATCTCGTTGTGCTGTATACGCCTAAAGTGGTAGCAGCAATACTCCTTTGGATAATTGGGTCATGGGCGATATCAAAGATTGTGAAGGTATTTGGGAACATAATGGCAAGTCGAAATGTGGATGAATCTCTGCAACCGTTTGTAAGATCATTAGCTGGTATTTTATTAAAAGTATTATTGGTTATTACGATTGCAGGTGTACTAGGAATAGATACGACTGCATTTGCTGCAGTAATTGCTGCGATGGGTCTAGCGATTGGAATGGCGCTTTCGGGCAGCCTTGGCAATTTTGCAGGTGGTGTATTGATCTTGCTATTCAAACCTTTTAAAGTGGGTGATCTGATTGCTGCACAAGGATTTACTGGCGTTGTTGAAGAAATTCAAGCGTTTTCAACAAAATTAGTAACACCTGATAATAAAACAATCATACTTGCAAATGGTCCGCTTTCTGCTGCTCCAATTGAGAACATCTCTACGAAAGGAGAGATCAGGGTAGACATGACTTATGGAATCAGCTACAGCGATGATATTGACAAGGCAAAACAGGTCATCAGACAAGTGATTGATCAGTGCCCTCATGTGCTAAAAGGAAAAGAACCAGACATCTTTGTTTCTGAGCTTGGCGATAGTTCTGTAAATTTTGCAGTCCGCCCTTGGGCAGAGAGCAAACACTATTGGGATGTTTATTTCTATATGCACGAAAACATTAAAAAGGCGTTTGACAAAAACGAAATTGGAATTCCTTACCCAACTATGGACATAAACGTGAGCCAGAATTAAGGGATCACTAAAGAAACTACACAAACAACTAAACTGAAGAATCCGTTACCTTTTTGGGTAGCGGATTTCTTTTTAAAGGTATACCTAAAAAAGACTGCCAATATACTGACAGTCTTTCATTTACAAACACTTGAACCTAATTAAAATTAACGGACAGCGGTTCCTGCGAACTCAACTCCTACATTCTTATCCGTTTTACCTAAATTTATCATACTACCTAACTCATAAACATTCTTGTACCCATAACCATAAAGGTTGATAAACGTTGGGATGTTCAATGCCATGGGTGCTAATTTTCTAGCCATAAACATTGGATCTCCAATGAAGTTATTGTTACAATAAATCAATACTTTTGTATCCTTTGAAGGAATGACCTTTGCCAATTTACCTTCAGAAAAATCAGAGAAATTCAAGTGCACAGCTCCTTTGATATGTCTTGCCTCGAAGTTTTCTTTTGAGCGTGTATCCAGTACTATTGTTCCTGGCTCTTTTGCGAGCTTTTTGAATTGATCAACATCGATGATTCTTTCTTTTCGATATTGAGCAACTTCGTCTGTTATTTCGACAAACCCCTTATAATCTACATCAGATTTTTTCATTTCAGTTTTTACTTTTTTTTAGGTTCATTTAAATCAGTATACCCTCTTTTTTCAGCTTGCTTTTTCACAGAATTAATGATGGATTGATCAAGGCTTTCCTTTCCACCTGCAGCTTTTTGTTTTTCAGCGATGAATCCTTTCCGCTTATTATTCAATTCTTTAATTTTGTTTTGAATCTTAGTTCTTTGTTCCATTTTCTCATTCACGGCTTCTTCTAGCTCCTCTGCTGATTTTCCTTCTAACGCTTTAGGGAGTTCTGTTTTTTTGTTCACAACACTCTTGTCCTTTTTGTACGCATCTACCAAATCCCACTTTGAGTTATCATAACTTCTTGATGACTTAAACACTGCTCGCTCTGCTTCGTTACTTTTGCTGTATGAAGAAGCATTAAAATCTTGTCTGTTTTGATTAGACATACTAGTTTTACCTTGCTTACCATACCAGATATACGTGTTGTTCAACTCTTGATTGTACTGAGAAATTTGGTCGTCAAAAGGTGTTTCCACATAAACAGTTTGTTGATTATGGTCGATGTTTGTGTAGTCACCGCCTCCTAGTCTAGCACCTTCTCCCCATTCTAAACGAATGCCTTCTTCAGCTGAGCCACAGTAGATCGTATTAACAATTACACCTTGCTCTTTTGCTTGTGCGATCGCTTCCCTGTAGGGGATATGTCCTTGAGCGAATGACTCATTTCCAGCAATGTATATCATCTTTAAGCTGTTCGGGTTTGAGCTCCATTCTAATTCTTTGATGGACTTATTAATCACAGCTCCGCAGTACTCACTGCCTCCATGGATACCAAGTGCGAACAATTCTTCTGAGATTTTATCCAGATCACTTGTAAAACTAGACAACTGTTTTATGTTGGTGTCTCCATGCGTGTATAGCCCAATATTAAGTGTAGGTGTCTTTCCGTCTCGTTCCAGTTCGCTTAGTTCGTTGACAATTTTCCAGAGTTGTGATTTCGTTTGTTCAATTAGTCCACTCATTGATCCACTATTGTCTAGTAGAATTGCGAGCTGGATGGCTGGTGCACTGTTGTCTTTACTTGTTACTGGTTCGTTGATGCCTTTAATTGGGGTTTCAGGAGTATTTAATGTTGCATTCGCTTGCTGATAAAACACAACAAACAACGTAATGATAGTAATCATTGTTCCAATGGTAATTTGAATCGTTTTCATGGTATGAATTTTTATGTTCTAATTTGAATAGTAAGTTGGAGCTTCCCCACTTTTCTAACCTCCAGTAATTATAAATCATTGCTGTTCTATGTCCGACAATCCTTGGTGTGCGAATCGTCTTAGATTGATCGGACGGTTTACTGAACATTAAAAAAACGGGGAAGCCCCAACTCGGTAACCTAAAATGAATATTAATGAACTTCTTCAATCTACTTGAAGTCAGATCAAAGATGCAGGAGAAATCCCTATAAGAAAACAACAACTTTATAAACGTATCGATTGACTACGTGAATGCGCCTTTTGAATTGGTAATTAAATTGAATATGAAGTGTAACCTCAACAGGAAGTGTGCATCACAATGTTCTGACAATTCTGAACACTGCAACTAATCAGATAAAATCCAATAGATTCGAGCTATTAATATAGGGAATATACAGGCATGATTTTCAACTATTTTGGGATCACTGCAGCAACAACCAATTGACTCAAAGCGTCTTTTGAAGCAAGTTGTTCAGCGCTTTTCTTGCTAAAATCTTCAGCGGTGGCCAAATTTTCGTTGTTTACGAGTACACAGACTTTAAATCGGTCTCGGTTGTCAAATTTGAACTTAGACACGACTTTATAAGTTATTGTCATTTCTCGTTTTTGACACCACTCAAGTAATTGACTTTTATAATTATCATCAAACGTCTCAAGTGTTCTGATATTAAGATATCGCTTTAACATTCGAGTAACGATGAATTTTCGGGTACGTTCGTGGCCACAATCAAGATAGATTGCTCCAATAAATGCCTCTAAAGCATTACCCAGCATAGATTTGCTAACAGCCTCTACACCATAACTTCTTAGAAAAACATCCAGATTCATCTGATCTGCAATTGCATTTAGCGATTTCCGCTTTACAATTTTAGAGCGCATTTTGGTTAAAAACCCTTCATCCCGTTGCGGATATTTCTTAAATAGATAATCGGCTACAATAGTTCCTAGTACTGCATCTCCTAGGTATTCTAGACGTTCATTGTTTCGATTAGATGCTTTTATTCTCTGGGTGAACGACTTGTGGGAGAACGCAAGCTTGTATAGGCACAAATCACTAGGTACGAACCCGAGTATATCCGTTAACTCACGAACAAAGTTTCTTTCACTAGACAGATAATAATTGTAAAATTGTTTTACGACTCTCAAATTATCGGCTTTTTTTAAACGATAACAAAAATAGTATAGTACTTATACTACTAATTAACCATCAAAGTTTTCATTTAATTGGGGAGAAAGCCTGATATGCTGACTAAAATTAACAAAATAAATCTAATCTGAGCAAAAAATACCTAACTATTGTTGTTAAATTTCTTAAAAGTGTCTTTCTAACACTTGTTTTTCACTCCTTTCAAAGCAGTTTAATACAGCTTTAACATTTTAATTTAAAATACTGACAATCAAAACATTAACCCTATTAACAGGATGTTAAAACAGTCTAATTCCGTCTATGTTCTATGTGCAAAAGTAATAATTGGCATATCGTTGGCATTATAGGAAGTAAGTTAATTGTTCACAAAAACAATTTATTATGACAACAGGAAAAAATAAAAACGAGAAAAGAGGAATGATGGTATCAGGAGCGGTTCATGTAGTGTTAGCTGCCTTGTGTTTGCTTCCTTTCATGTCATTGATGGATATTGAGGAGCCAGAAAAAAAGCAAATTGCAATAACCTTCACACCACCACCTGTAAAGAAACCAGTGGTAAAACCTAAGCCTAAACCGCTAAAAGCAAAAAAAACAAAGGCTAAAGCTTCTCAGGCACCGCCTAAGACAATACCGAAACCAGCTAAAACAGTACCAACGCCAAAGGCGAAACCTGTTCCTAAGCCAGTAGCAAAACCCGTAGCAAAGCCAAAGCCGAATCCAAAACCAACGCCTAGGCCGAAACCAGTAGTTACACAACCGAAGCCAACAACGCCTCCGGCTCCAAAACCGAGCCCAAAGCCAGCACCTTCGTCTAAACCAGCACCTCCGGTAAACATCCCGTCTGTGCCAGTACCCGACGGATCTGCGACCAATACCGGCTCACCAAAAAATCCGTCTTCTGGAACAAGCGGCGAAGGTAAAACGCCAAGTGACAACGATTCGGGGAAGGCAGATATAGATGAAAAAGGAGAAGACCTGTTTAGCAGAAAAGTGATCTACAGACAAGATATCACCAACTTGATCAAGGAAAGTGGGAAAATCATGGTAGACCTTTGTGTCAATCAAGCTGGAAAAGTAGTATCTGCAACCTATAACAAGGGTGGATCTACCTTACATGATCGAAAATTGACGAAACTAGCTGAAGATGCAACTAAACACTATAAGTTTGAAAAGGATGGCTCAGCACCGAAAAGTCACTGTGGTAAACTGACATTCGTCTTTAAAATAGACGCATAAGAACTTCGAAGAATAATGGTAATTTGAATAGAAAGCCGATCCCTACTTCTTTCAGGGGTCGGCTTTATTGTTGCGAAAAAATGGAAGACAGAAAACCGTAAACAGAAGAAGTTTTGAGTTTACTTATCCTCCAAGTTCGCTAGTTATACTTGACTACTTCCGTCTTCAGTCTTCGGTCTTCTGTCTTCTACTCCGTCTTCAATAAGAATTGGCTTATTTTTTGTACCATCGCTATCATTATATTTATAAATAAACTTTAAATAATTCAGTTAATGAAAACAATAAAAAGTCTCTTAATACTCAGCACTTTAGTTATTCTATCCTTAACCAGCTGTAAGAAAGACACAGAAGCCCCTGTTATTTCAAAAATCACAGTAGATGGCACTGAGGTAACCAATGGCTCTGAAGGAGAACACATGTTGGGTTCAACTATCGCATTCAAAATCGACGCAACAGACGACAAAGAACTTACATTGTATCAAGTAAACAATGCATCAAACAGTAGTGCGTTATTAGACGAAGGAACATTGACAGGCACATCTGGCAATTTCACTTACAATTTCCCCGTTGACACTGCGACTTATGTTGCTGGAGGATCCATTGTAATATCCTTCTTAGTTCAAGATGGAAATGGCCTTTCAGCTGATGCTGACTATACCATTAGAATTCAATAAACTACAGTAAACTAATTGACAGGCTTTGCAGAAATGTAAAGCCTGTTTTTTTTATGATGAACCTTCCAGAATTTACCCGCTCTCAACTCGCACTCCGCAATGGGCAAGATCGTCCTGAGATCTGGGTCGCCTATCAAAACACTATCTACGACGTCACCAATAGCCGCTTATGGCGGAATGGCAAGCACTACGAGCATTGGGCTGGTCAAGACCTTACCAATGAGTTAGAAGCGGATGCACCACACACTGCTATTGTGTTTAAGCAGTTTGAAGTAGTTGGGACACTCATTTAACCTCCATCTACGAATGTTGGTGTGCTTGAATTGAAGATCATCATTTATAGAAGAACGATTCAACTCAATAAAACGGACTTGGACCACAGTGGTTACTTGAGCAGCCTATATTGGATAAAAGTACAGTTAATCATTACCAGAAATAAACCAAAGATTCTGGGTCTGTATTATTGTTGATAATACATTCTCCACCACTATAGGGGACAATACTTGGGGAAATGGAGGTAATACCATCAGTTCCCTGAGGATTATACAATCCTTCAGTTATTCCTATTGTAATCGTTTCAGTAGAGCCACCAAGAATGACACCGTTGTTTCCAACGAATGTAAAGACATGGAATAAGCCATTGTTCCCTATATAATTCCAGTTTGGATTTGCAGTAATGTTCCAGATAAATGTTAATCTTGGATCAGAGGGCATTCTCACTGTAATTGGCACTGGATCAGTATCTACACCGTTTAACTCAACAATATCCATTTGAATAGAAATAGGTGTTGGTCCGACAATGTTATTAGGAATTAGTCGAGTCACCATAGCTAAATCTTGACAAAGGCTTAGGCATTCAGACTGATCTGCAGTTACTGGTTCGGTAATGCTTCCATCTTCAAAATCGCAAGGATCAGAAGGATCAGTAAGATCAGTGCATTCTGTTCCATTTATAACACCATCTCCATCACAATCCAAGCTGCTTAATGGATCATTAGGATCAGCAGAAAGCACAGCACAAATATCGGTATTGTTATCCTCAGCAATTTGACAGAAATCACAAGACTCCTCTCTAATAAATATGCCATCTACCACATAACAGCCATTGTTATCCGTGACAGTAACCATATAACTACCAAGAGTTAAGCCTGTTGCTAGGGCTGTTGTCTGGTTATTAGCATTTGCATCCCATTGATAAGAGTAAGGCATTGTGCCATAAGTTGGCGTTGCCATAGCAGTGCCATCTGATACGCTACCACAACTAACCTGCGTCGTGTTAACAAAGACAAACATGGGTGTCCCGCTAGGACCTGCAACCTGAATGGTTTCTGTTTCTGAGCATCCATTCATGTCTGTTGCCGTCACTGAATATGTACCAGGAGATAATCCCGTAATTACAGCGGTTGTAGCACCTGTATCCCAGATATAACTATAGCCAGGAGTGCCACCAGAGATTGTTACTGTTGCTGTCCCATCCTTTTCTCCATGACAAACAACTGCAGTTGAAGAAACTGAGATTTCTAACCCTGAAGGTTCAGAAATCTGTACTGTCTCGACGATTGAACAGCCACTCATATCTGTAATAGTAACAGAATGCATTCCAGCTAAAAGTCCTGATACAACAGAAGTTGTTGCTCCACTATCCCAAAGATAAGTGTAGTTGGGCGTACCTCCGGAGACAGAAACTGATGCCGAACCAGCTCCCGAACTGTTGCAAGAAATTGATGTTATTGTAGTGCTAGCTTGAATACCTGTCGGTTCAGTAACTTGCACCGTTTCCACCAATGTACATCCATTCATATCTGTTATTGTAACGGTATACACTCCTGCAGCTAAACCAGTAAGAGAAGGAACAGTTCCACCAGAACTCCAGTTATAAGTATATCCTGATGTTCCTCCTGATGCAGTTACGGATGCCATTCCATCTGTCGAGCCATTGCAAGTTGTTGGAGAGGCATTAGTATTGGCTGTAATGCTTGGTGGTTCGTCAATTTGAATAGATTCTACCTCTTCGCAGCCGTTTAAATCTGTAATAGTAACTGAATAAAGTCCAGCGGATAAACCACTGACTGAAGAGGTCGTTCCTCCAGAACTCCAGTTATAAGTATATCCTGGTGTTCCACCTGAAGCAGAAACAGAAGCAGTGCCATCTGTAGAGCCGTTACAAGCGACAGACACAACCGCTGAGGAAGTAACCATTTGCGGTGGTTCTGTAACAAGAACGGAATCAATAAAAGTGTTTCCGTCAAACTCAGTGACAGTAATAGAATGCATACCTGCGGACAACCCTGTTGCTGTTGCACTCATTGCTCCATTGCTCCAATTATAAGTATATGGCATTCTGCCGTTCGAAACCATTATAGTAGCTGAGCCATTATTTTCGCCAAAACAAGCAACATGGTTATTAACCACAATTTCTCCCGTGGGATTAGGATCGAAAATAGCGCCATCCAATACGATATCAAAATCACAATTGTTTCCAGCAAATCCATCAACAATTATATAGAATGTAGTATTGGGTGGCAATACCACAGGGCCATACCCGAAGGGAACTGTATCTGTTGGACTATTACAATATAGATTCGTCAGAGAACCTGCTTGACAAGGAGGTCCGGTCAACTCATCAATGGAAACTTGTATTCCATTTGCAGATGGTGCACAGTTAATATTCTCAAAATCAATTGTAACCTCTCCTCCATCTTGGTTCGTACTGAACGTGTACCAGACTGTATTCTCAACAGTGATGGCGCCACAATTGTTGAATGGGGGGTCTTCGGTGTTATTTTGAGTTGCATTACTGGTTTGAGAGGCAGTAGTCGTCCCAATTACTAATAGCTGTGCATTGCTGCAATGGTCGTTACAATTTGGGAATATGGAAGCATTTAGCGTAAGCGTATCATTTTCATGGAATGGATCAATTATGGAATTTGGTAGTTTTTGCCAGATTTTAATGGTGCTATTCGCCGTTGGTATTAGTACATTGTTTAGCGTTAAAACATCTGCTGTTCCTGCCTGAATATTAAGGCCAGTGTAGGTTTGTGACCCCGTTACTCCATCCACCCAATATTCTAGTACGATATTTTCGATGCTATCTTGTTGTGTACAGTATAGGTCGATGTTATTTTTGATGGTAACCTCAAAGTCATAGACACTGCCCCAGCAAGCTACTACATTGTCAACAGCGGCCTCAGCAGCAACATCATTTATTTCGAAGTTGTCAAAAGCAAATCCGCCATCTCTTGTTGCAGATCCATCAGAACGGAACCAAAATCTAAAGATGACACAGGAGTTTCCAATTAAGGAATTGATGTTGTAATTAACATGATTCCAATCATTATAACCATCGTTTCTATAGTCTCCGACGAGATTTGTCCAAGAAGTACCGCCATTTAAACTATATTGTAGCCAAGCATAATCACAACAGGCTTCTGTATAATATTTGTGGTCGAAGGTCACGACGGGACAAACTGTATTGCTTAGGTCAAACGTAGGACTTACTAAATATGCATTGGTATTATTAGAATAATTCCCTGATAATTTAGTCACCCAAGAATCTCCAAAGCCAGCATTGCCATTCATTTTTGTAAAAGGGCCTAATTCGAAAGTATTTGTGCCAGTAGGGGTCCAGTTCGCAGCACCAGAATTGAAGTCTTCAACGTAAGGAAAGGTATTAACTATTGTTCGTTCATACGTTTCAAAGATACTTGCAGTAATTGTATCATCAATATTGTTTGGATCTAAGGAAAGGTTTGTGCTGATGATGAAGTTATAAGTCCCAGTATCAGATAGGTCAATTGTATTTGTAAATGTATATAAAAAGGCACCTTGATCTGGTATAGGCCCAGGGATTACTTCTGTAAAATTGGCACTAGCTTGACCAAACAATGTCAACTCGACCGGGACATTGGTTACATCAGAACAACCATTGTTGTAAAGTTCGATAGTGACTTGTTGTTGTTCTCTATTCGAACAAAGACTAGGATTAGGAGCTGGATCGATAAGGCGTATCATGGAAAGATTAAAGTCATTTTCCTGAATGGTTACATTATCAAAAGCAAACCCTCCAGTCCTAACAGCACTGCCATCCGCTCGCCAATAAAACCGAAATTGTACACAGGAATTACCAGCTAAAGCGCTAATATTTATATCTTCAAAATCCCAATTCACATAATTATCCCCATTATAGGTTGATAAGGTTGTCCAATTATTTCCTCCGTTCAAGCTATATTGCAATGTTGCACGATCACAACAGGATTCTGAGTACACTTTATAATTGTATGAAATAGAAGGGCATACTAGGTTCGTTAAATCGTAGATTGGACTATTGATGTAGGCATTTGTGTTGTTATCATAGTCCCCGGCTAATTTAGTCACCCAAGAATCTCCATATCCTGAATTCCCGCCCATTTTTGTAAATGTTCCTAGTTCAAAATAAGGTGTTCCAGTATGAAACCAATTGCCCACGCCAGCGTCAAAGTCTTCATTATAAGGGAATGTATTGACAATTGGCACTGCAAACTCTTCATAAACAGAGGTAAATAAGGTATCGTTTGCGTTTTCAGGATCAGTTGGCAAATTAGTATTGACTTGAAGGTAATAGGTACCTGTGTCAGACATATTCAGCGTATTTGTAAATGTGTACGTATATGTTTGACCTGAAGCAATAGGATCTGTAATGATTTCATTGATGTTTTGACTCAATGCACCAGTCATATTCACTTCAATTGGTACGTTGGTTAACGTGTTGCAGCCGCCATTATACACTTCTACCATCACACTCTCTATAAGCCTTCTTTCACAGAGGTCATATTCTGATTCTGGCTTTAAGATGCTGACGACTGAAACGTTGTTTTCATTCTCTTTCAACTGAAAGTTGTCAAAAGCAAAACCGCCATCCCTTACAGCACTACCGTCTGAATGAAACCAAAACCGAAACTGAACGCAGGAATTACCAGCCAAACTTTGAATATTATACTCCAGGCTACTCCATTCTGTAAATGCGTCTCCTCTCCAATCTCCAGTAAGTGTTGACCAATTAGCACCTCCATCCAAGCTATATTGAAGTCGTGTGCGATCGCAGCAAGATTCAGTATAATATTTGTAGTCAAACAATATTGCAGGACAGGTAACTGATGTTAAATCAAATACAGGGCTTTCAGCGAAAGCTGCTGTATTATTGCCATAATCTCCTGTAACTTTAGTTACCCAGGAACTACCAAATCCAGCATTTCCATCCATTTTTGTGAAAGGACCAAGCTCAAAAATTTCATCTCCCTCTGAACTCCATCCTCGTTTTCCAGAATCAAAGTCCTCAAAATAGGGATAACTATTTACCAAAAACGGGATCGTTCCAACAAGGGTGTCATTGTTATGATCAATATCTTCAGGAAAAAAGACATACGAAGTAACTGTATAATCTCCTGTTGTATAACCCGACAAATCGATTAGAGAAGGGTAGTAAAAATTTTGAAAGAAATTTGGAGGAATTGCGGCCGTAAAGGTCTCTGTCAATGTTTGAGTAGGAAGAGTTGGATGGGTAATAATAGACGTAATTTCAATTTCCTCACAAATCCGGTATCTATTGTTGTTTTTGATACTTACTCCAAATTGTTCTGCTGCTCCATAGGTACAGTTTTTATCGATCAAAAAGTCATCAATTGTAGCATCATTAACCATTACATTTGGTGTAATATTAAAATTATCGAATGCTAAACCCCCATCTCGAGTTGCACTACCATCCGTCTTTAAATAAAACCGAAACTGGACACAAGAGATATCACAGGTTAAAAAATCAAGTATTATGGTTTCATGATTCCAAGCTATGTAGCTATCACCTTTCCAATCTCCTGCTAACACTGTCCAGTTTTGACCACCATCGAGGCTATATTGTAAATTGGCAAGGTCACAGCAAGATTCAGTATAATATTTGTAATCAAATTCTAAGACTGGTTCAGGTGGTGTATTATAAAGGTCATAAATTGGACTATAGATATAACTATGTGTACTATTGGAATAAGCTCCAACTAGTTTGGTAACCCAGGAATTTCCAAACCCACTATTGCCATTCATTTTAGTGAAACTACCCAATTCGAATTCTGTATCTTCAACAACAAACCAACCACCTAAACTTGTATCAAAATTTTCGATGTGTGGATAGGTGTCTATAACTGGGATGGCGTATTCTTCATAAATTTCAATATCAAAAGTATCGTTTCTAATATCCGGATCCAGAGCAAAACTAGTGTTGATCACAATAAAGTAAGTTCCTGTATCAGACATGTCCAATGTATTGGTAAATGTATACTGAAATGTCTGACCTGAGAGAATGGTGTCCGGTATAATTTCGGAGTAGTTAAGTGTATTCGCTCCTGTCATATCGACTTCGATAGGGATGTTAAAAACAGGGTTACATCCTCCATTGTAGATTTCTGCAGTAATTGTTTGGTTGGTTCTTCTATTGCAAAATTCAGATGTCATGACTGGTGCAATGATGTTGGTTACAGATACATTATTCTCATTTTCTTGAAGCGAAAAATTGTCAAAAGCGAAACCACCATCCCTTACTGCACTACCATCGGAGCGGAACCAGAATCTAAATTGTACACAAGGATTACCGACCAGATTTGCAATGTTAATCTCTGCATAGTTCCATTCATTATACGCATCCCCTCGCCAATTACCAATCAGATTAGTCCAGTTGGCACCTCCATTTGTTGAATATTGCAGATAGGCATAGTCACAGCAAGATTCAGTAAAATATTTGTAGTCAAAAATGACTGCTGGGCAAACCATATTGGTTAAATCAAAAACAGGACTTTCTACAAAAGAGTTTTGACTATTGGAATAATTTCCGTTTAGCTTAGTGACCCATGAATTTCCAAATCCAGCATTGCCATTCATTTTTGTAAATGCTCCATATTCAAAATCCCTATTGCCCACTCTTCTCCATCCTCCTTTATCTGCATCAAAGTCCTCGAAGTAAGGAAAAGTATTGATGACAAAAGGTACCGTCCTAACAATAGTATTATTTGAGGGATCGATATCGTCAGCAAAATAAACGGTAGAAGTCACTGTATAATCGCCTGAGTTGTATCCACTAAAGTCTGCTATAATGGAATGATTAAAATCCTGAATTTCATTACCCATCAAGCTTATTAGGAGCGTATCTATAAATGTTTGAGTTGGTAAAGAAGGATGTGTTGCTTCTGAGGTAAGGACTACTTCTTGGCAAAGATGGTATCCGTTGTTGTTTTTTATGGATAACCCGATTGGTATCATATTGCTATAACTGCAGTCTGTATCATAGATGATATCTTCGACTACTGCATCATTCACTTCAGCATTAGGAGTGATCTTAAAATTATCGAAGGTAAAACCACCGTTTCTTGTAGCACTGCCATCTGAACGGAAGTAAAACCGAAATTGCACACAAGAGATTGCACAATTATCAAAATCTAGTAGAATGGTATCCTGATTCCAAGACATAAAACCATCGCCTTTCCATCTATCCGATAAGACTGTCCAGTTAGAACTGCCGTTAATACTATATTGTAATTCGGCAAAGTCGCAGCATGGTTCAGTATAATACTTGTATTCATAAGTCAATATTGGATCTGGTGGTGTATTTGTAAAATCAAAAATTGGACTTTCAATATAAGCATCTAATCCATTGTCGTAAGCTCCAACCAATTGAGTAACCCATGAATTACCAAACTGTCCATTCCCATTCATTTTTGTGAACGCACCGAATTCAAAACTAGGATCTCCAGTTGGCTTCCAATCGTAATTAGAAACCATTAAATTTTCATGATATGGATAACCAGTAATAGAACTTTGTCGGGTTGCATGCAACGTATCATTTGGCACATAAGATTCACCTGCAAGACTTGTATAAATATTGAAAATGAATAGTTTGTTATCTCCAGACAAATCCAGCGCTGTACCGAACGTATGAACAACACTGCTCAATGGAGGGATAAAGCCAGAATGTGTTTCATTTAAAGTTGTTGTCAAATCGCCTGAAATCTTGCAGACTACAGGAACATTCCAAATTGTATCAATGGAGTAGTTATAGATTTCTACTTTTACTGTATCGTTAGCTGTAAGACTTTCACCACATAACAAGGACGTAGGTTGGGTTAAAGCAACAATACCGACATCTAGTCCAGAATAGATTGCAACATCATCTAAATACCAGTATCTACCTGCCTGGCTTCCATCTGTATACCTAAACCGAACCTTTACATCAGGTTGGTTGTCCGCATAAGTTGAGATATCGATGACCGTGTCTTGAGGGGCTAATAAAGAACCTTTGGTATCCTTTTCATAGTCAACAATGGTTGTCCAACTTGTTCCCCCGTCATTACTAATTTCTACATAACCATGCGTAAATTCTATAGCATGCCAATAATGATAATACCTCAATCTCATAGCGACTCTGCCAGTACAGTTTACTGTTGGCGTAGTTAAGATTGCCTCGTTGGGTGTTACTCCCGCTCCTAGAACAAAGTCATCGAAAACAGCGTATCCTCCCCCTGACAAACTGCCAAGTGTCGGGGTACTTTGAAATATCCATTGTTGAGTTCCTTGTACTGCATTACTTGTCCATCCAGCTGGTGTCCCAGTGCTTGAGAATTCCTCTTGCAAAAGAATATCTGCCTTCAAAAAAGTATGGTTAATAAGGAAGAGGAATAAAAACAGGTGTAAATGGTTCTTCATGGCAATTGGTCATTGATTGATAAGAATTTCAGGCACTTACAATAACCAATCAAGGAATAAAATACTGCTTGGCAATACTTAATGTTATTGTAAAAGAAAACACACGAATTATCATCAGGTTTCCGTTAAAGGTACAAAAATGGAAATAATTTAAAAATTAATTCTTCCTGCAAAACAGATATGAAATTGCCCTATTCTTTTCTTTTATAGGTAATTAAGACCAACAACCTGAATTCGATTAGTATTCATTCTAAATCTTAGAATACAATCTAGGCGTTCAGACAAAAAAAACCATCTACAAACAAATTGTAGACGGCTGTTTTCATAGTGTAATTCTTCCTCGGCTCTTTCAAGCTACGAAGCGCCTTCCAAAGCAGCTGCACCACCAACAATCTCAGAGATTTCATTGGTAATAGCCTCTTGTCTGGCCTTATTGTAGTTAATTTTCAATTCTTTCAGAAGATCATCCGCGTTTTCTGTTGCTTTGTCCATGGCGGTCATACGAGCACCGTGTTCTGAGGCATGTGTGTCCAACAAATACTTATGAAACTGTGTTCTAAGTATTGAAGGAACCATATCTTCCAACAGTTTTTGTTGATTTGGCTCAAAAGTGAAGTTCGTTGAGAACTTCTTGTCTTCTGATGCATCAGGTTCAATCTTTTCGATTGGTAAGAACTGTTCAGTTTTATAAAATTGGACAGCAGCATTTTTAAACTCACCATAAGCAACATCAACTGAATCAATTGCGCCACTTGTAAACTGATCCATTACCCACTGTGATACTTTAGCAGTATTCTCGAATTGTAGATCGGAAAACAGGTCGATATGATCATTGACCATATTGAGTTTTGTATATCTCGTTCTTAAGAAATCATTTCCTTTCTTTCCAATACACACTAATTGTAAATTGCCTGCCTCGTACTGCGCATTATACTTGCCGGTAATCAGCTTTATAGCTTCCTTAATGATGTAGGTATTGAACGCTCCACACAATCCTCTATTCGAAGTGACTAGAATGATCAATGGGTTCTTCACTTCACGTTCTATCCCATAAGATATCTCCATTCCAGATCCCATACTGGATACGATGTTAGACAACATCTCATTCAGTTTTTTGGAATAAGGACGCATCTGAACAATTGCCATTTGCGCTCGGCGTAATTTCGCAGCAGATACCATTTTCATTGCTTTGGTAATCTGTTGAGTAGATTTTACCGACTTCATTCGATCTCTTACTTCCTTTAAGTTCGCTCCCATTACATATATAATTGAGTGTCAGGCAATAATTGTTTTAATTAACGATATGTTTTGATGATTCCAGCTGCAACGTCTTCAATTGCTTTTATTGCATCATCTGCAAGCTTACCTGATGCAAGTGTTTTCAAGGCGCCAGGTTGTGCTTTCTCCATTTCAGTAAGGAAAATTTGTTCAAACTCCTTAATCTTATTTACAGGTACATCAGAAAGTTTTCCTTTAGAACCTAAATAGATAATGGCAACTTGTTTTCCTACAGATACTGGAGAATATTGTGGTTGCTTAAGAATTTCCACGTTCCGTGTCCCCTTTTCTAATACGGCCATTGTAGCAGCATCCAAATCAGAACCGAACTTAGCAAATGCTTCTAGTTCACGGAACTGTGCTTGATCTAGCTTCAATGTACCAGATACTTTCTTCATCGCTTTGATCTGGGCGTTCCCCCCTACACGTGATACAGAAAGACCCACGTTAATTGCAGGACGAATACCAGCGTTAAACAAGTTTGACTCCAAGAAGATCTGACCATCAGTAATCGAAATTACGTTTGTTGGGATGTAAGCGGATACATCACCTGCTTGTGTTTCAATGATTGGAAGTGCTGTAAGCGATCCACCCCCTTTCACAAGGCCAGCAGATTTCAATGATTCAGGAAGATCATTCATGTTGTTTGCGATCTCATCATTGTTGATGATCTTCGCAGCTCGCTCAAGTAAACGAGAGTGAAGGTAAAATACATCACCAGGGTAAGCCTCACGCCCTGGAGGACGACGAAGTAACAATGAAACTTCTCTATAAGAAACCGCCTGCTTAGATAAATCATCATAAATGATCAAAGCTGGACGACCTGTATCTCTGAAATATTCGCCAATCGCAGCACCTGCAAACGGAGAGTAAAACTGCATTGGAGCAGGATCAGAAGCCGTTGCGGATACGATTACTGTATAGTCAAGTGCACCATATTCTTCTAATGTCTTTGCTACCTGCGCTACCGTAGATCCTTTTTGTCCTGTTGCAACGTAAACACAGTAAACAGGCTCACCTTTGTCGAAAAATTCTTTTTGATTAATGATGGCATCAATTGCAATGGCAGTTTTACCAGTTTGACGGTCACCAATAATCAACTCTCTTTGGCCTCTTCCGATTGGCACCATTGCATCAATCGCTTTAATACCAGTTTGAAGTGGTTCTGTTACTGGTTGACGGTAAATTACACCTGGTGCTTTACGTTCTAGTGGCATTTCAAATAACTCACCAGAAACAGGACCTTTACCATCGATAGGTACACCAAGCGCATTTACTACACGTCCTAGCATTCCTTCACCCACTTTAAGTGATGCGATTTTCCCAGTTCTTCTAACTTTGTCTCCTTCTTTGATTTCTTCAGCAGGTCCAAGAAGTACCACACCAACATTATCTTCCTCGAGGTTCAAAACGATTGCTTGAACATCATTGTCAAAAGCGACCAACTCCCCAGAACGGGCATTGTTTAAGCCATATACACGTGCAATACCATCACCGACTTGTAGTACGGTTCCAATTTCTTCCAGCTCAGCAGCGGTGCTAAATCCTGAAATCTGTTGTTTGAGGATTGCAGATATTTCATCGGGTTTTACGTCAACCATGATTTATAAATTTTTGATATACTCGTTTTTATTAAATTCTTTCTTTAGCAATTCTAACTTGTGTGCTACACTTTCATCGTATAGTTTATTGTCGAATTGAAGGATGTAACCTCCGATCAAACTAGGATCTACTTTAGTTTCTAGTTCGATGTTCGCAGCCGTATTGCCGCTGTTCGTTAGTTTGTCTATGATGCCTTTCACCATGTCATCTCCCATTGGACTGGCAGTCGTTAAGACAACAGAAGAGATCTGTTTTTTGATTTTATACTGATCAGTAAATTCTAATGCAATTTCTTTCAGTTGCACTTCTCTTCGTTTATTGAGAATCAGTTTGAAGTATTTTTTTGTCAGGTCGCTGATCTTACCATCAAAAATTGCGTTGAACACGCTTTGTTTTTTGTCGGTGCTAATGATCGGGCTTTTCAACATACTAGCAAAATCTGAATTCTTAGCCACCTTGCTGAATAATTTGATATCATTTCTGACTTCATCAAGGCAGTTTTGCTCTTCTGCTAATTCAAGCAGTGACTTGGCGTATCTGGATGCGATTCTTTCTACTGACATCTTAAAATGTTTAGTATATCCCGATTGCAGTCGGGCCTGTTCAAGGTATTATCCAATTTTGATTTCTTTCAACAATTCAGAAACGTAGTTTTCGTGTTCTGGATTTCCTTTGAGTTCTTTCTTGATCACTTTTTCGGCAATATCAAGAGCCATAAGACCTGATTGATTTTTCACATCGATAAGCATTTCCATCTTTCGATTGTTTATTTCCTGAAGCGCACTTTCCACTTTTTTAGTGTATTCGTTTTGTGCTCTGATTTTTGCGTCAGCGATAATTTCGTCTTGCATGTCTTTGGCTTCACGAAGCATTTTTGCACGTTCTTCTCTTGCTTCGATGAGGAGTTCCTCATTTTTGGCCTTCAGATTTGCCATTTCTTCTCTGGCCCTGTCGGCTGATTGTAAGGCATCGGTAATGTCGCCATTTCTTTCTTTAAGGGAGTTTGCGATTGGCTTAAAAGCCAATTTTCCCATTACTAACCAGAACAGACCAAAGATAATGGTTGTCCAGAAAATAAGTCCTAAACTTGGAGTGATCGGAGTAAACTCAGCTAAAAATAACATATTAAAGATATTTTAATTGTCTTAATTCAAAATGTAGAGTAAAAGCGATAACCAACCGTTACCTACTTTTACTCTAATAAGATTAGCTTACGCTACTAGGTATGCAAATACGATTGCAATCAAAGCAGCACCCTCAATAAGGGCAGCCATCAAAATCATGTTGGAACGAATGTCATTAACAGCTTCTGGCTGACGAGAAATCGCTTCCATCGCTTTAGCACCGATATTTCCAATACCAATACCTGCACCAATAACTACTAAACCCATTCCGATTGCGGCAATTGAACCACCCATAATATTATGGTTTAAAATGATTAAAAAATATATTAATGTGCGGCTTCACCGTGGTGGCCGTCTTCGACAGCTGCCCCGATATAAGACGCGGTTAAAATCGTAAATACAAATGCTTGAATAAATGCCACTAGCAACTCAATTGCCATCATAAAGAGGGTCAAGAGTGTTGATGGAATTACTGAAGCCAAACTAGCACCCGCTTTTCCTTGTCCGAAAACAAAAATCATCCCTACAAAGATTACCATTACCATGTGTCCTGCTGTAATATTTGCAAACAAACGTAGCATAAGTGTGATTGGCTTGATGAATATTCCTAAGAATTCTACAGGAGTCAAAATGGTTAATACCCATGCTGGTACACCTGGCATTTTGAATATGTGTTCCCAGTAGTGCTTATTTCCACTAAGGTTCGTTACAAAGAAAGCGAAAATGGCTAATACCATTGTGACTGCTAAATTCCCAGTTACATTTGATCCACCTAAAAGAGGAATTTGACCAAACAAGTTTAATCCTAGGATGAAAAAGAATATTGACATCAAAAATGGCTGATGTTTTTCCCACTTATTTCCTAAGAATGGCTTTGCCACATCCTCTTGAATGAACATAAATACTGGCTCAATCAATGCTTGGATACCTGAGGGCGCTTTTCCTCTATTTTTCTTGTATTTGTTGGCGATACCAATAAATAACCAAGCTAATAATCCAAACATCAAGAACATCGACATTACGTTCTTAGTGATTGAAAAATCATAAAAGGTAGAAGTTTTGTCTCCTCCAAATACGCCGAAGTCAGCCGTAAATTTCTTTTGTAGCTTGTATTGCTTATTATCGTGGCAGAGGTAAGATACCTTCTTATATTTCTCGCCAACTTTCTCTTTTTTGTGAATGATACCACCGTTAATCTTCACATCTCCTGAAGGAAATCCTGGAGTGATGATGTTTTTAACGGTTCCTTCTTCCAATGCAAAACCGTTTACTGCATAGTCACCGTTGCCGTGGTGAGCCGCATTGGGTTTAAATCTTCCAGAAGAAAATACAGAAAATCCTTTTTCTTTTGTATAAAGAAAACAAGGTAATGGAAGGCTTACGGGGCCAATTGAATAGACATTGGCATCAGCAACGTGATGGAAGGCTGTGCCACCAGGATCGAAGAATACGTGGTCTTGTTTTACTCCGCAGAGTACTTCTCCGTTTTTACCTCCAGCCAATACGCTGTTATTCAAGGTGAAAACAATTGCCACAACTAAAATGTAAGCTATTTTTATCTTACTCATAAAACTGGAAACTTAAAGTGGTTTTCAAATCCGCTGCAAAGGTACAAAATACTTCCTCGAATAAAAAGGAAATTTTATTTTTTTACGAAGGGTTATCTGAATTAAATTGTGGATAATTAAATGACCGGAAATGATGGATTTATGAGGACTGCTAAACACGATCAATTTCGAATACCATTTTACAAGATTCAGTCTAAATTTGTGACCACCCAATGCTTCCCCAGCTTACAAAACAATTAATTTTTCACTACAAATCAATGGTTTATCGAACTAATTTTTCACGACGTCTATTTCAAGTTAAATAAAAAAATAACTCATTAATTCATTAAATTAAAAAAAAATCTTATTTTAGTACACCAAATCTTGAAAATATGTACACTTCAAATCAGTACAGTTTTCTGCCCTCAAAAGTACTATAGACATTCTAGACTTATTACAATTGTTCTAAATACACAAGTATGGACAAAGCTAACAAATATGATGGCACGCTGAAGAACAAGCAAGCCCACAAACAAGATCACACTACCTGGAGTAGACGCCACTTCCTTTCCATGGGAGGTATGTTGACTGCAGGTTCCTTATTATTTCGAAACCTTCCAGTGAATGCTATGTCAAATCCTTTATTGGATTCTGCATTCAACAATCCCCCTAATGATAATGTGATTGTTCTCGTCCGTCTATTTGGAGGGAATGATGGTTTAAACACTATAATTCCAAACTCAGGACAACGCAGATTGGATTATGAATCGCTGAGACCAAACCTAAAGCGATCGATAGGTACACATTATTCTAATAACCAAGTGCTAAATGGTTTTAACCATACTACAGGCACTACTTCAAATGGAGAATTTGCGATCCCTTCATTGATGGACGGGCTCATGCCAATATGGAATAATGATAAGATGTCTATCATTCATAATGTTGGGTATGATGTTCCAAATTTATCCCATTTTCTGTCTACAGATTTTTGGGCAAGTGGAGCAAACAGTGTAAATGATGAATTGATGAAAACAGGTTGGATGGGAAGATATCTAGATTATGAGATGCCTTGTTTTGATGTTCGACCACCAGAGGTACCACCTGCTGTTCTGATTGGACAATCTAGCGATCTTACTTTTATCAATCCACAGGGAAGTCACATGGCGTTGACCTTTTCCAATGTTCAAGAGTTTAACAACTTAATCACCTTTAATGAATTGTTTCCAATGAATAATATTGGAAACTCCTGCGCCAAAGATGTAGAACGTCGCTACTTACGTAGAATGGCGAATAACGGATTTAAATACAATGAAGCACTGCAAGCAGCCTATAATAGTACTGGACCTTTTAATGGCTATCCTGCCAATAATGAACTAGCAGAACAACTAGAAGTTGTAGGCCGACTAATTCGAGGTGGTTTGGGTTCTAAAATATATATGGTTGAATTGGATGGCTTTGACACACATTCTGATCAGGAAAATCGACATGAAGATCTAGTACTAGAATTTGCTGAGGCCATTAAAGCGTTCCAAGCAGACCTAGATGCTGATCCAAATGGAGCGAGTCAACGGGTCTTGACCGTGGCTTTTTCTGAATTCGGCAGAACTGTTCGTGAGAATAGCAATCGTAGTACAGACCACGGTGATCTTGCGCCTGTCATGATATTCGGAGACAATGTCAACGAAGGGTTCTACGGTCAAGGCATGAATCTAAGTCAAGCGGCCGCTACAAATGCATCCAGAATCCAATTGAGCGATCAGCCTCAATGGATCGACTTTAGAGATGTTTATGCTACGCTTTTAGAAGATTGGCTCTGTGTACACCCTGATATAGTGGACTGCATGTTTAGAGAACATTTCACTAGAATTAATAATCTTATCTCAAATCCTTGTCAGGTGCCAACTCTTGATGAGACCATTCTATTTGGTTATAACCCTCATCCTGATCAGGCAGATACGGTTCAAATAAAGTATGCTGTTCGACAGCAATGTGATGTCCACATCAAAGTGCTTGACACAAATGGTGGATTTATCAAATCCATCGACCAAGGATTGAAAAAAAGAGATGCCCATGTTGCTGATTGGTACTGGAATAACCCAGGAGATCCAAACAGTGTTTCCCCAGGAGAATATATACTTCAATTCCAAATGGGCAATACGATTAAAGAACGAAAAATTGTGCTTCAATAATAAATCTACAACTAATGAAATCAAAATCACTTTATATCATTATATGTTGCATGCTTTCCTGTTTTATATTGAATACCGTAAAAGCACAAGCAACAATTGATCAGTGTTTTAACGCCGTTTTGATAAACTCGACAACTACTTGTACAGAATACTTCAATGAGGGAACTGAATTCACTGGCCCTCAAAACAACTGTACCGTGGATTCAGTTGGATCACTATGGTTTAAATACCATATGGTTCAGGCTGGTCGATTAAAAATAAATACGCAACAGGACTTTTATCTAGATCAAACCAATTTTAATGATATTATTACTGTTTACAGGAACTCTTGCAACAATCTAGTTGAAGTAGGATGTTATAACGAAGATCAGTTTGGCTTTACTGGAGAGCGTATTTTCACTGACCAGTTGAATGCAGGAGACACCACCTGGATACGGATTTCAGGTGCACAGGATCTATTCGGAAAATGTTCTGGAAAAGTATGCTTGGAGGTTCAAGTTGCTGGTCAGAATGAAGGATTACCACCTGCGGAGGATAACTGTGCTTCAGCAGCTAGTATTACGCCCAACCAGCCTTGCATTGCAGGAACAAACATCAACGCCACTTCGGATTTCGTTGTTCCTTCTAATTATCAAAATAGTAGTCACTGTGTTTGGTACTCCTTTGCACCAACAACTGCATCTGAGTTCTCCATTAATACAAATGCTGACTTTTCAGAAATCATTACGCTCTGGACAGGCAGTTGTACAGGAAGTATGCAGGAGATCGCATCAACTGATATCGGTCAAACACTTCTGTCTCCTACTTTAGTTGCAGGTCAAACCTATTACGTTCAGCTTTGCGGTGCCTTTTCAAGTATTGAAGGTAATTTCTGTCTAGAAGTGACAGATTCACGTGCCGTAACTGTAAATGTGTCTACTCTGTTAGAGGGCGCTTGGGATGATAATATTGGAAGCATGCGAACTGAACTTTGGCAAAACGATCTGTTGCCTCCTGGTCAACCGTATAACGCTTCCCCTTGGAACTATAGTGGGACTGAAGGAGCAGGATGGACAATGGCAGACTACCCAAGCTTCAGCGTAGACTGGGTATTGGTTTCCCTAAGAGATCCACTGCATACCGTTGTGAACCAAGCTGCTGGAGTCTTATTGGAAGATGGTACCATTGAATTATTGAACCCAATGAGAGTAAGTGGATCAATTACACAAGTGTACGTTATGGTTGAACATAGAAATCACCTTCCAATATTAAGTTCCATAAAGGTACCAATTGTTAATAATGAACTCGCTTATGATTTTACACTGAGCAATAGTTTTGAAGGAGGTGCAGCAGGACAGAAAAATATTAACGGTGTTTGGATGATGTATGCAGGAAATGTGGATCAGTCAAATCCAGCAGGATATGAGATAACAGCTGCAGATAGAATCATTTGGGACAATGAGAACGGGATGTTTAACATCTACAGTGGTGCTGATTTCAATCTAGATAGAGACATTACGGGCGCAGACAGAATCTTGTGGCAATCCAACAATGGAACGTTCTCCAATGTCCCTAAATCCAATTAGACTAACCGCATTTTAATTGATTATAATGAGTAATTCGACAACTAATACACAATGCCCAATCACCGGAACACTTGCAGTATATTCTGGTTGGGGAGCAAATCAAAATAATTCCGATCCGGATAAGGCGAAACTAAGGGATATCCAACACCTATTCAACCGAATGACGCTAGGAGCTAACAAGATGGATATTGATTGGGCTCTTACTAAAACTCCCGCTCAAGTAGTAGATCGTTTGATCAATTTAGCGACTGAGCAGATCAACGGTGTTTTTACCATCCCACCTCCAGGAACTGATGTACACAAATGGGCAGATAAGCGACCTGGATTTGATAATGATATGATGCGTGAATGTAGCAGCCCGTACAGAAGACAGCTGCTCGTAAAAAAAGAATGGGGACAAGGATTGATTGGGAATAATAATCCGTTAAATCCTGCATACCCTCCGAATAATGGAAGTAAAACAGTCCTTGATCAGGAAAAGGACAGGGCAAAACGATTCAAATACAAAATGTCATGGTTTTGGAGCAATCACTTTGTCGTTCATGAGAATTCTACCGCCTACGGCAATAGTATGGTGTGGTACAAGCACCTTTTAGTCCATAATGCTCTTGGAAACTTCAAAGAATTTGCAATGGATGTCGGGTTGAGTCAGATGATGTTAGATTATCTAGATGCTAAACTCAATTATTATAGAGGAGATCCTAATTGGGAACCAAATGAGAACTATGCTAGAGAATTGTTAGAACTGTTTACAATGGGTGTTGCAGATGGTTCTGCGGACGACTATTCTCTTGGAGATATTGAACAACTATCAAAAGTCTTCTCAGGGTGGAGAGATGATCCTTATTCACCTAGCGTTGCAAAATTTCGTGAATTCGTTTTCCAGCCAAACTTACATGATTGGAATACTAAAACAATCTTCGGCGTCACCTATACGCCGACGCCAGATCCAAGCTTAGTCCTTACACCCCATTCAACCGCGTGGCCTCAAAACCTAGGGATGGACCCGAATAGTCCTGCTCCGAGTGGATGCGGCACGACTTGGGCCTACAATCGGTATACCCCACTTTCTGATTCTCCCTATTGCTTTAAGGGAGATAAGAATACTTTCGAAATCAAAGATGCATACGAGGAATATGAAAAGGTACACGATATAATTTTTGGCGATTTTACTGGTCCAGAACCCTATAATCAGGCGGAAATGGATGCAAGAAAAAATCGAATCGCAAAATTCATCTGTACCAAAATCTATAAGAATTTTGTGTACGAAAATATTGACTCAAATGGGGAAGCTGTCATTAATGATTTAGTAAACATATTCAAAGTCAACTGGGAGATTGCTCCAGTAATGAGAGCTCTATTTAAAAGTGAACACTTTTTTAATTCTAGTGTATTGGGTGCTCAGATAAAAAGTCCACTTGGTAGCTTTTTCGGTTTATTAACCACCGCTGGCTACGAGTTTAATTCTGACTACTTTGTTACTAAACACTTTTTTAGTCCTGCGCACTATGATCAGAACGATCCCTTCGGATATGAAATAAAGTCTATTCCTTTCAGTGGAACCGCAACAAGAACTACTTATGTTAATGTTCAGTGGGCATGTTGGGGAATAGGACATCGTCTACTTCAACCACCAAACGTTGCAGGTTTCCCTGGATTCAGGACTTGGATTAATGAATTTTCATTCCTTAAACTAGGTTACGAATTACAAAATTTGTTCCGCTATAGCTTTAACGATAGCAGGATTTCAACACAATTCAAAATTAGAGATTTGCTAGTAGATCTTAGTAATAACTCAAGCGATCCTGCTGTGGTTGCACAAAAAGTCGCTGAGCACTTTGTCCTAGAAGATCTAGAAGCGGAACAACTAGAACGAGCAGTTATCGCATTTAGGTGGACGATTCCGTCTAACTATTTTGACAACGGTACTTGGAACTTAAGCTATGATATTGGCTGGACGTATAACCAATACAAGTCATTGCTTAGCTTTTTAGTGAAACAACCTGAGTTCTTTATGTCATAGATTTAGAAATTTCCTCTTCTACCCTTTTGATCTACTGGTAACCTACTCGTGGACAATACATTTATGCTGTTTACTAAGGGTGTTAGTGTATAAGAATTGATGAAGGAGGACGCTGTAGAAAGCTAAAACGGAGCGAACTTCTTGTTTCTTCCAAAAATTAATCTCTATCAATCAATAAAACACAAAAGGATTCAACCCCATATCCAAAAAGAACTTAGCGGGTCGTACTTCCTGCCCTTCCTCAAACAAATAGGGCTGCGCCGTCTTATCGATCATCGGGAAATGAGGGTTTGGTGGAGGCGTCCAAAATGGTGGCAAGAACATACCATCATGGATAAAACGGTTCTGCACAGCATGCCTTATTCGCTCTGAGTCAATCCCAACCATAGCAGAGGCAACTTGACCATAATAAGGCAATACTTGTTGAACCTGTAAACCAAGTATTCCATGTGACAGATTGCCATGTGGACAGTCCTTGATATCAAAATAGCCAAATCGCGCTGGGTAATCCGTATCCTTGACCGTCTTTCGATTGGGATGTCGGAAAGCGCCTGTCCAAGTAATGAGATTGACGGAGATCCGAGTATCTTGCTTGTAGTAATAGGCGACTTGAAACCCACCTGTGCGAAACTCATCACTCCACGCAGGAATTAGCATATCGTTTTCAAACAGGATTTCTGCATTCGGAAAATGAAAGGCAATAGTGCCAGTCTGCTGCGAAGTTTCTGCCTTGTCCCAATAAAAATTATACGTATATCCTACTCCATATCGGTGTCGGGTCTGATTGCTCATCGGATGGATAAATGCATTATCAAACGTATCTGTCTCTCCGTAAGCGATTAAACCACCTAGGGAATACATAAACTCAGGACGGCTTCCTTTTGGGCCATAACTGTTGAAGCTATAATAGCCGCGGATTCCAGTATTGATCTGCACAATAGACTTTGCATAATACGCACCAGCTTGCAACCCAACTCGATTGACTTTTGTTCCGAAATTGACGGTTAGCCCTACCGTAAAGCCAATGTCCTCCGTGAGTTTGAGCTGGCCATTCACTGTTGTGGTGAAGGCGAATAAAAGTAGTATGAAATAGATTATGAGTTTTAACATTACAAGCATTCGAATGGTACATCACAAGTCAAACAATTAAACGGTGACAGGATGAATTCTTAATTAATCATTGACTAGTATTCAAGGTTTGTTCACAAATTTCGCGCCTGTTGTACTTATATTCATGAAATGTTGTCTACCAATGTTCTAGACTGTGGAAACTCAATCAATGAACTCGAAATCGTAGTAACCAATCATCTTGATGAAATCGTTGACATTAAAGTGGAGGAAAATCAGTTCTGGCTAAGTACGCTTGGGTTAACCTTAAACTTAGGCGCAGGTGAATCAAAAACGATTAAAGTATCTGTTAATCGTGCTCTATTACAAGAAAACAGTTACTCCGTTCCGATGATTATAAATGTAGAGAAGGATATTGGCTTTGACATTATTGAGTCTTATACAGTGATTGTTAATGTTGAGAAATAATATAACACAAGAAAGGAATAGAGCCTGTCAAGAAATTGGCAGGTTTTTTCATTAAAATAATTAGAAATTAGTAAATCAATTCTAACGACCAATACTAGAGTCACAAATTACAATTCCAACCAAAATCAAATTCATTTCGTTATATAGACTGAAGTCAATCACCTACTTTGATTCATGTAACTAAAATTAATGAACGTTTTATTTCATCTAATATCAGTTCTTCTCCTAACATCAACAGTCGCTGTTGCTTGTTGTTTGGGGCCTGAATTAAACTATTATCCTAAAACTGAAAAAATAGCACAAAACCCTGTCTTTCTCTTAGAGTATCCAGGAATCAAACCTCTCCTTAAACGTTGTAATGACCTATATTTGATAGATCAAAAAGGGAACATTACAAATTTAGTGGTAGTTGAAGGATATGGAAAGCAGAATTTTGAAAACAATAAATCTTACCATGACCATGACTATCAAAATCGGTTCGTGCTGCTTAAACCAGAAAAAAGACTAAAGCGGAATACCGAGGTGTCAATATTTATCGCCACGTCTTGCATAGAAGATTTAAACACAAAAAAAAGGATGAATGACTTCCTTCAAAAGACTTGGATAGTTAAGTATAAAGTTGATAA
The DNA here is from genome assembly GCA_937959115.1 of uncultured Saprospiraceae bacterium. Classification (GTDB taxonomy): domain Bacteria; phylum Bacteroidota; class Bacteroidia; order Chitinophagales; family Saprospiraceae; genus JAHDHB01. Next base: position 53,071 of record CALGAW010000052.1, read on the forward strand.
AATTGCGCCTTATTTTAAGTCTGAAGTAAATGGGCAATATTCTAGTTATGGTTCTGGTCAAAATATTCAATTCAATTTTAAGGTAGATGACAACAATACCTATTGGACTACACTTCCCCTGTATTACCCTGATAAGCTTAAGCAGAAATTCGTGCCTCAAAAGGAACTCTTGATTGAGCTCACAGATTTGAAGGGGATCAAGCACATATTCCCAATGCTTGATGGTAGCTTCCGTTTTTTCAATGGAATGTGTTATTCAAACTTTGCTTTGCCCAATTCATTTATAAATAATAGTATGGACTTTGCTTTTACAGCCAAATTGATGGACTATTCTGGGAATAAATCGGTTGAATCAAAGTCGATTCGATTTAGAATAGTTCAAAGATCTGCTGAAAAACGGGTTGTCCGTCATGCTGACGGTGTTAAACATACAATTAGAGAGCTTAGCCTTGGAGGTAGTAGTCTTAGGGGGCCCGAGGAGTTAACAATTAAAAATACAATCTGGAAGAATGTTTCAAGGCGTGAAATTACTGCCCTTTTTGATGTTTACATGGAAACTATTGCGCTAGATGATTCCCAAAAAGATGACTGAGAAAATAGCCATTAGAGCTACCTCAAACATAATCATACCCCACCTCCGACAAATACAGCCCGTCAGCAGGCGCACTCCAGCTCTTCTCCAAGCTCGTCTGCGCCTTTAGTGATGCGTCTACACTCTCCACGTTTAACTTCCCCTCAGCCACCAGCACACAGGTACCAACAATCAGTCGCACCATGCCCCGCAAAAATCGATTCGAAGTCACATGGTACACCAGTTGATTGGTCTCAGGATAGGCAATCCATTCCGAGCGCGTCAGCACACAGTTCATCGTCTTCACCTGTGACCCTGTTTTACAAAACGGCGCAAAGGCATCATACTTCATCAGCAAGGCCGCACAAGCATTCAGCTTATCCACAGACAAATGCCTACCCGAGTAGTAATACCAAGACAGTTGATGATTAAAAGCGTTCTTTTGATAATTCATGTAGTAGGTATAACTGCGATGTGTCGCATCAAAGCGGGTATGTGCATCATCAGCTACCGGAAATACACGATTTATCGCAATCGATTTTCCTAGGAACTTATTTAATCTAGAAAGAAAGTCTTTTGGCAAGTCCCCCACACAATCAAAGTGCATAAAGTATTGACTTGCATGCACCCCAGCATCCGTCCTTCCGCATCCCGTTATTTGAGTCGGTTTATTTAATATCGTAGACAAGGCTTCTTCAATAGTTGACTGGACAGAGACGGCATTATCTTGTCGCTGCCAGCCCGAAAACTCGGTTCCTTTGTACGCTAATTCAATAAAATAACGGGTTGTACTCATTTCAATAGAATTAAAGGGAATATTGAAATTCCCTTCCTTAATTACTTAATTCCTTAATCGCCAACCAAGCCATCAACCCCGTACTCAGTTCAAGTGACGATTCATCAATATCAAACGTAGTGGTATGGACAGGTGATGTAATGCCTTTTGATGGATTTCCAGTACCCAATCGGTAGAAAACGCCAGGGATTTCATGAGAATAATAGGCAAAATCCTCCGCTGTCATTCGAATGGGTAAATCGACTACATTCTCTTTGCCTAAATAAGCTTCAGCGTACTGACGAACCTTATGTGTCATCGTCTCGTTGTTGATTAAGAAGGGATAGCCTTTTTTAATGAGGAAATCAATTTTTGCTCCCATGCTTTCTCCTACCATGTTTACGATCTTCTCCATGTGCTCATGTGCTTCAGCGCGCCATTTTTCATCCATTGTTCGGAAGGTACCTTCGAGGTAGACTTTGTTGGGAATGACGTTGGTTGCTCCGTTTGCAATGACCTTTCCAAAGGTGAGTACAGTTGGAGTTGTGGGATCACTCTTTCGACTGACGACTTGTTGCAATGCGGTAATGATGTGTGCTGTGATCACAACGGGATCGACACAATCTTGTGGCAATGCACCGTGGCCTCCTTGGCCATGCACGGTTAGGTAAAGTTCATCTGCTGAAGCCATGTACATACCAGCTTTCATACCGATTTTGCCCGCTTCTAATGGAGGATGAACGTGTTGACCGATAATCCCAACAGGGGCTGGATTTCTTAATACACCTTCCTTAATCATAATCGATGCACCTCCGGGGAACTTTTCTTCTGCAGGCTGGAAAATCAGCTTTACGGTTCCTTCAAACTGGTCTTTCACTTCATTTAAAATCCTTGCTGTACCTAGGAGCGACGAAGAATGTGCATCGTGTCCACAAGCATGCATCACCCCTTCTTTCTTTGACTTGTAGGGTACGTCATTGGCTTCTAGGATAGGTAAAGCGTCCATGTCGGCTCGTAAGGCGATAATCTTTTTGTCTGGATTTCTACCTTTGATGAGTCCAACGACTCCGTTCTCTGCGCAGCCGTGCTCGTGTTCAATGCCGTATTGAGAAAGGGTTGAAGAAATAAACTTGCCTGTTTCCACTTCTTCATAGGAGAGTTCAGGATTGGCATGCAGATGTCTGCGTATAGCAACTATCTCCTTGTGATAAGACTTTGAAAGCTGCTTGATTCTATCTTTTAATTCCATGATCTGTTATAGATAACGATTGTATTAAATGGCAGATTTTGTACCATTTTGGTGGACAAAGATAAAATACTTACTATTAGATCTTTAATAAATTAACCTAAACCTTCTTGTAATTTGAACTGATCTAGTAAAGATCAACAATCTCTAACCTTCTTCTTCCTTTCTATTCAAAACTCTTTGCTATTCTTCGTTCTTGAATTTTGTCATATTCCCTGATATAATCTGGATGCTCTGTTCCCATTATTCTATCCCAAAATCTAAAGTACAATCCGAAGTTACTGGTGAACGTTGAATGATGCAAGTTGTGATGAACGGAAGTATTTAGTACCTCGAAAAGAAAGGAACGCCTAAACCACTTAGGTGCGACCTCATATCCTAAATGACCATAAACATTGATAATGAAGATGATTATTGTAAAAATAAAAAAGGAATAAAGATGGATTGGAATTAGGAATAAAACAATAGGGACAACCATCGCTTCAAGTACACTCTCAAAAAAGTGAAATGAATAGGAGGCCCAAGGAGAAGGGTTAATGGACTTGTGATGCGTTAAATGCACCTTCTTGTAAATCGATGGATGATGAATAACGCGGTGCAGCCAATAAAAATAAGTGTCGTGCGCGATAATGGCCAATAGAATACTCACTGGTATCCACCAACTTGGATAATCTGATAGGTCACTATAGATCCTTGTATATTCCATTAGAGGAGTAAATAGAATCGTCATTGCTACCGCTGCAATAATCAGTGTTGTTTGTACTGAATACATGATCTCCCGAATGAAATCCTTGCGTTTAGCAATACCCGTTTGAATTTTGTTTTTCTTAAAAAAGGTTGGGAATAATATATAAAAGATCAAAAACGGAATACCTGCAAAAAGGAAATACCTGACTAAATTGATCACCAACGGGAGCGCATAAGAGATGTCTTCTTTCATATTAGTTGATTAAATTAAGACAAAGATGTGCGACAAAGAGGAGAGGAGTGATTAATAAAATATAACCAATCACAATATAAGCCTTTTACTTTTAATCGAATAGTTTTTATTTATTAAAACCAAAATGTCCACAACAAGCAGTTGAGTCTATAAAAACAGCAAAGGCTATCCAAGCCGTTAATTTACAACTGCTTAAACATCATAATTCAACACAGGCGCCAACCATCTTTCCGCCTCTTCTAATCCCATATCCTTCCGTTCCGAGTAATCTTCCACTTGGTCCTTCGAGATTTTTCCAATCGTAAAGTACTTAGAGTCTGGATGAGAGAAGTAAAACCCGCTCACAGAAGCCGCTGGATACATCGCGTAACTCTCCGTCAGTTTGATGGTTGTGTGTTCTTCTACATTCATCAAGTCAAAGAGCTTACCCTTTTCAGTGTGCTCAGGACATGCTGGATAACCAGGAGCAGGGCGAATACCGCAATACCGTTCCTTGATCAGCTCTTCATTCGAAAGGGTTTCAGCTGGCATGTAGCCCCAAAATTCCTTACGGACACGTTCGTGCATGCGTTCAGCAAATGCTTCTGCCAATCGATCTGCTAGGGACTTAAGCATGATCGCGCTATAGTCATCGAGTTGGTCTTGGAAGTGTTTGACCCATTTTTCAATCCCGATGCCTGTTGTTACGGCAAATCCACCTAGATAATCCTTGGTATTACTTGTAGCAGGGGCGATATAATCTGCTAGGCAGTTATTGTATTGTCCTGGTGCTTTTTGTGCTTGTTGTCTAAGGAAGTTGAACTGGGTTTTAATTTCTTTTCGGTCTTCGGAAGTAAAGACATTCACGTCGTCATCCTTGATGCTGCTTGCTGGATAAAACCCAATGATTCCTCTTGCTGTCAACCATTTTTCATCGATGATTCGTTTGAGCATTTCCTTTGCATCTTTCAGCAATTTCTTGCATTCTTCTCCAACCACCTCATCTTCTAGGATTGCTGGATACTTACCACGCATCTGCCAACTGGCAAAAAACGGTGTCCAGTCAATGTATTTGCTTAATTCTTCTAGTGAATAATCATCAAACACCTTCGTACCGATAAACGTTGGCTGCTTAGGCTCGTTTGCTGCCCAATCCACTGGAAATTTGTTGCCTCTTGCCTTTTTGATGGTCAAGTACTTTTTAGACGATTTTCTACCTGCTCTTCGCTTGCGCACTTCTTCATACTCTGCACGGATACCCGTCATATAGTTGTCGCATTCTTCCTTATTCAGTAAGGTGCTAGCAACGGTAACACTCCTAGAAGCATCAAGCACGTGGACGATTGGTCCTGAGTACTCTTTCTCTATTTTTACAGCGGTGTGTGTTTTACTAGTTGTCGCGCCACCAATCATTAACGGAATTTGCAATCCTTCGCGCTCCATTTCTCTTGCCACATAGACCATTTCGTCAAGGGACGGTGTGATCAAGCCGCTCAATCCAATAATATCGACATTGTGCTTTCTAGCTTCTTTGATAATGGTATCCGTTCTTACCATGACACCGAGGTCAACGATTTCGAAGTTGTTACAACTCAGCACCACACCAACAATATTTTTACCGATATCATGCACATCTCCTTTCACAGTAGCCATCAGTATTTTCCCTTTGGAGGAACTACCTGCTGAGGACTTTTCTGCTTCAATGTACGGTGTCAGATATCCGACTGACTGTTTCATCACTCTTGCGCTTTTTACAACTTGAGGGAGAAACATTTTACCAGACCCAAACAAATCACCGACCACGTTCATTCCATCCATCAATGGGCCTTCTATCACTTTGATAGGGCGATCGTATTGCTGTCTCGCTTCTTCGGTGTCTTCAATGATAAACTCTGTGATCCCTTTCACAAGCGCATGAGACAATCGTTCTTGTACTGGAGCATCGCGCCAAGCGAGGTCCTTCACGATCACCTTGCCTTTACTCTTTATGTTTTGAGCGTACGTCGTTAGATCATCCGTTGCATTCGGACTCTTGTTAAACAGAACATCTTCTACGAGTTTTAATAAATCTTTTGGAACTTCTTCATACACTTCAATCAATCCTGCATTGACAATTCCCATATCCATTCCTGCATTGATGGCATGGTATAAAAACGCTGAATGCATTGCTTCTCTTACCGCATTGTTGCCTCTAAACGAAAAGGAGATATTACTGACACCACCACTCACTTTCACATTAGGCATTAGCGCTTTGATTTTACGCGTTGCTTCTATGAATGCGATGCCATAATCATTGTGTTCTTCAATGCCTGTGGCAATGGCGAAGATGTTTGGATCAAAAATAATATCCTGTGCACGGAATCCAACTTCGTTGACTAGTATTTTATACGCTCGATGGCAAATTTCAACCTTTCGCTCAATGGTATCTGCTTGTCCTTCTTCATCGAATGCCATCACCACTACAGCAGCTCCAAACCGTCTGCAAATCTTTGCTTGGCGTTTAAATTCTTCTACGCCTTCCTTCATAGAAATAGAATTGACCACACACTTACCTTGTGCGCATTTCAATCCCTCTTCAATTACAGAAAACTTGGAGGAATCAATCATAAACGGCAGCTTGGCGATGTCAGGCTCAGATCCCATCAGATTCACAAAGTCCTTCATTGCTTTTTGTGAATCAAGCAATCCCTCATCCATATTGATATCAATGATCTGGGCGCCACCGTCTACTTGGTGTTGTGCCACCGATAAAGCTGCTTCGTAATCATTTGATTTGATTAATCGGGCAAATTTCTTTGAGCCAGTTACGTTCGTCCGTTCTCCAACGTTTACAAAATTGGTTTCTGGACGGATGGTTAAGGCTTCTAGGCCACTGAGCTGTGTATAAGGACTTAATTTTGCTTTTTTTCTTGGTAGAATGCCCTTGGTTAATTCAGCCATTTTATTGATGTGCTCTGGCGTTGTACCACAGCAGCCTCCAACGATGTTGACGAGTCCACTTTTCACAAAATCATTGATAAAAGAGGCCATCTCTTCAGCGTCTTGGTCGTATTCTCCAAATTCATTTGGTAGTCCAGCATTGGGATAAGCGCTTACCCAGCAGTTTGCTGCCTTGGAAAGCTCCTCGATGTGTGGTCTCATTTCTACGGCGCCAAGTGCGCAGTTGAGTCCAACACTAAATAAGTTGATGTGGTTCACGGAGATCCAGAACGCCTCTACTGTTTGTCCAGAAAGTGTTCGTCCACTGGCATCCGTGATCGTACCAGATATCATAATTGGATATTCAGTGTTCGTTTCTTCGTGATACCGGTCAATGGCAAATAGTGCTGCTTTGGCGTTTAGGGTATCGAATATCGTTTCTACTAGGAAGATATCGCATCCACCGTCTGCCAGTCCTCTGACTTGCTCATAGTAAGCTTCCATTAGCTCGTCGAATGAGGTAGCGCGAAAGCCTGGATTGTTGACATCTGGTGAGATGGATGCGGTTTTATTCGTTGGGCCAATTGCTCCTGCTACGAATCGAGGTTGCTCTGGTGTGATTGCTGTATATTCGTCAGCTACTTTTCTTGCGATTTGGGCTGCGGCACGGTTGAACTCGTAGGCGTGGGCTTCCATCTCGTAGTCGGCTTGCGAGATGCTGGTTCCGTTGAAGGTATTGGTCTCAATGATGTCTGAGCCTGCTTCGAGATAGGCTTTGTGAATGTTTTCAATGACTTGTGGCTGTGTCACATTGAGGACTTCGTTGTTTCCTTTGATGTCTAGGTGAAAGTCTTTGAACTGTTCCCCTTTAAAGTCGGTTTCTGAGAGCTTGTATTCTTGGATGAGTGAGCCCATTGCACCATCGAGTACCAGTATGCGTTCTTTCGCAATACTGTTGAGCAATTCATAGCGTTCTTTAATACTGGTAACTGGTTCCTTAAGCATCGGATGTTTGTTTAGGCTGCAAATATAATTATGAAATCTGAATTATGAGTTATTAATTCACTTCAATTGCATAAACCAAACAAAATGTGGTGATTCTAGTTCAAAAATATCTTCAATTTTAAACGCTACTTCAACTCTATGATTACTGGATCGATTGATACTTCAAGAAAATTTGTTTTGTAGGTTAGGTATTTAAGAATAAGCATATCACCAGCTTGTAGTTCTTGAATCAACGCCTGCGTTTCGCGATTAAATCTTCCGCCTTTATTGAGTATTTCTGGCTGAAGAATACCATCTATGACCGCACTAACCTGAAAATGTAGAACATGAAGTCCAGCATTTAATCCCTCATAATCCATCTTTCCATAAATTCCTTCCGCTTCTCTTAATTCATGAATGGTCAATTTTTTATCTTCTTTCTGCCAATTTTCTCTACGAAGGCGATGATTTTTAATATAGAACTTTGCTGGAATTGGGATTAACTCTTGCATAACCGTTTCTTTTCCAGATTCTAATTCTATTTCAAATTCTACAACACCATGAGTCGTAAAAGAAAGAAGTTTGAACTCATTATAGCCTAATGCTTCTAGGGTTAGCTCTTCTTCTCCATAGATTGGAGCGTACGTTTTTGAATCATACCCTTCAACTAATCTTGCTTTAATTTTATCTATTGTTATCGGAACAGCTTGTCTTGCAAACACTTTAAATCTATTATTAATACCAAAAGCAAAAAACGTTTCTCCAGTTGGAACAATTGCAATGTTAGAGCTTATTTGTCCGAATAAAAAACAACACGGAGAGAGTATCAAGATTAGAAGTACAATTTTTTTCATAATATAATATCAATGAATGTTTTACAATTGCCAATAGTTTTGCATTTATACTAGAAAGGTAAGGTAAAATTATAGTTTATTAAAATTACTTCAATCGATTAATATTGGAGCAATTAATAATTTACTAAAACAGAGGATTTTAAGTTAGAAGTAGATGACCAAAATGGAAACCCTGTTTACTCTAAGCAACTAGGTGAAATCAATTTATATGGTTCTTCTAGACTTGAAACCTAGACAGTTCCATCAAAACTAGTAATACATGACTCAACTGGATTTCAAGCTCCTTACTCCTTTCTTATGTCAGAAAACTTACCTAAATTTACTTCAAGTGACAAAAGTGTCGCTTCACTCAGAGGCAATAAGTCATATGATGGAAAAAAGGATTTGAAGGATGGGGGTAGTATGGTTGGAGTAACAGGCAAAACGATGATCCGCCTTGTGATGATCCGCCATGTGATGAAGAGCAAGAAACCTCAATGACAATTCCTATTGTTCCAGTATTAACACCAGGAGGGGCAACCCCAACAATTCCACATCTAGGACCTGCTATTTTAGCGACGGGTGCATATCAAGTGGGCTCAAATTGGCGCAGCAACCTTGATAACGCAGAATGGTTAGAGACTTCTATTGCAATACCCTTAGCTGATTGGATGATAAGTTGGTTGCAATCTAATAATGGACAGATTGAACTGCCACTTGTTCATGCTCCTCCATATTCAGGGCATGGAAACAATCGAAACAACAGTAATCCTCATATTGTTTACATGATTACAGGACTAAATATTGTTACTGGCAAACCTGAAGTTCTTAAATTTGGTATTGGTGATGCAGTAAGGAACAAATATAGAATGAAGCGGCACTTGCGGCGGGGTATTGGATTAAGACTGGCAAGGCTCCCTCAGGTAACTGGAGACCAAAGGCTAAATTAAAAAAATGGAAATCAAACCAGAGCTTTAATAAAATCAAACAAAAGTAATGACAAATTTTGATATTTATTTTGAAATTATGTTCGTTGATGATATTCAAAGCACAAAACTTTACTCTAGAGAATCTCATGATCTAGGATTAGAATATTCTAATCAATTAGAATTTGGAATTAATGGATTAGAATGCATTAAACTCCGTCTTACTCATTGGAATGAAATTATCGACCAGACACCGGCATATTCAGCTGGTTTTAATGGATTAAGTGTTTTTCATAGATATTTAGATTTATCTGAATTAGAACTTCTTCAGGATAAGAAATCAAGAAACTTCCTTTTATTGACAAAATTACATGAGGCAATGAAGGTTTTAATAGAAAAATTTGATTGGGATAAAGAACCTTTTGAAAAAGCATATACCGCTACCTATAAGAAAATTGAGAATGATGAGGATTTGCCTAGTTTCTATCAATACTTAGAAGGAAACTACAATTGAAAGTATTAAAATCAGGTACTTGCATACAAGTCAGTTTTAGAAAATTGATAATTGTTTAAACAAAAAAACAAGCACAGCAAATCCCAAGAACTTACTACTTAAATCAATCCCTTATAAGGGAAGTCATTGAAAACCAGACTTCTGTATACTAGGCTTAGTTTGTTCTAACTTATGGCATTTAAATCAAGATAAATTCATAAGAAAGGTAGCTACTTACTTTTTCCTTTTAGAGCGTTAGGTTCTTCTTTTACTTGTTCAAAAGACAATTAGTACACGTATTCAATTGATTCTGCGCAATCCTTCTGCTTTTTGACAAACGCATTTGTGCTTTTAAACATACCTTGGAGCTTTACTTTTTATTACTATTCAAACAATAATACTAGCTTAACATTCCCCGTTATAAATGAGAAGAAGTAATTAAAAGATTATTTTGATGGTAAAGAAAATCTCCCAAGCATAAGTTAAGTTTTTAAACAACGTCTTATCTCGTAAATGAAATTTGCTTATCAGTTGGCTAGAAAAGTTATTTAGTTAATTTTGCACCTAGGAACAAGTATAGAAGTAAGTTATCTTTTATTCGTTCCGAAAGCAAAATAAGTTTCATGAAAAGCGCCTTTCCCATATTGTTATTAGTTGTACTGGTCAGCAGTTTTACTAGTGATTCGTTTAAGTCTTATCCACAAGACTATTTCAGATCTCCCGTGAGTTATCCGCTACGCCTGTCCGGGACGTTTGGAGAGTTACGGCCGAATCATTTGCATGCAGGTATTGACATTAAACCGCCTTCCAAATCAACAGGTGATCCGATTTTTGCAGTAGCAGATGGCTGGGTTTCACGGGTCAAAGTATCGCCTCGAGGATATGGAAATTGCTTGTATGTCGATCATCCAAATGGCTATACGAGTGTGTATGCGCATCTTCAAAAGTTCCCTGATTCACTTGCACAATTCATCAAGGAACAACAATACCTTAAACAGTCATTTGATATGGAGCTATTCCCTGAAAAGGGGAAATTTCCCTTCAAAAAAGGCGACCAAGTTGGAAAGCTGGGCTTATCTGGCCGAACCTATGGTGCGCACCTACACTTCGAAATTAGAGATACAAAAACTGAAAAACCGATCAACCCACTTTTATTCGGGCTCAAGGTGACGGACAATCTGCCACCAAAGCTACATCAGCTAAAACTATACAAACTCAACCCAGAATATCGGACACTCGGAACGCATAAATACAATCTACTAAAAGGTAAATCTGATTATTACATCAAGGGGGATACGCTTGTCATTGGGGCTTGGCGAGTCGGCTTGGCTGTTAAAGCTTTTGACCATATGAACTATGTGACCAACTGGAATGGTCCTTACTCCATTGAGCTAATAGTAGACGGACAACCAGTGTACGGTTTTGAAATGGAAACCTTTGCCTTCAGTGAAACAAGATATCTCAATGCTCATTTGGATTATGAGGAGCGGGTGACAAAGAAAAGTTACTTCCATCGATGCTTTAAACTGCCCGGCAATCAACTGAGTATTTACGAAGAAGCGATCAATGATGGGGTCATCCCCTTAGAAATAGGAAGAGCAAAAAAAGTGGAAATCATCTCAAAAGACGTAGCAGGAAATTCAGCAAAACTGACCTTTTACCTCAAGCGAGGCATTGTAAAACCGTTTGCAGATACCCGATCTTACAATTATGTAGTTCCATACGATTCGCCAAGTGCAATCTTAGGTGATGGTGCTGATTTCTTCTTTGATGAAGGAACGTTTTACGAAAAGACATTTATGCATTATCATGTAAGTCAGGAATTGGCACCCAACATTCACTCTTCAATTCATTCGATTGGGGAAAAGACCTTTCCAGTGCACAAACATTTCGAGATTCGGATTACACCAACTGATTTACCTGCAGCGCAGCGCTCAAAAGCAGTCATTGCCTACTGCGAAGATCAGAACTTACTCTCTAGCCTCGGTGGAAAATGGGAAGGGGATGAGCTCGTAGCTAAGGCAAGAACAATGGGTGACTTTTGTATTACAACCGACTTAAAAAAACCAACGATTACACCACTGAATGTCAAGTCATGGATGGGAAAAGGATTTACAATTTCGTTTCGAATTAAAGACGAATTCTCTGGTATAAAGTCTTATTCAGCCACTGTTGATGGCACTTGGATACTCATGGAATATGATGAGAAAAATGCTCGTTTGTTCCACAAATTTGATGGGAAGATTCCAAAGGGTAAACATAATTTTGTTTTGACTGTTACTGATAATAGAGACAATGTTTCTACCTATTCAAAGGAATTTTCAAATTAAATACAACTATGACAACATTACAGCCAGGTGATAAAGCACCTGATTTTACTGCAAAAGACCAAAACGGAAAGGAAATAAAACTAGCAGACTACAAGGGAAAAAAGGTGATTTTATATTTTTATCCGAAGGACAATACACCAACTTGTACCACAGAAGCTTGCAATTTTAGAGATAATCATGAAATCCTAGCAAAAAAAGGATACAAAGTGATTGGAGTAAGCCCTGATAGTGAGAAGAAACATCAAAACTTCATTGCAAAGCAAAACCTTCCGTTTACCTTGATTGCTGATACAGACAAGGCTGTTATCAACGCATATGGTGTCTGGGGCCCGAAAAAATTTATGGGCAAAATCTCTGATTCAGTCCACCGAGAAACGTTTGTGATCGATGAAAAAGGCGTACTGGAGCAAGTAATCACAAAAGTAAAGTCGAAAATAGCAACGGACCAAGTGTTAGAAGGAGCAACAAGTTAAGCGAGAATCGCATTTCCAATTGCACAATTCAAACATTTTTTCTTATTACAATATTGTTCTTTTAATTGGAGCAAGGCCTGGGTATCATAAGCTGATGAGGCGATGATATCCAGGCTTTTCCATTCCTGAATGATGGTATTCTGTTCTGGCGGGAGCTGCTCCAACCAATTGACCACCCGCGCCATCAGCACACGGTCTGCGCGTTGTGTGCCGTAATAATACAAAAACGGCAGTACTCCGTTTATCAGTAAACTGTGCACGGTTCCTTTCCCTAGGACTTTGACACGGTAGTCAGATGCTTTGTTAAATACGTAATGCGTGTCCCAATAAGTGCTCGCCTCAACAGTAAAGAGTTGCTTTAGCGCCTTCAGTTCTCGTATCTGTAATACTTCTGCCAATAGATGTGGACTTTTGTGCACAAGCGCAGCAAACTGAGCAATCCGAATCGTCGGGAAATTGGGTGGACGCATTCTAGCAAACTGCCAGCTTTCAGGTTTTAATACGTTCAGTTCATGCGCACTGTCCATAAATTTGTAGGATTGCTGTAAGGCTTTAAAGTAATCATCGGGTGGTCTTTTCACTTGGATCAGCAAGCCTGCAACTCCAAACAACAGGGCTTCGAGCTGTGCTTGCTTGAGGCTGTATTTCCAGACAAGCTTGATTGGAATAGATTGTACAAGCAACTCGAAGACGGTATTATTCACTTTCCCACCAAAGTAGCGACCGAGTATTCTAAAAAACGTGGCTTCCCAGTGCTGATTGGTTTGTTGGTGTATTTGATGCACTTGCTCGGTTTTACCTTCTAAGCGTTCCACCAAGAGGCGATCTAGCCAGTTTTTGCGGATGAGATCAGGTACCAATTTGCTTTGTTGACCGCAGGGAATCCAATAATCTTGTCGCATGAGTTGGTCATATTTCTCTAGGAGCCTAAAATCGATAAACGGTTTTAGTTCTAGGCATGGAATTGGTTGTCCGGTATCTCTTCTGATTTCTATGTCTGCCTCGTAGACTACGTGCAGAATGACATTTTGGTAAGCAGGATCTGTTTCGTGTTTATGGCGGTTCCAATCACTGGCTTTGATGTGAATTTCGACATTACCTGCCCAGAGGGTGTTGTTTATCTTGATTCGTGCATTTTTGAAGTCGGGGCCTGCATGGTGATTCCAGATTCCGGGATTGCGGATTTGTATGGTTTGCTGGTCTGTGGTCAACAAATAACGTGGGTTGAATTTGGTGAATCTCCAGACGTAATGCAGAAAATCTTCTTTCAGTTTTATGTTCATGGAATTATATTTTAGCTCGAAAATCGTTTTTGAAACGAAGACTGTTTTGAAACGATGCTCTACTATATAGAGACAGATTTCGAAAAATTCCACACAGATTTGACAACTATTTTTGAAAAAAACACCTATTACTAGCTTGTCAGCTGGTAAATAGTGTAGTGAAGCAATCACTTGTTTATACTTAATTTTCTACTTTTTAAATGGAATTTCTAATTGATGAAGGCGCGGCTTTGTTTTTCACTCAAACATATATTAACAATTTCGTTGGCAAAACATTGAAGACTGTAAATGTTTATGCAAGCCATAATTCTGACCCTGTGGTTAAGTAAAAACAGATGTTCGTTTGTCTTCACTATGATTCAGTGATAATAATTCAATAATTAGTTCTTTTAATAATAATAAAAATGAAAACTAAACTATTTTTTGCATTAAAACTATTATTGAGCATCCCGAAAAACGTGAAAAAGGATCGGTTAGCGTATACCCTAACCCAGCTATTGAGTCTATACAATTTAAAATGCCAGAGCAAGCAGCGAATGCGACGGTTAGCCTTTTTGACATCTCAGGACGAACAGTCATCAGCCAAGCCCTTACAGAAGACACCAGAATTAATATAGAAGACTTGCCAGCTGGCATTTACGGATATATGATCGAGCAGAACAACAACAGGTATTCAGGCAAAGTAATGGTAGAGTAAAACAAAAAATCCCCAATCGTTAATCATATGGAAGTAGGGAATCGATTTGGTTTCCTACTTCTTTATTTTGATAGGCAATTCCGACAAACACAATCGTTAAACGTTTTCTTGAGTGTGCTTAGTTTATCAGCATCCACGGACTCCTGGCTACACCAACAATCTGTACGCTCATAACAGCACATCGCCTTACCACAACTGCTACACTGCTTCTGGTAATCATAGTCGATTTCAATGAAGGTACGATCGATCTTACCTCCCATCGGTGGGTTGAGCTTACTGATGCGTACTTTGATGTGCTGAATGGTTTTAAACTGTTGCGACAGCTCTAAGGCGATTGATTCAGCAAGCGTTTCCAACAGTTTTGTCTTTTTAGACATGACCTTACCAGACACCTCGTATACCTTTTCATAGTTGATGGTATCTTGCAAATTGTCAGAAGCTGCAGCTGTTTTTAGGTCAGTGTTAAGGTATACATCAACGATATAGTTGTTTCCTAGCTTTTGTTCTTCTTGATAATAGCCATGATAGGCAAAAAAATGCATCCCTTCTACTGCGATTAATCCCATATTCGTTGATTCAATGTAAACCTATTAGCAATTGTTACGTTATATATAAACAAGTAGTTACTACTTTTATTCTTACAAAGAAATGAATTTAATATCAAATTTGAATGTATAGGTCATCAAATTTGTTGTATTTTTATAAAAAATTTTGACCATGGATACCAACGGACACAACCCAGATACTATTGTGAAGTCTACAAAGCAAGATCGTTTTCAAGGCCACGATTACTACAATTTAGACGCGTTACTAGAAACTGAGCACCTGCTCGTTCGTGACGCAACCCGCGCTTGGGTGAAAAAAGAAGTTTCACCGATTATAGAAGATTATGCGAACCGAGCAGCCAATCCTAGACACTTAGTTAAAGGACTAGGAGAAATTGGAGCTTTCGGCCCAAGTCTCCCTGCAAAATACGGCGGTGGCGGAATGGACGAAATCGCCTACGGTCTTATGATGCAAGAGCTAGAGCGTGGTGATTCTGGTGTCCGGTCTGCAGCTTCCGTTCAAGGATCGTTGGTCATGTATCCAATTTACAAATTTGGTTCTGAGGAACAACGAATGAAATATCTGCCTAAGCTTGCTTCTGGTGAACACATTGGCTGTTTTGGCTTGACGGAGCCCAACAGTGGTTCTGATCCAGGAAGTATGATCACAAACCTAAAGGATGATGGAGATGCTTACATTCTAAACGGTGCTAAGATGTGGATTACAAATTCACCGATTGCAGATGTTTGTGTGGTGTGGGCGAAGAATGAGGAAGGAAGAATCCTAGGCGTGATTCTAGAAAAAGGCATGAAAGGCTTGTCCGCACCTGAAATTAAAGGAAAGTGGTCGCTACGTGCTTCTTGTACTGGTGAATTGGTTTTTGAGGATGTCCGTGTACCCAAAGCCAATGTCTTGCCAAATGTTCAAGGCTTGAAGGGACCGTTGTCTTGTCTCTCTAAAGCACGTTACGGTATTGCGTGGGGAGCGATCGGCGCTGCGATGGACTGTTACGACTCTGCCTTGCGTTATTCACAAGAGCGTACCCAGTTTGGAAAGCCAATTGGTCAATTCCAACTGACTCAAAAGAAATTAGCGGAGATGATCACTGAGATCACAAAAGCACAGTTATTAGCTTGGAGACTAGGAACACTTGCAAACGAAGGCAAGGCCACTCCAGCTCAAATCTCAATGGCAAAGCGTAACAATGTACTGATGGCACTTGAAGTTGCACGAGAAGCCCGACAAATTCATGGCGGTATGGGCATTACCAATGAATATCCAGTGATGCGTCATATGATGAACCTAGAAACGGTATTGACTTACGAAGGAACGCACGATATCCATTTACTGATTACAGGGATGGATGTTACGGGGTTAAATGCGTTTAAGTAAAATTCAGGATTAGGCGGTGTCGAATTAGAAGGATTTTCTATCACTATTATCTTCCTAATTCGTCCTTGGTCAATTCTAATTCGCTACAGAGTAGCATCCCTATTTGTAATTTCAGTAATCTCTAGCCTAATAAGTTACAGAGGTGCAAAATATAGTATCAAATCTTTAGATTCTCAGTTTACTTATTATGAAAAAAGCGTTAAAATGGATTGGTATTGTCGTAGGTGCGCTTATTGCACTCGTAGTCATCAGTGGTGTCATCTTAAATAAGAAAAAGCCCACAGGAAAAAGTGGCCCGGAAGCAGACGCCCTCGCAAAAAAAGTGCTCACAGCAATCAATTACCCTGCTTGGGATACCACTCGTGTCCTTACCTGGACCTTTATGGGAAACCACCATTACGTGTGGGATAAAAATCGAAACTACGCTCAGATAAAATGGGGGAAGAATGAAGTCTTGTTAAAACTAGATCAAGTAGCAGGTGATGCGTTTGTAGATGGAGTAAGAGTTGATGATGGTAAGCAAAAACAAAAACTGATCAGCAAAGCATGGTCCTTTTGGTGTAATGACTCCTTTTGGTTCAACGCCCCCTCCAAAGTGTTTGACGAAGGAACCCAACGCAGCATAGTTGATATGGATGACGGTTCAAAAGGGTTAATGATCACCTATTCTTCTGGAGGTGTAACGCCTGGCGATAGTTATCTCTACAAATTAGATGAAAACGGCCTACCTGTTAGTTGGCAAATGTGGGTAAAAATCCTCCCGATCGGTGGAATCGGTAATACTTGGGAAGGTTGGGTGACTACAAAAACAGGCGCGAAAATATCATCCGTACATGATAGTGCGGTGCGTATGGAAATCAAGAATATTCAAGGGGTAATGACATTCGAGGAGGCGGGATTAAAGGGTGATCCATTTATTGATCTAAGGCCTTAACATGGATTGGGTTAAAAACAACTAGCACTGAAGGTGCTAGATAACCTTTACCCCTTATTCGCCAATTGCCCACAGGCAGCGTCTATATCCTTCCCTCTACTCTTCCTAACCGTCACTGGCACATTTGATTGGCGTAACTGCATGGCAAAATCGTCAATTCTGCTTTCGGTAGATTTTAAGAATGGGGCACCGTCAATTGGGTTGTATTCAATGATATTGACTTTTACAGGGAACCGACCACAAAGTTTGAGCAATAGTTTTGCATCCTCCATACTATCATTAAATAGTTGAAAAGTGATGTATTCGTAGGTGATTTTGTTCTTTGTTTTTTTATAAAAATATTCTAAGGAATCCATCAATTTTTCCAGATTGTTCTGTTCATTGATAGGCATGATTTCATTTCGTTTGGTATCATCCGCAGCATGTAACGAGAGTGCTAGATTAAACCGTACTTCATCATCCGCCAACTTATTAATCATCTTGGCAATCCCTGCTGTACTCACCGTTATCCGCCTAGGAGACATGCCTAGTCCGTCAGGCGAACTAATCAATTTTGTACTCAGCAACACGTTCTTGTAATTTAGCAGTGGCTCACCCATTCCCATATACACGATATTCGTTATGGGAACGCCGTATTCGGCAAGGCATTGTTGATTGACCATAAACACTTGATCATAGATCTCCCCAGCATCAAGATTTCGCTTGCGCCCCATCCTTCCCGTTGCGCAGAACGAACACGTAAGACTGCAACCGACCTGCGAGGACACGCATACCGTAAACCGGTTGTCTTTTGGAACAGGAATCAACACCGCTTCAATCAAATGATCATCATGAAGTCGAAACCGATTTTTGATCGTTCCGTCATTACTATGCTGCTTTACATCTAGGCGAATAGCGTTGATCACGTAGCCTTCTTCCAACTTCTCTCTTAGCGATTTTGACAAATTGGTCATCTGCTCAAAAGAAGTTGCGCCCTTCTTCCAAAGCCATTCGTATACCTGTTTAGCACGAAACTTTGGCTCTCCGATTTCTTCGAAAAGTGCCACCAGTTTTCCTGAATCTAGTAAGCGGATATCTTGTTTGTTTGGACCGTCCATACCACAAAGATAACACTAATCCCCATTCCTGACTAGAATTTGTAGGATTATGGGGATTTATAAGATTTTTGACGCTTAGGCTTAATTTATATGACAATAGAATTACATTTGATCCCAAACCAATAAGCATTCAAAAAGCTATTATTCCAATAGTTAACGTCTAACCGATTATTCAACAGGAGACATGAATCATTACCGTGGTATACTAGAAGAAATCCCATTATTCGTGCTCCATATCAATCTGTCATTTCCACTGATATCGCCATCAAAGTTAAAATCTGTTGGATCATAAATACCGAAATTGCCATTTTGGATTTGCCATAGTATTCGATCTGCCCCAGTAATTTCATATCCAAGTAGGTTGGTCTGATCGGCATTACCAGTATACAGTGCCCAATTACCATTGATTTGTATTTGACCGAAGCCACTGCCATTCGCACCAGTGTATGCGTTTTGATTTCGGAAATCATAACTGATCATATTGTTGACTATGTCTACAGGTGTTGCGCTCATTGCTGGCAGGTGATTTCGATGCTCTACTACTACATAGGCAGAAGTAATCACTGAACTAAGTTCAAACGTGCCTAGAGCGCTTGTCGTGCCATCTTCTAGGAGTACTGCAGCAAAACGGGTAATCTCACTACTAGCAGCAGGCAATGTACGCAGAGACACCAGCACCCAGTCTACAGCTCCAGAAGGATAGTCTGCAGAACTCCAACCAGTCCCTTCTAGTCCAGGATAATTCCAAGGAGCAACTGAGTAAGGCTGTCCTGCAGGTAAGAGGTTTGATTGCAGCAAATTACTGGTCATTGTGCTGGTTGTTTGATCAAATGGTCCTTCTAGAAATAGGGAAATAGTAGAACTTACTTGTCGTGTAGCACAAGGAGCAGGAAGTAGATATGTTCCTAGGACAGATGGATTATAAAATGCTTGATCAACCAGACCAAACCAAGTCAGTTTTTTGTCGCGATTCCCACCATCATCGTCATCGTTAATATGAACATCAATTCCTATAGAACTACCAGCAACTGGAGGAACCCCAATCAAGTTCCAAGACAGGCTAATCTCCATCAAATAGCCGTTGGAAGTAGCAGTTTCCACTCTTGTGGCTCCTTGTGGATTTAATTGAGCTCCATGTCGAATATTTGGATCATTCCATCTAAAGGTGAAGTTATGGTCATTTGCATCGTAAGTTGTTACTTTTTCATTGCCACCATCAAGATAAATAGAGACACCGTCATCTTGGACAAAGCTAGAGGAGTGGTCATTTACAAGTAAATCATCCGTTACCTCAACAAGGATATACAAGTTAGTGGCATCCCAATGTATTTTGTAATAGCCACTTAAATCAGTGGTTCCAGTTACAGTTCCGACGATATTATTAGAGATATTATTTGTAGCAATAGTATTCCACCCCATTTCTTGAACTCCGTCAATCTGTGGAGTAAAAAGGGCACATGGAGGAGGAATACAGGATTCAATTTCGACTATTACTTCTGTAGAATCAGCTACACATCCTTGATTCGCCACTCGGTATTTAAACCGATAAACCCCAACAGCCAGCGCGCTCAAATCTAGAGAAGAGCCAGTCAAGGCATTTGTATTGTCAAGATCAGTCCAGGCACCAGTAGTTTGAGGATTGCCTGTCAATTCGGTAAATAAATCCATGGAGGAAGTTGCCAGTGTATCACAAATCACAACGCCATTGCCTGTTCCTGCATTTGAATAGCAAATTGGCTGACAATTAGCGGTGCTGCAATATTTTCCATAAAGATAGATCGCAGGTTGGATAATATCCACATTCATGTTACTCCACTGCTGCGGTTTAGTCCAAGTGTTCCCACTATTTGTAGAAATTTCCATGAATCCATTATCAATATTTGCTGGCAGGTAGAAGTTACTGTCCGATCCGTCTCTTCCTCCTACTATTTCAAAATTGGTATTGTTGCCAGTTCGTACCTCAAAATAAAGCTGGCCAGGCGGTAAACAGATATTTACATTGAGATTTACCAACCGTGCGTGTCGATTCAGCCAGTCGTTTTCTGCCAAATTGGTGTTATTAGGTCCTGGTATTGGAAAATTTGAAAAATCGAAGGTATTTGTCTCAAGGATTGTCCCATTCGCATCTTTGATATCCATGATCACGGGTTCAGTCCCCGAACGTCTGATAAGTGCCATTCCCATCTTTTCAACAGCCATCGAAGTTTGTAAGTTGAGGTTCCACCTATACCGATCAGCTCCAGTAAGATTATACATTCGATCAGGCTGGGGTGCAGCAAGTTCCTCAATATAAGGATTGCCAAAACTTGTCCCATCTGTTCGTCCGAGGCTGAAGATGGCAATATTGTTGGTCCGTTTTACCCAATTAGATGCTCCAGCTGCCTGTCCATATATTTTCCATTCTATTGGATCAAGTATGCCTAAATCTGGATAAAGAAATTCACGATTTTCATCCATAACAATGTGTCCATTGATAGAAATATGGTTGGCAGCAGATCCAATTCGTTCTACAACAATGGTATAAAATTGTCCTTCTACAACAGGAAACTGAATTGGGAACGGTTGGAATCCGGCGTTTCCTACTGGACGACTTGGCTGTACTGTATTTGCTGGGCGACTTCCATACAAACTTGGATGTCCTACGATGTTACCTGTTTCAAAAATGAGTGGCCCGGGATTTGGTAGTGTACCGGAATAAAATTTATATTTCAACAATCCTCCATTTCCAAGAGAATAGTTAGTTCCAACACGGTGGTTCAAGACAAGATCAATAAATGTTTCGGTACGTTCTGCTTTGAAAGACCAAGCAACCTTAGTCATATTGTTTTGCATCCGTTGGTTGTTGAGCGACCAAGCAACATAAGGGAGACCAATCACCTCTGTAGCGGATCCATTGGTACAACCATTCTGACCAATAGGTAAGGTAAAAATAGGAATCGGACAAGAAATATCTTCCCAGGTCATGATCGGACAATCCGCCGAAGTATTGCCAATATCTTGTGATGTTTGAACAACGATCATGTATTCAGTCAAAGCGGTTAATCCACTGACTGTCTGAATATGCTCATTGCCATTTGCTCCGTAATTGAGTGTGGGCTCACAACCTCCGTATTGAATCAAAGATGGATTTGCGGAAGGGTAATAAGATAGTCGCAGCGGCAAGTTTTGAGAAGTTTCCAATTTCAATTTGATGGATGATGTAGTCGTTTCTAACACCGTGTGGGTTACGTATCTAGCGTCAGGGCAGATATTTCCAAGAACGGAACAAGCTGTTGAATTTGAGTCTTTGTTTTCAAGATTTTCGATTTCCGAAAAAGCAAAATTACACATGCCAAGACATAGCAGTGCTTTTGTTAGTTTAAATACAGTCATAGAATAAAAATGCAATACTTAGTTAATACACTAAACGGAGGCATTCAGCGTTTTACAAGAAATTAGTTTGATAATTAAAGATAGTAAATCTTAGTCACAATACCTCATCTTTCGCTAGGCCTGTCAACCATACGAATCACAATCAACTTACAGATTGTAATTAACCGTACACGTTCCAGTTTTAATAATATTGTTTGTATCCCCATCATACCAATAATAGAGTTCCACTTCAAACGATCCTGAGCCAGAACTAATTCCTAACAAACTACAGATATCTAACGTCCAAGATGTCACCGGATAAAGTTTTGAGTTTCCTGGATCAATTCCATTGATTTTCAGATCATAATTCACAACAGTCGATAAAGGATTCGGGTGGGTCCAATTAACTGTATAAGTACAATTGTCAAGGACAAAATTGGGTGCCGGACAGGTCAATGAAGGTGCATCATCTGCAGGCTTAGGGATGGTTGTGAAAATTCCATTATTGTAACTAAAAATAATTCGATCAGCTGCATTAATATCAGTATCCAGATTATAATCTCCAGGATTATAAACACCAAACAGACCATTGACTGTTTGCCAGAAAATACGATCGGCTGCATTAATATCACAGCGACCTGATCCGTCCTGATCTGCGTTCCCACCATACATCATCCAATTGTTGCCAATCAGTTTTTGACCAAATCCAGTCCCGTTTTGCCCTTTGTAGGAGTCTTGAGTTCTAAAATCATAGGTAATTACATCGTTAATAATGTCAACAGGCAATGCACTCATAATAGGAAGGTGATTTTGATGTTCTATCATAACATATACCTGCGAGATTCCTTGACTCATAGGGATGTCATTCAACGTATAAATACTACCGTTGTCAAGCAAAACAGCAGCAAAACGAGCAATTTCATCTTCAGCAGCCACAGTTGTACGCAAGGAGACAAATACCCAGTCTACTGAACCGACAGGATAGTCGGCGGAGGTCCAACCAGCTCCTTCTGTCCCTGGATAATTCCAAGGCGCACCTGAGTAGGGTTGAATTGATGGCAACAAATCAGATTGTAAAAGTGCCGTCGACATTGTATTTGAAGAAGAGTTGTAGGGACCTTCCATTAATAATGATAGGTTGCAACTTACAATTCGTGGTACCACGACACCACCAAATTCGTAGGGACCAATATCGACTATTCCATTGACTGGTCTTTGGTTTCCATCATAGTCAATGGTTGGAGCACCGGTGCTGGTTCCTGCATCAATGCAAGGCGAAGAAGCCGTTAAGTGATAATCGTTATTTGGTTGATCTAGAAATTGAGGGTCGGCTTGTACAACGTTAACTCCCGACGGTGTAGCAAAGCCATTATTATGAAAAAAAGTGTATTCATAATCAAAATTTAGAGGATACGTCCCAGATCCAATATAGTTTTGGAAGTTCGTAACGATACAATTGACCATCTTATTGGCATCATTCTCCCGTGCGGTTCTAAACAAAGCGGGACCACCATCAAACACACAATTGATAAAGGTATTTTGATCAGCAATTGAAGCTAGACTATAAGGGCCAAAGTCAATGCCATAGGTTCTATTGTTTTGAAAGATACAATTTTCAATAACATTGTTTCTTCCTGCGTATTGAGCGCCATCGTCCTCTGTTGTATCCATAAATCCAACACCAGCAATCCCTCCATCCGATTTACAGTTTCGAATGATATTATTGCTCGCGCCATCTCGTATTAAAAACGTACAATCAAGGGCGATACAGTTTTCTATAAGATTGTTTTTCACCCCTCGGTGCCTCAATTGATAACCACTATATGCCATTCCTTTTGCTGTACAATTTCTTACAATATTGTTTTCACAATTTCCTTTCAAACTTATCCCATGCCCAACATGATCAAGATTGCCAACGCGCTCGACATAGCAGTCTTCAACCAGATTATTATTTCCGACAATATGCAGGTAATAATCCATTGCACTATAATGACCTGTTGAATTGTCATCAGCAAAAACGCGACAATTTCTAATGACGTTATTATTACCATAAGTCATTAATCCTTCGGCACATGCATTTAGAACAACACAATCCTCCACCAGATTATTATGTGCATTAGACCCAAATTTTATAGCTGTACCATGATAACTAGCGTTTTGATCACCGAATTCCATTGCTATGATATTCTTTATCTTATTATTGGAGGCTCCATAAGCATAAAATCCAAGCCTGTAATTTGTTATTTGAACATTTGACAATTCGAGATACTGCCTACTTGACATTTGAATACCCCTTCCTAGTGTTCTATCAGCTCCCTGAAATAACGGCATAACCGATGCATTCAGCGGATCTCCATAAGAATAATTCAAATCGGGATTGTCTCCTGGAACATTCTGATAACCAATGAATTTAATAGGATTTGCAGCAGTTCCGTTGGTTTGAAAAACAACATTCTCATTTCCATAATTCCCTGCTTTAATATAAACCAAATCGCCAGGACCTACAGGACTTGAGCTGGAAGCTGCATAGGTAAAAGTGCGCCAGGCATCGTTTTCTGACAAGCCGGAATTGTTGTTGTTTCCAGACAAACTGACATAATACGTTGTCTGTGCAAAAGAATAGCAACTGATTAGTAGGAATAATGAAGTAAAAAATGTTTTCATGTTAGTCGTTTTAGCAATATTAGAATAGAGGCAAAATCATGAATTTTTCACGATTAAAAATTATAGTTCACTGTGCAGGAATCGGTTTTAGTTAACGTACTTGAATCCCCATCATACCAATAAAAGAGTTCAATATCTAAGGCGCCGGAGCCAGAACTAATCCCTAGTAACGTGCAGATATCTATAGTCCAAGAAGTGATGGGATATTGTTTGGAAAGTCCTGGATCAACTCCATTGATATGTAGATCATAATTTACAACCGTCGATGTAGGGTTAGGATGCGTCCAATTGACAGTATATGTGCAATTGTTTAGGACAAAGTTTGACGCTGGGCAAGTCAACTTTGGAGCAGCATCTATAGACTTTGGAATCGTTGTAAAAATTCCATTATTATAGTTAAAAACGATCCGATCTGCTGCGTTGATATCGCTATCTAGGTTGTAATCTCCTGGATTATATACACCAAACAAACCATTGACCGTTTGCCAAAATATTCGGTCTGCTGCATTGATATCACAGCTGTTTAGTCCATCCTGATCTCCGTTCCCTCCATACATCATCCAGTTGCTACCAACTAGTTTTTGACCAAACCCACTGCCAGCGCCCTTGTATGAGTCTTGTGTTCTAAAGTCATAGGTAATCGCGTTGCTGAGAATATCAATCGGTAATGCACTCATCACAGGTAAGTGATTCCGGTGTTCGATTAACACATAAACCTGGGAGATTCCTGGACTCAGTGGAATGTCATTTAGCGTATAAACAGTACCATCCTCAAGCAGTATGGCAGCAAACCGAGCAACCTCATCTTCAACCATCGGTGATGTGCGCAGTGAAACCAGTACCCAGTCTACCGTTCCATTCGGATAATCTGACATCGACCAACCAGCCCCCTCTGTTCCCTGATAATTCCAAGGAGCAATAGAGTAAGGCTGACCAGCAGGGAGCAAATTGGACTGTCGTAGATTGGTGTTCATTAGAAAATTAGTCTTGGAGTAAGGCCCTTCCATCAATAACGATAGAGCACAACTGATTGTTCGAACACCAAATTCGTAAGCTCCGATATCAACGATTCCGTTGTTTGGTCTGGGGTTCCCATCATAATCGATTGATGGTGCAGTAGCGTTATTCCCTGCATCAATACAAGGAGATGCCGCTAAAAGGTGAAAGTCATCATTGGGCTCGTCAACAAATAGTGGGTCTGCAGTAACTACATTGATTCCACTTGGAGTTGTAAATCCGTTGTTGTGAAAATAAGTGTCTTCATAATCCCAATCGATTGGAAAGGGTGTTCCCAAATAACTTGCTCCTGCATAGTTTTGAACATTTGTTACAATGCAGTTCGTCATTTTATTATCAAAATTTTCCCGATCGGCATTAAACAAATAGGTACCTCCATCAAATACACAATTGACAAACGTATTGCTGTCTACAGCAGAAACTTCAGCCGAACCGTAGAGGAAAAAATTGATGGCATTTAGAACAGTGTTTTCAAAAATGCAGTTCTCGATTCGATTGTGTTTGCCAGCATATTGCGCATTTCCATCCTCCGTTGTATCCAGGAACAAAATGGCGTGATTTGCCGATGCTGTTTTACAATTTCTAATGATATTATGACTTGCTCCATCTCTAATTGTAAAACCACAACCGATGGCTATGCAATTTTCTATGATGTTGTTTTTAGTACCGCGATGCCTCAATTCATATCCATTATATCCCATTCCTTTAGCCACACAATTTCGAATGATGTTGTTCTCACAATTTCCTTTTAAATCAATTCCATGACCACCATGCTGAATATTCCCAATTCGTTCTACATAACAATCTTCAATCAAGTTATTATTGCCGCCGACATGGATGTAATAGTCCATTGCACTTTGCCATCCAGTAGAGTTATCATCTGCATACACACGACAGTTTTTGACGATATGATTGTCGCCATTAATCGACAAACCCTCTGCACAGGCGTTATAAACGACACAATCTTCAACCCAATTTCCGTCTGCTTGCGAACCGAATACAATACCTTTACCGCTGTAAGAGGCGTTAATATCCCCAAAATGCATGGCAATAATGTTTTTCACCTTCAAATGCATTCCCTTCCAAGCATAAAGGCCAGAAATATAATTTTGTATTTGAATATTAGACAACTCAATGTATTTCCTGTTATGCATCGTCATTCCACTTCCTGATGTCCGATCACCTCCATCCAACATTGGCATAATGGTAGCATCCAACGCATCGCCATACTCATACTTCAAATCTGGATTATCGCCAGGAGTAGCCTGATAACCAATAAATTTGATTGGGTTTGCTGCTGTTCCGTCAGTATCGAAGATGACATATTCATTTCCATAATTCCCTGCTTTTATATGAACAATATCACCAGGACTAACCGGACTCGAACTAGAGGCGGCATAGGTAATCGTTCGCCAGGCAGTCGTTTCAGACAAGCCGGAATTGTTATCATTCCCAGACAAATTGACATAATACGTTGTCTGTGCAAAAGAAAGGCTTCCGATCAGCAAGAATAAGGATGTAAGTAATACTTTCATAGTAATGATTTTAAAGCAATTATCTTAGCTATAAGATACGAATCATTTGTTGATATAAATAGAAGACACGCAAAAATAAAAGTACCCTATCCTTCTCTTAAACTAAATTATTCGAATCGACCAGCACACATGCAAACTCCTGAAATTCATACAAATACGAAAAATTCAACATGAATGATTAATCATTGATCATAAACAACTACCTACCGCGGTATACTAGAAGAAATTCCATTATTAATACTCCACAATACTCGGTCATTGCCACTCACATCACCATCAAAATTAAAGTCAGTTGATTCGTAAATACCAAAATTGCCATTCTGAACTTGCCATAGCACTCGGTCTGCACCTGTGATCTCATACCCTAGAGGGTTTGTCTGATCTGCATTCCCCATATACAGCGCCCATTTACCACCGATCTGTTTTTGACCAAAGCCACTGCCACTCGCTCCTGTGTAGGAATTTTGATTTCGAAAATCATAACTAATCGTGTTATTAATAATGTCCACAGGCGTTGCACTCATCGCAGGTAAGTGGTTTCGATGCTCCACCACAACATAAGCAGCAGTAATCACAGGACTAACCTCCACAGCACTCAGTGCGCTAGTCGTTCCATCTTCCAACAATACAGCTGCGAAACGGGCAATCTCGTCACCAGAAGAAGGCGATGTGCGCAGAGATACCAGCACCCAGTCCACTGCCCCAGCAGGATAGTCAGAAGACCCCCAGCCAGCACCCTCCAGCCCAGGATAATTCCAAGGAGCAACAGCATATGGCTGCCCAGCGGGAAGCAGACCAATTTGTAGTAAATTAGTCGTCATAAGACCAGTTGTCGGAAAGTAGGGCCCTTCTAAATAGAGAGAAGGTGCACAAGTAACCAAACGTGTGGTATTGACACATTGATTATCAGATAGCTGAATGGTATTGAAGAGACTAGCGTTATTCCACGCTTGATCTTCCCTTGCAAACCAGGCAAGCTTATGGTCTCTCACTCCACCGTCATCATCATCATTTACATGAATATCAATGCCTAAATCCATTCCAGAAAACGGCGATACACCTATAAACGACCAAGCAATTCGTACCTCAATATCATACCCTTGGTTTGTGATGACCCTTGAAAAATCAACCCCTGCAGGGTTCGTCTGTTGAGTAGACCAGTAGAGAACAGTTGGATCATTGACCCGAAACATAAGCTGGTGGTCATTCCCATCATAGGTAAACGAACGATCATTGCCACCATCCAGGTAGATTTCAAACCCGTCATCTTCCCAAGCATTTATACCTGAGTCATTGGTCAACACATCATCCGTTATTGAGCCAAATACATAAAGGTAGTTATTGTCCCAAGTAAGCTGAAAGTCAGCACTTAGGTCAGAAGCGTTTGGTGTTCCTTGCACATTGTTCTCAAGGGAGTAGGCAGTCTGTCCCCATTCTATACTAGATCCATCTAGTACTGGTGGGCTTGGTATTTTGCAGACTTCATCACAGGCTGCGCTGGAAAAGGCATCAACCATTCCCCAGTACGCTGGTTTTTTATTGAAATTTTCATCAAATGGCAACGGGTAAAACGGTGCATTTTGTGGCTGAAAATTATTCCACCAAGTATGCTTATCACTGATATCCCAAGTTTGGAAATAATCTCCTTTTGTTGGATTGCACAAAAATATTTCTGCAATTTTACGGTAGGCCAGCTTCTGTCGTTCTCTTTCAGCAGGTGTATTACTAGGCATCCGTATGTCCAATTCTGTCACATAGTTTTTGAGCCCCATGTTCGAGATTTCCATCATGTATTGTTCCAATTGGAAGTTGGGATCAAGCACGGTATTTACATCGGTATGCACTTGCCATCCAAGGCCATCTACTTGAGCACCGAGTGTCTGAATCCAACCAAGCATACTCTTTACCGTATTGAATTTGGCGGGGTTGGATTCAATCCCGTAATCATTGTACAGTAAAACAGCGTTTGGCACCACTGCTTTCGCTTCAATAAATGCCTTGGCGATAAACTCACCTGTCATTGAGCGGTTCCAGTAGCAATCTCGGTAGGTGCCATCATCCTCAATGGCTTCATTGACAACATCCCAGGTTTTAATTCTATTTCCGTAACGTCCAGCTACTGTTCTGATATGATCAATCATGATAGCTTCTCCATCGCTAGTCGGCTTATTCTTTACCCAATCAGGAATGTGGACGTCACTCCCCCACACTAGGGGGTGCCCGTGAAGCTCCCAACCGTTTTGTTCTCCGAATGCTATGGCAGCATCCATGTCTCCCCAGGTGTACGAGCCCTCTTGGTTGTGAGTGGTGTATTTCCAATAAGCTGGAATGGTTCCAATATTAATCTGGTCAATAAAGAGTTGCTGATAGCCTAGGTCATACAAATTGAAGAGTGGAGAGCCAAATTTAATTCCCTTCTCAAGTGCCACCTCTCTCAGTTCTTGTGCATTCAAGTTGGATACTGAAAAGAACAGTATGGCTAGCGTAAAGAATAGGTTAGAAGGATGAGGAATGTGTACTTGTAATTTTCTCATAAGAAGTTAGTTGTTTAACTACAAGCCAAGAGGAGGAGTAGACGACTCGTTATCAAAAGGTGATGTGTATTTGTAAATTTTTATATTAAGATAATACATTACGTCAAGTCGAGCAAATTTCAACGACAGAAAATGCTTTTTAGATTTTACTAGAATTCCTTTCCCTTTTAAAACTGACAAAGATGCCCCTTCTGTGACAACCACTTTTCCTTGAGTTCATAATCCGGCATCACGTCTCTTACTAGCTTCCAAAATCGAGGAGAATGATTCATTTCAATCAAATGGGCCAACTCATGTACAATTACATAATCAATGACCTCAACCGGCGCAAACAGGAGCCTTGAACTCAAATTGATATTACCTTTGGAGGAACAGCTACCCCAGTTCGACTGATTCAGCTTAAGCCGAACACCGTTGATGGTTTTCTGAAAATAGCCATCATTCCAATAATCTACGCGTCGTTCAATGCTAGGAAGTTGGTGATGGGCGATGGTTCTGCTTAGCAAGTGTCGGATTGACTTTTGTCGGTGCTGTTCACTGTCGTCTGTGCTCAATTTTAAAAGGATATCGGTTCCGTTGATTTTTGCGGTGTGCGATTTACGATCTTCAAATTGCAAGGCGATGGTGTAGGAGTAGCGACCTACAGTGATCTGGTCACCATCCTTGTATTGTTTTCGGATGAACTGATACCTCAGCTTCTCATTACTGATGAATTGTTGAGTGACCCATTGCTCAAATCGCTTGAGGTGATGCTCTTTTTCTGAAGTCAGCATACGATAAGGGATTCGACAATACGCTTGCCTCCTACCAAACGAAAACCTAACATTGTTACGATTTTCATACACGATTGTCATCGGAATTTCAGTACCTTCCACCAAAAGAGTTCCCTCATGTTTTGAAGGCTTCTTATTCTTACCAAAAAGACTAAACAATCCAATTTGTTTCATTGCCGACAAATTTAAGAAAAGATGTTAACTCTAAGTTAAAGTAGGCTACTTTTGATAAACAATCGTTACATCTTTACGTTGAATAAGTACTAATAGATAAATCAATTAAGAAAGTTTATTAATTAAAACAATATTTTACATTCAAACATAAACTTGCTATATTTGACGGAAATACCAATCATTCACAAAACTTTATATCTAAAAACGCGTATGACATAAATTTTTACAATTTTTTTTACTAAATCTTGTAGTTCTATGAGCACTGTTAAATATAGTACCATGAGCATTAATGCTCCAACCCAAGAAATTTGGGACATTCTAATTGACAGAATCTTTCACCCTAAAAAGTATCTCCCTGGCGTATTGGAGTATAGCCTTCAAGAACAAGGACAGACACTGATTAGAAAGATGCAAACCACACTAGGGGAAGTAATCGAACGAATCGTAATTGATGTAAAAAATTTAATCATTACATCAGAATTGATCGAACATCCTGAATTTGAAGGATCTACTGTCAATAAAATTATACCGACGGAAGAAACCACTAATTTTTCTTTAATTTCCTTCATTAAAAACTGGATTCCGAAGGACCCAGAAAATTCCCATGGAGAATTTACAACCATTAAAGAAGAACTTCTTATCACTAAAAAAATTGCAGAAGAAAAACTAAAAAAGTAAGTTGCTTACAGCACAGCAGGCACCCATACAGTAGTTGTAACAGATGTAAATGGCTGCACTGCGTTATTCGCGCTAAAGCGGTTTTAAGAATTAACAGCCTTGAACGTAGATGTTCAGGGCTTTTTTTTTAACTACCATTTACAACTCGAGTCCATACCGCCACAAGGTCTAGGCCATACGTCATAAAAACAACGTTCTTTCTTGTCCCTAACCAAGAAAACACGTTAACGCTACCGACAATTCCTACGCAATCAGTTTTCTTGCTTACTTTGTTTTTCTAATTCAACTACACCTAATAAATCTAGGCATCATTAATCATTCAACATTAATAATTAATCACTGATGCAACCCTTGATTTTTTATGCTGTTATTAAAGTCAAACACTATTGAAATTTCATGTTTTACATTCCTTCCGAGAAATCGGACTTTAATTTTTAAACTATTCAAATTCAATTATCATGAAAACGATCAAATTTTTAATCCTTATCCTGACTGTAATTGTTGTAGCTTCTTCATGTAGCAAGAAAAAATTTATCAAAGGATCAGGCGATATTACTGAAATAGAACGAACAGTAACTGACTTTAACAAAGTAGATATATCAGACGCTTTTATAGTAGATGTCAATTATTCTGACACAGAAGAGCTAGTTATTGTTGAGGCAGATGACAATTTACATAAGCACATTATAATAGAAGTTGATAACAATCGATTAGTCATTCGAACAACTAGTGGATTACAGATTAGAGGAAAATCAACGATGAAGATACACATCACAACAAAAGAACTTAATTCATTTATTGTAAATGATGCCTCTGATCTGACCCTAAATGATGCACTTGAAACCACCGATGTAGAGATCAACCTATCTGATGCTAGCACATTTGAAGGCGTCATAAACGCTACCTCAGGTATATTTGACTTAAACGACGCTTCTAAATCCGACATAAGCGGCACGATACAAGAACTTGCTGTTAATGCTTCAGATGCCAGTAAAATAAGAGGCTTTGACCTAGTGACAGACAACTTAACTGTAAACGTATCAGATGCAAGCAACCTTGAATTGACGGTAAACAATGAACTAAGAGTTACTGCATCAGATGCTAGCCATGTAAAATATAAAGGAACGGGCGTCATTGTAAGTCAAATCATATCAGATGCGTCCTCCGTGAAGAAAGTAGACTAAAAACCATTAAACAACATGTAATCAAACTGTTGAAATACAGATTTATATATTAGATTGGGTAAAATGCTGGCAGATTAAACTCTTGCTGGCATTTTTTGTTGTGTTTAAATGCAATCGGTAGAACTATTTTTTAATTAACGTTCAATTTTCTTTATAAATTACCGTTATTATAAGACCTTTGCGGTACAAACATTCAATTCCAATTATTTATGTCAGCGAATACGTTGTTAATTACTGATCCTGTATTTGAGAAAAAGAAAACACTTAATGCAATAGATAAGGTTGCCCTGCGCTACATTAGAGATGAGCGGGATTTGCCTTTTATTTACTTATGTCTGAAGATCTGTTTTGGTGTGATCCCATTTGCCATTATCCTATTTATTCCAGGTTGGTTTAATTGGTGGATTGCTGCGCCCTACTTGGTTGTTGTAGGCGCATTGCTCAATGGTCCTTACACGTTAATGCTGCACAACACGAGTCATCGAAAATTTTTCAAAAAAGAGTACGATAAATGGAACAACTTCATTCCTTGGGCACTGGGTCCATTCTTCGGGCAATCACCTGAAACCTATTTTGCGCATCATATTGGTATGCATCACCTTGAAAACAATTTGCCTCCTGACCTGAGCGCTACTGTGCTTTATCAACGAGACAGCGTTTTTGGGTTTCTACACTATTTTTTCGATTTTTTCTTAATCGGCCTAGTTCGACTGATCAATTACTTCAGACAACGGAATAAAATATGGTTTGTGAAGTGGTTACTCGCTGGTGAATTCAGTTTTTTCCTGCTGTGTGTTGTCACCGCGCTCATAAATTTCAAAGCGGCATTAGTTGTGTTTATCATACCTTTCATCATTATTCGATTTGGGATGATGGCTGGGAACTGGGGGCAACATGCGTTTGTGGATCCTACAGATGCAGCAAACAATTACAAGAACAGTATTACCTGTATTAATACAAAATATAATCACGCTTGCTTTAACGATGGATATCACATCGGACACCATATTCGACCTAACAGACACTGGACAGAAATGGCAGTAGATTTCGAGAAAAACATAGACAAGTACGGAGAAAACCAAGCAGTTGTCTTTCAAGGAGTCGATTTCTTTATGGTTTGGTTTCTATTGATGCTAAAAAACTACAAATCACTCGCAAATAAATTTGTTGATGTTGGAAATCGGTTTGATGGAAATCAGGAGGAAATTATCAAATTTCTAAAATCTAGAACGAAGCGATTTTCTAAAGAGCAAGCAGCAATCTATATCCAAAAAACGGCAGCATAGCATTGTGACCGAAATAGATTTAATACTCCCTTGCTACAACCCACAAGAAAACTGGACGAGCAAAATAGTGTCCTCCCTTAAGGAAATAGAACGATTGTCAACTGATCTTAGGATTCACCTAATCCTTGTAAATGATGGCAGTTCGCCCCTACTTGATCCTAGTAAAATCAATTCACTCAAAGAGCAGATTCCTCGATTCACCTATATTGACAATCCAACCAACAAAGGAAAAGGACATGCGCTTAGAACTGGATTCGCCCAGTCAAAAAATGAAATTTGTATTTTTACAGATATTGATTTCCCTTTTACGGCCCAAAGCTTTGTTAATGTTTACAATACGTTGACAACTGAAGACTGTGAACTTGCTGTTGGGGTTAGAGATTATAATTATTATTCAAAAATACCATTTGGGAGAAAGGTCATCAGCAAACTTCTTAAACAGCTGATCAAACTCTTTTTTGCACTCAAACTCTCGGATACACAATGTGGCCTGAAGGGATTTAAACCATTAGGAAAAGAACTGTTCCTACAGACTACCATTAACCGATATCTATTTGATTTAGAGCTTATTCAAGCAGCTTCTAGAAAAATACCTAATCAAATCATAGGAGTACCAATCATCCTGAAGGAAGGTATTGTATTTTCAAAAATTAACAGTAAAATCATTGTACAGGAAAGCTTTAATTTTCTAAGAATCTTCTTCAAGAGTTTGCTAAAATAGAATCGATACTATGAATCTTGACTGTCAAACTCATTTTAACCTTTAATACCTACCGCTATAATTCTAGATTAAATTTTCCTCTTGATTATAATAAATCGTAACTTGACAGAGTTTTAATTAGAAGAATAATTTAAACCCAGTCGGTTAAACTACCAATTTCACTAGAAATGCTTTTATTTCAACGTATTGTACTTGTATTTTTGCTCGCTCTTCCAATTTTTCTTGCTGCCCAAGAAGACCGTGAAGGTCTTGCTATTGGCAATTGGAAATCGCACCTCCCTTACAGAGCAGGTATATCAGTTACACAAAGTCCCACAAAGGTCTATTTTACTTCAGCAGAGGCCTTATTCTCAGTTGATAAGGAAGAGCACGCCGTCGAACTATTCAATAAGGTAAGCGGACTGAGCGAAAGCATTATAAGAATCATCAACTTCAACACAGACCTCGGCCTCCTTGTAATTGGCTATGAGAACAGTAATATCGACTTGTTGTTTGAAAATGGAAAAGTGATTAATGTCAATGACATCAAACGTAAATCAATAACAGGAGACAAACTAATCAACCATATCAACTTTGATGGATCAATTGCTTGGTTCTCTTGCGGTTTTGGAATCGTAAAAATGGACTTAAGCATTCCAGAAACTAGATCCACCATCTTTACACCTTATCAGATTTTGGGAAGCGAAATATTCAATGATTACATTTATATCACAACCCCAAGCGGACTCTTTCGAGTACAAAACAACGATAATGTAAACATTCAAGACTTCAGTATCTGGGAGCGATTAGGCACCACTCATGGACTACCCGCCAGCTATAGATCAAGCGCAATCGAGTCCTTAGATGGAAAACTTTATGCTTCGGTTGACCAAGACGTTTATGTGTTTGATGGCAACAACTGGGCGTTCCACTTCAATTTTACCAATTACGGGTATCTCAGCTTTGAACGCGCAAACGGTTTTTTAATCGGGAACACTACTTCTGGGTTTACAGATAAAATCATACGCATCTACCCAGATGGAACTGGAGGAATTCTTTGGGACAAAACATTGTCAGCCGACAAACCAAAAGGAATTGAGGATGAACAAGGAAATATCTGGATCGCTGATAACTTCAGAGGCTTTGGTTACATCGCTCCAAATTTTGAAGAAAAAGATTTTAGACCAGAAGGACCAAACCATATTAATTCAGGAGATGTTTACATCCACAATAATGAGGTTTGGGTAGCGTCTACCAATCTTGAACCCAAATGGAATCCTAAAGCCAACAGTACTGGTCTTTATTCTTTTATTGAAGGAGAATGGAGTGTCATCAATCCCTTTACTGATTCTATTCTTTTACCTGTTAGGGATATCAATGTGGTGAAAATTCATCCAGAAACGAACACAGTGTATGCAGGAGCGTTTAGTAAAGGTTTAATTGAATATAATCGAGACACGATGGCCTTGTTCAATGAAACCAATAGTTCACTTAGCGCTTCCCCTTTGTCTCCTACTGCTTATCGAGTCACAGGATTAGATTTTGACAGCGACAATAATCTATGGATAGCCAACTCTACTGCACCAGATCCAATTTGTGTCTTCACCGCAGATCGCCAATGGCAATCAATTTCTACTCCGTTCTCGTTTACGGATTTGACAAAGCTAGTGATAGATAAAAATGGATATAAATGGTTTACGACCAATAACAACGGTGTTCTCATCTACGATTCAGGCGACGACCCTCTAAGCACGTTGGATGATCGATTTGTTCAGTTAACGACCAGTAATTCCGAATTACAAACCAACGACGTGCTCAGTATTGCAGTAGATAGAGATGGCGATGTATGGGTTGGAGCCAGCGAAGGCATTGTAGTGTTTGAATGCGTAAATCAGATCTTTGATGATGGCTGTTTCGGTAGACGACCAGTTGCAGAGGAAGGAGGAATTGACGAGCAACTACTAAAATCTGAACAAGTAAATGCCATTGCAGTAGATGGAGCCAATCGCAAATGGCTAGGAACGACCAGTGGTGTTTTTGTCATTGATGACAATGAAAAAACAGTCCACACGTTCAATGAGGACAACAGTCCACTGTTTAGCAATTATATCATTGACATCGATATTAACAAGGACAATGGAGAAGTCTTCTTTTCTACTGAACAAGGAATAATTTCATACAAAAGCCGAGCAATAGCTGGTCAACCAACAATGAATAAAAGCACTGTAATGGTATATCCAAACCCTGTTCGAAATGACTTTGACGGGGATGTTGCTATTAGAGGACTAGTTGAAGATGCTGACGTCAAAATCACAGATGTCTCTGGAAGACTTGTTTATGAAACAACTGCCCTAGGAGGTCAGGCAATTTGGAACGGATTTGACTATACCGGGCGGAAAGCAAACACTGGAGTTTACCTCGTATTTGCTTCTGGAGAAGATGGAATTCAAAAAGTAGTGACAAAATTTTTAGTGGTGAATTAATCCTAAATGTTAGCCAAAACCAAAGGAATTGTATTCCGTTCATTAAAATACTCAGAATCAAGCCTTATCGTTGATATCTATACGGAAGAACTCGGTCTCCAATCCTATATTATATCAGGTGTTCGAAGCAAAAAATCAACCGTTAATGCAAGTCTATTGCAAGTTATGTCATTGTTAGACCTTGTAGTGTACAACAAAAAGGGGAAAGATCTTAACCGCACAAAAGAAGTAAAGCCTGCACTTGTATACCGCTCCATCCCATTCGACATTGTGAAATCATCTATTGGCCTATTTATGGTAGAACTGGCTCGTAAAACCATTAAAGAAGCTGAATCAAATAAGGAGTTATTCGAATTTCTATTTAATAGCTTTTCTATGTTGGATGAACTAGAGATCGGTGTGCGCAATTTTCATTTGTTTTTTACGGTTCGTCTAACCGCCTACCTAGGCTTTGAGCCAGCTAAAAGGAGCACGACAGACGAACACTACTTCGACCTAATGTCAGGAGGATTTACGACCACCAAACCCGCTCATTTTGCTTATATGGAAGAAAAATTAGCAGATTTGATGGACCTACTTCAAAAAAAATCGTTTAACGAAATTTGTGCTATGAAATTGGATCGACAACTAAAACATGTATTTTTGGACAAAATGATGTTGTTTTATCAATTTCACATTGAAAACATGGCGACGATTAACTCGCCAGATGTGCTTAGAGAAGTCTTGAACGATTAACATGGATGAAATACAATTAAACTTTAACCCAACAACGCTTACGATCCTCAATGTGATACTAGGGTTTGTTATGTTCGGGGTCGCGCTAGACATGAAACTAAGTGACTTTAAGCTAATGCGAACGCTTCCAAAGGCAGTAGCAGTTGGCCTAACCTCACAATTTGTATTGTTACCGGCCTTCACGTTCCTCTTGGTCTACCTCATAGAACCACGTCCTAGTATTGCCTTAGGAATGATGGTGGTAGCAGCTTGTCCTGGAGGCAATCTATCCAACTTTATGACACATTACGCTGGAGGGAATACCGCCTTGTCAGTAGTCATGTCGACAGTTGCTACATTAGTATGTGTTGTCCTCACCCCACTAAACATTTCCTTTTGGGGATCTCAGCGAGCCGACACAGCAGCAATACTCAATTCCGTTTCGCTTGATCCTTTTGGATTATTCACTACCATCTTGATTTTAGTAGTCATCCCAATGATTATTGGGATTTACATATCTGAGCGTCATGAATCCTTTGCAAATAAGATCAAGAAAGGGATGAAAATATTTTCGTTTGCCTTCTTCATTGTCTTCATCCTTGCCGCCTTAGCGACCAACTGGGTTTACTTTTTAGAGTATGTCGGCGTTATCTTTTTTATCATCGTGCTACACAATGCTGTTGCCTTTTTTACTGGTTTTTCAGCTGCCACCTTGGCGGGGCTGCCTTCCAGGGAACGCAAGGCGGTTACCCTTGAGGTTGGGCTTCAGAATTCTGGCTTAGGC
This sequence comes from uncultured Saprospiraceae bacterium, assembly GCA_937959115.1. Taxonomy (GTDB): domain Bacteria; phylum Bacteroidota; class Bacteroidia; order Chitinophagales; family Saprospiraceae; genus JAHDHB01. Next base: position 91,366 of record CALGAW010000052.1, read on the forward strand.
TTGATTCTGATTTTCAACTATTTTGGTGGCTTAGGCGGAATGGCTATTATTGCAGCTGGCTGGGGAATCTGGCACATCATCTCAGGTATGACACTAGCTCTTTTTTGGTCGAAGCGGAAGTAATAACCTCGAAATTTCCTTAATTTTAACTTTCTAAAGTCAATTCAATCGTAATCAGCTAAAAATGATAGAACAGTACACCCTTTCCCTGCCTTCCCACTCAAGAGGCTTCCACCTAATTACGAATCATATCAGGCAAGCAATTAAAGAAATGCCAGAAAAAGGATTGGCAACTATTTTTATCAAGCACACCTCAGCAGGATTAACCGTCAACGAAAATGCGGATCCTTCAGTACGAGTGGACTATGAAACGATTTTCAATAAACTTGTTCCTGAGAATGATCCTGCATACATTCACACAATAGAAGGTCCTGATGATATGCCTGCTCATGTAAAATCTAGCCTTGTTGGTTCCAGTGTAACCATTCCAATATCAGAGGGGCGCTTTAACCTAGGCACCTGGCAAGGGATTTACTTATGTGAGTTTAGAAATCAGGGTGGAAATCGTAAGCTTGTAATCACAATTTATTCCTAAGGTTTTTACGGTCATGTGGCATGCTTTTTGATATTTTACTACTCCAACTATGTTCTAATTTTAAGATCTATATAATAGCTATGCTCGATTTGTTTACACAACCGCTTAACTACTTACTTTTGGTGTGTACCGTTTTTGTATTTTCCTGTCAAAAACCACCACCACCAAATACCAGTAAATTCTCAATTGAGGATACTGCCAACCTTGGTAAGAACATCAATACTGCAATTTCCAGCAATCCAGACGAGTATAAACTACTTGATCCTCAACGATACCCTTCGGCTTATCAGTTTGTAGAAACTGCGCTTACAGAAATACTCAGCACAAACGAAGTCACTTATACAACTGAATATGAGTGGGATGTTACTATCATCCAAGATGATTTAGCCTTCAACTCCTTCGTTTTACCAGGTGGTTCTATTTACATTACAACTGGCTTACTAAAAAACTATATTGAAACGAGGTCTGAGTTGTTTAGTGTAATCGCTCATGAATTAGTCTACGCTGACCGTGGTTTTGTTTTAAACTTACTAGAAACCGAATACAGCCAATCAACTCTGCTCGATATTGCCTTGGGAAACAATCCTGATCTTGCTGCTGAACTTGCTGTTTTTCTAAATACAACACCCTATAGCGAGAATTCCATCTTCGAAGCCGATAAAAAGACATGTAGAATTATTTGTATGTCCGATTACAAAGCAGCATCTTTCTCTGATTTCCTTATTAGATTATTTCCTGACACAGTTATTGGCTGGACAACTCTTCATCCTGACAACGGTTTCAGAGTCACAAACGTCAATAGCACCCTACAACAGTTAGATTGTACAGGCTCCGTTATTGATTCAACTCCTTACGAAGACTTTATTTCAAGTTTGCCTTAACATAGTACTTAGTAATTAGCTAAAAGAACAACTATGTTCGGCCTTGATTCTTTGTGTGTTAATGGTAAGATTAAGTTGGTGTAAATACAACCGATTCTTACAGACAGGTATCGATCATGCGCCTAAAATAGAAAAGCACAATTAAACATTAATAACCATTAAATAGGTACTCCATTTAGGTCGGTAGTCAATACTTCACTCATGTAGTTAAAGAAGGGCTGCATGGCTTCATACACCTCTACCATTTGATCTGTAAAGTCTTTTGAGAATACTTGTTTATCCGTAAAATCGTGTCTTACAATGAACTGTTTTTTACGAATCAGATCAATGGAAGGATGCTCTACGTCGAAGCCTCTTGGGGCAGTTTTTACACCCGCGCCCAATAGTTCACCAAAATACTTTTGAAAGTTGGGTGCTGCTATGATTTCTCGGATATAGCGATCATCCATTTCAAATTCTTTTCTGATTCGCTTTAGGTCCGCTGGATTTGGTCCCCAAAAACCACCAGCGACGAAGGAGTTACCAGGTTGCAGGTGATAGTAATAACCACCACGCAACAACTTGGTATCCCGTTTCATTCCTCCACCCCAATGATTTTTATAGGGGGTTTTATCTTTTGAAAAACGTGTGTCTCGATAGATTCGATTTAGACTTTGCTTTGGAGACATCGGGACCAACTGATCCTTTTGGCCCATTTTAGCGAGTAGTTCTTTAGCAAATTCTTGAATATTCTCAAAGGATTCTTGATATTGATTTTTATTGTCGTTAAACCATTCTCGATAGTTATTCTTACTTAAATCTTTAAGAAATTGAAAATCTTTCTTTGAAATCTTACCATTCATAAATACACTAATTGTTAATCAATTTTAATAATTTTCCTTGCGTCAAACACCCGACCATCAGATTCTAGCTGGATAAAATAGACTCCAGAACTTAATTGTTGACCAATAGAAATTTCTCCAGAAGTCGTTGTTAGAATAATTTCTTCCTTTAATTGTCCAAGTGCATTGTAAATCCCTACATTCATTGATTCATTCAAATTTGCAAAATCATATTTTAATGTAAATTGACCATTACTTGGATTTGGGAAAACAGACATTGAGATCCCTGCGGATTCCAAATCATTCACACTAGTAGGCAAGTCAGATAACTCAAAAATGTCAACTCCACCTTCTGTAAGATTGGTGCCAGATGCGTCCGTCGTTTCAAAGATAATTGTCATCGTGCTTGTTGGTGGCATAAAATCAGAAATCCGGATATTAGATACCCCACGCCAGTTCTGAACAGCCCCCAACGTGTAAGACAGTTCTTCGATTAACATTTGGCTTGTCCCGTCATCTAGATATACACTTAATCGATGCGGTGTTCCGCCACCTTGCTGTGAAGCCGAGAAAAACCAAGGACGGTAAGAGACTTCAGGATCTCCATAGATTGTTGCATCAAATACAGGAGAAGTAAGGGTCGTTGTTCCAGCTACTCGCCCAGCTTGCAAATCAGAATTATTGCCGGTAACATAGCATTTGTTTCCTAAATCCCCTGCGTCATCAGCACTAGGGGTAATGTCAAATCCATAAATCGAAATTCCTAGTGGCACGCCACGCTCCCATTCGCCTGATGTGGCATTTCCAGAAACAGTCCAGCCTAGGTCAAGCGCAAAGTCATCCATGTATCCTTCTTCCAGTTCTATTGTTACTGTGTTGTTTCCTGAATTATATGTAGCTGTTGGTTCCAGAGCCGTTCTGAATCCCCACTTTCCACCAACCACTTCATAATCACCGATAACTAATTGCGGAATTGTAAAGTTACCAGCAGCATCCGCTGTCGCATTTTCTGTCAATCCATTCCCAGTAAATTCTACTACGCCACCAGGAACTGGGTTTCCGTTATCCGCACGAATGATTTGCCCCGTAAGTTGAATAGACGGTAATTTATCAAGTGCAACATCCTGCGTTACAATCTGACCAGCGACTAGAGTGACAGATATCGTTTGAGCAGCATAACCAGGGTAAGAGTAGGTCACATCATAAGTGCCTGCCGTTCCATAGCCTGTCTTATAATCACCTGCTGCATCTGAAGCAACAGCAACTGGTTCTGTATCAAATACAATAGTAGCACCATCAAGTGGATTCCCATTCGCATTATCAGTTACAGTACCATTAAAGTAACTCGCTCTTTGGTAGGTAGGCGATAAGACATACAATCCAGTATTGATATCGCTTGCCAAAATCAACCCAGAAGGCAAAAAGGGATAAGCACCCCAGCAGCCATCAAAGCCACCATTTGCACCAGTATAAGTATCGTATTGACCAGCTTGTACAAGCCAGTCAGGCATCGTTGCATCAATGATTACAAGACCGTCAGTGTAGTAAGAAACAACCTGAAAATCACCTTTTGTATGAGTATTGTGCGGAATAACACCTTGCCCAATAGTTGAAGGTGGTTTGAATTCATCTAGTTTCTTAATATCGTTTAGGTCGGAAACATCGTAGGAAGCAACAGGAGCATTTCCTTGCTCATCCGTCGTAAACAACGTCTTTCCATCTTCCGATAACCAAGCGTTGTGGGTAAACGTAAATGGCGTAGTCTGAGTTGCTAGTAATACTGGGGCTGTCTTATCAGATACATCAACGACTGAAAAGAAACCATCACTTATATCTGAACTCCACATCGTATCCCCGCGAACAAATACATCATGTGAATACCGCGCAGGACCCGCGCCTAAATAGGTTGGTATTCCATTAGCAGTATTCATATCAAGAAATACCATTCCTCCATTGTTTAAGTTGCTACCAGCTAGATATCCAACTCCATTCTCATCAATATAGATGTTGTGTGACTGCGTGAACGTTCCAGAAACACCGTTAATGGTAATCGTTGGTTTCCAGAATGTATACGAAACAGAATCTGGCAAAGTAGACATATCAATTACGCCTAGTCCGTCTACTCCTTGATCTGCAACTACATAAGCATAGTTATTCCATGTTTTAATATCTCGCCAAGTTGAAGAAGCTCCTGGAACAAAGTCAACTTCTACTGGTGCTGCCGGATTTGCTAAACTAACAATAGATAAGCCATTTCTGACCCCCATAAGAGCGTATTCCGTACTATCTGGGGCAACATATCCCCAAATGTCATTACCGTCCTCAGGATAGCTTAATTGCCCTACAAGGCTTATGTTTTGTTGACTAAATAGATTGAAACTAATAAATAAGATTCCAATTAGAAGGATAATACGATTCATAATAGTTTTGATTTTTCTTTTTTGTTTTTTATTAATAACAATAATAAAAGGTCAAGGTTGCACAAGTTTAATATTTAATTATTTTTTTCGTTTCCGAACCACCATCATTCGAAATTACATGGAGAAAATAGATTCCCGCATTCAGTTCATCCCCTACTTGAATGCGTTTATTATTCACAAAATAAGATACAATAGTTCTACCTGAAATATCGCTTATCACTAATTGTGCATTTGACTTGATTTCCTCATTAAATACTACTGTGAAAGCTTCTCTTGAAGGATTAGGATAAACCTCAAATCTTGCTTCTTCGACCACAGCTTCATTGGATACTGTTGTCAAATCGTACGCTTTAAATAAGTCTAACCCTCCTTCTACAATATGCTCGTTTCCGATATCTGCAATTTCTACTTCAAATTGCATCGTGCTACTTGGAGTCAGGTATTGGCCAATCTGTATATCGTATAGTGTCCACGCATTTTGAGAACTTGTTAAGCTATCTAATTCAACAGTGGTAGAACCATTAGAAAGTCGAACCACCATGTGATCATCAGGAGTCCCTGTACCTGCATTATAAAACCATAGATAAAACGAGATGGAAGGAACCGTCATCGCAGATACATCAAATACAGGAGACGTAAGAATCGTAGCTCCTGCGTCCACATCATCCGCGATAACACCACCGCCGAGTTTTCCAGTCACGTAGCACTGATCGCCAATATCGGTTTGAATGTCATCGCCTGGATTGGATGGGTTTCCTTGGAATTTAGTAGGACCAGGATTTCCGATTTCCCAGTCAGCATCAGTTGAATCTCCTGAAACGACCCAACCTAAATCTAGGACAAATTCATCCTGTATTCCTTTATCAATTTCAAGCACATAACTAACTCCAGTATTTGTAATATTTTGATTGAGACGCTCAGTCGTTAAATATCCCCATTTCCCAGCATAGACAGCATAAAAATCTTCATAAAATGTAGGGATCGTAAACTGTCCTGTTGCATCGGTTCTTGTGGTCAAATCATAAATTGTACTCCTAAACCGAACTTCAGCATTCGGCAAAGGAGCACCAGTCACATAATCTTGAACGATGCCACTAAACACAAATGAGACAGCAGGCATCAACGCTACATCAAGCGTGGTCACTTGTCCGTTTGCCAGACTCACTGTGATCACCTGTGGTACAAAACCCGCCTTAGAAATACGAATATCATAAGCACCTGCAGTTGCATTTCCTGTAGCATAGTCACCACTAATATCTGATTGATCCGTTACGATTGTATTCAGCATCTCGATGACTGCTCCTTGGATCGGATTACTGTTGCTTGCATCCGTTATCTTCCCTTCAAGCCAACATGCCCGTTGATAGTTGTTTCCAAGCACATACAACCCAGAATTGATATCACTAATGATGATATTCCCAGAAGGCAAGAACGGGTAGGCTCCCCAGCAGCCGCTGAATCCACCATCACCTCCTTGCCAGGAATCATATTGTCCTACTTGAATCATGTTGTGCGGACGGCTACCGTCAATGACCACGACACCATCTGTATAAAAGGAAGTGACCACGAAATCGTTTAAGACATGACCGTTGTGTGGTATAACGCCTAAGCCTAAGGTGGCTTGTGGTCTGAATTCATCCACCAGTGTAATATTATTGTAATCTGAAATATCAAAGGCCGAGACTGGCGCATTTCCTGTTTCATCTGTTACAAAGATCGATTGAGCGTCATCTGATATCCAAGCGTTATGGGTAGCTGTTGCTGGTGAATTGGCCGACCCCAAGTAGATGACATTGGTTTTATCTGAAACATCATAAATTGCAAATTGCCCAGTCCCAAACTCCGAGGAATACATTTTGTTGTTCCGTACGTAAACATCATGTGTATAAGTTGCAGGACCATACCCAACGATTGGCGGCATCCAGGGATCGACGTTTGTATCAAAAATAATGGCGCCCCCGCTGTTTTCAGTTGCTCCTACCACATAAATAAATCCAAATTCATCGATATACAGATTATGAGAATCTCCCATTGCTGGAAACCCATTGATTACTGGCTTGTAGTTGGAGTATTGCTGTATTGTATCTGGCAACGGTGTTAAGTCGACAATTAATAACCCACCATCACTCTCATTTGTTACATATGCGAAATCTCCATTGGTTTTAATGTCCCTCCAACTGGAATTGGCGCCTGGGATAAAGTCAATTTCTACTGGATTCGTCGGGACAGTTACATCAACAATTGAAAGGCCTGTTTTCACTCCTACCAATGCATATTCTCTATTATTTTTTGCATATCCCCATATATCACTACAATTTTGACTGTAGGTGAAATTACTTAGAAAATTCAAATCAGGCTGTGCTGCTAAGCACGAGAAAAGCATTGACAAACAACAGGTTAGGAGGATATTTGCTTTCATGGCATAAGTTATCGACAGTAAGAGAAGTTTTTTATCATATTAAAACTACCAAATATTAATCATTAACGAAAAAAAGGCCGACAGTTTAACGATCGACCTTTTGATAAATTGGAATAAAAAATTCTTAATTGACCAATAAAATTAATTTACTTTTATCACTTTTACTGGCTGACTTTTAGATTCAGAAGAAACGATTTGAACGATGTAGACACCTGCATTCAATTGCGCTCCAAACTGAATTTGATTATCTTGACTAGACACGATTCGTGTTTCTACAACCTGTCCAAGCAGACTAGTCACCACCAATGTTGCCTTTTGGATTTTTGGAGCTAATTCAAAATCAACCGTAAATTGATTGTTTGATGGATTTGGATTTACTGCTAGATTAAATTGTGTTTCTTCAACATCTACAGTAGAACTTAACGCTAAATCAAACGCTCTAAAAAAGTCAATTCCACCTTCAACAATATGACCACCAGAGATATCCGCACACTCCACAGAAAGTTGCATAGTTGCAGTTGGTGTTAAGAAAGGTGTAACCGGAAGCGTAAAGGATTTCCAAGTTTGAGTATTAAAATTCACGCTATCTAGTGCTACTTCAGTAATACCATTTGAAATACGAAATACGAGATAATCGTTTGCGATACCGCTTCCGCCAGCATTGAAAAACCACTTTTGAAAAGAGATCGCAGGAGAAGCCATTGTACTCATATCAAAAACTGGAGACGTTAAAAGCGTAGACCCATTATCAACATCGTCAAGACCAGCACTTCCTCCTCCATTACCCGTAACATAACATTTATCTCCAACGTCTATTGAAACATCATTTTCTGGATTAGATTCATTGCCTTGGTAGGTTGTTCCAATAGGTTCTCCGCGCTCCCATGTACCCCTTGAGGCCGTAGTAAAGACAGTCCAACCTAAATCAACTTGAAAGACATCTTCATACCCTTTTTTAATTTCAATAATATAGTTTCCTGTAGACGGGGTGATTGTTTGATTCAATCGTTCTCTTGTAATATGTCCCCAGACACCAGCATATATATTGTAAGTGTCACCATAAAAAGTATTAATTGAGAATTGACCTGAGCCATTGGTTATAACGTTGTAGTCAAAGTTTGCGTTGGTCACATTTACCCTTGCATTTGGAATTGGATTTCCAGTATCAAAGTCAACAACTTCACCAACGAACTGGAATGGTGTTAACGGATCTAGCTGAACATCTAACTGAGTCACTTGACCGTTGGTTAAAACAACATTATTCACTGTTTTTGAAGCGAAGCCTGGCTTCGAAACCAATACGGAATAGGTACCTGCATCTGGCAACCCAGAAGCATAATCTCCAATGTTATCTGTAGCTGCAGCAATTCCAGGACCCAAAATTGTTACATCAGCAGCAGGGATTGAGTTTCCATTACTTGAATCGGTAACCTTTCCTTCTAGATAACAAGCTCTTACATAGTTTGCACCTAGAACAAACAATCCATTTGATATATCTGTTGCCAATACATTACCAGAAGGAAGAAATGGGTAAGCACCCCAACATCCATTAAAGCCACCACTTGCACCTTGCCATGTCTTATACTGACCAACTTGCACCATTGTTTGTGGGCGATTGGCATCTACAACAACCACACCATCGGTATAGTATGAAATTATAAGGAAATCATTTTGCACATGAACATTATGTGGAATCACGCCTTGCCCTACCGTTGCAGGTGGTCGGAATTCATCCAATTCTTGAATATTCCCAATGTTTGTGATGTCATAAGCGCCGATTGGGGCGTCTCCAGTTTCATCAGTGGTGAAAACAGTTTTCCCGTCATCACTTAACCAAGCATTGTGTGTAAACGTAAATGGTGTACTCTGTGAGCCCATGAACGTAATATTGCTTTTATTAGCTACATTATAAGCAGTAAAAACACCAGCATAAATTTCAGAATTGTACATGACATTATCCCTTACATAAATATCATGTGCATACACGCTTGGCCCTAGTGCAACAACAGGAGGATTTAATGCATCCTGATTGGCATCCAAGATAATCGCGCCTCCACTATTTTCATTAGCGCCTACAATATATATAAATCCGAATTCGTCAATATATAGATTGTGTGCGGACCCCATTGGAGAACCATTTACTACTGGTTCATAGTACTGGTGAGTCACTGTTCCTGGTAAATTTGATAAGTTAATGACCAATAGGCCATCACTTGTTTCGTTGGTCACGTAAGCATAACTGCCATATGTTTTCAAATCTCTCCAAGTAGAAGATGGTCCTGAAATGTAGTCAGACTCTACAGGATTAGTTGCATTTGTTACATCAACTATGGACACTCCGTTTCTAAGACCAACGAGAGCATATTCCCTTCCGTTGGCTTCGTATCCCCAAATGTCATTTGCGTCTTCAGCATAAGTTACATTACTTAACAGATTCATATTCTGTTGAGCAAATGTTGGAGCTATTATTAAAAAGGAGAAGAGAGTAAGTAAGATTAAGTTTTTCATTTTTAATTATTAAAGTAAATAAGACTGCCCTTAGTCAGTATGTTTGTTAATTCCATGTTTCTTACAAATTGGAAACTTTAACACTTAACAAAATATAAATTTGTGATATTAAAATTCACCGAAAAAACCTTTCAAAGATACCACTATTTAGGCAATAAAGAAGAAATACTTTGTCATATTCCTTACATTTAAGATTACTTTAAGACTGCCATGGTTAACCTACTTTGACAAATCAGTTTCTTTTCCTCATTTTTAATTTCAATATTCCATACATGACTTGTTCTGCCTAAGTGCAATGGAGTGCATTTCGCGTATACAAATCCATTCTTAGCCGATCGGATATGATTTGCATTGATTGATTGTCCAACACAATATTTTCCACTTTTCTTTGCTGTAACATAAAAATTAGACGCAATGCTACCAATTGTTTCAGCGAGAACGACACTTGCCCCACCATGCAATATACCCATTGGTTGAGTCGTACGATCGTTTACAGGCATTTTAGCAATTAAATAGTCAGGACCGACTTCAGTGAATTCGATCCCAAGAAAAGATGACATCCCCATTTTTGTGACCGTGTTTAACGTCTCTAAGGATATCTCAGCGCCTAAAAATTCTTGCATTCCGATAAGCGATTAATCAAAGTAGACAATAGTTTCCGCATCTGCATTGTTCGTTAACCTACATTCTCCACCGCTTAAAGGCACAATAGTAGCTGTAAGTGTTGTTGTTCCTGCTGTAGATTGTGGATCGTAGGAGCCAAGAAAGCCAAACGACTCAACATCTCCACCAAGAATAGATGTAGGATGAGTGAACGTATGAAAAAGCGCTCCTTGCGAATAGGTCCATTTTGAGTTATCAACTGGTGTAAACCCTACTTGAGTTAATGCTGGATCCCAGGTAAACGTCAATCTTGGATCAGAAGGTATTCTAACTACCGCTCCTGGTGCTGTTGTCGTTCGGTTATTCAACTCTGTAACAGACAGCGCAACTCCAACTGATGAAACGCCTTGTAAACTTGTAGGTATCACCTGTAAAACAGGGGAAAGATCTTGGCAAGAGAGATACACCTTCAATGTATCTTGTGAGCACATTGGTGGAGCCAATACAACTGGATCGTCATTCGTAGGTACTGGTGTTGATTGCCCACTAGGATTGTCATCACCAATCGTACTTGGCAACTCGACTCCATAATCACAAACGCTATACACAATTGGGTCTGACAAACCATCAAACCCTAGAGCTGGAGTGAATATCACGCAACCGGAGACCGGATCAACCGAAACTGTACCTTGATTTGCTGGAGGCATTGTTACAATGGTAACCGTAGAAGGATCTAACCCTGATTCTAGATCACTGTCATTATCTAATATACAAATAGGCGTCGTTGTCCCAGCAACAATTGTTACAGAATCCAATTGTGTTGTAGGAGGGGTATTTGTTACTGCTCCACAAAATTGATTCTGCACATATTCATTGTAAGAACCTTCATCAGCTATAAACAAATCAGTATTGAACACTTCACCTACAAAGGTGTGTGGAAAATCAACTGCAGCTTTTGTTCTCCATTCAAATCTTATTGGAATATTGTAGTCAACAATATCAAAACAAAGCCTTCCTACATCTACATAATCAACATCATTCAATGGATATCCATCTCCTCCGTTGTAGGCGACATTATATGAAACCAAGGTATCATTACTCCCCGTTAATGTATGTGTAGCATAGGCTGAACTTGTAGTTGGGTTTGTTGTGGCCACTACACCACTAATTGTAAGTTCGGAATCGATGTAAGGATTATCTATTGCACGACTAAAGGAAATTCTAAAGTTGATATCAGAAACGTTGAATGTGGTCGCTGCAGTTTCAGCTCTGAGTTCTAGAACAGCACATAATTTATCTTCGACACAATCAACTGAGTCGATTCTAATTCTTAAGTCATATTGACCAGTTTGAGAGAAACAAGTGAGGGTACATAAGCAAAAGAGCAATGAAATGATAGTTTTCATAGAGAAATTTTATGAATGTAATTATTGGATTTAAAGTAAAAGGGTCTCAATTGTTTAGCTAATTTAACCAAAATAAATCAGTTAGTTACAAGAACTAAACAAAAACTTATGAGCGAAAGGAATAACATATATAAATATTTGTAACTATATACACATTCATAAAAATTTGAAAATCAAGTACTTAATTCTAAATATTGAACAAAATGAAATTCCATTTGATTTTGAACAATCAACTCACATTAGAGCCAACTATCAATCAATAGCGCAGCATCATCAAATTAGGCCTCCTTTAATCCGAATCATGCAATAACAATCATATTCATGTAAAAATATTATTACAATTGATTGATTTGATTCTTTTTAGATTTACAACTAATTAGTAAACATTCACTGCTGTTCTTAATCACCCTGTAACCCTTTCCCAAAAGCGATTAAGAACAGTAGTTGAAGTTTCACATATCGCGGGTTTAGATTATGTTCGATTGAATGCAAGGAGTTGTGTCTTCTCTTTCTGATCTGACTGACTTCATTAGATTTGTATATATTTGTTGAAACAATCGCTTTGATGAAACTACAAGTCACCCTTCTTCTTTTAATTGCTGCGCTGCAAGTAGTAGCTCAAGACTTTAAGCAAAGGGCGGAACACAATTTGCCATTTCTGATTCGAGACAATGTGCTATTGAGCCAGATCCGAATCAATGAGAAAGGAGTCACCCTGTTTGCTAGTGCAGCAGACAGCCTTGACAACAAGCCAGAGGTTACAATTTATTGGCATGAGGCTGGTGCGTTCCTCAATATGCTAGACCGCTATACCGTAGATGAGGCAGTAGATCGCTATCTTAACAAAGGAACCAAGCCATTTGCTACCAATTCCTATGATAATCAACCGCCAAAACGAATTGTGCCAAAAGCATTGAAAGGGATGAAGATAGCCATTGACCCTGGGCATAATGCCAACCGTATGGAAAACGCAGTCATAGAGCGTAAGTTTATGCGCATCAAGGGAGAAGATCTAGGCCTAGAACAAGATATTAGCTTCTTCGAATCCGATCTTACCTATGAGACAGCCGCTATCCTAAGAAAACGACTAAAGAGAGCAGGAGCCAAGGTGCTTATGACTAGAAAAAAAGGGCAAAGTGCAGCTGGATCCACCTTTGACAAATGGCTCAAATCAGTTATCAGAAAACAGTTAAAGCGAGATCAGAAATCAGGAAAACTAACGGACGAACAAGTCCAGTGGTACAAGGAAAAAGCCACCGTCAACGAAAAATTTAGATATTACTTCAACCGTAATGACTTAAGAGTACGAGCTGATAAAATCAATGCCTTCAAGCCTGACATCACCTTGATCATTCATTACAACGCCAGTGGCGCTAATATGGTAGATGGATTCTACAAACCCACTGAAAAAAACTACAGCATGGCATTCGTTGGTGGAGGGTTCATGAAAAATGAACTAAAAAAACCGATTGACCGCCTTCACTTTCTCCGTTTATTGCTCTCAGAGGATTATATGCATTCTGTCAACCTGAGCAAAGTGTTTATGGAGCAACACGTAGAACTGCTTAAGGTTCCTGCCATTGTTCCTAAGAACAGCGTGTTCTACTTAACTAGTAACAGCGTTTATACTGGTAAGCTAGGTGTTTACGCCCGAAACTTATTCCTCACAAGGCATGTCAAGGGGCCAATTGTTTTTGGGGAGAGTTTCTTACAAGACAGCAAGGTAGAAGCCCTTCGTTTGTACAAGGAAGATTACAAGGAAAAAGGCATCCGCACCAGCTCCCGTATTGGTGAAGCGGTAGACACCTATTATGAAACCGTACTCCAATACATAGAACAGTTCGGAAAACCGTAAGCACAATAGGCGACGGTAAGGGCGAATTGTTTTGCCCTCAACACGCACCAACGCACCATCTAAAACAAAAACTCCCCGCAGAAATAGATCTACGAGGAGCTTGATAGTATGTGGTACCTCCAGGAATTGAACCAGGGACACATGGATTTTCAGTCCATTGCTCTACCAACTGAGCTAAGGTACCAACCGTGCTCTTAGGAAGCGACGACAAATGTATGTCGTTTTTTTTTATCGAGCAAATTTGAACGATACTTTTTTTGATAAGTAACCATAAAATAATATCTACGCTAAAATAGGCGGAAATTATTTAATCGCCACAAAACGATAAACCATTGTCTACCAAAGCTTTCTACGTCTTCTTGTACTTTTTATTCCAAGTACACCAAGCAATCCTCTAGTCAATTCTCTGGCAACCGTTCTCCCAATTTGACGGGTTGTGGTGCTAGACATTGCTTTCTCAAGCGTACTTTTCTCTGCTTTCTTTCTAGTTGATGCTTTTCTACCCTTTTCCTGTTGAGCCTTCATTTCTTCCTGGTGTTCATCAGACTGAATTTCTTCAATCTTTCCATTTAGAATTTCGTAGGCACTTTCTCGGTCGACTTCCTTGTTGTACTTCTCTATGATTTTAGAAGCATTGAGGATCGCATCTATTTCGTGATCACTCAATACGTCCATTCTAGACAATGGTGCACGCAACATGGTGTGTACTAAAGGTGAAGGAATCCCTTTCTCATTCAATACGGTAACCAATGCTTCTCCAATCCCTAACTGGGTTATGAGATCTTCCGTTTTGTAGAATTCAGTGATCGGATAGTTTTGAGCAGCCATGCGGATTGCCTTTCTGTCTTTTGCTGTAAATGCTCTTAGTGCGTGTTGGATTTTTAAACCCAACTGTCCTAGCACATCCTCTGGAATATCATCAGGGTTCTGCGTACAGAAGTAAATACCTACTCCCTTAGAACGGATTAGTTTGATAATCGCTTCAATCTGGTCAAGTAATGCGTCAGAAGCCTCTTCAAACACTAAGTGTGCCTCATCAATAAAGATGACAAGTTTTGGTTTCTCTGCATCTCCTTGTTCTGGAAAAGAAGCGTAGATCTCAGCAAGCATTTGTAACATAAAGGAACTAAACAATTTTGGTTTATCCTGAATGTCTGTTAGCCTTATGATAGAAACCATTCCTTGATCAAGGCGGTTTGTTCTTATTAAATCATCTACATCGAAAGAGGTTTCACCAAAGAACTTGTCGGCACCCTGCTGTTCAATTTCTAGAATTTTACGCATGATCGTACCGACTGAAGCAGACGATATTTTACCATATTCTCTCTCTATTTCCTCTTTGCCTTCATTGGTAAGGAACTGAATGGTTTTCTTGAAGTCTTTCAAGTCAAGCAATGGCAGGTTTCTGTCATCACAATACTTAAAAACAACAGCGACAATACCGCCCTGTGTATCATTCAATCCTAGAATCTTTGAAAAGAGCACTGGGCCGAACTCAGTTACAGTAGCCCGAAGTCTTGCTCCTTTTTCTCCTGAAAGGGTAAGGAACTCTACTGGGCTCGTTCCTGCTTTCCACTCGATTCCAATTGCTTGGTGTCGCTCATCAATTTTCGGATGTCCTTCACTAGCCGCAGCGATGCCACTTAAGTCACCTTTGATATCCATCATTAGTACTGGGACACCGTTGTCTGAGAGCTGTTCAGCTAGAATCTGTAATGTTTTAGTTTTTCCCGCTCCCGTTGCACCTGCAATCAGTCCATGGCGGTTCATTGTTTTTAATGGAATTCTTACCAAGGAATTCGTTTGTGTTTCACCATCCAGCATGGCACCACCTAGAACGATTGACTTCCCCTCAAAGGAGTAGCCTTCGTTTATCATTTGAATGAAATCGTCTTTTTTACTCATAATTTATACTGATTAAACCGCAAAATAAGGGAATTTTGAAAGAAATATGAACTTCCTGTTAAATACTACATCAATATTTTTGACGTTGATATATTGACAGGTAACAATATTTTGCTTAGAATCGACAAAAAAATGATCTTCTTGTAGAAGAAAAGTGGTTTTAGTTAGCAAATGGGTAACCTAAGCATTGAATACTGTTTCAATCGAAAAGGTAAACAAGCTTTCCCTAATTTCCCTAGTGGTATCTATCAGATTCTTGATGGTTGAACCACACTCCATTTTACTTTGCTCCCAATTGCTGTGCCCGTTGCTCATCAGAAGCTGCCTGTTGCGCATTCCCCATCTTTCTATGTAGAGATGCTCGATTTTTGAATGCGGCTCCAAACTGTGGTTGTATCTGTATCGCTCGGTTATAATCATTTAGTGCCTGCTGGTTCTTTCCTGTTTTCTCATATTCTTGTCCTCTCCAGTAGTAGGCTTGTGGATTATTTGGTTTGTATTTCAAATGATTGGTAAAATCTTTTATCGCTTCATTTGGTTTTGCCGTTTGAGCAAAGATAATTGCTCGGTTTAGGTAAGCATCGATGTAACCGGGGTTGAGCATGATTGCTTTATTTAGCTTATCCATTGCTTCAGGCCATTTTTGTAACCGAGCATAGACGGCTCCCATATTTCCTAACGCGCGGGAATCATTCGGGTTGTATTGCAGCACCTTGTTATAATCAGCAATTGCTTCATTAAACTTACCCATGCTGAAATATACATTCCCTCGATTGTTGTAGACATCTGGATCATTGGGTTTGATGGCAATCGCCTTCGAATAATCTTGCATTGCCTTGTCTAGTTGATTGGTTTGGCGGTAGATCTTCCCTCTACTAATATAGGTATCAAAGAAACGCGGATCGAGCGCCAACGCTTTATCTAAATCCTGCAATGAACGTTTAAGAAATTCGGCCTTCTCCTGTTGATTGTATTTTGGTGAATTCCGCTGTTCATAAAAGTAATTTCCTCGGTTGTTGTAGGCGGTTGGGTCATTTGGGAATATCTTTGCAACATTAGACCAAAGCGTATCACTGTTTTTCCAGACTTTCACCTGTTGGTAGGCTAGAAACATAAAGATAAGTCCAGAAGCTCCCATCAATCCGACAAAGCCTTTGTAGTAACCATCAAATGGTTTTTTGTCTTTTCGTTCAAGCAGATAATCTAGTAAATAACCGAGCATGAAGAATATTCCAACATAAGGAATATAAGTATATCGATCAGACATAATTGCGCGTCCAACAGTTAAAAACTGAAGGGTTAATGCATTGATTATCATGTAAAATAAAAACCCAAACAGAATAACTTTCGTTTTCTTAGTCGACCATACGGCAGCTCCAAACATAGCAACCGCAATGGCCGGAGCCACTTTAAAGAGAAGTGGCAACTCGCCATCAGGCGGATAAGGATAAAACGTTGACATGTTCATCGGGACAATCAACTTGACGATATACATAAAGGTTCCATAAGAGGCAAAGCAAATCCGCTCAAAAAAACTATATTGATCCATATCTCCTACAGCTTCCCCGCTTTGAATCGCATAGGTAGACCAACCGATAAATAAAGAAAACAGAAAAAATGGCACCTTCTCAACTATGGCAAATTTGTCTTTTCGAGGATCTCTGCCCACATAATAATCAAGTAGCAACATGATCACTGGAAACATTACTGCGGTGGGCTTTGACAAGCCAGAACAGATAAAGAGTGCAAGCGTATACAGCAAATACTTCTTATCCAATTTGTTTTTAAGATACTTGACATAGGTTGCCAGTCCTGCCATAAAAAACATGCCGTACAACACATCCTTTCGCTCTGCAATCCAAGCCACTGATTCAACATGCATTGGATGAATGCCAAACAGGAAAGCCGTCAGCAATGCGCCCCAAGGCTTGCGGTCATTCAGATAATAAACAAATAGAAACACGAAATACGTACACAGTAAATGGAAAATCAGATTGAACAAATGAAATGAAAACGCTCGTTCAGGCGTGGACTTATCTGGCGGCTTGTTTTTATCATAATTCATTGCTAACGACAACATAGTCAATGGATGATAGTTGGCGGCAATCCCAATCGTCGGATCAAAAATTGTTTTAATGCTCCTAGCGTTTAGCTCAATGATGTGTGGGTTTTCTAGTACATAGTCAGGATCATCCCAATTGGTAAATCCGTTATTTAGTGATCCAGAAAACGTGAGAAGTGTGGCGACAAGTACAGCAGCTAGCCCACCTAAAATATGTTTATTCTTCCACCAACCCTGCTGAATCTGTGAAGGCTTAAGAGACTTTCCTTTCTTTTTCTTTTTATTGGATTTCGATGATTTCTGTTGTTTTGCCATAGTGCTGTATTCAAGAAAGACGGAGATTAATTTACAAAGAAAACAATTTTGAAATAATTATTAATGTTCATGTCTATATATCTTTTAATGATTAGATGAGAAAATCACCTTAATGTTCTAAACTAGGTTATTCCTCATGATCTAACTTAATTCCTTATTATCCTGGTTCAATTTTAAATCCCTACATGAATAACTTTGCCCTATTATAATTTCATTTTTAACATGATCTTCATCTTCTATCAAAAATTATCTCCAACAATTTATAATTCATAATTAAAACCACGTTCTTTGTGAACTAGGTAAAGCGTCAAACGTTAATAACTAATAATTGACAATTAATTTACATGGAGAACAACATCAAATTAAAAGGGAAATTAGAAATCGTATGGTGGATATTTACCATTATTGTCTTAATCGCAGTGATGATGCCGATCCACAATTCCTTCAAGGTCTATCCATTTTGGACGCCTAACATAGTGAGTATTATAGTGTTTATCACTTATGCTCGTCTCATTTTTCTTACAAAACACAGTTTGATTGGGTATAATTTTCCAGTAAAACTATTCATTCTCTTTTTCTCAATCCCGCTCACATTTTACCTCATCAGTTCCTTATTCGCATTTCAGGATTTCTTGGATACTGAAGGCCAAAACGCCTTGATACAGCCAGAGATGCTAAAAGTTTCATTGTCTGCTATTGATGGTGAAAATCTTTCCAATTTCATTCGAAAAGAAATGCTGTTTTTTACCGTCGGGGGAATTATCACCTCCTTTATGATGCCATTTAAAATGACACAATCTATCTGGCGTACAAGAAACCGAGGAACTGCCTAGAAGGAAAGGAATATCGAAGGACGCAATTTTAAACGAATTTCGAATGAATAAATAACTCATTATGTCTGATAAAGTAAAAGAATTCAACGAATATCGCGCTGCAATGAATGAAAAAATTCTAGGGGCTGACAACAAAGTCCTCAAGCGTTTTTTTAATCTTGATACCAATGCTTACGCTGAAGGTGCGCTGCCTGTCAAAACCAAGGAGTTGCTAGGTCTTGTTGCCTCAATGGTACTGCGCTGTGACGACTGCATTGCTTATCATTTAGGCAAGTGTCATGAAGCTGGAGTGACTAAAGCTGAAGTGTTTGAAGTATATGCCATTGCGAATTTGGTTGGTGGTTCTATTTGTATTCCACACACTAGGAGAGCTGTGGAGTATTGGGAAGCGCTGGAAGAAGGAAAAACAGGGAATTAAGTTTCGTGTCAGTTCGTAGCTGTCACTCTTCAATCAAACACCCATTCTCCAAAGCACCACCAGCAGTTACTCTTGCCAACTCACCATTTGGAAAAGCGACACTAAAATCTGTCCATACTGCACTCGTATCAGCTCTTGGATCACTTCTGTAATAATCAGTTGAAATGAGTTGTGCGCCACTGCTGAATGCAGCATTCATTCGAGTACGATCTCCACTTCTAGCTTCAATGGTTCCCGCATCTGTGCGCGTTCTAACAATATATCCCTTGCTTACATAGTCTTTGATCTTTTCTTGATCGGCAACTGGATCATTTAGTAACACAAAAGCGCACTCAGGCTCACCTGGAGCGGCAAAAGCAAAAGCGACACGTCCAGCAAGCGAAGGATGATTATCCTTATAACCACTATGGCCGACAACAAACAATATTTTGCCTCTTGCTTCCTCAAGGGTTGGCCAGTTATTTGCCAATACAGCTTCTTCTAGTGTTTGATAGGAGCCACGTAACTCATCTGGAGTAATCACTTGTTCTGCGTTTTCACCAAAAACAGTATTGATTTCTGAATCAATTGCCGTGGCATAAGCTTCAGAAAACGGCAAGGCAGCTGTCCAATGGTGCACAAATACATCGGTGAGATCACTAGTTTTAGGCTCGATATAAATGAACAGCGGCAAGTGATTCGAATGGTTATCTGACCAGGTTTTCAACGTTTGTAACGCATCAACAAAGGTGTAATGATGGGTGTTGTAGTCAATATCAAGAATGTGAAGCACTTTCAGTCCTGGATTTTGGAGCTCGGGTATGTTTGATGCTTCCGGCTGCCCAACTAGGGAATTGCCAGTACGGTTGTAAAATCTACCTCCCGATGGATCATGAAAAATATCTATCTCGAAACTCCGCATCCCATAATCATCTAGCTGCTGGGCTAGTGGGAGATGACTGTAGTCCATTTCTTTGGGTTGTGCATTCGCAGGTAAAATCGTTTGAACAGAAAGCAGGAAATTAAAAATTGTGGTGTCCGTTGCCGTTCGATAACTATTATGACTACCAATGGTCTGGATTTGATTGATCTTTAATTCATTCACTGAATCAGTGCATTTAGCTGCAGGATCGTCTTTCTTACACCCAAGCAAGAGGAATAGAGTAGTGACGAGTAAAATCAAAAGAAAATTCTTGGACATTTGTTGGTTTTTCGTTATTCTAAAGGTAGGAAATAATTATTAATTGAAGAGAACCAAAAACCACATGAATATCCAACACCAATCCCTTCTTAGAAATCAGGCATATGTTAATGGCCAATGGCTTTCAAGCGGAGTGACATTCCCCGTGACCAATCCGTTTGACGGTGCTATCATCGCTGATATTACGGACTGTGGGTCATCCGAAATTAACCAAGCGATCGAGGCCGCACAAAAGGCATTTAAAGTCTGGAGTGGCTTCACCGCAAGTAAACGCAGCCGAATCCTGAAAAACTGGTATGAGCTGCAGCGAAAACATGCAAAAGACTTAGGAACCATACTCACCACAGAGCAAGGAAAACCGCTTGCAGAAGCGATTGGCGAAGTGAAATATGGCGCTTCGTTTGTCGAATGGTTTGCAGAAGAGGCGCGCCGCGTTTATGGTGATGTCATCCCTGGCCACACTGCTGACAAGCGCATTACTGTTATCAAGGAACCGATTGGGGTTGTTGGAGCGATCACTCCTTGGAATTTCCCTAATGCCATGATTACTCGAAAGGTGGCACCTGCCTTGGCTGCTGGCTGTACCGTGGTCATAAAACCGTCAGAACTCACTCCCCTATCCGCTTTGGCCTTGGCACAATTGGCTGATGAAGCAGGGTTTCCGCCTGGTGTATTGAATGTGTTGACGGTAAGCAATCCTTTGGCTGTAGGCAAAGCATTTACTGAAAACCGTGCTGTGAAAAAGCTTTCGTTTACTGGTTCTACCCGTGTCGGCAAACTGTTGTTGGGCCAAGCAGCTGGGCAGGTTAAGAAGGTTTCCTTGGAGCTAGGCGGCAATGCGCCTTTTATTGTGTTTGATGATGCGGATATCGACTTAGCGGTAGATGGGTGTATCAATACTAAATTTCGTAATGCAGGACAGACGTGTATTTGCTCTAATCGAATATTTGTTCAAGACAGTGTTTATGATGCTTTCGTTAGCCGACTTGCTGAAAAGACAAGGCAATTGACCGTTGGCAATGGTATGGAAGGTGCCCAAGTCGGTCCGTTGATCAACGAGGCTGCTGCGCAGAAATGTGAGCGTCTGATGGCGGATGCAGCAGCAAAAGGGGCGCAAATTGCTCAAGGCGGTGGGCGAACATCTGGATTGTTGTTTAAGCCGACACTGATCACGAATGCGAGTCGGGAGATGGCTATTTTTGAGGAGGAGATCTTCGGGCCGCTCGCTGCTATTTATCGGTTTGAGACCGAGGAGGAGGTGATTGCTTCTGCCAATGATACTGATTACGGTCTGGCTGCTTATTTCTATGGGCGAGACTATGCGCGTATTTGGCGGGTCTCGGAGGCACTTGAGTATGGAATGGTTGGAATCAACACGGGTGTGATCTCTACTGCACTTGCCCCTTTTGGAGGGGTAAAAGAAAGCGGTATTGGCCGAGAAGGATCAAAGTATGGTTTGGATGAATACTTGACGGTCAAGTACATGTGTTGGGGTAGCGTGAAATAATCTTGTTTCAATCAAATAGTTGACTATTTCAAACGCTTACAAAACGATAAGTTTACACAAGGAAACGAGACCGGACTTAGGTTAAGTAAAAAATTGTAGGTGGTATGATCGGTAAGATTACCGTAGAGTCTGAATAAATAAAGGTTCAAGGTTTAAAGTCATTCTTCCAGATGTATTGTTCATGAACAATAGCTCGTTTTCAATAAATTAATTACTTTTGATTAGTAATTGACACCATGAAAGCAAAAGAACAAAAGCAACTACAGTTATCTGATCCCAACTGGGAGGCAGTGCGCCCCATTTACAAAAAGCTTAGTGATGAGTTCCATTTCCTAACTGGTGCCTACCGATTAACGCTGACCCCAGAAAGAAAATTAATGATGGATCACCTGATTATTGTAATTGATGGGGTGGATCAATATATAGATGACCTGCCTACGCAGCAACTTAGAGACGAGATTACAGGCTCCATCCTTCAATTCCTAAGCAACCCAAATGAACAGTGGAGCAACCAAACCGTTGAACCAGCTTTCCGTTCGTTGATTGAAGTGATTAAATCTATTGTTCTTCAATCCAATATCCGTGATCGGTTTTCTGATGCGGCTCAAAAAATCTTTCAGTATACAGAAGAGAAACGACATACGAATGACCGTAAACAATTGATTAATCTCGTCATCTTAGAAGGTAAAGCCACAGCTGAACTCCCCTTATCGATTATGGGGGTGGATCCTGATCACTCGTTTGGGCAATTCTTTACGAGGCTGTGTATGCTCATGGGTGTTGCCGATCTTATCGTTGATGCTAGGAGTGATTTTAAAGCCAATTACATCGCACTGAAGCCTGGTATTCGCTTGTATTTTGACTTAAATCGTATTCTGATTACTGAAGGGCTTAAAATCCTTTGGTATTTTCCGAAGAAGCTCGGTTTTCTTTGGTACGTGATTCGAATGTCTATTGCTTTGATAAGGGGGTAATGTTTAATTGTAACTCTTTAATTACTTGACTAATAAATATTCATTCTGTCAACAGTTTCAATCAACCGTCCAATGAAAAAGTGGCTGAACTAGTGGCAAGTCTTGCCAGTTTATAGCTTTAGCTTGGATCACCCAATTAGAGGTGACTGATTTAATTTCTAAGCTTCTTGATATTTTTGAATATGCATAATTTAACGAAAGCGTTTCTCCTTTATAATTGGTAAGCTGGAATTCGTTTTGATTTGTGTTGATTTCCAAGTAAAAATCTTCCATAGAATCATCCTCATATTGGAATATGAAGTAGCTGTTTCGATGAATAAAGAATCGCTTGATGTTCTTCTTGTCGTCTTCTGTAGCGATAGGAACCATTGACAAAACTTCATATGCTCCATGCATGTAAATTCTAGGAATCTTATCATCATTGTATTGTCCTGATTTTAAATAAGGAAGCAGCGATTCAGTGAAGATGAATATGATGATGATTGCCTTCAAAGAAAATCGTACTACGTTTGAGGCGATTATCGCTTGTCCTGTCAAATAAGGTAATGAGGTTGGTCTGCTTAGAATAAAGAATTTAAGAATGCTTTTGAATGATGGAGCTAGCAGGATTAGGCTTGTCAGTAAAAGAAAGGATGAAAATAATTTTACTGAAATGTCGAATCCAAAATTGATAAAAACAACATTAACTAAAACGCCTGACACTATAAAAAGACCTAGGATTCTCGTTTTCTTATTCAACAGCATAAGAGCAGGGAATCCTTCAAACATCCCCATAAAAACATTGTAGGAATGAGAAACGCCCAACGTACTCCAATACAAAATATCTTTATCAAGCATTCCCAAAGGTGTAAATAATGTGTTTGGTTCTGGAAGATAAAACTGAGCTTTGAAAATTTTGTCAAAACCGTATTTCAATAGGATTAGTGATAAATAATAAGTCAAAACTAGTTGAATGATTTTGAAAATTTTGTCGTGGTTCTGTTTCCAAAAGTTGAAAAATCGAAAGAGGAGATTTAGAATGATTGCAACACAAAACAAAAGAAACACTAGTAAATAAAGGGTTGTTGAGTCAGAGGTGATTTCCTTGTTTACGATATGAATCCAATCAAATTGAGCAGCTAGAAGCAAAATGACATCCTCAAAAAGGAACATTGTCACTCTATACTGAAAATTCCAGTTTCTAAAAGAAAAAGGAATAAACAGTACGCCCAGAAAAGCAAAACTTAGCAACGTCTGGTAAATAAAAACAACAAACTTCTTCACTTGGATCTTAATCTTTGAAATCTATGATCTTAATTTTTTCTAGCGGATTGCTAGGATAATAACCCAATTTGAACGACCGGATCAATTGCATTCTGTCATAGTCTTTTCTGTAAACTAGCGCATAGTTAATCAGTGTATCAACCCTAGGCTTAAAATCAGATTTCTTTAATTGCTTATACTTCGTTCCAAAAGGAAAACAGACGGTAGATTCTCTCAATTTGAATATGGCCGTTGTGTCGTTCACAATGATTAGGGTGTCCAAGACCCTCATTTTAGATACGCCAGGGCCACCAAAATTTGAATGGCTCATATCAAATAGACTATTTTTATACGCTTCCGCAAAGGAGTGCTTCGAGCCACTATGGCTTTTGTGCGCAATTTTCTTGGTCTGTGCTTGGCATATTACGGAAAGAAATAAGAAGATTAAGAAGACATTTTTTTTCATGATTATTAGTTTAATTGATTAAACCCGTGATTCATTAACAACAGATTGATTGGTTCTTGATTATCGATTCCAAACCTAAGGAAATTCCTAGACCATTGTAAACTAATGCCTTGCAAAGCAATTGTAAATTAATTTACAATAGTTTTACAAGGATAATCGGGAAGATAGCCTCCTGAAAACCGTAGTTTGCGGCGTGTTACTTCAAATCATAAATGGTTTTGTAAATTTGTAGGATGCAGGACCTGAACTATTTCAATCAGCTAAAATCTGCTTTGTTGAAACAATACAAAGAAGAGCATCCCCATTTCCAGGGATCATTGACCGATTTTAAAGGACAGGAAATTGCCAATTTGCAGGCAATGCTGATGGAAAAAGCACAAGGCCGTATCAGTGAAAAGTGGTTTTATACGCATCTAAAAATTAGCGAAAACAAGAAACTACCTCGTCTAGACATGCTTGATTTACTTGCTCGGTTTTCTGGTTACTTGCACTGGGACGACTTTAAAAAATCACAGCAAATTCAGCTTTCAGGCACCATTCCCTCTCCTAGTGAACCATTGGCTACACAGGAAAAGAATAGGCGTGAGCCAAAACAAAATGCTCCATGGTATCTATTGGGGCTACTCGTCTTCCTAGGTCTTGGGTTCACGATTATCACTCTGCTGCCAACGAATAAGCAACACCAAATTGAGTTTTGTTTTGTAAATGATTTTAGTCTAGAGAAAATAAAAGACAGTGATCTAAAAGTCAGTTGGATAAAACAAGGTGAAACACCTCAAAAACTGAAGCTAAATGAGCATGGCTGTATAAGGGTGTTCACTGAAGTTGACTCGATCGTACTAAGCATCGAAGGTGCTTATTTTCAAAATCAAACCATCCGAAGAAAAACAAGCATCGATCACCAGGAAACGATTATGATGCAGCCAGATACTTACAGCATGCTGATTGACTATTTTGTAAGTGCGGATGTAGCTGCTTGGAAAGAAAAACGATCGCAGTTAGAAACCCTTTTTGCACCTAATGCAATGATCATACACCTTGCGCCTGATGGAAAAACAGGGATGGAACTTTATAACAAACAAGAGTTTATTAATAAACTGACCATGCCTTTAAAAACCATGAAGAACATTAAAATTGTAGATCAAAAACGAAATCCTGATCAGCAAATTGTATCCTTAAAATTTATGCAGAAATGAGATATTTTGCCCTAATATTACCGCTTATATTTCTAGTGACGGAACTGTCTGCCCAGTCGGCAGAAGAACAGCCACATGCCGCCTTCCAAACGAACCAACTATCAGCAACACAATTAGAAGGTTTTCAATTGAAAGGGCAAGAGAAAGTATCAGATTTTGTGGAACTATTAGAAAAGTACCAAGACAAAACGCTTGCTCCTGAAATTAGAAAACAATGCAAAAGTATGATTTTGGGCTTATTCTATAAAGAAGACAACACGCTCTACTATTTTGATGACAATCAATCCTTTCGTAAAATCAAACTAAAAAAATTCCTAAATAAAGTTTCGACACTCGAACAGCCAATCCAAGCGAAGCACCAGCAGGCTAAAATGCAACTTCCAAAGCCAACTGGCAATATCTATACACTTACCACGAACATTGAGTTATTCCAATCCAATAAAGCAAAACAACAAGTGAACCTAGAGATCATCATCCGAAAAGAAATCAAGGAATTCGATTCAAACAAAATTGAGATCTGGCAAGTATTCCTAGGAGATATGGAACAGCTAAAAAAACCATAAGTAAATTTCTAGACTCACCTTTAAGTTCTCCAACACCCTTATCCCTAGTACAAACTAGCTATAATCACGTCTTATATTCAGTAATATTTCTTTAAAAATATTAAAATAACTAACAAAATAGTTGATTAACTAAATAATTAGTTTTACATTTGAACTAACGAATTAGTTAATCCATCAGACATTCCTATTTATGTCTGATTCAAAAATCAATTATTATGAAATTATTCACAACAAGTATTTTAAGTTTAGTGATTATGGTAGCTATGTTTACTAGCTGCAATCAAGTAGAAGCACAAAAAGCAGAAAACAATGCACAGTTAGCCGAACTTAAGGCTGAACCAACTGCAGTTAACACTCCAGAAGCACTTAGTTTTGAAGCTTCTACCTATGATTTTGGACAGATCGACCAAGGAGAGGTAGTCGATCACGATTTTACGTTTACCAACAACAGTAGTGACCCCGTTGTCATCAACAAGGTAAAAGCAGGTTGTGGCTGTACGGTAGGCGATTACAAGAAAGAGCCAATTTTGCCTGGAGAAACAAGCATGATATCTGCTTCATTCAACTCAAAAGGCAAGTCAGGTAAGCAACGTAAAACGCTGAGTGTATTCACAAGTCTTTCTGAAGAACCTATGGCACTGACATTGACTGGAGAAATCAAGGCACCCCAAGCTGCTCAAACAGCAGATAAACAGTAATTTAGGCTTGGAAAACCACGTTACGTTAGTTTAGTGAAATTTGGGTTGAACGGGCTTCTGTCATGGAAGTCCGTTTTTCGTTTTTTAGGATTAGTTTGTAGAAATTTATCGTTCAAACTATGTAGTTCGCAAAGAAAACAATAGATGCGTTATCGAGCTTCACTCTAGCCTATTGTAAAAGTCCTTGGTAATCTGTGTTGGTTGAGCTTTTTGAACCAATAAGCTTTCAAGGAATTAAGCGCATTAAGGATCGAGTCATTGCGTCTTTCAAATAATCTATTTAAGGATATTAAGTTGATATTTGAATACGTTGATATTTGCTAACTTGGCACAAGTTACAATCTGTATCACAACAATATTTCTCATCGTTCGTTAAACTAACCACAGTAAAATTGTAAATTGCAGTATGTCAACCATGATGGTACAGATGATGTACCCCCAAAGTTTATCGCCTCTCGACCTAGATCACTATTTAAGTAAAGGTTGGTTTCGAAGCTCCTCATTGCTTTGCAGGACTTCCCTTATCTGTATTGAACACGATGTTTATTCTGTCATCAACATCCGTTTGCGGTTGAGTGATGATTTCAAATTTAAAAAGCGGCTTCGAAAAATTCTTTCTAGAAACGACAACCTATTTCGAGTCGAATACGGATTTGCAAGGATAGATGAACAGCGCGAATGGCTCTACCAGCAAAACAGACATCGGTTTAAGGGATTTGTGTTTGACACCCTTGAATTGTACCTGTATTCTGATAATGTGAACCCATCACTGTTTGACACTAGAGAAGTGGCTGTGTATGATGGTGACAAACTGATTGCTGTTAGCTACTTTGATTTAGGGGAAGAAGGCATGGCGAGTATCAACTGCCTTCACGACGAGTCTTATGGCAAACACAGCCTTGGGATTTACACGATGCTCAAGGAGATTCAGTATGGTCTGGAAGCTGGAAAGTCATACTACTACCCTGGTTATGTTCTTAGAGGGGAGCGTAGCTTTGATTATAAGTTACGACTAGGAGATTATGATTACTACGATTGGTTTGGAGGTTGGAATCCCTATCCGCAGATAAAGGATGAAGTCTTAGTGGTCGAATTTTTAAAAAATAAACTCCAGGAATTGTCTGATCAGTTGAAAAAAGCTGGTATCGAGCATTTCCAATATGTTTACCCTATGTTTTCTTCTGGGCACATGGATTTCTATTGGGGTAATCTGTTTAAAAGTCCGATATTTTTAGTCTGTTTTGAGCCTATTACGGATAAGCCTGTGCTTGCAATAGAGTATGATTTCCCTTCTCAAGTATTTCACTTAGCAGTACTTGAAAAGAACCATAAACTAAAGAAGATGTTTTTTGACGTAAGCTATGCTGGATCAAAGCATGAATACCAATTAAACATAGATGATTTACTTGAGTACAAGGAGTCACTAATTCTAGAAAAAGACATGAATTTGTTGATTGAATACCTACAAGATTTTAAATCTTTATTACCTAACAACTAATCAATAATGAGAACTTCCTTTTTCATTTTTATTTTCATATGCCTTTTGTCCATCGCTTGCACCTCTGTCAAAAACTCTAGTGGAGAAATGAAATCCAATGCGATTACCTCAATTCAATATACACGTGACAATGGAACGGTGAGTCCCTCTTCTTATCGGAAATCTCAATATGATATTAAATCTGATCAAATACTCTTTACACTTTTCGATCTAGAAGGCAACGTATTAGAAACAAGGAAAATCAATATATCAAGCAATCAGTTTGTAGAAATTCGTAATAAATTGGTGGCCTATGAAATCACCAAAAAGTGCCTTTTTAACTCGAATGAGGCAATCCCACCAGGAGGTTATTCTGCTTCCGTATTGATGAAAACCAAAGGGAACGAATTGAATAAACAATACTATATAGCAGCAGGCAATGTCCATGGATGTGGTGATGTCATTTCATTTGAAAAATTTATGCTTGAGTTTATTAAAAATAAATAGTATATTTAGCTCTTATAATCACATACTTCTACTCTTATTTTACCCTTCCCATTCATTTTAATTCATAATAACGATTTCATTTGACGCACATTTTAATTAATGGGCCTTAAACTAATATAATCATGCTAGGTAGAATAATTATTGCTGTGACCATATTGCTATCCAACCATGCTGGTATATGTCAGGTATTCGTTGATTTAAGTGTCAACTCAGGGATTAATTTCGTACACGAACACGATGGTGAAATGGGAGGTGGGGCAGCTTTTTTTGACTACGATCAAGATGGCGATGAAGATGTTTATATCACCGGAGGATTGGCGATGGATAAGTTGTATCAAAACAATGGAAATGGCACGTTCACTGATGTCAGTATTGCTGCAGGACTATCAAGCACAGACACAATTAACACCCATGGCGTAACTACAGGAGATATTGACAATGATGGGTATCGTGAAATCTTTTTGACTACTTGGAACTATGAATATAATGACGAGGTGCACACCCCCAATTTGCTATACAAAAACAATGGAGATGGTACGTTTACTGAAATTTCTGCTCAAGCAGGGGTCAATGCAACATACTGGTCTACGAGTGCTACCTTTGGCGACTTTGATCTTGATGGTTTGTTAGACTTATACGTTGGCAATTATGTCGATTCGATTATTGATGATGCGATTTTAGATACCAATGGGATGGAGATCGGATATGCTCATATTGGGTATCAGGACATTCTATATCTTAATAACGGAAACGGCACGTTTACCGATAAGACACTAGATTTTGGACTAACTGCAAAAGGTTCTGCCCTTGCAGTCGCCTCAACAGACTACAATGAAGATGGAATTATCGATTTGATGGTAGCCAATGATTTTGGAGAGTTTACTGTTCGCAACAAGCTATACGAGAACCCTAGTTTCATTGATGTGAGTGCTGCCTCTGGAGCAGATGTAGGGATATATGGAATGGGAATCGGAATTGGAGATTACGACGAAGACAACGATTTGGATTATTACATTACCAACCTAGGTCGGAATGTGCTGCTACAAAATCAAGGAGACGGTACGTTTCAAGACGTAACAACATTCGCCAACGTAGAGAATACATACGTTGATACGTTACTCACAACGGGGTGGGGAACCTTTTTTCTTGATTATGACAATGATTCGCACCTTGATTTGTTTGTGTCCAACGGTAGAATCTCAGCAGCAGCATTTATTAGAACTGGAGAACACGACCCCAATAAACTATATCACAACAATCAAGACGGCACCTTCACTGACGTAAGTGATACTGCAGGAGTTGCCGACATCAATGTTGGCAGGGGTGCGACTCTTTGCGATTACGATAACGATGGAGATTTAGATATGCTGGTTGTTGTCCATAATGAATATTTTACGTCTGATACTCGAGTAAGGTTGTACAACAATCAGACAAACTCGACTGGAGGAAACTGGGTAAAAGTTGATCTCGAAGGTGTTCTCAGCAATCGAGATGCTTATGGGGCTCATGTCCGTGTCCATGCTGATGGCAGAACCTTCTTGAGAGAGGTTGGAGGCGGCTCTAGTCATTCCTCTCAGAATAGCAGTATCCAGCATGTTGGATTGGGAACGATCTCAAGTATTGACTCGGTGGTGATCAAATGGCCAGGAGGCCGCATACAGCGCGCTTGCAATGTTCCAATCAATCAAACACTTCAGATGCTAGAGGACACTACCACTATGAACTCAACCTTTTGCAATGCGGTGTCTACCGAGGACCTTACTTCTGCTAGAATTGGGCTGCATAGTTTGCCAAATCCTTTTACCTCAAGGACAACCATTCACTATGAATTACCCCATGCTGCCGCTGTGGAATTGATCGTTATGGATGTACTAGGCAATCAAGTACAGACGTTGTTCTCTGGCAAACAATCTGCTGGTAAACAATCTGCTGATTTCACTATTGACGGGCATAAAGATCTTGCTGTTGGCGTTTATTTTTGTTCATTAACGGTGAATGGTAATCAGTTCATGGAGCGGATTGTTTTGTTGAAGTAGGAAGGCTGAAAAATCGAATACATTTTCCAGCAGAACAAGGATGTTTAAATTTCAACTTTTATTCTACAATAGAAAGCTTAACCACCTGTTCTATCTCACCCTCTGTTTTAGCTGTTAAAAAGTAAATGCCCGCACTAATTTTTATTGGTAATTCATCTAAATTTATTCGTACCCTTGTTTCATTATTGGACTTTATTTCGGTGATCAAAACACCATCCAACGTCCATAATTCTAGCGTAGAGCCAAGGGTAACCTTATCCACCGTCAACATACTTGACAAACCAGTCGGATTTGGATATACTTCTAATCGGCCGACTTCCGTGTCACTCTGTAAGTGTTCATTCGAAAGTAGAATACCATCACCAAAGCAGTTATCAAACATTAATTGAACCGAATCACTTATTGCCAATAAGGGTGCAAAACTTGGACATGGATGCTGGATATCTGCAGCATACAATACACCAGAAGTCATTTTCTTGATTGCTCCGGGAACAAGTGTTAATGGCCCAATAGACATTATAAAACGACGATCTCCTGGCGGGTTTGAAACAGTGCATTCTGACCAATTATTCGGATCTGAGGGGTTACCTGGATATACATGAGTAGCAGGAACAGTGTTTTCGTTGTAACCATCACCGCCATGTTCAATTGGACTACCATCTCTCCATTTCCCTGTCAGATAACCATAAAATTCAGCAGCATTAGTAGGATTTCCTTGAGGGCTACCGTCATTGTTATAATAAATAAATGAGGTCATTCCCAATTCATTCCCATTGTCATCATCAGGTCCTTTTAGTAAATCAATTCCAACCAATGGTATTGAAGTTCCATACCCGGTCGATGCGCATGTAGGATCAGTAGCAGTCGCATTGTATACAATTCCCATAGATCTGAGCTTATCACACCCCACATAATCATTATCCCAGCACCCAAGATCTGGATCAGCGAATTGGCCAATATATAGATCGTTAAGAACATCAGGACTCTTGTTTATTATTTTGTAGTTATAAAACGTACTATAATCAAGCGGTGGAGCGATAAAGGAATAAGCCAATGTCTGTATTTCAACGCCAAGCTGGTCACCACCAGTTTGACCATGGATATTGCCAATATCATTAATAACCCACCAAACCATTTGATCAGCATAGGTAGAGTCACAACCATCAATTCCTAGAACAGGAAAGTCACCATTATAAGGGTCGTAAATCCCATCACTATCTTCATCGTAGAACGGTGCTAAATCCTGATTTGGTAGAGCAGTTGGGAAATAGTTTGAATAATATGGGTTTCCTCGTCCCGGCCATCTTAGCAAGTTGTCTGGCACAGAATCAACTGTCCCATCGGCAAGAAAATCCAACCTTACTAACGTAATTTCGGACCCATAAACAACATAATGTTGATCCCAGTAGCCACAAACAGGAGCACTTCCGTTGATAATTGGTCCTGGCCAAAAGTCATCTCCACCTTGTCTATAGGTTTGTGCAGCAAGTTTTAAGTTACCTAAATCATCGACCCCACCAATCCAAAGAGATGAGGTATACATTGCTGAAACAGGGCTAGCTCCAGGCAATGGTTTTGGAACAATATACCTACCATCTGACAGATTTGACCACATGTCTCCTCCATTCAATAGTCCTACGGTTACATTGTTTACATCAAGATCAATCTGAGATTGAGCAGCAGCGCAGTTTTGTCCAACCGAAATAAAAGGAAATAAAAGAGAGGTTAAGCAGAATAAAAGAAGTTTTTTGAGATTCATAACGAATGCTATTTATGTTTTATATTGACTTGTTCAAATAAATATAGTCAAAACAAATACAACATGCTACAATGTCAAGGTCAATTGGTTTATTTTTACTTAAATTTTACCTTTGAAAGGTCATTTCTAGAACTGATTAATCTTGTTAAATTCCTCAAATAAATTTCGTAACAATAAAAAACAGACTGAACCCCGTCAAAAACAGAATACCCAGCACACTCAATCCGCGCATCAGCACACCAGGCCGCGCATCAACAGGAAACTCATCCCGTGTAACTAGCCGATAGTTAATCACAGCAATCACAGGCGCAATCAGAAACGAGATCGTAGTAGCCAGATCTATCAACAACTTAAAGTGACCCGAGAAAAAAGAAATGATAAGAAATGCCCCAATCGCCACCACAAACAGTGATACGACATACACTCTAGAGTTCTTAAGTTCTTCATTCGCCCGCGTAGCAGAATAAAACAGCAACTCAGACGAACGTTCTAAGGAGCGCGCATAACCATCCAGCACCCCAATGCAGGTGCCAAACATAATCGAAAATGCGGCGGAAGCAATAATGATATAACTCCAAGAACCAATCGTGGTCGTATATAGCTCAATCACCTTATTCGCAAACCCAGCACTGCCTCCAGGCATCGTCTCCCCAGTTCCATAGATCAGAAATGCCCCAAGCGTAACAAAACAGATCGACAATACCGCAGATACCCAGTAGCCAAAATTGAAATCAAACAGCGTCTCCTTCAATGTTGGATGATAGCCGGTTTGCTTGATTCGCTCTATCGTCCATAAGCTGTTCCAAGCCGACAGATCAACCGCTGTAGGCATCCAACCCATCAGAGCAATAAGAAACCCGAATCCAGCAGCTCCCCAAATGGGTTCTGGTGTAAATCCTTCAATGGGTGGTACTCTTCCATGTACTAGGGTAAGAATGAACGCAATCACAGTAGAAACAAGGAGAACAGCGCCAATCACTTTGATCAAACTATCAAGCACACTGTACTTGCCCAGCCAGAGAATCAACACACATCCTACCAATAAAACAATCGTGGTAAACGCTTTAAACGGGACAATTGCTCCTAGGCCAAAAAGGTTTTCACAGAAACCAGAAGTGACAAACACAACCGCCGCTGCTACAAAGAACATAGAGCCAATCGTAATCATAAAATACAAGCCTAGTGCCCAACGACTGATACGATTGTAGCCGTCGATTAGACTTTCACCAGTAGCATTGGCATATCGTGATCCAAATTCAAAAAACGGGTATTTAAATACGTTAGCAGCAATGACTGCCCAAAGCAATGCGAAACCAAAATTTGCCCCAGCTCTTGTGGATTGTACCAGGTGAGAAACACCAATCGCTGTGCACGCAAACAGAATACCTGGACCAAGTGCTTTCAATAAGGACCGCTTGTCTTTTGAAGGTAATTCTATTTCCTTTCCGCTGCGCATTAGTCTAGGCCAATCACACGAAATTCTGTTCTACGATTAAGCGCGTGTTCATCCTCTGTGCACTGTTCGGACGGGCAAGGAATAAGCGGATCAATTTCGCCGTATCCTCTAGCAATCAACTGTGTTTTTGCCACGCCGCGTTTCACCATATAAGAAACGGCATTGTCTGCTCTTCGCTGAGACAATTGCTTGTTATAGTCCTTGCTACCTCTGTTATCTGTATGCGAACCAATCTCAAGGCTTAAGCTAACATTTGACATCAGTAGGCGAACTAATCGCTCCAACTCATTTACTGATTCTGGTCGGAAGTTATCCTTATTGTAATCATAGAAAATATTAGTCAAAACAACCGACTCATCAATGCTTAGTGAAGCAGGATCAAAGTCAGGCGCTGTGGCACCACCTCCATTAAACATGGATTCAGGGTCAAATCCAGGTGATACAATCGGTGGAGCATCAGGACTAACATCTGGGAAGCCGCTTGTATTTGTTGTATTTGGTGATGCAATAGGGTCAGGGTTGGGTAAAGGAGGCGCAATCGCAATTGGAGCATCATCCAAATCCAAAGAGATTGCCTTCCCTTTCTTACAATCCTTTTCTAGAGCAGGCAAATCAAGTCGATCCTCTCCTAATACATTTTGTGTTGCTACGATCTCATATTCAAATCCACAAGGAACACATTTACTGAATTTCCCGTTTTTATCACTGACCAGACTCATCGTTTCGCCTGTATATTTATTGATGATATTGACTGTAGCATTTGGTACGGTATTCTTGTATTTCTTATTGTTTACAACACCTTCAATTTTCATACATGCCGCTGCTTTCACCATTGGTACTGACACTGTCATATCTCTATTGGACAAGTAATTTCTTGTAGACAGTTCCTTCTCAGTTGTTTCATAACCATCCATCTCTACGGTAAAGCAATAATCTGAATCAGGGTTAAGACCATATTGAACTTGCCCGTTTTCATCTGTAAACATTTTAGTCACAACTCCATCTGCTTTTCCGCTTAAGATTCGTAGCATAAACTCGTTAGGTTTGCCTTCGAGTGGCACTAGCTTGGCTGTAAATCCCTCACCATCTGCTCCACAGTTTGAAATCGAAACGACTGCTGACTCAAGAGGATCACCTGTTTTCTCATCTAATACGGAAAGTTTTGCATTAAAAACGATTGGTGGTTGTTCTGGTTCTAGGTTTTCACCAATCGGCATCTTAAATCGGTAAATGTCATCTTCTCCTTTCCCGCCTGGGCGATTAGAAGATAAGAATCCTAGTTTTTTCCGCGTATCAATGATAAATCCAAAATCATCTTTTTTACTGTTGAATGGTTCGCCTAAATTAACTGGAGGTGTCCAGACAATCGTATCTCCCATATCAACCATTTTTGAAATAAAGATGTCAAGACCACCTCGTCCAGCATGTCCATTTGATGCAAAATATAACGATCCATCTTCATGAATAAAAGGAAATGATTCATTGCCTCTAGTATTCACTTCAGCTCCTAGATTAACTGGTTTTGACCAAGTTCCATTTCTAAAGTGAGACACAAACAAGTCAAGGCCACCAAAGCCACGCGCACCACCTTCCGCTGCAAAATACAGTTTACTACCATCTGCCGAAAGTGTAGGATGACAAACAGATCTACTGTCATTATTAAATGGCAATTCTTGAATATTATCCCAAGTATCTCCTACTTTTTGTGCACTATATATCTTTAGTTGTGTCACCCCTTTTTCATCCTTTCCAAGCTTTCCATTAAAATTACTTCTAGTAAAGTACATCGTTTCACCAGCTTGATCAAAAGTGACTTGTCCTTCATGAAACTTGGTGTTAATTTTACTTGAGAATGGTTTAGGATTAACTAGATTTCCATCGGAATCAGGTGCGACAACAAACAAGTCAAAAAACTCATCATTAAGCCACTGATCATTGTTCTTAGTGGTTGAAAATGATTCTTGATTGGAAACGAAGACCATTCCATCTTTATAAAAAGCGGGGCTGAAATCGAATTTTGAGGAATTCAATCCTGGCAGATTTTTAAGCGTCACACCCTTCTGGTCGGTGAATTCCATATCACAGCCTTCAGCAAGGGTTCGTCCTCTCATATCGATGCCTTTTCCCTCATCATCATTACCTGGATTTCCTACAACCATGTTGTGGTATTCAAGGAAGTACTTTCTTGCCAGTTCACACTTCCCGTTTGCTTGTAACGCTTGGGCGTAATACAATCTGTAAAGTGGTTTTTCACTAGTTTCTACGATTTGTCCAAACCATTTTTCAGCATTTTGATAGTCACCAGTCAATCGGTAACTATTGGCTAATCTGATCATTGATTTACGATCCATTTTCTTAGTGGATTCCCCTTGCACACTGGACAGGTATAGGTTAATCGCTGTACTGTAGCCGAGGTCATCATAGATCTGATCAGCTTTCGAGAGTCTGCTGTCTTGCGCAAAGGTGGCAACACTTAAGCAAGAAATGATCAGGAAGATATTGAGTTTACGGAAATCTTTCATTACGAATAACGGTTTATCTCTCTAAAAGAAAAATCTTGGATTAATGAATTTGTTTTTGCTTTTTGACGGGTTTTTCCCATCTCCACCATATCGGAAGGCATATTCCACAAATGCCTCGACGCTTCCATTGTTAAAGTTATTTAGCTGTGAAAGTGTATAGTCATAACTAAAGCCGATTCGGAGTGGTCCACCAGTTTGGTATCCAACCATTGCAGCAATAGCATCATCAAGGCGATAGGTCACACCGACCCAGAAACGATCTGAAAATAATGCAGAAATGTTTGCATCAAAATCAAGTGGTGCATTCGGAGCATATTTAAACAAAACGCCTGGTTTGATTTTTATATTATTTCCAAATATTGCTCCAGTCATAAAGTAAACATGCGGAACCTCTGTAGCATTTACATCATTAGCACCGTAATAAATTAGGTTGTTTCTAAGCAGATTGGGAACTGATAAGCCAGCATACAATTGTTTTGAATAATAGTATACCCCAGTTCCAACATTTGGTAAAAACTTACTGCTATTGCTAGTAGGAACAGCGAGGTCTCCCGCCTCATTGGCATCAAGACTAACCCAATCTACTTGTTGCATATGCAATACACCTTGCAATCCCAAGGAGAGATTACCACCAAGCACTCGGAAGCGGTATGCATAAGCTAAATTAGCTCTGTAGTCTGAGATTGCTCCATGCGTATCACGGATTAATCCACCTCCAATCCCTACTCGATCACTGAAGACCGGCGAATGGGCATATAATGTCTGAGTTTGTGGGGCTCTTTCCATTCCAATCCATTGCATTCTTCCTAGCAACGAAATGGTTGTGACTTCTTGGCTTCCAGCATAAGCAGGATTGAACGCCATCTTATTCATCATAAAATGGGTGTACTGAGGTTCCTGTTGTGCGAACAGTGTACCGATCCAGCCAAACGCTATGAGTAGTAAAATGATTTTTGTTTTCATCAGTTAATTTCGTGTTTCGTTAGCGATTTAACATCAAATATCCCTGAATAGGATCTTGGGCGTTATCATTCAAATCAAGAATAAAATAGTACGTTCCTACTGGTAAATCTCCTCCGTTATGCGTGCCATCCCAATCATTTAAATAAGGTTGTTGCTCATAAACTTTATCGCCCCATCTATTGAAAATGGTCATTTTAGAATCTGGAAAAAAGTCTAAGCAATTGATGGCAAAATAATCGTTCTTTCCGTCATCATTCGGTGTAAATATTGTAGGTGGCTCACAGTCACTTTCTCCAATCACTGTAATTGTTACAATGGCAGATTCACATAGAGTAGGACATGTATTACTACAAATTTCGTAGGTAAACTGATCCATTCCAAAGAAATCAGTAGTTGGTGTATAATCAAATGTTCCGTCATTGTTATTTACAACGGTTCCATCATTAGCATCATTGACAATATTTATTGTCCAACCATTGGTTAAAGGGAATATGTTATCATTTCCAGTTACTTCGAAGTTAGCCAAGGTTGTATTAAATGGAGTCGATTCGGTATCATCTGCAACGGTAGGTGCTGGCTCATAGGTAACAACGATAGAGTCTGTAGAATAACTGTTACAAAATCCATTGCTCAAACTCCAGTAGATCACATTCATCCCTGGTGATAAACCAGTTACTTGAGTCATATTTACATTAGGATTGGAGAACATCACAGTTGAATCATTTGAGCTCCAAGTCCCAACACCAACAGAAGGTGCGGTGGCCTCCAGAATCAATTGGCCGCCTCCGCATATGTCTTGATCAAAACCAGCAAACGCGACATCAGGTGGCGCATTGTCAATGGTTACAATGAGCACGTCAGAATCAAACGCCCCACACCCCGCATCTTTCAATGACCAGGTGAAGGTGTATGTATTTCCAGACAACAGTCCGACAACGCTTGTATTTGGATCTGTGGGATCTAGGATTACGACTCCGTTAGCGGTTTGTCCAGTTGGTTGCGACCACACTCCACTAATTCCAGGACCTGTAGGCATTACAGCATTGAGTGTGATTTGCGTGACACCACATAGGAATAAATCAACACCACTGTTCGCCGTTTCCATGGGATTGGACAGGATCACCTCAAAAGGCAGCGAAGGCAATGATAAACAACCGTCTACTGACACCTGAACGAAATAATTCCCAAGATCAGCTGGCATGACTAACGGTATGGCCAAGTCAGGGCCATTCACTCCTGGGATCACTGCTCCTGTTGGCCCTATCCATTCGTAGATGACACTTGTCCCATTAGGGTATTGAGTGGCCATAAGTGTGATATCTCCACCCGAACATACGGTTTGCGAAGTTCCTGTTATAGATGGTTGTATTGGTTCTGGTAGTATTGTAATGTTCGCTGATCCTGAATTAATACAAGCAACAGGAGATTCAACTGTTAAGTTATAAACGCCTGAATTGATGACTGCGGGATTAATTAGCACTGGGTTTTCATCTGAAGACACAAAACCACTAGGGCCAGACCAAGAATAGCTTTGCATGCCTGGCATATTAGCAAACAGCCTCAATGTATCTCCATCACAAACTGGACTATTACTAGTAGGTACAGGCGCTGCAGGAAGCGGATTCACTGTTAAGTTGAAAGGTGGTGAAGTATTACTCATACAACCATCTACTTCCACTTGCACTGTATAAGCACCAGCATCTGTAGACTGGGCATTATTGATGTTAAGATTTGGGCTATTCATGCCAACTGCACCTCCTGGGCCAGTCCAAGTATAGACAACCGTTGCACCAGTATACGGTGGTACAGAAAGTGTAATATTGTTTCCCTGACAAACAACTGAGTTCGAGGCGGTGATCAGTGGTTGATTGGGTTTTGGAAGCACAACCACATTCACGCTACCTGCAGAACTACCGCTTGGATCGGTAACGGTAACCACATAAATCCCACTGTTCGCTACGATAGGATTAATAATCATAGGGTTCTGAACATTCGAAACAAATCCACTCGGTCCTGACCATGCATAGGTGAATGGTCCACCCAATGGAGGATTAGCCAATAGCATTAAATTAACTCCACCATCCTGGCACAATGGGCCATTGGAAGTAGGGCTAGGAGGATCAGCAAATACATTCGTTAAGGTGAGGCAAATAATTAAAGGTATCAAAACAACCTTTATAGAATTTTCCATAAATATTAATTTATCGGGTTCTTTAACGCTTCAAAAACATCAATTTTTCTATGCTGCATAGCAAAAAATCCATCAAAAGATAAATTGCTATTAGCTAGATTTAATCGGCAAATATAATAAAAAAATGACCATGAGAGATGGCAGGTTACGATCTATTTTAGGATTGAACCAACATTATGTGTTAAGAAACTAAACTTGCTTGACGATTTTGACTAAAAACGGACGAAAAACCTAATGTAGCAATCCAGAAATATCAAATTGATATAGATTGCCTTGGCCTCCACTTTCTGCTTCAGAAGCAATATAAAGTGTATTTACATCTTTAAAGGAAAGTCCTTCAGTCTGTTCCATGATACCAAGATCAAACCTCTTGCTTCTGCCGCTAAAAAAATTATCATCAGAAAAGTCATAAAAAAGATATAGGAATGGATGCATAGAGCCATCTGCAGGCTTGTATACATAACCTAGCAACG
This sequence comes from uncultured Saprospiraceae bacterium, assembly GCA_937959115.1. Lineage (GTDB taxonomy): Bacteria > Bacteroidota > Bacteroidia > Chitinophagales > Saprospiraceae > JAHDHB01. Next base: position 131,617 of record CALGAW010000052.1, read on the forward strand.
CCAACACGCCTGATTCTTCATTATAATCTGCTGCAGTAACCTGTCCTTTAGTGTCGAAGGTAGAAACGGGTTGAATTTTTTGCTTTTCGTCTGACTGATTTAAATCAAGTGAATAGATGGTGCATTGATTATCTCCTCTATTCTTTGAAAAAAGATACAAGCGGTCTTCCTTGGCAATCATTGCTTCACAATCAAAATTGTGCTTATTATTTGCATGCCTGAATTCCGTTTGATTTGAATATTCAAACTCATACGTTGATGTTGGCTTTATCGTAGTAGATTCTTCATTCACATCTAAAAGTGAAACCGCATAAACCATAAGGTTTTTCCTCATCCCATAATTATTACCAAAATTTCCTACATATAGGTACTCTTCATTGGCAGCAAGTTCTTCCCAATCCAAATTCTCTGCTGGTTTTACAGAAATCTCATGTAGAAGCTTACTAGCTTTATTATCTACCTTATATATCGAAGATGGACTTCCACTATCGTTCAATGTCCAGAGCGCTCCATTGATTATTTCTAATCCTGAACATTCATTTACTTCAGAAGGTAATTTCGTTAATAACTCCAAGCGATCGATAACGCTTCTAGGGTTTGGCGTATCTACCATTTTTAGCTCACCCTCAGTAAATTCAGGTAGAACTTCCTCTACAGCTTTAGATCTGTTTGGCAAGTGTTGACAGCTAATTAAGCTTGAATTGCTTATCGCTAATCCTGTAAGTAAAATAATTTTTATCAGTATTTTCATAATAGTAGTATTATTCCTTAATACGTTTTCAAGCATATATTGTTCCAATCGGATCAATTTTCATTTAAACGCAAATTATGTGAATTATCTAAAAATTGACGTCTACACGACATTCTACATGACTTGCGAACGACATTACTTTAATATTTGAATAGGATGTAATAAAGATATACGTTCAAATTAATATAATTGCCCATCGTTAAATAAACCTTCTCAATTTTAAATCTATGAAAAAATATTTTGCTCTTCTAATTGGTTGCCTGCTACTCCTTGGCAACGACGCTTATACCCAATGTGCCTCTGGAGGTACAGTTAGCACAACAGACCCTATCACCATCTGCAAAGATGGTATTGCCGATTCCTTATACATTTCCGTTATTGGAAATTCAGGAACTGGCGGTTGTGGATGGATCATCACCAATGATGCACCGTCTCCCAGATTATTGCATTCTGGCATACTGGGAATCAACAGAAATCCGCTTCCTTATGACTTAGACCAACCAGGCCCTGGAGTTTGTTTGTTCTGGTCTATTTGTTGGGACAATCAAGCTCCCATCATAAGTGCTAACACATTGTTAAGTGACATTACTCCTGCAAATGCTAGTAGTTGTTTTGACATCAGCGATAATGAAATCGTTGCCGATCGACAAGCGCATTCAGTTGCAGGGGCGATCAGTACATCTGATCCTACAACAATCTATGTTGATGGCACTCCAGACCCAATCGAAGTTTCCGTAAATGGGAATAGCGGTACAGGAGGTTGTGGATACATCATTACAGACAATTCTGCAAATCCTATTGTATTAAGTCCAGGTATCGTTCAGCCAGGGGTAAATCCTGCTACATTTGACTTAGATGGTGCTGGACCTGGTACCTGTCAGATTTGGTCTATTTGCTGGAATGTAATGATGCCAACAGTAACACAAGGAACTGCAGTAGCAAGTATTACTGCCGCGAATCCAGCAAGCTGCTTCGACATTAGCTCATCAGCAGTCGTTGTAAATAGAATTGCTTGTGCTGATGCAGGAACAACCGCAACTACTGACCCTACTACAATTTGTGTAGACGGCTCTCCAGACCCAATCGAAGTAACTGTCACCGGAAACACTGGAAACTGTGGGTACATCATTACTGACAATGCTACAGACCCAATGGTGCTGAGTCCTGGTATCATACAAATGGGTGTCAACCCTGCTACTTTCGACTTGGATGGCGCGGGAGCAGGTACATGTCAGATTTGGTCCATTTGTTGGAACAATAATCAACCTTCTGTCGCTCAAGGAACAATCGTTTCTACTATTATGGCTGCAGACACAACGAGCTGTTTTGATATTGGTGCTGTTCCAATCACAGTGATTAGAGAGGCAGAAGCCAATGCTGGAATGGTGGGTACACCTGGTGGAACGGGAGTTTATATTTCTCAATTTCTATATGATCCTGATAATGCAACTATTGGGAATTGCTCTGACGGAGCTGGCTGGGGAAACACGACAAAAGAATATGTTGAAATCGTTGGCCCTCCTGGAATGAGCGTGGGTTGTTGGGCTTTCACAGATGGTGACGGTTCTTTAATACTCCCACCAGGGGCGACAATTCCTTCAGATGGTGTACTTGTGATTTGCGGTGGTTGTTCTGATCTAGTAAATTGTGATTATGATGGAAGTACCTATCAAGGTGGTGGTGGTTCATCAGTTGGCCTAGCCAATTCAGGAGATATGCTTGCCTTAAGAGATGATATGGGAAATGTAGTTTTTGTTATGGATTACGGATCAAATAGCGACATGAACTTACCAGCGATAACTTCCACCCATGGAGGCTCATGTCCTACTCAAGCAGCAATAACAGCACCGCCAATGTTTAATGCACCAGACTTCGCCAACCAAGCAATCTGGATGCTACCTGATGGTACGTATACGGGTATGGGAGATGAAGGACTTGCAAACCTAGGAATTAAGAACGGAATATTCCCAGGTGGAATGACAGATTCAATATATACCTGTGTAGACGGAACACCAGATCCCTTTGAAGTAACCGTAACTGGAAACTCAAGCACTGGAAACTGTGGTTACATCATTACGGACAATAGCCCCGACCTGACTATTCTTAGTCCTGGTATTATACAAATGGGTGTTAATCCTGCGACGTTTGATCTAGATGGTGCGGGTGTTGGCACTTGCCAAATCTGGTCAATCTGCTGGAATGGAATGGCGCCTACTGCTAATATGGGAGATGACGTAGCAGATATCATGGCTGCAGATGC
>CALGAW010000053.1 GCA_937959115.1 uncultured Saprospiraceae bacterium
CTCTGCACGCCAACTTCAACCTCACCGTTTTCCAGTAACGCTGGATTAACCACCATGCCGGTTGTAGAAGGCACATCACCTATTCCACTTAACGGGATTTGTATGGTTTCAGCGGTGGCGATAAAACTTGCGAATACAAAAGCCAACACGTAGAGACGCTTCACTACACAATTAATCATTCTGGATTCCGATCGTGGTTAGTCAAAGACTTGAAAGATGGAATTGAAAATGCAAGAAGTAGGCAAATAAACTACTACTATGCTGCCAATCGGTTGACCGTGTTTGATCGCACGTCTATAGGGACCTTGAGTTCTTTGTATCGTTGATCTTGGTACGTCAATTGCGGTGTCAAACCACCTTCCATTCCGGGCTTGCCATTTGAGAACTCGTTTCGGGAGCATCAGAATTCCTTTGATGTTCTGGGCATTGTGTGTGTCTTATAAAGCTGGGCTAAGAGATGATGGATGTTTAAATATGTATAAAAAAGTCACACGGATTCGTGGTCTCTCCTAAAACTATGGGGTGCATAAACAGATTCAACTTGTATTCGGTTGCTGCTGAGAGAAGTAAAAATAAGTTGTGCGGGGTACTTACAGAAACGGTGACAAGGAATTTTCAGATAAAAATAATGTAATACAACCATTGGCTGGGAAATCTTGAGATTCAACTGGTTTTTGTGTTTGTAACTCGCTGTGTTATTCAGTGTGTAAGGCAATTGCACTTGGTAAAAAATATTGCGGAAATTTTATACAAAATGAAAGAACAAAAAATAATAAATCAGGACATTCTGGCATTGCCTGAAAGTAGGAACCAAACGAGTGAATTACTCTTCTGTATTCATTTGAACCTTCTGCCAGAAACTATTGAGGTAGCGATAGAATGGAGCCAAACTAAGTGCAACGAGATGTACTTGTGAAAAGTGTACCGGAGGGTTCTGATTCTGTCTTTAACTCTGAATCCACAAATTCTGCAATCGAAATAATTAAACATTCTATGGACAGCATACAGAAACTAATTGATAGCGATGTTGACTCTCAAGAATTTGGAAATTCAATTGATGAATTGAAAGACTCCAATATCGAGCAAGTTCAGTTACTTGAGTTGACAGATGGATTGAAGGATCAGGGAAAAATAAAAAGTGCTATTCGTATCCTTCAGGAAGTTCCTGACCATCAGTCTGTCTCCGTGGCTGTCAAGCTTGGTGAGTATTGTTTACTTGATGGTCAGCCTGAGCTAGCAGTTGATTTGTACGAAAATGCCGTGAGACGTTCTCCTTCAATAGAAGAAACGTTCTGGTATCAAAAAAATATTGGTGAATCGTACTTCTACTCCCATCAGGTGGAGACAGCCCATAATCATTTTAATCAGGCTTTAGAGTTATGTGATCATGACTATGAAAAATTCAATTCTCTACTAAAATACTTTGTTAGTGCGGGAAATGTCAGGCACTTTGTGGATTCCATCAATCGGTCTTACATAAACACCGCTCACTCTTCCTCAGGAGAGATTAGTAACTCTGCTACAGACCTACCCGTCGCTACGAAGAGTATTCTAATCATGGATAGTTGTGTGCCTCGATATGACCAAGATGCCGGTTCTGTGCTAATGCAGGGTTTCCTGCGCTCTTTGGTGGCTAATGGTTACTCTGTTTGGTTTTATTCCGGTCAAATGGATTGTGAGCAGAAGTATGTGCTGCGGTTATTAGAGATAGGCGTTAGGTATCTTGATGGTTGTTTCTTCCCTGATGCGGAGGAATTGATTAGATTTATTGAGCCGGAGATTGACGTATTCATGCTCACTAGAGTTGAACCTGGTGGACATTACTTTGAGGCTGTACGACGACAATGCGTTGAAAAACCCATAATTTTTAATACCGTAGATCTTCACTATATTCGGACTGAGCGTCATTATGAGACTGAAGGTCATATGAATATGTTGCTTGAAGCGAAGCGACTCAAGCGACGAGAAGCTTATTTAATCAGAAACGCCGATGCCACGATTGTAATATCAGATGCAGAGCAAAAGCTATTGGACTCTCAAGGTATTTATGGAAACATTTGGCAAATTCCGATCATTGTTGATTTTCCAGAAGAGGTAACTGAATTCTCAGGCCGGCGCAACATTGCATTTATCGGAAGTTACAACCATTTGCCAAATATTGATGCTGTTGACTATTTTTGTCAGCAGGTATGGCCTGAAATACATCATTACTTCCCCGAAGAAAAACTGATCATTGTTGGTCCAAATGCGCCAGCTCGTTGGAGAGATCAATATCATGGCATAAACAATGTTTTGGTAGCTGGCTTTGTACAAAGTATTGAAGAATTCCTTTCTCAAATAAAATGTACAGTTGTGCCATTACGTATCGGTGCAGGACAAAAAGGAAAAATAGCGACAAGTTTGGCACACGGTGTGCCGTGTTTATCAACGCCAGTAGGTGTGGAAGGGATGAGTCTGACCGATGGTCTTGATGTAGTTGTATGCGACTCGGTGAAGGATTGGAAGGACAATATTGAGAAAGTATTGCATGATGAAGACCATTGGTATGATTTGTCTGAAAATGGACACACTCATGCTTACAAAAACTATTCGGAAGTGACTGTCGGGGGTGACCTCGTTAACAAAACAGATAGTCTGCTTACAAGTAATTGGCGTTCAAACAAATTTGTAGCCTAACGAGAGAGAAAATAAAGTGACCATAAAAGAAAAAACAGAGATTGATAAGTTATTGGAGAAGGGTATTCTCGAAATTCAAACTGATATGCCAAGAGGAGTTACTGACAAATTCTGTAAGGAGTTAGAACCATGGCGTGTAGTGATTGAATTTTCGAATGGTACTAAGACAACAGACTTTGCTAGACGGGATTTCATGTTTAATAAGCTTCCTTTAGGGAAGCTTAGAATATTCTCTCAGTTTATTGATCTGGAGCAGTTTAAAGACAAGTCTGTATTGGATATTGGTTTTAACGAAGGTTATCACTCTATCTTTTTTTCCAAATACCTTAATTGTGAAGTTGATGCGATTGATGTACTAGGTAGCGCCTTGACACGAGCCAGAAAGATAAGCGAGTTTCTGGATCTTTCTGTCAATTATACGATCGACAATGCGATCACCTACAAGCGTGAGAAAAAGTACGATCTAATCTTGCATTTAGGTACTTTGTATCATTTGACAGATGTTAGCACTGCAATTAAAAACGCATCAGATTCACTAAATGATGGTGGACACCTTTTTCTAGAAACGATTACTTATGAAGGCTCTAGTGATTATGACTGTCAGTTCCTTGCTGGTATAAATAATGATAGCAGTAATATCTGGGCGCTTAG
>CALGAW010000054.1 GCA_937959115.1 uncultured Saprospiraceae bacterium
AATACAATAAAATCAAGTGCTCCTCGTCTATTTTTCATTGAAAGCGTAGTAACCCCTACGGTGAAATTAAAAATAGGCGGACGTGCTTGATTTTGAAGTAGTTTGAAACCAAAAGTTGATTCTTATTGCATATTGCGGGTTAATTATAAAAACAAACTACAGGATCCATCATTTGATGTGCTGAACTAAATTCCTAATTAATATCGTACCAAAAAAAAGCAGATAATCAATACATGATTACCTGCTTATTGTAAAATTAACTTAAACAATTATCCTTGAACAGAATCTGCAAGTTCTTCGCCCTTAGCATCTTCCATTTTATAATCTTCATTGTTTGTAACGATCATGTTAACGTACTTCCGTAAACCAGTACCAGCAGGAACTCGCTTACCTACAATAACATTTTCTTTCAATCCAGCTAAATTATCTCGTTTGGCACCGATCGATGCTTTACTCAATACCTTCGTTGTTTCCTGGAAGGAAGCTGCTGAAATCCAACTATGTGTAGCAAGTGATGATCTGGTAATACCTTGTAATAAAGGACTAGAAGTTGCAGGAATTGCATCTCTGTGTTTCACTAACTTCTTATCGCTTCTACGCAATAGAGAGTTTTCCTCTCTAAGTTGTCGAAGACTAACAATTTGTCCTTCTTTCAATGTAGTAGATTCACCAGCATCTGTCACTACTTTCTTGTCGTAGATCCAGTCATTTTGTTCTAAGAAATCAAACTTTTCAACTGGTTCTTTTTCTAGGAAAATAGTGTCACCAGAATCTTCAATTTGAAGACGTCGCATCATTTGTCTAACGATTACCTCAATGTGCTTATCATTAATTTTCACACCTTGAGTACGATAAACTTCTTGTACACCGTTGACAAGATAATTCTGAACAGCGAATGGGCCTTTGATATTTAGGATGTCTCTAGGCGAAGTGGCTCCATCAGAAAGGTTAAAACCTGCTCTTACGAAGTCACCCTCTTGTACAAGGATATGCTTAGATAATCCAATCAAATACTTACGACGCTGTCCGTCTTTAGCTGTAACGATACATTCTCTATTACCCCGTTTGATTTTTCCGAAACTAACAACACCGTCGATTTCAGAAATAACAGCAGGATTAGATGGATTCCTTGCCTCGAACAATTCAGTTACCCGAGGAAGACCACCGGTGATATCCTGAATTTTACCAAGGATTCTAGGGATCTTACAGATTTTAGCTCCTTGAGCCACATTACTTCCGTCTGCGATTGCAATGTGTGATCCTACAGGTAGATTATATGTCTTGATTGATTCGTCTGTTTTAGGATCCACGATTTCAATCATAGGAATCTTCTTCTTATCCTTAGATTCGATGATCACTCTTTCACGGAAGCCAGTAGTTTCATCCACTTCTTCACGGCTGTTAATACCATCTTCAATAGAAACATACCTTGCGATACCACCAAACTCAGATATAATCACTGCGTTGTATGGATCCCAGTTACAAATAACATCACCTTTCTTCACTTTTTGCTGGTCTTTCACTAGAAGTGTTGCACCATAATTAGCGTGATTGGAAGTGAACTGCTTACCTGTTTCAGCATCTACTAATCTAATTTCAGCCGTACGAGCAAGGATAATATGCTGTTCTCCATTTTCTGGATCATCATAAGTCGTTGTTCGCATACCGTCAAACTGTATCACACCATCAAACTTGGCGACTAACTCGTTTACAGCAGACTGGTGAGAGGCAGTACCACCCACGTGGAATGTACGAAGTGTCAACTGTGTACCTGGTTCACCGATTGATTGAGCTGCAATAATACCTACAGCATCTCCCATTTCAGCGTTACGACCTGTTGCGAGGTTTTTACCGTAGCAAAGTGCACATACTCCAGTTCTAGCTTCACAAGTTAATACGGAACGTATTTCAACTTCTTCTACTGCTGAATTTTCAACAATTTCGGCTTCTTTCTGAGTAATAATTGTAGCAGCTTTGACTAACAATTCATCTGTTACAGGGTCGTACACATCATGTAGACTAGCTCGACCTTCGATCCGTTCACCTAAAGGTTGAATGACTCTTTCATTATCTTTAAGTGCTGCGATTTTAATACCTCTTAGAGTAGAGCAGTCATGTATTCTAATCACAACATCCTGAGAAACATCTACTAAACGACGTGTTAAGTAACCTGCATCTGCAGTTTTAAGTGCTGTATCGGCAAGACCCTTACGTGCACCGTGCGTAGAAATAAAGTACTCTAATACTGATAACCCGTCAAGGAAATTGGAAAGAATTGGATTTTCAATAATCGCTCCTCCTGTATCTCCAGATTTTCTAGGTTTTGCCATCAGTCCCCTTAGTCCACACAACTGTTTAATCTGTTGCTGAGAACCACGGGCTCCTGAATGAAGCATCATGTATACTGAGTTGAACCCTTGCTTGTGTGAAGCCAATTCCTCCATTAAGTTTGAAGTAATTCTACTATCCGCAGAGGTCCATTTATCAATGATCTGATTATAACGTTCGTTGTTTGTTATCAGACCCATATTATAGTTTTCCCAAACCTCGTCCACTTGCTCTTGCGCAGCTTTCAATGTTTCAATTTTAACTGTAGGCGTAATCAAATCTGGAAGATTAAAAGATAATCCTCCTTTGAATGACCATAGGAATCCCATTTCCTTAATGTTGTCCAATAATGCGGCTGTTGTTTTAAAATCTGTTCGTTTCAAGATTCGACCGATTACCTTTCTTAAGTTTCCTTTTGTCAACAGTTCGTTCACAAATGGTACATTGTCAGGAACATATTGGTTAAATAAAACCCGACCTACTGTAGTTTTAGTCAGTTTTTTAACAAGATTTCCATCTTCATCTTCAACATTGATACGAACTTCAATCCAAGTGTGCAGATCAACAGTTCTTTCATTATGAGCGATGATTACCTCTTCAGCAGAGTAAAATTTACGTCCTTCTCCTCTTACTTTATTGTCTTTTGTAGATTCTCGCCCCTTAGTAATGTAGTAAAGGCCTAAAACCATATCCTGAGAAGGCAGCGTAATTGGAGATCCGTCTTGAGGGTTCAACATATTATGAGCAGAGAGCATCAATACCTGAGCTTCCAGGATTGCTGCATTACTTAATGGTACGTGAACAGCCATTTGGTCACCATCAAAATCTGCGTTAAATGCACTACAGACTAACGGGTGTAACTGAATCGCTTTTCCTTCAATCAATTTAGGCTGGAAAGACTGAATTGACAATCTGTGAAGCGTAGGAGCACGGTTAAGCATAACCGGATGTCCTTTTAACACATTTTCCAAGATATCCCAAATTACAGGATCTTTCTTATCTACTAATTTCTTAGCGGACTTCACTGTTTTAACGATTCCTCGCTCTATCAGTTTTCTAATTACAAAAGGCTTAAACAGCTCAGCGGCCATTCCTTTAGGAATACCACACTCATGCAATTTCAACGTTGGTCCTACAACGATAACAGAACGACCTGAATAATCTACCCGTTTTCCAAGTAGGTTTTGACGGAATCGCCCTTGTTTTCCTTTAAGGATATCACTAAGAGACTTTAAAGCTCGTCCACCTTCCGCTTTAACTGCGTTTGATTTTCTAGAGTTATCGAATAAGGAATCTACGGCCTCTTGAAGCATTCGTTTCTCATTTCTGAGGATGACTTCAGGTGCTTTGATTTCCAATAGACGTTTCAGTCTGTTATTTCTAATAATTACTCTACGATAAAGATCGTTCAAGTCGGAACTTGCAAACCGTCCACCATCAAGAGGTACCAATGGTCTCAATTCTGGAGGAACAACAGGCAGGTACTGAATCACAGTCCACTCTGGTCTGTTTTCGATTCTTGTGCGCGCATCTCTGAATAACTCAACAACACGTAGTCGTTTAAGCGCTTCGGATTTACGCTGTTGTGAAGTCTCATTTGCAGCTTGATGTCTAAGTGCATATGATAATGCATCAAGATCAAGACGGCTCAATAAATCACGAACTGCATCTGCTCCCATCTTAGCAATAAACTTGTTTGGATCATCATCATCCAACAATTGGTTCTCTTTTGGAAGAGACTCGATGTGCTCGAGGTATTCTTCTTCCGTAAGGAGATCCATTTTTAGAACACCTTCTGGTTCTTTCAATCCTGGTTGAATAACAACATATCTTTCGTAGTAGATAATTGTTTCCAGTTTCTTTGAAGATAACCCTAATAGGTATCCAATTTTGTTTGGAAGAGACTTAAAGTACCAAATGTGTACCACAGGCACAACTAATTTGATATGCCCCATACGCTCCCGTCTTACTTTCTTCTCTGTTACTTCTACCCCACAACGGTCACAAACGATACCCTTGTATCGTATTCTTTTATACTTACCACAGTAGCATTCGTAGTCTTTCACGGGTCCGAAAATCCGTTCACAGAACAACCCATCTCTCTCTGGCTTGTATGATCTATAGTTGATAGTTTCCGGTTTCAGAACTTCTCCATAGGAGCGTTCTAAGATATCATCCGGTGACGATAGACTAATTGTGATGCTATCGAATGTACTTTTTACTCTGTTCTTTTTCTTAAAAGGCATACTTAAATTATATTAAGTTGAAAAAAGTATTTCTTTCTAATTGGAAATGGTATTCACCAATTCCTAATCAAATGTGATGTCTAGTGCAAGACCTCTAAGCTCGTGTACCAATACGTTGAAGGATTCAGGAATACCTGGTTCAGGTAAGTTGTCTCCTTTTACGATTGCTTCGTAAGCTTTCGCTCTTCCAAGAATATCATCTGATTTGATTGTTAACAGCTCTCGTAGAATATTGGATGCTCCAAATGCCTCGAGCGCCCAAACCTCCATCTCACCAAAACGCTGACCACCGAATTGTGCTTTACCACCAAGCGGTTGTTGTGTAATCAATGAGTAAGGTCCGATAGATCGAGCGTGCATCTTATCATCTACCATGTGTGATAATTTCAGCATGTAGATCACACCAACTGTTGCTTTCTGGTGAAATTTATCTCCAGTTCCACCATCATACAGGTATGTTTGCCCATAATGAGGAAGATCAGCTTTCTTGATGTAGTCTTCAATCTCGTGTGATTTCGCACCGTCAAAAATTGGTGTTGCGAATTTAAGACCTAGTTTCAATCCTGCCCATCCAAGAACAGTTTCGAAGATTTGGCCGAGGTTCATACGAGAAGGTACACCAAGTGGGTTCAATACAATATCTACAGGAGTTCCGTCTTCTAGGAAAGGCATATCCTCAACTCTAACGATTCGAGATACAATTCCTTTATTTCCGTGACGTCCTGCAAGTTTATCACCTACTTTTAGTTTACGCTTTTTAGCAAGGTAGACTTTAGCTAGTTTTAATACGCCTGCTGGCAATTCATCACCAATACTAATGTTAAACTTCTCTCTTTTATACTTACTGATTTCCTCGTTAACTTTGATTCTAAAGTTATGGAGTAATCTGCTTATCAAACCATTTGTAACGTCGTCTTTTGTCCAACTGGAGTAATCAACAGCTACATAATCGATATTAGCTAAGCTTTTCTGAGTAAATTTAACACCTGGAGAAAGTAAGACTTCGTTGTAAATACTTTTCACTCCAGCAGAAGTTTTCCCTTTAACTAATACAAGCATTTTATCAACTAGGATATTTTTCAGCTCGTTAAGTTTGCCTTTGTGTAAATCATCAAGTTGCTTCAACTTTTCTTTTTCAGCAGCTTTCTTATTCTTGTCTTTCTTTGCTCTTGCAAAAAGCTTCTTATCAATAATAACTCCTTTCGTTGACGGAGGTGCTTTTAATGATGCATCTTTTACATCACCTGCTTTGTCTCCGAAAATTGCACGAAGCAGTTTTTCTTCTGGTGTTGGATCAGATTCACCTTTAGGAGTAATTTTCCCGATAAGGATATCATTTTCTTTCACCCAAGCTCCAATTCTGATGACACCATGCTCATCTAAATCTTTTGTTGCTTCTTCACTAACGTTAGGAATATCATTGGTTAATTCTTCTTCACCAAGTTTTGTATCTCTAACATCCAATTCGAATTCAACAATATGAATAGATGTGAAAATATCTTCACGTACAACACGTTCAGAAAGTACGATTGCATCCTCAAAGTTGTATCCTTTCCAAGGCATGAATGCCACTTTCAGGTTTTGTCCTAAGGCAAGTTCACCACCTTGTGTTGCATAACCTTCACAAAGGATTATACCGTTAGTCACTCTATCACCTTTTCTTACAATCGGTTTTAGGTTAATCGAAGTACCTTGATTTGTTCTCTTAAACTTCGTTAAGTTGTACGTTTTCAAGCTATCTTCGAAACTAACGAGCTGATCTTCATCAGTTCTATCATAACGGATGACAATTTTATTGGCATCCACATATTCTACTAGTCCGTCCCCTTCTGCATTTAGAAGCATACGAGAATCAGTTGCTACTTTACCTTCAAGACCAGTTCCAACAATTGGAGAGTTTGGTTTGATTAAAGGAACAGCCTGACGCTGCATGTTTGACCCCATCAATGCACGGTTGGCATCATCATGCGATAAGAACGGAATCATTGATGCCGAAACTCCTACAATCTGATTTGGTGCAACGTCCATATAGTCGATCTCACCATCTACTGGATTTAGAACTGGGAAGTCACCGTGATTACGACATTTCACACGTTCTAACAAGAATGTTCCGTCTGTATCAATATGTTGATTTGACTGAGCGACGGTTTTGAAATCTTCCTCTTCTGCAGACAAGTATTTGGGTTCTTTGCTGTAATCCACTTTACCTTTAACTACAGGTCGGTAAGGAGTTTCCAAGAACCCCATTTTGTTGACTTTCGCATGAACACATAAAGTAGAGATCAAACCAATATTTGGTCCCTCTGGTGTTTCAATTGTACATAGTCGACCGTAGTGAGAGTAGTGAACATCTCGAACCTCAAAACCTGCACGCTCTCTAGATAGACCACCTGGTCCTAGAGCTGAAATACGACGTTTGTGTGTAATTTCAGAAAGCGGGTTTGTTTGATCTAAGAACTGAGACAATTGACTTGTACCGAAGAATGAATTAATCACTGAAGACAGTGTTCTTGCATTAATCAGATCAACAGGTGTAAACACCTCGTTATCTCGAACGTTCATACGTTCTCTAATCGTTCTAGCCATACGTGCTAGACCTACTCCAAATTGAGAGTATAACTGCTCACCTACCGTTCTGACACGTCTATTGCTCAGGTGATCAATATCGTCAATATCTGTTTTTTGATTCATCAAACGAACCAAGTATCTAACGATAGAGATAATATCATCTTTAGTTAGTACTCTAATTTCGCGATCGATATCAAGTTCTAGTTTTCTATTAATCTTATATCGTCCTACATCACCAAGGTTATATCGTTTGTCTGAGAAGAACAGTTTTTCGATAATCCCTCGAGCTGTTTCTTCATCAGGAGGATCTGTACCTCTTAGTTGACGATAAATATGTTGTACTGCCTCAAGTTCTGAGTTAGACGTATCTTTTTGAAGTGTATTGTAGATAATGGTGTAATCATCTTCCACGTCTTCTTTTTGCAGAATAATAGTATCGACTTCTGTTTCTAGAATTCGTTTAATATTATCTTCATCAAGAATGGTATCTCTTTCAAGGATCACCTCATTACGCTCAATGGTTACAACTTCACCTGTATCCTCATCTACGAAATCTTCCGTCCAACTTTTCAGAATTCTTGCGGCAAGTTTTCTACCGATGACTCCTTTAAGGTTTTTAGGATTGACTTTTACCTCATCTGCTAAATTGAACAGGTTAAGGATTTCTTTATCAGAATCAAATCCAATCGCTCGTAAAAGAGTAGTTACTGGGAATTTCTTTTTGCGATCAATGTACGCATACATGACAGTGTTGATGTCAGTTGCGAACTCCATCCATGCACCTTTAAACGGGATAACTCTGGCTGAATAGATTTTTGTTCCGTTAGGGTGAAGACTTTGACCGAAGAATACGCCTGGTGATCTGTGTAATTGAGTAACAATAATTCTTTCAGACCCATTGACTACAAAAGTACCTTTTGGAGTCATGTAAGGGATGTTTCCAAGGAATACATCATTTACAATAGTTTTGAAATCGACGTGTTCTTCATCATTACAAGATAGACGCAACTTAGCTTTTAAGGGGACGCTGTACGTAAGGCCCCGTTCCATACACTCTTCTATGCTGTATCTAGGCGGGTCAACAAAATAATCCAGAAATTCAAGAACGAAGATATTTCTGGCATCTGTTATGGGGAAATTTTCTTGAAATACTTTAAAAAGACCCTCGTTCCCTCTGTTTTCAGGGGTAGTTTCTAACTGAAAGAATTCAGTAAACGACTTTATTTGTATTTCAAGGAAATCAGGATAATTAGAAACATGTTTAATTTTACCGAAGTTAATCCTCTTATTCATCGGCTGTTCCTGTTTCGTAGTGGCCATAAGTAAAGTTATAGTGATTATATACGGGAATAGGCTTAGCCAAATTTGTGTTTGGCTAAGCCCATATTCCTATTTAAAGATATTGATGTATCCTAATTTTTCTATCAAGTGTATTGTAGAATTAATCAAGGATTGTTATATCCCTGAAGATGAATGAAATTACTTAAGCTCAACTTCAGCGCCTAGACCTTCTAGGGCTGCTTTAATAGATTCAGCTTCATCTTTAGCCACAGCTGTTTTAACTGGACCTGGAGCTGCATCTACAATAGCTTTAGCGTCTTTCAAACCTACACCTAACAAGTTCTTAATTTCTTTAACAACTTGTAGTTTAGTACCACCTGCAGATTTCAGGATGATGTCAAACTCAGATTTTTCTGCTGCTGCTTCACCACCACCACCTGCGGCTGGACCTGCCATTGCTACTGCTGCTGCTGCTGGTTCGATACCATAATCGTCTTTTAAGATCGTTGCCAATTCATTAACATCCTTAACGGTAAGGTTAACCAATTGTTCAGCGAGTTCTTTTAATTCTGCCATTTTATTGAAAATTTAATGTTTTTTAAAATTTAGATTCGTTTATATGATAAAAGCTTGGAAGCCAATTCATGTTAGTTGGTTGAGCCAACTACTCTCCTTTTTCCTGAAGTGCTTTAACAAGTCCAGCGATAGTGCTACCACCTGATTTAAGCGATCCAATAACATTTTTCATTGGAGACTGCAGGAGCGCTACGATTTCACCGACTAATTCTTCTTTAGATTTCAGATTAGCTAAATCTTTTAGCTTTTCGTCACCAAGGAAAACGTCGGAATCGATATATGCCGCTTTCAGTACAGGTTTATCGTGTGTTTTTCTAAAATCTTCGATAATTTTACCTGGAAGATTCGCTGTTTCAGAAAACAAAATTGCTGTAGGTCCACTTAAAGACTCATACAAGCCTGTGTAGGCTGTTTCGTTAACTCTTTCCAACGCTTTCTTTACCAAGGTATTTTTAAGAACGCTAAGTTTCACATCTTTTTCGAAGCAGATTCTTCTAAGGTTGTTGATTTGTTCAACAGTTAAAGAAGCATAATCTGTGATGTAGAAATTTTTAGTGTTAGCAAAAATCTCCTGTAACTCTTCAATTGCGGCTGTTTTTTCTGCTCTGGTCATATCAATTGATGTTTAAAAATCAAAAAGATTATTTAAAATCTTTAGGATCAATTTTAATTCCCGGGCTCATAGTAGAAGCCACAGTAATTGATTTTAAGTAAATACCTTTTGCGGAAGAAGGTTTAATTCTTACGATCGTATTCATTACTTCTCGGATATTCTCCTCAAGGTGACTACTTTCAAAAGAAACTCTTCCACAAGTGGAATGAATAATCCCAAACTTATCAACACGGTAAGCAATTTTACCACCTTTTACATCCTTAACAGCGGATGCTACATCAGCAGTAACTGTACCTGTTTTTGGGTTGGGCATTAAGCCACGCGGGCCTAAAACTCGTCCAAGTCTACCGACCTGAGCCATCACATTAGGCATAGCGACAATTACGTCGATATCAGTCCATCCACCTTGTACTTTTTGTATGTATTCATCAAGACCAGCATAGTCAGCTCCTGCATCAAGAGCTTCTTGTTCTTTGTCTGGTGTACAGAACACAAGTACCGATTTAGTTTTACCTGTACCGTGGGGAAGCGTAACGGTTCCACGTAATGCTTGATCAGCTTTACGGGGATCGATACCCAAACGGACGTGTAAATCAACGGATGCGTCGAATTTCGCAGTATTAACTTCTTTAATAAGTTTTGCCGCTTCCTCTAATGTGTATAGCTTGTCGGCTTGCATTTTGCTGTTTGCAGCTGCTCGTCGTTTAGAAACTTTAGCCATAACAATCTATTTATAATTAAAAAATCAGTTGACAGAGGTATGTCAACCATTTATCTTTATTCAAATTACTCTGATACGTTCGGGTTTCCCTTTACGTTAAGTCCCATGCTTCTGGCAGTACCAGCAATCATCATAGCACCTGCTTCAACAGTAAATGCGTTGAGGTCAGCCATTTTATCTTCCGCGATTTTGATGCAATCTTCCCAGCTAACTGTTCCGACTTTATCTCTATTAGGGACACCTGATCCTTTTTTAAGTTTTGCTGCTTCTAAAAGCTGAACAGCTGCAGGAGGCGTTTTGATTACAAAGGAGAATGATTTATCCTTAAATACTGTAATCACAACTGGTAATACTTTACCTTGCTTATCCTGAGTTTCAGCATTGAATCGCTTACAAAACTCCATGATATTAACCCCTTTTGCACCTAGTGCTGGGCCGACTGGTGGAGCTGGGTTTGCTTGGCCACCTTTTACTTGTAGTTTAATAAAACCACCGATTTCTTTTGCCATTTTAAGACTGTTTTTCTACTTGCATGAAATTCAATTCTACTTCAGTACCACGACCAAAGATTTTTACGATCACCTTCAACTTCTTCTTCTCCTCATTCACTTCTTGAATCGTACCGATAAATTCATTGAACGGTCCATCGACAATCTTTACAGATTCATTAACGATAAACGGTTCGCTGAGTGATTCACCAACTTCTTGTGACTCATCTACTTTACCAAGGATTCTATTTGCTTCAACATTAGTCATTGGAAGAGGGTTGTTTTTTCCAAGGAAATGAATAACATTTGTGATATTTGCAATTGTTGAAATCATTTCTCCTGAAAGTCGTCCTTCTTTCGCTTCGATCAAAATATAACCAGGAAGGATATTTCTTTCCATGATTACTTTTTTACCGTTTCTGATCTTGTATACTTTTTCAGTAGGAACCAATGTTTGAGAAATTACATGATCCCATTCGGATCGTTGAACTTCTTTATCAATGTATTCTTTGATCTTTCTTTCTTTTCCGCTGATTACCCTTAGGCAATACCATCTAGTATCTGTTAAAGTAGTCATTCTAGTAAACTAGGTTTTTAAGAATGAACATTGCGATTTGATCCATAACGTATGTAATCAAAACAAGAATGATTGAACCAATAAGAACCACAACAGTAGTGTTTTGCAGCTCAGGCCATGTGGGCCAAGTTACTTTATTTACCAACTCGTTGTAGCTTTCCTTTACGTAAGTTTTTATACCTTCCATAATCTATTTAGATTAGCACGGGCAGGAGGACTTGAACCCCCAGCCTACGGTTTTGGAGACCGTCGCTCTACCAGTTGAGCTATGCCCGTACATGATAAAGCAGCCTGCCACCAAAACGGAAGCAGGCTACATTTATAATGTTTATTTTTAGAGAGGACTAAATCCTACTCAATAATTTCAGTCACTTGACCTGCACCTACTGTACGTCCACCTTCTCTAATTGCAAAACGAAGACCTTTCTCCATTGCGATTTTAGTGATTAAGTGAACTTCAATAGTTACGTTATCGCCAGGCATTACCATTTCAACACCTGCTGGCAATTTGATATCACCTGTAACATCTGTTGTTCTGAAGTAAAACTGAGGTCTGTAACCATTAAAGAATGGTTTATGACGCCCACCTTCGTCTTTTCCAAGAACGTAAACTTCACATTTGAATTTGGTATGTGGTGTAACAGAAGCTGGTTTACAAATAACCATTCCTCTTCTGATTGCGTCTTTTTCAATTCCTCTAAGAAGTAGTCCAGCATTATCACCAGCTTCTCCTCTAGTAAGAATCTTTCTAAACATCTCTACTCCTGTAACTGTAGAATTTAATGGCTCATCAATGAACCCGATAATTTCTACTGGATCTCCAGAGTTGATAACACCTCTTTCGATACGACCAGTTGCAACAGTTCCACGACCTGTGATTGAGAATACGTCCTCAATAGGCATTAGGAATGGTTTGTCAACTTCTCTTGGAGGTAATGGAATATCAGCGTCAACTGCTGCCATTAGTTTCTCGATTGCAGCAATACCTGCTGCATCACCTTCAAGGGCTTTAAGAGCAGAACCTTCAACGATACTGATGTTATCACCATCGAACTCATAGCTGGAAAGAATTTCTCTTACTTCCATTTCTACCAATTCAATCATTTCTTCATCATCTACCAAGTCGGTTTTATTCATAAACACAACGATTTGTGGTACACCAACCTGACGTGCTAGAAGAATGTGCTCACGCGTTTGAGGCATTGGGCCATCAGTAGCAGCAACAACAAGGATAGCGCCATCCATCTGAGCAGCACCTGTTACCATGTTTTTTACATAATCTGCGTGACCTGGGCAATCAACGTGCGCATAGTGACGATTTTCTGTTTCATACTCAACGTGAGCAGTGTTAATTGTGATTCCTCTTTCCTTTTCTTCTGGAGCTGAATCAATCGTACTATAGTCCTTCTTTTCAGCAAGACCTTTATTTGCCAAAACGTTAGTGATCGCTGCTGTCAAAGTAGTCTTACCGTGGTCAACGTGTCCGATCGTTCCAATGTTCACGTGTGGTTTGTTCCTTTCAAAAGTTTCCTTTGCCATCGGTTAATTAATTTTTGTTGAATTTTGTAGAATAATTATTGAATATGTAAAAATGTTGAGCCAATGAAGGGAATTGAACCCCCGACCCCTTCCTTACCATGGAAGTGCTCTACCCCTGAGCTACATTGGCATAATATAATGTAGGCAATGAGAGCAAGATTAACTTAACTTTGAGCGGAAGACGAGACTCGAACCCGCGACCCTCAGCTTGGAAGGCTGATGCTCTACCAACTGAGCTACTTCCGCTTATCAAAAAATGGTGGGGGTGATAGGATTCGAACCTATTCAGTCAAAGACACCAGATTTACAGTCTGGCCCGGCTCTCCAACTCCGGCGCACCCCCGGTTTTGTGCTTCTAGAAAAAAATGGAGCCGATGGAGGGATTCGAACCCCCGACCCGCTGATTACAAATCAGCTGCTCTGGCCAACTGAGCTACATCGGCGCTCTATATTTTTTGTTCTAAAAACAGTCAATCTTTTTATAAAAATTGGTCAACAATTTCAAGTTATTTATATCACTTTCTTCAAAGTGCTCGCAAATTTACGACTTTTTTCTTTCAAAAGAAACTTTTTTTCTTTTTTTTCCCTTGAATTTTAATCTGGTCGCTTTTTACTTGTTTAAAGGGTGTCAAACTATCGTAAGTTCGCAAATGAATTATTTAACGTTTAGAAATATGAATTAGTTCCATAGATATGCAAACAAATTCCAATGAAACTAGAAATTAAACTCTAAACATTTCATTATCAAAAATTTAAATCCGAAATGAAATATTCAACGAAACAAATAAAATATAATATTAGGGAAGAAACATTTGGTAATTGCCTTTACCTTCTCCTTATTTGTTCTGTAATTTCAAATTTAAATCAACTAAAAATTTACTTAAAAAAAGACACGCGAACATGAAGAAAGATTGTTAACCAGTAGTATTTTATTAAGTTTGAGGCCAAAATAAATAATTAACTTATGAGAATAATAGATCCCAAGGTAGTGCCAACACGCGATTTACATCAATTTCTTCTAGGAGCAGTTGCACCTCGTCCAATTGCATTTGCAAGCACAATAAATGATGATGGAGTTGCGAACCTTGCACCTTACAGTTTCTTCAATGCATTTAGCTCCAATCCTCCAATCGTTGTGTTTTCGTCGAACAGACGAGTAAGTAATAATAGTACAAAGGACACACTTCACAATATTGAGAAAAACAAGGAAGTGGTAATTAATGTGGTGAATCACGCTATTGTTCGTCAAATGGCAGTTGCAGCAATTGAATTTGATAGTGCCATAAGTGAATTTAGTAAGTCAGGCCTCACCCCTATTCCTTCTGACCTTGTAAAACCCTTTAGAGTAAAAGAGTCTCCAGTACACCTCGAATGTAAAGTAAAGGAGATTATCACCCTAGGAGAAGAGGGAGGCGCAGGACACCTTATTATATGTCATGTGGTCAGAATGCACATTAATGAAGATATCATTGATGAAAATAATCGGATTGACCCAAATAAGATTGATCTAGTTGGTAGAATGGGCCGTGCTTACTATACACGAGCTAGCGGAAATGCCATCTTTAGTGTGGTGCAACCTGTCACTAAAGTTGCACTAGGATATGACCAACTCCCGGATCACATCAAACAAAGCACCGTGCTTACAGGCAATGATCTTGGAAGACTCGCTGGACTTTACGCCCTTCCTTCTGAAGAGGAAATGAATGCATTAAAGGAAGAATCAGAGGTTAGTAACTTTATTCAAAATTTTTCTGACAAAGAAGACTTTAACATTCGAGTGCATGTTTGGGCAGGTCTAGAACTAGAAAATGATAACGCTGAATTCGCAATGAAGATATTGCATCTTTCATATAGTTCTTAATGATTTGTTCTTTGTGGAAACATAATTGAAATTAAAAGCAGCAATCTACATTTGAAAACGTATTAATATTATATATTGTACGTGGGTTAACATTGTACATAGTGCTTTGTTTACTATTACCTTATACTTGCATCAAATAAATCAATACTTTATCAATGAAAAACAAACTACTTTTTATCCTTTTTACTGCCCTTATCGGTTATGGACTTCTTAGTAATTCTGGCGGGCGAGCCAGTATTGCGATGGATGGAAATACTGGAGCTCCTGGAGAATCAGGAATCACTTGTGGCAGCGCTGGTTGTCATACAGGTGGAAACTACGGTCCGATCAATATCGTTCTTACGGTAACCGATGGGTCTGGAATGCCAGCAACTTCTTATGTACCTGGCACGACTTACACTTTATTTCTACAAGGAATTGCATCTGGTGGGTTCCCTGCTGGATATGGATTTCAGATGACTGCTCTAGATCCAAACAACGCAGGTGCAGGAAATTGGCTAAATGCCGGTGCTGGAACTACCTTTGGAACTGCCTTGGGTAGAACCTACTGGGAACATTCCTCGCCAGCACTGATTGCTGGATTTACAGCTGAATGGAGAGCTCCTGCTGCAGGAAAAGGAACCGTTAGCTTTTATTACATCATGACTGCGACGAATGGTAATCAAATCCCAACAGGAGATGAAGCTTCTCCAACGATGACATTTATGTTACCTGAAGGTAATGCTGGCTGTCCTGGTGTAACTGTGATCGCTACTCAAATTACTGGAGCTACTTGCTTTGCTGCTTGTAACGGGATTGCAACCGCTCAAGCAACTGGTGGCGCAATACCTTATAGCTATCAGTGGAGTAATGGTGCATCGGGACTGATTGCTTCTAACTTATGTCGAGGTAACTATACCGTTACGCTTACCGATGCGAATGGCTGTAAAGGAACGGCAACGATTCTAATTGATGAACCATTGGAGTTGACAATGCAGTCTTCTGTTCAAGATGCGAGCTGCAACGGGGTATGTGATGGTAACATTGCAGTTATTGCAGCTGGAGGAACGCCTCCTTATAATTACATCTATAATCCACCCAATCCAGGATGTGCAGGTGCTTATAGTATTACTGTAACTGATGCCAACGGGTGTATCACTACAGGTACGGCTACCATTACCGAACCCCCTGCCATAAATTTAGCAGTTACGTCTACGCCTGTTTCTATGCCTGGAGCAAATGATGGCACTGCTACGGCAAATCCGAATGGCGGAAACCCTCCTTTTACTTATGAGTGGTCAGATGGACAAAACACCCAAACTGCTATCTTGTTACCTGGTGGAGTGATTTGTGTTACTATTACTGACACGAATGGTTGTACAGCAACAGATTGTGAAACTGTCGCTGGAGGTATGACGAATAACACGGAGATCGAAGCATTGGATGCGGTTAATCTTTATCCGAATCCTGCGCGGGAACTTACAACTTTAGAACTGCGTTTCAAGGAGTCTGTTGATGTGACTTGGAGTGTGATGAACACATTTGGACAGAGGGTGATCAGTAGTGAGCGGCAGCTTGGTGTACAGAATGTCAGTAAGCGCATTGACTTGTCTGGCTTGGCGGTTGGAGTGTATCTGATTGAAGTTAGAGTTGACGACCAAGTATTTTCTCGTAGACTGCTAAAAGAATGATTAGGATTTAAAAATTTATTGGGTTTGAAGATCCAATTTCTTAATACGATCAGGTTTCTAGGGATTTTATGTCTTTAGAAACCTGATTTTTTTTGTTTAAGAATTATTGGCTTTCATCAGTAAATCGCTATAAGAATTGGTGACTAAATCACTGTCTTTTACTTCAAGTAGCTGCATATAATGTGTGCACTGTTTTCGAAGTTCCTCAGTGTTGTCGTTTTTGATACCGATGGCCTCTATTTCTATGAAGCTCCCAAGGGAATCTACTTCATCGATGTGAAATTTTACATTATTGATAAAATAAATTTCTCGTTGTTTTTTAACGACCACTTTGATACCTAATGCTTTGGTCAATACTTCCTTGAGGGTTGATTCAGGATTGCTTTTATAAAGCGTGACTAATGAATTTTTAGGGCCGTCGATATCTGGCCGATGATAATGAATGAGGTTGTTCTCTATATTTCCCTCTCGAAGTTTTAATCTCCCTTCGGCAACATTAAAGTAAGTATCAATTTGATGGTCTATACCTTTATATTCAGCATTCTTGTCTTTTAGTGCTCGTCTTACTTTATCAGAATTCTTACTTCTAGCTTTTATTTCTATCAGGTTGTACATTCAAATTAAATTTGACTTAAAGTTAAGTTAAGTCATGATAAAGTTGTGAACTTAACCGTTACTAATTGAGTTATCTACATAATATATTGCAGAATGTCACCTAATAAAATGTGTATATTCGGGTGTTAAGTCTTACTTTTGTGTATAAAAATTGAAACGCCCTCATTAAAAATCTCTATTAATTGATCGAAATGAAACGAATTATTGCTTATTTCTTCTGCTTGACTGCCTTATCAATTGGTTACTTTTCTTGTAAAAATGCACCGTCATTGAGCAAGTATCAGTATGAAACGGTAGCAAATGACCCACTTAATGCAAAAATCTACACCCTTGATAATGGCCTGAAAGTATATATGAGCGTTTACAAAGATGCTCCTAGAATTCAGACCTATATTTCTGTAGCTGCTGGATCAAAGCACGATCCATCACACTGCACGGGACTAGCCCATTATTTAGAACATATGATGTTTAAGGGTACCGACAGTATTGGCTCTCTTGATTGGGAAAAAGAGAAGGTCATGCTTCAAGAGATATCAGATCTCTATGAAAAACACCGGGTAGAGAAAGATCCGACTAAGCGTAAAGCAATCTACAGCCAAATTGACAAGGTATCGGGCGAAGCAGCGAAACTAGTAGCAGCCAATGAGTATGACAAAATGGTGAGCTCGCTTGGCGCGAAAGGAACAAACGCTTATACTTCAGTAGAAGAAACGGTATATGTAAACGACATCCCGTCAAACGAACTAGAAAAATGGCTGACCCTTGAGTCTGAACGATTTAAAATGCTCGTCTTACGGCTATTTCATACGGAATTAGAAGCCGTTTATGAAGAGTTTAATATAAGCCAAGATCGAGACGGTAGAAAAGTAAACGAGGCCTTGTTCAAAACCTTGTTCCCTACACATACTTATGGTACACAAACGACGATTGGGAAGGGAGAACACTTGAAAAACCCTTCTCATGTAGAAATTCATAAGTACTTCGAAAAACACTATATCCCGAATAACATGGCCATTATATTAAGTGGTGACTTTGATCCGGATGAGGCTGTAGCATTGATTGAAACACACTTCGGAGGTTTCGAGAAAAAAGAAAAAGAAGAATGGACATTTGATCCACAACCTGACTTAAAAAGTCCAGTAACACATGAAATATTTGGACAAGAAGAAGAGTTTGTAGACAATGCTTGGAAAGCAGGTGGAATCAATACGCCAGATGCCATTAAAATGGAACTGTTGACCAAAATATTATCTAACGGTCAAGCAGGTTTAATTGATTTGAATCTTATTCAAAAACAAAAAATTCTAAAAGGAACAGCCTACGGCTGGAGTTGGGCAGACTACAGTATTTTTGGGATCGAGGGCAATCCCCGCGAAGGCCAAAGCCTTGATGAAGTCCGTGATTTGCTCTTAGAACAACTGGAACTCGTCAAAGAAGGAAAATTTGAAGATTGGTTATTAGAAGCCTGTAAGAAAGACATCAAACTTTCTCAATTGAAGCAATTTGAGTCCAACAGAGGTCGTGTCAGTCAAATGAATGAGGCTTTTGTAAGAGGTGTCAGCTGGAAAGATCATGCGACTAAGTTTGATAGAATGGACAAAATTACCAAAGCAGATATCGTCAACTTTGCTAAGGCGAAGTTTAACGATAATAGAGTATTGATCTACAAGCGAACAGGTAATGACGAAAGTACGGCAAAAGTAGTAAAGCCTGAAATCACACCAGTCTCTCTCAACCGTGAACAGGAATCTGGGTTTATTCAGGCATTTAACAAAATGTCTACAGACCCAATTAAACCTTCTTTTATAGATTATAAAGGTGCGATTAAAAATTTCAAATTGGATAGTGGTGTTGAGTTAGATTATGTCAAGAACGAATACAATAAGACGTTTGAGTTGTTCTATGTTTTAGAAATGGGAAAAAACCATGATAAGATGTTACCTCTAGCAGTAAAGTATCTTCCTTACTTGGGAACAGATAAATACAGCGCCGAACAGTTGCAGCAGGAATTTTTCAAACTGGGTGTCAGTTTTGATGTCTTTAGTTCTGCTGATCGTGCTTATGTTGTCTTGCGTGGTCTTGAAGAATCTCTAGAACCAGGTGTTGAGCTGTTTGAGCACATCCTAGCAAATGTAAAAGGAGACGAGAAAGCATTAGCAGGTGTGCGGAAGGACATTCTTAAAAAGAGACAAGACGCCAAAAAAGACAAGCGTACGATCTTGAGATCTGCTATGGCAAATTATGCGAGATTTGGTGCAAAATCAGGTTTTACAGATATTATTCCAGATGCTGAATTGCAAAGAATTAAACCAGCAGATTTAGTAGCAAAGATAAAAGGGATTACAAGTTATGAGCATCGCGTTTTTTACTATGGCCAGGAATCTCCTTCCAAAGTAAAGTCTGTGCTTAACAAGCATCATAAAGTACCTGAAAAGTTATTGGCTTATCCAGCAGAAAAAACGTATCCTTACTTGAATACAAATGAGGACAAGGTTTATTTTGTTGACTTCCCTATGGTTCAGGCAGAGGTTTTGTTGTTGTCGAAAGGTGACACGTACAACCAAGAGCAGGATATCATGAAAGACTTGTACAATAATTATTTTGGTTTTGGATTGTCTTCCATTGTCTTTCAGGAAATCAGGGAATCAAAAGCATTGGCTTATTCTACTTATGCTTATTTCTCCTCCCCGAGGAAGAAAAATGACCCACATTACATGCAAGCCTATGTTGGGACGCAAGCGGATAAGCTAAAAGATGCTGTAACTGCAATGGAGGAAATCCTGGTGGATATGCCGGTGTCTGATGCACAGATTGAAACAGCGAAAACCTCTTTGTTGAAGAAGATAGAAAGTGAACGTATCACCAAGACCGATATCTATTTCGACTACTTGTCTAACAAGAAGCTCGGTTATGACTATGACAAGCGGAAGGATGTTTATAATAAATTGAAATCGACCTCAATTGAAGACCTAAAAGCCTTTCATGCTAAAAATGTGAAAGACAGAAAATACACCTACTTGGTGCTGGGTGATCGCAAAAAACTTAAAATGGATTATCTGAAAACAATTGGTCCAGTACAAGAGCTTTCACTTGAAGAAGTCTTTGGCTATAAGGACGAAGATATTAGTGTTAAGAATTAGTAATTAGTGCTTAGTAAAAAACAAAGAGGCTGTCTCAAAAGGCAGTCTCTTTTTTTTGTCGAATGCTGAACATTTATTATTTTTAGATATGAATAAGCGACGACGAAAACCAACATTTAAGGATTACGATCCAGATCAGATGAGTCTTCTCCCGCCAAGTCTT
>CALGAW010000055.1 GCA_937959115.1 uncultured Saprospiraceae bacterium
TACACATATTGTAATTGGTTTTTTTCGTGTTGTGGATTGCTATCAAATTGTATCTTTGTCCAAGGAATCAACAGCTGAACGAATTAAATAGTATCTGATTAACCAGTTGTGGATTGCTATCAAATTGTATCTTTGTCCAAGGAATCAACAGCGGTGCTGGGCATGAAAAAGGCACGATGTCTGTTGTGGATTGCTATCAAATTGTATCTTTGTCCAAGGAATCAACAGCATTCCTTGGGCAAATTTTTCATTATCAACAAGTTATATGATTTTTTGATGTAAAAAACCAACTAACTTTATTGCCTGTGAGCATAACTCTATTCGTTTTTTAAATCCTAAGTCGCTTAAAACAAGAGTAACTGTTGGGAGCCATGATCGGATCTAAATTCTTGTTTTGAATAAAATAACTCAATCATTCCGAATTGTTTATCTGTTATTTTAAGTATTCCTACATAACCATAATCCGGCAACCATTTTTTTACTCGTCTAACATGAACCGCAGCATTGTCTCTTGAGGGGCAATTTCGAATATAAATTGAAAACTGAAACATCGTAAAGCCATCGCGCAACAAATTCTTTCTAAAGTCATTTGCAGCTTTTCTTTGCTTTTTAGTTTCAGTAGGTAAATCAAATAATACCATTATCCACATAACACGAAATTTACTGAGTGCTTTATTCATAAATTACCGGATATAAAATCTTCTTTCTTTGACTGTCAAAACAGGCAAAAAGAGAAGCAGTTGTTCTTGAAACTCCAATCATTAGAGGCATTAAATTCTTATCAATTGAAACATCTATTATTGGAATGTTCAACAATTGTTTCTTTTGTTGTTTTGTTATTTCATTAATAAAAGAGGATTCCGGCCATTCCATTCTTAATACTAGATCGTCTACAAAAGGCCGATAAGGTTCCATAATATCATCTGCCAGACAGTAAGCATTGTATTTGTTTCGATGATGAATTCCAATAGTTGGCAACATTCCGCTGCTTACCAGACCACGGGCAACGATGGCGCGCAATATTGCATATCCATAATTTAGCAGGTGATTGGGTGGTTCGCCATAACGGTGTCTTCTTGTTCCATCCAAAATATTAGACCAATAATAGGCAGATGCTTGTCCCTCTATATTGTCTGGATCTCCTGATTTTACCTTGTGTACCAAGTTTTTCAATCGAACAAAAGGGTAACCATACCATTCCAAAACTTTCATTTGGTTGTAAATTTTAGCTTTAATCGTTTGTGCCCACAATTGTTTTTTTAGTGGGAGACTAGCGGAAAGTTGAATTCTAAAGTTTTCTGTTTGGGTATGATGTTTATCTAATGGCAAAAAAAGACCATCTGGCAAATGTTGATCATTGCAAGAGATAACGGCAGCATTATTAGCCAATAATAGCTTTAAAACCGTTGAAGTCATGGTGATTCTGGGATGATCTAAAATCAGTACGCCAATATCTTCTATAGGAACAGACGATTTAGGTTTTTCCTCCTTTGGGTAAGTCACCTTTAACTGTTTATCCTGAACATTTAAATAGGCAGGATTTCCAAAGTATAATGTCTTCTTTATCATACATTAACAAATTGTTCTATGATACCAAGGCGATTGAGCCTGACTTTTCTAATTGTCTTCGCGCCATTTGCTGATCTAATACTTACCATTTCATTATCATCATCAATATTGCTTGCAAGATGATGTCTAAAAACATAGTATTTAGAAGACAATTTTTGAACTCGATACAATAGTTTACTTAACTTCTCATGATTTTTCTCTATCCAGAGATTTTCCAGATCAGAATGCTCCATCGCTTCTGGTTTAATCAACACCATGTCATTGATATGAAGGATTAGTTTTAATTTATTTCCTTCCGTATCATAGTCCTGATATACTGGTTGACCATCTAATTTTCTATGAAGAACCGTCATAAAAGAAACGATGTCCTCAATTAAATCTCCTTTTTCCGTTTCATAGAATGCAGCATGGTGGTTGTTTCTAAGGTTAACGTAGTCGATAGGGATACCTTTTTCGTTTACATGCAAAGGAACCAGCTCTTCAAATCCTTCCATGATTCGAACACGTTTAATTTTAATGTTCTTTTCTTGATTTAACCAAATTGGGTGTTCCTCCAAATTTGAAAATGCAAGTTTGGGTTTGTTATCAAATGCTTCTAGCCTGTCTTTTAGAATAGATTTTATCTTTTTGTCTACCACCTTGTCCACCTGTTTGAAATCAGGACCAATAGTTTTCTTAACAACGTATTTTTCTTCCCACAGCAAAACATCATTGATCTCTTTTCCTTTAGGATCAAGGATTGGGTTTTTCTTTAATCCTTTAAAGGCGAGTTTGGGATTGTCGGAAAACTGCTTTAATCGCTCCAAAACGATATTTTTATATTGAGGATTTACAATTAACTCAGCAAGTTTCTTAGTGAATCGGGTTCCAAGTTTTACTGGTTTCTCACCTCTTATTTTTATCTTGCCATATACTGTTTCCTTATGGAGCATTCCTCTAGGCGTCATGGTGCTTTTTCGCTTTTCACCTCCCTTTACTTTGTATTTGTTGGTATTTTGTGTGACCACTTTTCTCTTTCCTCTGTAGGAAACCAATACTGTGCTCAAAGCATCTTTCACTTGATTTCTAAAGTCTGTTAAGGGTTGAGGAAATCGATCCTTTCTGGTTTCAAATGTTTTAAGCTCTTTGTGAGTGTTGTAGTTTTTATTTAGATTATTCAATCGTTGAATAATACTTTGATTCGTGAAGGCGATAATAATAGCGTCAAGAGCATGATGTCTTTGGTCGTCTCTGAATTTTTTTCCTTCAAGAATGACTCGATTTCTATCTTTTCCTTGTGAGGTTGTGAATTGTTCTTCTTTTAAGATTCCGGATGCTTTATACTTTTCCCGGTTCAACTCTAATAGCAGATCATTCAGCCCCCAATCAGATAACAGAAAATTGGTAACACCACCAGTAGTACTGGTTACCCTTCTGCATATTGGTGTTAGTAAATCGATTGCTGCCTTTGCTATAAACTGGGAATCTCGTTTTTGTCGATCTATGAAATCGTCCGGAATGTTCGTTCCTTCCATCAATAAGTATTTTCTTTTGTTAAATGAGAGTCCTTTGTTATCTTTTATAATGGAAACATATTGATTAAATTTTTCCGGCGATTTTGATTTCATAAAATCATAGGCAGTTCTGGCTCCCTTTTCCTCATTCAACGACCTTTCGCATAATACTTTATTAGCAAAAGAATCATCAAAATACCTGGACTTTGGGATGATGTGTTCTACATCAATCTTAGCAGAGAATAAGTCGGTATGAGTAATTGGCTCACCGGAATAGATTGAGATCCTGTTAAACTCCTGCCACAATTTATACTTCTCTATCGTTTTTCTGGAGGGATTTCTAAAACCAAACGTTTCTTCCAGTGTTTTCTTTATTACTTCATGCTCTCTGGCTCTTTTAGTAATGTTTTGAAACCTATTTTCCCGTTGTTTTGCATTCTGCTTAAGTTGTCGCGCCAACTCAATTCTGATTTCATCAGGACGACCATAAGTGTCGAGTATGGAATTAATAAGATTAACTAAATGATTTAGAATTTTTTCAACTACAGGATTCCTAAGACTCCCCTTTTTTACCAGTGAAAGTTGTTCTTCTAACTCCCTCACATCATTTTCCTCTTTGGTCAGATAATCCGAATGTTTATGCCCAGCAAGTTCACAAGCATCGTAGTAGTTATGTCCTTTTTTAAGGTGCGGTAAAATTTCCTTAATTGCTTTGGAGCTCAACGTTCCATGGTCAGTAGGAAAGCTAATTTGTCCAACTTGAGCAGCTTGTGCCTGACTCATCCCAAAGTGGTCGATCAACTTGGGAATTAGATGGCTGGGATTGTCAATTGAATACAATAAATGCCAAAGATGATAAACAGGTTGGGTTTCTATTTCCTTGGAAGTATCTAACTCCAGAACATTGAGTTCCTTCTGATTATACTCTTTCAATTTCTTTTTTATAAAAGAGCCATTTGAATTTGTATTTTGAATAAAATCATAACCGACTTCATCCAACTTATTTTTGATTTTGCACAAGGTTGTATTGCCTTGGATTCCCTCAGGAAAATTGAAATGATAAGCTCTGCTGGAAGGGAATTTTAAAATTTTAGAGATGGCTGTTTGTGATTGTTTTTTTGAATTGTTTAAAGCACTAAACAGTAATTGTTTTTGATCTAAAGAAATATCAATTATTTTTAAATCATCATCTTTAATCTCAAGGTTATTAATGCTTTGCCAAATCTTAAATTCTTGAAATACTGGTGAACTTTTTGGTATTGCCTTTAAGTAATTATGAAAGCGACAATTGGAGACTCTCCCCTTTTGAGATTTCAAAGGTCTTTGATAAAAAATGGTATAATCTCCTATTTCCTTTTTGAGTTGATCTGTCAGAATGTTTGGATAATATGTTTTTTGTTGTTCCCAAATTCTGTTAAACTCATCCCAATAGTCATTTCTATAAAAAATTTGACCCTTTAATGGTGCGGTAGGGTTATCCAAATATTGATTGAATAGGTATTCTCCAATGGTAATTCCTTGTGCTTGTAAAAGGTGTTTTCTTTTATTGATTTGCCCTAAATAACTATGTTCTTCCTTAATCTTATTTTTTTCAAGTGTTTCCAATAGTTCTTCAACATGAAATTTGGGATCTTTTTGTGCGATTTGCTTGAGAATCGTTGATTCAGAATTTTCCAACAAGTTCGCTTCAGATAATTCATCTGCATACTTCCAGTTTTTCTTCCCTAGTGTTGTTTTGATTAATTGTCTTTTGGATTCTAAAGGGGATAAACCCATTTCACCATCGTTGGCTTTCCGATTACTTTTATATCCACGTTTTTTGTTGAGCAGAATAAGCACTCTTCCAATTTCTGCAAGGCTTAATTTTCTTTGAGTA
Source organism: uncultured Saprospiraceae bacterium (assembly GCA_937959115.1). Taxonomy (GTDB): domain Bacteria; phylum Bacteroidota; class Bacteroidia; order Chitinophagales; family Saprospiraceae; genus JAHDHB01. The sequence continues at coordinate 4,939 of CALGAW010000055.1, forward strand.
GCACTTGCTCTCAATCTCAATAACTCTTCAGCATCAAGTTTAATGAGCTCAACCGTTGGTGACATACGATTTTCAACTAACAGTGCTTTCAATCGTTTTCTTCTCAACTTATAGCGTTGTAAGTTTCTCCTAGCAGATCGTTTCTCTCTTCTTTCTGCATTTAAGGAGATTGACTTACCTTTTTCAAAGTCACCCGCTTCATTACCCATTGGAATAATTCGAACACCACAATCAATAATTTTTGATGCTTCCTTTTTTCCAGTATTTACCATAGCCCAGCCAATAGAACTAACACCAAGGTCGATTCCAAGTACTTTTTTCATTTAGTTTTACTTTAGTTCAAAATAAATATATATCTTTGATATACAATTTGAAGCAATTCACAATAAAGATTATTCTGTTGTGAAAACACTTAGGACGGTTTGCGGATCGTCCTTTTTTTGTATAACAAAGTCAAATATATAATATTTCAAGAAATATATCATTCTGATTTCTAATTGATTTCCAACAAATAACTTTTTGAAAAATCGAGCGGCCTTAATTGACGGTAAATAATAGTTAGTTGGTTATAAAAAAATTTATCTAAAGTTCATGTTAAAGAAGAAGTTGAAGTAACAATGCAAGAAGTATTGGCATAGACGAAGTTTACGAATGAACGTTCTTCTTGAGCTAAACCTCTTTTTGAGCTTGTTTAAGCTCTAAATCAATAATTCTTTAAGTGTTTAGAGAAAGTTAAAAACACAAAAAAAGAACTAGAAGAAAGCAATGACACCCCAATTGAAAAAAGACGATGGATCATTAACAGATTCCGACAATTATTGTAAATCTGTAAACCATTCACCTAATAACAACCTCCCCGCCATACATCAAATCTCCCTGCCGTACCACATAAACATGCCACCCAACAGCCAAATCCGAAACAACCACCCGATTGTCAACAATATCAGCCGCCTTCACCAATTGCCCAATAGAGTTGTAGAACTCAATCGTTGCAGGTTCCAATCCAGGTAATTCAAGGGTTAATAGTTCAGATGCAGGATTCGGGTAAATCATAAGACTGGTTGGAGATACCGCTTCATTGTTTGTTGTGATCGATACGTCTGACCATGAATAGGTATGCACACCAAGAAAGTTATCGACAAACGTATTTAAGAAAACAGAATCCAATAACCGCTGATGGCGGAACGTATAATCAGAAAATTCCCAAAGCATATAGCCCAGATGATCATCAGGAAGGACGAGATTGTTGAAGGGAACAGTGTCATTGTAATGCATTGTCGCTTGCTTTCTTGTCGTGTAGGTTGGATACATGTCGTAGGTGTAAGAATCTGTTCCGATAAGGTTATTGATTGAATCATAATAGTAAAAATCCCTTTGGTCCAACGTGGCATAGTTAGGGTGAATATTGTCAACCCAATGGGTTAAACTATCTGCTGATACATGATGTCTTAAAAAGTAGTAAAGGTACCAACTCCCACTATGATCTTCGGAATATTCCGTCGTTGTAACGTTTCCATTGTAAGACGTTTCAAGTTTGTTGATGAAGACGTTTGCATTGTACTTAAATAGTTCTAACACCTCTCGATCCTGGCTGTCATAGGTCCATTCTCTGAAAAAATTTTGATTCCATTGCCCGTTGTTCCAAAAGAAATAGTCGATTTTATCAGGCTTGTCAGTACTCGTATAATAGTGATTGAGTTTCCGTGCGGGTTCCCATTGACTGTTGATATATTCATGGACTAATTGTTCTGTAGTTGCCCCCTGATTGTCATATGTGAAGTATGTTTTAGTCTTCAGTTCCCAACCATTGAGGTATTCGGAATAAATAACTTCATCGACCAGGTTGTTGTTGATAACATACTCAAACCGTTCAACAAGGGTAAACACACCATTGTCAATTCTTGACACCTTCGTTTCAGACAATTCGCCTAGCCCGTTATAAGCGTTTTCAATTCGTAACCGTACCCTCCAACCATTAACCGGATTTAACCAGCTTTCTTCATGAAGCGTCATTTGACCATCAGCATTATAATTAAAAGTAAGAAGTACCTGATCCTCTAATTGTAAGGTCGATTGATCCACAACCTGCCTTAGCATGCTATCCAACTGTTTTTTATTGCCCAACTTTTGAGCGGTATGACCAATCGATTGCAATTGGGCATTTATACGGTCTACTTGCATAGAGACATGTTGCAGGCCTTCATCAAGGTAAATTCCTCCTGGAAACTGAGCGTGAATAGATGTGATAAAGAGGTATAGGAAGAAGGTGATAAGGTAAGTTCTCATAGTAATATCGTTTAAATCAACTTAATAAAAAGTTATGACCTTTTTGTCCTAAAAATGTCAAAAATAGTTTATTACTATATGAACCGACATGACTATAAGCCATAATCTCCAGCAACGACACTCCCAACAACCGCCTGACCTAATCCTCTACCTGACGCAACTTCGGGATCGCCGCCCCATAATCCTTTTATGGATTATCTGTTAATACCACTTGCAGGGTATATTACATAGGTCGTTTCAGCTGGCGGACTCAAGTAATCTTTGTAACCATAAATCGTATTGAGGAGCATCGGAAAAGGCTTGTAAATCATATTGTCAGGGCAAGTTTTTTCATCCTTGTAATACAAGCTTTCTTCAAGGTAATTGCAAAGAAAGGACTGGAGCTATAACTTTAGGAAAACACCATCAAAAAACTTAAAAAAATATTTTTTTAAAAATCGTTTTTTTTTCAAAAATAGTAGCATATTTGTAGTTCAAGTATTTTTCTAAAGAAGCATTGAAATAGCTTTAGTATGAAAAAATCTACGAAAATATTATCACAAGAATTTAGATGTTCTAACAACATCTTAACTATGCAAAAAGCATTCTTGTCAATGCGTTCAACTCACTGTCATTATACTTCTAATAATGAGCAGTTTATTGTTTACTTTCAAATTTGCACAAGGTAGTTCAGGCAGTAGTAAATAATTAAACATATTACTCCTTAAAGGTCGATTACAGGCCAGGATTTTCTAAATCAAAATCAAAAAATATGGATACTGAAACAATGATTCTTAACCTTCCCCTGAACACAGAATTCGAAAAATTTAAAAAATGTAACCAAGAGAATTATTACTGATGAAAAACACCTATTTTGACTTAATTAATCAAAGTTATTACTTTCCTCAGGAAGGTTTCGACTTGAAGTCTGATTACCTAACCTTTCATGGTTTATCTCTTAAGTACTTAATAGAAAAGTACGACACACCTTTTAAATTAGTCTATTTGCCCCGCATTGGAGAGCAAATTCGTAAAGCAAGAAATCTATTCAACCGAGCTATCAAACAGAACGGTTATAAAGGCAAATACCATTATTGCTATTGTACAAAGTGTTGCCATTTTTCGCATGTCGTTAAATCTGCGCTGCGAGAAAAGGTACACCTAGAGACATCTTCAGCATTTGACATCGATCTTATTTTGAAATTGCTGGAGGAGGGAGAACTCACCAAAAGTACCATCGTTGTTCATAATGGATACAAGACAGAAGATTACCTGAAAAAGATTCTCCATCTAAACGAAATAGGATTCAAAAACTCAATTCTGGTTTTAGACTCTATGCGTGAAATTCAGCGGGTAAAAATGTTGGCTTCCAAGTATAATGGTCAACTAAAGATCGGCATTCGGATTGCAATTGATGAAGAACCGCAATCTGCTTACTATACCTCACGCTTAGGAATTCGGCCTGTTGAGATTCTGGATTTTTACCAAAACGAAATAAAAAAAGACAGCAACCTCAGCCTTAAGATGGTCCATTTTTTTATCGACTCTGGTATCAAAGATAATGTATACTATTGGGGCGAATTCCAGAAAGCACTTAAACTGTTTGTGGCTTTAAAAAAGGCCTGTCCTGACATCAAAGCACTCAATCTGGGTGGAGGTTTTCCGATTCGCAACAATCTTGGGTTTGAATACGATTACGAATACATGATTAATGAAATTGTAAAAAACATTCAATCCGCATGCCAGGAATCGGGAATTAGTGAGCCAGATATTTTTACAGAATTTGGAAAATATACCGTTGGAGAAAGTGGAGCGATTATATTCCGAGTACTTGAACAAAAACAACAAAATGACAGAGAGGTTTGGTACATGGTAGACAATAGTCTTATGAATACGATCCCCGACGCGTGGTCTATTCTCGAAAAATTCATTCTCTTACCCATAAATAAATGGAACAATGAATATACGAAAGTGAATATTGGTGGTATTAGCTGTGATCATTCAGATTACTATAACTCGGAAGACTTTAATCAACAATTGTTTTTGCCAAGGTTTAATCCGTCGGACAAGGAACCGCTATATGTTGGATTTTTCCATACTGGTGCTTATCAGGACTCCATTAGTGGGTATGGTGGGATCAAACATTGTCTTATCCCCGCACCTAAACTTATTATTGTTGATCGGGACGAAACGGGCAACTTTGTCGATTATGTTTATCGTAATGAACAAACGGTTGAGGAAATGCTCGGAATTCTTGGATATGATAAATGATCCTTCACACTAAAATTTGATCTAAAATGAAAAAAGGACAAGTTTCTCAGTTTATCCTGGAGCATTACAAACATTTCAATGCCGCGTCCTTGGTAGATGCAGCAAAGGAGTATGTAAGTCAGATAGATGCTGGGAACAAAATGATGGTCACGATGGCCGGAGCAATGAGTACAGCAGAACTTGGTAAGTCGTTGGCTGAAATGATTAGGCAGGACAAAGTGCATATCATCACCTGCACCGGAGCCAATCTTGAAGAAGATGTTTTTAACCTAGTCGCTCATCATCACTATAAACGAATACCCAATTATAGAGATCTCTCTCCTGCAGAGGAAAAAGACCTGCTGGATCAACACTATAATCGGGTAACAGATACTTGTATCCCGGAAGCGGAAGCCATGAGAGCGATAGAAGATCATCTTTACAATGTCTGGAAAAAAGCAGACGATCATGGAGAACGGTATTTCCCGCATGAGTATTTCTACCAAATTTTGTTAAGTGGTGAGTTGGAAGAAAAGTATCAGATAGATCCAAGGAACAGTTGGCTGCTGGCTGCCGCAAAAAAGAACATCCCGATTATTGTGCCTGGTTGGGAAGATTCTACCTGTGGGAATTTCTTTGCTTCCTATTGCATCGAAAATGATCTGTCGCCTGACACAATGAAATCCGGGATTCACTATATGATGTATCTGGCCAACTGGTATCAGAAAAATACAACCAACAGTCAAGTCGGCTTTTTTCAAATAGGGGGAGGCATTGCCGGTGACTTCCCGATATGTGTGGTACCTATGTTGCATCAGGATTTAGAACTGAAGAATATTCCAATGTGGTCCTACTTCTGCCAGATTAGTGATAGTACAACAAGTTATGGCTCCTATTCAGGTGCCGTTCCAAACGAAAAAATTACCTGGGGGAAACTGTTGCCTGAAACTCCAAAATTTGTCATCGAATCGGATGCAACAATTGTAGCGCCACTAATATTTGCTTACATACTAAACTGGTAACTACAATGAAAAAAATTAGAAAATTGAAGGATGAACTCTCTAAAAGTGATTCTAAAAGAAAACCTAGAAAGAGTAAATCAAAAAAGGTGAAAAAACTTATCCCTTTGAAAAGAAATAAAAACTATAACCAATATTTAGAAGAAGAATGAGCAAACCAAGAGTTGTAAAAGACTATACCAAACTAGGAGAAGATATTCTTGCTTTGATAAAATTGAAGTACCCATTTGGTTTTGAAAAACAGTTGATCCGTTTTAAAGATAAAGAGGGAAGATTTATAAGTGCCCTGCCTTTTGAAACAGAAGATCGCTACTACCTGATAAGAATGACATCTGTCCAGGCAAAGGAAGTCATTGAACAAGATGATGATTACAATGAGGACGGAAATCTTACGGAACTGGCAAAGAAAAGATTGGAAGATGAAATTTCTGATATCGATATTCAATAAATAATATTCAACACCTATTTTTAAACTTAGATGAACATGAAAACTGTTCGAGTTGTGCTCCCAAATGAGTTTGAACCAGAGAACCATTGGTACCCTAAAGCACTAAATGCTACGATCCACCCAATGATCAATTTCTTCTTGAATCTGGAACAAGAACGTATCGTAAAACGGTATTGTCATATGCATCCAACCGTGAATGGCGATAAGTTAAGGGAAGTTCTTAATTATAAATCCAAATACTTCCTTTGGGCCGGGGCTGATTTGCTCAATGTTACCTCTGCCAATGGAAAAAGACAGATGGTGGTAATTGAAAACAACTCCTGCCCCTCTGGTCAAAAGTCGATGCCATTAGTCGACGACAATAAGGAACAAGGCAGCTACCGACTTATGATTGAAAGAACCTTCAAACCTTATCTTAAGAATCTTAGAAATAAGATAAAAGGAGGATTGGCTGTGGTTTATGACAAAAACCCTATGGAAACATCAGGTTACGCTGAAGTAATTGCCGATGTCATGCAGGAAAAAGTATACTATGTAGAATTTTCAAAAGATGATGAACAGCCGCTTATTCGATTTGAGGAAGGAGTAATGTATGTATTGGACAATGATCAACAATGGATCCCTATTCGTGCTGCCTTTCGGTATCTTACCCAGAAACCCTGGAACAGATTGCCATTGAATACGAAAACCAAAATTCTCAATCCAATCGTAGCATGTTTGGCGGGTGGTCGTAACAAGATGATTGCAGCAAAAGCGTATGATCTGTTTAATGCAGAACTGCAAGATCATGGACTAAAGATTAATACCCCAGAAACCATTTGGGATGTCAGGAAAAACGAAGTACCGCTGTGGGTCAAAAAAATGGGCGGCCACGCTGTTGTCAAAGTGCCCTACAGTAATGCGGGACAAGGCGTTTTTACGATTGTAACAAAAGACGAACTAGACAAATTTATGGACATGGAGTTTGATTATGACATGTTTATTGTCCAGAGTTTAATCGGCAATTCCAATTGGAGTAGCATCACTTCTTCCGGTAAATTATATCATGTCGGTACAATTCCCAATCAAAAAAATCAGACCTTTGTCGCTGATATCAGAATGATGGTTAGTTCTACCGAAAAAGGAATCAAACCCTTATGTACCTATGCACGTAGAGCAGAAAAACCATTGGTGGACCATATCAAAGATGGAACTGATAGCTGGAAAATGCTTGGCACAAATCTTTCCTTTAAGCATCAGAATGGTTCATGGGGTAGTGATACCAACCGCTTGGTGTTAATGGACAGAAGAGATTTCAACAAACTGGGCATAGGGCTCGATGATTTGATTGAAGCCTACATTCAGACTGTTTTATCGATGGTGGCTATTGACGAAATGGCGAAAACCCTCATGAATAAACAAAACAAATTTCGCATGCGACTATTTAAAAGCCTCAACAATGACAATAGCTTGTTGGAAGAAATAAAATTATCTCAATGAATGTACTATTGCTAACAGATCATTCAAACCACAATTCGGAAAACTCCGTGTACGCTTTTGCTCGTGCACTTAGGAGGCATTCTGCAACAAATCGAGTGGATATTGCCTCTAGAGGGATTCCTGAAAATAAGGGTTTCTTTCAATCCTTAAATACAACACAGGTTACCGTTTCAGAGATCACCGACGATTTTCGGTTTACAAAGGAAGGAACAGCTTATACTAAACACCTTCAATCCGTTTCTCTGTTAGATTATGATTTCATCTGGTTACGGCTTCCTCCTCCGCTTGATCCTTCGTTTTTAGGATTTTTAGAATCAAGATTTTCAAAGCAAATAATTATGAATGATCCTGCTGGGATATATGATACAGGCAGTAAAGAATTCTTAATGAACTTCAGAACGGTTTGCCCTCCAATGCGCATTTGCAGATCTGTTGATGACATCATTTCTTTTAGAAACAAATTCCCAATTGTCTTAAAGCCTTTTAGGGAATATGGTGGCAGAGGAATTGTACGCATTGATGGTGATCAGGTTTGGAAAGGACACTCCATGATCACCTTTCAGAAATTCGCAGAGGAGTATCGTAAGGATTCAATCAAGTACCTTGGTGTAAAATTCTTAAAAAATGTATCTAAAGGAGATAAACGGATTATTGTCGTTGATGGAAATGTTCTAGGCGCTTCACTAAGGTTGCCCGGTAAAGACTCCTGGATATGCAATGTAGCAATGGGAGGAACATCGCACCTAACGGAAATTGATGATGAAGAATATAAAATTGTGGACACGATCCATCCGTTGTTATCAAAAATGGGTATTGTAATGTATGGGATAGACACATTGGTTGATGATGACGGGAAAAGGGTGCTCTCCGAAATCAATACCACCAGCATCGGAGGGCTTCCACAAATTGCGAGACTCAAAAATATGCCGTTGGTAGAAAATGCCGTTAATTTAATACTAAGCTACGTTAAACGAAAAAAAATAGATGCTGAAATCCACTAAAATTAAACCTCAAATCATCACAAATCTGAACATCAATAAGATACCAAAAGGAACCATAACCAGGTATTGGCTCGAAATTGTGAAAGACGGCATGGGTGTTCCAGTACATGTACCAATAATTATCGCTAAAGGAAAAATCAAAGGGAAAACAGCAGGACTCACTGCTGTCGTTCACGGAAATGAGCTGAATGGGATTCCTGTCATTCAACGATTATTTAATGAAATTGACATTCAACAATTGAGAGGAACCATTGTTGGAGTGCCGATTATTAATGTCCCCTCTTTTTTGCGTAAAAAACGGCGCTTTCTTGATGGTACGGATCTTAATCATATTATGCCTGGTAAATCTAATGGTACGGTTAGTGAAGTATATGCCTGGAGAATTGTAAACAAAATTATCAAACACTTTGACTTTCTGCTCGATCTGCATACGGCCAGTAATGGACGGGTAAACTCCTACTATATTCGAGCAGATATGAGTGATGAAGTCGTTCGCAAAATGGCATTGCTTCAAAATGCTCAAATCATTGTGCATAACCCGCCTAATGATGGTACCTTGCGGGGAACCGCTGATGCCTTGGAGATACCTGCTATTACACTCGAAGTAGGCAATCCCAATTTATTTCAAAAAGGAGTGATTAGAGACGGATTAACGGGCATTCACAATTTGTTAAGTTATCTCGAAATGACAGATTCAGAAAAGGAGGAGCCGTCTAGTGAAACGGTGATCTGTAAAAAATCATTTTGGATCTATACGGATACGGGTGGTCTGTTAACTGTTTATCCTGAAGTGACCCAATTGGTTAAGAAAGGGGAGAAAATAGCAACACTAAGGGATGTTTTCGGTGATGTAATAAAAGAATACCAATCACCTGAAGATGGAATTGTAATTGGGAAAAGTGTAAGTCCGGTGAATCAGGCAGGTGGACGGATATTGCATTTAGGGATTGTAAAGTGAAATCGGGGAGTATTCGTTAGCATTGGTCGGTCTGAATTGGAAATGACTTTACAAAGGTCTTACTTGCCTTGTCAGACTTTTACACCATTCCTCTTCTCAAAATCCTCCTTGCGCTCCAAATTGAGTTTAAAGTCTCTCGTGTGCAGAATCTCTTTCGTTTTGGGACAAACCAAAATCGCTCGGCCATTCATTGAAAAAGGGATTTCAGTTTTAGACGTGCCCTCGAATTCTTCTTTCCAGTTTATATGAGAAAAGACCAGAAAAGTGTAATTGGCTTTCACAGTTCTGTATTTATAGTCGAGATAATGGACATTTAATGTTTTCAGATCAATCGGAAAATCCGAAAAGGGGTGTATCACTTCGTCAGAAATAACCATAGTCTTGGTAGTCTTTGAGAAGGTAATTGTCATGTCCTCTTCTTGCTGGCTGAGTGCCTCTTTGGGATCTGAATCAGATAAAAAATCGTGTGTATCAAAGTCCTTAAACTTTAAAGTAATGAGGTCATCAGTTTCAATTCGTTTAACTAATACTTTCATTTCCTTCATTATTGGTTTTTTTACAGTTAAATAATTGGTTAAGAATATCTTTGTGGTAGGTGTTGATTTCACCATACTTTGCATCATAGGCCTTACCAATTGCAACGTGATACTTGTGGCTTAATATTGTTGCCGATTGACCCCATTTCTGCGCTTTATCCAATGGACAATCCAAATGAAGAAGCGCACAATACCCGGATATACTAAAATAGTTTTCATCAATGCTTAATAATTTCGCTTCAAGTCCATTTATATGCCGCTTGATTTCTCCAATATCCGCTTTGAGTCCACCCACTTCCTGTTCTTGATTTTCAAGTTGGTCTGCAATCAAGCGGATACTCTCGATGATGTTGCCTTTATGAAATTGGCTAGGCATCGATGTGGATCCATTTAGTAGTAATTCATGAATCCTATCGTACACCCAAAGTTCAAATTCAGGAGCTAACCAAGCTGCAAATTTGAGTGCTAATTTCTCGTCCATCCAGGTACCTTGAAATTCTGGCAAACCACCATGAACCACCCTCAGAACCGTTGATTTTACTCCGTTGCGGGAATCCCCGTAACGGGCTTCTAAAAGGAAAATATAGTCCTTCGAACTCTTTAACCTTAAGAAGTCATTGACCCGTTTCCCAAATGGTTTTGCCATCTCAGTAGCATTGATCATTTTATTCCCATCCTCAAATTCAAAGGAGATATTAACTCCGTGATAGTCGAATTTTGTAATTGTTTTGTTCATTTTGATTTCAATTGGTTCATTTGCAATATCTTCTTTGACTTAACGTTCGAATTCAATTGGCCACCTTGCTGCGTAAGTTTTTCCTCCATCCGGATACCTTGAAATTCCGGCAAACCACTATGGACTACCCTCAAAACCGTTGATTTTACTCCGTTGCGCGATTTCGCGTAACGGGATTCATGGAGAGAGATGTAGCCTTTGGAGCTTTTTAAGTGGTGGGAATTGTTAACGCTTATCGCAAACGGTTTTGACACTTCAGTAGCATTGATTATTTTATTCCCATCTTCAAATTCATGGGTAATATTCATTCTGTAATCGTTAAATTTTGTAATTGTAATTTTCATTTTAGTTTTACTTGGTTCGTTCATCGGATACATAGATTTTGGCTTATTTGATTTCCTATTTTCACTTCGGAATATTTAGGCACAAATACCTTGTAGCTAACTGTTTCTTTCAGTTGTCGCCCTCCAATTGTGATCTTCTTCTTTCTGTTGTTTGATGTAAGGAATTGCTTTGGTCCATCACTAGTGGTTTTTACTTGATATCTTCCTGCAAACGTCAGTGACGTTAAGACTTCAGAGCTTCCATTTTCAAGTGAGACTATAGCCTGGACACGGATAAATGACTCTTCCCACGTTTCCACTTCAACGGATCCGCCCAAATCAAGTTGAATGAGTGGTGATGAGGCTGGAAATGACTTTATATATGTTTTTTGCGTCTGTGCAATTAGCATACTGTTTGAAAGGAGTAAGAGTAAGATTGTAAACTGTTTTTTCATGACAATAGTGTTTTACCCGACTGTTTTTAGACTGTCAGTTGTTTAATGATTAATATCTTGTTGAGTTAATTCGGAATGCGGAAAAGGTTAAGAATCACTCTGTTTGTGTTTCTTCCTTGAAACCAATCCGTTTTCTGTTTTTCTGAGTTGTTTATTGTTCGTCTTTCTGAAGTAAATAGTTGATCGCCTGATGGATATCTTCGAACTGCGTATTCATCTCTTTTTCAATTTGTTGAATGGCTTCCCGTAAATCATTGAAGTCTGTGTTAAATTTTCGCAAGGAGACAAAGGTGCGCATGATAGCAATGTTGACTTCTATAGCCTTCTTACTTTTGAGGACGGAGGAGAGCATGGCGACGCCGTGTTCAGTAAAGGCAAAAGGGGCATGTCGTAATCCCATATTATCTCGATTGGAGGTCGCATTTTGCGACCTCCAATTTTCTAGTTCTTCTTTTGTCAATTGGAACATAAAATCTTCAGGAAATCGTTCTTTGTTTCTTCTAACTTGTTCTTTTAGCCGTTTTGTAGAGACATCATACAAATTTGCTAAATCTCTGTCTAACAATACTTTGGTATTTCGTACATAGTAAATTTTTGTGACAAGCACTTCAGAATGAAGTTGAATATTAGTTTCCTTTTTCATTGTCGTTCGTTTTTATTTTCATGTTTGCTTTAAAATTGGAGGTCGCAATTTGCGACCTCCAATTTTACTTTATACTTTGGGTTCCACAAATTTGCACATCCTTTCCAACTGACTGATTTGCAAAGACCTCGGACTCTAGTTGATTTTTACTTTTCAAATTGGAGATCACAAACTGCAACCTCAAGATTTTCAGTACTACCCACCCCAACCCTCACGATCCAAACTCCGATACTGAATCGCCTCAGCCAAATGCTCCGTCTGTATGTCTTCAGCTCCACCTAAATCAGCAATCGTCCGTGCCACCTTCAAAATCCGATCATACGCACGAGCACTCAGTTGCAGTTTCTTCATTGCTGTCTTCAGCAACGCCGCGCCCGCAGGACTTAGTACACAGACTTCCCGTACCATCCGCTCCGGCATCTGCGCATTACAGTAAACTGTCCCGAGTTCAACGTAACGATCATGCTGTAATAACCGCGCACTAATTACCCGTTTCGAGATCTCGGTACTTTTTTCTGAAGGATGATCAACACTCAACTCATCATAAGAAATCGGTGTCACTTCCACATGCAAGTCAATTCGGTCAAGCAGCGGTCCTGAAATTTTATTCAGATAGCGTTTGACAACACCAGGCCCACACATACAATCTCTAGTCGGATGATTAAAGAAGCCGCATGGACATGGATTCATGCTGGCAACCAAAACAAAAGACGCTGGATAATCAACAGATGTCCGAGCTCGGGATATCGTGACTTTTCGCTCTTCCATTGGTTGACGCAGGACCTCCAACACAGTTCGTTTAAATTCAGGTAATTCATCTAAAAACAAAACACCGTTATGCGCCAAAGAGATTTCACCTGGTTGGGGATGAGAGCCTCCTCCTACTAAAGCCACATCAGATATCGTGTGATGGGGAGAGCGAAAGGGGCGCTTACATACTAAGGCGGTTTCCATTGGCAGTTTACCTGCTACCGAATGTATTTTTGTTGTCTCTAAAGCTTCGTCCAAATTGAGTGGTGGCAAAATGGTTGGAAAACGTCTTGCAAGCATGGTTTTGCCTGCACCTGGTGGACCAATTAATATAACATTGTGCCCACCAGCAGCGGAAATCTCTAGTGCCCGTTTGATATTCTCCTGTCCCTTCACATCGGAAAAGTCAACTTCAGAAGAACCACCGATACGACTAAGTGAATCTAGCGGATCTGCCTGAACTGCTTCTAGCGTGCCATTCCCTTTAAAAAAATCAATCACTTCACGGATGTTTTGAACACCGTAAACTTTTAGATTATCAACGATAGCTGCTTCTTTTGCGTTTTGTCTAGGAAGAATCAATCCTTTAAATTTTCGCTTTTTTGCCTGTACAGCAATTGGTAAAGCCCCTTTTATCGGTCGCAAACTACCGTCTAATGACAGTTCACCCATAATCACATAGTCTTTAATACAAATCGTGGGAATTTGCTCTGTAGCTGCTAGTACACCAATTGCGATTGGCAAATCATAGAAGGAACCCTCTTTCCTGATATCTGCGGGCGCCATATTTATAATGATTTTTTTTCTAGGAATCCTATGTTCATTATTCTTGAGAGCCGCTTCTATTCGTTGGTATCCTTCTCGTACTGCGTTATCTGGTAGTCCGACTAAACTATATCCTGGTTTTCCTTCGCCTACTTTACCTCCAGCATTTACTTCAATTGTGATAGTGGTGGCATCTACGCCATGAACAGCGCTTCCAAATGTTTTCGATAGCATATTTTTCTAATTATAAAGATTGTTTTACTTCTAGGATCGTTTTACCTTGAACCTTCACCTATATAGAGACAAAATTTAAAATTTTCCACACGGCCACCTCGTTTAAGCGCTTGAAATAAGACTTAAGGGGTTGATATTCAGGAAGAAGAAAGTTGTGAAAAAATGAGTTTGCGATCGATTTTTGAAGTTAAAAATCAATAAAAATGGTTTAAATACGTGTAAACAGCTTTTAAATTGTCTTGATAACAAAGAATAACCTTTTTCGATATAGTGAAAACATTAAAAGTAATCCTCATGAAAAAATTAATATTCTTTACCACAATCATTACGCTCATTATTGCATCTTGTTCAAAAAGGGATAGTTTTAACTACTCAATTGTGGAGGACCTCCAAACGATACAAGGGGACACAAATTCAATAGAAGAAAATCCATTCATTCAAGTAACAGATGAACCAACTTCTACCTTTTCAATTGATGCGGATGGTGGATCCTACACGTATTTGAGAAGATTTATCCAACAAGAAAATACGTTGCCTCATAAATCAGCAATTCGTACTGAAGAACTGATTAACTACTTTGAATTGGACTATCCTTATACGAATACAGCTCATCCTATTGGGCTGAACGGAGAAGTAAGTGAGTGTCCATGGAAGTCTGGTAATAAACTCGTCCGTATTGGTATGAAAGGAAAGCCATTGACTTCAGTCCCAAATTCTAATTTTGTCTTTTTGATCGATGTCTCTGGTTCAATGAAAGGAGTTGATAAATTAGATATTCTAAAGGACGGATTTAAACTAATGGTGGATCAGTTATCTGCCAATGATAGAGTTTCTATTGTTACTTACGCTGGAGCAGATAAAATCCTTTTAGAGTCAGTTTCTGGTGATAAGAAGAATAAAATAAAAAAAGCAATCAATAAACTTGGAGCAAAAGGTTCAACGAATGGCGCCGCTGGTATAAATACGGCGTATGATCTTGCATTTCAAAACTTTATTCAAGATGGTAACAACAGAATTATACTTGCAACAGATGGTGATTTTAATGTTGGTATTTCAAATCAAGATGACCTAATAAAACTAATTGAAGAGAAGCGAGAGTCTGGTGTTTTTCTTACCACATTAGGGGTTGGAACTAGAAGTTATAAAGAAAAACAAATGGAACAAATCGCTAATCATGGAAATGGTACATACGAATATATAGATAAGCCAGAGCAATTAGAGAAGATATTCATCTATGAATACAGCAAATTTTTTACAATTGCTAAGGATGTTAAAGTTCAAGTTGAGTTTAATCCCGCTACAGTTGAATCTTACCGATTAATTGGATATGAAAATAGATTATTGGAAAACCAAGACTTTGAAGACGATACCAAAGATGCGGGTGAATTAGGTGCAAATCAAAATATTACCGCACTTTATGAGATCGTTCCAAATTCTAATGGAAATAACTTGACAGATCCAGTTTTTACAATTGATTTTCGATATAAAGAACCTAACTCTGAAACTAGTGTCCCAATAAACCTAGATATATTTGATGAAGGAAATACGTTCCAGCAATCCTCTGACTTTATGAAGCTAACAGCAAGCATAGCTGGGTTTTCAATGCTTTTAACAGATTCTGCCTATAAAGAATCTACAACTTATAATAAAGTAATTCGTTGGTTAAATGACTGCCGTGTGAATGACCCACATGGCTATAAAGCTGAATTAACATCCCTAGTCTTAAAAGCAAAATCGTTGTAATTAGAATTAGAATACCGATACATAAAACACCCGAAATCATTTCGTTGATTTTGGGTGTTTTTTTTCCGACTGTTTCAAAATATTAGACTTAATTAGATAGAAAAAGGTTTATATTTCTCCAGATGCAGAAATTTTAATTTTTTATAATAAATACTAGTTTTTTTGAAAAAGGTAAAGAACAAATCTCAATTAATTACTTAGTACATTTATGTAATGGAAAGAATGAATCAATCATTGTTGTTTCAAATACTAAAAAGAGAACGAAATTTCAATCTTTTTTATGGATCACTTTTTATCCTTATAGGATTAAGTCTCTCTTTTCTACTTGGTAAGGTAAACTTGTCACTCATGATCCTTCTAATAATATTAATGAGCATTTTAGTCTTGATTGGGTTTAAGTTTTTACTAGAAGCTTTTCAGAATTGGGATGTGATAAACCATCGGTTGTTTAAACTGCTAGACCAAAACCCTAAAAAAATTGTTTGGGTATACAGTGTTCATACACAGCTTTCACCCTTTGGCATCAATGTATTAAGCACAGGAGAACTCTTTTTTAAAATGGATGATAGGAATCAAATTATTGTCAATGCTGCAGTTTCAAAACTAAAAACTGTTTCCAAGGAACTTAATACTATATTACCACATGCTACCTTTGGCTATTCTGCTGAACGCGATCAATGGTACACTGCAAGTCCATTTCTTTTATTAAAAAACGAATAAGGTTGCAGCAGATCTCATAAAAATCTGATTATTCTAACTTTTGAGACAATTTATGAATATTTAGGTTCTTCAATTTTTTCTTGGAAAGTACTTTTACTTTGCAAAGTCGCACTTCGTAATAAAAAAGTATCATTCTATTTCTTTGAATACATGTGTTTTATACAAGAAAAGTGGATTGCTTCTGAATAGTATTATTTGTTGCAATGTCCTTAGACCTAATATATAGAACATTTTTTATGAGGTTATGTATTTATATTTATAATGATTTAAAGTTTGAACGTTTTGCTGGATTATGTATTTTGATTGGCTGGAAGGTAGGTGATGTTTAAACAATGCTTGGTTTTCTGTTGAAAATAAGTAATGTTATAGAAGCCAAGCCAAGATGAATTTGATTCACTTGTTTCTCATTTTAGCATTTATCAAAAAAAGTACATTATTGTTTATTTTATGTCACCTTGAATGGCGTGGTTAATTAACTGAAATTCATTAAGTAACATATTTTAATAGTGTGGCATTGTTAATTGTGCCAAGTGAGGTGTTATTTAAAGACGTAAGAATTTAAAATTAAATGTGCTCCAAGTACATATTTCTTTAAGATTTAATGTTATCTTTTGATTACCAAAAACGAAAAAAGTAGAATTCTGAATAAGGGATAATCTCGAAAACCGGGTCTTATAAGAACATATTTCCCCATTTCTTATAAACTCCTCCATTCCTTAATGACTAACTATTTCTAAAACTAATCTCCTTTATCCGATGAACAAACGATTTGCTCTACTTATTTTGACAATGATATTGTCCTTGACTTGCCTTTTTGCCCAAAATGGTGAGTACGATGTAAGACTTAAAATTTCAGATTTAGATTGTGTCAACTCAAAACTTTATGTTGACTTAGAAATTAGGGCAGAAGATAATGCTTCAATTTTTAATGTTGCAGATCTAAATCTCAGATTTACTTTAGGTGCTGATCTTGCAAATCCACAAATCGAACAAGAACTTGTATTAAGTGGAATCGTAACAACACCAAACGGAACTAGTTTCTATGATCCTCACTCACTAACAGGTTCCGCTAATGAAATTGTTTCTTATAATGTAACGTTAGCGGGTGGTTCTGGTTATGATCTTGACGCAACAACATATGTTGGAGTCGGAAGAATCTCACTTGATATACTAAACCTAAATGGATGTCTAGATCTGAAATGGAGAACTAAGAATCCTGCAGACTTTCCACCAACATTCATCAGCGAAAAGGCTAACAATGTACTTTTTTCTGTGGATGAAGGTTCTTATGGAGATTATAATCAATGCACTTATTGTCAGGGTAATACTGGCCCAACAGCTGGTAACGATAGTAATACAACAACACAAAATACCGCTGTAACTACTTGTGTATTAAATAATGATTCCGACCCTGATAATAATCTTGATCCAACCAGTATTTCAATTACTAATGGACCTTCTTCTGGAACAGCAACTGTAAACGGCTCTAACTGTATACTATATACTCCTGCAAGTGGATTTAGCGGTAATATTTCTATTACTTATGAAGTATGTGATACTGGAGAGTCTATACCGTCTACTAAAGGAAATGACAACACAATCCCAGTTTCTACACCTGACCCAATGGACACTGATTTAATGCTCTCTGCTGCGGTTTGTGCAACAGCAACCCTAGACATAACAGTGTCAACAAACTGTTTACCGATCACTTTGACTGGCAATGTAACCAATGAATCAACACCAAACGCAAACGATGGAGCAGTTGATTTATCAGTAAGCGGTGGAACAACTCCATATACCTACAATTGGTCAAATGGAGCAACTTCTCAAGATATAAATAATCTATCTCCAGGAAATTACTTGGTAACAGTTACAGATGATGACGGATGTACAGCAAACGCTTCTTATACAGTAAATGCAGGAACCTGTCCAACAATCAGCTTGACAGGAAATGTAACAAACGAATCAACTCCAAACGCAAGTGACGGAGCAGTTGACCTGTCAGTAAGCGGTGGCACAACACCATTAACTTATAATTGGTCAAATGGAGCAACTTCTGAAGACCTTAACAATTTGAGTCCTGGTACCTACAGTGTAACTGTGACAGACGATGACGGTTGTACAGCAAATGCTTCTTATACGGTAAACCCAGGAATGGCTATGCCTTATAATGGTGTTTGTAATGCTTCTTCTCCAGTATTAATTGATGGTAATACAAATGACTGGAATGCAAATGATACAGTGTTTACTCCCTCAATACTTATGATAGGAACAGTAGATTCACCAGCTGATTTAAGTGCTCAATTTCAAGTGAAATGGGATACTGACTATATGTACGTATTGGCTCAGGTTCAGGATGACGTTCTAATTAATGACTCTCCTCTTACTCCTTGGAATGATGATGCCCTTGAGATTTTTATTGATGGTGGAAATGAAAAAGATACAATTTTTGATGCGAATGATCATCAATTGATTTTCCGCTATAATGATTTAACGGTATATGATTTAGGCAACCCTAACAATCCAGCAGGAGTTGATTTTGTTATGGTTCCTTCAGCTGGCTCCTATGTTGTGGAAGCTAGAATTGCTTGGACATACATAGGTATTCCTGCACCAGTAGCAGGAAAAGAGATCGGTTTAGATATTCATGTAAATGATGATGACACTGATTCTCTAAGAGATGCAACGATTTCTTGGACAGATGTCAATAATATTGCTTGGTTAAATCCATCTGTTTTTGGAACAATAACTCTAGAAGATTGTAACGCACCTTGTCCAACAATTTCGTTGACAGGAAACGTGACGAATGAGTCAGCACCAAACGCAAATGACGGAGCAGTTGACCTGTCAGTAAGTGGAGGAGCAATGCCTTATACATTTAATTGGTCAAACGGAGCGTCCTCAGAAGACGTCAACAACCTTAGCCCTGGAAGTTATAGTGTTATAGTTACCGATGCTAACGGTTGTACAGCAAATGCTTCATATACAGTGAATCCAGGTTCATGTCCAACAATCAGCTTGTCAGGAAACGTAACCAATGAGTCTACGGCCAATGCAAATGATGGAGCAATTGATCTTTCCGTAAGTGGAGGAGCAATGCCATATACATTTAACTGGTCAAACGGAGCAACAACAGAAGACCTCAACAACCTAAGCCCAGGCAGTTACAGTGTGACAGCAACTGATGCTAATGGATGTACAGCAAACGCTTCCTATACAGTGAATGCAGGAGGAAACTCCTCAGCAGCCGAGTTTGATGTAAGAACAACAATATTTGATATTGATTGTGCAGCGAACAAAGTATATGTTGATTTAGAAGTAAGAGCGGAAAACAATACATCTGTATTTAACGTAGCA
>CALGAW010000056.1 GCA_937959115.1 uncultured Saprospiraceae bacterium
TTTGTTTGCCTATATTTGTGGTTATAAAATATGTGTTCCCCGAATTTAGGCGTTTATACCTACTTTCGGGGATTTTTTTATCCACAAACTAACAGTAAAGTGTTGGTTATCAGTCGATTTTTATTTTACAGGGAAACCCTATTTCTTGTTTGAGCGCTTTATTCTCCGTGGCTCATGATTCTTCCTTTCGGCTTGCTTTCTCCCTTTTCTTCCTCTTCTTTTTCTTGAGGAAGATGAAGTCCTGGCTGTACGAGGATGTCTACGAAGTCCGTTCCGGCCTTTTGGTTGGTGACAGCGTATCCAATAACTTTACCCATTCGGGTGGCTTTCTGAGCATGCCCAGGCGTATCGCTAGTTGTCAGATGATCGCCAGATTTAATTAAGACGTCGGAATTAACCAGTTTTACCTTTACTCTTCCTTGAAGAGCAACAGGAGGACCAACACTTGGAGCATTGAGCACAACAGACGGCTTCTCTGAAATAACACCGACCATATGATTGCTATAAGGAGTTGAACAGATTTCATATTCATTGTCACCACCTGGTTTCAGGCCAACAATAAGACCGTATTCAATAGGATGTTCATTATTTACTTCAAAGTGTTCTGCGAGGTCTCCGACTAGATTATTTGAGTTTGCATAAATTAATCCTGAAGCAGCAATACCACCATCTTCAAGAAGGGCTGTATATCGGTAATATATTTTAAGATGGATATTGAAGACTTGTATATTATCACCAAAACAGCAGTCATCCTCCACTCTCATTTCAATATTCTGAGTATTTGATATTGGATCATTTAGTGCAGGACTTACATAGTGCCAATTGAGATCTTTTGCTCCGTTCCCCGCATTGCCAAACCATCCATACCAACCTGCTGCTCCCTGATAGCCAGGGTTTTCCAAAGCAATCCAAAATCCATGATCCTCATTTGCATCTTGATGATAGCCATCCATTTCCCAGATTATTTTTGTAGCAACAACATTCGCAGGAATATCTGCTGGCAAGTCTATTTGTCCAAGATTAAAATATCTATATCCATTATAATCAAAGTTGATATAAGGGTTGAGCAGAAAGGAACCTTCCCAAACTCCATAGCGAGTTCCTGTGTCATACTCGTCTGTATTTGAAAACACATTATCATCACCAACGACCAGCCAGCCTCTTCCAATCTCTACATTACCAACAAATGCGCCAGCTCTACCCCCATTAGATAGATTATACCCGTAAACACCGTAATTACCATTGCCAGTAGTTCTAAAATATCCTGCGTAACCAATCCCCGAGCCATTATTTGATACATTGCTATAAACACCATACGCATTGCTAGTGTTTGTAGAATTCATTAAAATATTGTTATAAGTACCATATGCTGTTCCTGCACCAATACCAGAAAGCGTATTATAAACTCCGTACTTTGGTGAGGTACCATCATTAAAGATTGCATTATTTACTCCATATATAGTTCCGGTAGTTGTACCTGAAGGAAAATAGTTTCTTACTCCAGTTTTGGTTCCTCCTGTGGTGGCTGTGAACGAATTGAACATTCCATATTTCAAACTTGTTGAAGTCGTATTGAAATAGTTATAAAATCCATAGTTTGTGCCGTTTGCGGTGGTTGGAAAATCATTCCGAACACCGTATTTTGTTGAAGTAGAACCACTAGAGAACACATTGGTCATTCCATAGCTGATTCCATTGGAAAGTGCGGTAAACTCATTGGCAATACCATGTTTTAATTGTGCCCCAGAGTGATTGATAATCTGATCCAACCCAATTACATTACCAGTAGAAGTTCCCTCGAGCAGATTGTAAATGCCTGCTTTATCTGAGCTATACGTTACATTTTGATACAAGGAAAGTGTACGTTGAGGAGCTGAACCACTAGCACCCGTTAATTCCATATAGGTTGCCGCGTTTGCGAGGCTGTTCTCTCCATATACATTTAGCCGTCCCAGGTTGTTTGTTTGACCTCCAATAGTGGCTTTCCCTTCAGTGTATATGTCATCCGTAATTAAATCTGGCGCTGTAGTCGTTCCAACTTCATACCAATCACTATCGGTTGGGTTAGCGATGCCAATCCAAGCTTCCGTAGGCAAACCATAATCATTGAGATACTCTACACACCCACATACTACATTATATCTCAGTTTACAATAGCTTTGCCAAGCGGTATTGTGATATACATTGATACAGTTTTCGTCCGTGTTATAAATCGTTAATCCATCTGCTGGTGCTGTAACTGCATCCCGCTCTGCTGTTGTCATCCTAGGAGGGAGCATTCCTTTTGTATTACTAAATACATCCAAAACAGCGGAAGGGTCTGCAGGCGTTGCTAAATCAGGATCAGCTGCAACCTTTACCTGACCATTTGAATAATAGGGTAAAAGTGTAATAATGGCGGAAACGACCAAGGTCGTGATATAGCTTTTCATTCGACAGAATTTAAATAATGGTTTTAAGAATAACCTATATTCACATAAATAAAGTTAACGATTAATTAATAAGAAATGAAATGTAAGGCTGGACTGGACAATGACTGATGATCTATTGTTTTATATTTAATTTATAACATGTTAATTTTTCTTTATTTATGGTAAATCGTGTTTTAAATTAAATACATAGATTTTTGGTAAAATGTAAGACGGAAGTGGGAGACAGCAGGAAATGTAGGAATTTGGGGGATGATGCATTCAGGTAAATAAAGCGCTCTCTTCAATCCTTTTCTTGAAATAGGTCGTCTAACACCTCTTCGACTTCAGAGATGGCGATTGAGGAATCGACAGGTTTTGCTTTTATTTTTCCAAGGTGGTACGTAAACAGAAAATAGCCAGCCAACCCTCCTACAAAATAAGCGATAGCTAGCGACCAGAAAATACCAGCAATACCTGAATATGACGACAGAATAAAAGCCATTGGTATGTAGACAACAAACATCTGTAAAACGGTAATGGAGGTTGCGTAAAATGGCTTATTAATAACATTGAGTGCATTGTTGCTAATGGAAAAGATACCTCGCATGCCATAGCCAATTGGAGAAATAGAAAGATAAAGTATGATAACCGCTGCCACCTCTGCACTATCATTAAAAATTGGTGCAATGTATTCCTTAGTTAGAAATAAGATTAAAAACATAAATGCACCCCACGCCAGACAAAATTTAATTGCCAAATTAAATCCTCGTTTGATACGATCTAGCTTGCCTGCTCCGAGGTTTTGACCAATAAACGGTGCTAACGCACTAGAAAGTGCAATTAGTACAGTGATGGCAAGTACATCGATCCTAGAAGCTACACCGAATGCAGCAATTGCAGCTTCTCCATAGCTAGAGACCAAATAGGTGATTACTGCAGCGGTAATCGGTATTACCAAATTAGCCGCAGCTGCTGGTAAACCGATGTACAAAATGTCCTTCCAAGATTGTAGCATCTTTTCATAGGGAAGCTGAAAGGTGATCATCCGATCTCTAAAATGCAAAATGTAAAGTCCCATTAGTAGTGTCAACATTCGGGCAATCACTGTCGCAACAGCCGCTCCTTGTAATCCCATAGCAGGAAACGGGCCCCAGCCAAATATTAAAATCGGATCGAGTATTAGGTTGATAAACACCATACTTACCATGATAACGGCAGGCGTCTTCATATCACCACTTGCTCGAATAGCACTTGATCCAACCATTGGGACGATCACAAACATGACGCCCATATACCAAGGAACCATGTACTCTCTAATGAGTGGTAGGAGTTCATCAGTCGCTCCCAGTGCTCTAAAGACTGGATCGATGGTAAGCAAGCCAACACCAACAAATATAAAGGCAAATAGCAATGCTAGGATAACACTATCTGTCGTATATCGTCTCACTAATTCCGTATCGTCTTTACCGATTGCCTTTGATACAGCGGCTGAAGTACCGATCCCAATTCCCATTCCTATGCTTCCCATGATCATGACAATTGGAAATGTAAGACCGAATGCAGCAAGCTCCATGGTCCCGATCTGACCAATAAAGAAGGCATCAACTAAGTTAAAGCCAATAATACTAAACAACCCAAATACCATAGGAATGGTAAGTCGGGTGAGCATAGATGGAATGGCGCCTTCTGTTAGTGTTGCCTTCGGTGTTTGGTTCATTGCTTGTTTTTAAAGACGCATTTCTATTTGTCTTTTTCGAGGTGTGAAGTTATTATAATTAGTTTATAATGTAGAATTAATATTAGATTACGTTTTTTATTGAGAATGGTTTTCGTTTTAGGTGACAACTCTTTTAGTCTTCCTGATAGTAGATCAATCAAAAAGGCCTTCAACATTTCTGCAGAAGGCCTTAATATTTAGGTATATAGGTTTCACGTAAGATAGTTATCTTAGGGTTAAAAAACCAATCATTTCCACCTTTACTAGGTTTTAGTTTGTCAAATTCTAAGTGATGGACTTTAACACACCTTTGTTTACCTCCCTAGATTTATGTTTAAATGGAGAATAATGACCTTCCGACCAGATTCCATTTCGGTAAATAAATTCAATTCGTTCTCCATCATCAACTTGCTGAATCAAAAGATTATCTCCTTCACTAGGTTGATAATCAAAGTCGAAGCAAGGACGATTGTTCAATTGTGCATGTAAGTAAGCAGCAGTTAAACCCTTGCCAATATCAGATACAGGTAAGCGATATTTACCCATAATGCGATCTTCGTTCAATCCAATATATTTAGATAGTGTCCAAATATATTCTTTCCCTTCATGCTTTGTTGTTAAAGCATTCGTATTAGAACATTTACAAAGAATAAAACCTTTATTAAAATCACACATCTAGTAATCTATTGCTATTGAAGAAAAAGTTTGTTTGTCCAACTTCCCTTTTCTGAATGTACTTCTATTAAGTAGAACCCATTGTTTAGCGCACTCAAGTCCAATTGTTCAGTTTGATTGCCAGCCAACAGTTTTCTTGATTCTGACCATACCTTGCGCCCTAGAGCATCGTGTATGATAAAGTTAAGTTCCTGTGCTTGGTCTAATTCTAAGTTTACCGAAACAAAATTTACTGCAGGATTCGGGAATACATTGTACACTGCCCATCCTAGGTCTTGTGCTTTATCCACAGAAGCTAAGATTACAGTTAATGGAGTAGATAAGTTTTCACAAGCAAAGGTATTTACTACTTCAATATGATAATCACCGCTACCATACATTGTTGCATCTACGGATGTGCCTGTCTCTCCTGCGAGCATGCTTCCATCGAAATACCATTGGTAAGTAGCAGTTGCATCAGGATTGTCAACCATCACTGTTCCTGCATTATTATAAGAAATTAAAGGAGCAGCGGGTAAAGGATTAACGTAAAGCGTATCAACATCATCATATATGATACTGACTGTCGTATCTACTGTAAAGTTGCCTAAAGTACCATCCTGACTTGCAAAAGTCATTTGTCCTGTAGCATTTATATTCAATACAAACGTGCCTAGGAGATCATCCGCACTAACGGCATCGTCATCCCAAACCATTAAAGTATAAGGCGGATTATCTAAAATCACAGAAATCGAGTCCCAGCAAAAATTAGTAACTCCATCTTCTTCTGGTGACTGGTAAATTGGATTTGAGTTTGCATCTGTAATGATCACATAGGGATCAGGGCACTGTCCGATAATAGGTACACCACAGTTACACTGCACTTCTTCGACATCTCCACACCAAGCATTGTTGAGCGCACTTACGCAAACTTGTGTCATTTCATAGTTATAAACCGTTGTGACTAGGTTGACTTCATAGTTTCCAGCAGTGAATGTTTCTGTTACTGTTTTCTGATCACTGGTGTTGCCATTGCCGAAATCCCAAAGATGGGTAGTTGGTTGGTCAGGACTGAAGTCTATCGTCGCATCAAAATCGGCAGAAAGAGGTTCGCACCCCGAATTTGGAGTAAAGTTGAAACTATTGTTTCCTCCTTGGCCAGGCAATACCTCTAAGTAAAGTATGTATTGTTCGGGTTGATCCACAATGGTAGATCCAATGGCAGGCACGAAGGCATCTGCTAGGATGTTCACTATTATAGTATACATACCTGGGGCGACAATCGGTGTCCCGCAAAGCTTGACACAGCCAAAATTAGAGGCTGGTGTATTCGAAGGAGGATAGTAGATACATCCATTCGCTGCGGAGTCGCATTCCCATTGAAGGTTAGCAGGCACTCCTTGCGCGCCAATAATCTCTATTTCTAGGATATTTACATCTAGACCTTGATAGACTGTAGAGTCAGGCATATAAAATGTCACATCTGTATCGTAGTATTGGCCAACGGTTGCTGGAGGTAAAGTATCAGGGCAGACACCACCATCAGGTTGTAAAATTGGACAAGTGGTATCGGTAATACAGCCTGGACATTGTGCAAGCAGAAAGTTGCACGATATTAAAGTAAAAAAAATTAGAAATGTAATTCTTTTCATAATCAAACTTTTAAGCAATTTAGGTTGGGTAAAATATGGAGTTCCCTGAATATTCAGTTAGATTTCCGTTATAAATATAGTAAAACAACTGTCAGAATCTAGTAAAATTATATCTTTTTACTTGTCACTAAAACATAATAATTAAACAATAATTCTTCCTTATATAATATGTCTTGCGGCAAATCACAATTTCGATCAATCAACATTTGTTTATACTCATTCAAATCATATTGGTGTGGATGTAATATGTCTCCAGGAATTAGTCTGAATATTCTTTTCAAGAAGCCATGGTTGTGGGCGTCAATCGAAACAATCAGTTTTCCTCCAGGTTTTAACAAATTCACTAACTGATCAAAACATAAGTCTAAGTCAGCCACATGATTAATTGCATTCAAACAATATATATATTCATACGTTACACCTGGAGAAAAGGTTTCTAGTGGTGTGTGAAAAAAATCGACGTGTGGGTATTCTTCCTTCTTAAAATGATCTATTTTTTCCTCGTAGGTATCTAACAAAGGGTCAATAGCATCAACATTGCATTGGCCGAGTGCCATAAAGACTCCCGCTGGACCACATCCTGCATCCAAAACCTTACTTCCTGGTTTCGGAAATCCGCCAGTTGCCTCAACTAGTTCATTCCAATATGTTAATTTCCATTTAAGGTAATCTTTCTTTGGTTTTTTTCTAAGATAGTTTTGCCACCATCGAATTTCAGCAGCTTGTGCAACCTTCCACCTCAATTCATTTTTCATAAGAAATATTTGTTTATATTGGCAAATATAGGATTTTAAAGATGTTAATTAATGAACAACCCATATCTATATTTAGGATTTGACGAATTGGTGAATAAAGAGGCAGAAGTTTCTGGTTATTCCCTGTTTTTAATCAATAATACCTCCTACAAGTTTATTTATCAGTTTGAATGGAAATACGGAATGGCAACAGAGGAGAAAGGCAACGATTTCCTCCTTCCAGGTTCGAATAAGCGCATTGCGAGCATGAATCGTTCACAGCTCAATGATAAACCGATCTTTCAAATCAATGTTCAACCCATCACAACAAGTGGAAAAGAGGCTTGGACAGCTAAGGAAATTAAGATAAAAGCCAAGCAATTTTTCAGTAAACTGACATTGGCACCTCAATTTAATCGAAAAATGCACCTTTATGAGCTGTTTACTGAGTTTGGAGAGGTAAAGAAATCAAAAGCGGTGAATTCCCTCCGACACTATACCAAGCAACATCAAGCGCCTGTAGAGGACAAACCACTGTTTCAGGGGACACTGACAAATTTGGCAGACTTGGGGCAGTTGGCTAGTTTTCCTAAGTTGATTGACCTCCATATGGAAAAATTGATGCCTGGTAAAAAGTTAAATGGTTCAGAAGCATTAAGTTATCAATTGAAGGCCTTTGACAAATATCTAGAAAAGGCAATTATGATAGGCATGCCACAATTCTATGTGGTTCATGGTAAAGGAGCAGGTAGATTAGAAGAAGAAATTCGTCAACGGCTGGAGGATCGGTCTGAAGTTGATTCGTTCGAAGGCGGATTTCATCAAGGCTTTGGTACAGGCGGAGCAACTAAGGTTTTTCTCAAACTTTAAGACTGAGTTCCAATAGGTGTTTGAAAATGAAAAGTAAACGTCGATTTGATTGTTTAGACTGATGAGGACTGATGTGTTTCTTTTAGTTCTTATTCATCTAGGCACAAACAACTGTTTGGTAACTTAATTGTAAACTCAGTACCGATACCAACTTCACTTTTTAAAGAAATTTCAGCCTTCATTTGCTCTGAAATCCGTTTGACAATGGCCAAGCCTATACCAGTCCCTTCGTATTCAGACTTTGAATGTAGTCGTTTGAACATTTCGAATATCTGATCGAAGTAGGCTGGATCCATTCCAATACCGTTGTCTACAAACGTTAGTAGAAAGTGGTTTTGATGCTGCTTATAGCTGATTTTTACTTGAGGATGCTCACTTTTATTATACTTTAGTCCATTTTCAATCAAGTTTTGGAAAATTGTTTTGATGTAATGTGGACTTTCATAAATCGAAGGCAGGTTTTCATACTTTATTTGTCCATTATAAATTTGATTTAACTGCTCGCATAAATTATTAAGACTCAGCTTAACTTTTTCTCTTTGTGAAACATCTTTTATTTTTGAATACTTAAGGATATCTTCAATCAACTGATACATATTATTCGATCCTGATTTAATGAAGCCTAAGTATTCTGTCAAGTTATTATAGTTTTCTTTTTTAAGATCTCGTTCCATTAAATTAATAAAGCTTGAAATATTTCTAAGAGGGGATTTTAAATCATGAGAAGCAATATAGTTGAAACGTTCTAACTCAACATTTGCGCCCTCTAATTTTTCGTTTTGATCTCTTAAGTTGTTTAATAGTTTATTGGTTGACGATCGGAATGATTTGATCGCTGAGAAAAAGTATTGGCAACAGACAAAAACAATCGTAAAACTCCCCAAATAGGTCAAGTTTTTAATAAAATTTGCATGTTCTGCAGATAGACTCGAAGAATTTAGCCCAAACAGGTCGATTTTATTATGAATAAAAAAATAACAACCCAGATAAACAAGAGCAATAAGGGCTCGATCTCTAAAGTTTTCAATCAAGAAAAACGTAAGAAATAGAAATGGGAAATAGACGAGCTCAGCTCCAAAACCATTCTCAGAACTCGACGAAAACAAACACGTAGCGATTGGTAATCCAAGACAAAATAGGATCTTTGATAATTTGTCATAGTTGAACCAATAGGAAACAATTGGTAGGAAAACCAAGAAATATACAATGCCCATGCACTCAACGCAAACATCCGTTCCTCCTGGACGTATAAGAATCAGCGAGTTAATCGTATGAATAAATAGAATTAACAAAGAGAAATAGGTGACCAATTTCACTTTTCCATCCCGTTTATCTCCCTTTTTAATTATGAAATCAATGAATGAATTGAATCTCGTTAAATACATATCTACTACTACGAACAATCACTTAATAGGTTGCAATTGTACGTAATTCTGTCTTACGATTACCGTATGAGTAGTCGTCTTACTTGTTAAAGTACTTTAATAGCGGTTTTAACAGTTTTAGATTGCCCCCGAATGGTGGGTAACGCATAGGCACATCCACTAAAAATGATTTGTGCATGACACTCTTCTGATGGGAGAACGTAGTAAATGTAGACTCACTGTGATAAGCTCCAAGTCCACTTTCTCCTACTCCACCAAATGGCAAATTGGGATTGGCCATATGCATAATTGTATCGTTGATACACACACCACCTGATGAAGTATTTTCAATCACCTTAGTTACTCTTGACTGCCGCTTAGAAAAACAGTATAAAGCCAACGGCTTTGAGCCAGCATTTATGATGTCAATTGCTTCTTCGATCTCAGAAAACTCTAGGATTGGTAAGATTGGTCCAAAAATCTCTTCTTTCATCACTGCATCATCCATCGTAACGCCATCCATAAGCGTTGGTGCGATATATTTGTCTTTTCGATCAGTCTTACCTCCGAAGATAATCTTATCGCCATCCAGCAACCTGCTTAATCGGTCAAAGTGCTTCTCATTAATAATCCGACCATAGTCGTCTGATTTTGAGGCGTCCTCACCATAAAAACTGTTCATTTGCTTCTTGATCTCCTTCACCAATTTATCCTTGATATCCTTATGTACTAGCAAATAGTCAGGTGCAATACAGGTTTGTCCAGCATTCAGTAATTTCCCAAAGACAATCCGTTTTGCTGCATACTCTAAATGGATGTACTTGTCAACTATACAAGGAGATTTGCCTCCTAGCTCAAGTGTTACCGGTGTTAGATGCTTTGCGGCTGCCTGATAAACGATCCTTCCTACTTGAGTACTCCCTGTGAAAAAGATATAATCAAATTTTTCTGCCAATAGATTTTTTGAACTTTCAACTCCTCCTTCTACAACAGTGAGAAACCCAGCATCAAAGTATTCAGCTATCATTTCTCCAACCACGTTAGAGGTATGCACAGAATATTCCGATGGCTTTAAAATACAAGTGTTTCCAGCGGCTATAGCACCAACTAAAGGTGCCATCAATAACTGAAATGGGTAGTTCCATGGTCCTATAATCAACGTTACTCCGTAAGGATCTGGCTGAATATAACTTGCGCCTTTTTGGTGGAAGAGTGGGGTAGCAACTTGCTTTGGTTTCACCCATCGCTTTACCTTTGTCAATGCTTCCTCCAAATCATTTAACACAAATCCGACTTCTGTCAAGTAGCCTTCAGTCTCGCTCTTACGTAAATCTTTGTAGAGCGCCTCCAAAATCCTTGACTCATACGCTAAAATTGCTTGTTTTAGCTGCTTGAGCTGCTTAATTCTAGAATTGACGGACTTGGTCTTGCCAGAATTAAAATGAGTGCGCTGTTCGCTTACAATAGATATAACAATGGAGGGCGATTTTTCAACAATTGCAGTTGCCATACGATTTGATTATTTTACTCAAAAATAAGGGAATTAATTGACAGTTGATAATTGATAATTGATAATTAACACTGTTTTGACGATAAAATTACCATTTAATCAATTCTTAATCCTCAATTAACTGGCCATGCGCTCTAATTTTATTAGCAAAGGAGACATACTGATTCGATGTGCGATCGACAGGACATCCTGTTAAATTTACAAACTGCAAACAAGGTAGTCGAAACAATAGACTAGTATTGCTAAAGGAAGAATGACTTAAGTCAAGTGTTTTTAAACCAGTAAGTGTTTGCAGTGTTTCCCAAGAGGTCGGTCCTAGTTCTGAGAGATTCAGCTCTTCAATCCAATTGTTCTCATTGAGCGGGGCCAAGTCGCTCACCTTTGTTTCGCCTATCCATAATGATTTTAAGGTAGTTATCTGCTCTATTCCCTCAATAGAATTCAGTGTAGACTTGTCAGCATGTAAGGTGTGTAACTTATCACAGCTTGCAAGGCTACTTAGTGTTTTGATGTAAGAGGAACGTATCTTTAGAATTTCCAAGGACGGATGATTTGCCAATGGGCTTAGATCAGTAATCCCTGATAAGTTGATCTCTAGTTGCTCCAATTGTTTCAATTGAGCTACTTGATCAATGTTATTTAGTTGCTTGGGACGGTTCAACTCAATATGTTGAACATTCGGGAAAATTGCTAGAGAATCAAGCGTTTTCAGCGCACAGTTCCTGCGCCCAACAATAATTTTTCGAACTGAAGGAGTGCGATCCCAATTCGGAAGATGGTCAACACCATCAAAATTTAAGGCGATTTCGTGCAAGTTAGAAGGCAATGCCTTAATCGACTTGTAGTTTTCTGGAGAAAACGTCACTACAATTAGTTGGTCTAAAGACGCAAGTAGATTGCTAGGCAGGGATTGCTGAACATGGTACAGCCCTAATCGCTTGAGTTTTTTAAGCTGATCAATCGCTTCGATCCCGTGCTCAATTACTGTTGGACTATTGAAGGAGAGGCGCTCTAGATGCTCAGCAGCTTCTAGCCCCTTCAGAGAAGGGATTTTTAGTGAAGGGGTAGATTGATCACCAATAAACAACACCGATAGCTTTGTGAACTTTTTTAAGGGTTCAAACGTGGATATTCCCTTAGTATCAGTAATCTTTAGCTTTGTTAACTCATAAACTGATGAAGGGACTGTAAACCAAGCAGCGGCAAGATTGGCCTCAATGTATTGCTCAGCACAACGGATTATTGCTTCTTCGGAATTCTCGTAACTCATTCACATGATTTTTGGAAAGGTAATAAATTATTGATAATTGATAAGTGATTATTGAGAATTTTTAATGTGTATATGCCTTAGTTGTTTTAAGATTGTACAAAAAAAAGTGCGTTTAGCTATGAGTTGCTTGAAAGCCAAGAATACTGCTACGATTCAAGTCAAATTTGGATTGGAAACTATTAATACATAAATTGCGTTAAGTAGGTAATAGATAAACTTAAAGAAAGATTCGATGAATATTCAAATACAAATACTTAATCCGGAAGTTAGAGCAATCCTTGACCAATTGGTTAAGCTAAATCTAATTAAAATCACCAAGGAGGAGGAAGCCCTATTGTTTTCAAATTTGTTGAATAGAATTAGAGGAAATTCTGGTGAAGAGCTAAGTTTAGATGAAATAACAAAGGAAGTTGAATCGGCTAGACAAAAAAGATTCAATGGAGGTCAAAAATCTGATTGATGAGACTGATCCTTGATACGAATCTTTAGATAAGTTATTTGATAAGTAATCGATTTGTGAAACTAGACGAATTGATGAAAGAAGATCAGATAACTTTTTTGTTTAGCAAAGAATCACTTGAAGAATTCATTGAAGTAACAGCAAGACCGAAATTTGAAAAGTACATAAAAAAGGAAGATTTGACTGAACTATTGTTGTACTTTAATTCTTATGGCGAAATTGTTGAAATTGAATCAAACATAGAAATTTGTCGAGATCCCAAGGATAACTTTTTATTGAACCTAGCAAAAGATGGAAATGCGGACTATTTGCTCTCTGGTGACAAAGACCTACTTGAAATTGAAGAACTAGGAAACACATTTATCTTAACCTACCGAGAATTTGAAAATAAAATAAAGGAAAAATGAGGTCAGCAAGCAACAAAAGCAACCAACGGCCAGCCTTCCCATTCGGTCAGGCCGTCATGGTTGCGAAACGCTCAACGCACTTCCCCAATTTTTATACCTTTCCATTCTTCAATAAAAGAATACCAGTACTTATCTCAATATTGTAAATTTCTCAGTACCAGCAAAACCAGTCTCTAACCCTTTAAAATGTACAAAGTAGACACCGTTTGCTAGACTAGATGTATTCAGCTGTATTTGTTGTAAACCTGCTTGAAGCGTCACTTGCTTTTCTGATAATAGCAGTTGACCAGCCGCATTTACTACACGAACAGTTAATGGTTCTGACTGATGAGCCGTCAATTCAATGTTTAACTGGTTTTCAGCTGGGTTTGGAAATAGGTGGATCCCGCTCAAATTTCTTGGTTGTACTTCTGTTTTTGTCTGAAGTGGGTAACAGATCTCAAGTCCCCAAGCAGTCAGTGTTCCATAGTTGAAATTTTTGCTGTCTGTAAGCTTTAGGAGCCATGTTCCCATAGACATTTCAGTATTGAAGTCTTGTAGACTGCCTGCAGTCGGCATATAGTTCATGCCGCCATTGTAAGGACAAGGTAAAGTGGTTGGTGATTCACTATCAAACGTAAGGTTATAATTTGCGGTCCCCGCACATTCCTGATCGACTAGGTCTACGTTTGTGCCTGCAGGACTTTCAAGCGTAAAAGTAACCTCTCCGAGGTCGGGATGGGTGCCAGCTAAACCGATGACATTAATATCACGTATCGACCTGTTATCTGGAACGACCAACTCTGTCGGATAAGTCCCTGCATTGTAAGGCGGACTGAGTGGAACATCAACAGACATAAATTGTGAACATTGCAACACTTCTGTTGTAAAAGAGTAAGGAGCAGACCATGCGCCATCTCCACACACAACATTAACACCTCTGACTCTCCAGAAATAAATTGTGTTTGCTGCTAATCCGTTTGGTAGTTGAAAAGGGAGTGTTGTAATTCCTGTTTCAGCATAGACAATTGTAGTAAAATTAGCATTTAGCGCTAACTCAAAGTCATAGCTTGTCGCATCTGGTAGCGAGTTCCAAGTAAACAAAGGTGCAGCGATTTCATTCGTAGCCATGTCCGCTGGAGCAACAAGGGCTGGTGCTGTTGGCGGATTTGCAAATACCTCAAGTGTGATGGGTTGTGCTTGCGTTCCTGCGGTACTCGTTGCATCTACTGTAAGGTTGTAAACACCTGTTGCGAGTCCGCCAGTATTGGTGATTGTTAACTTAGTTGTACCTGCTGGAGTAACTGAGGTGGAAGAAAATGTAGCGTTGGTACCTGCTGGAGCACCAGAAACCGTGAAGTTTACAACATCGCTATACCCATTTTTAGAGCTTACAAAAATATCAAACTCAGCATTCGTACCTCCGCAAATGGTTCTATTTGAATTGGCTACTACAAATTCATATCCAGTGCTTGATGGTGCTGAAATTTCAAAGAATGAATTCGTTACATTAAAAAACACATTATTAGAACACTTTACTTTAAGCCGTTTACCATTTCCAAGGCTATTCGGCATTAAAATATATTGATCACCATCGTTTGTGATATTTGTAACTAACGTTGTAGGCCAGTCTACACCAGCATTGTCAGAAAAATGAACATCAACACTACCACAATTTACTGGACTTTGATCCGTATTCGCAACATCCCATTCTACATTGACCCATTGGCCAGGATAGTAGGTATTACCGCTATTAAACTGAGACAAAACCTTAAATGGCCCTGCAGCATCAGAAACAGTCATTGACATTTGATCCCAATCGACACCTCCAGCACTAGCGTTGTTGTCTCGAACCGTTAATCTGAAATTTAAGTTTCTTGTATAATCGGGTAAGATTTCTGAATTATTTGGATTATTAAAAATGATATTTTGAATTTTTGGAAAAACTCTAGTCGGACTAGCAACGGGAGGATAAGGTCTAAACAAAGGGCAAGAACCACCTGTTTGTCCTAATTCATAAGGAGCTCCCTTGTCATACTGTTCCCAACAATAGGAAAGTGAATCACCATTCGCATCAGTTGCAGAACCGGTCAACTCAAAAGGAGTAAGCATTGGAATCACATGACCTCCAACACCTGCATCGACTACTGGTGGGTTATTCCCTGAATTTGTTTTAGTGGCACAGACACCACCATTCCCTGAGACAAAATTAGCAATTTGGTCAAAAGAAGCCGTATGAAATTGATCAATCGACGAATTAGAGAAATTGCTTGGAGGGCAGAGACCTGCGTAAGCCATTATCGTAACGCCACTACCTGGTTCATAAGCGGTATTAGCGGTTCTGTTGCCAGAGCATCCACCATCTACGGTGTTAAATGTGTGTGTGGCACCAAACTGATGGCCCATTTCATGAGAAACGTAATCAACAACAAATGGATCATTAATCGGATTGGGAAGTGCGGAGAAGCCTTTTGCTTTATTTCCAGTACTACAAACGCACTGCAGAGAAGCCAAACCGCCACCCATAGTATGAAATACATGGCCAATATCATAGTTCCCCGTACCAATGTTAGTATCCATTACAGTTTGATTAATATTCATATTAAAACCATCATTTGAAGCTTGATAGGGATCACTTCCTGCATTTAAGTAGGTAACAGCACTGTTGTTTGCAACAATGACAAAGGTTATAGCCAACTCTCGTTCAAATACACTATTGATTCGATTTACTGCTGTAACGATAGCAGATTGTACTAGGGCAACCGTCCCACCATGAAAAGTAGAATATTCTCCAGTACCCGCAATCGCAATTCTATAACTTCTAATCTGAGACCCAACAGGATTAGGTCCGCCTTTACTGCTTATGGTTTCTAAGCCTGAATGGCCATTGCTATCATGCACTCCGCAAGAGAAAGAAGTTGCTGGATAGTCTTTTTTGTTGTAGCTAAGGTAATGTCCATCGTTTACCTTAAAGTAAGGATCGATGTATACTGAGCCAGCTTTGGAATAAATAATCGCGTGGAATCCTTGATAGGTAAAATCAAGTTTCACGGTCATTGATTGATCCGATTTCGCCCAACCAGAGTAGGTACTGATACTTGGGAATGCATGGTAAAAACCAGGTTCAGCAATCTTATATTCTTTAATCAGAAACGCTTGCATGGTACCATCAGGCATTGGTAGACTGAGTTCCAATGGTTTTTGAGTAGATCCGACAAGCGGTGCGCCATTCAGAAGACCTTTCATGCTAGATTCATTGAGAGAAAGGGTTCTGTACTTGTTTGGGACTGCTCCGCGATCGCTTGTGTTTTTGAGAGAGGATTCAGTTATATCTTGCCAAAAATTGTTGTTTTCTGTTGCAGAAAGGAAGGTAGAAATAAACAATAGTGTGACAAGAATTAAAAGGAAACGCTTCATTGTTAATGGTTTAGTTAGTTGTTGTGTTTGAAAGTGGTAGATTCAATTTTCATTTTTCCTGATCAGCTGTGTTCAGCTATTTGGGGTTTTCTAACAGGAATCTAAAAATACTTGTTCTCGTTTAGTATTCCTAATTATTGCTCGTTTTAGGGGCTTTAAAATCCATTTAATGACAATTATAAGACATTTTTAAGGATTCCTTTTTATCGGTTAGTTCTTAGTGGTTTAATAACAATTTTATAAATATTCATTATTAAAAATCTTCATTTGGACGAAAAGAACGAACGTACGAATTTTAAAACACTAGTTTATTTCTCAAAATCATAATTATATTTGCATTATGAGAATGTCGTTGCCCTTCATCATCGTAGTACTATTGTCGTTTGTTTCTTGTAAAAATGATACAGAAGACCTAAGCAGTGAGCCTCCTTTTAATACATCAAATTCAGGTGCTAAACCCCAGTTTACATTGTTAGATTCGAAGCAAACTGGTATTGATTTTTCGAATGATATTAAAGAAGATGACCTCCACAATTTTTTTAAATACGAATACATTTACAATGGTGGTGGTGTGGCAGTTGGTGATATAAACAATGATAACCTAGAAGACATCTATCTTACTGGGAATCTTGTAGGAGACCGACTTTACCTAAATGAAGGAGATTTTAAGTTTAAAGATATTACAAAACAAGCTCTTCCTAATATACCAAAGGGCTGGAGCACAGGTGTAACCATGGCAGATGTAAACAAAGATGGTTTACTTGATATTTATGTTTGCCGCTCTAGAAAAGAAATGAGTAGTGAAAATCTTCTGTTTATTAATCAAGGAGATCAAACGTTTAAGGAGCAAGCGGCTCAATTCCAGATTGCTGATAAGGGCAATTCCGTTCAAAGTGCCTTTTTCGATTATGATGCTGATGGGGATTTAGATTTGTATGTGATGAATCATCCCTCTAGCTTTAAACCTGCTTCTGTATCAAGCATTCAGAACCTTCTGGATAGTAAAATGGCTGAAACGGACCGCCTATACAAAAACCTAGGAGATACGTACGAAGATGTGACCTATCAGACAGGCATTCGAAACCATAGCTTTGGATTGGGATTGGCTGTAGCAGATCTTAATAATGATAACTATCTGGATATTTATGTAGCAAACGATTATGACCAGCCAGATTACATGTATCTAAATGAAAAAAATGGTACATTCAAAGATGAACTGAAGAAAAGAACAAAGCACATTTCTAATTTTAGCATGGGCTGCGACGTTGCGGACTTTAATAATGACGGGCATTTAGACATTATGACCCTAGACATGGCATTTCCAAATCATGAACGGTCTAAACGAAACATGGCTTCCATGTCTACTCAACGGTTTTGGGAGTTAGTCGGGGTAGGATATCATCTTCAATACATGACAAATACGCTGCAAATGAACGTGGGCAATAATACCTATAGCGAAATTGCTCAGCTTGCAGGTATTTCCAAAACTGATTGGAGTTGGGCACCACTATTTGCCGATTTTGACAACGATGGATTTAAAGATCTAATCGTTACCAACGGTTATAAAAGAGATATAAGAGATCGAGATTTCGAAACTAAGTTAAAGGAGATCATTAAGCAAGGGGAAAAGATAGAAATCAAGGAAATATTGCCACTGATACCAACAAGTGAAGTGAACAATTATTGTTTTAAAAACAATGGTGACCTAACCTTTAAAGACGTTTCGGCTGCTTGGGGATTTGACCGCCCGTTCAATTCAAATGGAGCCGCATATAGTGATTTAGACAATGATGGTGATCTAGATTTGATCATAAACAATGTAGATGAAAAAGCTTCTATCTACCGAAACAACACAAGCGCTAACAACAACTTCCTTCAATTCATTGTGAAAGGATACAACGTGAATATCAACGGGATTGGAACTAAAATTACCTTGCATTATGCTGGTCAACAGCAAACCGCTGAAATCATGCCAACCCGAGGGTTTCAGTCAGCCGTATCCACCAAAGTACATTTTGGGCTAGGGCCAGTGACTACGG
>CALGAW010000057.1 GCA_937959115.1 uncultured Saprospiraceae bacterium
CAACTACCAAATAGTACTTGTAATGGAGGTAGTTTACAAGGAGTAGAACAATACTTCTATACTGGAACCTATA
The DNA here is from genome assembly GCA_937959115.1 of uncultured Saprospiraceae bacterium. Classification (GTDB taxonomy): domain Bacteria; phylum Bacteroidota; class Bacteroidia; order Chitinophagales; family Saprospiraceae; genus JAHDHB01. The sequence continues at coordinate 74 of CALGAW010000057.1, forward strand.
CCCTTCCAATCAATTGTACAGATTGGGTATTTTCATACAGCGTATGTTGTAGAAACGGAGCGATTACGAATTCAATGAACCCAAACACAAATAGTATTTATGTAGAGGCGAAACTGAATAGTGTGATAGCACCTTGTAATAATTCTCCAACGTTTACAACTCCTCCAGTACCTTACATCTGTGCAGGGCAGCCTTTTAACTACAATCATGGTGCGTTTGATGCAGATGGTGATTCATTGATCTATAAGTTGAATCCACCTTTAGATGATGCAGTTACACCTGTACCATATATTGCACCATTCAACCCTGGATATCCTATTTCTACTATTCCTGCTAACAACTTCGTTTTTGATGCTAGTACAGGACAAATGACACTAACACCTGCAAATCCACAAATTGGGATTGTTGCTGTTATCGTTCAAGAATATCGAAATGGAATGTTAATTGGGTCAACGATTAGAGATATGCAGGTGGTAGTTATTACCTGTAGTAATCAGGTACCAGTTGTTACCCCAGTTGATACCTTCTCTATATCAGGAGGAACCTTTGATGGATCTACCTTTACCGTTTGTGCTGGTAACACCTTATATTTTGAATTTGGTGCTAGTGATCCAGATCTTGGAGACATTCTTTCTGTTACTTCCAATATAGGCACAAACATTCCAGGAGCAACAATTAATACAGTAGGTACGAACCCAGTCCTAATTCAGTTTAATTGGGCTACAACAGTAAACAGTGGTGGTAACTACAACTTTACCGTTACTGTTGGAGATAACGCCTGCCCCATTGCTGGTAACCAGATTATAGGATTTGACATACTTGTCCCCTCCGTAGAAATATCAGCACCCGATACTACGATTTGTGGGGATACGACAACCATGATTCAATTGAACGCAACACCGATTGGAGGAACAGGCTTAGGAACATTCGTCTGGTCACCCACAACTGGACTTAGCAATCCGAATATTGCGAATCCTGTCGCTACAGTCTCTGATCCCATTCAGTATGTTGTAACGTATGATGATGGTGTTTGTCAAGTTACAGATACCGTTAATATCGTGTTTGCAGGTATATTAGATGCTACGCCTGAATTGGCAAATCTTTGTCCCGGAGAATCGATACAATTGAACGCAGACTTCACCTTTGCAGAACCTCCTGCACCACCCGGCTGTGGGGTTAACACAAGTGGCTGTAATGGTCCATCTTCTCAATATACAGTTGGTACAGATGTTACAGCTACAGGCCCATTGTCAACAAGTAATGAAGCAGGTAGTCCGTTTCTTGGATACTATCATGATGGTAGAGTTCAGTATTTATTTAGAGCATCAGAACTTACTGCTTTAGGATTGTCATCAGGTCTTATTACTGATTTAGCATTTGATGTATCTTCAGTATTCAGTACACAACCTTACGACAACTTTACTATAAAACTAGCTTGTACAACGGATACAACGTTTAACCTACTTTCTTTTGATTCAACAGGTACGGTTGTTTATACTGGATCTGTTACACCAGTTGTTGGTTTAAATACATTTACGTTTACAAATCAATATGAATGGGATGGACTTTCAAACCTTATTGTTGAAGTATGCTTCGATAATACAGCTTATTCAAACTATGACCATGTTCATTATAGCCAAACTTCTTATAACTCTGTAATTTACAACAGAATTGACAACGGTGCCGGTTGTTCACTAACACCAGCGTTGTTCTCAGACCGAAGAGCGAATATAGTGTTTAACACTTGTCCTGCTGTTCCTATATTCCAAAACGTAACTTATAGCTGGAACCCTCCAACAGGACTATCAAATCCAACAATCGCAAATCCAGTTGCTACACCTCCTGGCCCAATCACTTACGTAGTTACAGCGACAACCGATGAATGTACCTTTAAGGATACAATATATGTTGATCTAAATACACTGAACATTAGTCTTGCAGGAGCATCTGCTTGTGGTGGAAGCTTTGGTAGTATTACAACAACAGTTTTAAACGGAACTGGGCCATTCACCTATCAATGGGATAGTGGATTACCAGCAATTCCAAATCACCCTAGTGTACCATTAGGAACATACAATGTGACAGTTACTGATGTAAATGGATGCACAAATACTGGAACAGTTTCAGTATCCAACAGCCTAAATCTAACTGTTACAGTTGATTCTACTACTAATATACTTTGTAATGGAGGAACAGGAGGAGCAATTTATACAACTGCCTCTAGTGGAACACCTCCATATGTGTTTACTTGGAATACAGGTCAAACTACGGATGACATTACTGGTCTAGTAGATGGCACATACACCCTCACAGTTACCGACGATGCGGGATGTGTTCAAACACTTTCAGCGACGGTTACCGTACCAAATGCTGTAGTCTTACAAACGACTTCTGTAGATCCTACTTGTAATGCCTCAAATGGCTCGATTACAGCGACAGCAACAGGCGGAACGCCAGTATATCAATATAGCTTTAACAACGGACCATTTGGTGCACAGAGTGCTTGGAACAATTTACCAGCAGGGATGTACTCAATCATAGCTTTAGATTCACAAGGGTGCTCAGACACAACAAGTGTCACATTGAACCTAGGAGCAACACCCGTAATTGATAGTGTTCAAACAGTTACACCTTCTTGTAATGGCAATGATGGTGAAATCGTTATTTTTGCTTCTGGAGGAGCTACTCCTTACATGTATACCATCGGGGGCCCTTTACAAGCCTCAAATACATTTACTGGTCTAGCTACTGGAAATTACATCGCAATTGTAGTTGACGCCATTGGGTGTGCAGATACAACTGTCGTTGTATTAAATAATCCGATCTCAGTTGTAATTGATTCCCTAGTCGCAATACCTACAAGCTGTGGAGCGGTGAATGGACAAATAACTGTTTATGCCAACAATGGCTTACCCCCTTACCAGTATAGTATCAATAACGGACCATTACAGTCCTCAAATACGTTCCCTGGACTAGGAAGTGGTCCTTATACTATTACAGTTCAAGATGCGAATGGTTGTTCGGATATGCAGACCGTTAATATTGGTCCTTCATCGCAAATTAATATTACCAATGTTATTGGAGCGAATGGAACCTGTGGTCAGAACAACGGTAGCATTGAGATCATTGTTACAGGTGGGGTATTAAATTACAGTTATAGTATTGATGGTGGAGTTACCTTCCAACCTTCCAACATTTTCATGAATCTTCCTCCTGGAACTTATCAGATTGTAGTAAATGATGCAGTTGGTTGTTCGGATAATATTGCATTTACAATAACGAGTACAAGTGCTCCTATCATTGATTCTGTTGTCGAAACTAATCCTTCTACTTGTGGAGGTACAGATGGTAGCATCGTGATATTCTCTACTCAAGGAGCTCCTCCTATTGTTTATAGCATTGATAATGGTACTACATTCCAACCTTCAAACACCTTTCCTAATTTAGGAGCTGGAACATATGATGTAATCGTAGCAGATTCTTCAGGTTGTGCAGATACAACTGTTGTAACATTGCAAGACCCGAATTCTCCTGCAATAGATAGCATCACTGTTATTCAGCCTAGTTGTGGTCAAAATGACGGATCCATTGAGGTATTTATCTCAGGAGGAAATCCAAACTATGAATACAGTATAGATGGAGGTACAACATGGCAGGGATCTAACATCTTCACTAATTTGTCTACTGGAATATATGTAATCACAATCCAAGACTTCTTAGGATGTCAAACCTCACAACCATTCACACTATTACCGTCAACCACGGTGAGTATTACGAGTATAACAGGAGACAATGCATCTTGCGGGTTAAGCAACGGATCAATTGACATTACAGTTACTGGCGGCCTACCTCCATACACTTATACGATTGATGGTGGTACAACGACTCAAACTACTCCTAACTTCCTTAATGTCCCTCCAGGTGTTTACACGGTTGAGGTGACTGACGCTGCAGGATGTACAGTATTGCAGCAATACACTGTACTTGATGATGGAAGTGTACAAATAGATAATATTGTGGCAACAGATCCAAGTTCATGTAATACTAACGATGGATCAATAAATATCACAGCAAGTGGAGGTCTACCTCCTTATCAATTTAGTAATGACAATGGTGTCTCTTACCAAGGTAGCGGTATCTTTACCAATTTACCTGGAGGAACATACGATGTTGTGGTTCAAGATGCAAATGGATGTATACAATCATCATCAGTAGTCATAACAGAGCCGAATGCTCCAGGAATTGACACTGTATTGATTACGAACCCTACTTGTGGTCAAAGCAATGGTAGTATAGTGATTGTACTTGAGAGCGGAACTGGAACACCTAGTTTTGAATATAGTATTGATGGTGGTGCGACTTTCCAAGGGTCAAACACTTTTACAAATCTTCCTGCTGGTGTGTATAACATCGTAGTAGAAGATTTCGTAGGTTGCCAAGTGGTTCAAACTGTTGTTGTTAGTAATCCTGGTGCACCTCAATTGAATATTTCTAGTACTGACCCTATTTGCGGCAACGTAGATGGAACGATCACCATTACTGTAAACGGTGGTACTCCTCCATTCCAATACAGTATAGATGGTGGCGCTACATTCAGTTCTAATAATACGTATTCAAATCTTCCTGGAGGCGTATACAATATTGTAGTCGTTGATGATGTAGGCTGTCAAGCAGTCAATCAGTTAGTCCTAGTAGATAATGGAATTGTGAACATTAGTAACTTAACACCTACTGCCCCACTCTGTGGAGCTTCTAATGGATCTATAAATGTATTGGCTAACGGTGGTACCGCGCCTTACGAATATAGTATTGACGGTGGAGTTACATGGCAAACAAGCTTCTTGTTTAGTGGATTGCCAGGAGGAACTTATACGATTACCGTCAGAGACTTTAACAATTGTCAGGATACTGAAACAATTACGATCATTGATAATGGAGCACCTGCTATCACAGTTAACACTGTTGATGCAAGTTGTGATAACTTTGATGGTCAAATCGAAATCCTTGTTACTGGTGGAACTAGCCCATACCAATATAGTATCGACAACGGTGCTACTACTAGCGGCGGCAACGTATTCACTGGTCTTGGAGATGGTCAATATGAGATCGTAGTGATTGACTACAACGGCTGTCAAGTGACAGATACAGTTTCCTTAACAAATTCAAGTGCGACACAAGTAACGATTACGCCTAGTGGACCAACGGATATTTGTTTTGGAGATGACCTTACGCTTGATGCAGGAGCTGGTTACAGTTCTTATGACTGGTCAACTGGAGAAACTTCACAAGTGGTTACAGTTACCACAAGTGCCTTCTACGGAGTTACCGTAACTGATCCTAATGGATGTGTGTCGTTTGACGAAATTGAAGTAACCGTTGCTCCAGAAATTGATCTAGAGGTTGTAAGTCTAGATACGATTGAACTAGGAGACTCTGTGCTTGTAACCGTGCTATTCCCGAATCCAAACTATACTTATAACTGGACAGGGTCTGACGGATCTACCCATACAGGACCTTCTTTTGTCTATCCAGGCAACACTGAAGGTGAGTTTACCTTTACAGTAACTGCTACTGAAAATGGATGTTCTGAGACTGCAGTGCTCAATTTACTCGTTCAAGATTCAAGTAACTGGGATGTGCCAAACGCCTTCTCTCCTAACGGTGATGGATTGAATGATACTTTCGGACCTTCCTTAAGTGGTACCTTGAGACTCGTTGAATTACAAGTATTTAACAGATGGGGTGAAAAAGTTCATGACGGTCCTACTGAGTGGGATGGAACATACAAAGGCCAAGAACAAGACCAAGAAGTATTTGTCTATAGAATCATTGTTGAAAATGTTTCTGGAAAACAATCAACTAAAACTGGAGATTTCATCTTAATGAGATAATATTCAGATAGAAATAATGTTAAAGCCTGTGGAATTACTCTACAGGCTTTTTTTATGAATATAAAATCGTATGTAAGAATTTAATTCCAAATTAGTCCATTGATAATAGTGAACTACTTTAACTATTTTTTCTAGTCTCCTTGATTTTGAAAAAAAGAGAAAAATGAGCAAAAAGTAATAAAATGCTCAATCAATCTACATTAAAAACCCAAGGGAACTATTTTCTTTTGGGTTTTGTTTTTTGGTTAAGTTAAAAAAAGAAATACCTTTGGGATGAAGTCTAAATGGGTACCTTATATAAACCATACCCCACTAGCAAATTGAACGAGAATAGCATATGGAAATCACACAATTAATACGAGAACAGGTTGTAAAAGCAGTAGATCAGCTATACAGTCACACTGTTGACACGTCTAGCTTACTTGTAAGCCCGACTAGAAAAGAGTTTGAAGGAGATTACACACTTGTCGTATTTCCATTCACCAAAGCTGCAAAGAAAGGACCAGCGGATATTGCAAAAGAAATTGGAGATTTTTTGACCAGTGAAGTGAAAGAAATCACTGGATACAATATCATTAAAGGGTTTTTAAATCTCAATGTGGTCAATGCTTATTGGTCGAAGTATTTAAATGATCTTTATCATCAAGAAGATTTTGGCCAACATGCTCCCAATGGTAGAAAAGTAATTGTTGAATACTCTTCACCGAATACAAATAAACCCCTTCACTTAGGTCATATGAGAAACATCCTCCTTGGCTGGGCGAGTAGCAAAATAATAGCTAAAGCAGGTAATGAAGTTATCAAAACACAGATCATAAATGATAGAGGCATCCACATCTGTAAAAGTATGATCGCTTGGCAGCTTTATGGCAACGGTGAAACTCCTGAAACCAATGGGACTAAGGGAGATCACCTTGTTGGAAAATACTACGTCGAATTCAATAAAAAAGATAAAGAGCAATCAGCAATCCTGCCAAAAGAACAGGAATCAGAAATCATGCTCCAAGCAAGAGAACTCCTTAAAAAATGGGAAGCCAACGATCCTGCAACCATCGAAATGTGGAAAACGATGAATGGATGGGTATATGCAGGATTTAATCAAACCTATGAAAATCTAGGTGTAACGTTTGATGTTGTCTACTACGAATCTGAAACCTATCTGCTAGGCAAGGACATCATCATAAAAGGCTTAGAAAACGGCGTCTTTTACCAGAAAGAAGACGGGAGTGTGTGGATTGACCTTGAAGATGTCAAACTCGACCACAAACTCGTCCTTAGAAGCGATGGCACCTCCGTTTATATGACTCAAGACATTGGAACGGCAAAAAAACGATACGAAGATTATCAGATGGATGGGATGACCTATGTTGTCGGCGATGAGCAAAACTATCACTTCAAAGCCTTATTCGAAATTCTCAAGAAGTTAAAAGAACCGTTTGCAGAAAACCTACACCACTTGTCTTACGGAATGGTCAATCTCCCTCACGGTAAAATGAAGTCAAGAGAAGGCACTGTTGTGGATGCAGACGACCTCATTAAGGAAGTAATCGGTGAAGTAGAGCAAGAGTCAAAAGAACGAGGAGAATTAGATGCCTCTGAAGAAGAAAAACAAGATATCTGGAGAATAGTCGGTCTTGGCGCATTGAAATACCATTTGCTAAAAGTTAATCCTAAGAAACCAATGGTCTTCGATCCTAAGGAATCTGTTGATTTACAAGGACAAACAGGACCCTACATCCAATATGCCTATGTGAGAATTCAAGGGATTCTTAGAAAATTAGACGAGGAGGTTAATTTTGAACACGTAGTTAATTATCAGGAAATAGAACCTCAAGAAAAACATGTATTGTTGTTGTTACAGCAATACCCAGGCATCATTCAAAGAGCCGCAAACAACTTCGATCCATCTGAAATAGCGCATTATTGTTATGATGTAGCCTCTGCGTTTCACAAATTCCTTCATGATGTTCAGGTATTAACAGCCAATACAAGTGAAGCGAAAGCATTTAGACTTATGTTGTGCAAAACAACAGGTAATATATTAAAATCTGCATTTGCATTATTGGGGATAGAAATGCCTAAACGAATGTAAACGAATGATTAATTGTTAATGTTTAATAAAAAGAGCGTATAACTAGCATAATAATGGAGAACGGACGAGTCATATTATCTGGAAAACGATTTCTACTTTCGATCGACCGTCTTTGCCATCAGATCATTGAAAATCATGGTGATTTTGATAATAGTTGCTTGGTTGGTGTGCAGCCTAGAGGGATTCGATTTGCTAGTCGAATCCATAAACGTTTATGCGAGATCACTGGAAACCAGGCCATTGATTTTGGTGTGTTGGATGTTACCTTTTACCGTGATGATTTTAGACGCAGAGAATCACCGCTTTCAGCACAAACAACTGAGATCAATTTTCTAGTTGAAGGTAAGAATGTACTGTTGATTGATGATGTGTTGTACTCTGGAAGAACAATTCGGGCAGCACTCGACGCCCTTCAGCATTACGGACGACCAAAAAAGGTGGAGCTGGTAACTCTGGTAGATAGAAGATTTAACCGGCACCTCCCTATTCAAGCAGATTATCTAGGCATTACAGTCGATGCTGTAGACGATGCATATGTAAAAGTGGAATGGCAAGAATACGAGGAGGCAGATAGGATTTTGTTTTTTCCTAAATCTAAATCAAACGAATAAATGTCGGAACTGAGCACGAAACATCTCTTAGGCATCAAGCATATTTTGAAGGAAGACATTGAGCTCATCTTCGAAACTGCTGATAAATTTAAGGAAGTCATTAATCGGCCCATCAAAAAAGTGCCGTCACTTAGAGATGTTACGGTGGCCAATCTCTTCTTTGAAAACAGTACGCGTACTCGTATTTCGTTTGAGTTGGCTGAGAAACGATTGTCTGCGGATACGGTCAATTTTTCCGCTTCCTCCTCCTCAGTAAAGAAGGGAGAAACCTTGTTGGATACGGTCAACAATATCCTTTCTATGAAGGTAGATATGGTGGTTATTCGTCACCCAGCGCCTGGTGCGCCCTTGTATCTATCGCGTCATATAGAAGCTAATATCATCAATGCTGGTGATGGAACGCATGAGCACCCGACCCAGGCATTACTAGATGCCTTTTCGATCAGAGAGAAGTACGGAGATCTCGAAGGGCGGAAAGTCTGTATTTTTGGTGACATTCAGCATTCAAGAGTTGCATTGAGCAATATCCTTTGTTTGACGAAGCTAGGAGCTCAAGTAGCGGTTTGTGGCCCGCCTACCCTTATCCCAAAGCATATTGACAGTCTGGGTGTTAAGGTGGAGTACGATGTACGAAAAGCCTTGCAATGGTGTGATGTCGCTAATGTGCTAAGGATTCAACTGGAGCGGCAAGATATAAAATACATTCCATCCATCCGCGAATACACCAATTACTTCGGCATCAACAAAGCGATGCTGGATGGACTTGATAAGGAAGTGCTGATCATGCACCCTGGCCCAATCAATCGAGGTGTTGAACTCTCTAGTGACGTTGCTGATTCCGATCATTCTATCATCTTAAATCAGGTAGAAAATGGTGTGGCTGTTAGAATGGCGATTCTGTATCTACTTGCTTCCAAGAATAAAGTTTAATTATTTATCAATTATCAATATAAAACGCCCATTCGCACCTAAATATATAACAATCAGAATCTTGTTTAGTTAAAATCGAGAGAATCTTCTCCAATTAAAAAACAATTACAATTGAATACCGTATACCTATTATAATAATGCTAATGTAAAACCCGTAAACTTTGTTTTTTTTGGTTATCTTAGTAGCTTATAAACGCCCTCGAATCATGTCGAATAAACATCTAGTTAGTATTCTGTTATCCCTGTTGTTTGCTGCGAATAGCCTTTTCGCTCAAAATTGTACTGGAGTAATAAAAAGTTCCCAAGTCGTTAATGGGATGAACATAGTAAAAACGAAGTGGCAATATCTCGTGGTTCGTGGAAATTATAACTATGGAATAGAATTGCATAATTCTGAACGTGGAATCACAGGAAAGTTTACATCAAACGGAGGAGTGGCACTTGAGGAAGGAGATGAAATCATATTCACTGATGATGCTGGAACGCGTAAAAAATACCAGTTCATCAGCATGGGAGATTTAGAGAATGTTGGCGGACGGCCCGTTTATAAAAATACGCTGCAATTCGATATTGCAGCAATAAAGTGGTTTGCAGGAAGCCCTATGAATATTATTTACATTAGGAGTAACTCTACAAATACGATGCGGAAGTTCACTGTAAATCCGAACCGGAAAATTGAGTTTAGAGCAATGGCAGCTTGCATTCTATCTAAAATTGATGGAACTAAGATCGCTGGCCCTTCTACAGTTGATTCACAGTTTCGTCCTGGTGCAGGTTCCAGTACCGCCTCTAAAAAACCATCAAGCAGTGGTGGCGGATCAAACCCAAGAGCAGCACTCGGAAAAGATGGGGAGATTTTGGGTCTTCGAGAACAATTACAAAAAGAACGCGATCGATTAAGAGCTGAAATAGAAAAGGAAAGAGAATTGGCCGCAAATGCTAAATCTAAATTTGCAGAAGAAGTTTCACAAGCAAGAGAAAATTCAGCGAAACAGAAGAAAGTATACGCGGACGAGGTGTTAGCTGCCCGTAAAAAATCAGATGAGGAAATTAAAAAGGCTCAAGAGGAAGCTGTTGCAGAAGTAATTTCAGTCAAAAAAGGAGCAAGTACTGAAATCCAGAAGACTAAACTGGATGTGGTTGAAGCAAAGAAAGAAGCAAGCAATAAACTCAGCCAAGTAAAATTAGAATCAGCGGAGCAAATCTCAAAAGCAAGAGGCGATGCAGCAATCGCCCTTGAAGATTCTAAAAAACAATTGGAATTAGCAAAATTAGAATATGCGGATGAAGTAAACACCGCTAGAGAAAATTCACAACAAGAAATCACTAGAATTAGAGAAGAAACGGCAGCTGTTATTGCAAGTGCAAGAGAGGCCGCAAAAAGTGCAAAAAACGTATCGACCCAAGATGTTGTCAATGCCAAACGGTCAGCTGCTGACGAGCTTCTTGCTACTCAGGAAAAAGCAGCAAATGACATTGCGAAAGCAAGAGAGAATGCAGCCATGGCTAAAGAACAAGTGGCAATGGAAGTCGCAGAATCTAGGAGAAAAGCAGCTGAAGAAATTTCATTGATCCAAGAAAAAAATGCACAATCCGTAGCAGATGCTAATGAAAAAGCAGCTAAAGAAAAGGAAAAAATAGCCGTTGAAGTAGTCGATTCAAGAAAACTAGCAAATGATGAAATAGCCGTTGCTAAACAGCAAGCAGCAGAAGAGAAACAAAAGGCAGCTCAAGCCGTCTCAACAACCAAACAAGAAAGTGCTAAGGAAGTCGCTTCTACCAAACAGAAAGCAGCCCAGGAAGTAGCAGCAACAAAAGAAGCAAGTTCAAAGGAAGTCGCCTCCACTAAACAGAAAGCAGCCGAAGAGGTGACTGCGACCAAGCAAGCTAGCGCAAAAGAGGTTTCGGAAACGAAGAGTATTGCCTCTCAAACCGTAAATGAAATCAAAACACAAGCAGCGACTGAGGTGAAAGAAACACAGGAGAAAGCTCAAGAAGAAAAACTAAGATTGGCAGAAGAAGTGAAGCTAGCAAAAGAAAAAGCAGCAGCTGAAATAGCCAAGATCAGAGAAGAAACAGTTGCGAATGTGCAAGCAACCAAAGCAAAAGAAGAAGAAATTAAGCAAGAGTCTGCAAATGAAGTCATCTCAGCAAAGGAGCGAGCTGCACAGGAAATTACCGACACAAAACTTGAGGCGGCAATAAAAGTACAAGAAGCAAGCACAAAGGCTACAGAAGCAAAACAAACCTATGCTAAGGAGGTCGCGTCCGCACAGGAAACCTCTTCATCAAAAATTAAAAGTATACAAGCAGAAGTTGCTAAGAAAATATTGGATGCAAAAGCTAAGCAAAAGGAAATGGTGAACGCCTCCTCACAGGAAGTAGTTACGACAAAAAAACAGGCAGCAGAAGCCATCGCACAGTCTAAAGAAGATGAAGCAGTTGCCATTGCAAAAATCAAGGAGAAATCTGCCATCGCTAAACAAGAAGAAGCAGTAAAAATAGCGGAGGCGAAAAACAATGCAGCTCAAGCGATTGCCAAAGTACAGCAAGAAGAAGCCAATAAAATTGCCGAAGTAAAAGAAAAAGCAGCCCTTGCAAAACAGCAGTCTGCTGATGAGGTTTCCAAAGCAAAAGAAAACGCTGCGCTAGAAATTGCAAAAGTGAAGGAACAAGAAGCAAATGAAGTGCAAACTGCTAGAGAAAATGCAGCTAAAGAACGTGAAAAACTTAAACTTCAGGTGCTAGAAACTAAAAATATTGCAAATTCTGAAATTGCCAAAATAAAAGAAAATACACTAACAGAAATCGCTGATACCAAGTCGAAAGCAGCTGAAGAGTTAGCACGCATCAAGAAAGAAGCAAGCGAAGCAGGTGCAACGTACAATGAAGAAATCAGAAAAGCCAAAGAAAAACTTGCAGCTGATGTGGCTATCGAAGAAGAGAAGTCTGCCGCAGAAATTGAAGCAGCTAGAGAAGAATCTTCCGCTAAGAAACAACAATACAACGAAGAGGCAGAAGCCTACCGAAAAGAGATTGCTGATGAAAACACTAAGGCTAAAAAAGAAATTACTGAAGACCTAGACCGTTTTAGAAAGCAATCTGAATTGTCTAAGGAACAGCTAACACAAGAGTTGGAATCTGCTAGAAAGGATAATCAGAAAGAGATTGAATCACTAAAAGATGAGTTGGCCAATGAGATCGCTGATGAAAAGAAAGAGCTGTCTGAACTAGAGGAAAAAATTAAGAAGTTGAAAGCAGAGATTAGTGATCTTGAAAAGAGAAAAAGTGGGAGTAATTAGATTTTTTTGAAGGTTAAAATGTAATCGTCAAGACTAGATCTGACAGAAGGTATAAAAAGAGTTTAATTAATTATTGCCTGTTCAATTCATATTGTTTTACTAGCTCTTTACAATACACTTTGATCAGATCTCTTGTCTTTCTGAAGGATTCCATGATTTCGGATTCTGTGCCTGTTGCTTTTCCTGGATCTGGAAAATTATGATGTACTAGTATTTCTTTGTTTGGAAAGTATGGACATCGTTCATTTGCATGATCACAAACCGTTAGCACAAGTTTAAAAGACAAATCCATGTATTCATCAACATGATTAGAGGTGTGCTCGCTAATGTCAATGTCTTCTTCCTTCATCACTGCAATCGCTCTTGGATTTACACCATGCGTTTCTACGCCAGCACTATATATCGATACGTCTTCACCACAGAAACTAGATAAATAACCATGTGCGATTTGGCTTCTACACGAATTCCCAGTACATAAGATTAATACGTTCATACTTTAAAGGTAAGTGTTAACTGGTAATTACTATGATAACTGAGTTAATTATTTGTTTAAATAGTCTCCTTGACATTTATACGCCCGAGGTAACCACCCCATGATAAACCAAATAATTTCAAACAATTTGTTTTATTCAAAATGAATTCATAACTTGCAGTTATGAGCAAGCTATTTAATGATGATGACTATAGAGAAGTTCCTTCTGACTACTTAAAAGGAAGAGGCGCTCAAATTAACACGCCCAATCCATTCCATAATACGATTCATGACCATGACCCTACTGTGACTTGGGAAGACGGCCAGACACAGCTAAAAACGCAATTCATTTATGTTCATGCCAAAACGATTGTCAACAAAGTTACAAGTACGGATGTCGGTATGAGTTACTCGATGAACCCTTACCAAGGATGTGAACACGGTTGTGTTTATTGCTATGCGAGGAACACGCATAACTATTGGGGTTATAGTGCAGGGCTTGATTTTGAGCAAAAGATTATGGTTAAAAAGGATGCTCCTGCCCTACTTGCTAAACGGTTGAGAAGCAAAAACTGGGAAGGCGAGCCGATTGTCCTTTCAGGCAATACGGATTGCTATCAACCAGTAGAGCGTAAATTAGAAATCACTAGGAAGCTTCTTGAGATTATGCTTCAATTTCGGCACCCAGTTGGCATCATCACAAAGAATCACATGGTACTGCGTGATCTGGACATCTTGAAGCGGCTAGCTGAACACAATTTGGTCAGTGTCAACATATCCGTCACCACGCTTGATACGAATCTTCAGCAAAAGCTAGAACCTAGAACAACACACCCTCTTGGCCGCTTGAAAACGATAGAAACGCTTACTAAAAACGGAATACCAGTCAACGTGATGCTCGCTCCGATTATTCCAGGCCTAACTGATCACGAGATATTTGACATCGCAAAAGCTACTTCAGAGGCGGGCGCTCGACGCTTGTCTCATATCATTGTGCGGCTAAACGGAGCCATTGGCGAAATCTTTACGGACTGGCTACAGAAAAACTTCCCAGACAGAGCGCAAAAGGTGTTAAACAAGATAAAAGAGACGCATGGCGGCCAGCTCAATGACAGTCGAGTTGGAACGCGGATGAGCGGTGAAGGGCACATCGCTCAAGTCATTTCTGATCAAGTTCAAGTGGCTAGGCGTAAGTATTTTCCTGAAAGTGAGAAGGTTGTTTTGAATCGGGGGCTGTATCAGCAGTATAAGCGACCACAGTTGTCTTTGTTTTAGAGTTTTGATGATATTATTGAAAAAGAACTTCTTAGCTTGTAAGTCTAAATAGAGAAGTAGACCACTACCTAACCCAAAAACTAAATCCTACTCGATGCAATTGATCAGTGCTCAAATCCAGACCATACAAATAGAAAAGAGACACGCCTTTCAAACCAATTTCACCGCTCACATAGTACAACAAATCAACATACTGATTCTCCCCTACGTCTGTCAAAGTCTTACTTGAAGTAAATAAAGCTTCCTGACCAATAGAAATTTTATAGAAAACATTGTTCAAACTACTTGGGTAAGGCGTTAGCTTTAGCTGAACTGAAGTTGAATTTGAAATAGTATTGTAAAGATACTTAGTCGAAGTTATGGGCGTTGAGTGCCGATACCGACTGTGCTGGAAGCCAATATAATTGTCGATAAACAGGTGCATCTGCTTGTGTTGTTCCATCAAAGGAAGATAGCCACCCATTGCATAACGAAACGCATACCCGTTACCGTATTTATACAGATCCTTTACTAGACAGGCGTAATCCAACTTCAATCCCAAATACTTGATTGGGCTATAAGCGACGGAAACTAGGATATCCTCACTCGATGGACCTTCATACTGCTCCCTGTATAAAGTAACGGCGTAGCCAGTAGCCAATTTTAAATCACCCTTGGTTTCAAGGAATCCAGAAGGCAGGACAACATTCTGGGACGATAAAACAGTCCTAAAGTACAAGAAGAAGAAAAAGAAGAATATCGCAGCTTTAGAATTCATAATTGGCTTCAGTTTCTATATATCTAGGTCTATGCAAAACGTTCACTTCACTAAATGGCAAAATACTCGCAAAAATCGTTCTTGTTTTATAAGGCGAGCCAACGATACTGTGTTTATGGACTATGCTAATCTTCCTGAAATATATGATTAGATTATTGCTGGACCCACTCCTTCACACCTGTATCCATACTCACTGTCATCCTGAGTATTGCGTTAGCCGGACTTCCTGACACATTCATTAACAATCGTAGAGTACCGACTTCACAGTCCATTGGGTCGCCTAGCAAACCACTACTAATCACAGCAGCCAGTGTTTTGTTTTCCCCATCTACAGTTATAATGTTATCTGAAGCATTGATATATCGATCTGAATGTGACCCAGGCACAAGATAAAAGTTGGCAAAAAAGTTTTCCACTATATTGTTAGAGCCAGTCGTATGCACTTGGAAACGTAGTTGTTTAATTTCACGTAAAAACGTGATTTTGTTGTGTATTCTGTTTGTCCCTCCAACAAAACTCGCGGTACCTGTGTAATCCACACCGGCTACGAGTGGCGTTCCCGCGTCACTTAGCGTAAAATGAGTCGAGCTGCCGCCGATTTGAAACTTTTCAGCGCCCCATCTGTAGACACCTGGCTTGACATGTATGTTATCTTGCAGTAAACCAACTGAGCCATATGCCATTGAAGATCTGCGCATGTGTAACATTGGCCCTGTCCCTAAATGCGTAATACTTAGTAAATCACCACCGAATAAAAACCAATTGGGTAGTTTAGAAGTATTCCCGCCTTGTATAAAATTAGGATTTTTTAGAATATTTTCTCTAACTGGGGCACGTAGATAGTTGTTCGCGTTAAATATAATGTCATTTTCAATATCAGTTGGTCCGACGGAACTGAATGCTATTGTATTTGGGTGCCGATCACCTGAAGTGTAGGCGCCAGTTGAGTAATATTTACCACATTGAATATCAGCAGCCCTCTTGCTTTCATCTCTAGATCCAAAGATAAACGTTTGAGCCCGTTGAGCATATATACCTTGATCAACATGTCGAATCGACACATCACTTTCGAACTCTGTTCCATAGAATTTAATATCGGCTGTACCTTCAGCATTTTCATATCCAGTGACACAATCCCAAAATCTTCCAGCATGAAAGGAATGAGATTGGGAATAGATACTCCCTTTGATCAAAACCCCCTTAAAGCATTTATTAAAATTGACTTTTTCGAAGTACCCATAATGTGATTCGACCGTTCCGATTTCTCCATTGATCAACAAACCGACTTCAGCATTCGCTAACGTAACGTGCGACAATCCAGGATAATTAGATCTTGAGTAATCCAGCAACGTTTGGCCGTTCTGGGATTTCTCTGCTGAGCCGATGATAAGTAGACGCTCATGCCGAGCACCTTGATTATCATTTACAGAGGTAAACAACCCTGCAGTTCCTTTAAAAGCAAGCACTGTAGCGCCACGTGACGGTACCGAATAGTTGCCCTGCCCTTTCAAAGAGCACTGTTTCCAATCAATTGAAGATTCGAATGAATAACCACCAGACGGAAGCTCTATTAGCGTTCTTCCAACCTGTGCATCAATAATGCTTTGTAAAATAGCACTATTATCCGTTCCATTATACAAGGGGTAGGTTGCGTCATTAATTAGGCCAACAGCCCTAACATGAAAAACAGTATCCGAGCTTCTGTCGGTTAGTGATTTCCATTGATTCATAGTAAAACCTTCAAAGTCTTGGCCTGTATATCGAATGGTCCCTTCTGCAGGATTTGGATCTTCGCTATCTGAAATGATAATAGCTCCTTCAACTTCCATTTTTTCAGTTTGAGCAAATGCGCTCCAACTAATACATAAACTGAATAGAATGAATAATGCTTTATACATTGTTAGTTAGTTTTAATCCTACAAATCGATAGACTAAATTAGGGAAAATTGTTCGTTATTGCAATGACTTGCAATAGAATGAAAGGACATTAATAGCACTACAATTCAAGTCTTCAACAGTCATATATTTCATTATATGGTAAGATGTAACTCGAAGCATTGATCGTGTTCTCTTTCTTGGGATTACTTACGAGCATTTTTCCGTTCATGATCCAACAACCATTTCTTTCTTTCTATCCCACCGCCATAGCCTGTCACTGTCCCATCTTTACCGACGACTCTATGGCACGGTACAATAATTGAAATTCGATTATGCCCATTTGCTGAAGCTACCGCTCTCACTGCATTTGGTTTTTCAAGGCTTATCGCTTGCTGTTGGTAGGTCGTAGTTATTCCATAGTCGATTTTTAGGAGCGTCTTCCAAACGGAGGATTGAAATTCGGTTCCTGGTGTTTCAAGCGGCACTTCAAAGGTTGTTCGTGTTCCACTAAAGTATTCTGCAATTTCATTTTTTGCATGCTTGATGTGTTCATTCTCTCCAATAAGAATGCTTGCCTTCAGTAATTTTTGTAAATCTTTGAATTCCGTTTCTAACATTCGTCGATCTACGAATTCTAGCAAGCAAATTCCTTTGTCGGTAGAACAGATAAACATTGGTCCAATTGGAGTTGTGAGTCTGTTTATAAGAATGATGTATTTAGTCGCACTATTTCTAGGGGATTCACCAATTATCTTCTTGAATGTATAACCAAATCCACTCAATGATTCATAGCCAGAATCAAATGCTGTACTCGTTGTTTTGCTTCCTTTCTTTAATTCGAGATAAGCATTATTGATTCGATACATCCTCTGGTACGCTTGGAATGTCATACCGTAGTTTTTGTTAAACCATCTTCGCAAAGCTTCTGGACTAATGTTCTTTTCTCGAAGCTGATAATCAGTTATTTTTTGTTTAGGATTGTCTTTAACTAACTGAATTGCAAGTTCAACCTGGTCGGGTGCTTCATTGGCATTTTCAGTTGGCTTACAGATTTTACAAGGTCTGTACCCATTATCTAATGCTTCTTTAAATGTGGTGTAAAATACTACATTTTCTAACTTTGGTTTCCTTGCCCTACAAGTTGCTATGCAAAAAATCGAGGTCGTTTTCACACCGACAAAAAAGATCCCTACAAAGGATGTCTCTCTATTAACCAAGGCTTGATAATATGCGTTAATTGTTTTGTCTTCAGTTACTTGCATTAGAATATTGGATTAAATTTCACCATTAAAAATGTTCTACAAATAACTAAAGATAAATCTTATGCTGCAACCGAAAATTGAACAAGTAATTTTAACACCTTCAATTACGTTTAAATTTTCAAGATGATTCCTGCGCTATCCCCTTCAAAACAATCAACCCAACCACAGACAACAGCACTAAGCCAGCACACCCCAACCACAAAACAGTAAACCCATATTTGTCTGCTAAGTAAAGCCCACCACTATTGCCTACAATAGCACTGATCGAAAAGGTAATAGAAAACAGTCCCATATATTGCCCTCGGTTCCCAGGTACACTGCGCTGAAGTGCTACTGTAGCATTGAATGGAAAACTCAGAATCTCTCCAAAGGTAACCGCTATGATAAATAAGGTAACAGCAACGGCAATATTGGTAAACACCGTAAGCAGAATAAAGGCAAAACCAATCATAAACGTCCCAAGTATAATAGAAATCATGTTCTTTTTCCGATGAGTGATCCAAGCAACAATTGGCATCTCAAAAATAACAATAAGCGCTCCGTTAAAGGCCATCAAAAATCCAATTTCTTCCTTTGAAAGACTCAATGCCTCTCGAGCATACACTGGAAAGGAGGAAAACAGTTGCATAAACACAATACCACAAAGCAACAGCATCCCCAAAAAAGCAATATACCAGTGATCAGTGTACACGCTCCTGATTGACAGTGGACTAGGAGCATCGAGTATCGTTTCTCCAGCATTCCCTTTTGTGACAATGCCTCCAGATGCTTCCAACTCCCGATCAGGCATTTCCTTCAATAACAATAACAGACTAAAACCTGCCAGAATACAAGTAACGCCATCTATAATAAACAACCAGTTATATCCAAATCGCCCAGCAATAAGACCAGCAGCAGCACCTCCAGTAGCAAAACCCAAATTGATGGCCAAGCGGTGAAGAGATAGCGCTCTTGTGTGATCTTCTTTATTACTATAAGAGGCAAGGGACGCAGAACTAGCAGGACGAAACATGTCTCCAATCGCAGTTGTAAGAAATACAACGAGACAAACATCGATAAAATTCGTCATCATCATTAAGAGAAAGAAACATAGGCCTGAAAGAACCAGTGACCAGAACATCACGTTGTAATATCCTACTCGATCCGTCAAGAACCCGCCAGCATAAGACCCAACTAAGGACCCAGCACCAAAACATGCCATCACGATTCCAGCTTGAGTTTTAGAAAACCCAAGTTGCTCTGTAAGGTAAATAGACAAGAACAAGACGACAATTGTTCCCGTCCTATTTATTAGGGTAATCAAGGTCAACAACCATACTTCCTTGCTTAGACCTTTGTAATTATCGATGTACCGTTCTAGTAATTTTTTAATCATTACCATTTGATTTGTATTCCTAGAACCACAAAAGAAACATGATAGTTCCCGTTCAGAGGAAAAAGGACAACAAAGGTAAAAGTTTTACGTTCTTATGAGGAGAAAACTTTTAATACTAAAATAGTTTTCTTATTTTTGATAAAAATATAACCGCATGACAAAGATTAAAAATTCAACAGTATTAATTACAGGTGGAGCCAATGGTATTGGTAAGTTAATGGCAGAAAAGTGCTGTAAGCTTAAAGCTACAAAAGTAATTATTTGGGACATAAATGAAACCAATCTTCTAAAAACTGCGGCTGAATTTCAGAAAAACGGCCTAGAAGTCATTCCATATATTGTAGATGTTAGCAGTCAGCGTGATATTAATTCAACTGCAAAAAAGGTATTGAAGGAATTTGGTGCAATAGATATCGTTATTAATAATGCTGGTATCGTAGTAGGTAAACCATTTGCAGAACATTCAGACCGAGATATTTCTAAGACATTAGACATCAATGTCGCTGGTGTAATGCGTGTTGCTAAGGCCTTTTTACCTGCAATGATTGAGCAAAAGAAAGGACACATCGTTAATATTGCTTCTGCAGCAGGGTTTATTCCAAATCCAAACATGTCCGTCTATGCAGCAAGTAAATGGGCCGTTATCGGCTGGTCAGAGTCCCTCCGACTTGAACTAGAAAGAATGAAAGGTAAGCTACGAGTTACTACCGTAACACCAAGCTATATCAATACAGGAATGTTTGATGGTGTTAAAGCGCCCTTCCTAACGCCTGTGCTTGAACCAGAATATGTCGTAGACAAAGTGATTAAAGCCATCAAGAAAAACCAAATCTTCCTCCAAGAACCCTTTATGGTCAAAGCTGTCCCAGCAATGAGAGGCGTTTTACCTACTAAAGTATTTGATTTCGTTGCAGGCAATATCTTTGGTGTCTATAAGACCATGGATAAGTTCAAAGGAAGACCAGCGAAAGAAGCCATTCCAGAAAAAAGTAAGAAGTAGTTGTTAATTGTTAATGTTTAATGGAGAGTCTACTCCGAAAAGTTCTTCTTTATCAAGACTCAAACAAATTAATATAATATAATATATGTAATGCTAAATTGACAGCGATTTAGGAAGCACCCGAGCGGGCGAGCCGAAGTGTTTGAGCATTCGAGAACCAACGATTTTTTCGAGTTTGCAGGTCTTGGATTTTTTGACGGTCCGCCGCTGCGGTTCGTTTTTTGCCAAGAAAAAAATGAACATAAGAAATATCACACATTTTAATAATAATAATAATAATATTTTGCTTGGCTTTTTAAAAATGGACTTTTCTGAGTAGACTCAATGATTAATGTTGAGATTACTCCGAAATGTCGGATTTAAAAAACAGAACTTCCGTCAAAATTATTCATTTATAAATGAACGCAAGAAAAATTTATTCCATAAAGGGAATTTCTCGTAAGATTTATAATGCTACTAAATCTAATCAGGGACGACAAAATTGTATCGATTAGTCCCGTATTGGGCATCACCAGACTGCCAGCGTTCTCCTTTAATGTTCCCTATTAACAGCTCTAAATGACTGACACCTTGGGCTAAAATATCATTGAGTCTTGACTGGATTCCCCAATTCCAATTGTACACACCGAATTTATTAGTACCTCCTCCCAAGGTTGGAGTGTAAAGTGTGGCAATATTCGGCTGATCTACAACCAAAACACCATCTATCCAGACTTGACTAGTTCCACTGGTACCTTCACCATAAATTGTATGTACGACAATCTTAATCGTCTGTCCAGCAACTGGAACAACACCTGTTCTAAATACACCGACTCCACCATTTTTGTCATTGGCCTCTGCATCAAATACAATTTCGCCAACAGATGCAGGAACTCCAGAATAAACACCTCCCGCAATGTTCAATGAGAACGGAGGAGAATAATTTCCAGGGGAATCAGCATCATCCGGTTTGTTTTGATAAAAAAGCCAATGATATTGAGTCATTGGGACATAATTGTCACCGAAGGTTACCGACCACCCCAACCATTCATCTGTTCCAGCAGGTTTCCTAGCAGTAAAAGTCGATGGAAAGGTGCCATCAGATGCCTCGAAAACTTCTGACCTTTTGTTCCCCGCATCTCCATTTCTGCTAGGTGTATGTGTTGTTGAAAAGTCGACAGGATCGACATACATCCTCAATTTCCCATCAACAATTGTAGCCAGATCATAATTCCACTCCTGCGATACACGAAGACCGTAAGTGATCGTAGTAGAAGGACCTGAGGTATTTGGATTTAATGCAATATCATCCCAACACCAAATATAACTGCCCGTTTCATTACTTGCTAGGAATTTAGAAGTGCAAGGAATGACGGTATTATTCCCTAAGGTTAATGACTTCCAACCTGTGTTGGTGTATCCCTCAAAGTCTTGACCAGTCCATCGAATCGTCCCAGGTTTTGGATTTGGATCTGAATTGTTTTCGATAATAATAGCACCTTCTACCTCTAATTTCTCTTGACTATAGCCAATACAAAGCGATAGCAAGAGTAAAAATATACACAAGTTGATTTTCATTTCTTATTAGTTAGTCAACTCTAAAGTTAGTAAAAATTAAAGAATTATCAACGATAATAAGACGACAAACTTGTATTAGCACATTGATTGATAATGTTTTACATTTTTTTATCCTTCATTGATAATTGTGCCTTGTTTTTATATTTCACCGCACCTCCTACAATAGTATACAAAATCTCAGTATCGAGCAATTTGTCATCAGACACCGTAATGATATCCTGTGACAACACCGTAACATCAGCTAACTTCCCTACAGACAGCGAACCTTTTTGAGTTTCCTCAAAACCAGCGTAAGCGTTATTAATTGTATAAGAAGCCAATGCTTCTTTCCGTGTCATTTTCTGCTCAGGAAAAAACTCCATTCCATCGACTCGCTTCCTAGTGACAGAAGCATAATAACTTTGTATTGGACTGACATCTTCCACTGGTGCATCCGTTCCATTCGCGATTTTAGCGCCTGAATTAATAAACGTTCGCCAAGCGTAAGACTCTTTGCCAGCACGATGTTTACCAAGTCGTTTTTCAACAAATGGGGCATCTGAAGTACAGTGAATACCTTGCATAGAAGCAATCACACCTAGCTCAGCAAAGCGAGGTATATCAGATTCGTTTACATGTTGTGCATGCTCAATTCTCCAACGTAGATTTTTCTTGTCTCCTTGTGCATTTTTCATAATGTCTAGCACTTCCCGATTCGCACGGTCTCCAATCGCGTGTACACACAACTGTAGATTGTATTCAGCGCAAAGCGCAGCCATATTCTTTACTTCGTCTACGGTTGTCGTGTTTTGACCAAAAAAGCCAGGCTTATCTGCATAGGGCTTCAGCAACCATGCACCATGCGCTCCAAGCGCACCATCTACTTGGGTCTTAATAGCTCTAACCGTGAGAAAACTGTTTCCAACGTTGATCCATGGAAACCCCTTAATACCTTTTTTTGTTTCTTCATACGGTCGTCTAATCATAACCCACAACCTCAGATCTAATTCACCAGTTTCAGCAAGAGCATTGAATGTATTGATTTCCTCGAAGGAAGAGCCAGCATCTTGAAAAGAAGTAATTCCATTTTCAAGGCATTCCTGTTCTGCCATTTCTATTGCCTTATGCAATTCCGCCTTCTTGTCGTCCTTGCTAAGTGTTTTCTGGTATTCAGTCAAGGCTTCATAAAGAGCGTCCATTGCATTTTCTTCAAAAACCCCAGTAGGATTACCATTATTATCTTTAATAATTCGACCACCAGTAGGACTTGCTGACTCGCTAGTGATACCTGAAAGTTCCATAGCCTTTTTATTTGCAAAAGCGGAATGCCCACTCGCATGTCTGAGGATCACCGGATTATCTGGAGAAACACTGCTTAGTGAGTGATGGGTCGGATACCCATCAACTACCTTACTAGGAGGTTGATCCCATTTCTCCTGATGCCAGCCACGTCCCTCTATCCATTCCCCTGGTTTAGCGGTTTTGGCTTTTTCAGCGACCATACTCAACACTTCTTGCCAGTTTTTTGTATTGAGAAAATTGAGTCGAATAAGGCTGTACCCTAATCCAGTAAAATGTCCATGTCCTTCTATGAATCCTGGGATTGCAGTTGCTCCTTTCAGATCAATTATCTTAGTTTTCTGATCAGCCATTTTAGAAAGGCGGGCAGAATTACCGATGGCAGTTATTCTACTGTCTTTTATAGCAATGGCTTGGACGTGCGGTTTTTTCTCATCCACGGTGTAGATGTTACCATTGATAAGAATGAGGTCTGGACTAAGGTCTTTTTCCTTGCTTTTTGTCTCTTGCCCGCAAGCAAATAAGTTGACTATCAAACAAATTATAAAGTACCTGATAAGTGCATGCTTCATGGTGTGGTGGTTAAATTCGCATTAATTATTCATTAGAAAATAAAAGAAAACTAGATTTAAACTAGTGGTTATTTATTGTTTCAAAAATAATATGTTTTTCTAATAAAGAAACTAATTAATAATATTATATTTACAACGAAATCCAAATACCTAACCACATCTACCTGTTTATGCCCTTTCCTATAGAATCTACCCGTTTTCTGTTAGAAAAAGAATTCATCGTAACAAGTATATCTTTTAGGTTTTTCTAAAATCTAATTCTAATTCCTAATTACCCAATTATGAAAATTAATCTCTGTCTTGCTAAGAAGCTAGCATTAACTAAGCTTTTTCCAATAGCTATTGTTATGTTCCTTTTTTGTATTAATTCAACGTATGCTCAACCCTGCACGATTGGTGGCTATGAAAGTTGTGATGATGGCGACCCATGCACACTAGATGATGTCTGGGATGAGGATTGTCTCTTCTGTATGGGATACCTCATTACTCAAGGCGAACCCTGTGATGATGGCGATTCCTTAACCATTAATGACCAATATGACAACTTTTGCAGCTGTATAGGCACTTATCTATGTGTGGTTGGAACGCCATGTGATGACAATGATCCTAGCACTGTAAATGATAGAAGAATTTCTACTGACTGTGCATGCGCTGGTACTCCATTACCTTGTACAATTGAAGCTGGTCTTTTTGCAAAAGATACAATTGCAGGATGTACCAACCCTCTAGCATCAAACTACAACCCAAATGCAAACTATGATAATGGTACGTGCGAATTAGGAGAAATTGGAGGCATAATGTGGCGAGACAGAGACAAGGATGGTGTAGTAGAAGCAGGAGAAACGCGTCAGAGTAATAAAACAGTCTATCTATGTGATGCAAACTCAAACATTCTAGATTCCACTGTGACTACCTCTGGGAATACAGCTGGTGGCGTATTTCTGTTTTCGAATCTTCCTACACCAGCTACCTACATAATAAAAATGAAAACTCCCGTTCGTTTATGTCCTATAAGTTCTTCTTTTGTAACTATTCGAACATATGACATGGATGGTGTATTAGACGATCAATCGTCGCAAGTTCTTAATGCTAATGATAGCTTTTTAAATCATGACTTTGGATACGATTGTGTTCCTCCTCCTGTTGGAAACTAAGTCAATTAAACAATCAATTATTATCTATTTCTGTAAAATGAACTTAAACACGATCCAAATGCATATCCTTAAATCAATCTTTTCTGCAATTATATTCATTGTACTTTCTTTTAATCTATATAGTCAATGCCCAGGAAGTCCTCCTTTGTCTGTTACGATTACCGAAATCATTGAATCAAGATGTGAATCAAACGGTGAAATCACAATAGATCCTACTGGTGGAACTCCTTTTACAGACCCTAGTGGCAATCCTATCTATGACAATGCGATCATTGCTGGGCCTGTTTTAGCGCCTATTCAATCCTCTCCTACCTTCCAATCACTTGAGGCTGGGACCTATACCATAGAGGTGACGGATGCAAATGGCTGTACAACAACAATCAGTGCAGTTGTTCCAGGAACACACATGACGCTTGGACTTACCTTCGAGGCTACAGATGTTACCTGTCTTGCGAATGGTTCAGTTTGCGGAATACCAGCTGATGGAAGACCATGGCCTGCGGGCAACTATGAATATGAGCTGTTTGACGATTCAAACCCTCCAGTCAGTATAGAACCAAGACAAATTGATTCTTGTTTTATGAACCTAGTTGCTGGTACGTACAAAATTAGAGTGTATGACAGTTGTAATAACTTTCAAACAAGAGACTTTATAATTGGAACGAAAGTCTATGGCTCTAATTTAAATGTTGGAGTAGGTTCTTACATTATAAACTGTGACACTGCATGTATTGTGCCTTCACCTACCCCTCCATTCCCTCCTGGCAGTAGTCCGTGGGGTGAATTTCCCTATAACTGGCAAATTGTACAGTCGGGCGTCTCAGGCTTATCCGGATCAGGAGTTTGGAACTCCACTTCAGACCAAGATACGATTTGTTATTCACCAATATCTCCTAGTGGGAACTATGGTATAAGAGTGGAGGATGCTTGTGGGAATGTAATTACAGTATATCAAAACACCCCTACCATACCCAAGCTTACCTCTGAAGCAGAATTTACCTGTGGAACAGGTGGTGAGATCGAACTCAATGCGATCCCAGCCTATATTTGTGATGCAGGCACAGTAACATATGAAGTAACATCAGTGCCGGCAGGAGCCCCAACTCCACCAAATCAAACTACAGATATCTTTACTGGTTTACAACCAGGAACCTACTGCTTTAAAGTAACCGACTGTTGCGGGTACATCCAAACAATTTGTGAAACAATTTCAGGATCTGGTTGGACAGTATCTTTTAGTAATAGAAATGTTTCTTGTGAAGTTGGAGAAATTGGTTTTCCAATTATAACTTCAGGAAATTATACTTCACCATCTGGCAATAGTAATGTCTATGTAGTTATTAGCGCTCCTCCTGATTATCCTCATCCCTTACCGCACGATTTGTATGATCCTACAAGCACCGGAGTTCAAGTACTCAATTATGTAACAGGACCTCCAGGGAATTACTGCTGGTCTGTGCGTGACGCTTGCGGAGTAAGAGACACCATGTGTCACGACTTTACGGATACACTAGAATTCGAAAGAGAATTATGGGTCGTTCCTGGTTGTGTTTCGGCACATCAGTTAAAAACGTCTTATCAATCAAATGTCCCAATAAGTATTATTTTAGAACGTATAATGCCTAACCCTACAACAATTGTTAGTGGTAGTACAGACACTTGCTTTAATAATTTATCAGCAGGTAGTTACAGAGTCAGATATCGCAATAGCAATTCACTTATTTGCGTCTTATCTGAAGATACTATAGTCGTTCCCGATTACATTCCTCCTGCAATTGATGGAATTTGGGGAATCCAATGTGTGAATGGAGAAGGAATTATTAGTGCTCAAGGATCAGGTGGTATACCTCCTTATACCTTCGAATTGTTTCAAGGGCCAGTTACAAGACCACTTCAGTCTTCAGGAGATTTTTACGGATTGCCAGTTGGACAATACGATGTTAGAATTGTTGATTCCTGTTTAAACTCTTCCATTACTACTGTTTCTATAGAACCATTTATGCCAGTAGTGAAAGGCTATGGTGGTTCCTTCTGTGTAGGAGAACCAGCAAGCATTTACGTTGATAGTATTTCGGTTGCCACTTATACCTGGTCAGGACCAAATGGGTTTACTTCTACAAATGCGACCCTCAATTGGCCAGCCATTACCTTTGCTGATGCTGGCACTTACACAGTCGATATAGATGTTCTGCAAGAAGATCAATCTGCCTGTGTCTCACAAACTGTTTCTGTAGATATAATAGTAGACTGTTCCTGCTCAATTGCAGTGGATAGCCTAATCGATGTTACTTGTAATGGCTTTGCAAACGGTATTGCTACCGCAGTATCAGAAGGCATCGGCCCCTATACTTATATCTGGAATACAGGAGCGGTAACTCAGGTGATTTCAAACCTAGCACCTGGTACGTATGCTGTTACCATCACTGACGCGAACGGCTGTGTATCAAGCTCTGACGTCACGATAACAGAGCCTATTCAATTAACCTTAACCACAGAAGTATTCAGTGTTTCCTGTTTTGGTGAAACAGATGGCTCAATTAACGCTTGTGACTCTACAGGCTTTGGGCCAGCTGGTGGCACATTACCCTACTCCTTCCTTTGGAGCACGGGGGAGACCACTTGCTACCAAGATAGTCTATCTCCTGGCACCTACACCCTTACCGTAACAGATGCTAATGGATGTGTCGCTACTATCGAAAATACGATAATTGAACCTTCACCAATCAATATTGTATTGTCTAGCACCATAGAAAGCTGTCCCGGTAGAAATGCAACAGCAGATGGATGCAGTACAACAGGAGGGACATTACCTTACGAATTCTTCTGGAGCAATACCCAAACGACATGCTTAGCTACTGGTATTAAATCAGGAGTCCATGTATTCGAGGTAACGGATGCGAATGGCTGTCATGAAACAAGCCAGGTAACTGTTGCAGCAGAAGAAGCCTTATGCCCTACGAGCTACAACTACATGCTTGGTGATTCGATAATTCTACCTACGTTTAGTTCACCAGAAGAAACCAACTCAGCTCTTTCGAAAATATATTATCTAGTAGATTCAACGGATACCGTCATTGCTATCAACTCAGATGCTGATTTTACAAATGATGTTGCCAATTACAACTGCTATAGAGTCTATCCCCTAGTTTACATAACAGCAGAACCGCCCGTTCCGTTACCTGGTGTTGGTGATACATACAGTGATCTAGGGACAGTAGAACAAAGCTGTCACTCCAATATTGCGTTAAACTGTAACTTCGTCTGCTTCTGTGTTCGACCAGCATGCAATCTTTCATTTGATACAGGATATTCTGGTTTCGGTTGCCCAGGTGACACGGTCACTGACATCACAGTCTTTAATATAATCGGAGACTCCTGTGGCCAGGGTACTCCTGTTTACACCTTTGCATGGAATACAGGTGCAACTTCTCAAAACCTAACCGCAGTAGGAGCAGGAACCTATATCGTTACTGTAACGGATTGTGCTGGTTGTGCTGTGGTAGATACAATTGTTATTGATCCACCTCTATTATCAGAAGCGACTGGAGTCATTACAAACATGAGTTGTGCAGGAAATGATGGAGCAATTGACTTAACACTTATGATGGGAGACACTTGTCGAACATTAACATCTATTCTATGGAGCAATGGAGCAACAACAGAAGACATCACTGGTTTGTCAGCTGGAACCTATACCTTAACTGTCACAAGTACGATTAGCAATAGCTGTGCTGTTGGCCCAGACAATTGCTTTCTAATAAGATCCTTCACTGTTCTTGAAGATTGCGCATGTAACTTAATTGGAAGTGCAACTGTTGTTAATGACATCACTTGTAATGGCGGGGCGAATGGCAGTGCTGCTGCTTCGGCTTCACTAGGAACGCCTGCCTACAGCTATTCATGGTCCAATGGGGCAACGACGGATACAATCATCGGGCTATCAGAAGGAACTTATATGGTAACCATTTCTGATGCAAATGGATGCTCAGTCACTGGCGTGGTACTAATCACAGAACCGCTTGAAGCAGTCTGCTTAGAAGTTGACACCTTTAAACTCGGAGATTCTATCATCATTCGAACGACGGGTTCTTCAGATGAAATGGATACTACTCAAATCAAGAATTACTATCTAGTAAATCAGAACGGTGATGTCATTGCAGTAAATACGACTGGTGATTTCACAAATGATGTTCAAGCGTTGGCATGTTATAGAGTTTATCCTATTGTATATGATTCAAACAATCCACCAGTTCCGTTACCAATCGTTGGCGATAATATCCATAGCATAGGAACAACAACTCAAGGATGTTTTAATTATGATTATTGTAATTTCTTTTGCTGTATCTGTATAATAGAATCACTAGACTGTTCTATTTCTGCAACAAACATCTCTTGTAATAGTGGTGCAGATGGTACAGCAACTCTTTTAGCCACTGGAGGAACACCCAGTTATACCTACGTATGGCAAAATGGAGCCACTACAGAGACCATAACTGGTTTATCCGTGGGAATGGTGGTAGCTACCGTTACAGATGCAAGCGGGTGTGTTTCTACTTGCTCCATTATGATAACTGAACCCGCATTACTGACTTGTACAACAAACAGTCAAAATGTAAGTTGCTTTAATGGAAACAATGGATTTGCCACCGTAATCCCTGTTGGAGGCACAGCGCCATACAGCTTCAACTGGAGTAACGGCAGCACCTTACAAACAAACAATGGACTTATAGCTGGATCTTACACCGTTACAGTTTCCGATGCAAATGAGTGTGAAACAACTTGCATGGTTACGATTACTCAACCAATGTTACTCTCTTGTACTTTATCAATGACAGATGTTAGTTGTGCAGAAGGATCGGACGGATCTGCAATAAGCACTGTTACTGGCGGAACGCCCCCATATAGCTTTGCTTGGAGTTCAAGTCAGAACGGTCCAATTGGACAAACTAATGCTACCGCAACTGGTTTAACTGCAGGAAACTATACATTATCTGTTGTAGATACAAATGGATGTCTATCGACCTGTTCAATTTTAGTTTCAGAACCTTCTGAATTGCAATGTTCTACAACTAGTACATTAGTTTCTTGCAATGGCGGCGGCGATGGCACAGCAAATGGCACCGCGTCTGGTGGAACACCTGGCTATTCATTTCTTTGGAGCAATGGACAATCAACTCAAACTGCTACAGGATTGTCTGAAGGTGTCTACAACTTAACGGTTACAGATATGAATGGATGTTTCACTATCTGTTCAGCAACGGTTAGTGAGCCAAATGCTATAATTACGAATACTTCAACAACGAATCCAACCTGTCCTCAAGGTTCAGATGGAAGTGCTACTGCT
This sequence comes from uncultured Saprospiraceae bacterium, assembly GCA_937959115.1. Classification (GTDB taxonomy): domain Bacteria; phylum Bacteroidota; class Bacteroidia; order Chitinophagales; family Saprospiraceae; genus JAHDHB01. The sequence goes on from CALGAW010000057.1 coordinate 30,824, forward strand.
ACTGCAGCAGGAGGAACACCACCTTTTCAATACAACTGGAGTTCGAGTCAAAACGGTCCTATTGGTCAACAAACTGCAATGGCAACTGGACTTGCAGCAGGAACTTATATAGTTACCGTTACAGATTCCAACGGATGTAATTCTACGACGTCAGTGTCAATAGTCAACCCTATCCAGTTACTCTTAACGAATACTACAACTCCTGTCAGCTGTGGATTAACAAGCGATGGAACAGCAACCATAATTGCAACAAATGGAACTGTACCCTATTCTTACAATTGGGATACTACAACAGGAAACCAAACAACAGAAACAGCAACTGGCTTGAGTGCTGGTACTTACTTAGCAACTGTTACTGATGCAAATGGATGTAGTGAAACCACTTCGATTGCTGTCAATACCGCAGTCCCTTGTGATCTGTGCGATGCAGCAAACAATGGCATATTCGACATTTGTACGGTTATTGCTGCTGATCCAAATCATCCCATCGCCACATTAGATTGTGATAATGGTGGTGTAGACAATGCGACGGAGTGTAACACTGGAGAAGATCCACTTGATCCTTCTGATGATTGTCAGTCTGCAATTGATGGAAATATTAATATTTGCGCATTAATCAATTTAGATCCAAACCACCCAATGGCTTCACTTGATTGTGATAATGGTGGAATAATTAATATCGTTGAATGTACAACTGGAGAAGATCCTAGTGATCCTGCTGATGATTGTATTGCAGCAGTAGATGCCGATATCGACATTTGTACAATTATAGGTACAACAGGCGCGCATCCTTGGGCAACCTTGGATTGTGATAATGGCGGAGTTGATAACCAAACTGAATGTGATGCTGGTGATGATCCAAATGATCCAATTGATGATAATCCTTGTGATATTGACCTTTGTAAGCTAGCTGTAATAAACAACATCGATATTTGTATAGTTCTTGCTTCCAATCCAAATGATCCATTAGGAACATTAGATTGTGATAACGGAGGGGTTGATAATGCTACCGAATGTAACAATAATGGAGACCCATTGGATCCTAATGATGATTGTCAGATTGCTGAAGCCGCTGGAATAGATATTTGTGCAATAATCCTCGCGGATCCTACTAATCCATTGGCAACACAAGACTGCGATAATGGAGGGGTTGACAACCTTAAAGAATGTGCAAGTGGTGAAGATCCATTTGAACCATCAGATGATTGTCAAGCAGCAATCGATGAGGGCATTAATATTTGTATGTTAATCAACTACGATCCAAATCATCCAATGGCTTCACTGGACTGTGATAATGGTGGAATTGATAACTATACTGAATGTATGAGTGGTGAAAACCCAAGTGACCCAGTTGATGACTGTGAAACTGTTATAGACCAGAACATCGATATCTGTTTGATCATTGTGAGTGATCCAGGACACCCCTTGGCCTCCCTAGACTGTGATAATGGAGGTGTTCCTAATTATCTGGAATGTCAACATGAAACAGACCCGAATGAGCCAAGTGATGACTGTGAAGCGGTTATCTTATGCAACATAAATGTTTGTGCCCTAATAGACAATGACCCGAACCATCCACTTGCTAACCAGGATTGTGATGGTGGAGGAATGTCAAACATTTCTGAATGCGTAATTGGTTCTGATCCAAATGATGCTGCAGATGACTGCATGGCTGCAATAGCTGATAGTGCTAACATTTGCGCCATCATTGCAAACGATCCGAATCATCCAATGGCAACTACTGATTGTGACAATGGTGGTATTCCCAATTTAATTGAATGTTTAAATGGAGAAGATCCATCAAATCCTGACGATGATTGTCAAACTGCAATAGAAATAGATGCAGATATTTGTTCCATCCTAGTCCTCAATCCGAATAGTGCATTGGCTACTATAGATTGTGACAACGGTGGCATTAACAATCAAACAGAATGCGATAATGGTGGTGATCCATTCGACCCTGCAGATGATTGTCAAGTCACAATTGCAGCAGGAGAAGACATTTGCTCAGTCATCAACAGTGATCCCAATCATCCGATGGCATCAATTGATTGTGATAACGGTGGAATTGATAATTATACAGAGTGCGAAAACGGAGGTGACCCTGCTGATCCATCAGACGACTGTACAGTTGCTAAAGCAGGTGGTATTGACATTTGTATGCTAATCAACTTTGATCCAAACCATCCACTTGCAGCATTAGACTGTGATAATGGAGGAATTGACAATTATACAGAATGTGTGGATGGTGCCGGTGATCCAAATGACCCAATGGACGATTGCCAGTCTGCTGCCACTGCTGACTTAGATTTATGTTTAATCATTGATAATGATCCAACGCACCCATGGGCAAGTTTAGATTGTGATAATGGTGGAATACCTAACCTTCAAGAATGTATGGACGGTGGCAATCCTTCTAATCCAAGTGATGATACAAGTTGCCCACCTTCTATTTGTGATGAAGCATCAGATGGAACAATTGATATTTGTGCAGAAATCCTAGCAGATCCAACCCATGCAGCAAGTACGCTTGACTGTGATGGAGGAGGAATCACAAATGCAGACGAATGTGCTGCTGGAGGGGATCCTTTAGAGCCATCAGATGATTGCATGATCGCACTTTCTGCTGGTCTTGATCTTTGTACAATCATTAATGGAAATGAAGCACATCCCCTAGCAAATCAAGATTGCGATGGTGGTGGTGTAATGAATCTTGATGAATGTCTAAGTGGTGAAACCCCAGCAGATCCAACTGATGATTGTCAAGCAGCCATTGATAACAATATCAACATTTGCCAATTAATCAACTACGACCCAACTCATCCTATGGCAACACTGGACTGTGACAACGGTGGTATTGATAACTGGACAGAATGTAACAATGGAGGTAATCCTAGTGTTTCTAGTGATGACTGCGCTACTGTAGTAAGTGAGCAAATTGATATCTGCACCTTATTGACGAATGATCCGAACAATCCAATAGGTAGCTCAGATTGTGATGCTGACGGTGTAACAAATGCAACGGAATGCCTAGATCAAACAGATCCGCTTGATCCTTGTGATTTTGTATCAGGAAGCATCACCCTTCCTGTAATAGCGGATCAAAATACCTGTCCTAAATTATGTCCTGACTTAACACCGATCACTACGATTTTACCTGGCAACATTGCTGGAATCAGTAGCGTCTGCGTGTCAGTCGAGGTATCAGAATTGAATGGAATCACAACGGATAGCTCATCGATAAAAGTAACTATGCCATCAGATCCACGGTTTACCTTTACTTGGGATCAGACCTTAACGACTTGTGGGTTGTTGACCTTTGATAATCCAGATTGGACGTACCTAGGAAATAATGGTATTGTGCATACATTCGAATATACTGCAAGCAGCCAAGTGATTACTGGAAGCAATTCTTCCGCATTTGGATATGCTTCGACATATGATCCACAATCAACAGATGGGCAGACAACAATTACGGCTACGATTCGACCCTTTAGCGGAGGAGAATGCAATATTTTGAATAATACGGATTCAGAACGATTAGTTTATTTCGAATAATTAATTAACAACAGAAAAACAAACGTTATGAATACGCAATTTATAAACTCAGCAACTACTCTTTCAGCTCCTTCAATAGAGGCTGACCGAGCAACTATAAAATCAACTGAAACAATGTCAACCATAAATTTCAAGGCATTTAGCTTTACAATATTGTTACTTACAGTGATTGGTTTCCAAATGACTGCACAAATAAACTGCACAAGTCCTGGGGTGTTTGAAACAAAACCTTGCCTCTATGTAACGGACCAAGTCACCAACGCTGAATACTGCACAGGTGAAACGTATACTTGGTCTGTGAATAACACGGTTTATACTACAGCCGGGCAATATACCGTGGCACAAACTGATGGAAACGGGTGCGCATATCAGTCCATCCTTAATCTGACGGAAAACACGAGTTGTTTTTGCTGTATTGGAGATTTGGTTTGGTTGGATGCAAACAGTAATGGTGTTCAAGATGCAACTGAGGTAGGAATAGTTGGCGTTACTGTTTTACTAAAAGATATTACTGGTGCCATAGTAGAAAGTCAAGCAACAGATGCCTCAGGTCACTATTTATTCGATGGAATAACCTGTGAGCTTGATTATATTGTAGAAATAGATACAACTACCCTTCCTCAACTTGTCCAATATGGTGGCGTCTATGTTTCTCAATTCCTAGTCGACTATTTCGGTGGAGGTAACTGCACAGACGGAAGTGCTTGGGGATCAACGGAAAACGGTGAATACATTGAGTTAACAGGTGTTCCAGGAACGAGTGTTGGCTGCTGGGTGATTTCTGATGGTGATGGTGCGATCACATTGCCCCCAACTGCTGTAATTCCAGCGGACGGCGTTCTTGTACTTTGTGGAGGATGTGACTCACTTCCTAACTGTGATTACGATGACACAGCTTATGTAAAAAGCAGCTCCACTAACATGGGCTTTGCTAATAGTAACGACATGATCGTGGTCATGGATCCTACTGGAGCGGTGGTGTTTTCTCTAGAGTTTGGAAGCAATACAGACAACACGATTCCTGCAATCAATAGCACATTTAGTGGTGCTTGTGCCGGTTTTGCAACGCAAACGATTACGCCTAGTCTTTCACTTGGTACGCTCGCAGCTAATCAAGCCTTCGTTTTACAAGCAAATGGCACCTATGTTGGCGCGGGTAGTGGTAATGACGGGTTTGATGACTTAGGTGTTCCAAATGGCCCAGGCGTCCCAGAAGGAACATGGACAAAGACGTACGATTTTGACGGAGTGCTTGACCATCAATCAACAACTGCACCACCTATTCCAGGGCTGCCAGATCCAAATTGTGATTTAAGACATGATTTCGGTTATACAGATCTAGGTGATGATCCGCCTTCAAAGTAATTAAGAGTTGAGCTATATTTTGTTAATCCCAAATTTGATTTTACATCGGATTTGGGATTTTTTTTGGGGTTGGGGAAACTGCTTGTAATAGTCGGCGATGTATTGAAAAGCTGTTAGTTTGTGAAAAACACCTTCTCTGCAGCTAGATTCACCCAATTGTCTTCACTGACACCCATCATTGTAAATCTGTATAAACTATTTGAGTTTAACGCAGGATTGATCGGATCTTCCGTTAATTTAATGACAACATTTGAGAGATCATAGTACTTAAATCGCTGATCATTAGTATAGGTGGCGGAGACCACATTTCCATCTTGGTCAGAAATCACCTGAAAATAAATGAAATTATCAGTCGTGCCTCCTTCTGTCCAAGTGAATTCTGGCTCTACGCTAACAGATTGATCTATACTCACAACTAAAGGATCATAAACAGTAGGCTTGGTTGATAATTTTAAATGAATTGGATTACAATAGTGAATCGTATTATCCACCTTGTACGTTACAATTGCCCAACGGTCATTATCGATACTAGTCCGTTTAAAGTAATGTAAAAACCCATTTAAGAGTTCCAATTGTTCAATTCCTAGCTCTTTATAATTGCTAAAGTCAGATGGCGCAACATCAATAGTTTCAGTTTCGAAGTATCTAAATTCATAAGCGCCAGGCAAAGGGTAATATAGAATTGACAAGGGTCTGGTAGCATCTTCTAGAAAAATAGTTTGCCCGCCAGCCGCACAAGCAATCAGTTGATCATCTGTTGAAAAATCACTGTTCGTTTCAAGATAAGTTTCTAGGGAGTTTAGTCCAGGACAGGCCTCACACTCTGGAGGATCTGGTGTACAACTTGTGCAAGTGATAAAAAAGAAAAATAAAAGGAGATAGCTACTATTTCTTATGTTTCTTATTGTCATAAAACTCTTTTTTTGCAAAATAGATGGTTTTTCCGATTTTGGCAACTATTCTATTACGTTCATTTAGATAAATTACCTCATACACCCGATCAAAGTGATCATTTTCTTCAAATAATTGGCGAACAATATGAAGTTCATCATCTGGTATCAAAAACCGTGCTCTAAGTTTACCTTTGCCTGGTCGAAGAAACTGAATCGTAGCGGCCTTGTCCCAAACGATGTAGGATTTGCCAAGGATTTTCATCCACATCAGCATATAAATTGGATCGACAGAACTGTATAATGAGCCGCCAAATATAGTCCCAACAATATTCTTAGTTAATGGCCGCAATCGTAAGGAGACATGAACTTCTTGCCAGTCTTCAGAGATAAAGCGAACTCGGCCTCCAGACGCCCACAGTGGAGGTGCTAATCGGGATAATATTTTCCATTTCAACTCGTGTTTTCCGCTTACCTTCTCTGTTTCAAACAGTTTACTCATTATTGCTTTTTGCTAGAAAATTATAATAATTGATATGTTGAGCCATACCAAATTCTTTAAATCGCTTTTCAGTCATCAAGTGCGGGTAATACTTAATCATTTCGCGTATCATCAAGTCATGTGGTATATCATGAAATTGACCATAATCATGTTCAAACTCCATGTATACTTGACCGTCACTATCAAACTCTTGTAAAATTGAGTCTGAATGTCCATCAAACGCTAGCGGTTCAACCTTTAACTTATTGCAGAGTTCTAAGTTGAACGCAGGAGTCGCTTTGACCCATTTCTCATTCAAATAAAATTCTGTATACCCATGAAAGACCATCAAGTCTGTTTTTAGCACTTCAACTAATTTCTCAGTACCGATGTGATTACGTACATTGCTAAAGCCTAATCTGGTGGGAATTCCAACAACACGACCGCAAGCTGCTAGTAAGCAAGCTTTTTCAATGCAATACCCCACTTTCGGTGTTCTGTTAAGCAGATTACTTGCCATTAGGCTTTGGTGCTTGAAATCGAGCTCGTATGGTGAATAGAAAAAGCCATCTCTAACCGCCAGATACAATGCCTTTGCAGCTTCTAGGGAAGTCATTTCAGTCTTAACAATTGATCTTGCATAATCAATTACATCCAAGTGATCACTATCAATAAAATAAGTAGGTTTCAAATAAATATCAAATGTATCCTTCATGTTTTATTTATCATTATCAATTTTCAATTCACCCGAAATTTACTTCAATCATTATCAATTTTCAATAAATAAATCAATTTCAGTTATTGAACACAGCATTTCGCATAAATGTTTCGTTTACCTAAATAAAACTAATTTCTAAAGAAATCTATCTATCTTAGAAGTGTTTAATAATGAGAAAAAATTTATCCAAACCCACCTAAATCCATAACCTATTCTTAATAAGTATAATATAAAACGTAAAACTTTGAAACATATTAATCCTCTCTTTAAAATCGTGTTAGTTAGCTTTTTACTAATCCTTCCTGCGCTTACCAAGGCAAATTTCGAAAACGCAACTGCTTGTTTATATTCGACAAAAGATATAAACAGCGCAACTGCAACTGACGGACTAAACGCTTGCCCGCTTGTGATCAATCACATTTTCTTTAATCAACAAATGTGTGAGAATTTAACCGATATTGAAATAACGCCAACATCTGGTGTTTCCCCTTATGTTTTTGAATGGACGTTTGGTGAAGTAATCGTTGGAAACACTGCGATTTTTGAATCATTAGGCCCAGGCAACTATGGCCTTACTGTAACTGATTCTGACTGTTGTACGACAGTAAAGACGGTTACCTTTACTGGGTTTACACAACTAATTGTGGGTCACGGAACAACAAACAATTCTGCTACAATCACTGTTCAATCAGGAATGGCGCCAATCACCTATTTATGGGAAACGGGAGCCACAACTAGTACACTGGCTGGCGTTAGTCCTGGAATCTACGGATATACTGTTACAGACGGCACTGGCTGTACCAAGGAATCCAGCGCCATCATTCAAAATGCATGCGCCTTTTCAGTTACTAGTGCACCAATATTTTACGTTTGTAATGGAGCATCCAATGGAGTCGGTACGGTTAGTGTTAACGGAGGTTCGCCTCCTTATACTTATTTGTGGAGTAATGGTGAAACAGTAGAAGGAGTAACGAATCTGTCCCTTGGAAATTATGAGGTTGAAGTCACTGATAACATAGGATGTGTTGTTTATCATACTTTGATTGTGCAGGAAAGAGACGCTTTTTCTTTTACAACTAGTTATACCGCAACAACAGCCACAGTGAATTCGGCTTCTTCCTACTTGAATTATTTATGGGATAATGGACAAACGACCCAAACCGCTACTGGCCTAAGCCCTGGTTTCCATTGTGTTACCGTATCAAACAATGGTTTTTGTGCTGAAAGTACTTGCTTTATCAGCACAGGTTGCCCAGTCACTACCTCTTTTCTAAAAAATTATGGATGTGGTTGTTCAAACAGTTCCTTATTGGTCAAGACACAAGGAGGAATTCCTCCTTTTTCCTATCAATGGAGCAATGGCGCAACTAATTCAACTGCTTATAATCTTAGTAATGGAATGCATATCGTCACGGTAACAGATAGCAATGGTTGTGTAACAATTGATTCTACTTTATTGACTAATATTTTCGACCTTCCAAGCATGACGGCCACTACATCTTCAACAAATGCAACATGTAGTAATACTTGTGATGGTTCTTCTACGGTAATCCTTGCAGGAGGAAGTCCTCCTTTCATCTATTTATGGAGTACAGGTGCAAATACCCAAACCGTAACTGGATTATGCCCCGGTACTTATTCTGTTACGATTGCAGATGCCAACGGGTGCGAGGGGACAGCAGCATCTACCATTTTTGACACCATTCCAATCAGTGTTTCTACAACAACAGTGGATGTAGTTTGTAGTAGTATTTGCAATGGTTCTGCTACGATTAGTGCTTCGAACGGGGTTCCGCCATATTCTTATTTTTGGGACACAGGCCAAACAACTTCTTCCGAAGCTAACTTATGTGTCGGCACTTACACCGTGACGGTCACAGGTGCAAATAGCTGTACAAGCATAGTTTCCTTCGTAATTGAAGGCCCGCCTCTAATTTCTTTGACGACAAGCTCAACGCCAGTTTCAAGCCCAGGAGCATCAGATGGAACTGCAACAGTAAGTACCACAGGCGGAACACCACCCTATTCCTATTTATGGGATAATGGAGTGACAGTTCCTACAACCAATCAGCTTACAGCTGGAAATCATTGTGCTACGGTGACTGATGCAAATGGCTGCGCAAAAATCACCTGTATTTTTGTAGGTGGAGGTTCTATGAACAACCAGACGGAGAGTTCAGGTGCTCATTTGGTAGCCTACCCTAACCCCGCTTTTGATGTCTTGTATCTAGACATTAAACTGCTAGAGAAATCTAATGTGACGTACCGCTTATATAGTATTCAGGGGCAACTCCTTCAAAAAGAGGAAATGCTTAATGTATCCGAGTTAAGTAAAAACCTCAACGTCCATCAGTTGCCAAGAGGAATCTACTTGCTGAGAATTATGATCGGAGCGGAAACTATTGTCAAGAAAATCTGTTTGCAGTAAAGACAGATTAAGATTTGTCGGATTTTATGGATTTAGTGGATTTTTAATGAGAATTATTAATTTACCCGTGAGGATCCTACTTCTTTTCTGCATCAAATCATTTTCAATTATTAACTAATAATTTCCTTATCTTTGCAGCTTATGGAAAATATCAGAAATTTCTGCATCATTGCGCATATTGATCATGGTAAAAGTACACTGGCGGATCGTCTGTTGGAGTTTACCAATACCATTGAGCAGAGAGACATGCAGGCACAGGCTTTAGATAGCATGGATATCGAACGGGAACGAGGCATTACGATTAAGAGTAAGGCGATTCAAATGGATCATGAGCATTCAGATGGTAAGCAATATGTACTTAACTTGATCGATACCCCTGGCCATGTAGATTTTTCCTATGAAGTTTCGAGATCAATCGCAGCTTGTGAAGGAGCATTGCTGATTGTAGATGCGACACAAGGGATTCAGGCCCAGACAATTTCCAATTTGTACTTAGCAATTGAGCATGATTTGGAAATCATTCCTGTCATCAACAAAATTGACATGCCGAGTGCCATGATTGAAGAGGTTTCTGACCAAATCCTTGATCTAATTGGCGGAAAAGTAGAGGAAATAGTACTGGCGAGTGGAAAAACAGGTGAAGGAGTAGAGGATATCATGAATGCAATTATCGAACGTGTCCCTCCGCCAAAGGGAAGTGCTGATGTACCATTGCAAGCATTGATTTTTGATTCTAACTTCAACGTATACAGAGGCGTAATTGCATATTACCGTATTCTCAACGGTGTGCTTAGAAAAGGAGATCGTATTCGTTTCTTCAATACTGGAAAGGATTATTCAGCTGATGAGGTAGGCATTCTAAAAATGGATCTTTCTCCTAAAAAGAAAATGGAAGCTGGAAATGTTGGCTATATTGTTACAGGCATCAAACAATCCAAAGAAATTAAGGTAGGGGATACGATTACGTTGCACAATGATCCTTGTGCTGAAGCAATTCAAGGTTTTGAGGACGTGAAGCCTATGGTTTTTGCGGGCATTTTCCCAATAGACAATGATGATTTTGAGGATTTGAGAGATAGCCTAGAAAAGCTTCAATTGAATGATGCTTCACTTATCTTCGAACCAGAAAGCTCTATTGCTCTTGGTTTTGGTTTCCGCTGCGGCTTCCTGGGGATGTTGCACCTCGAAATCATTCAAGAACGCCTGTGGAGAGAGTTCGAGATGAGTATCATTACTACGGTACCGAACGTTATGTATAAGGCTTATCTGAAAAAAGATGACGAGCAAATCACGATCCATAATCCAACTGATCTACCTGAACCTACTGTCTTGAAATATGTTGAGGAACCCTATATCCGTGCCCAGATCATTTCGAAGCCAGATTACATTGGTCCTATCATGGCGTTGTGTATGGACAGGCGAGGTGAAATCATAAATCAAGTCTACTTAACAGAATCACGTATTGAGCTAACATTTGATTTGCCATTGGCTGAAATCGTGTTTGATTTTTACGATAAATTGAAGTCAATCTCTCGTGGCTATGCCTCTTTTGACTACGAGTTGACAAACTACCGACAATCGGAGTTGGTCAAGCTTGATATTAAGCTAAACGGCGAAAATGTAGATGCCTTTTCTTCCTTGATCCATGTAGACAAAGCCTATTCTTTTGGACGTCGGTTATGCTCAAAGCTAAAAGACTTATTACCGCGTCAGCAGTTTAAGATTGCGATTCAGGCAGCAATAGGCCAAAAAGTCATCGCTAGGGAAACCATTTCTGCACTGCGAAAAGATGTAACTGCTAAGTGTTATGGTGGTGACATCACAAGAAAACGTAAGCTTCTTGAAAAGCAAAAGAAAGGGAAGAAAAAAATGCGTCAGATTGGTTCAGTAGAAGTTCCTCAAAAGGCATTCCTAGAGGTATTGAAGCTGGATGATTAAAATCTAATTTTCAATACTTATTCATTAAAACGTTGTTCATCTATAAGTTTGTGGAACTTATCGATTAAGTTAATCGTTATATACAACAAATTGTACCTTTGAATATGAGAATATCGCTTCTTGTAATACTATTCTTGATAACAACATCTCTTTGGTCACAAACCAATCCAGAAACGAAACATACCGATGCTAAACGGGTCAATACTCCTATAAAAATTGATGGGATTCTAGATGAAGCAGCCTGGGAATCAGCCAAAATCGCAACAGACTTTACTCAATTGGAACCAGTATACGGTCCTCCAGCTTCTCAAAAGACCAATGTAAAAATGTTATATGATGATGCCGCCTTGTACATAAGCGCTTTCATGTATGACGACGAACCAGATCAAATTCGTAAAGGACTTGCTCAACGAGATAACATAGGACAAGCATCCCATTTCGGCATTTTCATTGATCCATACAAAAGTGGAATTGAAGGTATCGGTTTCTTAGTCACAGCAAGTAATGTGCAAGTGGACGCCACCTATTCACTGAACGGTGAAGACTCAAACTGGAATGCAGTATGGAAAAGCGCAGTTTCATTTAATGATAAAGGTTGGATTGTTGAGATCAGAATCCCCTACTCTGCCTTGCGTTTCCCTAAGAAGGAAGTACAAGAATGGGGAATCAACTTTCAACGAACCATGAATCGAAAGGCAGAGGAGGTCTGGTGGAATAAGATCGACCCAAAGGTAGATGGCTTTTTTAGCCAATTTGGTGAAGTCAATACGATAAAAAATGTTGACCCACCAGTACGATTATTTCTTTATCCTTATGTGTCTTACAACTTATCCCATTATCCTTATAATGATCCAGCGATCAAAAACTGGCGGAATAGTTTTAATGCAGGGATGGATATCAAATATGGAATAAACGATGCATTCACCCTTGATATGACCTTGATTCCTGACTTTGGACAAACAGCTTCAGATGATCAAATTCTAAACCTTAACTCATTTGAAGTCCAATTTGATGAACGGAGACAGTTTTTTACAGAAGGTACTGACTTGTTTGGAAAGGGGAATCTCTTTTATTCAAGAAGAGTTGGTGGAAGACCTGCTGGCTATTATGATGTGCAGGATGAAGCAGAATCATCAGGGGAAACCATTCTTAAAAATTCTTCGAATACGCAACTGCTAAATGCCACCAAACTTTCAGGTCGAACTGCAAGTGGATTGGGAATTGGCCTGTTTAACGCAATAGGTGCTCGGACAAATGCTGAGCTGGTTGATTCTACTGGGAATTCACGCCAAATTCAAACAAGCCCATTAACCAATTATAATGTGTTAGTGTTTGACCAAAACCTAAAAAACAATTCATCCCTTACCTTTATCAATACCAATGTGTGGCGGGAAGGTGGTGGCGACAATTATGAAGCCAATGTCACGGGTACGGTGTTTCGACTAAGTGATAAAGGAAATAAATTTGATGTCAGTGGCATGGCTATGCTCAGTCAAAAATACTTTGATGGTTTTAGTGATGTAGAATTAGGCCATCGCTCAGAACTTTATGCTGGTCGAATAAGTGGAAATCTAAACTATAGAGCAGGCATTGAAATTGTAAGCAACCAATACGACCACAATGATCTAGGATTCTTAAGACGAAACAATTATAATCGGTTTTTCGGTCGAATCATTTATAGGCAGTTTGACCCATTCGGGCCCTTTCTTAGGGCGTTTGTAGGATCAAACACAGCATTAGAACAACTCTACAAGCCAAACAGATACCGATCGTTCAACCTTAATCCTTTTTATGGAGGAATGTTCAAAAATCGGATGGACTTTGAGCATTGGGGCTACTTTATTCCGTTTGGTTCATTCGATTATGATGAACCTCGATCTACTGGGAGATTTCTTCGTATTCCAGCCTATTGGGCTTCAGGCTTCAGTTTCAATACTGATCGAAGTAAGAAGTTTGTAATGCGTTTGTTTGGGAGTTTTGGTATTGTAAATGAAAAAAATCGATATCTATATGATTTTGGAATGCGTCCTTCTCTTGTACTGACCGATAAATTATCCCTAGAATATACATTTAGCTACTACAATGGAGAGAATGATACAGGCTGGGTTGAGGAGTTAAGTGAAACGGATATAATTTTTGGTAGAAGAGCGTTGAATACCTATTCTAACGTAATCAATTTAAAATATATTTTCACAAGTAAAATGGGCATTGATTTCAGAGCAAGACATTATTGGTCGAAAGCAGATTATGAATCCTATTTCCTTCTTGGTAATGATGGATATCCAATGCCAACAACCTATGATGGCTTGGAGGATGGCCTATCTAAGAACGACATCAATTACAATGCCTTTACAGTGGACATGGTTTATAGTTGGGAATTTCAGCCAGGTAGCCAACTAAGCATTGTTTGGAAAGACATCATCAATACGTTTTCCAATGATACTGATTATAATTTTGGAAACAACTTCAAAGAAACAATCACAGCTGACCAGTCAAACCTGTTTTCTGTGAAACTCTTGTACTTCATTGACTATCTTAATTTGAAGAAAAAATCCAACTAATTATTAAAGGCTAATTAACAACGGAATAATGTTGTACTTAAGGCACGTTTCGTTCTTGCAACTCTTTTTCCAAAGTTCGTTCTATCGCACCTTCAGTGCTTGAACTACATCATAAAAACTGATTTCAGTTAACCGTCTCAAAGACAAAAAGTCAACGTTAATAATTAATAATTAAACATTAATCATTGATAATTAATCATTGCTAATTGTTAATATTGTGATTCGACGTATAATCCTATGAAAAAAACAAAGGGTATCATTACTGCGGGGCATGCTCAAACTGCTTGGGCTGGTATTCAAATTCTTGATGAAGGGGGAAATGCATTTGATGCAGCAATTTCCATGAGCTTCGCGGCTTGCATCAATGAGTTTTGCATGAGTTCCCTTGGTGGAGGAACATTTTTCAACCTATTTACGCAAGAAGGTAAAACCGTAATTATAGATGCATTTTGCCAAACTCCAAAGCAAAAACGACCACTTGATCAAATTGAGTTTTATCCGCACACCATTGATTTTGGAAATACTCAAGAAGACTTTCAAATTGGCATGGGTGCCATCGCTGCCCCAGGAACCCTAGCAGGGATTTATGCCTTGTACGAACAGTTTGCCACCCTACCCTTCAAAGAATTGATCGAACCCGCCCTTCAAATTGCTAGAAAAGGCTCACTGGTTGATGATTTTCAGGAATTTGACTACAGCGTCCTAGAATCTATGCTACGCGTGCACCCAGAATCTAGAGCACTGTTTACCAAGGAAGACGGCAGTCTGGTCAAAGAAGGAGATGTTGTTGGAATGCCTGTTTTTGCCGATTTCCTAGAATGCTTGAGGTTTGAGGGCAAGGATTTATTCTACAAAGGAGAAATTGCTCAAAAAATCGCAAAAGACAGTCAAGAGAAAGGCGGATTTATCAGTTATAAGGATCTCGCCTCTTACCAAGCAATAGTGCGCAATCCGCTATCATTTAACTATAGGGGACACACCGTACTTACAAACGATTTACCGTCCATTGGTGGGCCATTGATTGCACTTGGATTAAACAAATTGCAAGCAGACCGAAGTTTTAACAAGCATACAGATCCAGCACATACCAATCGGATGTTTGAGGTGTTTCAATATCTCGAAGGCGTAGACAGAACCGTTGACGGTTTAAATCTCTTGTTGGCTAAGGAGTCTAATATCAAATCAAACTTCAAGGAGGCAGGAGGTAAAAAATGGGGAAGCACAACGCATTTCAATGTAATGGATGAACACGGAAATGCTATATCTGTTACCACTTCCAATGGAGAAGGCTCTGGATACATGATAGAAGGGACCAACGTCATGCTCAACAATATGCTAGGCGAAGCCGCTCTGTTACCTGGTGGCTTTCATAGCTGGGCGCCTGACCAACGGTTGTCTTCCATGATGTCCCCAACACTGATCTTGGACAATCAAGATACGATTCGATATGCGCTTGGTACTGGAGGCGCTGGGCGAATCCCTACGATGGTCTTGCAAGTGATTTCCTATTTACTTGATTACGGAATGACTGCAGAGCAAGCCGTTGGTGCGCCGAGATGTCACTTAGAGCATGGTTCCTTTGATCTTGAGCCTGAATTGTGGGTAGAAGGATCGTTTGATGCTGAGAAGGTATCGCAGTGGGCTGAGCAACACATGTATTTTGGAGGTGTTCATACGGTTGAACGGCTGCCTGATGGTCGGTTTGAAGGGGTTGGAGATGCTCGCAGAAGTGGCGTTGTGCTAGTTAATGATTAATGAATCATAAGGTTACGTCTAAATTAATCAAACGCTTCCTTTTATATTCGGTTTATGTACCCTATTGGTAACATTCAAAGATATAATAAGTTACGAACTATTTAATTAATCATTATCCATTAGTAAATTCTTACTTATTTTGCTTAATTTGAATTAATTATCTAACAAAAATCTATTCCTTTGAAAACCTTATACTTCTTCCTCGTTTTGATGGTGACCTCTCTTTCTACTTTAAATGGACAATCAAGACCTGCAAGTGATTTAATGCTTGTAGAACCTTGCAATCATCAACATCAAACTCAAAAACTCTATGATAAATATCCTTCCTTAAAACCGAAACAAAACAAGCGAAGTACTAGATCATCCAAGGCCTGTGACATGAACAGAGTGATTCCAGTTGTAGTCCATATCGTTCACATGTGTGGACCAGAAAACATAGGAGATGCTCAAGTACAGGATGGAATGAATACCTTGAATGCTGCATTTAACAAAATGAATAACTATGGAGCGGATATCCCTACAACAGATCCGCATTATAACAACATAGCGGATGTGGAATTAACCTTTAAGCTAGCAGAAATCGACCCTGCAGGAAATGCGACAACTGGGATCACAAGAACCGTATCCCCATTAACGTATGTAGGAGCATCCAGAGAGCAGCAATTAAAACAAGTCATCAACTGGGACCGTTCTAGGTATTTGAATATCTGGATAGTTGACAATGCAGGTGGCTCAGGCTATGCGCAATACCCTGGAACAGTAGACCAGCCACCATTCGTAGAATACGACGGGATTGTAATGAAACATATCTACTTCGGAACGATCGGAACTGCATCAGGCAATGCTTACTTAGATGAATTAATCACGCACGAAGTTGGTCATTGGCTCAATCTCATCCATACTTGGGGCGATCAATTTTACGTCTCTAGTCCACAAGCTTGTGGCGATGATGACTTTGTCGCTGACACACCCAATACAAGAGGAAACAACAGTGTCGGCTGCTCAAACTCGGGAATTGACAGTTGCCCAGCCGATCCAGGAGTTGATAACGAACATAATTTCATGGATTACAGTTGCCAAGTCATGTTTACCAACGGTCAAAAAGCTAGAATGTGGGACTGCCTTTGTGATACGATAGCACAAAGAGATACCATAGGCACAGCAGGAAGCAATGTGTTTACTCTAATACCGAATTCTGCCACACCACGGCTTACGACAAGTGGCTATTTCTTCAATGAATCTTCTGCAAATGATGGAATGATTGAAGGGACAAATGAGATCACACTTTCGTCAGGTAATTTCATCGCGACCTTGATAAATGGCATGCACTATACTGTTTCCCCAGCTGTTCCAGCAGGATTGACTATCGCACTTACCAATACTGGTGGGAATGTGGTATCGGTTTCCTTCTCAGGCACCGCTGCAAGCCATGTCGATGCTGATGATCTCAACAACTTTACAATTAACTTCAATAGCAATGCCGTGACAGGCGTTAACCATGCTAGTCTTTTCAAGCCATATATAACTGGATTGACAATTGATTTCAACGATCCCAGTGAACTTGTCCATGAATCCTATACTTACACCACTGGGGATCCACAATGCATTGCTCAGGTGAACTTGCAATGGTCTAGCTGGTATTCTAAGTATCATGGTTATATCGGAATGGTTTTTAATGCTGGAGAATACCATATCTATAATGAAGGTGGTAATCCGCTAGAGATGCTTTGTGCACAGGGAACTAAAAATGTAGCAAATCTGCCATTCGGAACTCAGATAAATGCAACTGTACCTGGTTACAGTTATGAATTAGCAGGAGGAGGTGCGCCCAATGATCCTGATGCAGTGGTTCTTTGGTCTCCAACTCATCTTGACTTTGACAATACATTGGGATACGCTGGTTTCCGATTCAAAACGGCTTGCGGATCTGCTTATAACTATGGTTGGATGTCATTTTACGCAGACCAAGGTGCTCAATCCTTCTGTATTGTCGACATGGTGTTTAATGACGATCCAGGCATAACCGTCTCACCACCTATTGGCAATTGCTTTGGTAGTGGAGATAGTACTTTCGACTGGGTGGATCAGCTTGATATGGAAAACATTTCGAATCCTTCCGGGAACGATGGTGGTTATGTTGATTTTTCAAACTTAACCATTATTGTTGATCCGGCAATTGGCGCTGATTTTACACTTTACAAAGGCGGAACCCCAAGCTATGATGCACATTGGAAAATCTGGATAGACTTCAATGGAAATGGAAGCTTCAATGATCCAGGAGAACGTGTGTTTTATGAATTTCAAGACGCTTCAATTCCCAATAGTAATCCAGTAGAAGTCAATTACCCATTAGTTCCTTCAACAACGGCCTCTGGCACCTACAAATTGCGTGTAGGGATCAGTCTTTATTCAGATTACAACCCTTGTGAAGAAATACAATACGGTGAATTTGAAGATTATACATTACAGGTGGTTGGCACTTGTGTGACACCGCCAGCTTCTGATATTTCAAGTACTGTCAATAATTATTCAGCCAATTTTATTTCCCAAGCATATGGCAATGTATTGCACCAGTTTCAATATAGAAAAGTTGGTGCTCCTACATGGAACGTCTTGCCTTCCTCCAGTCAGCCAAATGATGTAGCAACGGGTTTATTAAGCTGCGAGCAATATGAAGTTCAGTTGCGTATTGATTGTGCTGGTTCCTGGTCACCATACTCAGCAAGCCACTTCTTTACCACTTCTGGAACAGAATCTACCGTCAAGGTTTTATTGGAAGGACCAGCAAGCATCGTCTCCAATCTAATGAGTGCTGATTTGTATGATAATGGTTATTTACCAGGTATGACTCCAACAACTGGTTCACCAACTCCTGCTGGACAGCCTTACAGCGGAGCGCCATGGAATTACTCAGGAACAGAAGGACAAGGCTTTACAGATGCAGATTATCAAGCGATTAACGCAACTACAGGTCTAAAACCAGTTGACTGGGTGCTTGTTTCTTTTCGTGGTGGCACAGGTCCGAATACGGAGTCTGATAAGACAGCAGCTTTGCTTTTGCAAGACGGATCGATTCACTTTGTAGATAGTTGTTTGGCCTTGAACACCAATCAAGGATATTATATAGTAGTAGAACATAGAAATCATTTGGCAGTCATGTCTGTCGCTTTGATTAACTACGTAAATAATAACTTTTCTCTTACGTTCTTCAATCAGGATTCCTACAATGTAACTCAAACGGGCTCTAAACAGCTCAATAACGGTAAGTGGGTCATGTATTCAAGTGATGCGGATTCAGATGGCGTTGTGAATGCTTCTGACCGCTCAGCGCTTTGGAACGCTAAGAACCAAGAAGGCTATTTACAGGAAGATGTCAATTTGGATGGCCGATGTGACGCTGCTGATCGCAGTGCAGCTTGGAACAATAAGAACAATGTGTCTCAAGTACCGTAAATCTAATTTCTAATGGCACAAATAAGACCTTTTACTTTTTTGAAAAGTGAAAGGTCTTATTTGTTTGGAGTTAGATGTTTGCATATACAAAACAAGAGAACACAGTTATAAAAACAGTAAAAACAGATAACCATTCGTCCATAAAAACATAGTTGGAACGTTTATTGACAATATCAACATCAGTTAATTGTTATTTATGAGAAATCTAATTCTATTGTTTTTTGTTTTAAGCCTTGCCAGATCTACAAATGCGCAAGACTTCTACCCTATGAAGGATATTGCCTCCTTTAAAGAAAACCTACAGAAAAGCGCCAACACTACAGAGACCATAGACAGCGATTTCACACAATACAAGTTCCTCAGCTTCCTTAGCGAAGAGATTGAATCAGAAGGCCATCTGTCTTTTAAAAAAGACAACAAAATCCGATGGGAGTATACCAGTCCATTCAGCTATCTGATCCTCCTAAACGACAGCAAACTTAAGATTGTAGACGATGAGGACGAGAGCAACTTCGACCTATCTTCCAACAAAACCTTTCAGCGCATCAACGATATGATCATCAGCAGCGTGCAAGGAAACGTCCTAGATGAATCAATGTACAACTTTCAGTTTAAGGAAAACAAAGATGCTTTTTACGTAGTATTAACCCCCATAGAAGAGGAAATGACCGAATACATTTCAGCCATCCATCTATATTTCGATCGAAACGATTATTCTGTAAATAAAGTAAAAATGCTTGAACAAAGCGGTGATTACACAACGATCGTATTCCGAAATAAAAAGCTAAATATGGAATTGAAGGATGAATTATTTTCTGTTGAATAAAGACGATAAAGGAATATCGAACGCTAAAGCGAATGAATATCGATTGAAGAATTTCGAACTTTCAAACGTAAGAAAAACACTATCAACAAGTTACCACTTACAAACCAATTCATAATTCCCTTTTTTTAATATTCTTCATCTAAGTTCGAAATTCGTTATTCGATATCTCCATCATTGTTCTTACCTTTGCCATTCAAACCATTCGTTAACCAGTGGAATTATCAAATCTTATAAAAACCAGTGTTCTATACATCCTCCTTGCGACATCCATCACAAGCTGCCAGCTAGGAACATACAGACATCTTAAGTCCACAGCAGAAAGCAAAAACCACCTTCCCATCCTCATCAACAAAGACTACAAAACCTATGTCTTCAAGTCAAAGATGACCTTCAAAGAAAACTCCTTCAGTGGCTTGTTTGTCATAAAACATGAGGCTAGCGGCACTAAAATCGCCCTAGTACCTCCGATGGGTCCAAAGCTATTTGATTTTGAGATCACACCTGCCAATGAATTCCGTGTACAGCACTGTCTTGAACAGTTGAATCGACCAATTATCCTTGCCATGATAGAAGAGGATATCCGCTTATTGCTGCAACAGCCTAAATCGGTAAAACAGACGACTTATCATCAAAATCCAAGAGATAATTCACTTGTAAAACGGATAAAAACGAATAAATCAGTTAATTATTACTTTTTCGATCCTAAAACTACTAATTTAGCAGCTTTGGAATCAGCCAATAAACTAGGAAGAAAGAAAACTGTCATTCAGCTTTCTGAATTTATCGAAGGATTTCCTAACAAAATTGACATGATACACCAAAACATCCCACTATCCTTGAGTTTTACCACTATTAAACGTAAACAGGAATAAGACGAATGTTATTGAAAGACTTTTATACCATCACCCAATTTGAAGAAGAGAGCAATATAGTAACGGCTCGAATCTCGATTAATCCAGCCCATGAAATATTCAAGGGCCATTTTCCTGGCAATCCTATTGTCCCAGGCGTAACCATGGTGCAAATCGTCAAGGAATTACTTGGACAAAAACAAGGAAAGACACTATTCCTGCAAAAAGCGGTCAATGTCAAATTCATGAATATTCTGAATCCAGATACAGATCCCGATGTCACTGTAAAAATTACTGTTAAGTCAATTGAAGGAGAGGTGACTACCGCTTATAGCACCATCACTAAAGAAGATAAAACCTACTTTAAATTTAGTGGACAGTTCAGATAGTATGAAACTTGGGATTTCTAAAGACATAATCGAACTCAGTTGCTGCGTTATTCTTCCTACTTATAATAACGAAAAGACCCTTCTAAATGTCATTGATAGTATCCTTGAATACACTGATCGGCTGATCATCATCAATGACGGCTCTACAGATTCCACGCTTGAGTTGCTACAATCGAGAAAAGAGCTTGAAATCATCAGCTACAAGCAAAATCAAGGTAAAGGATATGCGCTTCGTAGAGGATTTATCCGGGCTAGAGAACTCGGATACAAGTATGCGGTCACCCTTGATTCAGACGCTCAGCACAAAGCTTCTGACTTACCAGTATTCATCGAAAAACTCAAGGAAGCTCCCAATGCAATCATCATTGGTGCACGGAATATGACGCAAGAAAATGTGCCAGGCAAGAGTAACTTCGGCAACCGGTTTTCCAATTTTTGGTTTAAAGTTAATACAGGCATAACTGCTCCTGACACCCAATCAGGCTATCGCCTCTACCCTGTCGAAAAGCTTAAAGATATCACCTTCCGCACCAAAAAATACGAGTTTGAAGTCGAGGTACTCGTCAAAGCAGCTTGGGCAGGTATCGATATTCTTTCTGTTCCAATTGATGTGTTTTATCCTACCAAGGAAGAGCGAATCACCCACTTCCGCCCATTTCAAGATTTTTCTCGCATCAGTGCACTCAATACCGTGTTGGTGACAACAGCGTTATTCTACATCAAACCAAGGGATTTCTTCCGTTCTCTCAAAAAAAAAAGCGTTAAAGAAATCTGGCAAACCTATGTGCTTTCTAGCACTGAATCTAATGAAAAACTGGCTGGAGCAATTGCTTTAGGCGCATTCTTTAGTACAGCACCTTTCTGGGGCTTTCAGATGCTTTTGGTCGTATTCTTTGCGACCTACTTCAAGCTTAACAAAGTCGTGTCTCTATTGGTCTCCAATCTCAGTTTTGGAGCAATGGCACCACTCATCATCTATTTCAGCTACCGTACGGGCTTGTTTGTCTTAGGACATGATCCAGCTAGTATCAGTTTTTCTGATGGTTTCTCCATTGAAACTGCCAAAAATCTGGGATCGAGCTATTTGATCGGCGCATTTGTATTAGCAACAGCTATTTCTTTAGCCTTGGGCCTTGGCAGTTACTTACTTTTCTTCTTGTTTAGAACCTCAAAATCGACAAGCACAGATGGGTAAGCTGTTTATACTCTTTTATGATTATTTCAAGCCTCGAAAAGCATTGTTCGTTGGTCTACTAACATTGATTTTCCTAGGATTTGGGCTATTGGCTTCACAGTTGCGATTTGAAGAAGATATCTCACAGGTCATCCCAACCAACGATAAAATCAAGCAAGCAAATCTAGTGTTTCAGAATTCTCGTTTCCTAGAGCGAGTGGTTGTGAATATTACTGCCTCAGATTCTACCAAACAACTGTCTGCCAACAAGTTAATCAAGGTGGCGGATCAGTTTTCTAAGGAAGTAAAAACGACTTTAGCACCCAATTATTTAGAGGAAGTTCGCTATAAGATATCTAACAATCAGATGGCAGATATGTACGGTTTTTTCTATGAAAAACTACCGATTTATCTCGATGAGGCTGATTATAAACTCCTTGAAGAACGTACGGCAGAAGATGGACTTCGCAAAAGCTTGAAAAAGAGTTACAAAACCTTGCTATCACCTGCTGGAATGGTCTTAAAAGATCAGATTTTAAACGATCCTATAGGCATGACTGGCCTAGGATTGTCGAAGCTAAGCTCTATGCAGATTGAAGGGAATTTTACCATTCATAACAATCATGTTTTCACAAAGGATAAAAAAAACTTGTTTGTCTTTCTAACTCCAGCAAACAACTCCAACGAAACAGCGATCAATGGGGAGTTGTTTGCAACGTTAGATTCTATTATTGCTAAGAATGAAGCTGAATATGAAGGAAAAGTCAACATCAATTATTTTGGTCCTGCAGCGGTGGCAGTAGGCAATGCAAATCAAATTAAAAATGATATAAACCTTACGGTAACGATCGCCCTCGTTTTGCTTCTGATCTTCATTTCTCTATTTTTCCGAAGTAAATCGGTCTTCTTCCAAATTTTTCTCCCCGGTTTGTTCGGCGCGGTAATTTCACTCGGTTTCTTGTATCTTATCCTTGGGAAGGTCTCACTTATTGCCCTTGGTGTCGGGTCTGTATTACTAGGAATCACACTTGACTTCTCCTTGCATCTGTTTACCCATTTTCGAAGCACAGGCAAGATAAAACAAACCATTCGTGATATTGCTGCTTCAATCGTAATGAGTGCAATAACGACAGGCTGTGCCTTCCTGTGCCTGTTGCTCGTCAGGTCGCAAGCAATGAATCAATTGGGCATGTTTGCTGCGTTTGCCGTCATTACAGCAGCACTTTTTGCCTTAATTCTATTACCCCAACTTCTTTCCGAAAAACAACATACCGCTCCAAAGCAAACCCTACTAGACCGAATAGCAGGCTACGACTACCATAAAAACAAAATTCTGATGGCTCTTGTGGGTGTTTTGTTTATTATCGCCTTATTCACCTATCGAAATTTCGGTTTTGAGACCGACATGGATCGCCTCAACTACATGTCTCCGCAACTCAAAGCCGCTGAGGATCAACTCAACAATATTTCAAACGTATCCCTTAAGTCCGTTTATCTCGTTTCAGAAGGCAAAAGCCTTGAAGAGGCGCTCCAACATAGTCAAGCCCTTCACAAAACCTTAAATCAGCTCTCAGACCAACTAGTCATAGAACAATTCGCCTCTGTCAACAGTTTACTGATTTCCAAAGCAGAGCAAAAGCGGCGTATCCAACGTTGGCAAGACTTCTGGACCGCAGAACGCAAGGCATCTGTTCAAGAGCGTTTAATTCGCGAAAGCGCAAAATTTAAGTTTAAAAAAGATGCCTTCAAGTCGTTCTACAGCTTTCTAGATCAACCAGTTGAGCCATTCGAGCTGACTGATTTCCAGCAAATCCGTCAACTATTTTTGAATGAATACATCTCCGAAAAGGACGGCTCCACTACCCTGTTAACGGTATTAAAAACCACGGAGGAAAATAAACCAGCTATCTATAAAGCCTTCAATGAGAATGATCATACTGTGGTGCTTGATCGTGGATATCTAACGGGTCAATTGATCAAGATCCTACGCGAAGACTTTAATCTCCTAGTTACGGTTTCCTTATTTTTGGTGCTTGGCCTGCTCATCCTTGCTTTTGGGCGCATAGAGCTTGGTCTAATGACGTTTCTTCCCATCCTAATCGGCTGGGTCATTACCCTTGGAATCATGTCTTTGTTTGACATCAAATTCAACATCATCAACATCATACTCAGTACGTTCATTTTTGGGTTAGGTATCGACTATTGCATCTTCATTTCCAGAGGATTATTACAAGAATATACCTATGGGATCAATCATCTTGGTTCCTATAAAACCTCAATTTTGCTTTCTGCTGTTACCACAATCACTGGTATTGGAGTGTTGATTTTTGCCAAGCACCCTGCGCTTCGTTCCATTGCACTAGTTTCTGTGGTTGGTATTTCATCGGTGGTACTTGTTGCGTTTACCCTTTTGCCGTTTCTCTTTAATGTATTTTTGCTGAACCGAAAGCGGAAAGGTTTTTTCCCATACACAGCCTTCAATTTTTTAACGAGTGTTGTGGCTTTTGTCTACTTTGCGGTTGGGTCTTTATTTTTGTCCCTTCTGGGAATTATACTCTTTCCTTTTTTACTATTGGTACTAGGACGTGATCGGGTAAAACTCATTTTCCATTACTTTATCATGTATGGGACGCGGGTGTTGATTTATGGGATGCTGCATGTCAAAAAGGTGATTATCAATCCGAATAAAGAGGATTTTTCTACACCAAAGGTCATTGTTGCCAACCATACCTCCTTTCTTGATATTTTGTTGTTGCTCATGTTGCATCCAAAGGTGATTATGTTGACAAACGATTGGGTGTATAATTCACCGTTTTTCGGTAAGATTGTTCAATTTGGCGATTTCTTTCCAACTAGCATTGGCCTAGAAGGCAACATTGACAAGCTCCAGACAGTAGTAGATAAAGGCTACTCCATCATTGTCTATCCAGAAGGCACCCGATCCGTAGATGGTCAAATCGGCCGTTTCCACAAGGGTGCATTCTACATCGCTGAACAGCTCAAACTTGAAATTTTGCCTGTCATACTCCACGGAGTACACGACACCAACAAAAAGAGCGACTTCTTAGTAAACACCGGCGTGATGACCGTAAAATTCCTTGATGGAATCAAACCAGACGATCCCAGATTTGGCAACGGTTATAAGGAGCGATCCAAGCAGATTCGCAAGCATTTTGTTGCGGAATACAGGCAAACTCAAGAAGCTATCGAAACAGTTGACTACTACAAAGACCGGTTGATCAAGAACTATGTGTATAAAGGACCAGTCATAGAAAATTACGTCAAGGTAAAAGTAAAACTAGAAGACAATTATCGGTTGTACGAATCGCTCACCCCAAAGCAAGGAGAAATCATTGACTTGGGTTGCGGGATGGGTTTACTTTCCTACATGTTAAGCTTCACCTCCAAGGAAAGAACCGTTTTTGGGATAGATTATGATGCAGACAAAATAAGGATTGCTCAGAATGGTTTTGCGAAGGGGACAAACCTCTCGTTTGCTCAAGGAGACATTACAAAGTTTGAGTTTCGAGCGGCGGATACCTATATCATTAGCGATGTGTTGCACTATCTACCAGAAGCTAAGCAGCGAGAAGTCATTGCCAACTGTCTACAGCATTTGCGTAAAGACGGTATCCTGTTGATTCGGGAAGGGGATGCGAGTCTTTCTGATCGCCAAAAAGGCACACGGCTGACCGAATTTTTCTCCGTGCGATTGCTAGGCTTCAACAAGGCTGCTAGCGGTACACTTTACTTTACAGGAAGGGAGTTGATTGAGGAAGTCGCTAGAGAACACGGTTTTGCTGTAGAGGTAATGGACAGTAGTAAGCTGACTTCTAATGTGCTGTATGTGTTGAGCACTGCTAAATAATCAATTCCACCATTAACCATTTATAAAACACCAGTTTCTTACCACATTTTTTTTAGCTTGCATTGCAATTTTTCTATAATTTCCCATAACTTAACCATTGATATAAAACTTACTAAGACGAAAGAATACAGACGTTTACGAAAAAAAATACTACCATGAATTCCAAATTAACTTTGATCGTCTTGCTATGTGTTTCGTATATGCTTAATGCTCAAACTTCCTTAGAATTGAGTAAATTAGATGATCTGAAAGATATTCAATTTGAATTGAATCATAATTCCAGCACAAGTCTAACTACAAGTCCAACCAATAGTACATTCAAAATTGCAGATGCAGATGATGATGGTATGGAAGATGGATGGGAAACACAGAATGGATTGGATCCCACCAACCCTCAAGATGCTTGGTGGGACAAAGATGGTGATCAAGTATTGAATCTGTTTGAATTTCAAATGTCAACAGACGTTTCTGATGCTACGAGTCCTCAAACCTTTGATTTTACTCCAAATTATCCATTAGCCTCTGTTTATACTAAACTGGATTTATGCACCACTCAGCCAGTTCTTGTAAGGCTAGCAGAAGGAACCTATACCAATTTTAACTACATCAGGTATTTTGATGTTGATTATAAGATTATGATTCAAGGAGGTTGGGACGCAAGCTTTACGACCTATGATCCAAAAAATAATAGAACGATTCTCAAGCATCCTACTGAACGCGTATTGATACTAGCAACAGATGACATATCAAACTCATCAATTGTCCTAGATGGTATTGAAGTGGTAGAATCAGGAGAGAATAGTCTTGGTGGTGGCATTCATTTGAGACCACATAGCGCCTATTCTCAAACTTCAATTTACAATTGTAGATTTGTTGACAACAATCATTTTGGAATTGCGATGACATTTAGAGAGCAGGCCATCGAATCCAAAGTTTTCATCGCTAATACATTGTTTGGAAGTAATCCACGCGGAGGAATTTATACTCAAGTCAATCAAATGGCAAACGTGGTCTGGAAGCTTTACAACAACACCATCCATAATCCAAATTGTTCGGATGGGGGAATTGATGGATTGGTAAATTCTGTTGGTAAACTAGTTATTTATCTGGAAAATACAATCAACTGGGGAAATACAAGTTATTCAATCAACTTTTACCTCAACGATGATGTCACAATTGATGTTAAAAACTCTTCCGTTGATAATTTAGATCCTGACATTGCAAATTACGCTGAGATCAACAACATCAATACAGATCCCTTATTTGTCAACGTTAGCGCGTTTGACTATGGTTTGACTGCAGCTAGTCCTTGTCTTGATGCTGGTGTTTTGATTGGTCTTCCTTACCAAGGTGCTGCCCCTGACATTGGTGTTGAAGATCATCCTTTATCAACTAGCATACCTGAGTTAGACATGGAACGTTCGTTATCAGTTCAACCAAACCTTCATTCCACTTCAATTACGGCCTTCAATCTTATAGGACTTGAAGCTGGAATCGATTATGCAGTTGACATTGTAGATGTTCTAGGAAAACCACTTTGGTCTCAATCTTTTGTTTCAGAAGGTGCCATTGATCGAATACAACCAAACCTGGAATTGTCAGCGGGCATTTACTATGTAATTATGAAAACGAAAAACGATAATATCAAGGCGTTTCCGCTACAGGTTACTAAATAGATAAATTGGAGTTGCTACTCAATACGTGGAACAAACTGTTATATCCTTTTATAAAATAAATAGTAAGCTTTAGTCAATATTTTAGGTTTTCCTTTATTGTTTATACCTTTAATTGGTTTCATAATTAATTGAAACTGAGAAATTCAACTTTTAATAGAGTTACTGAACCTTTAATATTGAAAAATGAAACATTTTCTAATCATACTAATCCTTCTAACCGCCATCAGTACAACAACATCTGCACAGCACAAATGCAAAACAGATATCTTAGTACAGAGAAATACAGCAGAATATCCCTTCATTAAAGAAGAACGGCAACGCATTAATGCGTTCACAGAAAGATGGATTGCTAACCCTATAAATCAAAATTCGCGGACGGTTGTTACGATTCCAGTTGTTGTGCATGTGGTATGGAATTCTAGTATAGAAAATATCAGTGATGCGCAAATACGATCCCAAATTGATGTTTTGAATGAAGATTTTCGAAAATTAAACAGCAATCACTCCTCAACTCCAGCAGCCTTCCAAGCGATTGCCGCCGATACGGAAATAGAATTTTGCTTAGCGGCCTTCGATCCCGCAGGAAATCCGACATCAGGAATTACAAGGAAACAAACATCAATAAATGAGATTGGCGAAACGGAAGATTATTATGATCCCGTTAAAGGAACTCCGCCTTGGGACAATAAAAAATACATGAATATTTGGGTCTGTGGCCTATCTTACTACCTCTACGGCTATGCCTATCCGCCTGGAAGCGCTTTTCCTAATGAGGCAGACGGTGTGGTCATCGCTCCCCACTATTTTGGACGAATTGGTACTGCTGCCAACTCTGCTCCAGCTCATCTTGGGCGCACCACAACCCACGAAGTAGGACACTATTTAAACCTATCACACGTTTGGGGAGATGGGAATGGAGGCTGCAATCAAGATGATTTTGTCAATGACACACCCCTTCAAGATGTAGAGACCTATGGTTGCCAAACGTTTCCTCTTCTAGACAACTGTAGTAGCTCTGGAAATGGTATCAATTTCAACAATTACCTAGACTATACAGACGATGCTTGTATGACAATGTTTACCACTGGTCAGAAAATGCGCATGCTCGCCACACTCAATGGCCCAAGGGCTTCGCTTTTAACAGCATCCGCATGTAGTGTTACGAGTGTACGGAATATCCTGTCAGAAACCAATGCATTTTCCGCCTCACCCAATCCAACAAACGATGAATTATATATAGAACTCTCCAATCAAATCAAACCAGGACTTACGTTTCAACTTACTGATCTTCTAGGAAATGTCCTTCAGGAATTTGAACTTTTTCAAGATAAAAGGATAGCTGTTTCAGACTTACCAAATGGGATATATTTACTCAACTGTAAGGAATATCCGATGTCGGTTGAGAAGGTGATCGTATCGAAGTAAGAGAAGGTTTCTGGTGCAAACATTTTATCTTTAATGATCTTACTATGCAAAGAATACAAAAATCGTATCAGTTTAAATGATAATCAGTTTCGACATCGACAACACTTTAATTCCCTATTTAGATGAATTCGAAGTAGAGGATAAAAAATTACTTTCAAAATTATTGAGAGCAGAGCCCCTTCGAAAAGGAACCATAACCCTTTTTGAAGAACTAGAAAGCAGAGGTCATGAAATTTGGATTTATACCACCTCGTTTAGAAGCAAATTAAACCTTACAAAAACCTTCAAATCTTATGGGCTAAGTCCTTCAAGAATAATTAATGAGCGAATCAATCGAGCACAGCTTACAAAACATAATTGTTCCGCATCAAAGAACGCAAAGTTGTTTGGTATTGATATCCATATCGATGATTCAAAGGGAGTAGAAATGGAAGGCAAAAAATATGGATTCAAAACGATTATTTTAGATATTGATGATAATAATTGGACCCAAACAGTTCTAACAAGAATTGACAATGAATATGCATGATAAAAATTTTAGCCTTGATAATAAACAATATGATGAACTATCAAAAACATCGAGTTTCATTAAGAAAGGATTGATTCTTTGGGTCATTTTTATAATTATTTTCATTGCGGTACAACTACTGATCACTAAATATGGAGATATTGAATTGAAACGTAGCAATTCAGCTCTCTTTGAACAGTTAAATGGTGTAACACTTATTTTCGGAGTCATTATGCTGCCAATAATAATGATGATATTATTAAGTTTACTTAAGAAAATGCAAAAGAAGATTAATAATATTGGAGGCCAATCGATCTCAAATGATGAAAATCGAAACAGATAAAATGCACCTAATTAGTAGCAGTTATTAACAGAAATGAAAAATTTACTCTTCCTATTAATTTGTTTGCTTTCTTCCTGTTCAGAGCCGGTCAGAAAGAACCAATCAGCAGGAGCAATCGATGTGAAAGAGAAAAAATTCACAGCCTACAGTACAGTTCAAAACGAGTATTCAAATTTTGACTCGAACAAAGCGATTAATAAAATTGCAACGATAGAAAATGAATATTATCAAAACTTTGAGGAAGGAACAAGCCGATATTACGGGACAGTATGGAGAGAACAAGCAGCACCTGCCCAATACCAAGAATACTTAAACAGTTTAAACCCTCAAATAGCCAAGCCAGACAGCCTGCATTGTACTCTATACGCTTACGAGGGCTTGAAATCTGGATTAACCACCGACCAATTAAGTACGTTGAAACAATTGCATAAAGAACGATGGAAATCAAGAGAAATAGCTGGTTGGAGTATTGGATATCTATTGGTTAAACATTTTGACTGGAGTGCCTATTTAATCATCAACAAAAATTCTGAGGAGTATAAACAATGTGCTACGGCATTCAAAAAAGATCAATCATACCCAGTTTGGAGGCAACCAGACATTCCCTTGAAACAAATGTACATCCTAGGAGAACAGGACTCTTTAATCAATGCGATATTAGCTAAAAATGAATTTGGATGGGGATTCAGCGAACAAGGAATTCATACCTGGATTACTCGGTATAACAAATTGAAAGAATGTAATTGGTTAGGAGCGCCATCGATGAAATACCAAGCATCTTCACAGGAAAAGCCACTGTTTATAACCACCAATTTCGATCAGTATTTTGACTATCATTCTCATGTTGTCATCTTTCCTAAGAAAAAGACTGATTTAGAAAAATAACTTCTGCCCAAAAACTCAACTCGTCTTCAACCACCCCGTAATACTCATGCGTGGCTTATGATTCAACAACACCTCATGCTCCAGTTCACTACTCTTAAAAAACACACACTTCCCATTCATCGGAGCAATTATTTGAGCACTGTCCTTATGATAAATGCATAGCTGACCACCATCAGCGGAACACCAATTCTCATTTAAATAAAAAATCACAGAAAAGGCTCTTTTTTGATCGTTCTTAAACTGATCCAGATGCCGTTTATACGAACTCCCTTTGTCGTAGTAAGCATAGTGGAATTCATACCCAGTAATCCCTGCAAAGCACGTCATATTGAGGTGCTTTACGAAGGCATCAATCAGGTCAAAAAAACTGTTTTCATGAATATCATCATGCTTACGGTCGAGCCAATAAATGACATCACTCCGAATGGATTTGTTGGTGAGTAATTTGGCGTTATTCCCAATCCCGGCTTCTTTCAATTGATTGGCAAGTAGCAACGCTAGCAAATTCCCCTTCAAGTTATTAGATAAATCTTGACTCAGAAAATCATTACACAACCCTACTCTATTCTCTAAAAAAGAAGAAATAACACCCTCAAACGATTGCTCCACTATATTTACTTAAAGCTAAGTAACGATTACACGACTTGCCATCGGCACTAAACAGCATAAAACTGTCTGCTTGTAATGTTACTTCTAATTCAACTCAAAACAAAGGAAACTCGCATTTACTTTTGTCTACCTAGCCCTAGTTACGCTTTTAAAACCAAGGAGCCGAACACCCAAAAGGTGCGTAGTATCGCCTCTATTTAGAAAAATCTCATTAACTTAAAGCCAAAGTCGCCCTAATCAAAAAATGAGTGCACAACAAATATGCCGCAACAGATTACTAGTAGCCAGTCTCCTACTCATCCTAGTCGTCACCTTGACCCCAGGCAATTCGTGCAGATTGAAACGTTAGGAATGAAGAATGCAGAAGGGTATCCTCTTGATTTAAACGGTTCTTAAATCGATGAATCGTCTTGTTTTGTCGAAAATTTTCAACTAAAGCATAATTGTTCTGTTCTTAATAATATCTTACAGGCACAAATAATCTTACAAATTGGAAATTCTTACAAATTGGAAATATTAAAGACAATCAATCTGACCAAGTCGTACACTTCTGCGAATCAACAACTTACCGTTCTAGACAATGTAAGTTTTGATATTTCAGCTGGGGATACTTTTTCTATCGTTGGCCCTTCAGGAAGTGGAAAAACGACCTTACTTGGTCTTTGTGCTGGTTTGGATCGAGCATCATCTGGGAGCGTGATCCTAAATGGAATAGAGTTGGACCATCTAAACGAGGATCAGCGTGCAGCTGTTAGAAATCAGCATGTTGGATTCATCTTTCAAAACTTTCAGCTCATCCCAACACTGACCGCCCTTGAAAACGTAATGGTTCCCCTAGAACTTAGAGGGGAGACCAACATCAAAAAACAGTCGATGAGTCTTCTGGATCGTGTAGGGCTTGCAGATCGGTCGCACCACTACCCTTCTCAGCTATCTGGTGGCGAACAACAGCGCGTTTCGATTGCCCGTGCCTTCTCAAACAGACCCTCTATTTTATTTGCAGATGAGCCTACAGGCAACCTTGATGAAGAAACTAGTCTTAAGATAGAAAAACTGCTGTTTGATATCAATAAAGAAGAAAAAACAACCCTTGTCATAGTTACTCATGATATGGGACTCGCTCAACAAACCAATCGAATCGTAAGGCTTAAAGGCGGAAAACTAATAAGCGATGAAGTATTGGTTAAATCTTAAGCAACAATGAGCAAACTGAGTTGGTTGATTAAAATGGCATGGCGAGACAGTCGGAAAAACAGATTACGACTCTTTCTATTCACTTCTTCCATTATAATGGGTATCGCTGCGTTGGTTGCGATCAATTCTTTTGGTGAAAACCTTCGGAATGATGTTGGAGACCAAGCAAAAGAGTTACTTGGCTCTGACATGCGCATAGAAACTAGACGAGAAATAACTCCACTGGCACTAGAAACCATTCAGTCAATGCCTGGGGAACAGTCGATTGAGTCCAATTTCTCTTCAATGGTTTTATTCCCGAAGACAAAACAGACAAGACTCGTACAAATAAAAGCAATGTCTGGTGGCTATCCATTTTATGGAAAACTAAAGACAACGCCAGAGCAAGCAGGTAAGACATTCCAGGAAAATCAAGGAGCAATTGTTGATAAGGCCCTGCTCAATCAGTTTAAGAGTGTAGTAGGCGATTCTGTAAAGGTTGGACAAGTCATGTTGCCAATTGTTGGACAATTAAATTCTATTCCTGGCAGGGCAACTGTTGCCTCTAGTGTCGCGCCTATCGTTCTAATTCCTCGATCTTTGATGGATGCCACTGGTTTGGTTCAAAAAGGAAGTCGTGTGTCTACTCGCTATCATTTCAAACTCCCACCAGACTTGAATGCAGATGACTTGATCGCAGCAAATAGAAAGCTGTTTAGAAAAGAAAAGATAAGAGCCACATCTGTTCAATCCAATCGTGAAAATACAGGCGAAGCATTTAAGAATATGAATAGCTTTTTGAATCTCGTTGCCTTCATTGCTTTATTGCTTGGGTGTATCGGTGTTGCAAGTGCTGTTCACATTTATATAAAAGGTAAGATTGAAACGGTTGCTGTCTTGCGTTGTCTTGGGGTTCAAGGCAGAGACGCTTTTATGATCTACCTCATCCAGATTTTTGTGATGGGAATCATTGGTTCTGTGCTAGGTGCTGCAATTGGTAGCATCATACAAACGACCTTCCCTGCAATCTGGTCTGAATTTTTACCAGTTGAAGCCAATTTTGAAATCTCTTGGGACTCTATTATACAAGGGATTTGTATAGGGTTAGTCATCTCTGTGCTGTTTGCATTGCTGCCTTTACTAGCTATTCGAAAAGTAAGTCCATTAAACACCCTACGGAAAGCGGAAAATACGAAGCAGGAATTCGACATCTGGCGCTATCTTGTGCTCGTACTCATTGCACTATTTATTGTTGGTTTTGCTTGGTGGCAGATTAGAGCATTGAAAGAAGCCGTTGCCTTTACCTTATTCATTGGTTTTGCCTTTTTGGTATTAACAATTATGGGAAAGTTATTGATGATAATGGTTCGCAAATTTTTCCCAACGTCTTGGAGTTATTTGTGGAGGCAATCATTGGCAAATCTTTACCGTCCAAACAATCAAACGTTGATTTTACTGGTTTCTATCGGACTTGGAACAATGTTGATTAGCTTTCTTTACTTTACACAAAGTATGTTATTGGATCAACTGCGGTTTTCTGATAAGGAAAGTCAGCCCAACATGATCTTGTTTGATATTCAGGATGCGCAAAAGGAAAAGCTAAAAGTAATTACTTCTGATTTCCAAATACCAGTTCTTCAAGATGTTCCAATTGTTACAATGCGACTGACAGAATTAAATGGACGGACAAGGGAAGCCATTGAAAACGACTCAACAGTCAACCTCCCGCGCTGGGCATTTAACCGTGAAAATCGAGTAACATTTAGAGATTCCTTGATCGATTCTGAATCTATTACAAAAGGAAAATGGGAAGGCAAGTACACTGATCAGAGCACTGCAGTGCCCGTATCACTTGAATCGGGTTATGCAGAAGCAATGAAAGTTGGCTTGGGTGATGAAATGGTCTTTAATGTACAAGGACTACCAGTTAAAACAGTGGTGACAAGCTTACGAGGGGTAAGCTGGAATCGGATTCAAACGAATTTCATGATCGTTTTCCCAACAGGAGTGTTAGAAGAAGCCCCAAAGTTTCATGTACTTGTGTCAAGGACAACGCCTGAGACGGATATCGATGGGTTCAAGCATGCGGTGGTCTCTGAATTCCCCAATGTATCAGTCCTTGATCTAACACAGATTTTATCGATGGTCAACGATATCTTAGGTAAAGTCTCATTTGTGATTTCTTTTATGGCGTTGTTCAGTATCATCACAGGGTTATTGGTGCTAATCGGATCCGTTATTATCAGTAAATATCAGCGCATACGAGAAAGCGTATTACTCAGAACACTAGGAGCAAAGCGGAATCAGATACTAATAATCACAGCTCTAGAATATGCTTTCCTTGGAGCGCTTGCTGCATTGACTGGAATTCTGTTGGCTATGATTGGTAGTTATGTGTCGTCTTACTTTTTGTTTCAAATGACTTTTGTGCCGCCACTCAAGCCTGTATTATCGATTTTCTTTGGGATTACCCTTTTGACCGTCTTTGTTGGATTGAGCAATGTTCGTGGGGTGCTGGGCCAGTCGCCATTAGCTGTGCTGCGAGGTGCTTAACTAAACCTGATGCAGGCATTAGGAATTGACTTATGCCTCCAAAATACTGCAAAATTCGGGTTAAAAATGAGATCGTTTCGGTAAGATAAATTTACTTGAATAATACATTAGAACATAACATTATGTTCAGTGTTTTTAATTCAAATAATTGCTTATATTTAGTTGAGAATGTTTACAAAAAAATAAAACTTGACATTTATGAGTTATCTGATCCGAATTTTAACGCTTGGCTTAGCCTTCTTTTCGTTTCTTTCCTTAAATTTTGCCCAAACGACAATTAATCTGGCTAATCAATGTAAATGTGAGGTGATATCGGCAGCTGGCATTCCGACTCCAGGTGCTCCACAAGCAGACCCTGGCGACTTATATGTTGATAGCACAACTGGGAGTATATATTCATTTAATGGAACAGACTGGGTAGCTGCAACTGATGCAATGGCGAATCAATTGATGGACGATGATAATGATACAAAAGTGAATGTAGAACAAACTGTAGATGAAGATATCATACGCTTTACAATAGGAGGAGTGGGATCTGCATTTTTGAACAACAGGGCACTGCATCTTACATATCCTAGTAACAATGTGCTCATTGGGGGCGGAAATTTATTTAACATTACTACAGGAACAGATAACACAGCAGTTGGCAAAAATACACTTACAGCAACTACAACTGGTAGTTTTAATACTGCATTTGGAAAAGAGGCCTTAGCGATCAATACGGCTGGAGCCTACAATACAGCGATAGGCTTCTCAAGTTTAGGAATGAATACAGGAGGGAATCAGAATACTGCAGTCGGTGGATTTGCCTTACAAAACAACCTACTCGGGGTTTTTAATACCAGTATTGGTATAAATACACTTCGCGCAAATACATCAGGTAACAATAATACTGCTTTAGGAGGAAATGCATTGATTGCGAATACAACAGGAAACAATAACGTTTCAATTGGTGTGAATACATTGAATGAAAATTTGACTGGATCTCAGAACGTAGCGGTTGGACGTGGAAGTCTTTTTGCAAATTTAGCAAGCAACAATACCGCAATTGGCTACCGTGCTCTTTATGATAATACCACAGGAACAAGTAATGTAGCTGTTGGAAGGTTTTCGTTACTTGCCAATACAACCGGAGGCACAAACGTAGCAATAGGTAGGGATGCTCTAAAATCTAATACAACAGGACCAGGTAATACTGCAGTTGGTTACGCAGCAATGTTTACAAATACGGTTGGTACTCAAAATGTAGCAATTGGCTCACGTGCGCTTTATACAAGCACTGCGTCAAGCAATACAGCCGTTGGTTTCTATGCCCTTAGGTTAAATACAACGGGTTCTAGTAATACTGCCTTGGGATCCAATACACTAAGCAGGAATACAACAGGAATAACAAATGTGGCAGTTGGGACCAACGCACTTTCTTCTAATACAGCAGGATCTGAAAACACAGCACTGGGCGTTTCAGCATTGGGTAACAATACTGCAAGCTTTAATACCGCAATAGGAAGAGCTACCCTTACTAGTAATACTTCTGGACAGGGCAATACTGGCACTGGACGAACTTCATTGTTTGGCAATACCATAGGTGATTATAATACTGGAAACGGATTACAGTCGCTCTATACCAATACTACAGGCTCCTGGAATACGGCAAACGGAAGCTACTCAATGAATTTTAATACCACTGGGGACTATAATACTGCAGCTGGATTCCAATCCCTATATAGCAATTCAACGGGGTCTTGGAATACTACGAATGGAGGATTTACCTTGCGCTCCAACACTACAGGTACCTCAAATACTGCCATTGGGTTTCAGGCTCTACTAAGTAACACTGATGGCCAGAACAATAATGCCATTGGAGCGGATGCAATGTATAATAACACAACAGGTGACATTAACGTAGCCAATGGATTTCAAGCTTTGTTTGCCAATACGACAGGAAGTGGTAATGTAGC
This sequence comes from uncultured Saprospiraceae bacterium, assembly GCA_937959115.1. Lineage (GTDB taxonomy): Bacteria > Bacteroidota > Bacteroidia > Chitinophagales > Saprospiraceae > JAHDHB01. The sequence continues at coordinate 68,209 of CALGAW010000057.1, forward strand.
AATCGGCGATCGGGCTATGTACGCAAATACGATAGGAAACTATAACACAGCGGTTGGTGTAGAGTCTTATTTGACTGGTGCCACGTTTACCAATGCATCAACAATTGGCTGGGGTACCACACCAGGAGGCAACAATACGGTACGTCTTGGAAATTCAAATGTGACCTCCATTGGAGGAGATGCTGGCTGGACAAATGTATCAGATCGTCGATTTAAAACCAACATACAGGAAAATGTGAAGGGGTTGGATTTTATCTCCCTACTCCGTCCTGTAACCTATCAACTAGACATGGATGCGATTGCTGAGCACCGACAAACACCAGATCACTTGAGATTAAAAGATGCGGAGGCGGTTCGTGGTGCTCAGGTACAGAGCGGTTTTATTGCACAAGAGGTCGAGGTTGCTGCCAATTCTATTGACTTTGGTTTTAATGGTGTGGATTTACCAAAGGATGATCGTGGCAATTACGGTTTACGATATGCTGAGTTTGTAGTCCCTTTAGTAAAGGCGGTTCAGGAGCAACAAGAAGTAATTGTTGAGCAACATGAAGAGATCACAGAACAACGGGGAGAGATCGTAAAGCAACAAGGTACTATTAATGAATTGACTGATAAAGTGGGTTCACTTGAGGAGCGTTTGCAGCAGATGGAAGCAATACTGAAGCGATTGGATAAAGAATAGAATGGGACTATTCCCTTGATTGGAAACGTTAAAAAACGGAGCTAAGCAGTAGATTGCATTTTTTTATTGCTCGTAATATTCAGGTATATTTATAGTAATTATAAATCATCCAAAAACTGAATATGTACTATCTAATTCGAGTAGTTGTTTTCGCCTTTTTCATGTCCGCTTTTCTACCCTTCAATTTTGCTCAAACAATTCTTAATCTTGCTAACCAATGCAATTGTGAGGTATTGACAGCATCGGGAATTCCAACTCCAGGTGCACCACCAGCCAATCCAGGAAATTTGTACATCGACAATAATACGGGGAGCATCTATTCTTTTAATGGAATAGCTTGGGTAGCTGCCACGAATGCGATGGCCAATGAATTGACGGATAATGACAACGACACAAAGGTCCAAGTGGAACAAATGGTAGATGAAGATATCATTCGATTTTCTACTGGCGGTATCGCAGCTGCTTTTATGAATAATAAAGCATTGCATTTAACCATGCCGGGTACTAATTTACTGGTTGGAGGTGGTAGCTTGTTCAATATTACTTCTGGATCAAACAATACAGCATTTGGTAAAAATTCGCTTATTGCAAGTACAACAGGAAGTTTTAATATAGCTATTGGCGGACGTTCACTTTTAAGCAATGTTACGGGTTCAAACAATACAGCAGTTGGTGTTAATGCTCTTACAAGTAATACAACAGGTAAAAACAATACTGCAATTGGTGGACTGACAATGAACAGCAGTACTACAGGAAATGATAACATTGCAGTAGGGATCAGCGCCTTATTTCATAACCTAACAGGATCTGAAAATGTTGCTATAGGTCGCGAAAGTCTGTTTCATAATTTGGCAAACAATAACACGGCGGTTGGCAACAAAGCCTTGTTTTACAATACGACTGGTACGAATAATGTCGCCATGGGTTGGTTTGCAATGCTTGATAATACTACAGGAAACAGAAATATAGCTTTGGGGGTCAATGCCCTTAGATCTAATACAACAGCAGGAGAAAATACAGCGATTGGCTTTGGAGCGCTGTTTTCTAATACCTTAGGTGCTCAAAACATTGCAATTGGTTCCCAAGCCCTTTATCTAAATGACGCCTCTAACAATATTGCAATCGGTCATCATGCCTTGCGTAACAATACGGCAGGCTCTGAAAATTTGGCATTTGGTAGTGAGGCACTAACTTCTAATACTTTGGGATCTGAAAATACAGCAGTTGGTAGCACTGCATTGAGCAGCAACACTACGGGGTCGGGAAATACAGTCATAGGAGCTGCTGCAATGCCTAACAATGTTACAGGGTTTGGTAATACAGCCAACGGCAATCAAGTGTTAAATAGAAATACAACAGGAGGTGGAAATACTGTAAGTGGTGGATCTGCAATGTATAGCAATACCGAAGGTTTCTTTAACTGTGTCTATGGTTTTCAAGCGATGTTTACGAATCAGAATGGCTTCTACAACAGTGCTATCGGGACCAATGCGCTTTTTAACAATACGACTGGAGATCGAAACATTGCTAACGGTTATGCGACCATGAATTTCAATTCGACTGGTGATGGCAATGTGGCAATTGGCTCTAAAGCGCTGTATGCCAATACGACTGGAAACTACAATATTGCGATTGGTGATGATGCAAATCTCTCAGGCGTTAGCGATACCAATTCGGTTGTAATTGGTTGGGGGGCGGTTTCTGATGGAAGTAACACGGTTCGCCTTGGGAATGCAAATGTCACCTCAATTGGAGGCTTTACTGGTTGGACGGATGTTTCTGATCGACGATTTAAAACCAACGTCCAGGAAAATGTGAAGGGGTTGGCATTTGTCTCTTTACTTCGCCCTGTGACCTATCAATTAGACATGGATGCGATTGCTGAACACAAGCAGACTCCAGACAGCTTAAGACTGAAGGATGCAGAAGTTGCTCGCGGTGCGCAGGTACAGAGTGGCTTTATTGCTCAAGAGGTGGAGCTGGCAGCAAAGGAGAGTGGTTTTGACTTTAATGGAGTGGATATCCCAAAGGGCAATCGCGGTAATTATGGCTTGCGTTATGCTGAATTCGTAGTCCCTTTGGTGAAGGCAGTTCAAGAACAACAAGAGGTAATTGTTGAGCAAGAAGATACAATCCTTGTGCAGGAAACTAAAATAAACGAATTGAAGGACAAAGTAAATACGCTAGAAGAACGGTTGGACAAAATGGAGACGATGCTTGAGCGGTTGGATATCGAATAGATGTTTTGTGTAGAAAATTCGCTTCAGATTTCTGCTATTAAAACCATGATTCAATCTATTTTAGAATATATAAATTGCTTAATTATAAGTATATTAAAGTGGACATCACTAACTATTAAGTATTTTAGATTTATATTTATATATCAATCAATAACGTTACAAAATACAATTATGTACTACTTTACAAGAGTTTTTGTTTTCATCCTATTTTTCTTTGCTTTTTTACCTCTTAATTTTGGTCAAACCACAATTAACCTAACTAACCAATGTAAATGTGAGGTTTACACAGCCGCTGGCGTTCCTAGTCCTGGAGCTCCGCAGGCAAGTGCAGGCAATTTATATATTGATAGTACTACAGGAAGTATTTATTCTTTTAATGGAACGGACTGGGTAGCAGCAACGAATGCCATGGCACATCAATTGACAGATGATGATAATGATACGAAAGTGGATGTGGAACACGTAACTGACGAAGATATCATACGATTCACAACAGGTGGTGTACCTGCTGCTTTTATAAACAACAACGCCTTCCACTTAACGATGCTTGGAGATAATGCGCTGATTGGTACTGGAAGTTTGTTTAATATCACAACTGGTGTTGCCAATACTGCGTTAGGTGACAAGGCGCTTATTCAAACGACAACAGGTGTCGTCAATACTGCTCTGGGAGCAAGTTCCCTCAATCTTAATACAACAGGTTCATATAATACAGGGCTAGGTGTTAACGCCCTTACACTTAATACTGCTGGATCTGGTAATGTTGCAGTTGGCTACGGAAGCCTTTATAGAAATCAAGTAGATTATAATACTGCTATAGGATACCGAGCAATGAACTTTAACTCCACAGGAACACACAATCTTGCCATAGGAAGTAATTCAATGTTATTGAATACGACTGGTAGTAGGAACATCGCTATTGGTACTGATGCCTTAAGATCAAATACAACTGCTAACACAAATACAGCAATTGGTTATGGAGCAATGTTTGAGAACACCACTGGTTCTCAAAATGTAGCAGTAGGTACTCAAGCCCTTTATGAAAACAACGGTACAAGTAATACTGCAATTGGCTTCTATTCCTTAGAATCAAATACTACTGGTTCGGGTAATGCTGCCGTTGGAGCATCTTCACTTAACAACAACACAACAGGAAACTATAACACTGCTATGGGAAGTGGTGCACTGTCAGCAAACTCTACTGGAAGAGAAAACACTGCGCTGGGAACTGCAGCATTAAATGCCAACAATGGCAACTTTAATACTGCAATTGGCCGAGCTACCTTGGCAAGTAATGATACGGGGGAAGGGAACACCGCTATAGGGCAAACTTCGATGTCTCAAAACACAACAGGAGACCGCAATACTGCAAACGGTACTCAAACTCTTTATTCAAATACAACTGGATCTTGGAATACAGCAACTGGTGCCAATGCCTTAAATTCCAATACTACTGGAACATCGAACACTGCCATGAGTTTTCGATCCTTATATTCAAACACTACAGGTATTGGTAATACTGGATTAGGCTATCGAGCCTTATATGGAAATACAATTGGCAACTACAATACAGCCGTTGGCTACGATGCCTTCCTATCAGGGATAGACTACGTCAATTCTACTGTCGTTGGTTGGGGAACAAGCTCAGCAGGAAGCAACACCATTCGTTTAGGTAATCAGCAAGTCAGCTCTATTGGCGGTTTTATTGGCTGGTCAGATCTTTCTGATGGTCGATTCAAAACGAATGTGAAGGAAAATGTGAAGGGAATGGATTTTATCTCCTTACTACGCCCTGTGACCTATCAGTTAGATATGAATGCCATTGCTGAACATCTTAAGACTCCTGATCATTTGAGGTTAGAAGATGCAGAGGCAGCTCGAGGTGCTCAAATCCAAAGCGGCTTTATTGCTCAAGAAGTCGAACAGGCAGCTAAGGAAGCAGGTTTTGACTTTAATGGAGTCGATTTACCAAAGAATGAAACGGGTCACTACGGATTGCGCTATGCGGAGTTTGTTGTACCATTGGTAAAGGCGGTTCAAGAGCAGCAAAGCGTCCTTCAGGAGCAACAAGGAGAGATTGAGGACTTACATAAAGTGATTGATGACTTATTGAAACGAGTGGAACATTTGGAAAAGGGTGAATAGTTGATGATTCTGGTTTCACTCTATTCGATACTGTTGGCTCTTATATAAATTTAGTAATGTCTATACAAACAAGGCATGCCGCAATGATTGCGGATCTAAGAATTTAACAATGTCGAACTCGCAGCGCTTGATCGTGCTTGCGTTAGGCGTTCAGAGGCTTAGGCCAAAGGCAATAAAAATGTCTCATTTCCATGTCAACCAATCTATAGTTGATGCGGCTTAGGTGGACGGAATATGCGACTGCAGGAGCAGTACGGAATATAATGGAGTACCGAAGCGAATGCGTAGTATGGAGAAGACCGACCCTAAGCAAGTATATGGTGAAATAGAATGCAACCATATACTTGCTTGGGGTAAGCCCCAAAAATTTCCCTTGAATTGTTTAACATAACATAACATAAAAATCGGTTAGAAAGCTTTAACTCTCTAACCGATCGTATTTAAACACTTAAACCGTTTTCAAAACAGCGCAAGTTAGTTCGACTTACCTGAAGTAAACTAAGGTTTCAGCATCTGTATTATTTGTAATTAAACATTCTCCTCCACTAAATGGTACTAAACTTGGTGAAAGCGTTGTAAGTCCGTCAGTTCCTTGTGGATCATACTTTCCATCAGCAAGTCCAATAGTAATTGACTCTGTGGAGCCTGCGAATAATATACCATTGTTTCCTACGTATGTGAAGGAATGGAACAAACCATTATCACCGCCATAAATCCAATTTGGATTCATTGCTGTATTCCAAGTAAATGTCAATCTAGGATCTGAAGGCATTCTTACTAAAATTGGTTGAGGACCTGCGTCTACTGAATTTAGCTCGACAATATCAATCCGAACTGAGATAGGAGAAAGTCCTGCAATGTTAGCTGGAATCAATGTAGTAATCACTGTCAAATCTTGGCAAAGGTTGATACAATCAGATTGATCAGCCGTTACTGGACCTGTGATACTTCCATCTTCGAAATCACAAGGATCAGAAGGACTAGTATTGTCATTACATTCATCACCACTAGTGACACCATCTCCGTCACAATCAAGACTACTTAACGGATCGGATGGATCAGCAGTTAGAACTGCACAGATATCTGTATTGTTATCTTCAGCAATCTGACAATAATCACAAGGTGTTTGATCGATTAAAACGCCATCAATCAAATAACAACCATTATCATCGGTAACGGTCATTACGTATGTGCCGAGGGCTAGACCTGTAGCAGTTGCCGTAGTTTGGTTACCTGCATTTGCATCCCATTGATACGTATAGGGTGGCGTTCCATAAGAAGGCGTAACGGTTCCCTGACCATCTGATACTGCGCCGCAGCTCACTTCATCGGTATCAAGGTAAACGATCAATGCTGGATCGGTCGATACTGTTACTTCTATGAATCCGATCACAGAGCAACCATTTACATCCTCGACGGTTACATTGTACACACCTGCGGCTAATCCAGTGACGGTAGCAGAAGTTTGACCTAATGGACTGTTTTGCCCTGAATCCCAAGTATAAGTATAACCTGGAGTTCCTCCTGAAACCATGACAGTAGCAGTTCCATTGTCTACACCGCTACAACTAACTGCAGTGGAGGAAATGTCTGTTATTTCCATTGAAACTGCTTGTGAGATCTGTACGGAGTTCTCCACAAACGAACATCCATTCATATCTACCACTGTAACACTATGCATACCTCCTGATAAACCAGTGGCAGTAGCGGTTGTATCTCCATTGTCCCAAGTAAAATTATAAGACCCATAGATTGGTGTTCCTCCAGTGACTGTAATCGTGGCGGTTCCATCGTCTGCACCACTACAACTAATACCTGTCGTAGTAATAGATTCAGCTGCTAGCGGCATTGGTTGAGTGATTAAAAACGACTCTGTTTTTTGACAATTTTTCCCATATATGAACGTCACATTATGAAACCCTGGTGAAAGCCCTGTAACTGTAGGGCCAGTAGAACCATCACTCCAGTAGTGTGAGGTGACTGTTGGACCAGGTTGAACAGAAAAAGAAGCGGAACCATCTGATAAGCCATTACAGCTTATATCGACGCTACTCACTGTAACAGATAATGATTGTGGAGAATTGATTCCTATAGGACTCTCGACAATCGAACAACCATTAGCATCAGAGATGGTTACGGAATGCGCTCCAGCAGTTAAGCTATCTGCAGTAGAGGTTGTTTCTCCATTATCCCAAATGTATGAATAAGGAGTTGTTCCTCCCACAACGATAACAATAGCTGAGCCATCAGAAGAGCCAGGGCAATTTGTTTCAAAGGTGACCACTTGCGCTATTGAGAGTGGGGATGATTCTGTGATTACTACAGAATCAATTGCTACACACCCATCCGTGTTTACAACAGTTACCTGATGAGTACCAGAAGATAGGTTGCTTGCTGTTTGTGTCGTATCACCATTGTCCCAAGTATACGTAAAGATGGTATCTGATGAGAATACTGTAGCAGTACCGTCAGACAAGCCATTACAGCTTACTGGTGTTGAGGTGATAGAATCTAATGGGCAAGCAGGCAATGCAAATTCGGGGATAACACACCACTGATTTAAAACTCCACCATCTTCACCAACAAAGGTGTCTTCAATCTTAAGGATCCAATCACCATCAAACGGTTCTCCATCAAAATCTGACAGTAGTCCATCGGGTTGAAAGACACCAACGGTTGGAGTAGAGCAAAGCAGTGGAATTCCTTCATCATCAAATTCGACTTCTAAATCGTCATTATCACCACATTCACCAAGTATTAGTGGTATTGTAGTTCCAGAAGGACTTGTTAACTCGATATTAAGATCTTCAACATAAGTGTGGTCGATATTCACAAAGACGTTTAGATCACTTAACGTATTACCTGTACCAGCAACTGTAATTGTATCCCAAACAATCGGTGGAGCAAAGTTAAGAATAATTGGAGGCTCATTTGGATCAACATCAATAACGGTTCCTGGAGCACTGGTATAATCACATGCTTTACCCAATTCAGGAATCAAACACCATTGGAGTAATGTACCTTCATCACCTGCAGCATCATCATAAATGCTTATAATCCAATCACCATCAAATATTTCTCCGTCAAAAGCTGATAAACTATCAAATGGAACAAAGGCACCAACGGTTGGAGTACTACATATTAATAAAGGTCCACCAGCTTCATCATCAAATTCGATTTCAAAATCTTCATTGTCATCGCAGGAATACTGCATAAGAGTTACACTTGTTCCTGAAGGACTAGTCAAAACAATTTCCAAATCTTCTAGATAAGAATGTTCAACATTTAGCACAACATTTAAATCTAATAGAGGCGCAGCTCCACTAACAGTAATGGTATCATAAATTGTTACATTGTCAAGGATATCAGTCCCAGGAGAATTAGTATAACTGCCACAATTTTCTGTAGGCAATGTAAGAAATTCAGGGAATAAACACCATTGCGCTAATGTGCCTGCACCAGAACCAGGAAAGTTATCTTCAATCCTAAGTATCCAGTCTCCATCAAACAATAGCCCATCAAAATCTGAAAGTAAGCCAGCAGGGACAAAAACACCAGCAGTCGGAGTCGAGCAGATCAACAACCCTCCTTCATCATCAAATTCTACATCAATGTTTTCAGTACCAAAACATGAACTCAGCATTAAAGGCACGATAACGCCTGTAGGGCTAATCAACTCGATATCCAATTGATCTGGAGCATTATGATAAATATTAACATAGACATTTAAATCATTTAGCGTAGCACCTGTTCCAGAAACGGAAATAGTATCATAGACAATTGGCGGGCCAAAAACGTTACCTCCTGGTCCACCACGTCCGTCCTCATCAATTTCTTTTCCGGGCGCACTAGAAAATTCACATTCTCTTGGTATACCTGGAATTATACACCATTTCACAAGAGTTCCAAGGTTAGATTCAGAATCATCAAATAGGCTTAACGTCCAATCTCCATCAAGTGGGAGTCCGTTAAGCATAGCAAGTGATTCTTCAGAAAGAATTATCCCTGTAGTTGGTGAACCACATATGATTGGATTTCCAGAATCAGAAAATTCTGCATCCAAATTACTAGAACCAGAGCACACTCCGAAATCTTTAAGGATAACAAAATCAAAATATGGACTTATAAGAGCAATTCCGACATCTGCTAAATTAGGATGGTCGAGTTCTACAAGTATACTCAAGTTGCTCACTACTCCGCCTGTTCCAGCGATTGTGATAATATCATCTAATCCATTTGCTCCTATGGTAGCTCCGGGTGTACTTGAAAACTCACAAGCACCTAGAATTTCAGGAACTAAGCACCATTGTTCCAAGATGGCAGGAGCAGCACCTAAGTTTGTGATTTTAATTTCCCAGTCCCCGTTAAACTCCTCTCCATCGAAAGCAGAAAGGCTGTTGACTGGCAAGTAACTTCCTAATGTAGGAGAAGCACATGTGATTGGTAGCAAAGCTTCGTCATCAAATTCGACTTCAAGATCTTCTGTCAATGCACATTGAGCAGTGTATAGTGAAACTACTGTTCCAGCAGGACTTGTTAACTCAATTTCATAATTTGAGAAGGTATCATCGATGCTGACGATTAGATTTAAATCTAATAGAGAATCACCAGAACCACTTACAGTTATCGTTTCAGTGTACATTCCTAGGGCAGGTATGGTATTTCCTGTTGCACTTGTGTGATCTCCACAATTATCCAATGGAGTAGCTGGGGCCAATTCTGGAATCATACACCATTGAAGGTTAAAAGGAGGTTCTTCCACGAAATCAACCAAAAGTGTCCAAGTTCCATCAAATGGTTCACCATCAAACGATGCAAGACTTTGAAAAGGGATATATACTCCAATCGTTGAATTACAGTTTAATGGCATTCCCTCATCATCGAATAGTATTTCGAAGTCACTGTAACCATTACATTGATAATTCCACAATGTTACTTGAGTGCCAGAAGGACTTTTCAAAATAAACTGGTAGTAATCAATATAATCTGGATCCATTTCAATTAGAACATTTAAGTCAGTTATAATCGATGCAGTTCCACTTACAGTGATAGCGTTAGTAGTACTTGAATAAGGACCACATTGTGAAGAAAGTGAACAATCTGGAGCAGTAAACATATCAAATTCTAGAAAATCACAATCAACTGTGCCCTCACCATAAGCCTCTACTGTAACAGGTTGGCCATTAGCAGGAAGATTCGTAAGGGTAATTGTTTGTGGACTAGTCGTGACTGGGAAAAGCTGTCCATTTACCGATAAATCACTCGGTACAGTAATGTTATTGTACCATACTACTAAATCCTGAGAATAAGTGCCTGCCAGGCTATCACATGCTGCTTGTGTACCCACAGTAATGGAGTCTATACTGCAAGGTACTGGTTCAGAAACACATATCTGAATTTGACCTAATTCATCATGTCCGGGATTCCATATTCTAACTAACTGGGAGCCTGGATCAATACCTGAAAAATGAAACGGTGGACCTGTACTTGTGTCTCGACAATCAGCGATCCAAAGTTCATCATTACACCCAGTTTCACCTAACTCCAGTGCGATATCTGACCAGGTAAGATTTGGAAAATCAATTGTAAGATTACCAGATGGTGGCACTTCGACAATGTACCAGAGATCTCCTCCTTGATAATCTCCACAACTTGTGTTGTAGCTCAACCCGGTAGTTGCTGTGCTATTATCTCCTATAATACAGGAATCAAGCGGTATCGCATCTTCGCAAAAATCATTTGGAGGAGGAGGTGCGCAAACTGGCATTCCTACAAATACTCCTAATTCGGTATAAGTACATGCCGTGTCGGCAGAAAATGAAGCTGTAACGTCAACTAATCCTCCACCAATAGGCAACCCTGTCAAAGTAACCCATTGAAAAGAAGTACCTGTAATCGGGAATGATTGTCCATTCACATCCAATGTACCTGATGAAGGTGGATTGGCAAAATATACACCAACTTCTTTAGAAAATGTATTTGCTATAGAATCACAACCTACTATATCTCCTTGAGTTAAGTTACTAATATCACAAACGAGCGTAAATGCACAAATCTCAACGGGTCCGAAATCATTACCAGAGAAATCATATACTCTTAAATAATGCGGTCCAGGTGTTAAGCCCGAATAGGCTACCGGCCAAGTACTGTTTGAGGCAGTACATGGTCCTTCTTGCACCAAATTCCCACAAGTACCAGAGTATAATACACCAGCGGTAGTGGACCATCCGATTTTATTTAGATCAATTGAAACATTTCCTGAAGCAGGTACAATAATTTCGTACCATATATCAAATCCTTGGTAGTTCCCACAAGATGGAGTAGGTAATTCTCCTGAATTTGTTGTGTTCGAATTGTCTCCAATTGTAATTGAATCACATGAATTCACTTGAACAGTAAGTGGCAATGCTCCAGAACAAATATCATTTACAGGTGGCGCTGGAGGTGTTCCAATACATAAATCAAATGTTTGACTACTTGTGGTAGAATAGCTATAGACTCTAACGTAATAGGTATTTCCTACAGTAAGCCCAGATATTGTACTTGAATTTGGATCACTACAAAGTAGTGATGTTAAAGCCCCACAGGTGCCAGAATACAATTCATGAACCATATTAGTACTGGTTCCTAAAACGGTTGTGACATTTAACACATCAAATGAGTGATAGGGACTTGTTGCCACAAAAGCAAACCATACATCATCATTTGCAGTTCCTGTGCATCCAGAAAGCGATTGTGAGGCAGACATTGTGGAACCTGATACTACTGACGCACAATTCAGATCTGAGTTTACAGGTGTCATTATTGCATTTGCACAAGTATCATTAGGTTCAGCAGGAGGTAATGTTTTTATGCAGATGTCAAAAGTATCTCTTGAACTAGAATAATAATTGTAAACTCTAACAAAATAAGTATCCCCAACAGTCAAGTTAGAAACCATGCTTGTGTTGGGGTCACTGCAACCAATTGAAGTTAATGAACCACAGGTTCCAGAGAATACTTCATGAGCCATATCAGAACTACTTCCTATTACTGGAACCACATTAAAGATTTCAAATAAATGCGAAGAGCTAGTTGCCACGAATGAAAACCAGACATCATCATCAGCTGTTCCTATACAACCAGATTGTGATTGATAAGCAAACTCAGTATTTCCAGAACCAAAAACGGTACAGGATAAATCTGGATTTATGGGCAATGGGTATGCGCCACCGCAGGAATCGTTGGGTGGAGCGGCTGGTGGTGTTCCAACACAAAGATCAAACGTTTGACTAGCATGTTGATCATGAGAATAACTGTAGACTTCTATATAGTATGTATTTCCTACAATTAAATCATAAGAAGTACTCGAATTTGAATTCGAACAAAGAATTTGAGTCAATCCAGCACAACCTCCTGAGTAAACGGCATGAACCATATCAGAGCTCGATGAAGTTGTTGTCACATTTAATAGGTCAAAATGATGAATGGTGCTCGCTGCGACAAAGGAATACCAAACATTATCATTCGGATTCCCCCAACAAGGAAAGTAATTACCAAAAGTAGCTCCGATGGTAGAGCCTGTTGTAAGAATTGTACATGTTTCATCTGCGTTGATAACTACAGGTATTGCGTTATGACAGGAATCATTTGTAATACAAGGAGCGGGAGCAGTATATAAAGCTAAAGAGTCTAAAAGGCAAGTATTTAGTGCTGAAAACCTAACACTAATGTCAACAGGAGCCAAATTGGCTGCCATTCCAAGTAAGGTAACCGTTTGAGGGCTTGTAGTGATAGTGAAGGATTGTCCATTTACAACTAAGCTACCAGAAGCAGGTGCATCAATGTAAGAGACAATAATATCTTGATCATATGTACCCGTTGAAGGGTTACAGTTGGTTTGATTACCAACTGCAATATCAGTAATCAAACAAGTGGTGGCAAACGCACAAAGCTCTACTGTTGCTGCGCTTGAGTTGCCAAATTCCCAAATTCTAAGAATATAGTCTCCTGGAGGGATACTCGTAAATACGAATGGCCATCCAGAGTTGAGTTGTGTACAATCATCTTCAACTAATGCAGGACAACTTCCTGAGTAAAGAGAAGCTGCAGCACTAAACCAGTTCACGTTTTGAACATCAAAAGTGATGTTTCCAGATGCAGGAACAGTCACCTCATACCAAAGATCGCCTCCTTGATAGAGTCCACATGAAGGAATTGCTGATCCAGAATCCGTTGCACCTGAATTGTCAACTGTTGTCCAGGTAGTACAAGAATTGGGTTGAACTGCTAGCACTTCTGCTCCAGTACAGCTATCATTTAAAGGTGGTGGTGGCGGTGTTCCAACACAAAAATCAAATGTCATGCTACTTGAGGAAGTGGTTGGTGTAATTCTTACATAATAGATGTTACCAACTGTTAATCCAGCAATTTTAGAGGATTGAGAGCTCGTGCAATCTAATGATATTAGGCTACCACAGGCATTTTCAAAAACCTCAAGATAGGTATCTGTTGAAGATCCCAGAGTAGGAAGAATGTTTAGAATACTAAACGTGTGAGCAGGATTTGAGGCAACAAATTTATACCAAACATCTCCAGTAGCAGATCCAGCACATCTTGGCATTGATAAAGTTGCATTATCGGTTGTTCCAGAAATAGTTACACCACATAATTGATCTGGATTGACTGTTACGGAGTCTGCTCCTGCGCAGTTATCATTTGAAGGAGGAGGTGGTGGTAATGTCCCACATATTTGAAATGTACCAAAATTGTTGTTTCCAAAATCCCAAAGGCGAAGGTAATAAATGCCTGGCGTCAGGTTAGTAAAGGAAAAAGGCCATCCTGAAGTAAATTGAGTACAATTTATTTCTGTCAAGTTTCCACAAGTTCCAGAATAAAGCGAGCCTCCAACACTTGAAAATGCACCTTTTTGAGTATCGAATGTAACATTACCAGGTGCAGGGATAGTTACTTCATACCATAAATCTCCTCCAGAATATGAACCACAACTGGGAGTTCCTTCTCCTGAATCGGTAGATGAAACATTGGTACCAGTTGTCCATGTGTTGCAAGTGAGTGTTTGTAAAACTAGCACCTCAGCGCTTGTACATAGATCATTAGGCGGTGCTTGACTGTAGGCGGATTGAATGTAAAAAAGAAAAGTAAAGGTCGTAAATAGAAGGTACAGTTTCCTCATAGTTCATTTATTTTGATAAAATTACACATTAAACATAAACCAAAACCATGTCTAATGCTTATATTAAAACACCCTACAATTATTCATTGCAAGGAGAGATGAAGAGGGTAAGGATCAGAAAAATAGGTGTCTAAAAAGTGTAGTATTTGCCTGTTGTTTAAGTAATTAATTATAATAAGTTAAGATGAAGTTAAGAAATTAATATCGGTCTATTGCAACTATTTCAAATAAATAAATTTTAGCTAAACAATGTAAATTAAACATATAGATAGTTATCCATATTTTATTTAATCAGTTCTGAATTAAAAATGAATCATAGTGTTTTAAAGCGGGTAATAAATAATAATTCAACCTAGCGAAAATTTAAAACTTTAGTAGATCAACCATAAGAAAGCCAATTGTTGGTAATATTGATCTTAAAACTAGTGTTATACTTCCTATAAATATCTTTTCATTACTGCTTATGAATAGTTATTATCAGATGATTTCTTCAGGAGGAAAAATGAAAAAAGTGTTTACAAATTATAAACTTGTAAACACTTCTATATTCTTAAAAAATTGAATCTAAACTTCCTTCAGTCCTACTTAGGAACTGCAGAAAATATTCCATTATTCTTGCTCCAAAATAACCGATCAAAACCGCTTACATCTCCATCCAAGGAAAAGTCACTCGCTGAGTATATATTAAACAAGCCATTATCAGTAGTCCATTTGACATTGTCATTGCCATTAATGTCATAGCCAGTGATGTCCGATACTTTATCACTGTCTCCAGCAAAAAGTCCCCAGATACCTGATGTAAGCTCTGATTGCCCCGCTCCACCAACTTGATAGCTGTTTGCTTGTCTGAAATCATAGGTAATGATACCTGAGACCACACTAACAGGAGCATCCGTCATCGCAATTAAATGGTTCCGATGTTCTACTACAATGTAAAATTCCGATCCTGCATTACTGCTCAATGCTTCTTGATTTGGGAAAAAAACTGTTCCGTCGTCTAATAAAACACCTGCAGTTTTTGCTACCTCAGTGGTTGGATTGATCGCAGTACGGAAAGAGACCAAAACCCAGTCTACACTGTTGATAGGGTAATCACTGATTGTCCACCCTGCGCCTTCTATTCCTGTATAATTCCAAGGTGATTGGTTGTAGGGATGTCCTGCAGGTAGGAGTCCTCTTTGCAATAGACCTGTCGTCATTGAACCACTAGCAATATCGTACGTTCCTTCTAACCATAGGCTAAGAGAAACATCAATACTCTCACCAAAATCATGTCCATACTCTGGTGCTGGCTGCCCTGCTTCTATTGCCCCAATATCTGGACTCCCATCTGTAACGTAAGGAAGGTGCATGTTTGGAACATTCGCTCCAGCATTAATCAAGCTAGAACCTGTGGAAGGATTAATATCAATCGTAGAAGGGTTGATTACAGAACCGTATACCGTAGGTATTGTTACATTTACGAAATCTGGTAAATCAATCTCGATTCCATTTGTTTCTATGGTCGTTCCTGCTTGTAACGCAGCTAAATCAGTATAACGAACATTGTCCCATTTAAACCATTCATCGTTTAGTCCTGTTCCTCCTCTGGTTGATTTGTGTCCATTATAATCCCAATCATCGACGCTTCCTGGTACCAATCCATACTCTTCAAACACGTAGCGCGTGCCTAGGATGGCATTGTTTCTCAAGTAGGTGTTTTGCCAGCCTGCTGGAGAACTCATTCCATTTACCGCTTTTACTGCGGTGTTATTGACAATGATTAAACCAGCGGGGCTTCTGTTCATTTTAAAGGCTGAATTATTCATATTGTACAATTCATTTCTGAACACATAGGCTGGACCACCAAATACTGGAGCTAGACTAATGCCTGCCCTTCCGTTATAGCAACTGTTTTGGTAGATTCTTGTATTGGAAACAACGCCATCTACTTCAATCAAATCATCTACTTGTTGTCGAATATCATTGTTGTGAATGTCTAGGGCATAAATGACTCCGTAGGGTGCGCCATCTGTGGAAACGCCATCTGCAAAGTTGGCAATGGTGTTATAGCTGACAACATTACAATCTCCGCGAACATCAATGCCTCGTTCATTTGGTGTGCCAGAAATTGCGAAGGCTGTTCTACCTATGACTCGGTTGTTGGTGAAGTATTGATTGTGTTCCCAGCCATTCTCTCTACGATTTGGGATGCCCCAATCAACATCATAAATATCATTATTCCGAACCGTTAAGTATTGCGTATTCTGGGCATCTACTCCATATCGACCATTGCGGATTACGAATCCGTCGATGATAATGTGTGCTGTGGAATCACTAAAGTTTCCAACTGTGACCACACCTGCAGTGGTGTTGTTGCCATCTATAATTGCATTACGAGGCGTTGTTGATCTTATTGTGATTGGCTGTGAAGCTGTTCCGTCTGTAGTAATGGTAAATGGCGTATAAACACCCGCTCCAACTTCAAATATGTCACCAGGCACGGCTGCATCCATTGCTGTCTGTAAGCCTTGAAACGGGTTGTTGGCAGTTCCGGTGCCTCCTGAGGTTCCTGGAATCACGTAGCGTACTTGGCCGTTGGCTGCGGGCATTGGTATTGCTTTGGTGGAGACTGTTCTATTGATGACTGTGCCTCCTCCATCTGGGTCGGTTAATGTAAGTCTGATGTTGTAGGCTTGTCCTGGCTGTAGAAACATCGCGCTTCCTGCATGGAAATTTCGGTTGAGCCCTACCCCATCTACGAGCATCGTTGGATGGGCGCGCATCGTGGGTGCTCCTGGGAGGTACGTCGATGCACTGGTTAATTTGTATTCGATTTCGAGGGTGCTGTTTCTGTTGTCATCTCCTGATATGTTGAGGTGTAGAGCGATGTGTTCGAAGGTGGGTCGGATGAGTAAATTGCTTGAGGTAATGTCATTGCCTGCATTTACTGTTATTGAAAGGCTAAGTACTACAATAAGTAGCAGGACTACTTTAAGGGAATTGGATAACATGGAAAATGATTGTGGTGCAGAGGAGGAGTATGCACAGGTTAACTAAAGAATCAACGAAAATAAATTAAAATCATTTAAATCTGAAATTTTACGTATAATTTTTTAAAAATCAGAGGAGTATGGAGGAGTGGAGATGTTTTTTGTGGATTTTCTGAAAAACGAATTGGTTTTAACTACAAATAGTGATGCTACTCTGTAGCTTATTCGTTTCAAGGGGGATGACCCATTAATTACAAATAGTGACGCTACTCTGTCGCTTACTCATCTATCTAAGTTAATATCTTCTCTTAACAAAAGAGAAAAAGGGTATTTTAAACGATATGTTCAACGTCATGCTCCCTGGAAAGTTACTAATTCAGAACTTCTGTTTGACAAGATCTCGGCTGACAACCTTAAAACGATTCACAAAGAGGATAGGGACGACATTAAAAATATAGCTGTTGCTAAATATCACCTCTACCAGCAGGTAACCGATTGCCTGCATCTGTTTTATTCTTTTTTGATGAGGAAGAACGAGTAAAATCCGCTATTGCTTAAGTTGATCAATACGCCTAAGGGTGATGAGCGGTTGGTTTGGGAGCGGTTTGCCAAGGAGATTGCCGTGGTGAAGGCTAACGGGGATTTGCTGTTTAATTATTTGGATGTTGAGAGTTGGATTATGGGTAGGTGAGGGCGGGGATTCCAACGGACCCTCCTTGTAAGTATCTGAAGGGATCATCTATTCCCTATCCCGAATATTGCAGAACAAGCACGTAGACGTAAATGACTGGGAATTTGATTCTACTTATTGAATGGTACCGCGCTAGAAAAAGTAAAACTACTTTTTGTTTTAGTACATTTCAAGCTAAGGTCAAAGGTATTCCCGTTAATTTCCTCTTTAAAGTAAAAGTGATAATTTACACTGTACTTTTTTCCAATAGATAAATAAACTTCTCCCCAAGGATCATAATCTGTTCCAACCTGTGCCCCACTTGTATTTGTAAGTTTACCATGAGTGAAATTTGCTGACAATTTCCTATCAGATATATTTTCTACTTCGATTGAAACATTAACAATCTTACCTCTTTTTGTAAAACTAGTAATTGTAACTTTAAACCTGTGATCTTCCTTACAGCTTATGTTATCTTTACATAAAGAACCTTCAATTTTTTCTATCGGTTTTACTTTTTCTAAAGGATTCGGAGTTTCCTTAATTTTTTTATCATCTTTGATATTTTCCGATTTCAACTCTGATTTACAAATTTCAAGGCTATCCGTTAATTCGTTGATAGAGTCTCGCAGTTTCATCAATTCAATCTAAAAAAGTTTCCTCTGATATCTATCATCACCACTTATTTTATGTGTTTTTGTTCGGTAGAGGTACAAGCTGTCTTCCAAATCATGTATTGTTACCTCGTTTTTATTGACAATTTCCTGAATCAACTTATACTCCATATTTTTTGATTCGCCTCCAACCTTAATGTTTATTTTGTGTGTTTCTCTGCCGACAAATGCACCAAATATAGCTGCAAGGATTCCAAACATCCCACTAACAATTACAATTTTTAAACTATTTCCTTCTTTTTTCATTTTCAGTATAGTTTAAATATTTTGGTTTTGCACTTTTCGAATTGGATTTAGAACTTTTTTTCAGATCATTAATTCCCTTTTTTAATTGCGCAATACTTTGACAAAATACAATTAGCTCATCATCATGGTCAACAGGTCTAGCCTTTTCAACTTGGGTAACAGGATTAATAATTATTTCCCTTGTTAGATCATCCTCTTTCAATAAAGACTTAATCTTTTCTTCCTCAATTATTTGCTCTGCATTACTATTATGATAAACGACTTTAATACCAATCAATAAAATGCCGACCTGACGTAATTCTAACAGCAAGATGTCGAACGTTTTCCCAACGAGATGCTTGTTCTCTTCTTCCACCAGGTCGATTGTATAAAACTCATTAAAATCATTGAATTGGAGTATTTCATCCATAATCTTTGAAACTCCATGATTTAGGATAGATTGTGTGATAATATTACGACCATAAGATTTAGGACTAATAATTTCATTAGCATCAGCATTGAGCAAATCCTCTTTGTATTTAAGGTCATTTACTTCAGCTATGATGTAAATGGAATCGATATTGGAACCTTGTTCGTAAGTAGTTACAGAACTCAATATCTGATCTTTTAAAGAAGTCTTTTTTAGTCTCCTTTTTTTTGTTTTGACTTTCTCTTTTTCCTTTATTTTTTCTTCTGCCAAATCCTGCTGAATTGATTTGCCATTATTGTCAAGATCATTAGTAGTTTCTTTTTCAGAAGCTTGAATAGTCATTCTATTTGTTATGATAGACTTTTCTTTGTTTTTTGAGGACTGTTGGTTGTATATTTTTCTGCAATATCGTGAAATTGCAAGTGCTCTAAGTAGTGTTTTTTCATCGGCAGCCGGAGTACTGTCTTCTGCTAACAGAACTACCGTAGATGCTTTGGTAATATTACAATTTTTAAGGACAGATTCCTTTCGAATATCACCGTTGATCAATTTTATTTTACTTTCTTCATTTAATATCCTCAATTCATTATTGGTTGCCAACACCTCCTCCGGATTATCAACAACAAGTACTACTTTCTCTTTTTTACCATTATACTCCCGACTTGCAGTTTCAAAATCTTTTAACAATTCGGAAGTATAAAAATTCCATCCGGTTAATATGGTGTGATTAGTGCATTTAACTGGTAATTCTCCGTTCATTTTTTTTATTTGAATTTCTCTAAACATATATTCTGCTATTGCGATTAATAGTGTTCCAATGAAAATAATGTACCCTGTAAAAGAAAGCAATAGTTGTCCTGTAGAAGTAAGTGGAAAGATTCCATTATCGTTTTGAGTCAGATAATTGATAACGACCCAGAAATGTAGATCGCTTTTAGTCATGTTTAATAAGGGACTTTTAATTCCCATATCCACATAAAACTCGGTTTCTGCCTGCATCATCATTTCTACACTTATCCAATAAAGAATTGCTACGATTGCTATTCCAATAATCATGTGTTTAAACCGATAAAAAAATCGTTTAATTTTTGATTCAGTTAACATCCCATAGTTAAAGAACAGCATACATAAAATAGCAAACAAAAGGGTTGTTATAATAAGAAAAATCAAAAAGTGTTCACCTTCCTGAGACTTAAGATCCCTATCTAATACCAGACTTTTTTGAAGTCCATTGAAGTACCTATTCTTAGCTCCCGGATTCTTTTCGAAGAACTCATAACTATTTAAAATGTTTGCTTTTATTTCAGGAAACAAGGTACTTTCCTGGATCGTTTTTTTAATTGAAAAGGTATCAGGAAGGAAATCCACAGTTGAGTTTAAACCAATAAGAAACGTCCATGCGCCGAGTGTAAATTGATCTTTTTTACTTTCATTGAACTTACTGACATGAATATTGCTGAATCTACTATTTACCAGATCAGCCTGATCTTTTTCAAAATACACTTGACTTATGCATTCGAGTGTATCCAATTCATGAAATGACAAGGAGAAGGAAACCAGATAATCAATATCAATGTTTTTAAACTTTCTTATGAGTCTTGTGTAATTCCCTTCTACTACCGTTACGTTTTCCAGTGGCAGATTCAAGTATCTTGCGATGCTCTTAAACAACAAATAGGAGCTTCCCGATTTGGAGTTGGTGCCTATTCTTAAACCGTCTTCAGCTAACAGTTTTCGTCTAAAACTGTCAATGCTAATTGGTTTTTGATCGTGGCTATATAGATAAAATTTTTCTTCATAGACAGGTGCCAATACTTGGATATTTTTAATTGCATCTTCCGAACTATATACATTTTGTAATAGAATATCTCTTTGTACAAGCGCTAATTCTGCCTTTCGAGATTTTAGGTTTTCAATATTACTTATAGAGCCCTTCGATTGAATGGATTTAAAATCATATAGTCCTTCAATATCCATGCATTCCTGAAGGATTGCTCCAACTTTAATATAGTTACCCCCCATGCTTCCCGTAGAGATGAAGACAGATTGGTCATTGGCGAACATTAAACATGGAAATGCCAATATTACTAAGATTGTTTTAACCAATCTTACTCTATAACCTTCGGATACATAATACTCAACAAAACTCAATAATACATTATTTTTATCTATTAATTAGTTTATACCTGTATTCTTTGATTAGTTCTCCAACTTGATCTTGAAACTGATATTCGGTGTTTCGTGACCATAAAAATGGTAAATACGGACATAATGCGTGTAGCCATTATTGTTAGAATAATCAGCAAATGTTTCCGAACCACCATAGGAACCAAGGTTTGCTACATATGTGTTTTGATTCCATTGTGTGTAGTAAATCCCTCCACAACTAAACTTATGTCCAATTACAGGGTCGAAGTTGCTACTCACAGCATAAACCTTTATATCAATTGGACCAACAAACCCCGTTGGTTCTTGAAATTTGACCCAAAACCCTCTGATATCATTTCCTCCATAACTGTTGCCATGGATAGGACTTGCAAGACCATAATTTGCTACGTTAATATTGACATCGTACTCAGTATTTAGCTGGAGTAAGGGAGCTGAAGAACAGGTATTTGAAGGGGTTATAGAGGGTGTGGATGGAGCCAAAACCAGTATATTAAAGTTATCCGTCCATGAACCTTCGTTGGAGTTAATTTGAATATTAAATGGAACGGATTTAGTCGGACAGTTTGAAGAAACATCAAAATCAAATGCTCCGCTATTCCATTCTATTGCTCCGGAAGTCATATTGCTGTAATTTCGATCACTGTCAGTAATATTAATATCAGGATCGTTGGTTGAAATGATAGCTTCTATTCCTGTAGCCGTTCCACTACCTATGTTCTCCAATTGGATATCAAAATCAATATCCTCTCCAGCTTCCACAAATCCATTACCATTATCATCATATTGTATATCAAATGCTTTATAAATGAGGTTGGGTTGTCCAGAACTTCCTCCTACAATTTGAATAGTAAAATTATCAACCCAAGTTCCTTCATTTGAGTTGATTTGAATATCAAAGTTGACCGTTTTTGTTGGGCAATTCGGTGAAACATCAAAATCAAAGGAGCCACTATTCCATTCCAGAGAACCCGCATTAATATCAATGTAATTTCTATCGTTATCAGTGATGTTGATATCAGCATCGTTTGTAGAGATAATTGCTTCTACGCCAGTAGCAATAGCATTACCAATATTTTGTAATCTAATATCTAAATCAATGTCTTCTCCAGCTTCAACAATCCCATTACCATTATCATCAAAATCAATATCTAACTCATAATACGCTAGGTTTGGTTGGTTATTATTAGTAACACCACTCCCCGTTACCGAGAGAATACCGCTTCCCATATCTGCGTTGTGGTTGACAACGATATTTCCATTATAGGGAACAACATTTACAGGACTAAAGGTGACTGTTACAGTTTGAGAGCTGCCTGCTTGAATTGTGCCTCCTGCATAAGATGAGGAGTAGACACCATAAGGGAAGCTAATACCCGATACGGTGAAGGCGGCAGTTCCTGTATTGGAAATCGTAAAGCTTTTGCTGTCTGTGTTGCCGACGGTCACGTTTCCAAAGTTGAGGTTTCCAGAAATAGAGATGACTGAATTCCCTTGATTGTTGACTCCGTTTCCAGAGCATGCCATGGTGTTGGTTCCTGAGTCGGCATTACTGTTTACAACGATGTTTCCAGTGTAGCTGAGCACTTGAGTTGGTTGAAACTGTACTTGCACATTTTGGGAGCCACCTGGGGCTACGGTACCACTCCAGTTGGCAGAGAATCCCGTTGGTGCGCTAATCCCCGAAACCGTGAATGGGTTGGTTCCTGTATTGGAGATGGTGAGTGTTTTTGATGTGTAGCTTCCTGTGTTGACGTTTCCGAAGTTGAGGTTACCGGAGAGGGAGATGACGGATGCACTTGAATTGTCAATTCCTACACCTTGTACCTGGATCGTGCTGTTGGAGCTGTTGGCATTGTCGGCTGTGTTGTCTACTTGAATGAACCCGGTATAGTTTTGTTCCAATGTTGGGTTAAACTGGATAAGTATGGAGAGTGTACCGTTGGGTTGGACTTGGGTGGTTTGTCCGTTTAGAATGGTAAAGGCGGGGTTTGTGGAGGTGATGTTGTTTACAAAGAAGCTGGTGGTTCCAGTATTTGAGATCGTGAGTGTTTGAACGCTTGAGGGTGTGTTGATTGGGACGTTACCGAAGTTGATGTTTCCGCTGAGGCTGATGGAGCTGTAATAAGAATTGCATTGTAAATTGCTTTTAAATTCGGAAGCTATATAACGCATTCTTATATTTTGTTCTTGAACAAAGTATCGGTTACAACTTCTTAAAGTTAGTCCGCTGAATGAGTATGACATATAATTATCTACTATAATGTCAAGATTATTATTAAGAGGATTACAGACGAATCCATAGTTTTGGTCATCAATTGGAGTATCACAAATTCCATCGTCAAATATCTCGCATCTTCGAACACCTCTTACAGAACATCCGTCTAAAGCTGTTTCAAATGTGTGATACAATGAAAAGAAATGACCAGTCTCGTGGCACAAAACATATGCGTTAGCATCTTTATCTGGTCTTAGCCATTTTGATACTAGGTAAATCCTTTGTATTCCATCTAGGGGGAAATGCGCAAATCCTCTATGGGGAATTCCATTTACTTTTAATGTTTTTGACAAATACATGTTTAACGTATTGGGTACATCAGTACTGAAATTTGAAGTTACATCTAAGTTCAAATTAATAAAATCAGGATCAGTTAGTAACTTAATACTTGTTACTTGAAATTGTATTTTTGCAGGAGCAAATTTATCGTTCATTTTACTAATCTGATTATTTAAATGAATTGGATCGAAACTAACAGAAGGATGGTGGTGAATAGTAATTGGTACACAAAATGTACTTTGGTTTGCAAAATCAAAGGTGGCTAAATCAAGATAAAGATCTTCATAAAAAGTACAATAATCATTTGAAGATGCTGAGGGTATTCCCCCATCTATAGACACATTTTCTTCTTTATACAATTCTATAATAACCGAATTATTACGTTGATTTGGATCGACAAACTTCTTTTTCAATTCATCTTTAATTTCAATTTTTGCCACTACTGATGATGTATCCTCATTGATGCGAATGTAAGTATATGTGTCGTCCTCTGGTAATCCATTATAATTAAATGAGATAGATTGATCGATTTGGCTCATCAAATCAGCTTCATCTTCCCAAACAATAATTTCATCACTACTTGTTACTGATAAATCTGTTTCCACAGCATTTTTCCTACAACCATTAATCACAAGCAGTGATCCAATCAATAAAAAAAATAGTCGTTTCATAGTGTTGAGTTTGATTTGTTAATGATGTATTCGAAAGGTAAATTCACGCCGAGATTCAAGTAAATTTCTTCTGTGTTGGCATTGTATACACCTTCAATCTGGACAAAAGGAAATACAAGCGCCAGACCTCCGATTGCTCCATAGCTATCGTAGTAGTTTTTGTTAATCGCATATTGATTAGTCGCATAATAGGAGTAATTCAGTATTGGGTTGAGGTCACCTGAGTAGCTGTCCCAAATCATCCCTTTCAGATAGCTCACTCCACCCATTAAATGGACATATTTCAGCGTTTGATTTTTGAAGAATGGAGCAATGTACAGGCCACCTGAAAGCCCAAATAGATTTTCATTGATTTCAGGCGTGTGTACATCTTCAAATGTCAGTCCGTTTTTGACTAAAATTTCTTTGGCACCAGACAGGATATTTTCATCATAGAAGTAAGCTGGTAGCTTATCTTGTTTGTTTTTATAACCAGATACAAAGAAACCGAATGGTGCATAAAAGGAAAATCCGAATTTGTCGATTTGCGCGTCGAATGTGGTTTGAGAGAAATCTAATTCTTCAATTGTGCTGGCCACTGTTTGGTAGTTGATACCTATTGAGATGGCTTGGGCGAATGTTCTGTCCTTGCTATTGGACGTTTGCACGTTGTAATAATTGTTTGGGGAAGTTTGTGCGATAAGGAGTGTGCTGTATGCTAGCAGGAATGATAATATGAGTGGTCTGGTCATGTGTTGTTGGTTTGATGTGGTGTAAGTTAAGATAGATGTTCTTTTAAGACATGAATGTAGGTGAGGAAATTGAACTAACTATACAACAGACTCTAAAATTATATTAAACAGATTTTTGTTTTGCCCTTAACCTTTTAGGTCAATATTTTTCATTTTTGAAAAGGGAATCAATTTAATTTAATAACCAGAACTATTATCCATTTTAGGTTTTGTTAGATTAAAATAAACTCTAAGACCAAATGTTAAAAGCACTCCTTTAATATCTATATTCGAATTACTTATTCCATTAAACAATTGTTGTTTTTGATATCCATTATTGAAAAAGGTTTGATTTTGAATTACTGTTCTGAGGAATACCATTGCACGTATATTTGAAACATCATGGTGACTTTGACCAGCTTCTCTAACCTTACCTGCACCTATTTCATAGCCGAATAAGAAAGCCGGATTAATTGCGGATTTTCTGATTGTTTCAATATCGATTTCTCTCATATTCTCAGGTGAACCTACTCTAACCTTCCCGAACCTTAAACTATAACTAACACCTGGTTGCAAGATTACATGATGTCGAGAGTTGACCGCTCCAAGTCTCAATTTTAAGTATAGGGGAATATCCAAATTAGAGTAACTCCAATCTTGAACACTACCTTGACTATAAAGCCGAGCCCTATTAAACATTAAGTTAACATCAGTTGCTAAAGAGACAATAGAGTTTGGAGCAAAAAGATCAAAGCCAATATTTAATCCATATCCTAAATGTTTAACGGAGTCAAGCTTAGTTTTTCCAGTATAAAAATAAATGAGTGTAGAAGATTCTTCTCCTGGATAAAAATTCGTTTCACCCCCTAACCCCATATTAAGTTTCGAATTTCTAAAGGTTAGAAATCTAAGAGGTAGTTTGACTTCATCGGAGGAGTTTTGAGCCATGGAAAATGTACTCCAAACTACTGCAATTAGTAAAATCATAATTGTTTTTTTCATCGTGTTACTTTTTAATTTGACGTTCTTTTGGTTTCATTTTTAAGTTCCAGGTTACCAATGCATCTTGATTCCCCATATTCTTTGATTGCCGGATATATTCACTGGCTTTGTTAAAGGCCTGTCGTTTAGTGTATCCTAGTTTCTTGCGAACATTTGCATAACCAATATTTAGAATTTCTCCCATCCAAAATAGGTCTTTGGATGACAGCTCTCCACTAAATTCATACTTAGTTAATAGCACTAATGCATCTGCAAGTTTCCCTTGTTTTAGATATACCCTTCCAGTGCTCAAGTCACGTTGCATTTTTGCAGAGGAGCTTGATTTACTAATTGCTATTTTCTGTTTTATTTTTTGGTTCCATTCAGTTGGTAATCTATATTGTACGGCCTCCTCGTAATACTGTAAGGCTTTCTTAAAAAACTCTTTATTAAAATAATAATCACCTGTTTTGATGTGTTTCTTTGCAAGAATAAGATTTTGTTTTAACTCAAGCTTGTCTTTTGCTTCATAGATTTTATTGCTCAAATCGGCATCTTGCTTTATTACTTTGGCTTGTGTGAATAGATCAATGGCTTTTTTGTAATTGGATGAATTCATTTCTAAATCACCAAGATTGATCAACTTCTTGCGATATATCATTTGATTGCATTCTTGAAGAATTTTTTTACGCTCATCAGTTTTGGTTGAGGGACAAGTACCAAACACCCATGATAACCTTTGTTGCGTTTCTTCATATTTTAGTTGATCGAAAGCCAGACTACTTTCATTCAACAATAGTTGAATACTATCCTGATTGGCAAAACAAGGGTCTTCCATTTTTTTTTGGAGCGCTTTACAAAGAAGTATTCTTTGGGCAACTTCTGAAGAATCTGATTTTTGCCAATATCGACTTGGAGGATCATTATAAATTTGCAAGGCAAAATCGTATTTGTTTGCAGCTTCCTCATACTTTCTTTGTATAAACAGTTGGTCTGCAATTCTTAAATCATTATTAAATTCATTCTTGGAATAAAAATATTCCAGTTTATTTTCTTTCTCTACTTTTAATAGACTTTGGGGTTCTAAAAAGCTGATTACTTGTTCAAGATGTTTGATAGCCGTTTCAAAATCATTGCTTTTTTCAGCAGATTGAACTTGGTTTATTAGGTATTGTACTTTTTTCTCTTCTTCTTCTTTTCTTCTGATTATTTTATTAACATGATTACAATCAATGTATATTTCGACTAAAGTAAGCTCAGTAATCTTGTATGTTTTTGTGGAAATAGTCATTTTATAATTACCGAAATGTTGCGAGCTTCCACAATCTATTTTTTGCTTAAAACCAATGATCACATTTTCTTTTTCAATATTGCATTCCAATAGCTCATGATCTTCAATTTTCACAACAGAGTTTATACAGTTTTTCTCAAACTCCAATAAATATAATTCTAATTGTAATTTACTGTCACTTGTCAATTCTAAATTTCTTTTTTGTTTAAAATTTAGTGGTATATAACTACCGTATTGAAAAAGTTTAAGCAGTTCAAAATGTGCTCCCTTTTTATCGGAACTTGTTTTATCGGAGAAAATTTGAAATTGATTACGGAATTCAAAGAAAACTTCCAATGCCTTACTATCATCCTCTCTCCCATACAAATCATGTTCTAATCCCAACACAAATATTAGAAGCCATAAACAAATAATTATCCTATTCTTCATAAAATGGAGTTAATTTTATTGTTGTTTTGTTTAAATACAATAACCCTTTCTATGCCTTCTTTTCCCATTCCATCCTTCTCTACAGAAATTTTAGTCTTAAATAAGATATAGTCAATATCTCTTTTAGTTTCTTTAGAATATAGTTGTATTGGAGTCGTTGACACCTTAATTGATTTTGAATCTTCACTGTTTTCAAGTAAATAATCAACGAACTCTCTTAATGAAATAGACTTGTTTAAATCTGGGAAAAAGTCATTTTTAAATTGCGATTCGTTGTATTCAAAAAAACTATAAAACTCGTCAAGGTTTGTTTTTTCTCCTGGGTTGAGTGAAGCTTTGAGAAAGCTCAAATAATCTTCAGCAGTTTGCTTTAATTCTTCATCAGTGTAGTGTTTTTCTTTTTTGTTTTTGGCAAATAAATCGCAGGGTTGAAAGCTTGCTAACCTATCAACATACAATCCTAGTCGATTTTCAATGAAACATCCTTTTT
>CALGAW010000058.1 GCA_937959115.1 uncultured Saprospiraceae bacterium
GGAGCAGCACGACAACCCAGAACTTCGAGGTAAACCAGTCGCAGTTGGCGGTTCTAAGCAACGTGGAGTTGTAGCAGCTGCTAGCTATGAGGCAAGGCGTTATGGTGTCCGCTCTGCTATGCCAAGTGTTACAGCTGCTAGAAAATGCCCAAATCTGATTTTTGTGCGCCCTCGATTTGAACGGTACAAAGAGATCTCCATGCAAATTCGAGCAATCTTCTTTGAATATACAGATCTAGTAGAACCACTATCTTTAGACGAGGCGTTTCTTGATGTTACAGAAAATAAAAAAGAGATTGTTTCTGCCATGTTAATTGCCAAACAGATTCGTGCAAAGATTCTTGAGACGACTGGTCTCACTGCTTCCGCTGGCGTTTCAGTCAATAAGTTTATTGCTAAAGTGGCTTCTGACATTAATAAACCAAATGGGATGAAAACAATTCTCCCAAATGAAGTCTTGCCTTTTCTAGAACAATTATCTGTTAATCAGTTTTTTGGTGTAGGCAAGGTGACTGGTGATAAGATGAATAGAATGGGCATAAAAACGGGAGCAGATCTTAAAAAGCTGACCTTAGTACAACAGGTTAAATTCTTTGGAAAACAAGGCAGATTCTACTTTAATATTGTACGTGGTATCGATAATCGACCTGTAAATCCAAATCGAATTCGGAAATCTATCAGCGTAGAAAATACCTACGAGGAAGACTTATCAAATCTTGGTGATATACAACATGCAATCAATGAGCTTTCAAAGACCTTAGAAAAAAGAATTGAACGTTCTGGTGCTAAGGGTAAAACGTTGACTCTAAAATTAAAAAACAGTGAATTTCAAACAATTAATCGTAGTAAAACAGTCAACTTTGTTATCGAATCTGCTCAGGATATTAATGAGCTAGCAACTCAATTGATCAATGATAACTATTCGGATGAAATGAAGATTCGGTTGGTTGGCATAGGAATTCACAATTTGATTCAATCACTTGAAGAGGATTGGATGAATAGGCAATTAAAGATCCAGTTTAAGGGGTTGATTTGATTGTAAGCTTAAACGATAATAATTATCAATTATCCACGCTCATTTATCATTTAATTTAAATAATTTCCTTTATTTGTATCAAATTCGAATTGATTGATGAAGATACACTTGATTGCGATTGGTGGAAGTGCGATGCACAACATGGCTCTTGCGCTACAAGAACTAGGACACGAAGTAACTGGCTCAGATGATGAGATCTATGATCCAGCACGCTCCCGTCTAGAAGCAAAATCCCTACTCCCGAATAAGATTGGTTGGGATCCTGAACGCATCTCCAAACAGCTAGATGCTGTAATTTTAGGAATGCATGCAAGAATAGACAATCCTGAACTGCTTCGGGCACAGGAGCTCAGCATACCAGTGTATTCATATCCAGAGTACATTTATAAGGAATCTGTCAACAAGAAAAGGATTGTTGTTGCTGGCAGTCATGGAAAGACTTCTACCACAGCAATGATTTTGCATGTGCTTAATAAATTAGAGATAAACACAGACTATCTTGTTGGCGCACAGTTGAAAGGGTTTGATACCATGGTACGCCTTACAGATGCACCAATGATTGTATTGGAAGGTGACGAATATCTAAGTTCGCCAATTGAACGTATTCCTAAAATACATTTCTATAAGCCACACATTACAATCATTACTGGGATCGCATGGGATCATATCAATGTGTTTCCAACGTTCGAGAACTATGTTGATCAGTTTCGGAAGTACATAGGAATGATTGAGGAAGAGGGCACCTTGATTTATTACCAAGGAGATAAAGAATTGGATAAAATAGTCAATGAAACGGATCATAATATCCGTAAAACGGCTTATGATGCAGCAGACTATGAAGTGATTGATAATCAAACCATTTTGCATGATGGTGATCAACGGATCCCACTTAAAATATTTGGGCCACATAATCTCCAAAACCTTGAAGCTGCTCGGTTAGTCTGTCATGAAATTGGAATCACAAATCAACAGTTTTATGACGCAGTTAAAGATTTCGAAGGAGCAGCTAAGCGCCTACAACGCCTAGGAGAATCAGATGAATCAGCTGTCTTTCTTGACTTTGCGCATGCCCCATCTAAAGTAGGTGCCACGATTAAGGCATTTAAACAACAATATAAAAATAGACCGTTAATCGCATGTTTTGAACTACATACGTTTAGTAGCTTGAATAAGGACTTTTTAAATCAGTATGAAAACACCATGCAGCCTGCTGATGAAGCGATTGTCTTCTACAGTCATCACACCTTGAAGATGAAGAAACTGCCGGACATCAATTCAGAAGAAGTCCAAGCAGCATTCAACCATCCAAATTGCAAGATTTTTACGGACAAGGATAAGCTTTTTGATTACTTAATGGATAAAAACTGGGAAGGCACAAACTTGTTACTGATGACTTCTGGAAAGTTTAATGGGATGGATATAACCCATTTAACGGAAACTATCACGAATTCATCCAATAAATGATTTGAATGTTGAAATCTTAAGGCAAATTAGTAGATAGCAAATCAGTTAATATTGCTTGTAATGTTCTAAAGGATAATAATTAGAAGAAATTAAAGGTTATAGTAGGAGCTTAAGCTAAGTAAAGTAACGAAACCAATTTGTAATGTCGTCGTATAAATATGAAATTTTTTAGTTTACAATGTACTTAAATAAAAACTTAATTATATTTGCCATTCTAAATACAATGGAATTTGAACGATAGCCTGGTAATTGTACCAACATATAACGAGAAGGAGAACATTTCAAAAATAATCCACGCCATCTACTCTCTAGATAAAGCGTTTGATATTTTAATAGTTGACGATGGCTCACCTGATGGCACTGCGAGTATTGTCAAGGAACTTCAGACAAAATTCCCGAAGACTCTTCACCTACAAGAACGAAAAGGTAAACTTGGATTAGGCACTGCTTATATTTTAGGGTTTAGATATGGGCTTGACAAGGGATATGCGTATATTTTTGAGATGGATGCTGATTTTTCTCATAATCCAAAAGACCTGTTACGCTTGTATGAAGCTTGTAGTAGTCCTGGTGTAGACATGGCTGTTGGTTCTAGATATACGCGAGGTGGCAAGCTGGAGAATTGGCCATTAAGCAGGATTTTTATATCCTATGGTGCTTCTATCTACACAAGAATGATTACCTGGATGCCTGTTAAAGATCCAACCGCTGGTTTTGTTTGCTATTCCCGAAAAGTCTTAGAAACCCTTGATCTGAACAAAATCAAATTCATTGGGTATGCCTTTCAGATTGAAATGAAATTTGCAACCCGTTCACTCGGCTTCAAAATTAAGGAAGTACCAATTACGTTCGTAGATCGAATCGAAGGAACCTCAAAAATGAGTGGTGGTATTGTAAAAGAAGCTGTTTTTGGTGTTCTTAAGATGAAATGGCGAAGTTTCTTCAATAGCTATGGAAAGTAAATTGAAGTCAATATTCTTCACTTGTTATTCTTCATTCCCTTCCTTTATCCATCCTTCTATACTTTCACAGCAACAACTTCTGTCATTGTAGGACAAAGTATAGATGCTCCTACTGTTGATTCTAATTGATAAAGTTCATTCATTGCGTTTTCAATTTCTTCTTGAGTTAATACCTCTTTTTGCTTAGGAAGGAAGAGCTCAAGAAAGGATTTTGGCCATTGCCATACCATATCACCTGGTAAGCCTATTTTTGCCATCGGACGTACACTGATGACTTCTAGGCCAGCTTCTGCGTATAGCTTTGGTAGGCTTCTTCCTATATCAATCTCGAAATCAGATGATTTAAAACGATTGTAAATGCTTTTAATGCCATGATTTATTGCTTTTAACGGAGGTTCTGTTTGGAACGTACTCCAATCAAAATACTCATGTCCAACGATTGCTGCACCAGGTACCATAGCTTCTGCAATACGATTTACAATTGCCTGTGGATTTGGAAGCCATGCCAATGCCCATCGATGATAAACACCATCTAATGAGCTAGTTTTGAGTTCCATACGTTCAAAGTCAGTGCATTGTAGTTCAATGTTTAATTGATGATGTTCTGCTTCTGATTTCAAAAAATCTATATAATGTTGAGACTTGTCAATTGCAAGCACAGACCCTTGTTTTCCAACCATATATGCTAATTCCATCGTGCAAAAACCTGGTCCACTTCCTAGATCAAGTAGATGCTGCCCACTGCTGAATTCTGCGATTTCCCATCCCTTTCTTGCCTCAGACGCCCATACTTGGTGTTGCAAGCCTAATCTATGGAGTTCATCTCTTTCAGTACCTAGGATGTATGCATTTTTTTCTGATTCCATAATTATTCAATTTAAGTTACAATGTATTAACTATTTTTAAATTTACTTGTGAAAAGTAATTAGTTTTTGATTTTCGACATCAATCAAATCAAACTACAAATGTTTATAATCATCTTAAGAAGTAATTATTTTATTGTTACTTAGCAAAATATTTAATTATGGTCCCAGATAAAAAATTACTATTAATTCTCGTTAGAATGAGAATGCCTTTTGGAAAACACAAGGGAAAGCTACTTTGTGACATACCTGAAGACTACCTAATTTGGTTTCGTCAAAAAGGATTTCCAAAAGGAAAATTAGGGGAATACCTTGCAAATGTATTAGAAATAAAGTCGAATGGCTTAGAATATATCTTTGATAAGCTTAAGAAAATGGATGAAGAAGAATAATTCTACAGTAAAAAAAGATACAACGAATCGATTCTAAAAAAGTCACTAATAAATATAAAATGACAATCTAAACAATTGAATTTTACGGTATAATAAAATGCAAAAACTACTGTTGATTTACATTAAATTTTGTTTTTCAGTAGTTTATAGTATAAACTTTTGAATTAGATAATGATTGTTTTTATTTGTTAATTAAATGTTAAATGAGGCTGAATTCGTCAAAACGAGTGGATTTGTAACAAATTTATAGCGAACTTTGATTTAATATAGAATTAAAAATAAACCTAATGTCATAGGGTTTTCTTGGGGTTAGTCTATTGCCAAAAAGTCTAACCCCCTTTTTTTGTAAAATTTTATCCACACTATTCCACATTTTTTTGAGTCAAAACAATTCACTCCTTAGTTCATTCCTGTTATCTTTAGACCAAATTTAACAATAGAAAGAATTATGCAAACCACTAATGCCCTCTCTACACTTAAAATGGCTCAAGATTTAGGACTACTCGAGTCAGAGTTTGAGTCCATCAAAGTAATTCTTGGAAGAACGCCAAACTTTACCGAACTGAGTATTTTTTCAGTCATGTGGTCTGAGCACTGCTCCTATAAAAATAGTATCAAGTGGCTTAAAACACTGCCTAGAGAAGGAAACTTGCTCCTTGTAGAAGCAGGCGAAGAGAATGCCGGATTAGTTGATATCGGTGATGGATTGGCTTGTGCATTTAAAATTGAGTCACACAATCACCCTTCAGCAATAGAGCCGTTTCAAGGAGCTGCGACTGGAGTTGGCGGAATACATCGCGATATATTTACCATGGGAGCAAGACCGATTGCAGCCTTAAACTCCTTGCGATTTGGTGACATCGCCAACAAGCACACACAGCATCTTATGAAAGGTGTAGTAAGTGGAATTAGTCACTATGGTAATTGCTTTGGTGTACCTACTGTAGGAGGTGAAGTGTATTTTAATGAATGTTATAATCAGAATATTCTTGTCAATGCCATGTCTGTTGGCATTGTAAAGGTTGGCGAAACTGTTTCCGCCATTTCATGCGGGGTTGGCAATCCGATTTACATTGTGGGATCTGCTACCGGGAAAGATGGAATACATGGGGCAACCTTTGCCTCAGCTGACCTTACAGAAGACTCAAAGGAAGATTTACCTGCAGTACAAGTCGGTGATCCATTTCAAGAGAAACTGCTCCTAGAAGCCTCCCTAGAAGCAATAAAAACGGGCGCCATCGTGGGAATGCAAGACATGGGAGCCGCTGGTATTACTTGTTCGACTTCTGAAATGAGTGCAAAAGGGGAATCAGGCATGATCATTTACTTGGATAAAGTGCCTACTCGCCAACCAAATATGAAACCGTTTGAGATATTACTCTCAGAAAGTCAAGAACGTATGCTTATCGTTTGCGAGAAAGGACGTGAGGCCGATCTTGAGGCTGTTTTTGATAAATGGGATCTCGAATGCGCTGTGATTGGTAAAGTAACCGACACCAAGCGGATTGAGTATTATCTAAATGGTGAGTTGGTAGCAGATGTCCCTGCGGAGCCACTGGTACTAGGAGGTGGAGCGCCTGTCTATGATCGAGCATATACAGAGCCGGCTTACTTGAAAGCATTAAATGCGTTTAATGAAAATGATATTCCAGAATTGGATCTGAAAACTTCCGCATTAACGTTAGTTGCCTCACCGAATATTGCTTCTAAGCGTTGGGTTTATGAGCAATATGACTCAATGGTACGGACAAACACGATTACAACGAATGCGCCATCTGATGCCGCAATTATAAGGATAAAAGGTTCTTCTAAGGTGTTGGCTGTGACGACCGACTGTAATTCAGCATATGTCTATGCTGATCCTTACAAAGGAACGATGATCGCGGTTGCTGAAGCAGCAAGGAATATTGTTTGCTCTGGAGGAACACCTGTTGCAATTACCAATTGCTTGAACTTCGGAAATCCTTACAATACTGAGGTGTATTGGCAATTTGTTCACGCCATTAAAGGTATGGGGGAAGCATGTCGAAAATTTAATACTCCAGTGACAGGAGGTAATGTCAGCTTCTACAATCAAACAGTGTTGAAGGATACAACGGAGCCAGTCTTCCCTACTCCAACAATCGGAATGCTTGGAATATTGGATGATATCAGTGCTCACATGACGCTTGACTTTAAAGCAGTGGGTCATTCAATTTATTTGGTTGGACGGAATGACCAAAATACCATTTCTGGCTCTGAATATTTGAGAGTGGTGCATGGCGTCAACAAAAGCCCAATTCCTTCATTTGATTTGGAAGAGGAGTTTCAATTTCAAGAGGTCCTAAAAGGAATTATTGGTAAAAAACTAGTGGCATCAGCACATGATATCAGCGAAGGAGGATTATTCATTGCCCTTCTCGAATCAGGCTTGCCAAGTGATCAAGGCTTTACTATACAACTGCAAGGAATCAAGGGAAGAAAAGACGGAATTTTGTTCGGCGAAAGCCAAAGTAAAGCAATTGTAACGGTTGATGAATTAAATGAAGCAGCCTTTATTCAACAACTCAAAGAACACAATCAATCCTATACAAAACTAGGAACTACAACAGATGGGGAGATTAGAATTGACGACATTAATTTCGGGAAAATTACCGATTGGAAGAAACAATATCTAACAAGTATTGAAAAACAACTTCATTAAGTTATTGTTTGTTTGTTAGTTCTCTTATATTTGCAGTCTTAAAATTTATTGAAAATGCGAAAAATACAATATATACTACTTTTATCTGCGATCGCATACTTTTTTGCTGGTTGTGGA
This sequence comes from uncultured Saprospiraceae bacterium, assembly GCA_937959115.1. GTDB lineage: Bacteria > Bacteroidota > Bacteroidia > Chitinophagales > Saprospiraceae > JAHDHB01. The sequence goes on from CALGAW010000058.1 coordinate 7,518, forward strand.
GAAACATACACTGATCACCCTGGAACAGTAATTAAGGGAGAAATTACGGGAGCTGAGAATTTGAAGGCTTACTTAGATCAAATTGTTCTAAGAAGTAATCAACCTGTGATACTAGATAAAACAGATATTGACGCTTCTGGGAAATTTGTACTGAAAACAGAAGATAAACAAGATAGAATCTTTAGAATTAGAGTGGGAAGTGCCCAGTCTTTCCTCCTAGTGTCTAAAGATGATCATATTGTTGAATTAAAAGGATCTGTAGCAGATTTGAAAGGCAACAGCTGCGAAATTACTGGAAGTGAAGCGGCTTTGGAATTTAATGGGATGATCAAAAACGTGATTAAACGGACTTGGAATGATGGTCAAATTGATAATTACCTGAAAACAGCCAAGTATCCACTAGGAGCAATGTATGCTTCTGTTATCAATCCGAATCCTGCAAAACGATTGACTCTTTGTAAAAATATTCATCAAAAAATGTTGACGTCCATGCCAAATAGTAACTATACTAAAGAGTATCAGCAGGTGATTGGGCAATTTGAGCAAATGAGTAAAGCAGGTAATATTAAAGTTGGTGAACCGGCTCCTGATATTGCATTAGAGTCTCCGACAGGTAAAAAGTATGCACTTTCTAGCTTAAAGGGGAAAGTCGTGCTACTAGACTTTTGGGCAAGCTGGTGTCGTCCTTGTCGGTACAAAAATCCTCAGATTGTTGCACTTTATGATAAGTACAAAAGCAAAGGATTTACAGTTTATAGTGTATCACTTGATCGTAAAACTCAAAAAGACAGATGGGAAAAGGCTATTAAAGATGATAAACTTTCTTGGCCTTACCACGTTAGCGACTTGGCTGGATGGCAGTGCAAACCTGCAAAAGAATATGGCGTCAGCAGTATTCCTAAAACATTCTTAATTGATAAAGAAGGAAAGATCGCTGCTGTTAATCCTAACATCAAAGCAGTGGAAAGCCAATTGAAAAATCTCTTATAATCAGTTAGGTTTTGTCAACAATTAGCAATCATTTTACGACCTTTTTGATCTATCTGTCTAGAGGACGTAAACAAGTAAGTAAGGATTGAAAATGCGACACATTACTATTTCTTGATTAGCAACATGGCTTCTTTAATTACTTTCTTAATATCTTCTAAAGAAGTTGATTCAAGATTATTGTAGTCTCTAATGATATGCGGATATCGACGATAAACCTTGCTTTTTATCACTTTTCTAATGGTTTTCATAACAAGCCCTCTGTGCTTGTATTTACCTGTAATTTCAAGTTGACTTTTATGAAGTGCGCAGTATAGACTGTATGATCCTTTCGAAAAATCATCTTCGCATTCCCGATCATCTTGTTTATTCCACGTATCATCAAAAGAAAGGTAATTTATACTCTTTTCTAAAACCTTCATTGCTTGATTTCGCTTCTGCGCTCCTTGTGCTTCTAACTGAGAAGAACTCATACCTACTAGGAAAACAATCAAAATAAAATAGTTCATATCAAATACATTTTTCAATTTCATTAGTACAAAAGTATTAATCATTTTTGGTCTTAAAGGAAATTCAAGGATTTTTATAAACGAAATATTTATTTACTTATTCGAAACCATGTGGATAAATCCTCGTTTACTGTTGAAAAAAGTATGGATAACATAAGAGGAATCATCATTAGTTTAATACTGATCACTTGCTGTATAGTTTGCAGCCCTAGTCAATCCGTGAATCTTGAATTGATTACAGATCAGGACTGTTATGAACCTGGAGATCAAGTAACTGTTTCGTTTGTTACTCGCATGTTTATTGGCAATACAACTGGTTGTGAGAACACAAGTAGTTCTTCGGCTCAAGTTCGAGACTTAGTGTATGGGATGAATTTTTTGCTTCCTGATGGTTCTTCCATGACACAAACAGGAACGCCTTCAGGAACAACTACGACTGGTGGCGGCATTACCTTTAGTTTTGCTGATACAGATGTACTAAACAATGTCACTGGAGCAGTTAATCCTTCTCTAGATGCCTGTGATGATACTGATATTAGTTGTGAGCCATCAGACAGCTGCCCAAACGGATTCGATGCAACAACTATGGTAGAGGCAGATTGGATACATACTGCCGTCTTTACGATTCCTACAGGAATGACTACTGGAGATTTAACGCTTACAGCAAACGAAGATTTTATCTTTTGGTATAACTCCTCTCCTCCTTCTGGGGCATCTTGGTTAAACCTTGGTCCTGGTGCTGTAGCAGACACCCTCGTCATCCCCATTCAAACGAACTGTTTGTTTAGTGCCGAACTAACAGATTTTCAAGCGGAAAGAGTGCTCAACAAAGTATCCTTAAATTGGACCACACAAGACGAAATCGACATTTCAGAATATCAAGTTCAACGTAGCTTTGATGGAGAACACTTTGAACCAATCGGATCAAGAGCACCAATGTACCAACTTTCAAACAACCGATATCAATTTTGGGATGACAGCCCCGAACTCGGAATTCAGTATTACCGCCTTGCTATTCTAGATTTAGATGGTACAATCGTCTATTCTGATATTCGCTCAGTCAATTACGAAAAGTCATTACAGCCTTTAGTTTATCCGAATCCATTTTCAGATGTGCTAAACATTGAAAAAATAGTATCTAGTGATGGATCAACTGATCCAACGTTGATTGAAGTCTATAACTTAACGGGTCAGTTAATGTTTAGCACAATGACTAACGAAGAAAATACGATCAACCTTGAAAAATTGGAAAATGGAATATACATCTTACAAGGAAAATCAATGAATTATTTCTTTTCAAAGAAAATCCAGAAGTTAGATTAGGGAACAAACAGATTACGAAAAAATAGGAATAGCCGTTTGATTAAACTATTGAGCGGCTATTTTATTAGTTTGATGTTCTTCAATTCCTCAACGGTTATAAAGGTTTTTAACTCAGAGGAATAAATCGTTTTTTCTCGAGTAGAAATTAAAACTGATTTATTTTTTAATGCGTCAAGATCTTTTAATACGTCTGCGCCCTCAAACGATTCAATACAATACAGATCTAGTAATTTTCCTTCAACTTTACATTTTAATACAAGGATATTTCCTTCTTTAACATCAAGTATTTCCGCAGTGATCATTGAATATGAATTGGACTCCTCTACTACAGCATCAACGGTTTCTTCATCAAATTCATCATACATTTCCTTTTTAATTTCCTGTCCGATCTTGCTATCTTCATCACCAACCATTTGAAAAACGATTTCCATAAACTTATCGCATCTAGAGGCCATTCGCTCTCCAAGAAGCTCCGCAAATTCAGCAAAACCAGCTTCATTTGTTAAGTCAATCTTGTATTTTTTCTTAACCTCTTTCTTATAATCACTTGACGCATCAAGCATACAAAGTCCTAGAACCATGGTAAGCTTTTCAGAATCCATGTTTTTCTTAATTTTATCTTCGATACAATCACAAGTCTTGTCTGAAGCCTTGTCAAGAACGTCCTGTGCTAAAATTCCAGAAGCAAATAGTACAAAGTAAAACAGGGTTGTGTACACCTTTTTCATTATCGTTGGTTTAAGTGTTTATCGTTTTTTTGATGTAAGCCATGCAAAGATCAATCGTGGCCTGTATTCCCTTCTTGTGGGTCCGTTCTACTCCATGGGAAGCAGCAACTCCCGGGCCAATTAGCCCAACCCTAAAATCATTTCCTGCTCTTAGTGCTGCAGAGCCGTCTGAACCGTAGTATGGATACACATCCAATTCATAAGGAATGCCATTTGACTCACACAGCTGCACAAGCCGTTTCTTGAATTCATAATCGTAAGGGCCAGATGAGTCTTTTGCACAAATAGAACAGGCCGTTTCTTTTCCAGAACAGCCATCACCAACAACGCCCATATCAATCACTAACAATTCTTTTACAGTTGGTGAGTATCCAGTTGTACCGCCATGGCCTACTTCTTCGTAATTTGAGAAAAAGATTTCCACAGGAGCAGTCAAACCGTTCTCCTTCATTGTTTTAGCCAATTCGAACAAGACAAAACAGCCTGCTTTATTGTCCATAAATTTAGATTTGATAAAGCCAGAATCCGTTTCCTCATAATGTGTTTCGAAGCAAATAAAATCACCAGGACGAATGCCAAGCGCTTTCGTTTCGATGTCTGTCGTAACTTCTTCGTCAAGGCGGACATGCATGGTTTCTTGTTCCCTCTTTGCTGTTTTTAACGCTTTATTGACATGAATAGCTGGATTGTCCAATTGAAACGTACCGGTATAGACTTTATCATCAAGCGTATAAACACGACAGTAGCTACCCTCATAGGCATACAAGGATGGGCCACCAACTTTTGATAATCGCAAGCTTCCGTCGGGTTTTATACTTGATACAACTCCTCCCAAAGTGTCTACGTGTGCGGCTATAGAAAGCGTAGGGTTTTCCCCAAACTTACAGCGAACGGCTCCCTTGTTGGTATATTCAGGTTCCCAGCCATAACGCTTCAATAATTCATAAATATAGTTACTTGCCTTACCGGTAAATCCAGAAGGCGAATCAATTGCAACCAATTCTTTTAACGTTGTTAAGTCCATGTACACTAAAATTGAATCTGATAATAATTATACATTAATCATTATCAATTAAACATTAATAACTATCCAAAAGCTTGTTTTACTCGATTACGTAGCGTGGATAACCGCTTGACTGGTTCGTTACTAAACACCAATCTTACAAACTGTTCACTGTTTTTATCTCCCCAATGGATCATTGGAGTAGCAGCAACCTTACCCTTTTCTAACAATAATTTTGATGCAGTTGCTCCATCATATCCCATTTGACCTACATCCAATAATTGACTCCAACCTCCTGCAGCTGAAACCATCGGAAAGTCCTTTAGTTGGGTATTAATCATATCTCTTCTTCTTTCCCACTCTGCTAAACAGGAGCCAAATCCGTCTTCCTCATCAGACAAGGCTGCAATTGCTCCAGATTGTGCAATTCCTGTTGCAGTTACCGTGTTGTAAATATGAACTCTTGCTATATCATTGATTAGATGCTTTGGAGCGGCAATCCAACCCACTCGCCAACCAATCATTCGGTACTCTTTAGACATGGATCCAATGGTGATCGTTAAATCTTCCATTCCTGGGATGGAAGCTGGATGAAAAACGGATTGACCATCAAACAGAATGCGCTCCATGGCAGCATTATAAATCAGATAGATCTTTCGTTCAATGCAAATTTTAGCAATTACACCCCACTCCATGGCATTTAAAACGGCACCTGACGGCATACTAGGGTTCATAAGGAACAAGACCCTAGTATTGTCATTAACAGCCAACTGAAGCCGCTCTATGTCCAATCTCCAAGTATCCATAAAGGTGTAAAAAGGCACTAGGGTTGGGGTTGCACCGACCAATCGTACCCGTTGTATCATTCCAGCATAAGTTGGATCGGTCATAATCACCTCATCACCAGGATCAGTCGTTGCCAATAAGGTGTCAAGCATTGCTTCTGTTGCCCCACAGGTGATTACAATATTCTTACTTTCGTAAATTTCTTTAAAAATGGTACGGTTGATCCGGTCAGCCACCAATGTCCTCAGCTCATCCCTTCCAATGAACGGTAGATAACTGTTGTCTTTGTCTGCGCCTATGGCTGATTTAGTTGCGATAATTGCTGAAAATGGTGGATCTAAATCTGTGTCAAGATTTTCCATTCTCAATACATCTGGATCGTTTCCTGCATCTCTGGCGACTTGATCTATTGAAAAGCCAGGAATCCCTTTTAATCTATTTACTGACATCAGACGCAAGATAATTATTATTAATTAAATGGGTTAAAGTTGAGTCATTTTACTGGGGAAATCAATACTTGTTTTCTTTTCTTTCAAAAAATCGACTAATGATTTATAAATTGGGTGCATGTTCATAATTCCTCTGTTTCCAAGTATAACCATATGCTTTCTTGCTCTTGTTAGTGCTACATTCAGCTTACGATCGACGACACCATCATCAGATAAAGAAACAAGAGAATTCATTTGAAAATAGTCATTCAGACAAAGGGATAACAGGATGATTTCACGTGCGCCTCCTTGGTAGCGTTCTACTGTATCCACTGTAATGGCTTCAAAACTAGGATCAAGCCCTTCTAATACGTCTTTGATTTGCGCAATTTGTGCACGGTAAGGCGTTATAATTCCGATAGTACTAGAGTCAAATGGCAAATTATTCTGCTCATATAGCTGCTTAAAGTAAAGGACTAATTGCCCCGCCCATTTTGCTTCATGTATGTTCGTTTTGTTTGATTGGGTAATATCATCGACAGGAGAAGAGAAATGCACCATCCGATTTGAAGACATCAGCTTCGTCAGCTCATTCGTTTCCAAGGACTTATCATACTGCAAAGGCAACCGTTGCCAATTGTCTGGCTGAACTTCAAGTGGCAAGGGTTGTAGCTTATGATCATAAAATAATTGATTAGGAAAAGCAGCAATCTCTTCATGCATTCGTCCTTGATAGGTTAACATGCCAATCGCCCAATGCCAGTTGTTCTCAAGGCAACGAGCATACAACCGCTCAAACAAGGAGTTCTTTCTATTTTTCAACCCAATCTGATGCAATGCTTCATCGTTTACCTTAGAAATCTGTTTCTTTTGCATAACTACAGCAGGAAGTTGCTTGTGGTCACCGATCAGAACAAACTGATTAAAGAGTGGTAGAAGTCCCACCAACATTGGCTCTAAGATCTGTGAAGCTTCATCAATGATTACGCGGTTAAACTGTTTGAGTTTGAACAGATCTTTTTTACCATTAATAGAGGAAACTGTTGAGACGTAAATTCTGTGAGACTCAATGATTTCCTTCATTGCAGCTCTCGATTTTGATTTAGCTGTCAATACTTTGAAGAGGCGGTGATGATACTGTTTACCTGTTGAAAACTCAGACCCAATACGGATGTATTTATCATCAGCGAAATCAGATATCGCTTCACATATTTCGTCAACTGCTCTGTTGGTGTAGGCCAATAACATTACACTTTCGTTGGTCATAAAGTATAGATAATGAACCAGTTCTCTTAGCATGAACTTTGTTTTTCCTGTACCAGGAGGTCCTACTAGTAGATAATAATCTTCAGCAGCAATCGCTTCTCCTAGTATTTGTTGCTGTTCTGAGCTTAGTTTTGTCGGTAATTTAAAGGCTTCAGTCGGACACTGCTTTGGAGGTCTTGTCGTAAGTAATAATTGTTTCTTGTCATTTGGAAAACGAATAAACCGATACATGTTTCTATACAGGGTAGAGAAACTACTGTCCAACAAGTCTTTTTCAATGCACCAATACGGCTCATGTTTGAAAAGAAAGTCATTGTATTGTTGAGAGCGAAGACGAACCTCCACATGTGTTTTATCAATTCTTGTAATGCTACATTTAAAAATTTGATTATTTAATACATTATCCTCTTCTCTAGATGAAGGATATAAAACTGCAATATCGCCTTGTCTGAAATTCGCAAGTTCAGTGGTTTTCTCTGTTCGTTTGAGGATCAAAATCGGATTAGAAGCTCTTGCTTGATTATCAGCTATTTCTAAATGGCTTAAGATGTCAAAATTATCTTCTTTATCCTTTAATTTATTCAACCATAATGAAGCTAAACCATTGACGGTATCAGTTCCTTCTTCTCCTGTTTTTGCAAGTCGGTGTTCCCTAGCAATAAAGCTAGAAAAGGCAAGAAAATACTTACGTTCCAGCACCGTTAGCTTTTGAATGGTCTCTGAAAAACGATATAAATCACCACGTGCAAATCCTGAAATATTTTTAAAATTCTTTGGGTCAAGATAGTCGATGATTGTCGGTTCGTTCTCGTGTTGATCTACTGAAGATAGCTGCTGTTCAAGTGCAACCAGCTCATTTCTAATTTTCATTGCTTCTTTTTGTTGGATTTCTAGCGGTGGTGCAAATTTGAGATTCTGGTCAGCAATTTTTGAGTACAGAATGTAGTTTGCAGATTCAATGTCGCCTCCATAAGCCGATTTAATCAGTAAATCATACAAAAGTGTTTGGACATAGTGATTTCTGCTCAACCCAAAACGGTTGGGCTGATAGGGTTTTCCGCTTTTTAGCTCCACAATCGCATAGTCTGACTTTCCATCTGGGTTGTAGAGTACATCTAGTCTTCCTTGTATTCCATACCGCTCAGAGTAGAAACCGGGTTCCAAATAACTAAATGCAGGATCAATCTTTTGCACTGGGAACTGATTAGTGATAACACTTTTAAGGTTGTCGAAATGAATTTTACTATCATGCATGATTTGCCTGATCTCTAAATCATCAAACAAACAGAAGGCAACTGGGTTGAGCTGAAAACACCCAGGAAAAACAGCTTTGAAATCAGCTTCTGGGTTTTGCAGTAGTTCGTCAAGAAAGTAATTGGCAATGTTCCCCAGCATCAGTGGAATAGAGGTAGACATTGGTAAGAACTTCTTTAAGATGTACAGGAATGGGACTGTTCCAAAACTTTGAAAGGTTTCAGAAATGGCGGTTACATCAAGCAGATAATCAGGCTCTAACACAAACACGGAAGGTACATAAGTCCCATCTTCTTCAATAAACACATCCAACAGATTAACAGTAGTCTGATTCTTCCAATGTTCATTAATTGCTTCGATTGTCGTATCAAACAAGTCATTACGTCCCGTTTCGCTATATTTTATTTTGATTAGCTCCTCTTGATTATTGTTTTCTTCCTTACCAAGCAGACAATGGTTTTTCTCATCATGCCCAAGGATGACCATACGGACAGAATCGAGATGACCAATAATCTGAGAGGGGATTTTTATGAAAACATCTGAAGAAGGGAAAAGCTCAGAAACAGCATCTGGAATAGTTAGGTCAAGGATTTGCTCAGTGCATTCTGCTAGCACCTTGATGCCTGCTTGGTATTCGGCTTCAGTCACACTACCATTTTTGTAATAAACTCGTTGCGCTAGTTTTCGGAAGTGGTGGATGCGCCATTGCAGATCAGGATCAAGCTTAAACTTCAAACAACCGTACGTGATTCTTGCAAAACTCGTTGTAAACTGAAGGTTTTCTTCCTTTGTAAATTCATAAAACAATCGGTTTAACAATAGGTATAACCTACTATTTCGTTCTAAATGATCAGCGGGAAGCCGGTGAATTTTTAGTATTTGTAAATAAAATAACCTAGCCAGTTCCTTAATGTCCATATATTCTTCTTATGCTTATTTTAAGAATTCTAGTTGATGTTCATAAAAGCGACACCCTTCATTTATATAGAGTCAAAATTTGAAATATTCCACACGAAAAAAGGAAAAATATTATACCTACCTACATAATTAACACAATATCAGTGCCTTATGAGTCGAACGAAAATTATTACGAAAGTTAATAAAAAAAATAGGGATTCGAATGAACTTTTTTTACCTCAAATGTTGTTAAGAATGTATTGGTTTAATTCTGAAAGATAGAATTTATGTCCAATTATCAACCATTATTAAAATAATATTTTGACATATACTGACATATGTTAGTAAATATTTCGCACGATCTTTGCATATTTAAAATTAAATGAGTTGATTACATACGAAATGAGGCATGTTGTATGAACTAAATATGAAAAACTAAATTCACAAAAGATGAAATGGAGAAGACTTAGTGGACAACAAATTGAGCTTCCAATCAAGGATGCAGTTGAAAAAACGATTGTCCGAGAAACAGGAAATGGGTACAAGTTAAAAGTATGTATTGGTACTGATTCTCAAGTTAAAAATGGGGTAATTGAAATTGCCACGGTTATTGTTTTCCTTAGAGAAAAGAAAGGTGGTTTTATGTTTGTTAGCACCGACTCACTCAAGCAGACAATGAGTATTAGAGAACGGATGATTCATGAAGTTGCAAAATCAATTGAGGTGGCTTATCACCTTTGCGATTTACTAGATAAGTATAACATTGAACTAGAAGTACATGCGGATATCAACACGGACCCACACTTTAAGTCAAACGTTGCACTTAAAGAAGCAATGGGCTATATCCTTGGAATGGGCTTCGTTTTCAAAGCAAAACCAGACTCGTTTGCAAGCTCTAGCTGCGCAGATAAAATCGTCTAATCAATAAATCTAATCGTTAAAGGGAGAATCCCTAGCAAGATAGAAAAGTGTGTGGACTTAACCGTTGACACACTTTTTTAGTTCACAAGGAAGTTACACTAGTTAGTTAAGCAAAGTTCGGAACGAAATGTTTCTAATACTTCAGGATCAAATTTTTAACTCAACCAACTATCCTACAAGGGGTTAAACGAAACAAGTAAACCTTCACTTTAAGTGATATAATTACGGCAGTTGCGCTGTTCGATTACGAGTATTCCATGTTAAGCTTCTATCAGCCGCATTGCAAATACGATCCAGGTTACAATCAGCATTCAAATATCCATTTTGGTTTCGACTGTTCCAAGTGACACTCCGATCCCCTGCAGAAATAACATTATCAGTGTCTGCGTTGCCTGACCACTGTGCTTGTATAGTACCTAATGTGTTCTGTGCATCTTGACCATAGGTCGCTATTGTTGAAAAATCAACTAAAGCTGGCACAGCGCTAAGTGTAAATGTGTTCTGAGACATGCATCCTAAGTGATTTCGATGTTTGACAGACACGTAAAAATCGTCGCTAGATATATTGTTAAATCGAAGAGGGCTGACTCCGTCTTGTGCACTCACTACATCGCCATCTCTTTGCAATAGACCAGCAGCTCGATATAGGATATTTTGTGGGTTATTCTTGTCCCTTAATTCTACAAGCACCCAGTCAACAATCGCATCATTGTTCGAACTATTTAAAACTCCAGGACCTAGCTGTTCCATTCCTTCATACGTCCAAGGTGCCGTATTGTATGGCTGTGTAGAAGGAATCAGTCCACCTATTCTGAGGTCATCAGACATTAACTGAGTTGTTGGGTTATATGGACCACTCAAAAACAGATTCACCTGCAATTCAACATACGCTGCAGGTGTATATGGCTGAGAAGTAAACCCTAAAAAGCTAAGGAGTTGCGCGTCTGTAACCGCTGAGTTTGTTAGGTTTACACCTACAAGAATAGGTGGTAAGTTGACTTCATCAAATCTTGCGAACTCAAAACCACCAATAATATCTGGTGTGAACGGCACGCCAGCAGTTGGATCAGGATTTAAATTTGCATTTAACACATTACTATTGTGGAAGATAGGAGTATAACTGCTGACTTTAGGCCAATCTGTGTAAGTCACAAAACCGATTTGCATAGTGTTCGGGAAATCACTTCTGTCAAATCGTCTGTGCACAATCCAGCTGCCTCCAGGTAATTGGTAAAGACAGATGACATATTCTCCAATCCGTGCAATCCTTATACGAACATTTGTAGGACTGGGAATCGGAGTGATTGCTAGGTTGGAAGACCCGCTTACCGTTGTTTTTACTTCAAGGTGTGCATTGGCGCTGCTTCCTGTTGCGTGACCTGTTGCAAGGAATATGAAGTTTTCTCCGTAGGGTGTCCAACCTGCAGCTCCATTTGTAAAACTTCTTGGTGTACGGATCATCAAGCCTGCAAGTGAGTACGAGCTGGAGGGATTGCCGTTTCCTGCACGGTTAGTGGCCGTGGCCTCGGTAGTCAAAATGAAGTCACCCGTTAGTTCTTTGAAGAGGATGGATCCTCGGTAATCCTGATACCAGCTAGAAGTATAGGGCAGCATCATTAGTTTGCCAGTTTGGCTGGTATTTATGTTATAATCTTCGAGATGGTCAGCATTCCAGCCTTCTACGTCATCTATATTCAACCAATTACTAAGCGTAGAAGCATCATCAAATTCATCATTTAACAACTGAATCTGTGCGGTGCAGTAGATGGTTGATATCAACACTAAAATAAGTAGTATATATTTATTCATGAATCAAAGCATTATAGATTAAAATAAGGTTTATTCTAGGAACTGGCAACTATTTTCAATTATTAATTATGGATTTAATATTTAACACGGAAATCATTTTAGGAGAAAATGCTAATTTGTAACAATCTACTTTGATATCTATTGATTGTTAATCCTTTAACTACATTTAGTAAGATTGATTTATAAAGATTAGAACCAAATCTATTATTCCTTGTTTATTAAATAAATTTGAGCCGTTCTATTAAGTATTAACTACTTATGGATTCGAATTGTATCTTTACATTAAAATAACAGAAAATTGAGCTATTCACACAACGAAGTAAAACCTTATGATCTTGATCAAACGGGTAAAAAAGAAGAAGTTGGAAAAATGTTTGACAACATTGCACCTTACTACGACTTGCTCAACCGTGTTTTGTCTCTAGGAATTGATAAATCTTGGAGAAGAAAGGGAATTAATTTATTAAAAAAACGAAACCCCAACGAGGTTTTAGACGTTGCAACTGGTACAGCAGATTTGGCACTAGAAACAATGAAACTGTTACAACCAGACAAGGTCACTGGCATTGATATCTCAACAAAAATGCTAGAGATTGGCAAGCAAAAGGTTGACAAGAAGAATTGGTCAGATAAGATTGAACTAATCGCTGCAGATTCTGAAAAATTGCCCTTTGAAGACAATAGTTATGATGCTGTAACTGTTGCGTTTGGGGTAAGAAACTTTGAAAACTTGGAAAAAGGACTTTTAGAAATGAACAGGGTGTTAAGACCTGGTGGACAAGTGATGATCCTTGAATTATCTAGACCTACGTTATTTCCGTTTAAACAGTTGTATAATTTTTATTTTAAGTATATCTTGCCACTTATTGGGAAATTGACTTCAAAAGATCCAAAAGCCTACAATTATCTTTATCAATCTGTTATGGCATTTCCGAATGGTAAGGATTTTGTAGAAGTATTGAACAAAACTGGATATAAAAATAATAAGTGCCTTTCATTAACATTAGGGATATGTGCAATATATATTGGAGAAAAATAACATTATTAACGTCCACTTTACTTTTTTCTGTACTTGCATTTGCACAAGTTAAAGGCACATACAACTATCTTGATTTTGCCAACAAACCTTACTACTTTGGGATCACACTGGCATATAACAGTTCGCAATACAAAGTTGTACACGGTAAACAGTTTATCCTAAATGACAGTATTTACTCTGTAGAATCTCCTAGAGGTCCAGGCTTCAACCTTGGAATAATTGGTAACTTGAAAGTAGGCCGATATTTCGATTTCAGACTCAGCCCTACCCTTTCGTTTTCTGATCGGAGCTTAACTTATAAGTTGCTTGAAGCTCCTGAACAACTTGTTACAAAAAGAATTGACGCTGTATTTGTGGAAGCTCCATTTCACGTACGATTTAAGTCTGAACCATACCAAGATATCAGAGTATTTGTTGTCGGTGGTGTAAAGTACTCATTTGATGTAGCGAGTAACTCCAGAACTCGTCAGTCATCTACCTTACTAAAAATCTCTCCTTCTGATTTTGCAGTTGAATATGGAGCAGGTATTCAAATTTTCTTCCCTTATTTTATTTTCTCTCCCGAGTTTAAAGTGTCTCATGGTCTATCTAACATTCTTATCAGCAATGATAAACTGATTTTTTCATCTGTGTTAGATAAGTTAATGAGTCGCGCATTTACATTGTCATTCCACTTCGAAGGATAAATTTTATCATGAATTCACTCCTTTAATGATTAATTAAAGGTTATTTCTTAGAAACCAGTCATCAAGGACAATAGTTAGTCTATTGAATCGTTTCATTTGATGTAAGAAATTTTGAAAAGGTGTCAAAGCCCTTCACCAATATCAGAGATATGTGCGATTTACAGTTGAAAAAAATACTAGTCTTAGCAGCTGCCTTAGTATTTTATATCCAGTCTTTTGCTCAGATAAAAGGAACGTATAACTACCTTGATTTTGCAAATAAACCCTACTATTTTGGAATGACACTCGCTTACAACTCCTCTCAGTTAAAAGTAGTTCATGGTCGGCAGTTTATCTTAAATGATAGTATTTATTCTGTAGAATCAGCTAGAGGTCCTGGGTTTAATCTAGGAGGTATTTTCAATTTAAAAGTGGGTCGGTATTTTGACTTTAGACTCAGTCCTACCTTTTCATTTGCAAATCGGAGTTTAACCTATAAAGTAATTGAATCTCCAGAGCAACCTGTTATAAACCGAATAGATCCAGTGTTTATAGAAGCACCATTTCATATCCGATATAAGTCGGAACCGTATAAAGACATTCGATTATTTGTGATTGGTGGCATCAAATATTCAGTTGATTTAGCAAGTAACTCTCAGACACGTCAGGCACCAACCATTTTAAAAGTATCTCCTTCCGAGTTTGCTGTCGAATATGGTGCAGGAATTCAGATTTTCTTTCCTTATTTTATTTTCTCTCCAGAGTTTAAAGTATCACATGGATTATCCAATTTATTGATATCTAATGATGAACTGATTTATTCGTCCGTATTGGATAAATTGATGAGCCGTACTTTTACACTTTCATTCCACTTTGAGGGTTAGTATTAATTGTTAATGATAAATTGTGAGACTACTTCGAAAAGTCCTTTTTTGTCAAGACCCAAAAAATCTACAATAAAACAACATGTGTAATGCAAAATTGACAGCGTTCAGGAAGCAATCTAGCGGGCGAGCCGACCTGTAGTGTTCGAGCGGAGCGAGAACCAACGATTTTTCGAGTTTACAGGTCTTGGGTTTTTTGACGGTCCGCCGCTGCGGTTCGTTTTTTTGCCAAGAAAAAAATGAACATAAGCAACATTCCACATTTTAACAATAACAATAGCTATTGTCCACTTACTTCCCATGCAATCAATCCGTGAATCACCTCTACACTTGGCGGAGCCTTAGGCATAAACGGCTTTGGATACAAGACATCAGCAAAATAGGCTACAGCAGGGTCGATCCATGCTAGAGAGTTCTCGTCCCTTGCGTTTAGCAGAACCGCCAACTTATACACAAGTGTCAAACGATCCATCAGAAAACGGCCTGCAGACTCCATCGTATCTTGATCTAATGTTCCTAGTTGACTCATATGTTCGCTGAATGATTGAAGGTCATCTAACACTCTACGTTTGAGATTAGGATTCGCATCCTCAATTGCGGATTGGATCTCTGCGATTAGCAAGGCTATTCCTTGACTTTTAAAAGCTGCACGCAACATGTCTAGTGTCATGATGTTGCCAGCTCCTTCCCATATTGGCAATACCATTACGTCTCGCATGATTTTGGGCACGACAGAATCTTCTATGTATCCCATACCTCCCATAAGTTCCATGGATTCCCGAACCACATAAACTGCATTGGCTGCGGTACATTTTTTTATCATTGGGGTTAGGATTCTCACCAATTCTTTTTCTTGTTCATTGCCATTATCTGCTTGGTCAAGCGCCTTGATTGTCCGCCAAGTAATGTAAAAATCGGCAACGTACAGACTTCCTAATTCTAGGAGTTTTTCTCGGATCAAAGCATGCTCAATAGCTCTTTTACGGAATGTTTCACGATGACAGAGAAACTGGTATGCCTCAATCAGTGCTCTACGCATTCCACTCACGGCTGCAAGTGAGTTATAAAGCCTAGAAAGATTGATCATCTCTGTCATGGTCTGAAAGCCTTTAAACTCTTCCCCCACTAGTTTAGCTTCAGTGGTTTCCATTACACACTCCGCACTTGCCATAGAACGTACACCCAGCTTATCTTTTAGGCGTTGTATATTGAGTGGATTTCTAGTTCCGTCCTGCTTGGTTTTTTCAATTAGGAAAAGAGATAATCCTTTGGTTCCTTTTACACTTATATCGGTACGAGCTAATGCAAAAATGACATCTGCATTCACATTGCTACAAAACCATTTTTCGCCGCTTAGCTGGTAATATTTGCCTTCTAAATGTTCTGCCTTTACTAGGTTTGCGCCTACGTCAGATCCTCCAGCCTTTTCCGTTAAGAACATGGCTCCAGTGAAGAATTTAGTTGCCTCCAGGGTTCCAATTTTGGGAAGGAGGCGATTTTTGTCTTCCTCAGAACAGAAGAGACGAATCAAACGAGCAGCCCCATCAGTCATACACAAGGGGCAGAATTGTCCAAGTTCGCTCATACCGTAGAGGAAACCTGCCGAAAATCCTAGCGTGTGGCGTTGTTCTTTAAACCGTTTATAGTTATTTCCTTCCCATTTAACATGCATCATTTTCGATTCCACTGCAATGCTCATAAGTGACCAATAGTGAGGGTGGAACTTGATCTGATCCACTGTTCTACCAAGTGCATTTCTTTTTACTAGGACGGGTGGTTGCTTATCAGCATTGAGTGAATACTCATCCATGGTGGTGGCTGCTAGATGTCCCGTGGCCTGTAACGCATCACTCATGTAGGCGAAGCCAATGGCGGTTAGGTTCGCTTGCAAGTAATGATTCAAGATCAGATCACTTTTAAAAAAATTTTGACTTGGCTTAAAACTGTCTGCTAGTACCTGGTTTTTACTCATGATTCCAAAAATTACCAATTCTATTGCTTGAATAGTAGAAGGAATTCAAATTAACAATTAATATTAACCGCTAATCACTAATTTCTACCGTATGATTACTTGTTTGATGTACTCCTCTCCAAGCTCCTCATTTACGAGTTTCTTGATTTTGTCTTTCGCATATGAAAGCTCTTGTCGGAGGGGGGATGAGTCAATGTAAATGTACATTTTCTGATTATGCACTTGAATATCCTTTGTATAGCTATCAATCGTTTTACCCATCAAGCTTTCCCAAGAGCTTACAATCTTGGCTTTCAGTACTTTTGGTTTATGATTGTAACCATCCATGAACTGTTTTAGGACATTCTTGATTGGCTCATCATTTGTATCTCGCATCATATAACTGCAATTTAAAAAATAATTAACTAAAAAGCGTGGTTCTAAGCTTTCTGTCTAGGATTTATATTATTCCATACTATTTCTCAAAAAGACGTTATAATCCTCAAACTACTTTAATTCACAATTGCGGTTCCTTGTTCAATCTCGATTTTTTTATAATCACTTGCGTATCCTTGTACAATCTCTTCTACCCGATTCACATGTGTGTCTGTAATGAAAACTTGTCCGAACTCATTCTCTAGCAACAAATTCAATAAACTTGTTACTCGACTTACGTCTAATTTATCAAAGATATCATCGAGCAATAAAATGGGTTTAATCTTTAATTCCTCTCTTATTAGCTCATACTGCGCAAGCTTTAACGCCAATACAAATGATTTTAACTGTCCTTGAGAGGCAAATCGCTTTACTGTATGTCCATTAAGATGGAATTCAATATCATCCTTGTGAATACCAACTGTTGTTCGTTGAAGTATTCTATCTTTTTCCCTTGCAATTTGAAGTAATTCTTTTAATTTTTGCTGTTCCAATTTTGAATGATAAACAAAAGCTGCCGCCTCCTTTTCTAGAGAAATTTGCTTGTATAACGCTTCAAACAATGGCAATAATTTTAGCAATAAAGCCTTCCTCTTCAAGTAAATGTATTGACTTGGTGCTTCCATCTGTTCATCAAAGGCTTCAAGGAGCATTCCGTTAAATGTACCTGATTTTCCGAATTGTTTTAACAAGGCATTTCGACGTTCCAATAGCTTATTATAGCGGATCAAATTGGTCAAATACTCCGCGTCTAATTGACAAATTGTATTGTCAATAAATTTTCTTCGGCCCTCGCTACCTTCCATAGCTAGATGCGTATCGTCTGGAGCAATCATTACAACTGGTAGTAAACCAATATGCTCCGATAGCCTTTTATAGGCAATACTATTTCGCTCTATCTCTTTTTTCTTTCGAACTCTTACTTTTGCAACAATGTGTTCAAGAGCACTTTCTTTTTGGAAATGACCTTCTACTCTAAAGAGTTTTTCTTCATGCAAGGCAATCGACTTATCTGGTGTACTAAAATAACTCTTACACATACACAGATAGTAGATGGCATCTAATAGATTTGTTTTCCCAGCGCCATTTTGCCCTACAAAACAATTGAGTCGCTCTGAAAACTCTAATTTTTCAGAACGATAATTTTTAAAATTGGTTAATTGTAACTGTTTTATAAACAAATTGGACATGATTTAAACAAAAGTATAATTATTATTGAATTTCTACTTGTACCTGTCTTTCTTTTTTCTGATCTTTAGGCCTGTTAAAAATTGATTTGAAAATATTAAACGCGGTACAAATGGCTCAGACAATTGTAAAACCTACTTTCTCTAAAAAAACATACCTTGAATGGTATGAACTAATGAAGCGAATTCGTGAATTCGAAACTGCTTGTTACAGAATCTACTCTAGCAAGTTTGAAGGCAGAAGAGAAATCCAAGGTTTCCTCCACGTTTCAAATGGTCAAGAAGCAATCGCCGCTGGAATGACATCCGCTATGAATAAGGATGACATTGTGATTACAGCATACAGAGATCATGGAAACGCCATCGCAAAAGGGATTTCCACGAACAAGTGCATGGCAGAATTGTTTGGAAAAGTCACTGGATGCACTAAGGGGAAAGGTGGTTCCATGCACTTCTTTGATAAAGAAAAAGGATTTTGGGGAGGTCACGGTATCGTTGGAGCTCAAATACCACTAGGTGCTGGCATTGCCTTTTCAGAAAAATATAGAGGTTCTAAGAAAGTCTGTTTTACAATGTTCGGGGATGGAGCTGCTCGACAAGGCGCTCTACACGAAGCATTTAACATGGCTATGAACTGGAAGCTACCTGTCGTTTTTATCTGTGAAAACAATAAGTACGCGATGGGTACTTCTGTAGAGCGTACAAGCAATGTACATGAAATCTATAAGCTCGGTAGCGCATACGATATGCCTAGCGAACCAGTAGACGGTATGTCTTGCGAAGCAGTACACAACGCTATAGCCAAAGCAGCTAAACATGTACGTTCTGGGAAAGGACCTTACTTCCTTGAAATCAATACCTACCGTTTTCATGGACATTCCATTTCAGATCCTAAACTCTATCGAACTAAAGACGAGGAAACTGATTACAAGGGAATTGATCCTATAAAAGTTGTAAAATCACTGATACTAGAGAATAAATTCGCCACTGAAAAGAAAATCAAAGCCATTGATGCTGCTGCAAAACAAGAAATCAAAGATGCAGTTGAATTTGCACGTGCTTCTGATTTTCCAGATGATAGTGAATTATATAATGATGTTTATCTGCAAAAGGATTATCCGTTTATAATGGACTAGTTCTTCTATAAAGAACTATTTATGGCAAACCAACTAACTAGTGGTACATCTGTCATTCCTTTTAATCTGATTGACGTTCAAGGAACTACGATAAATACCGAAAATTATAAAGGGAAAAAACTCATGATTTCCTTTTATAGGTATTCTGAATGTATGTACTGTAACTTACGTATACATCAATTGTGTCAACGGTATGAAGAATTCAAAGAACAAGGCTTACACATCATTGCGTTTTTTCAATCACCAAAGGAAGATATACTGAAGTCCCTAGATCATCACAATATCCCATTTCCAGTGATCGCTGAACCAGATCGTGCAATTTACAAGCAATACAAGGTCGTAGAGCATTCAACCATTGGGTTTCTAAAGTCCTTGTTCAAGGTTGGAACTTCCATTTCAGCAATGAAAGCTGGCTATTTCATGAAGTCAGGAATAGGAAGTAAAACGTTACTGCCCGCAGACTTCCTAGTGAATGAAGATCAAGTCATTTCTACCGCGTTTTACGCCAATGATATTTCAGAGCATATATCATTTGAAGCGATTGAGTCCTTTTTAAAAGATTAAAAAAATAATGCAGAATCAGAATTTGCAGGATTAAATGATTATCAAGATTGTTTAATCCAAATCTTGCGTTTATACCAACAACTGTTAGTCATTAGTCATACAAGCAGTTTCGAATCCTTTTGGAATGCGTTATCTTTGTAAAAAACAAGATTATGGATGATCAATTACGGTATGGTATGCGTGGAGTATCTGCTTCAAAATCGGAGGTGCACGAAGCAATCAAAGGGTTGGACCAAGGTTTGTTTCCCCTAGCATTTTGCAAGATTCTGCCAGATGTCGCTGCCAATGATCCTGCTTACTGTAATTTGATGCATGCTGATACCGCTGGAACAAAAACCAGTTTAGCTTATATGTATTGGAAAGAGACAGGAGATCTGAGTGTCTGGAAAGGCATTGCTCAAGACGCTATTGTAATGAATATAGACGACATGGCTTGTGTTGGCTGTACTTCTGACATCCTGCTCTCCAGCACAATAGGACGAAACAAAAACCTAATTACAGGTGATGTGATTGCCACGATTATTCAAAGTACTGTGGAGTTTATCGAAGAACTAAAAAAACATGGCGTCATTGTTCACTCTGCAGGAGGTGAGACAGCAGACGTTGGCGACATTGTGCGTACAATCGATGTTGGCTATACTGCTTTTGCTAGGATGAAGCGTTCTGACTTAATTGTAAATGACATCCGTCCTGGTCAAGTAATTGTTGGGCTAGCAAGCTTTGGCCAAGCCACCTACGAGCAAGAATACAACGGAGGAATGGGTAGCAATGGACTAACTTCAGCGCGCCATGATGTCTTACATAAATCTCACAGTACTAAATACCCTGACAGCTATGATCACAATACAAATGAAAAGGTTGTATATATTGGCAGTAAACAGTTGACTGATACCATTTTGATTGATGGAAAAGAGATGACAATTGGCAAATTAATCCTTTCGCCGACTAGAACGTTTCTCCCAGTCCTTAATAAGGTCTTCGAACAGCATCGCGCTAAGATTAAAGGGATTATCCACTGTACGGGTGGCGCACAGACAAAAGTCTTAAAGTTTGCAGAAGGGGTTCACATTATAAAAGACAACCTGTTCTCTACTCCACCCCTGTTTGAGTTGATCCAATCAGAATCTGGCACTTCCTGGAAAGAGATGTACCAAGTATTTAACATGGGCAACCGATTAGAGTTTTACTTGGAACCGCAGCACGCTGAGGAAATCATAGCGATCGCAAAATCCTTTAACATAGATGCTCAGCTCATTGGTCGTGTAGAAGAGGCGACTGAAAACAAATTAACGATTCGCTCTGAGTATGGTGTTTTTGAATATTGATTGCTTGTCTTTATTCAGCTAGAATCTTAAGGACTTCATTATCAATATAGTTGATGACGAATTGGTTTACCTCAACACCTTTATCATTGAAAATAGAAATGCTATTACCTTTTAGTAACCAAGTCCCATTTGTCATAAAATGACCATCGGTTGGGGATAAATTTAGCCAAGAGCAAGTTAAATCCTCTTCAAGAATTACTTTATACCGAAATCGAGAAGGTGGAATTCCTTCAAAATCACAAGGTCTGTATATCTTAATATTGGATTCACTACTATTTTCTTCTCTAGAATCTAGCCAACAACCAGTCAAATCAGATGCTTCTATGTCGTATGAAGAAGTTGAATCTATCTTTAGACTATTTGAATAATCATTTCCTACGACTACACTATCTGCTGCTGAGGTTATTTCAACATCAGAAATATTTGTAGTTTCTCCTTCTTTAACCTTACTTGATTTACAAGCAGAAAATGCTAATACGATACTAAATAGTAGAATGCTGAATCTCATAAGTGGTTATTATTTTATTTATAATAAACCCAATACGAATAAGATGCCAGTTATGAAGTTAGCGCTTGAAGATTGATTTATTTTTGGCAAATCAATGAATACACCATTGGTAAATTCTCTTCCATACCTTTTACATAGTAACCTGGTTGCCCGTCATGACAAGGAACGAGGTTGTTCAAGCAATTAAATGGAGAGTAGTTGTATTCCTTAAACTGTTTCACAGTCATGTTTTGTTCAAGTAGGACACTGAAGACTTCTTCTAGGCTATGATTCCAACAGACTGATTTTAGTTTGATATCCGCATCTCTGTCTGCATACGTACCTTCTTCCTCTTCTTCAAAAATGTGTTCATTGAAATATGGGTATGCAACATGTGTAAGGTCATCATCAAACATCCAGACAACTGGATGGAACTCTACAAAAATGAGATGACCGCCAGGTTTTAAGAAATGCGCAATCTGTTTAGCCCATGGTTGGAGATCGGGATGCCAGCCTATCACACCAAAACTGGTAAACACGACATCGTATTGCTCATCATGGTGTTGATCCAATTCCAGTACATTTGCACAGAGGAATCTGGTATCTAAGTTCAGTTGTTTGCTGATTTCTTTTGCTTTTTGAACGGCGACATCTGAAAAGTCGACACCAGTTGCCTGAGCGCCTCTTCGTTGCAAGGAGATGGTATCTTGACCGAAATGACACTGAAGATGCAACACTTTTTTATCCTTTACTGGATATTGTTCAAGAAGATCGACTTCTATCTTGGTAAGTGAACTTCGTCCTTGTAAAAAAGAGGTTTGGTCATACATCTCAGAATCTAGATGTATAGGCGTTTTAGCATTCCAAAGATGCTTGTTTATTTCTAAATAATTTTCCATTCTAATAAAGTTACCAATGCAGAAATTGCAGGAATATATCTACGATTTATCGAAGATAATTTCTACTTCAAATTTATTGCAATTCGATTAACAAAAATAATGCGCAAATAGTTTCACAATAAGAATGAAATCCAAAAGTACTATAGAGATGGATACTAAAAGAAAAAAGCATGACAAAATCATGCTTTCAATATTGGGTTAATTTTTTGCGACTTGCTCTCTCAAAATTTCTTGTGCAACCTCGAGAATCGCAGTATCGTCTAAACTTACGATTCCTCCATCAGGGCCAGGTTGCAGTTGAAAGTCGGCTATTTCTCCAGCATCATATTTTGTTGCACCAAAATAATTTCTAACTGTTTGTTCACTTATTTCTAATTTACTTGCAATCCTGCTTACACTCCCAGTAGGCAGGCTGTGTTTGATTTTCCTTAATTCATTGAAGGTAATATTCATATTCAAGCAATTTTGGTTATAGATGATTTATTGAATTAATGAGTTAACTTTAAATCTTGAAAATGGGTCTGAATGCAATTGTGATTAGCCTTAACACTATAAAAGTAATACAAAATTATTAAAATCACAAGAAGAACAGAATTGAAATTTGAAATATTTGTATTTAACCAATTTTTATAACAAATAAATAATCATTTGACCAATAATTGTATTAATCATGAACTTATCTGAAAGAGATCAACAAGTTGTTTGGCATCCATTTACTCAAATGAAAACAGCTGCCCCCTCTATTGCTATAGCAAGAGGAAGCGGTGCTTGCCTATATGACGATAAAGGACTCAAATATATAGACGCCATTGCTTCTTGGTGGACAAACACACATGGCCACGCTCATCCTTACATTGCAAAAATGATTTCTGAGCAAGCTTCTACACTAGAACATGTTATTTTTGCAGACTTCACACATGAGCCAGCAGTAAGATTAGCGGAACGATTGTTAGGAAAGTTACCAGCAGAACAGGCTCGAGTTTTTTATACCGACAATGGTTCTACTTCAGTTGAGGTAGGCCTGAAGATGTGTTTTCAATATTGGTTCAACATTGATCAACCAAAGAAAAAAATAATTGCATTCAAAGATGCTTATCATGGTGATACATTTGGTGCGATGTCTGTTGGCGGGAGAAATCCTTTTTCAGAACCGTTTGCTCCTTTTTTGTTTGATGTAGAGTTTGTAGATACGCCGACTAAGGAAAATGAAGTGACAATTCTGGAGCATTTTACAAAACTAGCAGAAACAGGTGAAATTGCTGGCTTTATTTTCGAGCCTCTTATTCTTGGTTCTGGAGGAATGCTAATGTATTCAGCTAAGTTACTCGATCAGTTGTTCGAGATTTGTTCAAAACATAATATTATCACCATTGCAGATGAGGTAATGGTTGGTTTCTATAGAACAGGGAAATTCTTTGCTACAGATCATTGTAAAAACAAACCAGACATCTATTGTCTTTCCAAAGGATTAACAGGTGGAACTATGGCACTTGGCGTAACCACCTGCAATTCAAAGATATACGATGCTTTTTATTCCGATAATAAATTAAAAACATTGTTTCATGGACACTCCTTCACTGCCAATCCAATAGCTTGTGCTGCTGCATTAGCGAGCCTTGATTTATTTGAAGAAAACGAAACAATATCAAACATCCAACGTATTATAAATCAACATGATAAGTTTATTGAAAAAATTTCAATTTATCCCAATGTCAGGAACATTCGCCAAACGGGCGTGATTCTTGCATTAGACATAGTAACTGAAACCGAAACCTCTTATTTCAACTCTGTAAGGGATCAAATTTGGAAGTTTTTCATTTCAAAACGAATCATTCTCAGACCTTTAGGAAATACCATTTACATTTTACCTCCTTATTGCATTACTGTGGAAGAAATGGAGGTAGTTTATCAAGCCATCATTGATTTTGTTACAGAATTGAGCAATTAGAGTGCTTGATTTCTTAAGGTATATTCAAGCTTTATTTTAACTCATATATAGTATCCACTTGAGGTACATCAATCTCTATTTAAATACCAAAAATTAACGGTTTTAAATTGATATTATATAAAAGATAAAATAATTTTATGAAAAAGTTTTACTTACCATTGTTAATAGTGGTGGCGCTTTTATTTTCAAACTATTCCTACGGACAAAAAGAAGCTAAATACTTAATGTATAAAGCACATACTTATGTTGATAATAAGGAAAGACAAGTTGAAGCATTTGATACTTACGTAAAAGCCATGCGCGTTGCTAAAAAAAGAAAATTGGTAAAAGAGATTGCCAGAGGTATGCACACCTGTGCGCTATATTTGGGACAAGAAGCTAGTCAGTTCAAGGATAAAAATGATCCAAATGCTGGAGATAGATATGCGAAATCATGGGAAGCGTTTAAGACTGGTGAGAAACGATTGAGTAAAAAACAAATCAACCCATATGTAATGTATGTAGCATCAATGACTGCGTTTGAATTGGACAAGGAGAAAGAAGCTCAACCATATTTGGAATATCTCAAGCAACGTAATTATGGCAAGGCAAAAGTATACGTAATGCTAGCAAGTTCTTATCAAAAAACCAATCCAAAACAAGCAACTTCAGTGCTAAAAGAAGGGCTTTCTAAATATCCTAACAACAAGGAGTTGATTGCTTATTCTAAGAATTATCTGAATAGTCAAGATTGGTAATTTTTAATGATTAGTTAGGAATTATTTCTGTTAATGATTAATGTTTATGAAAGAGGATATCGAATTTCGTTGCTCGAAACTCGATATCCTTTTTTTTACCTTCATCAAATTATCAAATTCAAGTTTATTCCTTTAATTTCGTGGTGGAACAGTAATAACACGATACTACGATGTACGCATACACCATTCAACACCCAACAGGTCTAAAGCATTTAAAGCCTTCAGAGCACCCAACTCCAACACCAACCGGCAATCAGATCCTTGTCAATTGGAAAGCAACTTCACTTAATTATCATGACTACTTGGTCGCTACAGGTGTCATTCCAGTAGAAGAAGGCATGATTCCTATGTCTGATGGCGCAGGAGTCGTGGTTGAAATTGGTCCAGATGTAACAAACTGGAAAACTGGAGATCAAGTCATGAGCCTATTCTTCCCCAACTGGCACACAGGAAAAGCAACACGAGCCAAGACCACAGCTATCAATGGAGAATCGCATCCAGGATGTGCAGTCCAATATCAGATATTGCCAGAAACAGCAGTGACCAGAATGCCGAAAGGCTACAGTTTTGAGCAAGCAGCCACCCTCCCCTGTGCTGCAGTAACCGCTTGGCGCGCCTTGATGGTCGAAGGCAGCTTACAAGCTGGCGAATCTATACTCATTGAAGGAACCGGTGGCGTATCCATTTTCGCACTCCAACTCGCAAAAGCTGCAGGTGCGGAGGTATTCGCAACCACATCCAATGCTACCAAAGCCAACCGTTTAAAAGAACTGGGAGCAGCTGCAGTCATCAATTACAAAGAAGACGAGCGTTGGGGAAGAACCCTATTCAAAATGACTGGCGGTGTAGACCATGTGCTTGATGTAGGCGGTGGATCAACATTTAGGCAATCCGTAGAAGCTGCTAAGATTGGTGGACACATTTACTCCTTTGGTATCCTAGGAAGTCCAACAGGAGAGGTGCTGTTTACTAAATTGTTTTTCAAGCAGTTGCGTGTCACAGGCATTGCTGTTGGTAGCAAAGAAATGCAAGAAGAGATGATTCGTGCACTTGAGGTGTGTCAGGTATTTCCGTTGATTGATAAAGTCTTCGAACCTAGTGCACTAGCAGATGCCTTCCAATATCAAGAAACTGGTCAACACTTCGGTAAAATCGTGGTTAGGCTGTAAGGGCAAATTGCATTCGCCCTCGCGCAACACAGATCAGACTGCTATTTTCAATCTAAAAAAAAAGTTATATTAGCAGCCGTTTAAAACAGGAACACAGCAACTGAGCACGCTATGAAAAAAAAGAGTAATAAGCCCAAAGGAAATCAGAAAGGAGCCCAATCAAAACAAGCATCTGCATCCTCCTCAAAGTCCAAAGCTAAAACAAATAAAAAAACAACGCGATCTCTAAAAATGGAAGCGCCAATCGTTAATCCGCTCTACGTAATGATAGGATTAGTCGTCTTGGCGATTGTCACCTACTTCCCATCATTTAACAATGGTTTTGTAAATTGGGATGATCCGCTTTACGTCTATAACAACCAACGAGTTCTCAATTTTAACTTTACTAATTTTATGGCGATGTGGGATCTGTTTCCCGAAAAGTATCTTGCTGCCAATTATCATCCTCTAACTGAAGTATCACTTGGGATTGATCAAGTAATTTTTGGTGGAAAGCCATTCGGATTCCATCTTACCTCTACCCTATTTCATGCAGCCAACTCGGTGCTTGTTTATCTACTTGTCACACGTCTTTTAAAAGGCAATCAGATTGCAGCAATTATTGCGGGAGTGTTGTTTGTGGTACATCCAATGCGTGTAGAATCAGTGGCTTGGATTGCAGAACGCAAGGATGTATTGCATGTATTTTTCTTTTTGTTAGGGTTACTCCAATACTTGAAATATATTGATAAGGGCAAGGTCAAGAAACACTTGATATTCGTTTATATTCTGTTCATCTGTTCACTATTATCGAAAGCACAAGCGGTTACTTTTCCTGTGATTCTAATTTTGATGGACTATCTCCGTGGTCGTCGTGATCTTGTGAAATCTGTCCTAGAAAAGGCACCACTGTTTATCCTTTCTCTATTGTTTGGTATGTTAGCGATTCATGCACAGCGTGCAGCAGCAGCGGATTCATTGGTAAGTGTCCAGAATTGGCAGCGACCGTTTACTGCGAGCATGGCATTGCTAATCTATTTGAAGAAGCTGTTTATCCCTACAGGCTTGTGCGTATTACACGAATACCCTTTTAAAGGGGGAATGGCAATGCAGTCCTACTTTTATCCAGCATTGCTTGGTTTTATTGGTTACTTGGGTGCTATTTTCTATGCCTTCAAAAAAGAGAAGACCATCTGGGTGTTTGGTTTGTCGTTTTTCTTGATTGCGATCTTACCAGTGCTTCAATTCCTTACAGTTGGTGCGGTTTTATGGTCTGAACGCTACACGTACTTGCCTTATGTTGGATTGTTTATGTTGATTGGCTATTTTGTTTCGACACTTAAAGACAGTCCTAAATTGGTGCAATACAGTAAGATTGCATATGGTTTGGTGGGGCTTGTTTCAGTCGGCTTTCTACTGATGAGTTGGCAACGAATTGAAGTATGGAAAGACAATCAAACATTGTGGGATCAAGTTCGCTCGATCCATCCAAACAACATGACACCATACGCAAACCTAGCTTCTCATCACACAGATTTAAAGGATTGGGATCAATGCATTAAATATGTAGACATGGGCTTAGAGCGTCGGCCAAAATTTGCACGACTCTATCCTATGAAGAGTTATTGCCAAATCCAGAAGAAAGACGTTCAGGGAGCGCTAAAAACAATTAATGCTGGATTGAGTTATTCACCGAATAACAATCGATTGCTCCTAGGAGCTGGAGACAGCTATATGAGTTTGCAGAACTATGACAAGGCGATTGAGTATTATGGCAAGTCCATACAACAAGGAAAAAGTCTAAAGGCGTATGCCAACCGAGGCACGATTTATTCAAATAAAAAGCGAAACTACAATGCAGCAGTAAAAGACTTCGAGGAAGCGCTAAAGATCGATCCCAATAATCTAACTGTATTATTAAACATTGCTGTTACGTATCTTCAACTTCCAAATGGAGCCAAGAAAGCCTTTAAGCATGCTGACAGAGCCACTAAGCTATTTCCTAAAGACGGGCGGGGTTGGTTGATGCGAGCTAGGAGTTATGCTGGGCAAGGAAATTTGACCCAGGCAAAAAAAGATGGTCAGAAAGCAAAGTCCCTTGGCGTCGCACAAGCGAATAAGTATTTACAGGAATGGAAGTAATTAATAATTTATTTCGAAATCATCAATTTACCTGTGTAAAACACTTCTTCATCAGTAATAAAATGATAATAGTAAATACCACTAGGTAATTCCTGAACACTTAATTCTACGGAATAATCAGATAAACCAGAGCGCTCTAATACGCGTTGACCCATGACATTTGAGAGAAATAACTCTCCGCTTAAAAACTGATCGCCAAAATCGATAATAAGCTGGTCTGTTGCTGGATTGGGAAAAACGTTGAGCTGATTTGAAACAATATTTTCGTTACTCGAACAGGGGTAATACGTGGTTCCAAAATCATCAAACATCCATCCTTCAAACTCATTGGTTCCATTACTTATAAAATTGAATCGTAGCAACGATAATAAGTTCAAATTTTTTACGGCATTACATAAGAAGGAAACATTTCCTTTACTCCATCCATTATGACCAGATACTCCTAAATTCCCATTAAATAGTGTATCTGAACCATATACGTCTGTCCAAATTGTAAGTGGAAAATTACTTGCTGTATTGAGATCCAGAGGTTGTTGGCTTAGAAGATGCCAAGTCTGTCCTGTATCTATAGAAAATTCGATATATCCACCATCCATATTAGGTTCAGAATCTATTTTATGCCAAAAGCCTAGATTAGCACTAATCGGATTGGGAAAAGCATAAACAAATGAGCTAACGCTGTTTGGGGGATAATTATTAATTGTATCGGTGACTAGCGCGTTGACCGGTGATTGGGCTGCATCAAAAAATGTCTTTTGTGGTGGACCGATTTGCCAAAGATTTCCTTGTGAAGTATCTAGGGTAATATGTGGCACAGTAGATTCGAAATCTATAACCTGTCCAGGCAATGAATATTGGAAAAGAAGAACTATAAATAAAATTGTAAGTCTCATAATATTATATTTTAATGCAAAGTATTATTATTGTACCATTATTGAACGATTGAATTGTAAAAGTAATTTCATTTTTTACTTATGATAAAATTCTACTATTCTACATTATCCATTAAACCATTTTAAATTTCCTTTGTTAAAACACAATGCACTACTCTCAAAAATTTATCTGCCTAATAATCTTTTTCCTAATAAGTTATTGCTTAGAAGCACAAACAGGAGTCATTTCTGGAAGAGTTTATAATTCTATTAATAATGAACCGATTATGTTCGCCAATGTTGTTTTGGAAGGAACAACACAAGGCGCAACAACCGATCTAGACGGAAACTATCGAATTGAGAACCTAGTTCCCGGTTTATATAATGTTCAAATAACTTACGTTGGATTCAATGATCTGACTATTCCTGAGATTGAAGTTTCCAACTCTAAACCAGCAATCGTAGACGTTGCCCTGATCGAATCATCTCAGGCATTGGAAGAAGTGGTGATCAAGGCTTCCCCGTTCAACAAAACAGAAGAAAGTCCAGTGTCACTCCGAACGATCGGTGTTGCTGAAATACAGCGTAAACCAGGGGGTAGTCGTGATATCTCAAAAGTAGTTCAAACCCTTCCAGGAGTTACTAGCACCAACGGTTTTAGAAACGATTTGCTCATTAGAGGTGGCGCACCCAACGAAAACCGGTTTTACTTAGATGATGTGGAAGTGCCTAATATCAATCATTTTGCGACTCAAGGAGCTTCTGGTGGTCCTACAGGACTAATTAATGTTGATTTCATTCGAGAAGTTGACTTTTTTAGTGGTGCCTTTCCTTCAAATAGAGGCAACGCAATGAGTTCAGTCTTCAATTTCAAACAGAAAGATGGAAGAAAAGACAGACTTGGAGTAACTGCTTCATTAGGCTCGAGTGATGCCGCACTTACTCTAGAAGGTCCGATTGGGGAAAAAACGACCTTTCTCTTTTCAGCAAGACAATCTTACCTTCAGTTATTATTCAAGGCGTTAGAATTACCGTTCTTACCAAATTACGTAGATTTCCAGACCAAAGTCAAAGTTAAACTTGATCAGAAAAATGAAATTTACTTTACAGGCCTAGGAGCCATCGATAAATTCTCACTAAACCTAGATGCCAACGAAACTGAAGAACAACAATACATCCTTGACAATTTACCTGTCAATAATCAATGGAACTACACGAATGGATTAGTGTATAAGCACTATCAAGACAAAGGCTATTGGACATTCGTTCTTAGTAGAAATATGCTGCATAATTCTGCGATTAAATATATTGACAACTATGATGAATCACAAGGGCTATCTGTGGATTACCTTTCTCGTGAAATAGAAAACAAGCTACGGGTGGAAAACACCTCTAGATATGGTGGGTTCAAGGTGAATTATGGAATAAGTTATGAATACGCAAAATACATAAATGAATCAAATACAGTGTTCATTACGCCTCTGGGGCCTCAAAATGTTTCCTTTGAAACGGATTTAGGACTCCATAAATATGGTTTGTTTGCACAGTTAAGCAGAAAGTTACTCAAAGAACGCTTGATCCTATCACTGGGTGCACGGATGGATGGTAATGATTACAATAAAGACATGAGCAATCCGTTGAATCAAGTTTCTCCTGTTTTCTCTTTAGCTTATGCTTTTTCTGAGAAGTTCTCACTCAATTTAAATACAGGGTTATATCATCAGCTGCCTCCGTATACCTTGCTTGGTTTTAAAGAAAACGAAATTTATACGAATAAGACAACAGCAAAATACATAAGTTCACAGCACTTTGTGGCGGGACTCGAGTATAACTCCTCAAATAATTCAAAAGTCACGATAGAAGGCTTCTACAAACTTTACAATGATTATCCCTTTTTACTTAGAGATAGCGTTAACCTAGCCAATCAAGGAGGTGATTTTGGAGTGATTGGTAATGAGCCAACCGTATCTGACAAAGCAGGTCGTACTTATGGTATTGAGTTTCTTGCTCAACAACGCCTTTTCAAAGGGTTTTATGGGATTATGTCTTATACACTTGGCTGGAGTGAATTCGAAGACAAAAATGGTGATTTCGTTCCTTCTTCTTGGGATAGCCGACATACCATTAACTTAACAGCTGGTAAACGCTTTAAAAAGAATTGGGAAGTCGGTCTTGCTTGGAGATCGCAATCGGCACTCCCATTTACTCCAGTAGATGAAGTCAATTCATCATTAGTGACTAACTGGGACATTTTTGGTATCGCTTTTCCAGATTATGATCGTCTAAATACATTAAGAGGAAATCCAGCAAATACCTTAGATCTTAGAGTAGATAAGAAATGGTTTTTCAAGAAATGGAGCTTCAATATCTATCTTGACATCGAAAACGTATATAGTGGAAAGACGACTAGAGACGTGCTTGTAGTAGAACGAGATGACAATGGTGACAAATTACTAGACCCAGATCGACCTGGCTACTACAAAACAAAATACCTTACTACTGAAACAGGAACTGTGCTCCCTACGATAGGATTGATATTATCTTATTAGATAAAATTCCAAGCTTTCCCTAATCCTACTGATTTGAATAACACTTCTCTTAGAAATGAAAGTACAAGCGAATCTAAACCCAACACTTAAAACTTATAGCGCACCTGAGCTTTAAACTCCGTTTTAGTAGGCCCATCAATCTCTTCATTCCCTGAACTAATCGTTTCCCGATCAGAGAGATAAGTTTGCGCCACTCGAAACTCCAAGGTCATGTTGCGTACTCCTTTATAGCGGAACCCAAGATAGTAACGCATGCCACGGTAAGAATAAGCAGGAATGGAGAAACTACCAATAATATCATTCTCGTACGCATAGATCCTTGAGTCATAACTGTCCGTCTGAAAAACAGCGAAACGCCCCTTGAATGAATAGGGTTGCCCCAAGGGAGAAAATAGAACATCTTGATAGACTAAAAAACCATTGGAGGCTGGTTCTGCCTCTTCTGTATATCGCATATACTCAATACGGTTTCGAAGTTTCCAGGTTTTATTGAGTGTATTCCCTAAGTGTAAGCGGACCTGTGTTCTCCTATTATTTGCTAATGGGTCGAAAACATCTTCATTTTCCAATTCTATATCATCATCGTCTTCTACAAGATTGACTTGCTTGGTTTCTGACCTATACCTAACATAAAAATCAAGTTTCCGTTTCAACCGATAATTGACTTGAAACAAGTATTCTACTCCTTTTGAAGGTGCATCAGCAGTAGATCTCAACCAAGGATGCTTATAGGTGTCCATATATCCAGCTATTGTCCAATTATAGGTTGGATTAAATGCGAGACCTAAATAAATCCCATGTTCATTGACTGGCAGTGTTGATTCAGAAAAAGCTGTAGAAGGTACTAAATTGATAAAGTTTCTACTATAGTAGCGATGAAGCACAACAAGATCAACTGTTCTATCTAAACCAATTAAGAAGCTATTTAAGGTCGCGACACCTCCATTTGAGGAGTAACTTGTTTCTCCAAAAAAGTTGAAGTTTTGGTAAATATAATTGTAATCAGCTCCTAGCTTTATCAAGCTTTTAAAATTTGTAATGTAGAACTGGTTATATACCTGAGGTAATTTGGAAAATTCTTCTGCATCTATCGAATATAAAGCACCATGAACACCAACATGCCCTTGTTTAAATTTCACCTTAGCTCCTCCTCCTGTTTCAAAAATTGGAACACTATTCTTTTTTGCAATTTCGCTGTTTGTTCGATGTAGACCATCCAAATCTATTGCTGTGTTAATTCGAATAATTTGTTCATCACTATCTTGAACTTCTATGCTTGTTACACTAAAGTCATAATCTTTTAAAGATACAAAGCCTACCAAATCTACTGTATTAGCAATCGAAAGATGTGCAGCAGCGCCACGCTTGAAGTTTGATTCAGCAACCGATGTATAAGGCTTCAACGATCGATTTCTTAATTTTACATTAGTAACTAGTGAGGATTTCCCAGCACCAAATCCCGCCCCCATTGTTAGTCCTTGACCAAATGACACTTCATAATCACCTAGTGCAACTCCTTTAATCAGACTTCCTAGATTACGATAGTATAAATGCGCACTATAAAAATCAAAACCTTGCTTGTTGGAACCAGTAAAGAACTCCTCGCCTGCATCTTTTTCAGCGGTGATTCCCCAAGAATGCCGATTTTCATATTGATGTCTGTACCGTGCATATAATTTTCCTGGATTGCCTAGATATCCACCCAATGAATCCTCCTTTACATAACCAAGCCGCTCTTCAAGTACTCTTGTATAACGAAGGATAAATTCATTTGTGCCTTTAAACGGCATAGTATAAACGGGGACTCTAAAGGTCTCAATGTTTCCACCTAATCTTATAAATGGCTGAATACCTAAAATTGTTTGTTTATCAAAGGCATCTATTGCTTGTAATTCGTAAATGGAGATCAGTTGTCCATATGTTTCACGATGTAGGATAATTGCATTGACTTGTATATCTGATAACAGTCCAAACTCCTTCAGTTCTTCGACCGAAGCTTCATTGAGATTGATCTTACGTTTTCGGTAAAATTCTAACTTTTCATAGAGATAGGTATAATCAAATTCACTGTCATTTTCCTCAACAAGATTTTCAATTAGTTCCTTGGTATTCTTGTCTAAATCTTCATCAACAGTTTTTAATTTAGTGGAATCACGTTGACCGAACATCAAACTGGAAACAAAGAGCGTGACCATTAAAATTAAACATTGATATGTGATTCCTTTAATCATTTACCAGATTGACTTTTTTTCTTTTTATCCTGCGTATTTTTTTTCGTTGGAGTAGTTGTTTTTGAAGGGGGAATATTATAAGCAATGGATATTCCAGGAGTAAATCCTAAATCCCAATGAAACGTTGTGCCAAGATCAATTTGTACTTGTTCTAACCGTATTCCAAATCCAAAGCTGTTTTGGGTGGGTTGAGTGCCAGTTCCAGCTCTAATACCAAATTTTTCTATTGGGAAATACTCCACTCCTGCTTTGAAGGAAACAGGAAAATCAAGGTCTTTTTCTACTTCTGCAGTCACCATCACTTTTTCAGATGGCTTATAAGAAACGCCAAGTGTAAACTGAGTAGGAATCACGTCCTCAGGATCGTCAGTTAATTTGATTCGCACTGGACTAAACACATGAGCACCGACAGTAAACTTTTTTAATAGTCTTACTTGCATGCCGATCTCAAAGGTCACTGTCCCTCGATTGCCATATTCTGAGTCCTGAAAGCGTAGACCGACATAATCTATTTGTCCACCGATTGATAGGTTTTTATCTAGTAATCGACTATAACTCAATCCAATTTTCTGTTCATTGTATACACTGTATCCAAAATAGTTGATCGTCAATCCAAATGTGCCAGATTTTGTGGGGTAAGCAAAGGCAACAGAGCCAGAATTTAATCCAGCAGCTAGAAACCGTTGTTCTGCTTGTACTGCAAAGCTGATTCCTTGTAATCTTGCAAGGCCAGCCTGATTTTTGAAGGCACTATATATATTTTCAAAGGCGACTCCGGTATTACCCATCGCCAACCCACTTGCGCCAGCACTAGGAGGAAGCGCATTTTGAGCAGATAAAAAACCAGAAACTGCCATGAAAGCAGCAATAATGGAAGATTTTACTAAATTCATTTGTTCTTTAAAGTGAGTGTATTAAGCAATGCAAATTAAGCAATTATACCTTCTAATTATAATCTGTTCTGTTGAAATTGTTAGTAAGATAAATTAAGCAATGGTAAGTCATGCACGCATTTGTTATAATTAATTGATTTAATATCCCTTACAAAGCAATTTACCATTCATATATTATGGAAATTACTGTAAAAAAATGTACATAACACTACTCAAATTGCTGTAGTGCCTTAATAATGAAATATATACCAAACAATCAAAATTGACAAGGGTTTAATCAAGTAAATAAAACTGCAACCACTCCAACAAAATTTCGTAAATTTGATCAAAAGAAAATCAGTATGCAAAATCTAAGTATAAAGAGTTCAGCCGAATTCATGGCATTGGAAGACAAATATGGAGCACACAACTATCACCCGTTACCTGTAGTTTTAGCAAAAGGGGAAGGTGTTTTTGTGTGGGATGTAGAAGGGAAACAGTATTTCGATTTTTTAAGTGCCTACTCAGCTGTCAATCAAGGACACAGCCATCCTCGTATTGTAAAAGCCTTAATGGACCAAGCAAGCAAACTAGCATTGACCTCACGCGCATTTTATAATGATGTCCTAGGGAAATGTGAAAAATATATGAGCGACTACTTTGGTTATGACAAAGTTCTAATGATGAATACTGGTGCTGAAGCAAATGAAACAGCAATCAAACTCGCCCGGAAATGGGGATATACAGTAAAAGGTATCGAAAGCAATAAAGCTGTAATTGTAGCCGTGTCTCAAAACTTTCACGGAAGAACAACTACAATCATATCCGCAAGTACTGATCCGACATCAACCACTGGATTTGGTCCGTATATGCCTGGATTTCAGATTGTCCCTTACAATGACTTAGAGTCAATCGAAGAAGCAATCAGCAATCCGAATGTATGTGGCCTGTGGATTGAACCAATACAAGGAGAAGCAGGTGTTATGGTGCCTCATGAAGGCTACCTAAAAGGATGTGATGAGCTATGCCGTAAACACAATGTCCTTCTAATGATGGATGAAGTACAGACAGGCGTAGGCAGAACAGGTAAAATGCTTGCTTCTGATCACGAAAACGTAAAACCAGATATGTTGATTCTAGGCAAGGCAATTTCCGGTGGTCTCTACCCTGTTAGCGCTGTGCTAGCAAGAGATGAAATCATGCTGACGATCAAACCAGGGGAACACGGATCTACCTACGGTGGCAATCCAGTCGCTTGTGCTGTTGCAATGGAAGCCCTTCAAGTCATAAAGGACGAGAAACTAACAGAAAACGCAGCAAAACTTGGTGTAACTTTCCGAGAGCGTATGAACAAAATGATTGAAAAGACTGATCTCATCTCTTTAGTCCGCGGTAAAGGATTGTTGAATGCAATTATCGTAAACGATACAGAAGACAGTTCTACTGCTTGGGATATATGCATGAAACTAAGAGATAATGGGCTGTTGGCTAAACCGACACATGGTAATATCATTCGGTTTGCTCCGCCGCTAGTTATGACGGAAGAACAATTGCACGCATGCTGTGATATAATTGAGAAGACGATTCTAGAATTCAAAATCAATGATTAATTGATCGAACAAGCTCAGATGTTGCATCTAGCATAGAATCGAACTCCATATAAACCATCAAGGATGACTATCAATGATAAGCAAAAACAAGCTTTAAAGGCTATTTGCAACGCCTTTGTGCCAGGATTTGAAGAGGAGGAAAGCGTCTATTGGAAACGAAAGGCAACTGATATTGGAGTAGATGAAATCATTATTGGTTTGCTTGACAAACTTACGATAGAACAACAAAAAGATTTTGGCGATTCATTGAATTTATTGGCAAGCCCATTACTCGGTTTAACATGGATGGGTCCTTTGAAACCAGTGCATAAATTGACCACAGCCCAAGCAGAGAAAATGCTACAAAGCTGGTCAAATAGTAGAATAGAACTATTGAGACGAGCTTTTGGCTCACTACGAAAATTAGTTTGTTACTTATATTATGGCTATTCTACTAAAACTGAAGACAATCCAAATTGGAAAGATATTGGCTATCCTGGGCCTTATGATCAGAGTCCCAAACCTCCGTTACCACTTTCTACGCTAGACTTGAAACAAGATACAACGCTTTCCTGTGATGTTGTAGTGGTTGGTAGTGGTTCTGGCGGTGGTATCATGGCTGCAGAACTCAGTAAAGCAGGACTAGAAGTTATTGTTGTAGAAAAAGGACCGTTTGTTCAGCCAAATGACATGAATCAACGAGAGTACCCAATGATCAAACAATTGTTTGAAGGCATGGGACTTTGTGCTTCCAAGGATACATCCGTCTCTATTCTTGCTGGTAACTGTTTAGGAGGAGGTACTGTTGTTAATTGGGCAGGAATGTTTAGAACACCTGATTTTGTCCTAGATGAATGGGCGAAACTCCATGGAAATCAACAGTTTGATCATCCAGAATACAAAAAAACATTTGAAAGCATTGAGAAACGCTTAGCAACACATCAAGAACCAGTTGTTTATAATTCGTTAGACGATGCCTTATTAGATGGGTGTAAAAAACTTGGTTACAAAACGGATGTTATTCCAAGGAATTATAAGTTGGCCGAAGATATGTCCAAGTCTTCTATACACTACCTAAGTCAAGGATTTAGTACTCTTGGAGATCGAGAAGGTGATAAGCAAAGCGGTCTAGTGACCTTCTTGCAAGATGCTTACGATAATGGAACCAAGCTAATTGCAGATTGTTATGTGGATAAAGTCATTACAGAAAACGGAAAAGCAAAAGGTATTGAAGGAGTTTACTCTAAAGCTGGCAAACGATTTAAGCTAAAGATAAAAGCATCGCGTGTTGTCGTTTCTGCTGGCTCGTTGCATACGCCTGCCTTATTAAAGCGGAGCGGATTGCAACATGCAGAGATTGGACGAAATCTATTTTTACACCCAGTTGGACTCGTCAGTAGCTTACACGATAAGCCAATGGAAGCTTGGTATGGGCCAATGATGGCAGCAGTGTGTGATGATTTTACCCAATTAGATGGGAATTATGGTATTAAGATCGAGACACCACCAATCCACAGTGGCTTTTTTGCCTTGGTTTCTCCTTGGTATAGTGCGCGTCAACACAAACAAGACATGCTCAACATCAAGAATCAAGGTATTGTTTTCGGAATGGTTCGGGACAAGGACCCAGGACAAATTAAGCTTTCCAAACAGGGTTTTCCATTGATTGATTATAAAATGAGTCCATATGATCTGAACCATCTATTTAGAGGCATGCAAGAGAGTGTGCGTATCCAAGTAGCAGCTGGAGCCAAGCAAGTGACGATTGGTCATAATCAACGATTGCGGTTTGTGACTGCAACGGATAACCTCGAGACTTTTTTGAAGGAATTACCAGAAAAACGGTGGGCGCTTAATGACTATTCGCTCTACAGTGCTCATCAGATGGGAACCTGTCGAATGGGTGATGACAATAAGCGGCATCCTGTAAAACCGAATGGAGAGACACGAGAAATCAGTGGACTGTTTGTAGCGGACACCAGTGTTTTTCCTACATGTACTGGCAGCAATCCGATGTTATCCGCAATGGCTGTTTCTAGCTATGTGGCGGGACGTATATTAGAAGGAACGAACTGATTTTCTAGCAAGGTATAAAAGTCATAATTGAGTATTCATTTGCTGATATAGTACACTTGCTCCTACCTCGTAGGGAAAGAATGTTTTCCACATTAACATCAAATCATCAGAAAAACCTCAGATTAATTAATAAAGAGATCAATCCATCGATATTCGAAATTCCTTGTTCGTTAGTGGATATTGAATTACTTCTTATCCAACTTGTCTTTCAGCTCCTGGTTCTCTTCTTTGAGTTCAGAAATTTCAGATTCCATTTTTTTCATGCCTTGTTGCATGGCATCCATACCATTTTTCATGTCGATAAGGTGCAGCATCATTTGTTCTATCTTCTCTTGCTGACGCTTTGTGACGTCTCCAACTGTGATGGTTCCGTCCATTGCCTCTTCTGATTCGAACCCAGAGAGATGGCCATTTTCTTTGATGAAATTTGCTTCTTGGTTTAGAGTTGGTAGCTCATAGCTTTCGTCGAATACGTAATCAGGCCAGTTTGCTGTTTCTACTAGGACTTCTTTTGATCTAACATTACCATTTACTGCAAGCTTTGTAGTTGGGTTTGTTGTACCAATACCTACATTTCCGTTTGTCGCAACTCGCATCCGTTCTTTGTTACCGTCTGTTCTAAAGATAACACCATGTCCTGAGATATAACTCCATCCATTTGTCCATGGAATATGTGTGTTTCCAAATGTTGAATGAACTTCCAATCCTCTAGCAGCAGAGTCAACTTTTATGGTCAGTTTACCGGCGGGGGAACTGGTTCCAATCCCAACATGTCCATTTGCGTTAATACGCATTTTTTCACTATTGTCAATTCTCAAGGAAGTATAAACATCTTTGTCTTGAAGATAAGACCAATTACCATCACCATCTAAAAGTCCGAAATATCGGCCTGATCCTGCCCCATACACTCTTCCATGAACAACTCTATTCGAATCTCTCATAACAAGTTGAGTAGTAGTAGGGTGATTTCCATCAAAATACCATGCACTTCTAGTATCACCGTAGACACGTTGCTGAGGACCAAAGAACAAGGAGCGTCCGTCTAATTGAACATTTCCATTAACATGCATTTTTTGAACGGGATTTGTTGTACCAACACCAACGTTTCCATTTGCAAGGATCCGCATTTTTTCACTATTGTTAATTCTAAAACCCGTATAGACATCTTTATCAGCAATGTAAGACCATTGTCCATCACCGTCTAAAAGACCAAAATATCTTCCTGATCCTCCACCATATAGACGACCATGAATAACGTTGTTTGAATCTCTTAAGATAAGTTGAGTAATAGAGGGGTGCTCTCCATCAAAATAAAAAGCGCTTCTGGCATCACCATAAATACGTTGACTAGGTCCGAAAAACAATGAACGGCTATCTAATTGTATATTACCACTTACATGCAGTTTTTGAGCTGGAGTCGTTGTTCCAATACCAACATTTTGAGCAAAAGCCACTGTAGAAATTATCAAGAAGATGAAGAGTAAATTTAAATTTTTCATATCAACGTTTTAATATTTGTTAGCTATAACTTTAAATTACAAAATAATGTAATGATTTGAAACAAATTAACCGTTTATTTCTATAGATGGACAAATATTAAACCTACTTATTCAATACAGAAGAGAATCAATCAACAGTATTTTCATCCTGATTAGCAATATTTTTAGGGCAAACCTACCTAAAATAAAAATTGGTATTGTTTGCTTAGTTGAAATAGATTAATACTTTTTGATATTCCATGAATAATATTCAAATTCAAAAAAAAGTGTCATCTTTATGAAAATTCTTTGAATGAAAGCTTTTAAATTATTCTGGAAAATATTTGCTTTATTTAGTTCGATCTTCGTTCTTGGTTTTTTTTCCTACAACATTTGGGACGATTATGTACGTGCTGGTTTTGAAGAGAACGATGGTTACGAATGGATTGCCAACAAAATGCCTGAATACGAAGAAAAGGATTTGGTCCAATCTGACGTTGTAAGCTCAAAAGATATATCGGATATAGAAGCTGAGATTGAAGCCGAAATGGAACAAAAAGCAAAAGATTCTATAGAAACTGAGCGTGACGAGACAAACACCATAGATCCAGAGTCAGTTTCCGACCAGTTAGATGAACCGCTCAACGACTCTAAAAACAACACCAACACGAAATTAGATGCTGAGACGATAGAGAATGAAGAACCAATAGAAGGAACCCAAGAAGTGCAAGATGACGAAACAGTTGAAGAAGAGGAAGAAGTAATTTCCACCACTGCAAAAACGGAAAACAGAACGACTAACTGCTTTGATATTGTTGATGGAGGTATGACATGTCCAAAACACGAGGAAATCATTTACATCGAAGCAGAAGGTGGTAAAGCTAAAGTGTTTTTAAAAGAGGGGAAAAAATATTTTATTGCTCATTCGGTTGCTTCCGTTTACAATCAATTGGGCGAGCAACGTTCTTTTTATAAAACAAAAAAGTACCTGATAAATCTAAATCACTTAATTGGATTTATTCCTCAGGGAACTCCTAATTCCACTAGTAGAAAGATAGATCTAGAATTGATCGAATCAAAAGACATCTCTATTCCCTATGCACATCTGAAACCATTGAGGGAACAGTATATAAAAACTCGAGGGCTTAATGATTAAAATTGTCCATGCTTTATTCAAAAAAGCCGACTCTACCCTAGTAAAGCCGGCTCAAAATCCCCGAAATTAGAATTCAAACTATGAATCTGTCTTTAATATCTTAATACGACCAGAGATCTGACTCAAATGCTCTGATTGTCTCTTTTATTTTTTCGCTTTCGTAAACCATATCCGTTCCTTGTTTATAATCTTTGATTCTACGATTATAAGGGTTGGATTCTTTGACTATATGGCAGGTAAAGTAGCGCATTTCGAATAGATCTTCCCAACTCATGTGGTGTGCATCGTTCATTGGATTATAGGCAGCTTCTCTTGCCAACGCCTCCCGAGATTGCGGATAATATATCCAGAACATTGGGACTTCATAACGCACATTTCCATAGTTGTC
>CALGAW010000059.1 GCA_937959115.1 uncultured Saprospiraceae bacterium
GCAAAAACCAAGCGAATTAAAAATTGCTAAATTTTTAATAAAGCGTCTTTAATGAGCGGCAACAAAAGCATCCGAGGTAAAATTCACTTCCCAACCATTGCTGCAATGGACGTTAGCTACCTGTGTTGCCTTTCGCTTTTCTTAATCAATATACACTTCATTTCAAGGAATTAATCTACAAATCTTTGCCTACCTAGAGACCTTGGAAAGCGTTAAGTTTTCCGAGGATCTTCGACCCGCAGGAAAATAGCGACTCAGTAGCTGCGGTTTACCAAGGGAAATAACCTTCCTGACTAGGAAAGTGCTACCACAGAGTATACACTCAATTCACGTCTTCTCGATCACGTAAGTATTCCGTCCTACTCGTTTTTTGATCGACTGATTTACACATCCTATTGTATTCTAAGTGGAAGGCAACATCTATATAAAGGCGACTGAGCGCTTCAATGGCGTATATATTACTAACGTCCGAACTAAAATCACCCCTTCAACACATTAAACATATTTTGCCCTCAAACCACAAAAACCACAAACACGAGCCTACAGACTGCACGATAAAAGACTCTAAAAACAGACCACGCTTAACACGTTGCAAATCCGCTTCCTCCTTACCGATCTCCGAAATTCTGCACCCAGTATTCACCAACCTTAGCGGCTCCAATCTCAGTAAAGTCTTTACTCATCATGTTTTTACAATGGCTAGAGCTTGCTTTCCAACTTGCAACGGCTGCTCTAACAGTAGGGCGACCTTGGCTTACATTCTCAGCCACCGCTTTCCAATTGTATCCAGCCTGTGTGACACGGGTGCCAATCTTTGAACCGTTGCTGCCAGTATGGCTGAGTCTCCCCGTTCTTGACATGTCAGTAGCATGCGCTTTTGAAGAGGTGGCTAGAGCACTCGACCATCGCAAAGGAGGAACTGGGCTATAGCGCACACCACCACAGGTGCAACCAGCAGAGCGAATGGCATTGACTTCTCGCAACATGTCTCCCCTTAAATTAGTGATCGGCCCAGCGTGACTGCCTGAACTGCTAGGCCTTGAAGTACCAGAAGAACTCGGTCTTGTGGCGACAGAACCAGAAGAACCACCGCGCGGAGTCGCCAGCACTTGTGCCCAATACCCATTGACTTGAGCAATACCGATTTCCTTGAATGAGGCTTTCATGATATCCTTGCAATTCATTTTGCTACGTTGCCAATTGCCAACAACCTCCGGAAATCGGGTCGAATGATCTGAGATGTTTTGAGCCGCATCAGCAAACTGATAACCTGCCCGTTTCATATTGCCTCCGATGTCGCCATGACCAAGTCGCTTATTGCTGGCCATTTGCGAGGCATTTGTACGCGCTGCAGTAGCTAACTTTGAACTCCATCGTAATGGAGGAACTGGTGAATAGCGTTTCCCACCACAGGTACATCCATTTGTACGTAAACGATTGATCTGTGCTAGGAGCGACTGCTGAGACGAACCAGCAGAACTTGAAGTTGGTGGTCTAGATGTTGGTTTGGGAACCGTCGTTGTAGTTGTCCTAGGAGCTGAAGTTGTTACATTCTTTGTTGTGCTTGAACTAGATTTCTTTCTAGCCGTTTTCTTCTTGGATGATTCCTTTTTTTCCTTCTTTTTCGTTACTTCTTCCTTCTTTTCTACAGCTACTTTCTGATCCACTTTTGCTGTGCTTTTCTTGTCTGATTTACAAGAAGATACAAGGAGTATTCCAAGTAAGAAAATAACGATAGTAAGGAAAAAATAACGATTCAGCATGCGGTTGATATTAGTAGTTGATCAAATGGTACTTCTCTTTTAGTGCAATCCAAGTGCCAAACAGGAAGATGCCTACACTTAGATTAAACCCGGAGACAATGAGGTAGTTCCCAATTATTGGAACAAATATATACAACAAGATAAAAATAACAAAAGAAAATACTGGCGTACAGTAGATTATCCATTTAGGAAAGTAGGATTTGCCCTTCATTACCCAATAGGAAAAAATGCTTGAGGTGATGATAACAAGGAAAACAAGTATGGTACTAATCGGTTCAAAAAACACCCTTCCCCTTTCAATCAATTCGGTCGGATCCCCTTGGCTGTCAACAAGCATCCAAATCATTGCTACAAGCCCATGATACAAAACGCCTAGAATCAGCATAAACACTAAAAATGAAAAGGCGCGCACAGGAACCCCATCTCCTGCAGGCTTTAAGGCTTTAACGACCCACCACAACCCTAGCAAGTACATTGGAATGCTAAAAATACCCAGATAATGCCCAATTAACAATCGAGTATAAGGAACATCTTTCAAATACAGATAATCCATTAAATGATAGCCCCCGTTTGGAGAATAAAGAATCATCATATCCGCAATAGCAGCAAATAAACTGGCAATAATACTTACCCACATCATTTTCTTGAAAGAAGATTCCTTCATTTATCTTATTGAATTTTAAACTTCGATTATACTTATCATTGTTTCTTCCTACAAATATAGATGATGAGAATTGATATCATGTTGAAAAAGAAAGATTATATTTTTGAACGTACATTTCTCAAGATCCTTAGCGACCCATTGTATAATTTACAACCACAAGATGCTAACAGATTCAATAATAATGTCGCATTTTCAATGCTTGGTTTTTATTTTATCAGACGACCCGAGACTTATGCAACGGGCCATAATAATTGTGCATTTTCGATGCTTATCATGCTCTTTTCAATTGGTATTTGATATGGAATCAAACAACGATCGCTCAAAGTGAAA
Organism: uncultured Saprospiraceae bacterium; assembly: GCA_937959115.1. GTDB lineage: Bacteria > Bacteroidota > Bacteroidia > Chitinophagales > Saprospiraceae > JAHDHB01. The sequence goes on from CALGAW010000059.1 coordinate 2,758, forward strand.
AATGAGGGTCATTAATAATTGAACATTAAACATTAATTACTATTTTACGTCCTAAACAACATCTAATAATGCGTCGTAGATTTATATTCCTTTATTTATCAATAATAATCCTTACTCTTCAAAATTGCGTTATGCGTCACACCCACGATTCCATTGCTCCTGGTATCTGGAGAGCGACCCTCAAGCTAGAAGGTTCTTCAGTGAAAGAGAAGTTTAAAGCGAAAGACCGTTCAGAAAATGTAATTGACGAAATCACAGAAGGCGAACTCCCTTTTAATTTTGAAGTGAAGTACGAAGCGGATAAAAAAACCCTTTACTTTGAATTTATCAATGGCGACGAACGAATCAGAGTAGACGATATCGTGATCGGACGCAACAGAAGAACAGGAACAGATACCTTGTCTATCCGATTTCCACACTATCAGTCACGCATTGAAGCAATTTATGAGGAAAATGTGATGGAAGGAGAATGGATTGTCGATTCCAAAGAAAATTACAGCATTCCCTTTGTCGCGTTTTACGGTAAAGATTATCGATTTTCTACCTTACGGAAAAAACCCACTCTAGACTTGAATGGGAAATGGGAAGTACAGTTTAGCCCGAATACAGAAGACGAATTCCCTGCAATCGGCGAGTTTAAAGCCAATGAAAACCACGTAACAGGTACCTTCCTAACTGAAACAGGCGATTTCAGATTTTTAGAAGGTACCGTACAAGCAAACAAACTCTACCTTTCGTGTTTTGATGGTGCTCACGCGTTCTTGTATGAAGCAAAAATCCTAGAAGACCAATCAATGATCGGAGCTTTTTGGTCAGGTAATCATTATAAAACAACCTGGACAGCTAAGAAAAACCCAAATGTGCAACTAGCAGATCCTGAAACCATGACTTATCTAAAACCTGGTTTTGAATCCTTTGATTTCAGCTTTCCTGATAAAAACGGAACAATGATCTCGCTAAAGGATGATCGCTACAAAGGCAAGGTAAAACTAGTACAAATACTAGGAACTTGGTGCCCAAACTGTGCCGACGAAACACAATTCCTATCAGAATATTACAATACCCTAAAAGGAGAGAAAGACGTAGAAATCATCGGACTTGCCTTTGAACGATACAAAGAAAAAGAAAAGGCTTTTAACGCAATTGGAAACTTCAAGAAACGATTTGACGTAAACTATGAAATCCTGTTGGCCAATGGAAGTAGCTCAAAGAAAGAGGCAGCAGAAGTACTGCCAATGCTAAATAAGATCATTTCTTACCCAACATTGATTTTTATTGATAAAAACAACAAAGTAAGAAAGATACATACGGGTTTTTCAGGTCCGGCCACCAGTAAATATGAGGGTTTCAAAAAAGATTTTGCTTCCTTTATAAATCAGTTAAAGAACGAATAGTAATTTTTAAATTCTTTCGTTATTTTTACATGCTATTGCTTAATTGAACTTGCCAGTTGTTGTTAAGCACTTAAAGCCTTAAATTTTATATAGAATGAGTAAAGAACACATCTTTCTGACATATTGTACAGAAAACAAGCCAGTTATTGATCAACTAGTAAACGATCTTACCCCATATGGAATCACGTTCACCCATGATCTTCGAAAAGAAGACGAAATGGATGCAACGACTCGAGTAATGAAAGAACAGAAGGATCCCGTTTTCTTTTTTGTAAGTAATGACTTTTTATGCTCTAGTGAAGGAATGCATAAAATCCAATCTTTTATAAAAGATACAAAGATAAATCTTAAACCAGTCCTAATTGGACAATTAGCAGAAGATCAAGCATATGCAGAATATTGGGAACAAGAATACGCTAATTTAAGAGCTAGAAAAGATAATATTCCTCCATCCGAAAAAGATACATACAACTGGCGCGTTTTTATCGTCCGCAAAATAAGGGATAATGCTGCTAAAACTTCTGCACAACTCAAAGAACTGACCTACCTGCCCCTAGAAACACTGCAAGCATCTAATTATCATGAAATATTTGATGCCCTAGGAATAGAAGTTCGCGAAACCCAACCAATCGTGCAACCAGTTGCTGAAGTTGCACCTGCCGATCCAGATGTCATCCAACCGAGCACAATAACGTCAGAAGTAGTAGAAGCAACATCAACCATTAAAGATGATATCATTAAAGTTGGTGGCAGTATCGCTGCTGGAGGAGTCGTTGGAAGTGTTGTCAACAAATTGACTAATCCTGTAGAAGAGGTAGCAAATAATCTTGTGGCTGATGCACCAGTATTGGAAGTTCCTTCAATCGAAACGCCAGTGGTGGAAACACCAAGTATAAAAATTCAAGAAATTAAAGCTCCTGTTGAAGAAACTCCTGTTGTAGAAGCTCCAATTGTGGAAACGTCCGTTATGGAAACACCTGTTGTGGAAGCACCTATTTTGGAAACTCCTGTTGAAGAAGCTCCAATTGTGGAAGCACCTATCGAAGAAACACCTTTAGTAGAAACGGAGACTTCAACATCCATTAATGATTTCTTAGATGAAGACGAGGATGAAGATGAGGATGAGGATTTCCACATGGTAAAAGTAAAATCCGCCAGACAGGAAGAAGGCGCTTCACTAGATAAAGCCAGATCTGGTAAACGACAACGAAAAGTCTCAAAATGGAAAGGGACAACTGCTCTGATCACTGGAGCAACTTCTGGGATTGGATTGGCGACAGCCAAACGGTTTGCAAAAAAAGGATTTGACTTAGTCATTACAGGTAGAAGACAACATCGCCTAGAAGAAATCAAGCAAAACATTGAAAATAAATATGGTGTTAATGTTGAAATGATTGAATTTGATGTTCAAAATAAAGAACAAGTTGACAAGGCCATTAAAACATTGAAATCCAAGAAACTATCGGTTGATCTATTGATCAATAACGCTGGCCTAGCCAAAGGACTTGCTCCTTTTCATGAATCTTCTGTTGAGCATTGGGAAACCATGATTGACACCAACGTCAAAGGTCTATTGTACGTTACGCGCGCAATCGCTCCATTGATGGTGAAGCAAGGAAAGGGACATATCATTAACATCGGATCTATTGCTGGGCGAGAAGTCTATCCAAAAGGCGCTGTATACTGTGCTACCAAACATGCCGTTGATGCAATCACAAAGTCATTGCGCATGGATCTTATGCCGCATGGCATAAAAGTGAGTTCAGTCTCTCCTGGTCATGTAGAGACAGAGTTTTCCATTGTTCGATTTGATGGTGACAACAAGAAAGCAGATAACATGTACAAAGGATTTGAACCACTAAAAGCGGATGATGTAGCGAGAACAGTATTATTTATTGCGACACAACCCGCAGGAGTAAATATCCAGGACGTTTTAATGTTCAGCAGCGATCAAGCTTCTGCAACACACATTAATCGCAAAAACGGTAAATAAATGCAACATATGGTAAAGACTTCCCTTTTAAAGGCGAGTCTCTTGTTGATCTTGGTTGGATTGCTTACGAACTGTAAGCAGTCTGCCCCAAATGACCTTGATTATTCTGCCTTGCCTACCTATTCCAATTTTAAGGCGAAGACACTAAATGCTGTCATTGAGATACCAGCAGGCACAAGCAAAAAATACGAGTATCAAGCATCAAACAATCAATTTGTAATTGACAAAAAGGATGGAAAAGACCGTATTGTGAATTACCTACCCTATCCTGGTAACTATGGATATATTCCCTCCACCTATCTCGATCCTAAAAAAGGAGGAGATGGTGACGCCATAGATATTCTTGTCCTGAGCGAACACCAACCTCAAGGCACTGTAATTGAAGTAAAGCCAATTGCTGTTTTCCACATGCATGACAACAAGGAGCGGGACTCGAAAGTAATTGCCGTTCCAGTCGATGAAGCGCTGCAAACCTTTAAGGTAAATGATTTCAAGGAATTGAATACCGATTTTCTAAAAGCTAAAATTGCAATTGAATACTGGTTTACAAACTACAAGGGTCCAGATAGCTTAATCACTGAAATACACTGGCAAGATGAGATTGCCGCCTATCGAGAAATCAATAAGTGGCTGGTAGAAAAGATTGGGGAAGAATAATTAATGATGAATGAAACTCCTAGTAATATTAATTTGTGGGCAATCAGTGTCCCTGTCCACTTAATACCAATTACGAATCAACGATTCTTCAGTAATAATTGATCATTAATTAATAGTTACGTATCTTTGTCCTCGATTTTAAATTTCGAATGTTATGGCGATTATTATTACCGATGAATGTATTAATTGTGGAGCGTGTGAGCCCGAGTGCCCAAACACTGCAATATACGAGGGTGGAATTGAGTGGAAAATGACGGATGGTACTGACCTTAAAGGAACAGTGATTGTCCCAGGAGGAAACAGCTACGAGGCTGAAGCTGAACAGGAACCTGTAGACATGGATGTCTATTACATTGTCCCTGACAAGTGTACTGAGTGTGTTGGTTTTCACGAAGAACCCCAATGTGCAGCTGTCTGCCCAGTAGATTGTTGCGTACCAGATGTAGACCATGAGGAAACTGAAGAGCGATTGCTGGAGAAAAAGGCATTTATGCATCTTTAAAAGAAGGCTTTTCATCAATACTCCTACTCTGATACTACCATAATCACAAACTTGTGAATCAGATCAGCAAACAACTTGTTCAATCCATTTCTGCGAAGCCATTGGCTTTGTTTCGTATTGTATTTGGTGTTTTAATGGCGTGGGAGTTAATCGACTATCGGTTTTTTCGCTCAGAAATCAACGACTTTTTCATCAACCCGACTTTTCACTTTTCTTATCAAGGGATGGGCTGGATTCCAACCTTATCTGCTACTGCGTTTAGCCTATTCTACTGGCTACTAATTGGCTTATTCATCTTACTAAGTATCGGATTGCTGTATCGCCTCGTGAGTGTCTTGTGTTTCCTAGGATGGTCTTGGCTGTTTTTCATGGAACGGACCATCTATTTTAACCATTGGTATTTGGCTATGCTGATCTTGTTTCTCCTCGTATTTCTCCCTGCCAATCAAGCTCTTTCAGTCGATGCTAAACGTAGTCAACAAAGCGATGATCCAACAATACCCTTCTGGTGTACAGCATCCCTTGCGCTGTTAACAGGCATCGTATACTTCTTTTCGGGAACTGCAAAACTAAATCCTGATTGGCTGATCGGCCAACCGTTAATATTGGTTTTCCAGCAGGAATTAGGTCATTTGCCTCAACTCGTTCAGCAGCTCCTAGGAGATCGGTCTGTCGGTTTATTTGTGAGCTATCTCACTATTATTCTGGAGCTGTGTGCCCTCCCCTTGCTGATTTGGCAACGTTCCAGAATGGGCATGGTGTTTCTGTTGATTGGGTTCAATCTGTTAAACTTATTGTTCTTTCCAGTAGGAATCTTCCCGTTACTAATGATTGCTTTGACATTATTGTGGATTCCAGTTGGGGAATCACTCGATTCACCGGCTCAATCATCAACCGAATCCCTAGGTATACCTCCTTGGATTAAACTTACTTTTACGTTCTTCTTCGTCCTTCAGTTTCTACTACCCGCTCGCAGGCTAATGTACAGTGGTAGCCAGCTTTGGGCGGAAGAGGGATTGCTTTTTTCCTGGCCAATGTTTACTACTTACAAAGGCGGCGATGCTATGTATTTAATCGATGCTGGTGACGATGCACCATTAGACACGATCCGTCCACAGCACTTTGATTTAACTGGCGGACAGTATACTCGTTTGGTTAAGAATCCGGATTGCCTATTGCAGTATGCGCATCATTTGGGTAGGCTGTATGCGGAGAAGGGGTTCACGAATGTCTCGGTGTATTGTGATTCCTGGGTGCATTTGAACGGAAAGCCTTTGCAACGGTTTGTGCATCCAAATGTGGACCTAATGCAGGAGCAGCGGCGGCTGATCACCCCTTACTGGTGGGTATTGCCCTTAGAGGGCACTGTGCGCGCTGGGCAAATTCGGGAATAGCGGATTGATTTGCTAGGTTCTTTGCCTATTCGTTATTAAACTCCTTGAAACTGTAGCTTGAACTTCTCCCACCAGCAGTATCTTTTTCAAGAATATTTTTCTGAATCAGGTCTTGAATATCTCGTAAAGCGCTATCTCTAGAGGTTTTAGTAATTTTCGCCCATTTAACTGTGGTTAATTTTCCATCAAAACCATCTAGGAGTTTATTCAAGACTTTTGTTTGTCTTTTATTAAGCGTAACATCTTTTAATTTTATCCAAAAATTGTGTTTTTCTAGAACTTTTTGAAGTGTTTCTTCAGAACTTTCTAACGCATTTAGCAAGCAGGTTAAAAACCAGACGAGCCAATCCGTTATGTCTAGTAATCCTTTCTGGCAGTTTTCAAGTACTTTGTAATACCCTTTACGCTCTATTCTTATCTGACTAGACATTGAATAGAACCGTTCGGGAATACCATCTGCTCTTGTTAATAATAAATCTGTTAATGCTCTTGCAATTCTTCCATTACCATCTTCAAATGGATGGATTGTAATAAACCAAAAATGGGCAATCCCTGCTTTAATGACTGGATCTAGGCGAATCTCATGGTTTAACCAATCTATTAGTAATCTCATTTCTGCGGGTACGATGTGGGCTGGAGGTGCTTCAAAGTGTACCTTTTCTCTTCCTATGCCTCCTGAAACCACTTGCATTCTTCCTTTCAAATCTTTTCGCCATTCACCAACTAAGATACTGAATCGCCCGCTTCTTCCTGAAGGAAACAAGGATGAGTGCCACCCAAACAATCGATCGACTGTAATTGGCCCATTCGCATATTGGGTTGCATCCAAAAGCATATCAACTACCCCATCAACATTCCTATCCGAGTGAACTAATCCACTTATTTCAAGCCCTAACCTCTTTGCTAAGGAGGAGCGTACTTGTTCAGCACTTAATAATTCACCTTCTATTTCACTTGTCTTAAGAATATCTTGAACCAATGTCTTAAAAGAGGCTTCTACTTGCATTTCAAACCCTAGACTTTCCATTCTGCCTAATATTTTACCTTGCAGGTGGCGTACACTTCCTAATAGTTTGACGATCAGCTCATCGTCCCAAGTAAATGTGGGCCAATTTGCTCTTTGATGAATGTATAAAGGCATTCCTCGCTCTTTTTGCATTAAATAACACCTCTAATTTATGCATTTTATTTTATCTCTGCAATATTTGCATTGATTATTGTCTCAACATTTTCCCTCACCAAAACAAGATATTTATAGCTTCTCCTTAATTTTCTGGCTTGTTTTTACCTTAAAGTACTTGAGGTATTTACAATAAATTGCTATAGATTCAGCAAATTGATTTTCTTTGGTTCTCCCATTAAATATTTATTCGTTGAGGAAGACGTTACCAAATCATCTTGACCCTCTACACACAAATCCTGACGCTTGACAGGTACTAACAAGCACATTCGGCAAACAATTGTCATTCCCACCAATCGTACAACAACAACGATCATCATCGCTAGTTTTTAGTGCAAGAACTCCGCTCAATGAAATATGAGTAGTGGCATTCCTTAATACAGCTAGCTCGTTTGCATTTAAATCCAATGCTCCAGTGTTTACAGCTGCTTCGATGGCTGGGTAATTTGGGTTTAGTGATTGCCTTTCTGCATCTAGGAGGCTTGGGGATGAATTAGATTCGAAACTGGTAAACGCAAATGCACTTAAGATGATGCAAAAGAATAGACCAATTGACAATTTTAAATTCAAATTGCTCATTTTATATTTTTTTATTGGATTAGAATTACTAGGAATTTTACGTGTAGTAGCTATTAACAAATAGCATACTCATCACAAATTCAATATGCATAAATATAACAAAAACAACTTGCAAGCACAACAACACTTTTCTTAAATTAACGTTATTGAGATAATAGAAATTTTATATTTGTTCTTTATCATGAAAACACCACAACAAGATGACTGCACAGACAGAACGCAAACACGTTAAAAAGTTGATTTTCGCCGGAGTACTTTTGTTCTTCTTTGGCTTATTAAACGGCGCGGCGATTCCTTCTTTTGTCAATCCTAAACTTGGCTTATCTGCTCATCTATCTGCCATGCAGCACGGGTTTGTCTTAATTCTATTTGGATTGATTTGGGATCGATTAGAACTATCCGACAAAAGCTTAACATGGTGTTACCGATTAAGTGTATTCAGCATGTATGGTATTTGGATCGGATTAGTCCTAGGAGCCGCTTGGGGAACAATTTCTGGCACTCCCATGGCTGGAGCAGGTTTTGGAACGACTCAAGAAAAGGAAACCATCGTCAATTTTCTGTTAAACGCTGGAGCAGGCGCGATTGTTATTGCAGTGATCCAAGTATTGTATGGTTTAGTAAAATCGAAATCATAACCACTAAGACTCAACTATTTTTTTTTAAAAGTAAGTCTGAATAGATTTTATCCGCTTTTACTAGAAGAGCTTCATTTACTTCCATTGATTTGTTGGTTGGATTTGGTTTAGGCTGAAATTTAATGGGTGCATCCTTGGATAAACTAATTCCGATGTAAGTTTCCAATTCCCTTTTCACATATTCAGGGTTGGCTAAAAACTCCTCATAGCTCACCAAACATAGTCCACTCGTGTTTAAACGCACGGAAACATAAGTATAGTAATTAATCCAAACAGTTAACCAATAATTTATGCTTCGTTTATTGTGGCTATCGAGTGATAATTGGCCATCGAATGAAAAATATTTATGATTCAAACCAAATTCATAATGTCCTAGCCAATCCATGTATTTTAAGATAAAATCATCCTCCTTTTGTTTCTTTGTGAACCGATTGTGTTGATTTAGCAACGAAGCTGCATGATCCAAAGGTTTTCTAAAAATTAGTATTAGCTTTAATGGAATTCCATGATTTAAAAAACTTTCATAGCGTAAAATGAAGTTGTTATTTTTAGCCAAATAGATCGTATTCTCCTTCTTCCTAAATTGGTCTTGATAGCAGCTATACTTTGACACAAGTTCTCTGGTCACATTGTGCATTTTTAGAGCATCCGCATGGATGTATTCATCATTTAAAAAAACTTTGAAAAAATACTCTTCAAGCGCTTCAATAGAATGCTCACTGAACAATACTTGGTCACCATGTGCACGTTCTTTCTTTTTGCCCGCTTTAGGACGATAGATCTTCGCCCACAAATTTGGCGCTAATAGAAATGGGACATTTGCATAGCGGATAGAATGGAACCGAGCATCATCATACAAAAGGTTTGTCAGTGCTGTTGTGCCTGCTCTAGCCAAACCTGATACAATAACAAAGGGTTGCTCAGACATCTCTTGTTTTATCTTAGTGTTTTTGACTTCCCGATGGAACAGAAACTTGCCAATGTTATAATTGTCAAGAACGATGGTATGTAACAGCTTTGACCAATAAGAATAGTCTGTCTTTTTCTTGAAAATCAACAAGGGCAGACTACCCAATAGCATACAGCCATAGAAACTTATTGAAGAGGTATCAGCAAGGTAGTTTATCTTACTTGCTGCATATAGATAAGGTAGAAGTATCCCACACATTAATACTAGTAGAAGTAAAAAAAATGTACTGAGCAGGTTTTTAAGTAGATCAAATAGATTCCCTAATATGCGTTTATCTTTTTCAATTTCACTTAAAGAACTATTTAGAAGTATATCTAATTGTTTCGTAGCAGAAATTGCTAAATTATAAAAGGGTTTTTTTAGAAGAAACGTGATTCCTAAACAGAATATGGCTGTACCCAATATGACAAGAATATAGTAAATACTACTTATTGCCATTGAGTAAGTTCTTTAGGTAAGCAACACCTCGTTTTATTGGCCGTATTGAGACGATGATCAGACTTGATAATACAAGAAATAGAATAACAATGACTAAAACAATAGTGGCAACTCCAAGGCCTGGCCCAATGTATAAATACATAATTATTGATTTAAGAAGTTAAGATGCTCGTGTATTGTCATCCAATGTGGGTGTTCTGTTGTTCCTCCACTAGGTTTATTAGCATATTTTTTAAAAATGACTTTATTATCGTCAAAAATATAAATTTTCCCTGTTTCCGTACTTTCAACAAACAAGCTTCCATTTTTGAGAAACGTATGAACTCCTTGCCTTGGAGTATAAACATTTTCCGTTTCAAAAAGATCTAAAAATGGAGTCGAAAATGTTGAATCGAGAAAATCATAAACCACAATATTAGAAATATTAAGTGTTAAATTCGTCTTTTTAGCATTTTCAATGTCATTCTGAGAAGCTAGCGCATTTGTAGCAACACGATTATTATTAAATATAGAAATTTTACCGTCCGAAACAACATCAACATCGTGTTGTGCGAGGAATGGGCCAGAAATAATGCGCAAGATTTTATCCGTTTCAGGTCGATAGTGAATAATCATTGACCGATTTCGAAGACTTAATAGAAGATCGCCCTGCATCCAGAATTTACCGTTAGATAGAATGGGTTCGATATCATTTAAATGAAAAAGGTCAACACCATCTGACTCCTCTTGATTTGCATAACCATGAACCAAATTAATATATCCATTACTAATCAATAGCTCTGAGAGTGGCTTTTCAAAAACTATTTTACCTGTTTGAGGATCTATTTTTGTTAAAACGTCATCTCTAAAATAGATTGGTTTTTTAGGAGGACTTCGTGTAGTAATGATATTTACATAAGTACTTGCCCAAATATAATTGTCGTGAGACATATTTAAAGAATGATGGTAATATCGAGAAGTATCTTGCCATATAATATTCGATGATTTATCAAGACGAAATAGGTTTTTAGTACCATACAACATACCAATCATAGACATATCCTTAAGTAGAATTGGGTTTTGCGGATAAGCAATCGGAAACCATTCCGAAGGACCATAATATTGTTCTTTTGTAAAAGACCAGCTGTTTAAAATTGAATCCGTTTTCAAGTTACTTAACTCATAAACATATTTATTGGATTCAAAATGAGCATTTAGAGAAAATAAATCGTGGTCTAACCTATTTATTTCCTCAAAATCGTCATCTACTCGGACTTGATAAGGTGGAAGGCTATCTAGTGACCTGAATACATTTACAACGGTTTGTGGAAAAGTGGAAAAAGCTTGAATAGGTTGAGTAAGAAATCCTAACTTTTTACCGCCATCATTTACATGATATACAGACCAAGCAAATATATTCAATAGTGCTATTATCAAAATTATCTTGCTTGATACGATAACGATTTTTTCCATTTCTATTCTGAATAACGTAAAATTATTTATTACCGTACCCGATAAACAGGATACCGCCGATGAGTCTCCTCGTAATGAGGCGAGCATTCATAAATAAACTGCAATTGCCGCTCCGCCGAATCAGCAAAAGTGGCATCAGCCAATTTCTCCGCTTCAAACTTCTTATGGATTTCCGAATCCGTCTCTAGCAATTCGACAGCCCGGTCTTCAAAGACATAAGAAGAAAAGTGCTCCTTTTGCTGCAAGATGGAATCAAAAAAGCCCCAAGCAAAAAAAGAGTCATGCCCCTCCGGCTCCAAAACCTCCAATAAATACCGATTACCAACCTGATTCAAGGGGATGCGATAATCCCCCTTGTAAAACTGAATCGCCTCTTGTCTTGTGTCTACTTGTACATTAAAATGCAAATAATGCCCCTCGTAGGGCGTTTTAGTCGTCTCCTCATCTGTAATGTAATAAACATCTACAGCGACCTCCTCATCACGCGTTAAACGCTCCATTTGGATGTTATTTGCCTCCAGTCGTTCGATTACCTCTTTCCATGCTTGTGGAATAATGTAAAAAGAAGGCTTATCCACCGTTTTATCCGCCTTGTAATGATTTAAAAACGGAATCTTCTTATCATACGGCTTGGAATGATCGTAGTATAACCGATCCTTGCTCGAAACACCACTTGGCTTATAGCCTGCCTCATATCCCTTAAATGTTGTTTCACCTACCTTTTCTTTGTCCAACGTCCAGTGAATATCAAATTGGGCTTGCGTCTTAGTTGCCTCCCGCTGTTCAGCAGTTAACCGTTGGATCGTTTTTCCTTCCTCACTATTCAGGAGTGCAAGCACGATTCGCATAAACTGATAGGTTGCTTCCACTCGATCTTTGTAAGGCTTGAGCATGTGTGCTTCTGGTATAAAACCAATGGTATTAAACACGCCACTGTACCCTGTTGAATAACGTGGGGAGTCAAGAAAACCCATAATCCCTTGGTCAGGCGTTTTTTGAGCATAAACGTATGGACACATTTCCCAACCAGCCTTATCCATGGAGGAATAAAGCTGAGGCAGGAGTTGATCGTTTAGATATGGACCGAGCTTGCCACCAAGTTTATTGTGTTGCGTAGCAATCATCGTCATGGTATACTGATAATCAGCACCATTACTGGTATGATTGTCAATAAAAAGATCAGGCATCCACTCGTGAAATATCTTCGTAAACGTAAACGCATTTCTAGAATCACACTTGATAAAATCTCGGTTTAGATCCAAATGACGGATGTTTCCACGAAACCCATAACTCTCTGGGCCGTTTTGGTTCGCTCTAGTATGTGAATTCCGATACAAGGCGCCTCCAATGTTGTAAATCGGAATGGCAATGATCACCACTTCATCTAGCAAGGCAGTCAGCTCCTTGTGAATCATGAGATCACGAATGAGGCGCATTGTTGCATCTACCCCACAAGGTTCTCCTGGATGAATGGCATTATTTACCAATAAAATCCGCTTCCCTTTTGCTCGAATCGAAGCGGGATCAGTATCTCCGTCCTTGGAAACGATTGCGAGATGAATCGGTTTTCCTACATCAGATAAGCCATATTCCTTGAGTGTAATTGCCCCATACTGCTTTGAAAAACCTTGGTACCAGTCAATTGTCTCTTGATAAGTCGCAGTTGTATTCGGATTGGTTTCTTGTGGAAGGGTCAAAAGCGGATTTTTTTTTCGTTGTGCAAAAGCAGTCGTTTGAAGTAATACGATAAGTAGAATAAAGCAATTACGAAAGACTAGATTCATCGATGGTATTTTTTATGAATGTTCAAATGCTAAACAATAAACTCAGATAAGTCTCCCATCTTATCCATTACAATTCGACCTCTATCATTCCGTTTTAGGATTCCCGCTTCAATCTCAGGTGCGTGCTCAAAAAAAGTAATGATTCCTTGATCTAGCACATCCGTCAATATCCGCTTCTTCTCTTCAATGGTGACTAGAGGGCGAATATCGTAGGACATCACATATGGCAACCCAACATGATTAGGAGAGGCAAGCAGATCAGCGCAATACAATACTTTCTGATTGCCTATTGCGATTTCGGGGAGCATCATTGCCTCCGTGTGCCCATAAGCAAACCTGATGTTAAATCCTGGCAAAAACTCAACGCCATCTTCTACATCAATAAACTTCAATTGACCTTGCTCCTTTAACGGAACAAAGTTTTCCTTAAGGAATGAAGCGCGTTCCCTAGCGTTTGGTTCAATCGCCCACTTATAGTGTTTTTCATTCGTCCAGTATACAGCATTTGGGAACGTTGGAGTTAGTTTGCCATTCTTGTCATAATCGACTGAACCACCGACATGATCAAAGTGAAAATGAGTGAGAAAGACATCTGTAATCTCTTCTGGAGCTAGGTTGGCCTTAGTTTTCAAGGAATGGAGTAAGGAAGCATCCCCATGAGGTTCAAAATGGCTTCTGAATTTCAGATCCTGCTTATTACCAAATCCGGTATCAATTAAGATGTTTCGATTGCCAGTTTGTACTAGCAGGCAACGCATGGCCCAAGTACACATATTGTTCTCATCGCAAGGGTGCATTTTTTGCCACATCTTTTTCGGAACTACACCAAACATAGCTCCACCATCAAGTTTAAAGAACCCCGTATCGATTACAGTTAATTTCATTAGAATCCTATTTTGCCTTTAAGATCACCGTGATTTTTCTTAAGATCTGCCATTCTGATGGCGGTTACTGCTGCTTCAACGCCTTTGTTTCCGTGCTTGCCGCCTGCTCTGTCTTTTGCTTGCTGCATATCATTGGGCGTCAGCAATCCAAATATAACTGGTTTGCCAGTAGCGATCCCCATTTGAGTGAGTCCGTTGGCTACTGCCTGATTGATATATTCATTGTGGGCGGTTTCTCCTTTTATCACACAACCTAGGCAGATCACTACATCTGGGCTTTTGCTCTGAAGCAGAAAACGCGCTCCTGTGGTGAGTTCGAATGCGCCAGGTACCTGAATGGTATAAACATTTGCCTTGTCTGCCTTGTGTTTTAAGAGTGTATCAAAGCAACCTTCATACAAGGCGTGTGTAATCTCTTCGTTCCAATCTGACACCACGATGCCGAATGATAATTCCTTTGCGGATGGAATGTTTTTCTCGTCGTATTTAGATAAATTTTTTAATGCACTTGCCATCGTTCTTTAATTTTTAAAATAGAATGTAACTAATTGGTTTAAAACAGTTAGGAAGTAGACTATTCATCATTATTACGCTCGTTTTTTCAATAACAAATTATAATTTATCCTTAACTACTAGTATCAGTGGTTTATATCTATTATCTGGTTACAAATAAAACAAAAAAAGGTAAGACATTACATCTTACCTTCAGGATTATAACGCAACATTTTTTAATTACTTAAAAAACGTCTTATTATGTTGTTATTATCTATTACTTACCCTAGCGATGTACTTGTCAATTGTCGTGCCCTGAATTGATTTAGGATACTCGCTTTTGATTTTTTCATACATTGAAATAGCATCGTCTTTTTTCCCTTGTTTTTCCATCAACATACCTGCTTTTAACAGATAGTAAGGTGTCACTACTTCGTTTGTTGCTTTATCCGATGCTTGCTTGTAATAACTCAATGCTTTGTCCATGTCATTTAACTCTGAATGAGCATCGCCAAGTAAACCAAGTGTTGTAGAAGGCGTTACGCTTCCGGCTGGGCTAAAATCCTCAAGGTATTCAATCGCTTTTGCGTATTGACCTAAATTCAAATAACAAACACCTGCGTAGTAGTTTGCTAGATTTCCAGCATTCGTTCCGCTATACTCATCAATAACTTCCAACAATCCAGGATATTCACCACCTGGGTTAGTCAATGCTAATGCAAAAGAATCTTTTAGAAATTGATTTTCCGCTCCATACAATTGTGCAGAGGCTTCTTTTTCTTGCGGAGCTTTGATTAAGTTCTTATATACGTACCATCCGCCGAACAAAAATACAAATCCAAATAATGCTCCTAAAATAAGCATTTGGTTGCGCTGATAGTACTCTTTGGCCTGTTCTTGCTTTTCTGCCAAGTCAATTAATAACTCCTCTTCTTGTTGCTTTTTTTTATTTTTTCTCTTTGCCATTTTCATTCAAATTTGCGCAAAGGTACTGAAACTTTTAATTTCTCGACAACTTTTTAGTAAAAAAGGTTTCGGGAATTATTATAATACATATTTTAAAGATAAGCGGTAGGAGTTCACTCTGCTTTTCCAGCTGATTTTTCCTTCCAAAAAAATGTCTTATAAATTCCCATTAAAGCAAAATAAACAAGCGTTATGATTGCGATAAGTTTCCAAGCAAAATGCGCATGTGGAAAGGTGTATAATAAGGCAAAGTTTGATATTAAAAACAAGCCAACAATAGACACTGTGAGAAGATAAAGTTGTTTTGTACGACTAGGATATAAAAATTTGATGGGGACAAAGTGCAGCACACAGAAGAAAATCAACCAACCAAAATTCACCCATTGACTCCAACTAAAAACAAAAATCATATAATACGCTACAAGATTCCACATGACAGGAAATCCTACAAAATGATTGTCATCTGAGACCATACCTTTCTTGCCATAATAAAACACAGAAGTCAGCAACACCACAGCGGTTATAAGTGTCCGTATCCATTCTTCGTTTGGTAGCAGATAGACGCCATTCTCATTATAGGCATAGATAAAATAGGCAGGAATTAAAGCATAGGTCGCAAAATCGATGATATTATCGACCGTTCCACCTTCAAAATTAGGCAAGACCTCCTTTACTCGAAACTTTCTTGCAAACGTTCCATCGACACCATCAATAATCAAAGTAATGACGAGCCACCACATCGCTGTTGCCCAGCGTTCTTCCGAAATTGCTACGATAGATAGAAATGCTGCGATCACCCCAGAAGCTGTCAACCAATGTACACCCCAAGCTAACAGACGCTCAGTAAGGCTAAATGAAGATTTTTGCATCCTCAAATATAAATAACAATCAACAATTATTAATGAATAATAGTGAACAATGAACGGAAGATGAATAATATAAAGCGCTGACAATCAATATTCAACCGTGGATTTAGCAATAGGATCCTGACTCAAATTTGTTAATAATTACATTAAGTACTACCCTTTTTAACTGACTATCAAGTCGATACATATAGATAATTAACACCACTAATTAATCATTGTTAATATATTCATCTAGAATTTCTTCTAAGTTTGGTTTCGGAACCAATCCTTTAAATTGCTCTACCAATTTCCCTTGATTGAAAATCATCATTACAGGAATTGATTTTATCTGGAAGTGTTGGCTCAAACCAGGATTAATCTCTGTGTTTACCTTTGCAACTAACGCCTTTCCTTCGTATTCTTCTGCTAGCTCATCGATGATTGGTCCAAGCATTTTGCACGGACCACACCAGTCTGCATAAAAATCAAGCAAGACAGGAACTTCAGATTTTGCGACCAACTCATTAAAATTGGCATCTGTAATCTGAGTGGTTGGATATTTAGGTTTTTTCTTCCAGAACATTGAATGTCGTTTTGGTTGTTAAACGTTATCGTTTAAAGTTTGGTTGAGTTTTATTCGAACTACAATCGTATTTGTCGGCTATCAGACGTCTAAAAATAAGCATAATCGATTAAAACCGATGTTTTGTATCTGGGAATTATTTAGGAATACGCTTCGAAAAGGCGCTTTTGGTTAATAAAGTAATCCTTAATAAGGTCACATTTTAAATGCTCAAACCAATTTCAGAAGAGAGAATGATGAAATTATTAATTGTTCATTATATATTATATATTATCCTTAACTTAACCCAAAATCTCCAACATATGCACTATGTTTTTCTAATTCATGGCTCTTCTTGCCCGGATGATTGGTTTGAAACTACCGTCCAAGCACTAAAAGACAATGCGAAATCAGCAATTCCTGATCAGTATGACAGTGCCATCAGCACCGTGGAATTTGTTAAACTAGAATATGCAAAACTGTTACAAGACAACCTAAAGACACTGATAGATGGAGGATTAGCCATTCCTAAAATCAATGACTGGCTTCAATTGGCACAGGAACGAGCAGACAGCGGTGCAAACCTTGTCGATGGTCCCGACCCAAAAGGCATCACAGCCAACTTCTTGCTTGAATTTATAAGAGATGTGATCTCCTACAACTGGAATACGGAAATGATTCGGTACGTCCTTAATCATATCAGTACAAAGGTGTTGGATATTGTAGAACAAGCACAACAGAACGACCGATTTTCCTTTATCGCCCATGGTGTCGGATGCAAAGTCATTTTTGACCTCCTACAACAGCTCTATGGGGATCACTATCGGCTCAATCCTGACGGAAGCCCTAGCATGGGGGCATTGTCCATCGCAAATCTATACATGATCGGTAACACCGCACCGCTGATGAGTAAGCTCGATGCCTTTCATTACAATGTTGATGAAAGTCATGTGAGAATTCACGATCCAATGGCCATTCCTAGGCAAGGAGGTGTCGTCAAGCACAATTTTAGAATCATCAATCACAAGTATGACCTAATCAGCCAATTAGGTAGTGGCATTGCGATCAATCCTTCTGTTTATTCAAGTAAGATACTGCTAGACGATGTAACAGGAATTTGGATGCACTCTTTGTTGAAATATGTCAACCATCCAGCAGTTTACTGCACCTTCGTTGAAGACTTTTTACTAGGAAAAAACCAAGCAATTGCCAATAAAAATGACTTGATCCGAACGTATAGCCAAGACCTTGCTTGGCAGAGCAAAGTGAAGGAAGTCAAAGAAATTTTTCAACATTATGGACAAGATCGTGATTTTGACTCTTCTTTATCCTTATTCGATTTTGTAAAATCAACAGCAGAAACCATATTAGAACAGGTATGAGAACACTAAAAAACAGCCTTGCGTTAATCCTCTGCTTCCTTTGGAGTGTTGCCCAGCTGTATGGCCAGACAGAATCAAAGATTTATCAGGAATACACTGTCCTTCAAAAGAAAGGAACTGATTCTAGCTACCTCAAACAATGGACTCAAATCGATTATTTTCTAAAACTCACGGAACCGTTCTATCAGCTGACACAAAACGGGAATAAAATCGATTTGTTAGAACCACCAGGCCACTTGCAGCGAATGGATCCAAACTTCTTTTCTACCTTAGAAGGCAAGCGGGACTGGCTAGAATACAGTTATCAAAAAGTAAGCGACCTCAATGAATATGAGCGGGTTGCACTGCCAACGGTGGGCAAGAAGCTGTTCTCAACCTTTAAAATTGAAGACACTAGTCACCCGATGTTTGAAGCATTAGACAAGGATCGGCCCTTACTCTTAAAAGGTAAAAATTTTCACCCGCTAATCAGTGCAATCTCAGCCTTAAATTTCGAGCAATTGATTGCCAATTCACAAGCGTACAATAAGGAGGTTCTGGAAAACCTGACAAAATATGAAGCCAAGTACCGAGCAGGATACCGCAACCGAAATATCCTTGATTATTTCCTAATGGGTGGAATTCGTGGTATAAAAGATCGGAAAATGCGAAAAAACGGCAAGTATGATAACAATGGAGGAATGACGTTACTATCTCCTCCTGGCCGTGTGGAATTGATCTTGCTTTCCAATCCCATTCTAACTGTTGCTTCCCCCTCGCTGAAAGGATTTAAGGAGGATCCGAAGAGCTTGTATGTGATGTCTCAGCTCATTGGCTTTGATGTGTTCAGACCAGATTTCTCAAAATACTATGGAGTTGCCTTGTTTCACGCATCTCCTATTGACACTGAATTCACCTTCTTTGAGCGGCCGTACATAGGACTTGAAATCCATTTTAACAAGGAGATCAATTTAGGGGTGGCTACTGAATACTCCATTCTAAGTAGTACACGACAAGAAGACTATGGCTTAAAACTGTTTTTAACTATTTCTATTTTTGACCGGTTTTTTGCTCGGCCCAGTAAGCTCGAGGCTCCTTGAGAAGTAATTGAAGATTTTCTCGTTTCTAGGCATCTTACCACTCAATACTGTTCTTCTCTACGCCAATAAAAAAGTCGCAAACCTATATTTTTGGGGTATATGGAATGCGACCAATCTGAAACCTAAGCTAAACTCACTATGTAATGAGTACGCAACAAATGTAATCAGTTCTTGAATACCAAGTTGGCCAAGTTTTCTATATTATATAATTTCCAAACTGGTTTTTAGATTTCAATATCAACCATAATTAAATCACAATCAGCCAATTATAAGTAACAAATATCTGAAAGAATTAAAGTTTAAACTGATAAAAGTAGAAATTTTTCAAAAAGAAAATTAAATACTCGCTATTGATGATTTCTAGTCGCTCCATTGTTGCACGATTAATTTTAAAGCCTTAATTTTTAACCCGAAATGTGCAGTTCTTACAACATCGGTCAGCTTTTTCCTCTTGTTTTCAACAGTATGTTTTAATAATTCTCTTAACAAATTGAAAACCTCATTTATCAGTACCTTTTAACTCCAAAACCCCATAGTCCATGGTTTGGCGGCTTGTGTGACTAGCTTCATGTGTTCAGGTTGTTGCTGTTCTTTTCTGAAAAACACGAGCCCCATGTAATACAAATCAACCGTAAGTGTGACAGAAGGATGCTGCTTGATGGTTTCCCAAGCTTCTAACATGCCGGGCGACCAGTAAATGTCATCAAACACAAAGACCGAATTGTTATCTGCATACGGTAGACAGGCTTCAAAGTAATTAAGCGTAGCTTCTTTACGATGATTGCCATCAAAAAACACATAATCGAGTTTGCCTGCTAACCCCTTTAGAATTTCAGGCAGCAAATCATCAAAATTACCCGTTTTTAGTTGAATGTTTTTTGCCTTTGAGTTGACAAACATCCCCCTGGCGAATTCAGCGACTTGAGGACTGCCTTCCATGGTAATCAGCTGTCCTTGGGTATGCCCAAATGCTTGGTAAAGCGTAGAGAGCCCAAGCGAAGTACCAAACTCAAGCATGGTCTTTGGCTTAAGATACTGAGTAAGCCGAAACAACAATTGACACTGCGCTTCAGGGCTGACAGCCGATTTAGCAATAGAGGCAATCGTTCTTACATTGCTATTACTTACGTGCGACCCAGCCCCTAGATCCTTAATGGTAAGCTCGTGCTTACTTGCTTGCAACTGTTTCCTAGTAGCACTGAGCGAAGCAAAGATATAGTATTGCCGATCATCCTCTAACACCTCCTCTATCAACTGAAATAGGAAGGGAGAGTGCACCTTGTATCTGGTCACTGCTTTTCTATAAAACTGTAGGTAGCTTTTTATTTGAAATGCTTTACTCACGGCGCGAAGATAATGTAAATTCTTGAAAGACTAGACTGAAGGCGGAGACAGAAGACTGTTAGAGTCCATTCTTCCTTCCAAGCCATTTGCTCGAATCTATTGTGACCACAGTGGCCATATTAGATGCTATTCCTGTCCCTGTGGACTCAATCTATTTATTGGAGGGTTCGAAGGGTATCTTCAGCCACGAATCTTCAAGCTACTTCTGTCTTCCGTCTTCTCCCCCGCACCATCCTTAGCTTACCGTGCATATCATTTACCCCTTCAATTGAAGAGAAACCTTTGGTGCGCATCCACTCTAGCAGCTCCGAGCCATTAAACTCATTTACTTCAAAGTACAGTGTGCCCCCTGCTTTGAGTTTCAGCAATGCAAACTCTACAATGATCTGATAGAAAACCAAGGGATCATTATCAGCAACAAACAAGGCTAAATCAGGTTCATAGTCCAATACATTCCGCGACATCACCGCTTTTTCCTGTACTGGGATATAGGGCGGATTGCTTACAATAATATCGTAATTGGGCAGTGTTACCCAGTGATCTCGGTTCAAAATATCTAGTTGAATCATCTGAGCTTCCAATTGCAGGATTGCTTGATTCTCTTTTGCTAACGCTATGGCTTCCTTAGAAACATCCGCCCCCGTAACTGACAATAATGGGAGATGATGTTTCACTGTTAACGGTATACAGCCTGTCCCAGTGCCGATGTCGAGTAAACTGCCCCCTTCTCCTGTATGCGTCTTCTTTCGAATGTCTTTAATGATTAGATGCACCAACTCCTCTGTCTCTGGCCTTGGAATCAGTGCTCTGCGATCAGATTTAAACCGCAAACCATAAAAATCTGCCCAACCGATCACATGCTGCAACGGTTCATGCTTCATTAGCCGTGCCTTAATCTCTAGTAGTTTTGAGGTTTGATTTTCACTTAGTGGCTGCTCTTGATTCAAATTAATCTCAGGAAACACATCTTCAAACACGATTGTCGCCATATTTCCAGCTTCCCTAGCAGAATAGATATCTGACAAGCTTTTTACTAGTAACTCAAATGCTTCCTTTACCTGCACAATCTGTTCTACTTTTAATTAATCATTACGAACCCCCAGCTTTCTTGGCTTTGTAGCCAGCATTGGTCAAAATATCAACGATCTTATCGCGGTTGTTTCCTTGGATGATGATTTCTCCATCCTTGGCAGATCCACCAACTCCACACTTGCTTTTTAGAAGGCTTCCGAGTTCTTTTAAGTCATCTGTAGTCCCAACGAATCCTGTGATTAGAGTGACCTCTTTTCCTTTTCTTTTCTTTCTATCAATCCATACTTTTAATTGTTGGTGTGCAGGTGGGAGTGTTTCTTGCTCGTCTTCCTGATCGTTATAATCACTGTAGACCTCGTATCTATTTTTTTTCTTTGCCACGTTTTTAAGATTTAGTTGATAATCGAATTAAAGCTAACAATCCGCAATCTATATTTACGATGTTGGTAGTGGTCGAGTCTGTTAACAAAGCCTGTAGTTCACTCAGTGGGACTTTGCGAATGCTAGTAAACTCAAACTCTTCCAATGCTTGTTCGGCTACTTTTTTACACCCAGTCGCTAGAAAGGAGTGTTTCACTATATGCGAATATGGACCAGGTACTTCCTTCAAAAGTTCTATGTTGGCGGCCGCATATCCCGTTTCTTCAAGCAACTCACGTCTTGCCGCTTCAGCAGGAGGTTCATCTTTGTTGATATATCCTGCGGGGAATGCCAGAAGCTTCCGTTCAGGGCCTGGGCGATACTCTTCTACCATTAACACTTCATTATCTGTGGTAATTGGAACAATAGAAGCAAATGTTTGATCATCAAGAATATCGTATTCATTCGTTTTGCCATTTGGGAGTAAGAAGCGTTTTTTAATGATGCTTCTAAAGCTTTGGTAGGCAAGAGATTCACCTTGTTTCTTCCAATCCATTATTCCTTGATGAATTTTTCATGAAATATTTTTCCATATTGATAAAGTGACAAGTAATAAACACCAGGTTTCCAATCTTTTACATTGTCAATCGTTAAATGGCTATACGTATTTTCAGACAGTTCATATTGATTCGTGTAAACGACTTTCCCTAGGACGTTTCTTACCTCTACCACATTCAAACCAGCGCTTTCGTTCCAAACAGAAAATCGATATCGATCCTTTACTCTTGCTATTTTCTTGCGACTACTATACTG
Source organism: uncultured Saprospiraceae bacterium (assembly GCA_937959115.1). Classification (GTDB taxonomy): domain Bacteria; phylum Bacteroidota; class Bacteroidia; order Chitinophagales; family Saprospiraceae; genus JAHDHB01. Next base: position 25,498 of record CALGAW010000059.1, read on the forward strand.
TGTTCTACCACCGCCCATGTGACTTGAATTGTCAGAAAGCGAAAGGTAAGCAGCATAATAGTCTGGTACTCCGTACCCAAGTCCAGTACTAGGATCTGTGTTGAGGTGCCCATTTGTTCGAACAGCCTCCATGATTTCCATATTTGATTTATCAGGAAACGCTTGCCATAGGCTTGCCACCATCCCTGCAGTCACAGGTGCAGCGAAGGAGGTACCATCAGCGCGATCCGCAGAATAACCGTATAATGAGGCCACTGTGGTCGATGATCCCTTAGCAGATACATCTGGTTTTACTTGCTTGTCAGCGCTTGGCCCGAATGAGCTAAAGTAGGATTTTCTTCCTACTGCATCTACAGCACCAACCGCTAGTACCGAATCACCATCTGCAGGTGCACCGATAAACTTCCAGGCACCAGCACCGGAATTCCCAGCACTATTGACCACTAGAATCCCTTTACTGGCGGCAACATCTGCTCCTTTGGTTACCCGAGTGGTGTTGCCATCCATGTCCTTATAGGTATAATTCATCCGTTTATCGTCAAATTGGGTATAGCCGAGACTAGAATTGATGACATCAGCGCCTAGACTATCTGCATACTCAGCGCCGACGACCCAGTTGTCTTCTTCAATTCGTAGTTCTGAAGAGGTTTCTTCTGTTTTCACACATACATAGGATGCCCCTGGGGCTGTTCCGATCATTAGGCCTGGTATATTGGCGGCCATCGTAGATAACACTTGCGACCCATGCGAACTTGATTCATATGGGTAATAATCGTTCATCACAAAATCTCGTCCTTGTAGCAATCTACCATCTGCTCGCAAGCTATCGAAGAAAGGCATGATGTCAACATTATTAAACCCACCATCGAGTACGGCAACGAGCATTCCTGATCCATCATACCCTAAATCGTGGAGGATATGACCGTTTAGCTGTTTGATCTGGTTGGCTGCTTCTCCGTATTTATCTTCAGATTTCTCAAAAGATGTATAAGGTATAGGATTTTTTGGTCGGTGCGCTCTATTCGGCTTACTTACACCTACGGCCTCACCATGTTTTATACATGGAAGTTTCATTATCCTAAGAAACGTAGTACTATCAGCTGTAATCGATGCTCCGTTCAGCCATTTCGAGGTATAATTGACTTCTGCACCTAGGTCTCTTAACTGAAAAATATAATTGGGAGTAACGGGTAGGTCATTCTCTTTAATCGGAATTCCTTGTTTTTTTCTGCGCTCCAATGCTCTAGGAGACAGGTATTCTAACGGTTTAAAAACGCTGTAGGGATTATTGTTTTTATCCGTAAATTCAACCCAAAACTTATCGTATTGCTTATAATTATCCTGACCAAGTAGAGAAAAAGATGTCAACAATAATATCCATATACCAATGAACCTCATATAATACTGTCTTTTTTTGCAAGTTAGTTTATTTACTCCAAATTCACTTTATTTTTAAACTGGATTCCACTGTTTTCTTTGGCAATGCTTAAAACAATGAATTCTATTGATAGAATACTTCAAGGTTTAAGCCAAGTTTTGATTATTGAAAAATATAGATTTCTAGATCCTTTACTTCTAGGGAAATTTAAATTGGGGAATATTCAGAATAGGTAGAGAAAACAAGGAAAAACATCCAACAAAACCACCCATTTATTACAAAAAAGTGCAATCCAATCAAAAAAATGTCACAGAATATTTTTATAAACACCTAAATATCAATGACTAAAACCACATTTCCCTAGAATTTTTACGTTAATTTTGAATTTAATGAAAATTTAAAATTTTATATCTAAAATCAACATTTTGCAATATTTAATTTACCATAATTCAATTTTTAGAATTTTTATTTTGTTTTTTATTTTTTTTCGTTCAAATACAGAATTTAATTTGCAAAAGGTATTGTTTTATAATAATAATTGATTTACCTTTGTGGTCTTGAAAATGAAAAGCGTTCCCACGGTAGAATAAAACAGGGCTAAACCAATTGATATTTTTATTTTTGCTCTATCTGCCGCTTTACTTACTTAAAATTTTGCATTTTAGTTAAAGTTCAAGTAATAATTTGGACAGCATTGACATTATTAAGTAAAAATTGTAAATTGTAATCGAATTAAAATATATTATTATGAAAAAGTTTTTTGTACTCGCCGCTCTCGCTTTTGGAACTCAGTTCTTAATGGCTCAGACTCAGAAGACTTTCGTTAAGTCTTTCAACGTCGATGGTAATAACTTCGTTGTCGTTAAGCTTGACGGTGCAGTTGAAGTAAAAGAATGGAATGAACCAATTGTTAGAGTGCATACGAATGTAGCATTGGAAAATGGTAGCGCAAGTGTACTTAAGCAATTCTTAATCCTAGGAAGATATAACCTTACTGGTGGTTTGACAAACGGAGATTTTGTTATTGAATCTGCCAATAGAGTTCAAAATGTAAAGTATAGAGGACAAATTCTTGAAGAAAAAGTAACATACACGGTATTTGTACCAGCGAATGTAGAAGTAATGGTTAATGACGAAGAAACCACAACAGCTGTGGAGGGTTCAAATCCTAGTTTATAAAAATAAACCATTTTATCGATGGAGGAAAAGGGCTACAAAAAATTGTGGCTCTTTTTTTGTTTAAATAATCTTTGTATTTTGTTATTAAAATAATAAAGAATGAAATTGGTCTTTACTTTTCTGTTGACATTCAGTGTCGCTTTACAGTCCTACGCTCAGGTTGTAAAAACACTTTACAAGACATTTAAATCGGAAAATATAACCGCCCTCAATCTACAATTCGATTACGAAACAGAAATCGAAGAATGGAAGGATCGAAAGATTTTGATTGAAACTACGGTTAGCATTACCAATTCTAAACGTCATATACTGGACGCTCTTGCTGAAGCTGGCAGATATGAATTGAAAGTTCAAGAAGGTAGTACCCTTGCATTAAACTTTAAAGATCTTTCTAAAACAATTACTTATAAAGGGGTGGAATGCTGGGAAAATCTGACCGTAAAAGTATATGTGCCAGAAGGCATGAAAGTCACCCAGGTGCCTATCGTAAAGCGTGAACGTCCTGAACTAGCGGTAGAAGACAATCCAGAAGACATCATTGATCCATATAGCCAACCCGTCTCGCAAGATGAAATTGATAGCTATTTCTCCGATGAACCAGATTATGGTGATCAGCCAGATATCGAATATCAGGATTATGGTGAAGATATTGATTATGATGCAATATTTGGTCCCTCTGGCGGAAGTGGTGACCAGATTACACCTCCATAATAGTCCGGTCCATTAAAAGTAGGTTCATCCTATTTTGTTCAAACAGTATTTGTGAACCATAGAACCTCCGAGCCACAAGTGCTATATTAATAGGAAATCACCCTAATAATTGACGGAAACAATGTGTTCGGTTTCACAAAAAGAAATAGAAAAGATTAGTCAACCTTGGATTCCGCTTTAACAAAATCACCTATTGTTGTAGCTAAAAAGAATCAAATTCCAAGTAAATAGACGTTTATTGAAAACAGATTTGCACAAAATCCGTGTTTCTATGAACTTTCAACTCCTTATTTTTGTAATTTTGTTATTCATACAGACTTATCATGAGTAAACACGGAAAAGTACTAGTAGCAATGAGTGGTGGCATCGACAGCACAGTGACCGCAATGATGCTGCACGAGGAAGGCTACGAAGTAATTGGAATCACCATGAAAACATGGGATTATGCGAACTCAGGTGGTGGCGGAAAGGAAACTGGTTGCTGTAGCCTCGATTCGATCAATGACGCACGGGCAGTCGCCGTGGACAGAGGATTTCATCACTTCATCGTAGATATCCGCGAAGAGTTTGGCAATTATGTGATCGATAATTTTGTAGACGAATACCTAGCAGGACGTACACCAAATCCTTGCGTATTGTGTAATACGCATATCAAATGGGAATCCTTGCTCAAACGAGCTGACACACTGGACTGTGAATTTATCGCTACTGGACACTATGCTCAAATCGGTGAATCGAACGGACGAAAATATATCACGAAGGCTGTAGATCGGAATAAAGATCAGTCCTATGTTTTGTGGGGCTTGAGCCAGGAATGCCTGAGTAGAAGCCGTTTTCCTTTAGCAAAATTGACAAAGCCTGAAGTTCGGCAAATGGCGCATGACTGGGGCTATACTGATCTTGCAAAAAAAGGAGATAGCTATGAGATTTGCTTTGTGCCTGACAATGACTACAGAGGCTTCCTTAAGCGGAATGTGCCAGGGCTAGAACAAGAAGTAGATGGTGGAACATTTGTTGATACCGAAGGCAAAAAGCTAGGTACGCATAAGGGATATCCTTTTTACACAGTTGGTCAACGGAAAGGCCTAGGAATGGCATTTGGAGAACCGATGTTTGTAACGGAGATCATTCCAGAATCTAATACCATAGTGCTTGGAAGATCAGAAGACTTGGTTCGCAATGCGATGTATGTCGGGCAACTCAATTGCTTAAAATATGAATCATTTCCGGATGGTATGGAGGCTTTAACCCAAATCCGATATGGAGATCCAGGAGCATTAGCCAAAATCAATGCGAAAGGCGAATCACTAGAAGTTGAGTTTTTAGCCAATGTGAAAGGTGTCGCACCAGGTCAGTCCGCTGTTTTCTATGAAGGAGACGATGTGATTGGAGGAGGCATCATTCAACGATATCCACAAAATTAATTGACATTGGTTATTGAGTGCTATTCCTGGCTAGCCAAAAAAATTAGACGTGGGTGTAGACCTCTCACTTCTAGTAGAATGAACAGGTCATTGAGATAATCGGTTGAGATCTCTTGAGCATTATGAAATTTGTCCTTGGTTTTCTCTTTATTTATGGAAATCTGCTGTAGAGAAGAAACACATAATCATCTTTTATTCATGTGGTATTATTTTTGTAAATTTATTCTTTTTAGAAGATTTAGATAATTTTTTAAACAAAATGCAGTTATACTAGTATAACTACTTAGAACTAAGCGCTACCAACAATATCATGAAGTCATTACAATACCTTTTTATCATCCTTGCAAGCGGATACCTCCTATTCAGCTGCACTTCCTGTGGTACTCCTGAGCCAGAGGATATTGATTTAGGAATAAACTATTATCCATTGGAAGTTGGGAAATTTCGAATTTACAAGGTAGATTCGATTATTTATGACAATAAGAACAACACCATTGTACAGGATACAAACTCATTTTTCTTAAAGGAAGAATTAACAGACACTATTCGTGACAACCAGGGTAACTTAGTGTACACCCTAGAACGATTCGAACGAGCTGACATAAATGATACGTGGCGTGTGAAGGACGTTTATGGTGTTACATTGATTGATTATCAGCTACACACCGTTGAAGAAAATCAGCGGTTTATCAAACTAGTCTACCCTGTTGGTGTTGACGTAGCTCCTTGGAATGGCAACACGTTTATCGATGAGTTTACAACGGTAGACATTGCTGGAGAAAGTATTGAAATTTTCAAGGGTTGGTTGTATGAATACTCTGAGGTTGACGTTCCAATGCAAATACAATCTATTGTCTTTGACTCTACACTTACGGTCATTCAAGCAAGTGAAGATAATCTTATTGAGTATAGATATTCTACTGAAACTTACGCTAGAGGTGTTGGTTTAATCAAAAAGGATATGCAAATTCTAAACACACAGTGCTATAATTGTGGTACTGATACTTGGGAAGAAAAAGCAGAAAAAGGCTTTATTCTCAAACAAGAAATCATTGATTATAATTAGATTCGCATTCAAGTGGTTGTTTCCACTCTATTTAATAGAAAAGACCTGATTGCATCATGCCATCAGGTCTTTTTTAATTTTCTAGTTTGTTGAACGATTAGTCAACTAGGTGATCTGCGATCTCCATACCTTGATTTTTAGGATCTTCGCCATACTGGTTGCTTCCTTTTTCACCTTCCATAACTGCAAGGTAAATGTTGTAAAAAGGAATTAAACAGAACCAACCACTCTTACCTACATCATGCATTCTTCTGATTGCAACAGCAATTGACGGAACAAGTACTCCAAGGCTATAAATTGTTCCTATTAGAGTTGTACCTATCAGACCGCCTACAAATCCTAGAGCAATGCTAATAATTAGGTTAAATAGAACAAAATACCAGTATTCTGATCTTCTTGCTCTTCCTTCAAAAACAGCATATTTCTTTAAAACTTCTAAATACCAATTCATTTTTTTGACTTTTATTGTTATTAAATATTATTACCTAGGAATTGAAGTTTATTTGCTTGGATACATTTTATTGTTTCTTTGAATGTATTGGGTCTCCTATAAAATTCACTTCGGTTAGTTCAATTTTATTCTTTGACGACCAGGTCACCAGATTCTGCCCAGTTTACGTATTTGTCTTGGAATTTTTTATCAATGCTTCTACGTTTTACCTTCATCGTAGGGGTAAGCATTTCATTTTCTACCGTCCAATCTTCCTTGAGGAGAACACATTTACAAATTTTTTCATGCTTCTCGCAGGTCTTGTTCACCTGTTCTAAGGTTTCCTTAATGTTATTAGATACTTCGTTTTGGTCTAGGGCCTGTGCTGCCTCAGAAAGTACAACTAAAGCTAGCGGTTGGTGTAAATTGGACCCCGTGACACATACTTGTTCAATGTGCGTGTTTGTCGCTATTCTTGCTTCAATTGGTTCTGGAGCGATGTACTTGCCTTTAGCGGTTTTAAACAATGCTTTTACCCTTCCGGTAATAAATAAAAACCCATCGTTATCAACATGGCCAGCATCACCTGTGCACAGATATCCATCTCGAAATGCTGCTTCCGTTAATTCAGGCTCTTTGTAATATTCCCGCATACTAGCTTTAGATTTTACTAGAATTTCGCCGTCTGGTTCTATTCTTACATCTACTTCAGGAAATGGTTGGCCCTGTGATCCTTTTTTTGCTTTCCCAGGTCTCGTGTAGTGGGAATAGGCGCAATTTTCTGTCATTCCATATACTTCTTGTAGGTTTACTCCTAGCTTGCCCCACCATTCTAATAATGCAGGTGGTGTAGGTGCTGCCCCTGTAAGGAACGAGTGTGCTTTTTGTAAGCCTAAGCCTGTTTTGATCTTCTTTTTTACAATTCCCGATACAATCGGAATTTTCAACAACGTATTGAGTTTCTTTTGCGGCATTTTTTGAAGAATCGCCATTTGAAACTTTGTCCAAATCCTAGGAACACCAAAGAAAACACTAGGCTGTGAAGCACTTAAATTTTCAACGAAGGTATCAAGGGATTCAGCAAAGTAAATCGATCCTCCTTCATACAATGTGCCGATCTCAGTAAGCATGCGTTCAGCAATGTGAGACATTGGAAGATAGGAGAACATTCTAGCTTCTTTACCCCCTAAGTCTACTTCAGTAAGGGCGTTGGTTACTGCAAATATCAATGATTCAAAGTCATGCACTACGCCCTTTGGTCTTCCAGTGGTTCCAGAAGTGTAGATGATGGTCATTACTTTAGATGGATCTATGTTTGGTTCTCCTTGGATTGGTTCATTATTCTTAATCAAATCAGACCATTGCGTAAAGCCTTTTGGGCCATAGTTTGGAAAGGAGATGCACTCCACGTGCTCAGGAACTCCTCGCTTCATCCCGTCCCAATTATCTAGTTTACCAACAAACAGCAAAGAAGCTTCACTGTGCTGCATTACGTAGTTTAGATTCATATCCTTTACATTCGGATACACTGGAACGGAGATATGCCCAGACATCATAATTGCTAGATCACACATGACCCAGTAAGCGCAGTTTTTGGAAACAAGACCGATCTTAGATTCTGGTGGCAGATTTTTTGCTTTTAAAGCAGCTGCAAGACGACGGATTTCATCTGCTGCTTCTTTGTAGGTCCAAGTCAGTGTCTTACCATCAATTGGTTGACTTAAAAACAGTTTATTGGGCTGTTCTTTTTCCCATTTGTATAGTTTTTCAAGTGGTGATTGCATCGTTTCGAAGTTTTAGTAAGAACTCTCAATATAGTTGTAATAAATGGAAAATTGCAAAATGAATTTTGAAAGTTATTAACGTGCTACATTCATAGGACTAAACATACAGCCTATTATTAGTGTGCGATTTGGATATTAACTAAATTAATCATTTGACAATTAAAGTGTTAAGAGGGAGGAGAAGGACGGAAGACAGGAGACGGAAGATCGAAGTTAAAAGAGTGTGGAGTATTGTTTTAAGGAATCAACTCTTCTAATGCTTTGTATCAATTAGGCTTAAAACCTACTGTTGAAAGGTTAAATTATAAATTATTGATGAAGTATAACATCTGGTATTAAAAACCAGTCAAGTTGGAAAGAGCTGTTTGTTATGCGTGACACGTTACCATAAAACTCCGAGAGGAAATAGTATACAGAGCTATTGGACATTAACGATTACTAACTAGTTACTTAGTACCCTGTGACGAGTAGATTTTTGGCGCCTTTCATACCGCATTTCTGATATTTGTGGTAGGCTGCTGCTGCTCGGTGCTGGATGTCTTCTGGACTTTCATTGTAGACCCACCCCTGCACTGCTGCCTCAAGTGTATAAGCCTCTGGAGCCATTAAACCAGTCGTCCAGAGCAATGGGTTGGCATCCATACAGTTGATGATGTCTTTGAAATAGTTTTTGGTGATGCATCCTAGTAAGATCACATCCCGTTTATCACAATTAACTGGCAAAACGCAGCCGAAGGGATAGTGAAAGTCCATGAGACCGTTGTGACCAATATAAGAAATGAGGTTTGCCGAACCACCTATTGGCAGTGCAACGCCATTTACATCAATGGTATCTCGCTGATAGCCGCCACTTGAAAATATAAAATTGAGGGTAGTCAATTGGATATAGGCTCCGTCGTAGGCATCAGCTACAAGATACACCTCTTCTTTTTGATGTTTAAACACGATTCGTTCTAGTACCTTATAGGGAAGCGAGGCAGAAGCTTTTTGAGTTTGTACTAACTCCCAGTTCGAACTTTTCTTGAGATGGGTCTTTACCCCGTATAGGGCGCCCCAATACAGATTGCTGTTAGGGTCTTGTCCATTGCCAATCGACTTGGGTACAGGGACAATTCCTTGGTTTTGGTTATCGCAAAGTGCTACCATTACATGGACAACACGCGGTTTTGCGCTTAACGATAAGGCAATCCCAATGCTTATTAATACTAGTAGAAAAATTCTTTTCATTGTTTATGTTCTAAGTACACCTAATAATAAAACAGAAATTTGGGATGTTTAGTTTCCAAGGGGTTGTTAATTATACGTTTTTTAGCGTTAATTATTCTTTAATACAATTATTCGTTTTACTGGTGTTAGGATTGGAGAATTGATGCCCTATCGATGATTGCTAGCGCAAACCTCACAAGTCTAACAAGACGTCCCAGATTCATATTTTTAGTGAGGTTAAGGATGATGTAATGATGTAGTAGGTTGTAAGAATAAAAATCCCCTCCACAGAAGATTGTAGAAGGGATTTTGTACTATTTTAGTGTAATAAGTTTTAGTTTGATCGATTATCTTGGTTTAGACAAATCGAAGGCTGCACTGAAACGCTTTTTGGATCCTCTTAAGATCGTGTAGGTTAACATTTTTCCAGCATCGTCCATATCTAGCACCCATTTATTGTTTTTAGCGGGTGGAATCATCTTAGCAGTCGCTGCATCGGCAGGGAATGTTTGCGAGGCAGCAGAACCGCCTTTGCTGGAGCCACCGAAATTGGTAATTTTAGCTGGTTTTCCATTATCTCCTGTGATGTGCAATTTGAATGAAAGATTGTCATTTTCGTTGGTCAACTTCCACTTTTGAGAGAAGTCTTCTCCTTGTACAAACTGAATGCTGACTTCTTTGTCATTGCAATATTCTAATTGGATGTTTAGGTTTTTACCTTTGAAGAATCCTGGGTTGTAAGAATCGAGCAACTTTCCGGTATACGTTTTTCCACAGTACGGCTTAAATTTATTAACAAATTGGGCATTTGCGGTCAACGGCTTTTCAACTTTCTTCTCTACTTTTGTAGCTGGTTCAGTGGTTGCTGTGTTTGCAGATTGATCGCTAGAACAACTAAAAAGGAAAAGAAGTGTAATGGCTAATGCCAATTGAATGATGGTTTTCATATAAATTATTTAGAAGATTTCGTGTAAATACATACTATGTTCAAATACAAAGACATGGACAAATAACCAAATTACTGATAGGATTCTGGCAGGCCACACTAACTTAGGACGTTGCTTAACGATATAGTAACCAGCAACAAGCATAATCGGATCAGAAATTAGGCGATTGGCCCAGAATTCAACTCCTTGAAACCAGTGTTTTACAAGTTCGCCAGCAAGGCCCGTTTCTAGATAGTGCTCAAGGGTTTCCCAAGCAAAAGCTAAGAGAAGTACTCCGATTAAGTCAAAATACTTAGTCGTAATTAATTGATTAGAGGATGATAATTGGTTTTGAAATACCTTTGCATTTTGAGTAGCAACAAAAGATCCAATCGAAAGGCCTGATAGTAGATGTTCAAATGTCCAAACATCGAAAATAGCCACTGTTTTTAAACCCCAAATAATTTCCATCGCGCAAAGCTACAAAGATAATCTAGAACAACAATTAAACTGTTGGAAATTATGATTGTCCGTTGATTACATAGTTGAATTTTCTACTTCTGTGCAAGACTTCTCTACGTCTTTCTTGTATTTGCAGGTTTTCACCAATGCCTTATTTGAGTCGTAGAAACTCCATTTACCACAGCGCATTCCATTTTTGATTTTGCCTGAAGCAGAAGCTCCATCTGCAAGCCTAAAGTTTTGTTTACCTTTTTTGGCTTTTAATTCAGAAATGAATTTTTTATCTGCTTCGTAGCGTTCCATGTTAAATGCACCCGTGTCTTCTGGTATAATTGTGCTTCGAGTGCAAATACCAGATCCGAAATTACCATTTTCTAGTTTTCTTCCCCAGATGAACCATTTATCTCCTTCAGTGATATTCAATCCACACATTGCACCATCCAGTGCAGTTTCAATGGTTATCGTGCTTTGATCGGTTTTTATATTTTCAGTTACTTGAAAGGTAATTGTCTTGGACCAATTCTCTTTATCTACAATCACATTAACAGCAACACCTTCGAAAATGACACCTGCATTGGCATAGTCCTCATAAGTAATTTCTCCAGGAGGCCGGCAACTGCAAGCGATCAAGGAAATAGTTATGCAAGTAAAGAGTAACGTATTAAATACGTTAAGTAGTATTTTAGTCTTATTCATAAGAACAATTTATGGTTAAAATGCCAATAATAACAGCAAGTTACGAGTATCTACTTAATTTTTATAAATATTAGGAAGTTTATGTGATTATGAATTGTAGAATTATAATTTCTCAAAATTGGTCGTAAAGGCCTAACTCTAGTACGTTTGTAAGGGTTATACTTGCAGGTTATTTCTAAAACCCATTGATTTGGTGCTGTTTAAACTTAAGTTTTGTTATTAATCCTTAGATTTGAATAGAAATACATTTTAATCTTATGAACTATTTGCCTTTTATTCTCCTATTACTAGTCGGTTGCACACCGAAAACAGCAAAAGTGCTCACGGAAAACGCCCTTCAAATTGAGTACCGACAACCAGATCTTAAGCCGAATCGCTTCAATGTCGCTTTTCTTGTGATGGAAGGGGTGTATAACACTGAACTGACAGCACCTTATGATATCTTCCAGCATACGATTTTCAGGAAAGGTGTCAAACAGATGAATACTTTTATCGTAGCCAATACTCGAAATCCGATAACGACCTTCGAAGGCATACGGATTTTACCTGATTACAACTATCTGAAGGATGATTTGCCTCACATTGACATACTTGTCGTTCCAAGTGCTGAAGGACATCTGGACAAAGATCTTGAAGATGTTAAAATGCTTGAGTTTGTTCGTAATACAGCAAAGACGGCACAGTTTATCACGTCTCATTGTGATGGTTCATTTGTGTTGGCTAAAGCGGGTGTTTTGGATGGTGTAGAATCCACTACCTTCCCTGGAGACATTGCTGCCTATCGTAAAATGTTTCCTAAACTGACAGTGCACCAAGATGTGTTGTTTGTGCATGATGGGAAATTCATCACCTCTGCTGGAGGTGCAACGTCTTTTGAGGCATCGCTCTATTTATGCGAACTGTTGTACGGAAAAGTTATTGCGGAACGCTTGGCCAAGGGGATGGTGATTGACTGGAATTTGGAGGAGGTGCCGCATAAAGTGATTGATTAGTGCTTAGGGTTCTAAGACTTGATTTTGCTAAACGGTTATCCATTTTAGGACTTCAGGATATATCTCTTTTTCTGCTGCGCGGGAGTAGATCAACCGGCTGTGACTATACTCCTCGGAGAAGCCTGTTTCTTTTCCACAGACAAGCAGTTTATTGGTTGGATTTTTAAAGCTTTCTAGATAATCTTTGCATCCTGCTTCTGGTGCTACAAAATTGTCTCCCGAACCACAGATTGACAATATTGGGATTTGTATTTGGGGCATTTCTAACTTGTAATCCCTACCCGTTTCGCTTGTGAACTCTTTTGCTAAATTCCAATCGAGCCATTGTTTCATAAACGAATAATCTTCATTGTGTGGCCTTCCAATCAGTTTGCCCGGGAGATAGCTAAACGCCCTGCCCAACCCTTTACCAATCAACAGTTTCAACCGATTACTAGGGGTATAACCTGCTCCAAATGACTGGCAGCCAAAAAAGACCATTCGCTTGATTCTCTTGATGTTTTCTGGATACTCGATTAGGTTGATCGTTACGCTAATTCCGCCACCGCTGTGCGTGACACAATCAATTTTTTCTAGTTTTTGTTCTTGGAATAAAAAATGAAATGCTCTTTTAATTTCTTCCTTGCCAATCTTTTCAAAATTGTAAGGTTCTTTTATGTATGAACTGCTTCCATGGTTCCTCCATTCTAGTATCCAGCAAGTATAGCCTCTTTTAACCAAGAATTCACTGATCCCCATGCAGATCTTTTTGTTTGAGAAGGTTCCGTGGGTTAAAAACACATCTTTCCCTAGGCTGCTGTCCTTGGAACAAATTTTCCAAAATGCTAGAGTTGCCTTGTCTTTAAATGTTAAATCGATCCGACTTTCTTTCATCTGTTCTATTGTTGTCCCTTCTTTTTATAGGAGCAGGTCTTTATCTAACGAATGCATTAATGATTTTGTTGAAATTAATATTCTAAAGATCCAATTCAACGCTAATTATAATTCTTCTTTTAAATTAAAGGATATTATTGCTAGTAATCGTTACTTCAACATAACGCTGAACTTCTAACTTATAGTCGAAACACCACCCGCCTCACTTCCCCACTCTTGAGACCTTCAAGCGGACCTTCACCTAACATCCAGCTTGCCAGCCCGACACGTACAAGGCGTAAAACAGGATGTCCAACACCGGCACACATACGTCTTACCTGTCTATTTTTGCCTTCAGTAATCTGGATGGACATCCAAGTGTCGGGTACTGTTTTCCTCACTCTTATCGGTGGTTTACGAGGTGGTAAATCTACTTCATTGAGAAGAACTGCCTTACAAGGAGCCGTTTTAAACTCTTTTTTCTTTATGCGGATCATCATTCCACGTTGCAGCCGTTGAAGCGCTTTTTGATCAGGGATGCCTTCTACTTGCACCCAATAGGTCTTTGGTTGTTTCGACTTAGGGTTCAACAGTTTTGAATTGACTGTTCGGTCATTTGTCAAAAGTAATAATCCTTCACTATCTGCATCTAAACGGCCGACAGGAAAGGCATTCTTAGGAAAATTAAAGTTTAGGTCAGCTAGTGTGACATGCTCTGGCACTTCGCGGGTGAATTGGCTTAACATGCCAAACGGCTTATATACTATGAAGTAATCCATCTACTAAAGTAACGTCATTTGTTTGGCCTTTAGTTGAACTCCAACTTCAGTTAAAATACCACCCATCAAATAGTTCACATAGATTTTTGCTGTTGGATACGCCTTTTTTAATGCTAGGAAGATCTGGCTGTTATCCTTTAAATCTTTAAGTTGTTTCTTGGCATTGCCTTCAAATTCGGAATGAACGATGATACTTATGGCCCCTCCTTTCTCTAGGAGAATCCCAGCTGTGGCCTTGACTATTTGTGTGTTTACTTGGGTGATGATTTGCTGATTTACGATTGTTTTTTCTGGTTCAAACGTTTCAATCAAATATTGATGAAACGTGGTGATCTGCTTTCGATAACGATTAGCCTCCGCACCATCCTCAATAGAAGAATTGAACAACTCTGCTAATCGTTTTTCACTTGAGACTGTTCCATTCGTAAGAATTGTTAGTGCAACCTTCACGAGGAGCTTAAAGTCTTCTACTTCAATTGTTTCAAGAAGTGTTGGCTTAGCATAGGATTTAGAATCTAATAGTTGAATGTCAATCAATTCCTTGGCCTGATCACCTGCTTCAATATACAATGGTTCATGTTTTTTCTTTCCAGCTCGTTCCTCTTCAAACATGATTTGCTGTTGGTTCATCTCAGTGACTGGGAAATTTTTCGATAGGATAAATTGCTGTTGATGAATTGGGACTTCGGTATTGTCCCATTTCCAGGGACTATTTGTATCCGCAATATTCAGCACATTGTTTTTTTCATCTCCTTCATTACAGACCCGATTTAGTACTTTAGTTGCAGAATTTCTAGTCGGAATAATCAAATAATCTCTGGCTCGAGTAAAGCCTACATACACCAATCGTTTTTCTTCATCAAGTGCTTTCAACCTTGTTGCTTCCTTTAATGGACTAGCATCAATTCGTTCTACCAAGTTTGTTTTTTGTTGCTGGTCTGCATACGGGTTAATCCAAAATCGTAGCCAGCTATCTGATAATGGATCATCAATATTGATTTCCTTGGTATCTCTGATCATACTGCTTCCCCAATAACTGCTTTTCAAGTTACTTTCGAGTGAAAGGCAAATCACAATCGGCCATTCCAACCCTTTACTTTTGTGATAAGTCATTACGTTAACTGCATTTTGGCCAAGCCCAGCTCCTTGCGAATCTAGTTGATTGCGTTCTAGGTTGGTTAGCCATAAAACTAATCCTCCAAGAGAAGCGGGATCATGTAAGCGGTTACAGTTTTCTTCGTATTCGAATGCGAGTTTACGTAAGGCGTCAATATTGTCGAGTCGTTGCTGCTGATTGCCCCAGCGTGCTGCTTTTCGTCTGATATCTAGTTCCTCAATAACGAGGTTTAAGATCTCGGTTCCGGATAACTCCCGGGTTGTTTTTCTGATTCTAGCGAGTAGTTCTACTAGTTGATGCTCTATGGCCCATCGCTTTTTTGCTCGTTCATTGGTTGTCTCTTGCTCGTTGAGAAAGTCGATTCTACTTTCTACGATTTCACTTAGTGATTCTTCCTCTAACAATAAGAGAATTTCAGCTGTAGACAAGGAGTCAGAAGGGTTTAATATGTACTTCATACAAGCCAAAATCATTTTGATTTCGATTGTTTTTAATAACCCTGCCTGTGCCATTGCAGAATCAATACCAGCTTTGCTTAGCATGGAAGCAATTTCTGCACACATCTTATTCGAACGACATAAGATTGCTACATCTCCTGGCCTTGCCTTGCGGCTTTTTTGTTCTCCCTTTGGTAAAATGTAAATCCCTTTCTCCAATTGGGTCCTTAGTTGCTCAGCAGTACACCTCAACATCCAAGGAGCACTGGTTCTATTTCCTTCATCCAATTGAAAATGCCAGTGTTTTATTGCGGTTTCCAATTCAATCGGTTCAGCATTAAAATTTGGATCTGTCGGGTTGTCTAGCTTTGTTCTTTTGGCTAGAAGCCTGATTTGTTCTGTGGGAAATTCGGCGAAAGCCTCAGTAAAAATACTATTGACCATATTGACTAGATCTTCCCTTGATCGCCAGGAATGTTGTTGAATATCTTCAGGTTTTACGCCACCAAGTGCTTTTACGATTCCCATCATGAGTTCTGGCTCTGACCCTCTAAAACCATAAATAGATTGCTTGGGATCCCCTACCCAGATTGACACATCTGCAAAATCGGATAGTTTAAGGAAGATTTCCAGTTGCATTGGGCTGGTATCTTGAAACTCATCGACTAGGAGCAAGTCGATCTCTTCACGAAGCACCGCTGCCACTTGAGGGTGTTTGACAAGTGTAAGGATGAGGGATTCCATATCGGCATAATCAATCAACCCTCTTCGCTGTTTATAGGCTTGGTATTCTTTAATTGCTTGGACACTAATATCAAAACAGTTGCGAATGAATGTAGTGATGTCTTTTCTAAACGCTGGATGTTGTTCATGTTGTTTAGCGAATTCAATGAGGTCGGACAATAATTCCTCACTCTTTTTACCCACCTTTATCTTTACGATAGCAGCCCATTCATACCAATTAATTTGATTAGACCATCTCAGCTTGTTAAGCGCAGATTTAAGTTTCCCTAAGCCGGTTTGAGTCGCTTTAGTAGAATCGTTTTCATTGTTTTCAATGGCATGAATTGTCGTAGTTAATAAGTCTTGAAATTGCTTTTCAAGCGCTTCCGAATCTTCAGTTGACACCTCAGGTAAAAATGCGCAAAAAGATTCAATAGATCGATCTCTACTTTCGTTGATTTTTTCAATGGAGAAGTTGTATTCCCTCGTTTTAGACGTAATTTCTTTTACAAATTTTCGCCAATCAATTCGCTCTTTTTTATACAATCCTAATCGTTCGGATAAGGCTTCCATTTCTTCTATTCGCCTAATGGTTAGAATACTTGCAAGTGAATTATTGAATATTTGTTGTGTTTCTTCGTTAGGAATAACAGCTACTTGTGGTGAAACACCTGCTTCAAATGCAAACCGTTTCAACAACTTTATGCCTAGACTGTGTACCGTCCCAATCAATGAATTCGAAACCTGATCCGCTTGTTCCGTTAAGCCTTCTTCTAACAATTTAGTTCTTACACGCTCTTGGAGTTCTGCTGCCGCCTTATTCGTAAAGGTGGTGGCTATAATTCCAGTAGGTCTGACCTTGAATTTAGAATCTGGTTGTAGCAAACCAACTAATTCATTGGTCAGTCGAAAGGTTTTACCACTTCCTGCACCGGCAGATATTATTCTAATGTTTTTTTTCATAACAAGGGTTTGTTTCTTTAGGCTTCAATAAATTTCATTATTGCTTTTGCAACATTTTGTCCATCCATGGCTGCCGATAAGATTCCGCCTGCATAACCAGCACCTTCGCCACAAGGGAACAATCCTTCAACTTGTTCATGCATATAGGTTGTTCTATTCCTAGGAATTCTTACGGGTGAACTTGTTCTACTTTCTACACCAATTACATTTGCCTCAGCAGTGTAATATCCTTTTAATTTTTTATCAAACTCTTGCACCGCAACTCTTAATCTAGAAGCAATTTGCTTAGGAAGTAGCTGATCTAGACGTGCTGGCAATAATCCAGGAATATACGAAGTTTCAGCTAACGAAGTGGACAATTTTCCATGCACAAAATCTGTTAATCGTTGGGCAGGTGCCTTTTGACTACCATCTCCTGCCTTGAACATTGTCTGCTCGACAGCCTGCTGATAGGCCAATCCTGCAAATACGCCATGCGAGTCATACGCTTCTAGATCCTGTAACTCAATTGCTACCACCGTCCCAGAGTTTGCATAATTAGAGTTACGCTTAGACAAAGACATTCCATTTACCACAATTTCTCCTGGCGCGGTGGCTGCTGGCACCACCAATCCACCGGGGCACATACAAAAGGAAAAAACACCACGGTGCCTTACCTGACAAACCAATTTATAACTAGAAGCAGGTAGATTTTCTTCTCGTTCCTTTTGCCGATATTGCGCATGGTCAACAATGGATTGGGGATGTTCGATACGTACGCCTAATGCAAAGGGTTTTGCCTCCATTGCAATGTTCTTTTCGGCTAGTAGCTTAAAGATATCCCTTGCGGAATGCCCCGTCGCCAAGATCACTGCACTACCTTTATAAGTCTTCCTATTTTCGTCAATCGCACCAATCATTTTGCCTTTTTCCATCAGGAAATCCGTTACAAGTGTATTGAAGTGAATTTCCCCACCGTGTGCTAGGATTGTTTCTCTGATGTTGCTGACTACACCAGGTAATTTATTGGATCCTATGTGCGGATGGGCATCTATAAGGATGTCAGGATTTGCTCCATGTTCTACTAGTAAACGCAGTACTTTAAGGTAGTTACCTCTTTTCAGAGAACGGGTATACAGTTTACCATCGGAGTACGTCCCAGCTCCGCCTTCTCCAAAGCAATAATTGGAATGCGGGTTGACTACACCGAATTGCTGAATGGCGCGCAAGTCTTTTCTGCGTTCACGGACGTCTTTTCCTCTGTCCAAGACGATTGGCTTGAGTCCTAGTTCTAGAAGCTCTAACGCGGCGAAATAGCCGGCAGGACCTGCGCCGACGACGATGACCTGTTTGCTTTTTGCTGTTGTTTTTTTAAGGGCATCTAGTTGCCTTGGTTCTGCAGGAGGAATATCTTTTGAGAAGACTTCGACGCGTAGTCTGTAAATGGGTTGTTTGGAACGGGCATCAATGGATCGACGGGTGATTCTGAATTCTGTGACCTCTTCTGGAGAACGCATCAGTTTTCTGAGGGCTGTTTCTTTGATCAATGCGATGTTTTGGATGTCTCTGGGCAGTATGACCAGTTCCGTTTGTTCCTTCATGGTGTGATTTGTTCAATCTGAAAGCGAAATTAAAATAATCAAAGGATAATTGAGCATTAAAATTTAATTATCCTACATCTCCCTGTCATTTTTCAATTTGATCTGTTAATCTTTTTGCGGTTTCCTTGATCTGATTATTTATAAAAAATGACCTGCATATGGAATGACTTCAAACTCAGTAGATTCGGAAATGGGACCAAGCGTTGGCCCTCGATTTATGATTTTTAGTTCACGATCAACCCCCTTGGCTTGGAAACGAGCTCTTAACAGTCAAAATAAATGCCAGCAAAGCATTAAAAGAGAAAGGAGTAACCTATACAAGGACATAATTGTTAAAACAGTCATAAAAAATGTTAATAAAATGTTGATAACCTCTGCTCTGGCATAAGGATTGCCCTTTACAAAC
The DNA here is from genome assembly GCA_937959115.1 of uncultured Saprospiraceae bacterium. Taxonomy (GTDB): domain Bacteria; phylum Bacteroidota; class Bacteroidia; order Chitinophagales; family Saprospiraceae; genus JAHDHB01. The sequence continues at coordinate 44,609 of CALGAW010000059.1, forward strand.
CATTGATTGTATTATCTTTACTGCAAAAATAGGATAAATGTCTAAAAGCGAACAGCTTACCGTCGTACTGCTACTCGTTGCGAGTACAATACTGGCGCAAAAACCAGTTTACGTGAAAGCAGTAGCAAGGCCAGGAGATGGCGTCTACTCCTTACTGCGCTGGTACAACATAGAAAAACAACGGTGCAATGTAGACCATTTCTATAAGATAAATGAAATGAAGTCGGATGCTCCCCTGAAATCAAATCGGTTGTATCATCTTCCGATTTATGCTTATCCCTATAATGGAAAATCCATACGTAGTAGTATTGGGGACAATAATATGGACAAGGCAAAGCGAATACAGAAGTACAATGAACAAATGGTCATTGCTAAACTGCGCGCCAAGACGTATCAAGATACAAAAGTGCTTTGGGTACCGCACCATGAAATGGGCTGTAAATCGAAAGCAGCCATTCCCACTAAGCCAGATCAAGAACCAAAAGAGGTTACCGTTACCGCTACCCCAGGAAAACCCGCAGTCTCAACACCCAAGCCATCAGAAGAGCCAGAACCACCAACTCCAAGTATTGAGGCAAACCCCGCCAAGCGTTTGTACCCAATATTTGGCAAAAAATATGAAAAAGTGCCCCTAGTAGACAATAAGTTGAAAGGCAGTGTCTACTACGTAGTCGGCGGCCATGGCGGTCGAGATCCAGGCGCCATCGGTAAGTCGAAAACAGGTCAATCCCTTTGCGAAGATGAATACGCATATGATGTGTCCTTGCGTTTAGCAAGAAACTTACTGAAAAGAGGAGCTACTGTTTATGTGATTACCCGTGACCCAGACGATGGGATTCGCTCAGGGAATATTCTAAAGTGTGATACAGACGAACGATGCTGGAAAGACGTTAAAATAGCAGCAAATGCTAAGGACAAACTGGTACAGCGAGCATCTGCCGTCAATAAACTATACGAAAAACATAAGCGAGCAGGTGCCAAAAACCAAACAACAATTATGATCCATGTCGACTCACGCAGTGTACGGCAGCGTGTAGACTTGTTTTTCTATCACTTCCCCAATAGCAAAAGTGGGAAGAAACTAGCAAGTACCTTGCATTCAGTAATGGATCAGCAGTATAAAATCCACCGAAAAAACGGGAATTATTCTGGTACTGTAAGTGGAAGAGACTTGTTTATGCTTCGGGAAACGAAACCGTCAGCTGTATATGTTGAACTAGGAAACATTCAGAATAGAGCGGACCAAGCGCGCATCACCATTGAAGGAAATAGACAAGCACTAGCAGATTGGCTTATGATGGGACTGCTCAAGGCAAATTCCAAACGATAATGGCTGTCAAACTTATCTCGATAGTAATCACCTGTTTCTTAGGAATTTCTATGAATGGACAGATCAACTGGAAAGTAGATTCCAAGCAAGCAACGAATGATGTTGGACCAACACACCAACACTATTTAACAGGAGTTTCGTTCAACTCTTCAACCGTAGAATGGGCAGCAAAAGCTCCTAGTGTTTATACAAAACAACCGTTTTATACTGGAAAGACTAAAATTGATGTCAATCAATCCAATCAGCTTCCTGTTTTTTTATCAGATCAGCCCTACTCCAATAGCTCAATCATTGCCATTCCCTATACAGCGGGACTGCTGATACTTGACGCCCAAACAGGAAAGCAAATTCAATGGATGGAGAATGAATTGGAAGGAAATCACATTTTCCCTTCGATGCGCAATGCCTATTGGTTTGATGACGGAACGTATAAAATTTCATGCGGCAAAAAAACCTTCGAATCGGATTTAGTTTATAATGCCTCCTTTTTAAAAGAATTTAAGCAGTATTTATTGTATTTCAACCACCGTCAGCTTGTGATCTTAAATAAGAAAAACGGTAAAATTTTGGATACGGTGGCGCTAGACAAACGCTTGGAAAAAAAGGCAAGAGTTTATGCGACCGCACAATGGAAGAAACTAACTGTTAACTGGGATGGAATAATCTATCGATGAGCAAGAAACTTCCATACAACAACCAGCCAATCGGCGTATTTGATTCGGGGGTCGGAGGATTATCGATTCTCTCGGCATTGACCAAGCTGCTACCAGATGAGTATTTCTATTATTATGCAGATACCAAGCATTGTCCTTATGGTCCACGCCCAGCTGAAGAAATTATTGAGTTATCCAGCAAGGTTGTTGACTTCCTGCTTGAGAAGGGCTGTAAAATGGTTGTGGTTGCCTGTAATACAGCTACAGCCGCAGCCATCGATCACCTACGCAGTCAGTACAGTATTCCCTTTATTGGGTTGGAGCCAGCAGTAAAACCAGCTGCAAAACTGACAAAAACGGGGCATGTTGGGATTCTAGCAACCGAAGGCACGTTTCAAGGACGTTTATACAAGGAAACCAGTCAACAGTTTGCAGATCATGTCACGTTGCATTTGCAAGTCGGCAAGGGATTGGTCAAAGCCGTTGAGCAGAATGCAATTGAATCAGAGGCGACTAAAACACTGCTGAGTGGTTATCTGCAACCAATGCTAGAAGCTGGAGTGGACCAGATTGTCCTTGGCTGTACCCACTATCCATTTTTGATTCCTGTAATCGAAGAATTGGTTGAAGGGAAGGCAACTATCATTAATCCCGCTCCTGCAGTGGCTCGCCAAGCAGTTAGAGTGTTGAAAGAGCAGAGTATTGAAGCGCAGGCAGGGCTTGGGCAAGTGGTATTGTTGGCTGCTTCAGGAGCGTCTGATCGAATGTATAGCTTGTGGGCAGAGGTAGGTGATTAGCCTATAGATTAGACCCAAAATCCAACCGATCAGCAAAATAGAAAATTCGTGAATTTTCACTCTACACGTTAAATTTAAATTGTTGGCAGATGGTAATTAGATTTTTCTTGCTTCTATTAATTTTAACTTCCTTCTAATAAAAACATAGTAATACGAGCTAAAAAAGCAAAAAGTAAGGAGCACAGGAAACAAAACAGGGCGATGTACGATGGTCCTAGGATTGATTTCTAACCATTCGCAATACAAAGCATACAGCACAAAAACGGCAAATAAGATGATCCGAAAGGCTAACCACGCATAAGCATTTAATCGAAACAATAGTTCTGAGGTTTCTTGGTTACTTCCATTCGCTTCTTTATACACCAAAAATGAGTTGTAAAAGATACCAGGCAAAATGAAAAATGCAATAAATGTATAGTAAATCGGTAAGTCTGAGTTGTAAAGAAAATAAGAAATAAATAAGGCCATCACTAGATGATGTACAACACCAAACCAGTCTATTTTCCGACCGATAAAAAAGACAATAGCAACCGCAAACAAATAAAAGGAACCTGCTAAGGTTAAAAACAAAGTACTTGCTTGATTCTGTGGGGCTACATAATCCGTTAAGGATTGAAAAAACAGGAAGTAGATTAAGGTAAATATTGTACAATAAATAGCATGAATCACAGTAATAGCATTATATCTCTGATTAGCCGTCACAAGATATTTACTATTAATGATCTTCAGTAAATAATAAAGAATTAGCCAAACAAAAGAATAAAGGATTAAATTGACGACCATAGGAGAACTTATGATTTTAGTTGATTGCAATATATAGTTGTTTAGCTGAAACTGAAAATATAGGAATTGGAAATATCTTGATAGACGCCTTACTTCTATCATTTATTAAAATAATAGGTATCTTTATCAAATAAAACGATCAAAAATGGAAGCAGTAGACCAGCAGACAGCGATTGAGTTTAATCCGAAACAAAAAGCAGTTGTAAAGATGTTGAAGGATTTAGGTTCTTCTTGGAAGTTTAGATTGTATCTTTTTCAAAGACTACCAGTCGCCTGGTTTATAGGGACTAAGCTAAAAAGTGTTTCACTTGATAAGGCTGCAGTCTCGATTCCTTTTGGCTGGCGTTCGCAAAACCCTTTTCGTTCTATTTATTTCGTTGCACAGGCAAGCGCTGCTGAATTACCTGCAGGTTTGTTAGCTTACTTGAACATCCAATCGACTGGAAAGAATGTTTCTATATTACTATTACGATACCAAGCAGAATTTTCGAAAAAAGCAGTTTCAACGACAACATTTTACTGTGACGAAAGCGATGTTTTAAGAAAAAGCATAGCCAACGCCATCGAAACAGGAGAAGGACAGGAATGCACAGTAACTGTGACAGGCAAAATGGACAATGGAGATGTCGTTTCAGTGAATAAAATAACGTTTGGCTTTAAGTTACGATCATAAGTCGTTCTATCATCTAAACGCAGCTAATTCATAGCATTCTTATTATTAAGCAGTTAGAAAAGTTGTTTTATTATCTTTCATGCAATCCTGATTTTTAAAGATTATCTAATTATCTTTGTGGCGAAATGATTGTCCCCAAAGTACTTTGAAAGTTGAATACTTAATGGATTTTCAAGAAGCATGATTAAAAATTATATGATATTAGTTGGTGTACTAGGCGTCTTTGCAGTCTCCCTTGGTGCATTTGGAGCTCATAAATTGGCGGATTTAGTTACAGCAAAGTCGCTATCTGCTTTCCAAACAGGAATTCAATATCATTTTTATCATACACTAGCAATTCTTGGAACGATTCAATTATTTTTTAACACACACCATTCCAACCTATTGAAAAAAGCAATTTGGGCATTTGCCCTCGGTATATTGCTATTCTCAGGGTCTCTTTACTTTTTAGCTTGTAGTCATTTATTTTCACTTCAACATTTGAATAAAATGATTGGTCCGATCACACCAATTGGTGGCTTATCCTTTATTATTGGCTGGGGAATTTTAATTTATGTTGGTTTTACAGAAACGAAATTCAAAAATGAATAAAGAAAAACAGTACAAAACGTACACAGAAAGGATGCAAAAAATTGCAGATATCAATAATGCGATAGCAGTTCTTGGTTGGGACAAAGAGGTCAATCTTCCAGTAAAAGGAGCAAGGTTTAGAAGCCAACAGGTCGCTACCCTATCTGGAATCTCTCACGAGTTGTTTGTAGACTCAGAATTCGGCGATCTACTGGAACAATTGAATGCAGGAAACAGTCTAGACATAAAACAAAAGAAAAATGTAGCCCTGTCTTTAAAAGACTATCAGCGGAATAATAAGCTTTCAAAAGAATTTGTGATTCGCAGATCTAAAATAGTTTCTGAATCTTATCATGCTTGGGTAACAGCGAATAAACAATCTGATTTTGAGATTTTCAAGCCTTCGCTTAAAAAACTTGTCGACCTGAAACTAGAGGAAGCCGAGTTGATCGGTTATGAAGAGCATCCTTACGATGCGCTTCTAGATGAATTTGAGCCAGGAATGACAACAGCAGAACTAGAAACTCTTTTTATTGATGTTCGAGAGCAATTGGTTGAATTTGTCAAGGAGATCAAGCAACAGCCTGAAATCAACAGTGCTTTTCTTAATCAGTTTTACCAAAAAGATAAACAATGGGACTACGGAATCGAGATCCTGAAAACTATTGGTTATGATTTTGGAGCTGGCCGACAAGACATCTCTCCGCACCCATTTACGACTAACTTCTCCTCAGAGGACGTGCGTGTAACAACCAGAATTGACGAAAACGATTTTTCTAACATGCTTTGGAGCTGTATTCACGAAGGCGGACATGCGTTATACGAGCAAGGCTTGCCAAGTGACCAATATGGTTTGCCGCTAGGCGCTCATATATCTCTAGGCATCCATGAGTCTCAGTCTAGACTTTGGGAAAACAATGTTGGAAGAAGCAAGGCGTTTTGGAATCACCACTATCCTGCACTTCAAGCGTTATTCCCTGAACACCTAGGGGATTTATCCGTCGATGCTTTTTATGCTGCGATCAATAAAGTACAAGCCAATTTGATTCGTACGGAAGCAGACGAATTACATTATCACTTTCATGTACTGATTCGTTTTGAGATTGAGAAAGGCTTACTGGAAGGTTCTATTCCGTTTGACGAAGTAAAGGACATCTGGAATGCAAAATACAAGGAATATCTAGGCGTTGATGTCCCAAATGATAGCAAGGGGATTCTTCAAGACATTCACTGGTCACATGGCAGTTTCGGGTATTTCCCTACTTATTCGTTAGGTAGTTTTTATGCAGCGCAGTTTTACAATCAAGCTGAAAAAGACATTGCTGGCTTAGAAGGAAAAATTGCTTCTGGTAATACAAGTGAACTGCTTGACTGGTTAAGAACGAATATTCACGCACACGGCCGATTTTACTCATCACAAGAAATCTGCGAAAAGGTAACTGGAGAACCACTTAATTTCAAGTACTTTATGGACTATGCTCGAAAGAAATTTGGTTCTATTTATGGATTGAAATAGAGCTTAATGCTTGGTAATTTGTACTTAGTATTTTAGTACTAACACGAATGATTCCCAAGCACTAAACACTAAGGACTAATCACTTTAAAAATGGCAAAGAAGAAGTATTATGTGATTTGGGAAGGCCATGAGCCCGGGATTTATGACAATTGGCCAGAAGCTAAGCGTCAGGTGAACGGATATGAGGGTGCGCGATACAAGTCTTTCAAATCTAAGGAAGAAGCTGACGATGCTTATTATGGCAATTCTACAGACTATATCGGTACAAAAAAGAAGGCGACTACCCAAACGACGGTTTCAGCCAATTACGATGCTGAGATTATCTGGGAAAGCATTGCTGTAGACGCGGCTTGTAGTGGCAACCCTGGCATTATGGAATACCGCGGTGTTGACACGAAAACTGGTGTTGAGTTTTTCCGCCTTGGCCCGTTTAAACAGGGTACAAACAACGTAGGCGAGTTTCTAGCATTAGTGCACGGTTTGGCCTACCTGAAGCAGAAAAACAGTACAATTCCGATTTATACAGATAGTCGGACTGCTATGGCCTGGGTGCGGAATGGCAAACATAAGTCTAGCTTAAAACGGTCGTTTGTAAACGATAAGCTGTTTGTATTGATGGAGCGGGCAGAGCGATGGGTGAAGGCCAATACCTGGGAAAATCAAATCATTAAGTGGGAAACAAAAAGGTGGGGAGAAATTCCTGCTGACTTTGGTAGAAAGTAACTTAGTTAATCATGAAAAACATCAGACCCGTTGAGAAGAATGACCTAGATGCATTAAAACAAGTGCTAGACTCCATCGAGCTATTTCCTTCGACAATGTTAGAGAACATAATTGCTGATTACCTTATCAACCCAGACTCAGAAGACATGTGGTTTACGCTTACCCAGGACGAGCATCCTGTTTCAATTGCCTATTGTGCACCAGAAAAGCTGACGGTTGGCACTTATAATCTGTATGCTATTGGCGTTAGAGCAGATCTTCAAGGGCAAGGCATTGGCGGTCAAATGATGACGTATATTGAAGAGCAATTGAGTCAAAACGGGCATCGTATCCTAATTGTAGAAACATCTGGAAGTGCTGATTTTGAATTGACTCGCAAGTTCTACCTAAAGAATAACTATATGCTTGAAGCTACGCTTCGCGATTTTTGGGAGGAAGGCGATGACAAGGTTATTTTTTGGAAAAAGCTCAAGCATTAGATTAGATCACTACTACACTTAATTAGCGTTCATTAATAATTGAACATTAACGGAATGAATTCCTAATTAATAATTACCTTACAGTTTAATCAACTCTAAATTTCAAATTTGAAAAACTTAATCGTTCTACTCACTATCGTTTTCGCAGGATGCACTGCGACTAAGAATACTACTATTCAAAAGGATACTAATAATTCTATCCAACAAGATTTTTCAAATTATCTAGAAAAGATTGCAAGTAAAGATTTTACCGCTGCTATGGAATACTTGGTTCCTGAATTTTTTGAAATTTTCCCTAAGCAGGAAATGATTAATATCATGGAAGAAACCTTCAATAATCCATTGATGGAATTCAATATAAAAAACCCAAAAATATTAGACGTAGCCAAAACGGTAGAAGAAGGTGAAAAATTCTATTCTAAACTATCTTATACCCAAGAGATGGAAATGAAAATGGGTGATGACGAAACGGAGTCTGAAGCAGAAAAAGCGGTGAGAATAATAGAAGAAAAAAAGTTTTTCGATCAGTCATTCGGTGAAGAAAACGTATCCTACAACGAGGAAACTGGCTATTTTGTAGTCAAAGCAACAGAAGAAGCAGTAGCTGTCTCCCTAGACGGCAAATCAGATTGGAAGTTTTTAGTCATCCAGAAAAACCAGCAGGCCATCGCTAAAAAACTTATTCCTGAAACGATTCTGGAAACTTTTGACATCTTTAAATAAAAAAAGGATTAAGTCTTACAAAGACCAATAAAAATAAAGAACGATTACGTTCATTGGAAGTATAAATTTTATCCACCAAGGAGTAACGTCATCAATTGCCGTATCAATTATATCATCCAATTTATTGGCAACATCCACTGCGATCTTAGCTTGGTTTTCACCATCTATATCATTTACGTTGTACCAATTTGCCATCTTTATAAATGGGATTTTATCAAAGAGTTTTCTAGCCACCCATTCAAGAATACCTGGTAGTTTTGAGAGTTGACGATTCAAGTAAGTAATCACACGTTCTATAGAAAGTTTAAGATCCTGCTGACTTGCCGATTCCATTAAAATCTTGGCAAATAGTTTCCCGATTTCAACCGTGATCTTTTTAAAAAACTGCTCGTGCATTAAGCGCAATAATTTAGTTGCCGTTACATAATAAAGCCAAATGGAATAAACAAAGGGAATTGCTACAATGATTAACGAAAATGCCCGATATCGCCTGATTGTCCAAAATTCAATGTTTGCCTGGAACCAATAGATTATTTTCCATAAAACTGCCAGTTCATTAACTAAAATGACAATACCCATTGGGATAACAAATGAAAATGCAATGATTTTAAACCATTGTAAAAAAGAAACATTTTCCTCCTCCCAAGAAAACTCTAGGTTTGTAAAAACATCTATATTTTGATTGCCATCATTCATTCAAGCAAAGGTATAGAATTATTGATCGCAAATAATAACATTTAATTGAAATAAATTAAAGCCAATAATTAAACTTAATCCTTAACGATTAACATTATTTCCACTTATTTTTGTAGTAAATCATCTCTTAATCAATTGATATGAAATTTGTCTGTAATTGTTGTGGAATCGAACAAAGAGAATATCCTGCGCTAGTATATCCTACGCCTGAGTATTATACCTACCTTTCAAAGGAAGAACAAGATAAGGCAAAGATGAACACAGATACCTGTATCATTCAGGAGGGTGACGAAACCTATCGATTCATCAGAGGTGTCTTTGTCCAGAAAGTAATCGATAGCTGCCAGGATTTAGAATACGGACTTTGGGTTTCCTTAAGCGAAAAAAGCTTTCTAGATTATAAGGAGCAATCACATAAAGCAGGACACAAAGAAGTCTACTTTGGGTGGCTAAACGCACAGTTGCCAGACTATGAACCAGCTGAAATGGAAAACATCAAAACCCTCGTTATCACGCAAGGGAATAGTCTACGCCCTATCATTGAAGTTGTTACAGATCAAGAAAATCAGACAAAATTTGTAGCAGATTGTAAAAACGGCATTACAACAGAAGAAGCATTAAAACGAATCAAAAGAGTCGTACAAAACAAGGGTTAAAAGTCAAATGACCATAGCGTTGTAAGATTAGATTGGAGCATTTGAAACAGTACTATTGTTTCAATAATTTCCCACGACAAGGTTCAATGCATGGATAATCAACAATCAAATTTGGCCCAAAGATTTCGAACGTTAGATCAGTGCAATTTGCAGTAGTTATTATCCAATCCGTTAAAGAATAAGTTCCGTTGGTCGGAGTATTTGACGGCATCCCAGTACACAAATCCCCATTAGAAGTAACCGTCCCATTGCTATGGAGTTCTACGATTACATTGCTCGTAATCGGTTGGAATGTGCCGCTTCCATCTCCTGGATCCAAGAGATACTCAATCATTTTGTACTTACCAACTACACCAAGATCAACTGGTTTCTCCATAATAACCGCTCCAGTATCGACCAATTCTTTCTTGGTACATGAGGATGAGAGACTAATAATTGCAAGAAAAAAAAGTAAGTTTTTCATATCCGATATAATAGTTGATTTAAAACTAAAATTGTATAGAACAAGGATTATATTTTCATTCCTTGAACTTAAAATTGATTTTATTTCATAAATAAATATACGCACTTTTTCCTGAAAATGCTCTAGTAGTTACACCACCTGAGCTTAATAGTTATACGTATATAAAGTAGGTAAAAAAACACCTCACTTAATAAAAACTCAACTTTTTTTGTCTATATTAATTGATAACTAACTCTTTGATTTTTAGACTTTAGAAATTTTAAAAATACTTATACTAATGACACGTTCCATGCAACAACTAACCCTAATCAGTATTACCCTGCTATTCTTAATCATTCATATTACAGCATCCGCTTGTGAAAACATAGAGAATGGAGAATTCAAGTTTGGGACTACAGCTTGGGACTACTGGCAAGGCAATGGAGCAAATGGTTCGTTTAGCGTTACAAATGAGGAAGGAGTTATCAGTATATCCAACGGAGCAAGCGGCTCATCAGATGTCAGACTCAGGCAATTTGGACACATCTTCGAAAATGGAAACGCCTACACTGTCTCGTTTAAAGCAAAAGCCACCAGCCCCAGAACCATAGAAATTAGAACACGGCAAACTGTTAGCCCATGGACAACCTACCATCAGGAAATAGTAAACCTCACCACCAGCTATCAGACCATCACCTTCCAATTCACCATGAATGAGCCAGATGATTTTGACGGCAGAATTTCATTTTTATTGGGAGGTAACAATGCATCTATTTATCTCGATGATGTTTCATTGCAAGATGATGGATGTGTGATCGTACCCGTCACCCACCCAGTAATTATGGGAGATGAAAGTCAGTATGCAGCACTCAGAGCAAAATCGAGTCAAGCGCCATTTAGTCAAATCAAAAACCAAGCGATTAACGATGCAAATAGTAATTCTTGGCTCAGCTCTCAGTATTACAGCTCATCATCATCTTATATACATAGAAGTCTAAGATTAAAGGACATTACAAATGCTTGTGCATTGGGTTATATCCTTGATCCATCAAATGAAGCATTTTATGTGAATAAAGCAACCACACAAATGCTTGATGGATTTGCCTACCTTTCAGCCAACCGTCCTAGTGGCTGGGAAGGGAATGTCCCACTTGGCGCTGCGGTTTTCAACTCTATTCTAGCACTAGATATCATGTACAATGACATGGCGCCCTCAGATCGATCTACCATAGAAGACTACATCAATGGCTTGGCCAATTCACTGAGCAACAATTGGGCACCTTCTGCGCAAGCCATTAAAGCAATTTGGGCATTGTATACTGGTGATCAAACCAAATATAACCTAATGGTAAAGCAGCATGACATTGAGCTATTTGCAATGTTTTCACCAGATGGCGTGTTTTATCCAGGTACTGGATACGCAGGAGCTAGGATGCTAGGCGATGACAGGAATCAGAAGCATTTTCTCCTAGATATCCTAGAGCATAGAGGTGAAAACAACTACTACAACAATCCTAAGTTAGTCAAAGGGCATGAGTGGATTTTCGGTTATTCTACTACGCCTTTCGGCAAATGCTTTCCTTTTGGAGACTCAGCACCAACAAGTACCAACGGAAAATGGTCTAACAGTGGCGGTTCCTACAGGGCCGTTAATTTTAGTCAAGATGCAATGGAATATTCTAATAATTTACTGGTTTATGATACGCCAAAGCCAAACCTTGTCCTTTACTTCGTCCTTGAACCAAACACCTACGACCCAACACTTGAGGGTCATGCTCCTAGCAAAATCTTCCCAGATGGCGGTGCTTGGTTTAGAGAAAAGACATTTAACACAAATATACTCTCTAGTGCCTTGTGGAACGTGACATCGCTTGAAGCCCATCAACACTATGAGACAAACGCTATTTCATTGGCGGGTCACGGAGAATTATTGTTGACAAATGCTGGTTACAACGGGTATTATTCTTCACAAGGAAGTTATACTTGGGATGACATCAATAAGCGAGCGGTATCCGCAAATACGGTATTAATCGATTATCCATTAAGCAATAGCACAAATGGAAACTTCCCTGCTACCAACAACCATGTCAACAAAACTGGCGCAGGCATCGAAGAAGGATTGACGACAAACAAATTAGATTATGCCTGTGGAAACTCAGGTAACGCACTTCCTAATGGACAGCATCAGCGGAATTTTCTATTCGTTCATCCAGAAGGGCAGACTCCTGGTTACTGGATTTTGATGGATGATATCTCGACTTCTGGTAGCAACTCTACCGGACATATCGCCTTGCATCCACACAGCACAAACGTAACTACAGTAGCCACCGACAAGGAATACCGCTGGTCAATCAATGAATTTAGCAATACAACCGCCTACCTCTCCATTCATCTAGCACAGCAGCCCGATAACCTACAGCTATTAGATGGCATTTCTACAGATTGGGATGGTGGCGTAGAACACAAATACCTTTATTCTACTTATGACCTAGGAAGCACTGGGCATCGAGAGATCATTACCCTACTCTTCCCGCATCAGTCTTCAGGCAATTCGCCCAATACGACACAACTCAATACAAGCAGTTATACAGGAATTGTGGCTGACATGGGAAACACAATAGAAGATCACACCCTTGAATCTAGTACCCCAACGCAATCAATCACTTATGGGAATCATAGTTTCGCAGGAGCGATGTCTACGTTTAGAACCAATGCAGGAACAGTTGATTGGTATTTTGTAAAAAGAGGAACATCCTTTTCTTCTGGCAACAATCGTTTTTCCGCTGGTGCTCCAATAAGTCTCTTCATGGATGGCCGTATTGGTAAGGTAACGACTGCAAATGCGACTCAACTAAGTCTTGCTGTAGATCAAATTAATATGGCATGCGCACAATTATTTTTAAATGGCCAACCAGCGGCTTCTACCCTAAGTAACGGGATGATTTCCTTCACTCTTCCAGCAGGTACCTATAACATTTTGCTTGAAGAGCGTTGCCTAGAGCTTGAACTATCTGTATTTCTAGAAGGCGTGCTTAACACGAATACTCAATTAATGTCTGATCAACTAAGCAACTTAAATCTATTACCACTTACTGATCCATATGTTGGCACCTACAATGCTGATCCGAGTATTTTCACTAATCCCTCGCTTAAAGTAGTGGACTGGGTTTGGATCGCGCTACTCGACAAAAACAACCCTAATCTAGAAATTGAAGGGCAAGCTGGCATTCTACTCTCGGATGGACGTATCATTGCTGCAAATGGAGAAACATTGAATTTTGCAAGCTCATCGAATGATTATTACCTCTTCGTTAAGCATCGTAATCACTTACCAATCATGTCAGCCAATTGGGTGTCCTTTACGAATGGGCAATTGACGAGCTACGATTTTACTACGCAAAATAGCTATACGGGTGGTGGTAGTGGCCAGAAAAACTTAGGGACTAAATGGGCAATGTTTGCAGGTGATTCTACGCCAAGTCCAATTGGTCATGATATCAATGGAGCAGATAAGATTTTATGGCTGTCTCAAAATGGCTTATTCCTTCAATATCTTGAAGGAGATTACAACATGGATGGTGATGTCAATGGAGCGGATAATCTATTGTTTTACAAGAATACAGGGACTTTTTCAGGTGCCCCGTAACGTAACGGCAACTTTCTTCCAAGACAATTTAGCCAAATTCATTAACTTTATCCCTAGATAATTTAGTAATTTCCTATGCCCATTTCCGCACACCGTCTTGACCAATACCGTCTACAGTCTGACCCCATCGCTGACACTACCGTCAAAGCACTACATGATCAGCTTGACAGTAAAGCCATCTGGAAATGGTATCAACAGTTTATCAGCGAGCTAGAAACACCAGATTACCAGACGCTCCCGCAACCACTTGCAGCGTTCTTTGAACACAATCAACAGCTGCCCGCATGGCTCGATCAGGAGCAAGTCAGACAAGCAGAACAACTGTTCTTGGATATTGGACCGCTATATGCTGTTTGCTTGTTACTCCGCTCCTTGCCCATTGGTTATAGCTCTTTAAAAGTTGTAAAGGTCCTCACTTCCACTGGCTACCTGTCAAGAGATGTAAAACAAGGAACGGCTAAGCGTATATTGGAAACCACGCAGTTCGTTTTGAATGTCATGCGCAAGGATACGTTTACTCCAAACTCAAGCGGGATAAAGCATACACTTAAGGTCCGTTTCCTGCATGCTATGATCCGATATCACTTGTTAAAGCATGATTGGGACACTACCAGCTACGGTATCCCGATCAACCAAGAGGACATGGCAGAAACCATTTTGACCTTTTCAGTAGGCTCTATCAAAGGACTTGACCGTCTCAATGCTGGTCTCTCGATGGCTGACAAAGATGCTTTGGTGCATTACTGGGCGATTATCGGAGTGCTCATTGGTGTAGAAGAGGCCTTGCTTCCAAGAGATTTTAAAACTGGGGAACAAGTGTATGAGCAAATCCTAGATCGCCAATCAGCACCTTCAGAAGACGGTCAGCTATTAACTAGGGCGCTCTGCAATTTTGGAAGAGGTTTTCTGCCAGTAAAGCACATGCCAATGCTTCCTGAGTATTTGATCACCTACTTAATCGACAATCCTAAATACAGTGATGCGATTGGTATTCATGGGCCACGGAGTGCGAAGGACAAGTTACTGTTTGCTAGTATGATGCGAAGCGTGCGATTGCTCAATAGCCATAAGCAGAACAAACTCATAGCGGGTGTTACTAGAAGGATGAACAACGTGTTTGCCAATAACCTTAAGCTGTATTTTGATACTGAATTTGACTTAAAACTCATTATCCCGAAGGAAATCAAGGCGGCTTGGAAGCTGAAATACTGAATTAACTTAGTCAAGGTTTGCTTATCTTTAAAATATGAAACACATCCTAGAAATCGAATATGGTAAGAATTTACCAAAAAGTTATTTAGATTATCTCTTGTCAGATGATACTTTAGAAGTAATCGTAAATGAGCATGATTATAGTGATAAATATGAAAATCGATATTGGATTTTAATGCATCAAAATGAGCTTCTTGAGGTTATGGAAATGAATAGTGTTGGGAAGGCGAAAAATTATGAATGCTTAAAACTGTACGTAAAGATGTTCATGGAATTTTCAAATTCACAACAAATAGATTCTAATGTAGGAGACATCCCAAAATCGAGAATAGAGAATAGTTTTGTATTCGCAGAGGAAAATGGTGATTATTTATATTTAGATATAGATGATAATTCTTCAATTTGGATTTATTATCATGACGGAGGAGATGTAAAAAAAGTGTTTAATTCTTTTGAAGAACTTCTGAAATTTCAATAATATTTTTTTGTGAAACGGAAAATATAAATTAGATAAAAAAGAACCTCAAACATTCAACAAAACACGCTACCGAATCCTCCTTAAAAAGGACTAGAGTGCGCCTTAGGAGCTAAGTTCATCACGTTCATTCAAAAAAAAGTGCCGAACGTTCATAAATTCAGCACTTATCAGTAGAGTGTATTATGACTCAGAAGGGATTGGAATAAACCTGACTATTCATAAACGTTGTGTCTGTAAACGTTTTTAGAAAAGCCAATAACTCCGACCTCTGAATTGAATCCAAAGTAACAGGGTAAACCAATACATCCTTGTTCGGACTTGATTTACCACCTGAGCTATAATGATCAATCACTTCTTCTAATGTCTCGAAGCGGCCATCATGCATATATGGAGCAGAGTGCTCTATGTTCCTTAAGGTCGGCACCCTGAATTTACCATTGTCTGAAGGGATATTTGTAACACCTCCTAGTCCAAGATCTGCAAAGTCTGCTAGGGTAGCAGCTTCCTGTGTGCCATTGTTCAAAAATTCATTCGTTGTTAGCAATGGCCCGCCGTGACAATGGCCACATTCGGTATCTGGAAATCGTATTTTGTTTGGAGCAAGATCAAAAAACATATCGTGCCCTGCCAATTCATCATCATTGAGAAACAAGTCACCTCTTATGAATTTATCGTACTTAGAATTCCCCGATATGATTGACCGTTCAAACTGAGCGATCGCTTTAGCAGCAAGTTCCTTGGTAATTTCTGCCTTATCCTCAATGCCAAACGCTTCGCGGAAATAAGTTGGATAGTCATCGTGTACAGATAGTTTACAAATCACTTCGCCCCAAGTGGTATGGAGTTCGATCTCATCTTCCACTGGCAATTCAGCTTGTTCCTCTAGTGTATTGACACGCCCATCCCAAAACAGTGGATTGTGATTAAAAGCAAGATTCATTAAAGCCATTGAACTTCGTGTTCCAGCAATGCCATCCACGCCTTCACTTACAGCCTCATTATCTGTAAAATTGGATGATTGCATGTGGCAACTGAAGCAACTCATTGTACTATCAGCTGAGAGAATGGGATCGTAAAACAGTCGTCTTCCTAGCTCAATCCCTTCAATCGTTAGCGGGTTGTTTGGTGCTGGTACCATCGCAGGGAAATTTGCTGGAATCGCAAGTGTTGCAGGCGTTGGATTGTATGCAATGCCAGTCAAATCACCAGTAGTCGGCTGGCATGTTGACGGTGCTGGATCAATAGGTGGATCATGTTTACAGCCATAAGTCACCAAAAGACAACAAAAGGTTATTAGCAAGGTTGTGTGGTTAAAAATTGACGGCTGCATTGTCTATCTTATTGAAATTGAGTTAATTAAATTATCTGAAATTGTTGAGGAAAAAATCATAGAACTTGTATTACTTGGCAGTGTATGCACCACAGGATCATTAACTAAATCAATTGTTGATTGACTATTTGCAAAGATTTTTTTCGCGTCAACTTCAAACTGTAACGTATTTTCTTTTCCCTCTGCAACCTCGAAATTTGTTGAAATCGCTCGTGTTCTAAACATGTCATCGACTCCTGTATGGTAAGTAAATCCTACGAATTCTCCGTTGCTATCTGCATCTTGTCGTCCTTCTATCTTCGCAAAAATGTAGCTATTCCAACTATCCCAATACTCTGACTGGTTACTAGGTCCAAGAGGATGATCGTACCCAAAACTCGCGGGCAGTGATGCATTGTCGGCAGCAGGAACGCCAATGCTAAACTCTATTTTGTCATAATTCCCAGAAACGGGATCTGTGATAACGATTGACTGTCCTTCAGTTGCACCAGTACTTGTTTTGTTGTTTGAGGTAAAATCAATGTCTTCTATATCGATAATTTGCACAACTTCTGCTCCAGCATATAATTTCACATCACTAACGTAAAATCGGAATCCAGTCATTTTAATGGGCGAACCATCAAAGTAATTGTAAGTCGTAATTTCATCCAAAAGTAAAGGAGCTCCGTCGTAAACTGCCTTAAAGTTAACGGTAAGCGTTGTTGGTTTATCCTTACAACCTAGGAGCGTAAGTGAGACAATTAAGAGGATAAGTATATTTTTCATTATCAATAGTTTATTTAAATGCTATGCTGTCTAATTGCTTGCGGTAAATTTATAACAAGTTTCGAAGTGATAGTGTTTGAATTATCATTTAAAAAATCAATATTTTGCAATAAGATCTTGTAATCAATATCCAATTCTACCCAAGTATCAAACGCAATTTCGGGCCTAATAGTATAAGGTATAACAACATTTTGTAATTCGTATGCCTCATAAATTTCGGAAAACGAACCATTCACTCTAACCCGCAATCTTAAAGATACTAGGCTATCTACACTTTCCTTGTACATCAGGTCATTTTTTAGCGGATGTGCTTCTTCTAGCGAGTCAAAATTAATTTGATTGGCTAATTCATCCAATCCTAGATTCAACTCAAGCGAGTCATAATCAGCTAAACGATCGAAAATACCCGCATTGTATTCTAAAACACTTTCATCGATCAGTAAATAACGATCTGCAGTATCAAGATTGCTGTTATCTTTTAGTATAAATGTAGTGGTATCCCTTACGGTTGTCTTATTACCTGCTTGGTCAATAAGTGATAGTTTTGTCGTATAAACCTTAAAATCCTGAATATAAAAGGTATTGCCACCTGCGTCTGTCAATTGTTGATCTACAGTAAAACCAACCGTATCAAGCATTGAATAAGTCCGTAATCTCAACGATGCCAATTCGCAGCAACAGTCTTTATCAGCTCCTGGATTATAGTTCACTGCGCCTGGATTCAAACAGCCTTCTTCTCTTGAACAACTAGTGGCTAGCAAACAAACAAAAGTTAAAATTGCAATGATTTTTAGAAGATTATTCATGTGAAACATTCCTAGCAAAATTCATGCGAGAGGCTTTTTTCATTGCTAAATATTAGTTGTTAGTTGTTTACTGAACGAACGCTCTGTTCACAACTAACTGTTTAACAACATTTTATTCATACTAATTCTGAATTAATTTATTTTCAATCACAAATAACAATCACCTCTCCAAAACACTATTAATCAATTGTCAATTGAAAATGAATTTGTTATCTTTGCAGCTCATTATAAAAAATAAACACATGTCAATTAAAGTTGGAGATAAAGCACCAGATTTCAAACTGTTCAATACCGAGAAAAAAGAGATAGCACTAAGCGACTACCAAGGAAAAAATGTTGTTTTACTGTTCTTTCCGCTTGCGTTTACAGGCGTTTGTACAACTGAATTGTGTACGATGCGAGACGATATTGCGAAGTACAACAATCTAAATGCAACCGTTCTTGCGTTATCAGTAGATAGTCTGTTTGTCCTTGAAAAATATAAAGAAGAGCAAAAACTCAACTTTGACTTATTAAGCGATTTCAACAAAACAACTGCGAAAGAATATGGCGCTTTGTATGAAGATTTTGTACTGGGAATGAAGCATGTAGCTAAGCGATCTGCGTTCGTGATTAACGCTGAAGGAACCATCAAATATGCAGAGGTTTTGGAAAGTGCAGGAGATTTACCAAATTTTTCTGCCATTTTGGAAACTTTATCTGCATTAAATTAGTTAACTTTATGACCAGAAAGTTTTTTAGCTTTCCTTTAATTGTTTTTGACATTAACATCTAATAATTTAACTATGCGTTTTAACACAGATATCCTCGAACAGGAAGATGTATTAGTAGAAGAATTGACAGATACGGGCAGTGCCTACCGATTGATTGTATGGAATGATGATGAAAACACCTTTGACTGGGTCATCAAATCCTTCATGGAAATATGTGGGCATACAGTAGAACAAGCAGAGCAGTGCTCCCTCATTGTGCACTTTAAAGGAAAAGCAATCGTAAAAACAGCTGACCTCAAAACAATCCGTCCTATGAAAGAAGGATTGATCGATCGTGGTATCAATGCGACTTATGAACTAGCAGAGGCTTAATTTATGGTCAAATTTTAAAGCAATACAAACGTATTAAGAATATATTTGCATCCTGATTGATTTCAGGATGCTTTTTTTATAGCTATTTGTTACCTTAGGACCTATGCCAATTTACCTGTTAAATGATTCCTTGGTTTTCCCTCACCCATCCCTTTCTAATGAAGATGGGATCATTGCAGTGGGTGGCGATCTAAGCGTTAAACGGTTGATTTTAGCTTATGAGAATGGTATCTTCCCTTGGTACAATGATACCGATCCGATCATCTGGTGGTCGCCAGATCCAAGGTTTGTGCTGTTCCCCGAAAAAATAAAAATCTCAAAATCGACTAGACAAGTGATTCGCAATAGTGGCTTTTCAATTACTTATGATACGGTCTTTGAATCTGTGATCCAAAATTGTCAACAAATAGACCGCGGAGCACAAAGAAGAGGCACTTGGATTACAGAAGACATGTTACAAGCATACATCAAGCTGCATGAGGCTGGTTATGCGCATTCTGTAGAAGTCTGGAAAGAAGACAAGCTAGTCGGTGGGCTGTATGGCGTTTCTATTGGAAAATGTTTTTTTGGTGAATCCATGTTCCATTTAGCAAGTAACGCGTCTAAAGTAGCACTGGCGGATCTCACTAGCAATTTGCATCGGCACGGCTTTTGGTTAATAGATTGTCAGCAAGAGACCGATCATCTGAAACGTCTTGGTGCAGAGGCAATTTCTAGGATGGATTTTCTCCAGTATCTAGAAAAAAACAAGGAAGAACAGTCCATTATTGGCAGTTGGAAAGACCAGTTTGAACCAGTTGAATGAATGAATGAATATGAAGATTTGGATACATAGAATAGTTGCAACTTGTATGATTAGCGCTGCAACTTTTATTTTACTTGCAGATCAGCTTTTTGCGCAAGCACCGATCCCCTACCGTAAAGGTGATCTGTGGGGCTATGCTGATAGTACTGGCACCGTAGTCATTGAACCTCAATACGAGGAGGCGATGGTGTTTTTCCAACCCTACACCTTTGTAAAGAAAAAAGGAAAATACGGAATGATCGATCAATCGGGAAACCTAGTACAACCCTTCAAATATGAATCTGTCTCAAACTACGAATATCGTCCATTTGCCAAACTAGAAAAGAAGGGCAAGGCGCGATGTCTTGATGCTAACTTAAAAAAGGTAGATTGCAACATGCCTTATGATACTGCTAAACTACCCTACATGTTTTTTAGAGTGATGCGCCGTGGCGATAAGTCTGCCGTGCTCATTACAGAACACTTGTATTTTAATGAAGACGGCTTCCGTGATGTCAATCCGCGTTATTTAGTTTGGGATGTCCTTGAAGAAAACTATTTCCACCTCGCTTGGGGCAAGAAAGATGGAAAATGGTACCTTATGAAGTTCAATGGAAATATCATCCGTCGTGTTGGCAATTGTGATGACATACAACTCGCCTCCTCTGATAAACACCACAACGGCTTCCTACGTGTTGAATTCAAAAACCGCTATGGCTTTATAGATGATACGGGCAAGACCATCACAGAAACAAAGTATCTAAAAACAGACTATTTCCTAGGAGGTGTAGTCAAAGTCTGGATATCAGAAGACTTTTGGTTTTATGTCGATGAAAAAGGACGTGAGTACTACGATTGGCAGTAGTTAACTTAATCAACGGTAGCATACGAAAAGCAACACTCAAAGTGTTTTAAACACGTTCACAATCCGTACTAAATGACAAAGCAAATCACGTGAAAATCCTGAACACGCTATCGCCTCTACAATAAGAACAACAACTGCAAAAAACCAGCAGCACAACCAAGCGCAGTACCTACCAATATCAATATCCATTCATCTTCCTGGAAAGCAGGGCGTAACACATCCACAAAATCTTCGGGCGGAAGCGCTGACATTTTATCTCGGAGCGTGTATTCAAGATCTAATGCCTCACCAGCATAATCAAATATCTCCTTGACAGATTTAGGAAGTTCTTCTAGGAAACGCTCTACGGCAATTTGCTTGATGGCATCATAGGTTTCTGAACCTGCGCTGATCTGAATAATTGATTTGTGGAACCCAGCAGTTTTATCTACGCCGTTTAACACATTCTGCTTTACAATGTCAACTAGCTTGTTAGAATGCTCACTATTCAATAGGCGATCAACGATCTTATCAATCGTCATAATATTCCCTGCAACTATTTTAGCGTACTCTATAGCGACTTCTTGTTGGCGTTTGATGAATAGTCCTTGAATCTTAATTGGCCCCAACTTGATTGGGTTGATTGGTTCAAAAATCAATTTTAGAGCAAGCCAATTGGTCGCGAATCCAACAACTAGGCCACCTATTGGGAGAATCCACCAAGCAGGATAGTAATGCCATATGACCATTTGGACCAGTCCAAACAGAAATCCAAAATAGATACCAGAACGTTGGATGAAAACAAACTCATTTTTCCCACATTTTAAGAAAAGCTCATTGAGCAATTGTGGGCTTTTAACAAGAGATTCAACAGCCATATTTTTAAGATCAAACAATTCGGTAATGTTGTCTCTAACCTCTATCATGATCGCTTTTGTAACAAGAGGGAACTCTTTGGCTGCGGAGCTGTAGATCGCTTTTTTACGAAATTCTGGGAGGACTTTCCAAATGCGTGGAATCTGGCTAGACATCGCTTCATTGATTATATTTTTTGAAAGTCGAGCAACGGTAGGCTGCATTTCTTTACTGACAATCTCCGGGTCAATTTTGCTGAACTGTTCCTTGACATCAACTAGCTTAGAAGTCAGCAAGTCAACGGAGATGCTAGCAATTTTACCTGCTTTAGAGGGAATAATGCCCTGCCAACCAATTCCTTTGATTGCTGGATGCGGTGTTTTTTCTAGTGGGTACCCTTTAAATTTAAGTGGATAAAACGTCATTTTGATAGCAATGACATTGGTAATCCAACCGACTACTGCAGCGACAACGGGTATGACAATTAAAGAAATCACAAAGCGAAGATAATGGAATGTAATTATGAATTATGAATTAGGAGTTATTTTTGCTCGGAAAATAGAGGTGTCTTTCTAAATCCTAGTTCTACAAGTTTTTTGCCAATATTGGAATTTGATGATTTATTAGTCCTTGTTTTTCAACCTTTGGGTGCATTTAAGATAAGCCTTAATCTAAAAAAATAGGATTGAATCAATCAAATTAAAATTGATGTTATTCATCATTATTAGGCATATTAATTGTTAATAATCTTGAAAATGAAACTAAGTAAGATACTGAAAATTAAAAATTTAGACCTATGTTTGCAACTGAATTATGGAGAACTGAATCTATAAAGAAACCGAACTCTAACAAAGGGCTATTTTTCCAATTCTAAAAAGTATGTTATTTAATTAAAGGATTAATAAATTTTCCCTAAAAGGAAACTTTTTATTAAACTTTTGGTAGAATAAAAAAAGAAAAATGATGAGATTAATTCTTAGTACAGGATTTTTATGCCTGTTATTTATTAGTGTAAATGCTCAAACAACGCTGAAGGGGCGTGTTATTGAGAGCAATGGGATTGAGATACTTGGCGCTCAAGTAATGCTTGAGGAAACAGAGGAAGTTGTAACTACCGACGAAAATGGATGGTTTGAATTAAGCAGTAGCCAACCCCTTCCTTGGAATTTGATCGTAAAATATCCTGGCTTTTCTGATCAAACTGTAGAAATCAGAAAACTGAAAGAAGTTCAAATTGTAATGTGGGAATGGGAAAGACTCGGAAAACAAGTGGTTACTGCCCAAAAACGGACAGAGAATCAGAAAGAGGTGCCTAACTTTATCTCGATCCGGCAAGGGGATGAAATTTCTTTTAAGGGGCAACACAGACTTGACGAGTCTACCGCACATACTCCTGGAATATTTGTAGTAGGTGGGTATATTCAACATTCTTTAAATATCGGAGGAATTGGTACATCCCCTTCAAATACAGGCTTCGAGGAATCAATTGCTACTTATGTCGATGGTGTTTACCATGGCAAAGCGATTCAAGCAGTGACAGAATTTTTGGACGTAGACCGAGTGGAGCTTTTAAATGGCCCACAAAACCTCTTTTTTGGACAGAGTTCGATCGGTGGTGGAATTAGTGTTACAAGTAACAGTCCTGGCCTTTGCAATGAAGGCTATATTAATTTCTTTGGAGGAACTCAAGATGAGTTTGGAGGTGAAGGAGCTTATACCATTGCTTTTACTCCGAAATTTAGAATTAGAGCTGCAGGTCTTTATAAAACATTTGGTGGTGCATTTACAGATGACTTCACAGAAGAGAAGGCTGGAGGAAGTGAAGCTTATGCAGGACGACTGACAGCTGTCTTCGAACCATCTGACAAGTTAGAAATAAAGATCAAAGGGCAATATAATGCAACGACTATTGGTAATTATTTACAACAAATAACGACTGATTCTGCAGGACTTGTATCGAAACCCGCTACGTTTCTTCCTGGCTTTTTACAGGGAGGACAAGTTGCTTTAGGAGATTCTACTTACAATCATAATTTTCAACCAGACTATGTACTTGGACAAGGTGCTTCACTTCCATTACCAGCTTCAGCAGAATTCTTTTATGTAAGGGGTATTGAACAAACTGGTTACCTAGATGACATCAGTACAAACTCAAATGCTTATACTTTTTCGATGTCAGGGGACTATAAAATGAATAAAGGGAATGTCTTTGGGCAAGTCGCTTACTCTGCAATTAAGTGGGATCAGATGCTTGATGCAGATATGTCTAAATACTTCTTGTATCACAACAAGGCATTCGTAGATAACAATCAATTGTCAGCTGAATTACGGTATGAATCAAAGAAGACAAGTAAGATGAATTATCAGATTGGGGGATATTACCAAAATGATGTTCTAAATGGTGACAATCATACACTTACACCAGTAACGCAGTGGGAGTATTACTTTTATAATCCTTTTACTGGTGACATTTTGGTTGATTCTCTTGGAAAACCAGTTGCACATCCGCTATACGGGTTAGGTGTTCAGCTTGCAGGAGCACTTAGAGGAGTACGATTTCAGAGAAATGCAAATCGAACAAGTCTGTTTGGCCATTTAAGTTATCGAGTAGCTCCTAGACTTTCCGTTACTGTTGGTGGTCGAATTTCTCATGAGGATAAAACTGCAAATGTACATACAATTGCGGCCTACACAGCTGAGGAAATGGCTGCAGGCATGGTTCCAACAAGAGATAAATGGGAGATCGTTGAAAATCTACCTGGCGCTTTTGCTCCAAACCTTGTCAACGACTTGGTTCCTGTAGAGGCTCCAAGACTTGAAAATATGAAGATTAAAGAAACTGCGGTAACGCCAAGTATAAATGTTTCCTATTCTTCGGATAAGGTGACAGTGTATGCCAAGTTCTCTCAAGGTTGGAAGGCAGGAGGCTTTAATGCCGCGAATACTATCCCAACAGTTAACTCAGATGGCTTTAACGACCTTGACGATGATGGCATTCCTGATGAAGCAATATTTGATCCAGAAAAATCAAATGCTTTTGAGCTTGGTTTCAAGGGAAGATGGTTGAGTTCAACAGGAGGATTCCTGACCAACCTATCACTATTTTACAATAATTACTCGTCTCTTCAAGTAAACACTTTTAATGCTGCTACGGGATCCTTTAACGCCTCAAATGCGGCAGAAGCCAGAAAGTTAGGACTGCTAGTTCAAGGAAAGTGGATGATCAATCCAGTGTTTGAAATTGGGTACAATGCTTCTTTTATGGATGCTAAATATGAAGATTATCGAGGGGCGGCATGTAATTCTGGAGAGACTGCCCTAACAATTGCCAACGAAGCAAATAATATCGAGGGACCTTGTGATTTTTCAAGTGTTAATCCAATTACTGGACAAAACACCTATACGATCAACAGAACGGGGTATCCACTTAAGTTTGCACCACTCTACTACGTCACTATTTCTCCTAACTTCAATATTCCAATTGGAAAGGGAGGTTTTAGAATTAATCTAGGGGCAGATTTATCCTACAGGGATGAATATGAGATTGCAGACAACTACGATATCTATAGTAATCAAGAAGCATTTTTCCTTGCTGATGCTTGGTTAGGGTTCAATATAAATGAACGATTTATTGTATCGTTTTATGGCAGAAACCTAACGAATGAATTCTATAAAAATGCTTCTAACGAGACAATTATTGGCTATAACAGAGGTGCTCGATTTGGTGGCCAAGTTAGATATATCATAGGTGGTTGTGAAGCGAAAAAAGAGGAAGTTCAAAAACAATTGAGGTTGTAGAACGATCTTTAACCGTATTCTGCAGTAGAAATTAACTTATGAACACAAACTGCGGGTTTAAATAAAGAAAGAGAAAAGTATTTTACTAGAATATTTTTCTCTTTTTTATTTAACTCAAATTATGCAGCGATCTTTTGCCATTCGAGTGATATAACGGGATTAGTCATTCAGAAAAATCCTCCACGCCAATCCTTCTACATTCGGTATTCTGCATTCCGTTCGCTATACTAAAAAGCCCATTATCTTACGCATACATGTATGGCTCCTCATTGTAACTCATTGTTCTTATATTCTCTAGGACTCTATTCATATATACTTTCCAGAAAAGCTTAGCAAACAACCAAGCAAGTGGATAAAAAATGACTTGATTAGCGTGGAGCTCGTAATTGTATTCTACTAAAATTTTATTGGGTTCCAGTTCAGTGGTTTTCCATATTCCAGTGAATTTATAGAAGCCTAGCATCCAAGATTGAAAATCGCTCACTTCTATCTTCCAGTAGTTGTTTTCAACGCGTTCCAACACTTTATCCATAGAACCAAAGCCCCCTTTTTGCGTTAGTGATTTAGCAATGAACACCTTTTTGCTAAACCCTGGCTTGCCCCAATTCTCATCATCTTCGCAATGGGTCACCTTGGGCATTGGGCCATATCCTGTGTGTACTTTTGAGACATCACAAAGCATGGGCGTTTTAAACGCTCTTTCTAGGGAACATTTGTAGATTGTAGATACTTTTACTGTTATGACCATTTTTGTGCTGCTATGAAGCTTATAAACCATTTAGGATCAAATCCAGTCCTAAAAGGAATGCCGAATATATGCAAATTACCCCAATTACTGGAATTGGATGGATTGAATGAAGCCAGCTTTCAACTACAAATCTACATTTATATCCGAGCTAGAACATAATTGCGAGCTAGAACATAATTGAGAATTTCAGTTTTTTTATCTAGATCAAGAATTAAGAGTATTTTTTTTGCATCCATCCTCTTTTCTCTATGTTTCTAACATTTTCAACCTGCTTTAAAGTTTCTAGATAATGATATAACTTAAACAACAAACCATCCTTTGAATCTCCTTCAAATGGTTTGATATAAATCGCATTTCCATAATTATCCTTTAACTTTTCTGGAGTATCATCAACAATCAGAATTTTCTCTAGTTTGTTTCCATAACGTTTTAGTTTCTTCAAGCGTTTCTCCTTAAAATATTTATCCAAATCATAGTCTCTTCGAGTGGTGCATCTACTTGCTCCCCAGACAAACTCGAAATCAAGATCTTCTGGTTTTATATAGTCAATTATTGCGTTAACATACACATCATCAGCTGAGGACCATATTCCAAGGCGGTAACTTTCATTAACTTTTTTTAGAAACCAATCTAAATTTGGGCGAACGTAAACATAATAATCGAACACTCGAAAATCAGGTTCAGATTCCAGTGGTTTTTCTCTAGCATGAATTAAAGTTTCATCTAGATCAAGAACTAGGAGTATTTTTTTTGAGTATCCCATTAGAATTATACAACAGCGTTAATTGCATGAAAATTCCCAGATGTTGTTTTTTCTTAAAACGTTTTATTTTTCAAAACATAAGAAATTGATACTTTTCCTATTTGCAAGACCTCTCAAAAACGTCTATTAACAATATACTAATGCCACTCGTAAACAAACCCAAGCGTAACTGTTGTAAAATGTAGCCAGTTTTTCACATAACCATCTCCTGGGCCGTCATTGTCATCAGATGTGCCAACAGCGCCTCCTCCTAAGTATCTGAGATTGAGGAAGGCTGTGACAGGCTCCTTATCGCTCAACTTTAAACCTGTTCTAAGACTTGCATCAAGTATAGCGCCTACAACTTCGTTATCACTACCATTCAGATAGCTAATTGGAGCATAAGCACCATCAGCCTCCAGTTGCGTATAAACCCGCTCACTCAGTTTAGCTCCAGCTCTCATTTTGAGCGTAGGAACGATGCCTACATTACGGTTGGTTCGAAACCGGGTGCCGTCAGTTGATTCAAAAGAGATCGTCGTGTTTCGAATTTGGATTGTAGCACCAAAGGCAAATTGATAAATATCACTCTTGGGTAAAAACTCTCTCAAGTAGCTCGTTCTGTAAAACGGAAAATTGTAGAGTGTATTCACACTTGATCCTGCTGGAAAATTAAGGCTATCTACCATTAAATCATTCCTAAGCAACACTTGAGATTCTATTTTTAAAGGCTGGTAAAGAAAAATAATGGTGTTTCGCTTTTTAATATCCAACTCCACAGAGAATCGAGTAACAGGATACAACACATCTTGCCCTCCTTCCTTCTTGTAATCAAAATAAGTCCCGTTGTTACTAAATTGAACCTTATGTCCGAAAACGCCTAGAAAACCAATTTCGGCTACGGTTCTTACGCCGAAGTTTTTCTCTTTTGGTGTTTCCGTTTCTTGCGAATAGGCATTGAATCCTGTTAGAAATACTACAATCAGAAGTAATAGTTTCATTTTGCTTGTGTTCATCTGAGTCTTTGTTTTTATAATGGATAAATGAATACAAATAATAACTATAAATGCTTCAAATTGTTCTCAGAATCCCCATAAAATATTCATGATTAACGATTAACGATCAATTTAATAAGAGATTTTATCAAAAAATTTAATTTTTCCCACACTTTATGTTTTCCTTAATGTTAATTCACATTAAATTTTCGTATCCCCTCCAGTATCCAATATAACAGTAGTCCTTTTATCCCTTCCAATCCATGCAAATCTTAAAAATCAACCGCATCTTACCATCCTAGTTCTTTAACGCATTTCTAACAAACCTTTAATCGTTTTTAAGGAATATTGCTAGCTACTAACTCGTTTCAATTAAAAGAGAATTAGTAGTCTTAAATACATCGTATTAAAATGAAATCAAAAAGTCCTTGGACCAAAAAGGTAGAGACCTTTAAAAGAATCTTCAGCAACTATGCTTATTAAACACCGCACAAAAATCATAACTTTGAGCCAGAATAACATTATGAAAAAACACCTCCCCACCCTGCTGTTCATTACCGTAATCTGCTTGGCAGCCTTACTGCTCGTCAGTATAAAAACGCCTACGCTACTATACAACCCTGCACAACCCAGAACGGTCAACTCAGTCGTTGAGGCCCTCAGTCCACAAGTCATGCAGCGCCTCACACCAAACCTCATCAGTATAGCAGAACTGCCCTCAAAGATCTCCCTTGTTGCACTAAAAAAAGAACGACTGCTACAAGTCTATGTGCACAAAGATGGCAAACCAAAACTGCTTAAAACCTATCCCTTCACAGCCTACAGCGGTACTCTAGGACCAAAATTAAAACAAGGAGACGAACAGATCCCAGAAGGCATCTACACCATCCAACACCTCAATCCGAATAGCAGCTATCACTTGTCTATGAAAATTAGCTATCCCAATGAATTTGATCGAAAAATGGCAATAAAAGATAAACGGACAACCCTAGGTGGTGACATCTTCATCCATGGAGAAGCGGTGACTATTGGGTGTATTCCGATTGGTAATGTAGCCATTGAGGAGTTGTTTGTCCTAGCCGCAAAAGCCTTACCCAATGGGATTGATGTGATTGTTAGCCCCCTTGATTTTAGAACGCAGGACCGACTTCCTGATATCCCATCTGTTGAATGGGAAGCCGCTTTGTATAACAACATCCGTAATGCCTTGTATGAGTTCCCCTTAAACAGCTCCAACACTACCTCGAACAAATATCCCGACATTCTAAGTTATACTGTTGATCCTAGGGCGGGTAACCTGCGCTTTTATTCTAAAGATGACCAAGGAAAACCCTTCCTCAATCATGGTAATCTGAATAAATGGCTAAATGACAGAAACCAAACACTTGTATTTGCAGCAAATGGTGGTATGTTCATGAAGGACTATTCGCCCTTGGGATTATATATTGAAAACAGTAAACAAATACAAAAGATCAACCGAAAGCAAAAAGGATATGGCAATTTCTATTTACAACCAAATGGTGTGTTTAGCTTAACAAAAGATCACGTACCTCAAATTGTGAAGACGGATCAGTTTAAGACATCTAACAAGCTGCAGTATGCCACCCAATCTGGCCCCATGTTGGTCATAGATGGAGTGATTCATCCTAAATTCAATGCCCCTTCTAAAAATGTCCATATCCGCAACGGTGTTGGGATATTACCTGATGGACAATTACTGTTTGCGATGTCTAAGAAGCGAATCAACTTCTATCGGTTAGCAGAATTTTTTAAGACACGTGGATGCCAAAATGCCTTATATCTTGATGGATTTGTATGTAAAACATATCTTCCTGCTCAAAACTGGATCGAGGAAGAGGGCAAATTTGGAATTGTGATTGCTGAAACGAAGAACTAGGATTTTAGAGATTCCTTTCTTCAACAATCAAATAATTCTAGCAAAAAAAGTGTGATGCGCCTTAAGACACATCACACGCACTATATTGATATCTTATCTTATTACTAAGGAATTTTCGTTAATTGATTTCGATTGTTCCAGTTTTGGCTTCGATCTGCCGCATTACAAACACCATTTAAAGAAGAGTCCTCTTCAAGATAACCAGTTTGGTTCCTAGCATTCCAAACAGCACTTCGATCTGCCGCATTGATCACACCATCATGATTGACATCACCTTCATACATCACTATATCTCCGGTGCCAAGTGTTTTCAAACCACCTCCAAAGGTACCTGAAGCAACATAGTCGTATGGAGTCGGTGTTACACCATCAATCATAACTGGAGTCGCTGACATGATATCTAAATGCGTTCTATGACGCACCACGATCCAATAAGAACCAGCTGCGACACCTGATGAAGTGAAATCCACTCCTGCGGAGCCATCAACATCAACAATATCACCATCTGCTTGAATCAAAGCCGAACGTGTAGCTACAGGCGTTGTATTATCTGCAGCAGCTCTTAGCTCAACAAATACCCAGTCAATAATGGCATCTGGTCCAGTTGTGTTAAATACCGTAGGCACTGTTGCTTCACCACCGCCACCAATATGGGCGTATCCCAAAGCAGTATAAGGTTCTGTCAACGGTATTAAACCCCCAACACGCAGATCATCTTTCATTAGCATGGTAGTCGCGTCATATGGCCCTTCCAATTGGACAGATGCTTCAACAGCAACTCCTGCTACACAACTCACACTTCCCATCGCACAAACCGTTTCTCCGCAGTTATCTTCATACCTCACAAAGTAATCAGCGGGGCCAGTTACAACGACTGCAGTCGGATCTGCAACTAAAGTTCCACCACAACTACCTTCGTAATAGACAAGCGTTGCGTTTGTGCCTGCGGTGCCTCCCATTGCCATTAGTGAAATTGTATCGCCTACACATGCTGTGCTATCGGATATCATTAGTGCCATTGGCGCAGTTGAACTAGTAGAGCCAACTAAGCTAACCATCGCACAAACTGTTTCACCACAATCGTCTTCATATCTCACAAAGTAATCAGCTGGGCCAGTTACAACTACTGCTGTTGGATCTGCAACTACAGTTCCACCACAACTGCCTTCGTAGTAAACAAGCGTAGCATTTGTGCCTGCCGTTCCGCCCATTGCTGTTAAGGCAATTGTATCGCCTACACATGCTGTGCTATCGGATATCATTAATGCCATTGGCGCAGTTGAACTAGTAGAGCCAACTAAGCTAACCATCGCACAAACTGTTTCACCGCAATCATCTTCATATCTCACAAAGTAATCAGCTGGGCCAGTTACAACGACTGCAGTTGGATCTGCAACTACTGTTCCGCCACAACTTCCTTCGTAGTAGACTAGTGTAGCGTTGGTGCCTGCGGTTCCGCCCATTGCTGTTAAGGCAATTGTATCGCCTACACATGCTGTGCTATCGGATATCATTA
>CALGAW010000060.1 GCA_937959115.1 uncultured Saprospiraceae bacterium
GTTCGGAACTAACGTTCCTCTATTTTTAACGAACTGACACGAATGCTTTCAATGAAAAATAGGCGTGGAGCACTTCTTTAAGACCGAACTGACTCGAATATTGTATTTTAAACCCAAAAGCTAATTCCCAATGCATAATGAGGGTTTAATCAACCTCTCTGTTTTGCAAGATTTTGTGCTTCTTTTCGATTGGAAACACCAAGCTTTGAGTACAGTTTATTGATGTGCGTTTTTATGGTGCTTAGTTCAACAAACAAACTACTAGCAATTTCTTTATTGGATTTTCCTTCAGCTATTAAATTGAAGATCTCTAATTCTTTCTGTGTTAGTGATTCGAAAACTGATGTTTCGATTTCTGGGATCTTTTTCAATTTGTGAATCTCCTTTTCTAGTCCATTAATCTTAAAGCTGTCTAAGCTGATTTTTCCGATTGCTGCGAGCAAACCAAGTCCGAGTAGACCTAGTAACCAATAGAGCCATGGGGAGGTGCTGTTATCTTCATTCGCATAATACTTCATCTTTAATAAATAATTTTTGGTGTAGATCGAATTTGGAAGTTCTTTCTTTAACCGTTCACCAAAAGATTGATAAAGGTCAATGTCTTGGTCGAAATATTCATCAAAGTCTGTATTATTAATTGCGGCAAGAGCGACTAGTGTGTTGCTACAGGTATCTGCAAAACTCTTTAGGTTACTATGTAATTTGTCTTCTGAGAATTTGAGTTCTGTTGGAAACTTAATCCGGTAGAAGTAAAAGCTAGGAAACACGATTCTTGCAAGGGTTTGCATGCTACGGTTATCTGGATCGCCCGATATTGTGTACTCACCAAAGGGAGCAATAGACGTGTCACTTGCAGTCACTTGAACGGATTCGCCATTTTTTAAGAGTAAGTGGGCAAAATTATGATCATCGCCTCCAACATACAAACAGGCATCATAATCCGTATTATGATTCTTCATTAAGTAAATTCGATAAAACTGTTCCTCGCTTGGCAAATTATCTCCTTTGATTTCAAAACTACCGTCTGGGGAAATGGCTGCAGTGTTCACAATCATATCCGGACTAGTTCTGTAGTAATCACTTAACTTGTTGACCGAAGCCATATAGATTTTTGGCTGCCAATCTGAACCAAGATTCACCTTCCCTTTTATCGTATATTGGGCATTCACCTCGATGAAAAATGCAAACTGTAGTAGTATTAATATTTTAATTAAATGATTCACTGACTCAAAAGTCGAATTTTTTCTTGAATTATTTATAGTAATACCAATTTGTTTGAAAATTTATAGCATCACTATAGGAATTAACAACGTAAAAACTTGTGATGGATGAAACAGGTCAGCTTGGGATATTCCTGAAGAAAAATGTCTCGTATTAATCAAAATATATCAGTATCTCTGAATCTGAATTGTTCGTTAGTCGACATTCCCCACCACTATTTGGTACCACTGTACTTGTTATCGTTGTTTGTCCGTATGTTCCTTGTGGATCATATGTCGCCTCAAAACCAAACCAAAGGGAATTACCTCCAGAGATGACACCATTGTAAGTGAATTCATGAAAAATATAGGAGGTGGTGTACGTCCACTGATTGTTCTGTACGCTGTTAAAGGCAACAGCTAACAAGGTTGGGTCCCAAGCAAAAACCAAGCGTGGATCCTTTGGAATTCGAACAGTAATTGGTGATCCATCCGTATCAAATCCTCCGAGCTCACTGACTTGAATGGCAACTCCAATTGCGGAGATACCAGCGATATTACCAGGAACCATGGTAGTCGTACAAGACAAATCAGAACCTCGGGCTCTTACAAAATTCTGATGCACGGTTGACGTATTACCACAAATATCCGATACCGCATACGTCCGAGTTATGTTTTCTGGAATTTGATGGTCAGACACATCGCCCAAGTAATAAATGGTTGGAGGAACAAAAGGATTGTTGTCTACTAGGTAGGGATCCCCAAGACAAACCCGATTTAAACGAATATGCTTCAAGCTACTTGTAAAAACACCAGAGCCATTCGTAGAAAAGTTGCTTGATTTTGCCCCAGCCACATTTTCTACTAATACGATATAACGGAAGCCCCCGATTCGTGTTAATGGATGCACATTCATATCTGCAAAAGCATTTAGCTGTGGGGCATCTGTGTTGGGATTGGGCTGACCTTGAACTGGATTGCACAGATCCGTGTTTGAGTCAATCACATTGTTATCCTGAAATGCCATTACGCCAGGCCCTGCAATCTTCCACGGATTCGCATCAATAAAACCTCCACTGGGAGCAGTCCCCGCAGAACAGTCAATTCCGTAAGGTAGGTTTGGTTTTCCATGATAATAACCACTATAATTATTCGCATCAATCAGTTTGCCATTGAAAGGATTCCATTGGAAATCTAACAATTGAAGCGCACTAGATTCAAAGAAACTACCAGGCGTATTCATGCCAGTGAATTCTAGATTGAAGTAGTCGGAGTAGAGTTGTAAATGTTGTGCAAATTTAACCGTTACCATGTAACCTTTTACATCTCCGGAAGACATGGTACTGCTAGAATCTGTATTGACTGGTATTTCTCCAGTTAATCCTTCAACCGTTTGCTCAACCCTAAAATTAGGATCGGGTAAGCTCATCATCGGATCTCCGCCATAAACATCTAGTATGCTGATTAATTCAACATCAAAAGAAACATCTAGACTTCCATCTACATCGGGATCCACAACCCCGTTTGCATTAAAGATATCTGAAAGCACAGCTTTTGTAGTATTCCCAGATGTATTAGAACAGATGGGGTTGGTAAAGTCATTGAAAACATTAGCATTGGCTAAACTAAGCAATGTGTTCTTCCTACAGTTCGCGTTTTGAATAAGATAGTCACTCGCATCCGCAACTGGGAAAGGCAAGGGCTCACCACAATTTAAAGAACTATCTGGAAGAGAGGTAGCAATTGGTGCAATGTTATCTACAAAAATAGTGATCGGGACATAATCAGTGCAATGGATTTCCTCCGTATCAAGAATGTAGTAAGTCGTGGTCACGAGTGGTTGCACAACAGGATTAATCAAAAGATTACTTGTATCAGGAGGAAAAGCATTGTGAAAGCTTATGTTCAAGGAGTTATTAGATTCAGGGTTGAGATCAATTATTGAAATACCGGATAAATCAAATGAATCCTTGCCTACTACGGATGGACAAATGAAAAAAGCGGAGGGACCAACTACGGTCAAATCTGGTAAGTCACACCGTACACAGGCTAATTGATAAGAGGTGTCTAGCCAATTGTAATTTGGAACTGGCAAGCAAAATGCTACTGAGTCATCCTGAACTTGCCCTTGCGTGCCAACAGACCCTGGAAACAAAGGATGAATAACCGTATCAAGATTCACTGGGACGAGATAATGAAATTCCACCTCAATTGCATCCGCACATCTATCATTATCACTATCCAAATCAAGGAAGTTTGGAGCTCCGTCATGGTCAAAGTCATTAGGCGCAGTGCTACAAGCAAGCAGGTGAATGCCATCAGCACAGCCATCCTGATTGTAATCTGGGTAAATCGGTTGATTCGAAATCGCACAATCTATTGTCAAACCAGCGTTGGGACATTGCGCTTCAATTGCATCAATCAACCCGTCCTGATCCGCATCAAGATCGCGGTGGTTGGGATATCCATCTTTGTCAAAATCACAGCCTAGCAATAGAGCGATCCCAAAACCTCTAGCAAAACCATTGGCATTGGATAGGGAAAGTTGAAAAGAATGACTGTCAGAGTAGCGCGTCTTAAAAATGGTAGTTCCTTCATTGCCTGAAGCATTGATTCGTAAGGTGTATGGAGGATTTGTACCTGTGGGAATATTATAATTGCCTCCACCATCAATGATTTCAACTGGAAACAGCCAAGGACTAGAAAACACAAGAGATTCTTGCAGATTGCCGCTTAAGGTTGTTGGAAGGACAAGAAATTCTGCTGGATAAGGACTACCGTCTAGTGTAACCGTTACCTGAATGTGGAGTACGGAAGTTCCTGAGTGATTAGTCGTAATAGCATCTTTAGAGGAATTTGTATTGTAATAAAAACCCATGAAGGGGTTTGCCCCTAGATCCGTCACTTGCCAGTTATTGGTTCCTTGGTAGTTAAATATTAGGTGAGCTTCTAGGCCATTAGATAGTTTAAACGTTGTAGATTCTCCATCCTGAATTCCATTGTTGAAAATGGGGTCATCCCAAGTAAGCAAAAAAGTAAAATCTCTGAAACTGCCTTTTCCCGTAGTGTTTCTGCTAGATTTTAAGAAGGGACAATTCGTCTCATATTGATTGAGAATGCCATCGTTGTCTTGGTCTAGATCACTGAAGTCGGCGATGTGATCCCCATCAAAATCTTTTTCGGGTCCAAAGCAAACGCCGGTGCAGTTTTTTTGCCACGCATTACTAGTAGGAGATAAGCAAAAACCGGTGCCATTATGCAGGATTCTTCCTCGGTCGTCTACAGTATTTGGGTCATTCCAAGTATTTACGGTTGATGGCAACCAGCTGTTGAGCTCTTCGCTGTCTAGGCAATTATCGGCATCAGCATCAGGTTCTCTGTAATCTGGGATACCGTCACGGTCACTGTCTATAGGGGCTTGAATGAAGTTACCGTTGACTAAACCGTCGGGGCAGTTGTCGTTATTGTTGTCTGGATAGTAGGCATTTCCATCATCGTCAAGGCTACATTGTTCTAAGAGTAGGGTGTTGTTACCGCTTGCTTCAACGGCATCTGGTATCCCATCATTATCAGAGTCGAGGTCGAGTAAGTCGGGAACTTGATCGCCATCTGTATCAAGGAGATAAGAAAAGCCAATAGACGCTTCATTGATTGCTTGAGATGTGTTCGACTTAGAGTGGATGTGGTAGATGTCAACGCCAATAATTTCTTCCGTTCCAACTATTAGAAACTCAGATTTATGAAACGGGTGGATTCCAGCGATCTTTATACTGTTCCCTACTGCACTGAAGGTGGCATTTGTGCTGCTCCAAACGACCCATCTAAAGTCAGGAGAAGCACCAATCGCTGTAAACACAATGGTGTCTTCTGTCGTAATGTTAGAAGAGGACGGTGAGGCATTGATCTTAATTAGGCTGAAGTCATCGAACGTAACGGACGCTCGCAATCCTCCTCCCCGTTGATAGTTTGACTGTTTAAAGTTGAGTTCGCGACCATTTTTCTGTTCAACAGTACCGCTGGTTGTAGGGAAGGTCGGAGGAGTTAGCGCAACATTGCCGATTGTACAACTGTATGGTAGGAGATCGCCATTAATATCACTGTATACCGTTTGGGGCTGAGCACCAGGTGATAAGACTGGGATAGAAAACCAGTCTACATTAGTAAACAAGCATTCAGTCTGATTTAACAAACCATCATTGTCATTATCAAGATCAAAAAAATCGTAAATACCGTCATGATCAGAATCGTATGCTCCAGATAAGCATTGACTTTTCCCAGTGATGCAAAAGGTCAATAACAAAGTTGAAATGGCGAAAATAAGGTTTCTCATGGTTGGTTATAAGTGTGGTAGCGCAAAGTCTAGCTAAGTCTTTTCATCTTTGAGCGTTGGAGCAAGATTCATCAATTTGGATTTTAGAAACTAAAACAAAAAAGTATGTTGTAATGATTCAACTTAAATATAGAAATATATTTAATGATATCGAATTTGTAGGAAACCTTTATTTAGATCAAGGTTAATTGGTTACGTTATACTAATAAAACCAATCTATTCAACATAAGGGTAAATTCAATCGTTCGGAACCAATTAGAATTTCATTAATTCTGATACTTCAAAAACATCCTTAAATCCTAGATTTCGATACAAATGATAGGCATGATAATTTTTATCTGCTTGAATAACGACTTCCTTGGTCTTAAAGACTTCATGTGCATGATTTATCCCATGGTTTAACAGTATAGTAGCATATCCATTCCGATAAAAATCAGGGTGTGTAACGACCTCTTGAAATCGAGCTAGTGTTCCATATTGAAACAACCCAAGACTCGAACGAATCTGAGAAGAACCTTTTTCGCGAAGTCCAAAGTACTTAATGTCCATGGTTTTGATAAGCGTCTGCTTTTTCTTAAACCCTTCTTTCCAAAACCATTCAAGATCGTATTCAGCCTTCATTAATTCAAGATAATCTGAAATGTCTTTATCATTATTGATCAAATCAAGCGCATCTATTGACAAGGAATCAGCCAGTGGAAATGAACAGCGTCTAGTAGGCATTGCCAAGTAATTGCAATGCGTAATTTCGTATTCTTTTTCGGTGGCTTTTTTTATCAGTTGATCAAAATTAGGACCTCCTGGTGTTAATAAAAACGTTTTATGTTTCGTTTTTGGTGCGGTAAAATATTTGATGAATAATTTTTCAAAATGTTCTAAATCAGGAGATTCTTTTTTATCGACGAAGATTAGATTACCTCCATAAAACGTTGGAAAGAGCTTACTCTCAATAATCAAATTCCCCTTGTACTTCAAAGGGATTCCAATTGATTTTAATAAAGCAATTTCAGTTGATAAATATTGATTATCCCACATGTTGAAAATTGATTAAATTGTGCTTTTAAACCTGTATGCTCAAATTACACATTTAATTGAATAAGGTGCTAAAAATTCTTTTTGAAGACGAATATTACATAGCGATCCATAAACCAAACGGTTTGTTGGTGCACCGCACTTCCATTGCTGAAGAGCGAACAGAATTCGCCCTACAGCTACTCCGCAACCAAATCAATAAAAGAGTTTACCCTGTCCACCGATTAGATCGACCGACTTCAGGTATTTTACTCTTCACTACCCAGAAAACCGTCCTTCAGGAAACCATGCAGTTGTTTCAACAAAAAGAAGTTCAAAAAGAATACCTTGCAGTAGTTAGAGGATATACACCTGATCAGCAAACGATCGATCATCCAATCAAAAAAGACATCACCAAGCTGAACGCAGAACCCAAACCAGCCATAACAGATTACTCTAGACTTGCTCAGATCGAACTACCCATCCCAGTTGGGAGATATCAGACCGCTCGATACTCTTTGGTAAAAGTAAAACCAGAAACTGGGCGCATGCACCAAATCAGACGCCACTTCAAGCACATTAGCCATCACATCCTTGCAGACAAGACATATGGAGATTGGCGACACAACAAAATGGTACTTGAAGAATACGGCTGGAAGTCAATGTTCCTTCATGCCTCAAAGCTGCAATTTGAGCATCCGCATACTGGAAAACAGCTTGTCATCGAAGCGCCTATAACGGAAGAGTGGCAAGCGATGCTGGATACGTTCAACTGGAATGCAGCATTAGGATGACAGGATTTCAAACTATTTTTTAATAAATCAATGGTAAAATCCTATAAATCAAGGTAATTCTAAAAAATCCTTATGCTTTTCCCTTACCCTAGCCACCAATAATGCAACCCTTTGATAAATCCCATTGCCGTTAATTCCCCCTGCAATTCCTCTTTGTCAGACGGACCTGTCACGGCAACTAATACCTTCAACCGCTTCTTTAGGAGCACCGACTCGAGCGTTTCTATTCGAACACCGTAAATATCCTTGCCTATTTTGTTGATATTATTACTAACCCAGCAAAATGCAACACCCGCTTCTAAAAACTTGCGGGCAATCTGTTTTCCCTTTTTGCCAGCGCCGATCAGCACAATCGTATCGCCTTCCGTGTATTCTAGTTTTAGGAAATAGTGCACCTTCAAGTCCATAAACCGATTGTCAGCATAATGGGCATCCGTTCTAGAAGCACGCACTGAGTGATCTCGCCAGTGATGAAGCTCTTGGCTAACACCAATCACCTTTAGACCCGCTTCGTAAAATCGAAAACAGAGATCATAGTCTTCTGGATATCGGTCAGGTAGAAAACCACCACAATGATCTAGATCTGTGCGGTATACCATCCAGCAGGGAGACGGGATCACACATTCTTGGTAGATGTCTTCATAGTTTTTACTGGAAGTTGTAAGCGTATTCAACCAATTCGCGTAGCGCTGATAGCCATTCCCTAGTTCAGTTTCAGAGAAGTAATGCACTAGGCCAGTTGCTAGATGTCCTTCTCCTGCTTGTTTTAAGGCGGTTGACAGCTCTTTTAGCTTGTCTGCGGGCATTGTGTCATCAGCATCCATTCTTGTTATGAGGCGGCCTGCTGAGTGCTTGTATGCTGTTCTCAAGGCTTCAATTATTCCTGATCCAGTATTGGTAAATACGTTGATTCGGTTGTCGTGGCTGGCAAACTGATTTAGGATAGATAAACTGTTGTCTGTAGAGTGGTCATTGATTGCAAGCAACTCCCAATTGGTATAGGACTGGTCAAGGATAGAGGTAAAGCATTCTTCTAGGAATGGCCCTGCATTTTTTACAGGCATCAATATACTTATCAAATCACTCACAAGACGAAGATAAAAAAAGCTGGCAAACTCAATTGCCAGCTTCAAATTTATATTTTAAGTGTTACGATTATAATGAACGTCCTTTTATTAATAATTATTCATTGAGCACACTCATCATTGAGCATTAAAATGCGTTAATCATTACTTTTAATTATCCGCTTCTGTAAGGCTCCAGTATCATTGAATAATTGAACAATGTACATCCCGCTCGGGAATTGCTCAAAATCAATGTTAGTAGTATAGCTGTCATTGATTTCAATCTCATTGGAATAAATCGTTCGACCAACAACGTCTACTATTCGAAGGGTATACTCGTCTCGAACAGCACTTACAATGTTGATATTTAGATCATTCGTCACTGGGTTTGGATAAGCCTCAAAGGTTTCTATTGAAATGATTTCGAGAACATTCACCCATTCAACAAATATCGAATCACCATACGAATCAGCACTACAACCATTGAAATCAGTCGTTTCTACCCAATAAACACCATTTTGAGAAGGTGTGTAAGTCTGCATTGTTGCTCCAGGAATGATCATGTTGTCAAAATACCACTGATAAGTTGCTGCTGGGGTACTTTCTAAGACAGTGCCTGTTAGAATCGTTACCATTGGCTCTACTGTTGTTACTGGTGTGACGGTGACACTGTCTGAAGCTGAGCACAAGTTGTCCGTTACCGTTACATAGTAAGTGGTGGTGGTATCTGGGTTTACAACGATCGTCGCGCCTTGCTCTCCTGTGCTCCAAGAATATATATTGCCACCAGAAGCAGTTAGGATAGTAAATTCATTTGAACATTGATTGACATCCATACCCGCATCAGCTAAAGGTAATGGATTGA
This sequence comes from uncultured Saprospiraceae bacterium, assembly GCA_937959115.1. Taxonomy (GTDB): domain Bacteria; phylum Bacteroidota; class Bacteroidia; order Chitinophagales; family Saprospiraceae; genus JAHDHB01. Next base: position 9,264 of record CALGAW010000060.1, read on the forward strand.
CCACCACCTCAGTTGCAGAAGTCGCAACGACACCACAGAAGTCAAGGACTTCCAATACGTAAGTTGTTGTAACGGTTGGGTCTGCTACTGGATTTGGAGAAGTCGGATCATCCAGAGCTGTAGTTGGAGTCCAAGAGAAGGTATATACTGGTGGTCCGATAATACCATAAGCAGTTACCTGGCCGGTTGTCAATGGACCAACCAAAGTTGTCGTTCCTGTAGTCAAATCTGCCTTTCTCAGTTCAGGTGCTCCAATGTCATTGTTGAACGCTGCTAGATACAACTCATTTGTAAATGGGTCAAAATCTGCATCCTGTGCAAAGTTCGCATCAAAACCAATAGCATCTGGTAGTTGAGTTGTAACTCCTGTAGTCAAATCAACCGTTTTGATGGTGTCTCCGTCAATTTCCAATGTGTATGCTGCACCATAATTATCAATCGCAAGCCAAATTGGAATTCTAGCATTCATTGGTATACTGGATAAAACTGCTCCAGTATTGTAATCAATTTCATGTAATTCACTATTCGTTGCATCAGTCGTCACCATGTACATTTTAGCTGTGGTCGCATCCCAAGCTAGTCCTGTAATGGTGTGGCCAGTTGGCACAGCAACTGGGCCAACAATGGCTTCTATACCTGTTACAGTATCTAGTTTCACTAATTGCTCAGTAGTGCTGTTTAATGCGAAAAATCCACCAGGACCAAAATCCCCTGCAAGATAAGCACCTGTTAAATCAGTAATGAGGCTACTTGTTAAGGTTGGTGTTGCTAGTGTATGGTTGAAAAATTCACCATTAGAGAATTCAAATCCAAAAGCTGTAAATAACGTGTCAAGTCCTAAGTTAACTGTGGGACTTCCTCCTAATTGAACAGCACTTCCTATACAAATGGAAGTTGATGAACCTCCTGAGTTTACAACTGGCATAAGAGCATCCTCTACTTTAAAACTATCCACCTCAAATCCACCACAATTGTCTGCAACGGTTAGCGTATAGGTTCCTGGTGATAGGCCAGAGATATGACGTCCTGTTGCGCCGTTGCTCCATTGGAATGTACGAGGGAATGCACCGCCATATGTTTGAACGAAGACTGAACCATCTGCATTTCCAGGACAGCTGAGTCTGTTCCCAGCAATTGTTATAGAGTCAAAACTAGTACTAATTACTTGAGTTACATCAATCGCATAATTACCAGTTGATGCGGTTCCAAAACCTTCTACAACTGCCAATATTGGCCCAGGATTAGTTATAGCAAATGTGATTTCAGATTGTAAACCACAAAAATCATCATTGGTAGCAAGTACAGAAGAATCGGCAGCATTGACTAAAATCAGTCGAGTATCAAAATTTGAGTTACAAAGAGAAACCGTAATTTCATTTGCACAGGAGTCAGGAATAATATTATAGAATACATCAGGAGACTCTGTTCCAGCAAATGAGAAATCATTAAGATAACAGGTGCCAGTATTCCCAACATCAGAAAACGGGAATGTATTGACTGGGATCGGATTCCAGAAGTAATTACCTGCTGTTGGGAAAGGGGCACAAGCTGTTGTGAAATTACGAGGCCCTATTGTTAAACTCATTCCATCTGTTGGGCCACAATTTTCAGTAACATAGAAGTCATATGTTGTCAATGGACTTAGACCTGTAATTGTCTGAGGATTTGTTGCAGGACTGACGATTACTTCCCCATTTCCAGGTGTTCCGGGAACAAATCCAGGAGGACCGTAAACAATGATAGCATCAATCGCATTTCCGCCAGAAACCCATGAAATGTCAGCTTGGACATCTTGTACATTTATTGCAGTTAGTAAATATGGGTCAGGGCATGGAGGTGGCTCACGAATAATAATATTGTCCAGGGCCATATCACCTCTAAACGTGGTTCCAGTGGAATCGGCTTGAATTGTACCTTCAAAACAAACGGAGACTACTGACCCTACAAATGAAGTCAGATCAATTATTTTCGGAATCCAAAAATCGGCATTTCCTGATTGCTGCTGTCCGATAAGAGAGTCGATATGGAAAACTGAGCCTCCTGTTTCTAGAAAGATATCCAATCGGTCAATAGAACTTCCAAACATATGATAGGAGTACTCCAATTGAGGCGCAACGGCAGCTGTTAGGTTAATACAATCTGTACAGATGATTGCTTTATCACCATCAGTAGCTCCTGAACTCTCTATGTAAATATAACCACCACCAAAAGACACATCATCATCAGGGCCAGTTCCAGAAGATCCTGTAGGGCCGATATTTACTTCCCAATCTAAATCATCATTTGTTTGATTAAATAAATTGGAGAAAGTAGTTGCACCATCTGGATAAGTATCAAAATTGTCATTCACAGGCATGGTTTGACCACCAGTAAGTATCGTAATCACTCCTGTACTATCGTTGGGTAAATTATTATCTCCCGTCAAATCAGTCCATACATTCATTGAGTAAGTACCTAAGGCACTCAGATCAACAGGAGTTGCAAAGGAGTAGGTGTCTATTGCTCCAGCTGGTAGGCTTAAGGCTCCGACATTTTCAGTTTGAGTCACTAGACCAGTGGGACCATTTAATTGATAAGTTACATCAAATCCAGTTTCAGGTGTATTTCCGTAGTTTGATATCTCCACGGTTACAATTTCACTACTACTTAATTGGCAGGTCGAAAGCGGTGAAATAAGTTTACTAACGCCCAAATCATTTGGTAGTGGATCTAAAATAGCAATGTTGTCTAATGCCATATCGCCATTGAAAAAGAATCCTGAAACATCTGCTTTTACCTTACCTCTAAAGTTTATTTGAATGACAGAACCAACATAGGAGGTCAGGTTTATAGAAGACATTTTCCAAGGATCGGAATTTGTTGATTGTTGTTGATTAACAAGAACCCCTTCAACAGTTGTAGTTGCACCATTAGTGACTGAAACTTCAAGTGTGTCAATAGAACCTCCATACATATGATAGTAAAATTCTAGTTTTGGGTTTACTCCATTTGTTAAATCAATGCATCCTGTACTGATTGAGGCTTCATCTCCTAAGGCGGATCCCGATGTTTCGATATAGATGTACCCACCTCCGATGGTAAGATCATCGTCTGGACCAGTTGCCGTAGATAATGTTGGACCAAAGTTAACTTCCCATTCCAGTTGATCTGTCTGGTCATTGAATAATTCAGGGAACACGATTGTTCCATCTTGATAAGCATCAAAATTTTCAGTCTGAGGAAGAATAGAGCCTCCTGTTTGCACCGTTACACTAGATGAATCATTGCTAACATCAGAATCTGTAGTCAATGATGTCCAAGCATCAATTGAGTATAATCCTAGCGCACTCATATCAGCAGTGGCAGTAAAGTTGTAATTGATTGTTGCACCAGAGTTAAGCACCAATGCTCCTACATTTTCTGTAACATTGACAGGTCCATTTGGTCCGTTCAAGGCATAAGTTACATCAAACCCGGTTTCATTTGTGCTTCCGAAGTTGGTAATTTCAGCTGTAATAACTTCACTATTTGAAAGAATACAAGCTGGTGAAGGGCTCGTTATGTTTGTTACTCCAATGTCATTCGGCAGTGGGTCTATGATTGTAACTTCATCAATAGCCATATCTCCATTAAAGAAGAAACCATCTTGGTCTGCTCTTACAACGCCTTTAAAACAAAGGGATACCACTTGGCCAACATAAGCACCAAGATTTACAGAAGCCGTTTTCCAAGGATCATTATTCGCAGTTTGTTGTTGACCTGGTAAGCCAAAAACCACGGTAGAATTAGTTCCGTTATTTACAAGGACTTCGAGGCGATCTATTGAGCCACCAAACATGTGATAAGAAAATTCAAGCCTAGGGTTCATAAGGCCACTAAGGTCGATACATTCAGTACAAATAATTGCAGAATCACCGAGTCCAGATCCTGAAGTTTCGGTATAAATATAGCCACCACCAATCGAGACATCATCGTCAGGACCAGTTGCTATAGATGAAGTGGTACCGATGTTAACTTCCCATTCTAATTGATCATTTTGACTATTTACGAAATTAGGAAAGATTACTGTTCCATCAGGATAACTATCATAGTTTTCAAGGAATGGAAGTGATGCACCCCCGGTGATAAGTGTGGTAGATGCACTGTCATTCGCCACATTGCTATCCATCATCAAACTAGTATACGTGTTGATCGTAGTCGTGCCAAAGGCGGATAGATCTGCTGTTGTCGTAAAGGAGTAGGTAGCTGTTGCAGTAGGTGCTAGTGTGCCTGTAAATGTTTCTGTTACAGGAGTTCCCCCATTGATGGTGTAAGAAATCGGAAAGTTTGATTCTGCCGAAGAACCATAATTCTCGATGGTTACGGTTATGATTTCTGCATTGCTCAACTGACAAGCCGATTGTGGTTGGTCAACCGTCTCCACACCAATGTCCATTGGTAAGGGATCAGTGATCGCTATTTCATCAAGCGACATATCTCCATTGAATGTAAAACCGCTAGAATCAATTTGGAGTTCTCCAACAAATACAACCTGTACTGAATTACCAATATATGGCGCTAGGTTGATTGTCGCTTTCTTCCATGGATCGGTATTGGTGGCTTGTTGTTGGCCAGTAAAATTGAGTAGACTCGTTTGTACACCATTGACGTCAATGTTTACATCAAAACTTTTGATTGAACTACCATAAAGATGGTAGTAAAATTCCAGCACTGGATTAACTGAATTGTTTAAGTCAAGACAATCGCTAGTAAGGATTGCTTTGTCTCCACCAATAGCAGGAGCGGATGCTTCCATATAGATGTAGTTTCCTGTACCTGATACATCTCCTGTAGGTCCTGTATTTGTTGAACCAGTAGCTCCAGTGTGTACTCGCCAGTCGATGTCGCCAGTAGGAGCATTCTGAAATTCATTGAAAGTAACTGTTCCGGTGGTATAGGATTCAAAATCATCGGTTACAGGTAAGATTGTTAGTGGTCCACTGCATTGCGCAGATAGATTTATATTCATAAACAATAGCAGTACTACCGAAGTTAGGAAAACGCAAAAGCTTTTCATGAAATAGTGTTTAGTAAAAGAAAAATGCCTAGTGAATTACAAGAACACTCAAAACTATTTTGTTGGTTCATTTATATTATTAGGCAACAAGCACTAAATGTACAAAAATAAATGTTTTACACCAACATCTTTGCCGTTACTTAATTGTCGTTGTTATGACATGTTGTTTTGGTGCATTGTTTTATTGCTGCAAAGACAGGCACTTATAAATTATCGAAAGATATGCTTGGAGGGGAATACTTTTTTGTTCTGAAAATCTATTTTTATTTAAACTGGCTTAGAACCCTCACGTAAAGAAAGGTTGAAATTCAATATAAAAAATTTGCCTTTCGAACTATAACATTCGTGGTCTATTTAGACATTTAATCTTGAAAAGAAATGCTAAGACAATTTTTAGTTTAATGAAAATTCAGGTAATTCAAACGGGCGCATAACATGAAAATCGACTAAACAAAAATCAAAATCCAATTCCGTTGAAATTGGAAACATGTCTATGATTTGCTTGACTTCATGCTCAGAGACAGAAGACAACATTAGCCAAACTCGCTTGCGTTCTATTGATAATGAGTAGCTTATAAGGACGTTATCATTGAAGAGTTCTTCAGCAATTGGCCGCTGACGAGCAAGTTGATCTAAGAAGTTTTCATCCAAGTGTTGTGGCAGAATAAATTCCACCATAAAAAGTAGTTTTCCATTCATACAACGAAAGTTAAATAATTTCAAACATTATGTCAAAGAGGAAAAAAGATTATTTGTTTTGCGAAGAAATTGAAAGAAGATGGGAGACCGACCAGGGAAGATTTACAAAACCTACGATTTACTTCCGTCCCCTTCTTCTTTTAGAGCCATTCCTGCGATCTTCCTTCCAATTGCAAAACAGGAGGTCGCGGCTGGTGAAGGAGCATTGAGAACGTGGATCGTTAATCCTTGTTTTATGATGTGAAAATCATCCATTAACTTTCCATCAATGGTTACGGCTTGTGCGCGGACACCCGCTCCTCCAGTTTGGAGATCATCCATTTCCAGTGCTGGGATATACCGGCGAGCCTCCTTTAGAAATTGTGATTTGGAACCTGATCTGCGTAATTCCCTGAACCCAATACCCACGTAGGTCGCAATCAGCTTCCAGAAACCAGGATATCGTAATACATTTAGCATGTGACGCCAATTGAAATCGCGAAAACGATAACCATCTTTGCTAAATGCTAAAACTGCATTAGGGCCAATGTCTACGGTATTGTCAATTCTCCGTGTAAAGTGAATCCCCAGAAATGGTAATTCGGGATTAGGGACGGGGTAAATCAAATGGTTGATTAGAGTTGCCTTTTCAGGCTTTATCTTCCAGTACTCACCACGAAATGGCACGATCCGAACAGATCTCGGATAACCAGCTAACTGATCGCTGTAAGTGCCAGCACAATTGATGATGGTTCTAGTAGTTAACACCGTTGTATTTGTGGTGATTGTTACTTGTTTTGTTCCAGTACTGAGTTGATTAACCTTATGGTTGAACCATACAGAAACACCCTTTTCGGTTACTTGTTTTTCTAATGTTTTTACGACTTCAGGGAAGCTAATGACTCCAGTCTGAGGTACCCATAGGGCTTTGATACACTTGAGGTTCGGTTCCTTTTCTTTTATCTCGTTCTGAGTAAGGTAGGTGATGCCTGATAGGCTGTTTTCTAGTCCGCGAAGGCGCAGATTTTCGAGTTGTTCAAGTTCAGATTCGTCTACTGCAGCGATCAGCTTTCCACAAAGGTTATAAGGAATTGCATGCCGATCGCAGAAATCAAGTAATAGCTGATATCCAGTAGAGCAATTAATGGCCTTTTGGCTGCCTGGGTTGTAGTAAATTCCAGAGTGAATTACACCGCTATTATTGCCGCTTTGATGTTGTCCAGCTTGGCTTTCTCGTTCAAGGATGATGATCTTGAGTGAAGGCTTGTTTGTTATTAGTTGATAAGCGGTGGCTAGGCCTACAATTCCAGCACCGATGATTGCTATGTCGTATGTGTTATTAATGATTAATTTTTTTTACTCCGAAAAGCAACTTTTTTATAGAATTCTTCGATTATAAATAAAAAAAACCTGACAGTTGCCAGGTTTTTAAAAATATTTTGATGTCCGGATTTAGAATTTAGGACATTTTACATCTCCTTTCGTTTTGCCAGGATGTGTGTAATATAGAGACACCTCAAACGCACCTCTTCTGTTCGATGCTGGAACGAGGGTAGATGTGTTGATATCATAGCTAATTCCTAGGATCACTCTTTCGTATTCCATTCCTACTAATACACTCAGTGCGTCAGTTCCAATAGTTCTGTCTTTGCTAACCAATCTTCCCCAAGCACCCATTCTTAAGGCAAAATCTCCAAAATCATCCCATTTATAGCGAATATTTGCACCACCAGTAACTTCTAGAGAAGGTCCTTGGAACATTGCTAAAGCGCTTGGCATAACGCTTAGTCTGTCGCTTAATGGATATTCACCACCAATGTAGGCGCTTATTTTCATATGTAGCAAATCAGCATCTCCTTCAATAATAGCAACATTCGGTCTATTAAGGTGATGAGCGCCAAGACCTGCATATAGACTTTGGCGATCGTTAAATACACCATACCACATAAGCCCAGCATTAAGATCTGGATAGAGCGTACTGCTAATACCTGTTGGCTCATTGGTTGGCAAGTTCGGGTCAAATGTACCTCCGTTTGATTGGGAACTAAAGGTAAAACCGTCCCAGTCTACGGATCGTTGTCCTAGGCCACCTTGAGCACCGACTACTAGGTAATGTGCGGAACCATAACGTCTGTTTCCTGCCAATTGCTTTAGGTAAGAAAGCGATAAATGTCCTTCATTTGTAGTATAGTTACCAGAACCAGCAACGTCATTCAATAAGTTGATACCCACAGTAAAATAGTCCTGTCCAAAGCCAAAGAATTTTGCTTCTCCACTTGCGTGAACGCTTCGGTATGGGTTTGGTCCGATTACACTAGCCCATTGTTCTCGATAGTTGACTCCTGCACGCCAGTCACCATCAAATACACCCGCCATTGCTGGACTTAATCGAAGTGGGGTGGAAGAAAATTGTGACCAATGGGTGTCCTGAGCAAATGTGCTATTTGTAATACTAAACAGGATGGTGAATAGAATTACATTTAGAATTGATATTCTGTTTTTCATTTTTTTGATTTCCTTGTTAAGCAATATCAAGTTTGAACTGTAGGCGAAGTAGATACAAAAATAATAAAAAATTGAGACTCTTTAGATAAATTGCTTTATTTGTTGTTCAAATCCCTTAGATTCTTGTTTAATGTATACGAACCCAATTCCCAGAACGCTGCTTTTGTTTTTAAACCTCTACTGAATAAGGTTGGTTAGAAAGTACTTGTAAAATGGTTCTTTCAGTTTAGATTTTCGTAAATAATCAACTAGATTTGTGGAATTAATTTTAATAAAAAATATGAGTATAGCAAAGGTAATATTGATTTTAACGGTATTTACATTAGTCGTTTATTTAGGCATTTGTTATTTGTTGTATAAAAATCAAAATCACATGATTTTTCATCCTGAGGTATTGCCCCAAGATCATGATTTTTCATTTCCTTATGAATTTGAGGAGGTAGAATTGAGTCCGGAGAACGGGGTGCGTTTACACGCAATATTTGCGAAAACTACGTTGCCGAAAAAGGGTGTTGTTTTGTATCATCATGGGAATGCTGGTAGTCTTAAAAACTGGGGATTTGTTGCTCCAGATTTTTTGAACATGGGCTACGATATTCTGATTCCTGATTATAGAGGCTTTGGTAAGAGCACTGGAAAACGGTCAGAACGTTCGTTAACTGAAGACGCACAGCGGTTTTATAATTATTTGACTGAGCAGCAGTATGGTAAAGAGGATATTGTACTCTATGGCAGATCGCTTGGAACGGGAGTTACTACGAATTTGGCTCGATCTGTTGACTGTAAGATGGTGATTCTAGAAACGCCTTTTTTGAGTATAGGAGACATGACGCGCGAGCTGCTGCCCCCTGTTCTTCCTGTCAAGCAATTGTTGTCTTATAAGTTGGATAACGCTTCAAATATCAAGACGATTAAAGCACCTGTCTATTTGATACACGGAACGGCTGACGAATTGGTTCCTTATCGACATAGCGAGCAACTTATTGAGATTTTAAAGCGACCTGAATCCCTCATTACAATTAAAGATGCTGGACACAACAATATTAGTGAATTCCCTGAATACCATGCACAGTTAGGTGAAATCCTGAGATAATTTATCGTGTGGTTTGCCTTTACTTTTTAAATAAAAACCATTAATATTGAAAGATGAAATTATTATTAATTACTTTTTTTGTTTGTGTATTTCTTAATGCATCCGCTCAAGAAATCACTTCTTTTCAAGATGAAATTCCCGTCGATGAAACCAACATCCTTGCGATATCAATGGATTCAACAAATGTGATTATTAAATATTGGGAGGCAGATTATATTCTAGTTAATACGGATCTTGCCTATCAGGAAGAAATGAGAGGAAACGTTTTTGAGACACCGCCCGTCCTGAAGTTTGGAGTAGAAAGTGTAAGAGAAGAAACTGGCAAAATCTTGGTTAGAGAAAAAGAAACTAGTAATTTAGATACGATTGGCCAACTTCATACACTGTATCTCCCTCATCGTATTGAATCCGTGGAATGGGTCATCAATATTCCTTCAAGCTTGTAATAAAATTTATAAGATGCTCCCTTACGTTATCTGTTCAATAAGCTTATTTTACTTAGAATAGGAAACTGTGCTCCATCAGCAACTGACTCATATAGTGTATGGGTGTTCAGTTAGATGTTCGATAGTGATTCTTTCTCTGCATAGTGACAATTCTAAGCTTGTCTTTACAATTAGAAATTCTAAGATTCTTTAGAAGTAAACTTAAAATTAAACTTGGAAGGTTCGTATGGAAATATGTTTTCTATCCTGAGATTAGTTATATACATTTGTCTATCTTTAGCCGAAAATAGCAATAGAAATTAGCCTGCGATCTCAAGGTTTTGATATTCAGTTACTTGTAATTTTTTATTTTAAAAACGCGCCAAGCATCGGGTGGAAAAATATGCTAAGCGTCTTTTTGATTGTCTTACTTTGGGTGTTTTATTTTGAATTCGAAAGTCAATTGTGACATACAGAAACCTAGCACTTAAGACAAGATTAATTATCTAAAAAATTACTACCATTTTATTAGTTTGATTTAACACGAACAATAATTAACAAAACACTTCTTAAACTTCTCCATTATGAAAAAAATTATTGCCCTTATTCTCATTATTTGGGTTTCCATTTCTATGTTGGAAGCTCAATGTTTGAATAACCCATCTTTAACACAAGGCACAATTACACCGACGCCGCTTGCGCCTGGAGGTACAGGAACACTTTCGTTGTTTTTTGAGGAAACAATGAATAATTATACGGATGATGAAAACAGTCCGATTTCTATCACATTATGTTTATTGAACAATACTGCTCCTAACGGAACTGGTGATCTTGGAGGTACCTATTCAAGTTTCTTTACTTGGGCCTTTGATCCAGGAATCAATTGTTTTTTCGGGATCCAAAATCAAGATATTTTATTAAATCAAGGTGGAACAATAACCGTAAATTTTACTGTTACAAATCCCATTGCATGTCCTACCAATCAAATTGGTTTTACTTCAAACCTTCAGCCCGCTCCATGTATGAACGGGAATAACGATACAAATGATGATTCCCAATCGTTTTATACTTGTGTAGCCTCGTGTTTGCTTACCGCAACGACCACGGAGACCTCTCCGATTTCCTGTAATGGGGATTCAGATGGCGAAGCAACAACCGTAGGAAGTTCTGGGACAACACCTTATCAGTATACGTGGGATGCTGCCACTGGAAACCAAACCACTGCCACCGCTACAGGCTTAGGAGTAGGGACTTACTTGGTAACCGTTTCAGATTCAGAAGGTTGTTCTGTTGTTGACTCTATTACATTAACAGAACCCGATTTACTAATGGTTGCTGCAGTAATTGATAAACCGATTGGCTGTAGTGGTTCAAATGATGGGGTGGTTTCAGCTGCTCCTTCAGGAGGGAATAGCCCTTATTTTTATACTTGGGATAACGGTGGAATCACTAGTGCCATCTCTAACCTAGGCCCTGGTACGTACATTGTAACTGTAGTTGATAACAGTGGCTGTACTGCAACTGCAGAAGCTACACTATCTGACCCAATAGATCTTGCAGTTGATGTGGAATTAGTAGAAGAAATAAGCTGTAATGGAGAAAGTGATGGTAGTGCAATCGTTAATGTGACGGGCGGAACCATGCCTTATACGTACAACTGGGATAATGGAGAAACAACTCAAACAGCTAGCGGACTTGACGGCGGTTTGCAAATGGTTACAGTGACTGATGCTGGAGGTTGTAGTGGCACAGGAAGTATTCTTATGGGAGAACCAATGGCTGTAACTGTCGCTGCAACACTTCTGAATGACCCTGATTGTGCAGGCAGTGCTAATGGATCTGCTGAAGCAGCTGGTTCAGGAGGAACAGCACCTTACACTTATGAATGGGATAATGGAGAATCAACCGCAATCGCAACAATGCTTAACGCCGGAATGCATATTGTAACAGTTACTGATGCAAATACTTGCATGGCAACCGCAAGTGTTACTTTAACTGACCCCGGAACATTCACTGTCACAGTACCTTCAGGTGTTTTAATTTGTAATGGAGCCTCTGATGGCACGGTAACAGCAACTCCAGTTGGTGGAGATGCACCCTATGATTATTCATGGAGTAACGGTGGTACAACCGATACTGCAACAGGACTTTCTGCTGGAACATACGAGGTGACTGTAACGGATTCAAATGGATGTTTTGCAACAGGTTCAACTCAGATATTTGAACAATCACCAATAAATATTATAGACTTAAGTATCACAAACACTTCTTGTGGCTCTTGTGTTGGTGCGGTAGATATCCTAGTTTCAGGTAGCGTGCCTCCATATTCATACTTATGGTCTGATGGTGCAACAACGGAGGATAGAATGAATTTATGTGCTGGAGTAAATTCAGTTACAATAACAGATTCTGAAGGATGCACGGCAACAAGAAGCTATACGATTGATGATGACAATGATTTTGCTATAGATTCTGTAACGATAGATGAAATGCCATCCTGTGCTGGTAATTGTGATGCTGCGGCAACAGTAAGCACTACTGCAGGACAAGCACCGTTCTCCTATACTTGGAACAATGGCTCAGTTACAGCTACCGCTTCCGGTCTTTGTGCTGGAACTTATATGGTGACTGTCATTGACAATAATGGATGTTTGGATGTAGGCACCGTTACCATTATGGATCCAATAGCGATCCTAGTAACAACCGTTGTGGATGAACCGTTGACTTGTAGTACTCCAACTTCTGGAGTCGCCACTGCTACTGCTACAAATGGAGTATCACCTTATTCTTATCAATGGAGTAATGGATCGATGACTGCAACAAATACAGGACTAAGTGCAGGGATGTACACTGTCACCGCTACAGATGCTGATGGTTGTTCGGCAACTGGTACTGTTACTGTGGTAAGCCCAGTGACTCCAGAACTATCTGTTGTCTTAGAAAATGATGTGACTTGTGCTGGTGGAAGTGATGGATCAGCTACGGCGAGTGGAACTGGTGGAACACCGCCTTATACATATGAATGGGACAATGGTGAAACAAGTGCTACTGCAACAATGCTAACCGCAGGCGCACACGTTGTTACCTTAACAGATGCAGGTGGATGTACGAAAACGGGAAGCATGACAATTGCAGAAGCAGACGCGATTTTAGTTTCGGTAAATGTGGTGAATGAGCCCTCGTGTCCTGGCAATAGTGATGGCTCTGCAGAGGCAATCGGTATGATGGGAACAGCTCCGTATACTTACGTTTGGGATAATGGTGAAACTAGTTCAACTGCTACAATGCTTGCTGCTGGGGCCCATATCGTGACAGCCACTGATGCAAACGGTTGCACTGGGACAGGGACAGTAACGCTTGTAGATCCTTTACCGTTTACGGTTACGTTGCCTGGTGGAATTTTGATCTGTAGCGGTGCTTCTGATGGAATGGCGACTGCTACTCCAGTAGGTGGCTCCTCACCATTTATGTATGATTGGAGCAATGGAGATACAGTGGATACAGCGACAGGGCTTTCTGTTGGTACTTACACTGTTACGGTGACTGACTTAGGCGGATGTACAGCTACGGCAAGTACTCAAGTATTTGAACAATCTCCGATTAATGTTATTGTTCTTAGTAGTACAAATACCGTTTGTGGTGCTTGTATTGGAACAGCAGACTTATTAGTTTCAGGTAGTGTCCCGCCCTATTCTTACCTATGGTCAGATGGAGGAACTACAGAAGATCGAACAAATTTATGTGCTGGAATAAACACCATTACAATTACTGATTCTCAAGGTTGTATAGCAACTGCTTCTGTCGACATTCAAGACGACAATAGCTTTGGAATTGATACGATAACGATTGATCAAGAGCCGACTTGTGTTGGTTCTTGTGATGGAATTGCAACAGTTGTCCTTACATCAGGTACTCCTCCTTTCTCCTATCAATGGGATGCTGGAGCGAGTAGCCAAACGACTCCTACGGCAACTGGTCTATGTGCGGGTACTTATTTTGTAACAGCAACGGACGGCTCAGAATGTAGAGATGTGAGTATGGTCACGATTACGGATCCAGCACCAATTCAGGTATCAGTAATGTTGGATATTGATGTGAGCTGTAGTAGCTCGACAACTGGTCAGGTAACTGCTTCTGCCTCTGTAGGAACAGCTCCTTACATGTATCAATGGGATGCTTCAGCAAACAATCAAATGACTGCGACTGCAACTGGATTAGGTATTGGTGTTTACGATGTCTCCGTAACAGATGCCAACGGGTGTACCGCAACTGGAACAATCACAATTGGCGGTAACGGTCCAGACATTTGTGTTTTGATTGATGGTGATCCCAATCACCCATTAGCAACTGAAGATTGTGATAACGGTGGAGTGCCTAACTATGAGGAATGTGTTCTAGGAAATGATCCGTACGATCCGACAGATGATTATGGCTGTCCTTCTTATCCATGTGCTGCGGCGGAAGCAGGTGAAATCGTGATCTGCGATGTATTGCTTCTAGATCCGACCAACACTTTAGCTACGTTGGATTGTGATGGTGGAGGTGTATCAAATCTAGATGAATGTAATGGAGGTGGAGATCCTTTGAATCCTGATGATGATTGTACAGTAGCCGCTAACATTGGGTTGGACATTTGTGCTATTTTATCGGATGATCCTACTAATGCTTTAGGTCAATTAGACTGTGATGGCGGTGGTGTGATTAATGCGATTGAGTGTGCAAGTGGTGAAAATCCGTTGTTTGCTGATGATGATTGTATAGCAGCACTAGACGAATCACTTTATATCTGTGGACTATTGTCGGAGAATGGGGTGTTAGATCCTACTGCAGCTATCGCTCTTGCAGATTGTGATGGTGGTGGGATTGACAATTATACTGAATGTATAAATGGTGGTAATCCTTCTGATCCTATTGACGATTGTCAAGTAATTCTTGAAGCAGGGCTCAACATTTGCCAATTGGCTTCTGATCCAAATAGTCCAATTGCGATGAGTGATTGTGATGGAGATGGTGTAGCGAATGCCACGGAATGTTCGGATGGCACAGATCCTGCTGATCCTTGTAGTTATGAGGATGGAAGTATCACCTTGCCAATTACGGCAGATCAGACGAACTGCCCAGACACATCACCGGATTTGTCACCAGTTGCGACTGTTGTTCCTAGTAATATTCAAGGGATATCAGCCCTTGCCTTTGTGGTGAATGTAAATGAGGTGAATGGTTTCCCAACGACTGGTGCAGCAATGATTGTACGGGTGCCATCTGATCCGCGATTTACGTTTACCTATGATCCTAATGCAACTGCAATTGGTGGTGCTCCTGTGGACAACAGTGATTGGACTTATTTAGGTAATAATGGGATTGTTCACCAATTCCTAAATGCTGATGTACTTCCAGCTAATGGTATAAGTTCCTTTGGATGGAATGGCTTGTATGATCCTCAGGCAACTGATGGACAGACGACGATTACGGCTACGATTGTTCCAACCAGTGGAGGGGAGACTAACTTCCTGAATAACACCGATTCGGAGCGATTGGTTTACTTTAAGTAACGTTTATAATGTGGTACCACTTATTATTTTACCGTTACTAAATAGAATAGAAAATTTTAGTTTTTGGAACCGCGTTACTAAAGTGACGCGGTTTTTTTTATAAATAATGTTCAAGTTGTTTACCACATCAAAGAAATAGGTATACCTGTATAGAACAACACCTTTTACGTTCGATATTATAAACCCTTTAATTAAAATTAAAATGAGACAATTCATTCTATTCCTAGCAATAACATTTGCTATTTTGACTAGTATTTCAGCACAAAAAGTAAAAACCCAAAATGTTCCAATTACAAGTATGCATTTGCCTTCAAATCCGTTGGAAGGTGATTTTAAGACCTACAGTGTTCGAGTTGTAGATGAAGATTTAAACTTAACAAAATATGGATTTTCGAGTACTACAGTTCAAGCGATGTTTGACAAGTTTGCCAAATATGAACTGATTCCTGTTAACCAAGATTTTACAATAAAAGTGACCTTTTTTGGAGAAAATTTAGTGAGTAGAAAAGATGAGCGTTACGAGACAACAGAAGGATCTGGAGATAAAGCAAAAAAAGTGATGCGATACAAATCTACGTTAACCGTTCGGGTACCGATTAGCTATCAAATTGTGGATGCTGCGGGCAACTTAATGAGAGATGGGCAGATCAGAAAATACGATAAAGTTGCACAGATTTATAAAAATGGATATAGGACGAATGCTGCTTTGTTGCAATACATGTCGAATAACCAAGACGAGCTTATTGTGAAGACTGTAACAGGTATAATAAAAGACGAAATCAAGACGTTTGTGGAGCGGTTGAAATGGGAAATTGATTCCTACGAATACAACAGAAGCGTCCAAATTCACACCATTAAAAAAGCTGAAAAATACGGAATGGAGGACTTTGATAAATATGCTGAATTAGCGAAGTCTACCTTGGAGAAGAAAGCCTTTGATCAATCTCATCTGGTAACCATAGCACCTGCAATCGAATTTTGGAAAAAGAATTTGGAAGATTATAGCCCAAAAGAAAAAAGTGAAAAAGAAGCTTTTTATGCAAGTGCTTCAAATTTGGGTAATCTGTTCCTACTCGACAACAAAATTAGTGAGGCTAGAAGCATGATGGAAAAAATGAAGGAAACAGAATCGCACAAGCAAGGAATCTACAATTTTAAACTGGCGATTCAACAGGAAGAAATTGCATTAGAAAAAAATAAGCAAATTAAACAAACGTTCTTAAATTTCAATCAAGCTCAAGCTGAAGGACGCCTTGTAAAAATAAGCAATGAGAACAATGTCGGTGGCAAAAGTGGTTGGGTAGAAACTGATGACTATAAAGCACAAGGAAAGATCGAAATAGTCATGAAGAAAGTGAATGGAGACGTCATGAAAGGGGAATCTGTTAGTCACGTCGTGTTGACTCAAAACGATGGACCAACCTTGAGAATTAAGCCAGGAAAAATTAAAATGATGGAAATTGAAGGAACCAAAGTTCAGCTCATATCGCTACTTCCTGGTGATTTTGTTGCTTTGGAAATTGTGGTTTCTAACCAGCGAGCAGTTTTTTACAGAGATTATGATTCAGTTGATGGGGATGAAACATACATGGTTGTTGATGGTCAAACTGGTAAGATGCTCATATCGAAATTGGTACTTAATATTAACAAAGCGATTGCTAAAAAGTTTGGCACTTGCGAAACAGTGCTGAAGAAGGCTGAAGCTAGCAACTACTCTAAGACGGTGCCTAGTCTAGAGGAATTAGTAAACGATCTAGGGACCTGTAAGAATTAATTGAAATATGATTAAGTCTGGTCATTTAACTTACATTGCTTGAGGTTGAAAAGACTGGTATTATACTGTATAAATACGTGCAAGCTGAGTACAAAAAACAAACCGCATCACTAAGGAAGTAATGCGGTTTTTATCTGTTTTGCTATAGGGACAAAACAGACCTCATGTTATTTACACAAACTAACAATTTTAGCCTTTTTGCCATGGATTGAGTAGGCTGTTAAATCTCCGAGATCGGAGAGATTTAACAGCAGTATTCATTTCGTTAAAATGTTGGTTTTTCATACCTCTACTCGTTTAATAATTGGATTAAGCGTACTTCACCATAGCTGGTTTCATTTGGTTTATTGGGTTTAAACACTGACTATAATACATAGCAGTATTTGTGAGAAAAAGTCTTGGGATAGACCAATGTTGAAAGGGTGTTTTTCCGAATCATCTGAAAATAGGTTGATTGTAAAACCTATGAATAGACGATGATTAGTAGAAAGGTAAACTGACTTGAATGATTGTTATGATTCAAATATATGTGCAATCTCTTAGTATTCCAACTATTTTTTGAAATTTCGATGTAATTTAGGTAAACACCTTACGGGTTATTATTATATGGATTATTAATAATTAATTATTGAGCTTATTGTTTAATCGTCTACTCGGGGATAATCTCCTTCACGCGGCCTACTTCTCCAGAGGTCAATTTTACTTTGATTCCGTGCGTGTGCTTTGGCGATTTGGTAAGGATTCGGCTAACGATACCTTCTGTTAGTTCTCCTGACCGTTGGTGTTTTTTGAGTACAATATTAACAAGTTGTCCTTCTTTAATATTTTCGCGTTTAGTACCGTCCATTGATTTAATCTTTTTACAAATGTAGGCAAATTAACTGATTGCCAACGTTCCTTATAGGGACAGTATTTGTATTGAATATTAAGCCAATCTTGCAACTCCCACAACTCTTGGCTATCTTGCTGAAAACAAATTCATTGAAAACATACAAAGCAAAACGGTATATCGGTATTGATCCTGGCACGAATGCATTGGGCTATGCTGTGATCGAGGTAGTGAATAGTCAGATCCGTGTGATCACCTTAGGGACCTTGCACATGAAGCGAGAATTTTCTGCGAGTGAGAAGCTGAAAGTGATCTTTGAATCTGTTCAACAATTAATCAAAAAGTATAAGCCAGAAGAAATGGCGATCGAGGCACCGTTTTACGGAAAGAATGTACAATCGATGCTGAAATTAGGTCGCGCTCAAGGAGTCGCTATTGCTGCGGGGATGACGAGCAACCTAACAGTGGAAGAGTATGCTCCCAAAAAGATTAAACTAGCCGTCACAGGCAACGGTAATGCCTCTAAGGAACAGGTGGCTGCAATGCTTGAAACGTTGACCCACTCCAAGCTCGATAAGGCGTCGCTGGATGCTACTGATGCATTAGGGTGTGTAGTTTGCCATTATTTCCAAGCCTCCAATGTGCTGAAAGGAATAAAGAAGCATGGTGGGTGGGATAGTTTTATCAAAGATAATCCAGATCGGGTAGGGTAGTTGTTACCTAGAAGGAAGTCGATCTACGTTTCTCTAAACAAGGTTGAGATTGCGAAAAAAAGAAATATAATCGTATTTAATCAGTTGAAAGTCATGGTGTTGAGTTTTTTTGATGTTTAAAGATTGTGAATGTTCGGATGAACTGATTTGTTTAATTCTAATAATCTCCTTAATTTCTTGGAAGAAATTATTTAGTATTATTATACTTTTACCTTAAAAAATAAGCTGGAAAAATGAGAATCCTTTCTACCCTTTTATTTGTTGCTCTGACGTTTTATTTATCGGCACAATCAATCCTTCAAGATCTCGATCAATCGATTGCAGAGTCTTTTGAAAAGCACTATGATTTTTATCCTTCACCGATCTATTCAAATGCTGAAAATTTTAAACTGAATCCTGTTAAACGGCTTGATAGTTTGGTTTCTATAGCTATTGATACAGGTGGTTTTTATTCAAACTTTAAATTTGTTTATGAATATGATGCCTCTTACAATACAACTGTTATAAATGGTTATAACAGTGCGAATTCAATGACTCCTTGGGTGAACTCTTTTAGGCAGGAATGGGTGTATGATGCTTCAAACAAGCTAATTGAATATTATCTATATAATCAGTGGTCGCCCAATACAAATGCGTTTGAGCATGTAAACCGTTATGTGTATAACTATAATGCAAGTGGACAACTTGTTGAAATAGTAAATAGTACAAGCTATGCCTCTACACAGCCATTGGAGAATCGTATAAAAGAGGTGCGTGCTTACACTGTAAGTGGGGGTTTGGAGGAATCGATATTCTTTGAGTGGACGAATGCGCAATGGGAAAATGACAGAAAGTACATAAAAACCTATAGTAACAATTTGCTAGTTTTGGAAGAAGCGTATTACCATATTAATATGAACTGGGTTTTAAATTCTAAAATCGAATATTCTTATACGAATACATTGGTAGCAACAATAGTCCAAAGCGATTTAGTAAATGGAGCATGGGAAGAAATTGATAAAGTAGAATATTTATATCCAGCTGCAAAGCAAATTATCACCTTGTATGATTGGAAAAACAACATTTGGGAACCTGAAATCAAGTTGGAAAAATTCTTTGACAGTGATAGTAGCAAGGTTGCAGAAGTTTCGTCTTTTTGGCAATTAGCTTCCCAATCGTGGGGATATTATCAGAGAGAGCAATTTGCTTATGACAGTAATATCCCTTATTCAATGCTCGTGACCTTTTTAGAAGAAGAGGATTGTCGTCGTCAGCTTTTATCATCTAAATTTGAATCGCAAGATACCATTGGTGGTCTCCAAATACTACGGACAGAAACTACTTATTACTGGACAGATTTGGCTACTAATACGGAGTTTGTCTTAGATGGAAATTCCTTGCTTGCAATTCACCCTAATCCAGCATCTAGTTTTCTTCGTTTTGATTTGCCGAATCCCTTAACGCTGGCTACTATACAGCTTTACAATGCTAGCGGGCAGCTTGTCATAAGCCAAGAGTTGAAAGGAAATACCCTCAAACTAAACAACTTGCCATCTGGGTTTTATAGTTGTCTGGTACAGGAAGGCGAAAACCTATATAGTGGTAAGGTGATCGTAGAGTGATCTTGCTGCGCTTAATGCGATTTCAATGAAGGGTATGAATCTAAACAAAAATCCGAATCTGTTCTCAACAAATTCGGATTTATAATTTTTAGGAATAGTGGTTTTAACCATTACCTAACTCTTAATTCATCATGCTGCGCGTCGAAATTGAAATCTAAGAAAAACCCTAATCTACAGCCTTCAATACTATGAATAGGAGCTCTATTTGTTCCGATATTATTGCTTCCATCCCCATTCCAATCTCCTGAATGGTAGGCTAAGTCGAGTGTGCCACCATAACGTTGAGCTCGATCGTGTTGGGTGTCACTGTCAAAATTCATTAGGATAAGATTTCCACGTCGTACAGCCATATTGTCTATTCCATCCCCATTCCAATCTCCAACTAAATATTGATCTTCACGATTGCCCCTTCCGTACCTATAGAAAATGTCATGACTTGAATTGCCATTGGTATCCAAATATAATTTATTTCCTCTTCTAACTCCGATTCGGTCTCTACGACTAGATGTCCATTTTCCAACTAGATACTGATCCTCTTGATTCCCTAGCCCATAAGATTGAACGAAATCATGTTGAGTATCATTATTATAGTCCATGTAAATTTTATTTCCGCGTCTTACAGCAAGGTTGTCAAAACCATCTCCATTCCAGTCGCCAACTAAGTATTCATCTTCACTATTTCCTGTTCCATAAGTAAGTATCATATCTGGTAATGGTTGACCATTAAGGTCAGGTCTTCGAATAATTATTTCATTATTCACTCTTCTTGCTATTTGATCAAAACCAAGACCAAGGAAATCTCCAATCAGATATTCATCTGCACACACAAGAACTCTTTGGGCAACTTCATTGGTTGGCTCCTCATTGTCTGGGAGCTTTATTTCTTCTTTTGTACAGGAACCAAAAAATATTATCCAGCTGAAAACAATTAACAAGTTTAAGTTTTTCATAAAAAAATGTTTGATGTTTTGTTAATAAGTAATTTTCTACCAATCAAGCATAGCAGTCTAGTAAGTGCTAAGTAGATTAGACTTTAATAAAGGAAAAAGAGTATTTTAATACGGTAGTTTCAGATATAGAATGCCAACTAACCCAATCTATATTTTAGGAACCAAGACCATGGAGTTTATCGAAGCGTTGAAGGATCGTGTTTCCCAAGAATTATGCGAATGGCTCAAGTATGATTGAAGTAGCATTCTCCTACTTAAGAGCTGTTCTTCATTACATTTGAAGAAAAATCCGAATCTGTTTTCTGCAAACCCGGATTCATAAATTATAAGAAAATAAGGAGTAGTTTACTAGTAGCCATTGCCCACAACCACAATGCAGCCATCTCTTTGTTTACAGCCCCATTCTTCATTTGGGGCATCAACATTTCGACAGTTTATTGTAACATTATAGTTGCTCGTCCCGTTCATCCCGGATTCATAGCACCAGGTAAAACTACAAGAGGAGTTACAGGTGACTTCTGGGTGAATGCCATCAGATATGATGACTGATGTGGACCCAATCGTGGTTACTGATACCTGATAGCACTCCATGTTATCATTGACTGAAGGAACTTGCACGACTGTCATACTGAAACATTGTGCGCTTCCATTCAACCAAAATAATAGACCTAGCAGGATTAGAATAAATTTAACTGATTTCATGTTTTCGTTTAAAGAGGTGATTAATAATCTTTTCAAATGTAGGAAGAACTTTGTTTTGTTGCTACTAAAGAATTGAGTAGTAATATTGTTGGTTTGAACTTATTATCTTAATTGATTATGAAATATATGTCTTAGTGTTTTGACAATCAATTATTTATTTGATATATTATGTTGTTATTGAATATTATCCAATTAATGAATATGCAGCCAGTACAAGACAGTAAATTGTTGGTTTTACTAGCAAGCCTCAACGATCAAGAGTTTAAAGAACTTGGATTATGGGTCAATTCTCCCATTCACAATTTGTCTCCGAGAACCATAAAGCTGTATGATGCAATCAAAGTCAAAACCAAAAAAAATAAGAAAATAGAATTGCATTATTTGTTAAAGCAAACTGGTATCATCAAAAAGGAAAAACAGAAAAAAGAGATTTCACTAAAGGATGTTCAGCAATATAGGATAGCGGCTAGTAAATTTACCCAGCAAATTCAGGAGTTCTTGATCTGGAAACAGGATAGTCAGGATTCAGTACGAAAAAGCCGAGTGCTTATGGATCAATTGATTGCAAGAAAACTTTATCAGCTTGTACCACCTATTTTAAACAAATCGAAAAAACAGTTGGAAGCTACCCAGCTAAGAGATATTCCATATTGTATAAACAAGTATCAGCTAGATGAAATGCAGTTTTATATGCATCTCAAACAAAAGAACAGATCTTCTATCGAATCGCTAAAACAGGTCGTTGAAAGTTTACAGATTTCATGTCTAAGCCAGTTGTTTAGGTATTATGTGGCAATTGTAAACACGAATAATCTAATCTCCATCGATGAAGATTTTGCCTTGATGCATACCTTGACTCAGCACATGAGTAATGAGCGTGATCTGAAGCATTTTACTGCTCAGATCTACTTCAAACTATTGGTTCTTATAGAAAAGGGAAGTCCAGATGATTATTTTCAGTTTAAGGAATTGCTGTTTAACTCAATTGATTCGTTTAATGCAAATGAGCTTAGGCAGTTTTTCGGATTCTTGACTAACTTTTGCAGTCAAATGATAGCACACGGGTACACCAATTTTCTTCAGGAGCGACTAGGTATTTACAAGGCTGGATTAAAAACGAATTCCTGGACTGCAGGTATCGACTTTTCTAACCACCAATTTGTAAATATCGTCAACGCAGGATTGAAGGTGAATGAGAATGAATGGGTTAAAGAGTTCATAGAAACCTATAAAAATCAACTGAATTCGCGTGTACGGCAAGATACTGTCCATCTATGTTATGCTTTACTCGAATTCGAGAATATGGACTATTCCTCAGCGCAGGATCAACTCAATCAGATCAGCAAGTCAGAAGATTTTTTGCATCATTCATTGCTAGAAGTACTATTAATCAAAATCTACTTTTTAAGTGAAGAATTAACGTTCGAAAATTTTAGCGTCCATCCTATTCACTCTAGACTAAAAGCGTTTCAAGCTTATCTTAAAATCGCCTCTGGGAAAAAGCTATCCCCTCAAATGAATTCAATGTACATGAATTTTATTTTAATCTTCAAACAAATCATTCTACTCAAGAAGAAATTGCTTAATAGTTCGAAGCACGATGCTACAGCCTACAAGAAATTAGAGATTTCCATTAAAACACTTCGAAGTAAATGCATAAAGATTAAACCCTTGACTGAACGTAATTGGCTTTTGCAGGAGATTGGACGATTAGAAGGGTAGAGTAGGTTGGTTTCAAGCATTGAATAAAAGAAAATTGCATCTATTTAAGACCTTCAAGCCTCACATAGACGCAAGTCATTCAGTTTATGTTCTACTGTTGAGTTTGCTAAAAAAACGAACGCCAAACGCCGATAATTGTAATTAAATTAACTGAAAAAAAACATACGTCCATATTCACTAATTCGCAAATATGGACGTAAGCACTAAAAATGTATTTCTTTCCAACAATAGGATTGACCATAGCAAGGCCATCATTAGCGAAAGCGTAAAAAAAAACACCCATATCAGCTAACCAATTACCTGATATGGGTGCAACCGCCCTAAAAAAATGGGCGTCAATTCGATAAGGCTACTTCGGCACACTCGAGAACACGCCATTATTGTAAGACCACAATACTTTATCCGCACCATTGATATCTCCATCCAAATTGAAATCTTCAGATTCATAGATGTTTGACAACCCATTAGAAGCTTGCCATAAGATATTGTCGGCCCCCGTGATCTCATAACCCGTTGCAAGACTTTGGTCAGCATTGGCGGCAAAGAGTAGCCAATTGTTGCCAACAGGCGTTTGTCCTAGTCCACCACCACTGGAATAACTGTTTGCAACTCTAAAGTCATAAGTCATCGCACCATTTACGATAGCAACTGGAGTCGGACTCATCGCTGGTAGGTGATTTCGATGCTCTACAACAACATAAAGAGCCTTTAGTGAGTTGTCCAGTACCGCGGATAGATTTGAGGCTGTAGTGCCATCTTCTAGCAACATAACAGCGCCTTTTGCAACTTCGTCGATCGCCAATGGAGACGTCCGAAGACTTACTAGGACCCAGTCTACTGCTTGAGCAGGAATGGTTGGTAAGATTTCAGTACCAGGGTAATTCCATGGTGACGTATTATAGGGTTGACTATTCGGAATTAAATTCAGCGGATTCAATAACGTGGTCATTTTGTTTTGTCCATCAAATGTACCTTCTAAAAACAGTTGTACATCACAATCCACCGTTTGTGTCGTGGAGGTAGGTGTTACAGAAAGACAAAGGGTTGGTCGACCTGGTATATTTGTTACTTCTTGTGACTGGAAAGAGACATCGTTACCAGTGGTCTGTGTCATGATAATGGTAAAGTCATCACCAACAGTAACTCCTGATAAAGGCCAAGTATAGGTAGTGCTCAAGGCATAAGCACCTTGTGTCAATTCGCCTAAAAGTCCTGAAGCAGCTGGTTTGTTTGCATTAGATAGCGTAGTTTCTGTCCAATTGTTTGTTGCACCCTTTTCCATCATGATTCGTCCTGTACCAGCATCTGATCCCACCGTTAGTTGCAATTCAGCAGCCGTTACCGTTCCTGAGATATTACTCAAATCAAACATCAAGTAACCGACTCGATTGTTCGTTTCGACACGCATCTGTGTGGTGTTAAACAATGTTCCACCAGCACCTTGCAGGTAAGCGTCATGAATTGGCTCAAGACAGATGATTGCAGGTTGAACAGATCCCGCGCAGATGCAATCTGTCGTGTAAACATCATTACTTGTTGCTGGGTTATTGTCGTTACATGCGGTACCAATCAAGGTGTCATCGAAGTTCGGACATAGATCATCTGCATCGCAAACTGAGTCGTTATCCGTATCCTCGAAGGTTCCTATACAATTACAACTATTGTCATACACGTCATTAATTGTACAAGCATCTGAATCATTACAAGGCGTTCCTGCTGTACAATCGTTTATAAAGTCAATCCAGTTGACGTCAAATAAGCCTCCAGGTCCAGGTCCGGTAAACACAAGTGTCATGATTTGAATACCAGGATTCGTTAAGGTTGTGTTTAATGTAAATGTTTGAAAGGCTTCATATCCACCAGTATTGGTTACAGGAACAAGCGCTACAGAGGTTCCATTCATTAATACATTTACGGTACCACCAGGTGTATTCGAACCAGCTCTGACTCGTATGATGTAATCGCCAGGTGCAACATTCACAACATATCTAGTCGAATCACCACTATCAATCCATCCAATTTTTGATCCGGATGAATCTGCAGTAGTTGCGATTTGAATTCCGCTTTGTTCAACAAAACTTTCTGCTTCAATTCTTCCTGGAATTGGTTGTGCAGGAATTCCAACACAGGCACAATTCCCATTTATTTGATCGTAATACGTGTTTGGGTTATTGTCATTACAGGGAGCACCTACTGTACATCCTGGGCCTCCAGGGGTGCAATCTGTTTCCGGGTTATTTGTATTCGTAGGATTGGCAACACCAGGCAAGTACATCACAAGTCTGTCTATTTGATGGTATTGTGACCGTCCAGAAATTTGCATCGTATAAACACCAGGATTGTCAAACTGAGCATAGATATTATGCCCGTCACCGTCACTGGTAATCGTACTCCATGACCAATTAAGCGCACCTGCAGCCCATGTCTTGAACCAACCTAGCGCACCGGCTCCATTTGGAACTGGCGTTTTGCCTGATCCTTTCGGATAAACAATACTTCCGTTCGTTTTTTCACCATAGAAGTCATCCGCATCAGGAAACTTAAGCCAAGTATCATTGTGTTCTGAACTGACAGTACCAAATCCAACTCTATTTCTCCATTGGAATCTATAAGTTCCTGGTGTATTTATTGTTATCGGTACTTCTATCAGACCATTTCCAGGCGTACCAAACCAGTTTTGCCCTTGCCACTCGAGGTATCCAGTCCCAGAGTACCCAGGAGTAGTGGTTTTGACGGCCCAGTCCGTTCCGCTGATGGGGAGATTTTCCATTTCTATGACGATCATGCCATTGACTTCTTCATACCCATTACAATTGAAGATTAAAGCAACCCAGTCGTTGTTGTCTGGAGCTGTAAGGGTGTTCGTAATAGGATTGGTGGCAGTTTGCATCACACCGTTTCTTGGATTATACCATTGTACAGTCCAATTTCCGGTTGGTAGATTGATGCCTGTGGAGCCGCCATTGGGTCTGTAAACGGCATAGATTTCATTATTTTTTTCAAACACATAATCCGCTCCATCACCCGTTCTGCCATCATTCTCCACCATTTGATGAAAAGGAAGATAATCCCTGAAAAAGTTCAGGGCAAAATTTGCATCCGTATATTTTTGATCTCTGGTACGATGGTTCTGGCAATTCAAATCGTTACAGCTCGTTTGACCTCCGTAGTAAAATTCAGCCCCTGCTGCACCAGCCATCAGGCTATTCCAAATCACTTTTTGTCGTACTTTTTTTCGATCTGTAGGATCCACTTGTATTCCATATTGTCCAGTTCCTTGTTCATCAAAAGCAACGACCCATTTTTTGTTTGCATTCCTTGATTTATCTATAAACTCAGTCAAAACTCCCCTGGCGTCATTGTAATTGTTATCGTTACCTTGAATAGAAGCCCCATCAATCTGAAAGTTTGTCCCTAAATGTGCATTATATTTGGGCCAGCCATTTGCGAAATTATTAGGGAATGTATGAAAGACAATAATATGATCGTATGGGTCAATGGCCTTAATGTAGTTCGCCGTGCTGTTAATAACACCCGCACTCAGGTGACACTCTTCACCCAGGTTCCAGTTTAAAGCAAGGTGATGGCCAAATCTAGCGACTAGTTCACGGTAATAGATTCTTCGTTCTCTACCGAAGCTATTGCCATCCATAATCATATCGTTTTCATATTCAAAGGTCTTGAAATGCATGTACATCCCGATTTTATCACCGTACTCCATTACTTTTTCCCATTGAGCGAGTCTTGAAACGTCAAATCGATCATGGTGTACACCGTTATTCCATTGTTGAGGATCAGAGTAGCTATTGTACGTTCCAACAGGAACTTTTAGTCTATGTGGAAAAACGTTTTCATCATCACCATGCAGACTAAGGGTAAGGAAGGAGAATACATTCATCCCTTTATTCGAAAGATATTTGATAGCTCCTAGTAGTTCGGTTCCCTGGCCATTCTTCCATGTGTAAGCAGAAGCGTCTGCTGCATTATAGTCTTGCTGGTGAGGAGCCCACGATTTCCTGCGGTTCCCTCGGTTTGGAACATCATCAAAATCAGCATAGGCGAACGTATTTTCAGGGGCATCAGAACCCATTTTTACGAAGTATTCACCTGTTTCCTGATATTGTAGGTAATGTTCGCCAACGTATTCCAGACGGCCTTTTCCTCGGTGATCTCTTCCTGTTTTGTTGGTGGCAGCAATGTTAAAGGTGCCAGTATCACCATTAAAACTTGTTGGTGTTCCAGCATTTGGGTCCGTACTCATGGCCACATCATTTCCTGTACGGAAGGAAGCGGTATAAGTCCATGTTCCTATTTCATCAGGAGCAAAGTGAACAAGCCATTTATTTCCACTAGTGGAACTAGAATTGGCTGCATTGCCATCCGCGGCATAATAGCCAGGGACATTGTAACTTTTAATCCCATTTGTAAAGGTGACTTGAAGTCTGTAATTCGTAAAGGGATTTGGGGTGGCTGTTTCTGACGTATTAGGGCCATCAAATGATATCGTAACTTTGTGCCATTTTCGGAGTTCTCCACTTACGGTACCAGCTGTACAAATTTGAGATGATAAAATTAATAAGGATAGAAGGGACCAAACAATGGTCCTAAAGGAAAGGTTAGTCATGGAGATATATTTGTTATAAAATAATGTCTTTCAGATTAAATCAACAAAAAGTAAAGGAGGCGTTTACATCTATTGATTGTCAATGATCTAAGATAACCAATAAATATGGATTAGAAAAACAATTTCACATATTGAAAAAGCAGTCAAGTTTGCCAAATCAGTGAGACATCTGCGTTTTTTCCGTAAGACCAGGAAATGTTTGGAAATTTAGTTAAACCGTTTGATCAAAAAAAGGCCCGAACTTCAAAAGCTCGAGCCTGTATTAGTGATAAGATTTGTTTCAATTACTTAGGAATACTGGAAAATACTCCATTGTTATATGACCACAAGACTTTATCGGCCCCATTGATATCACCATCCAAATTGAAATCTTCTGGATAGTAGATGTTCGAGTTGCCATTTTCTCCTTGCCATAAAATATTGTCGGCACCAGTGATCTCATAACCGGACGGGAGACTTTGGTCAGCGTTTGCCGCATAGAGTAACCAGTTGTTACCATTAGGCGTCTGTCCTAGTCCACCACTGCCAGAATAACTATTTGCCGCTCTAAAGTCATAAGTCATCATTCCGTTTACAATAGGAACGGGTGTAGGACTCATAGCAGGTAGATGATTACGGTGTTCTACAACAACATAAAGATCCGTGATTGAAACGTCCAGTACGGCTGATAGATTTGTCGCTGTTGTACCATCTTCCAGCAGTAGAACAGCACCCTTCGCTACCTCATCAATAGCCAATGGAGATGTTCGCAGGCTTACTAACACCCAATCAACTGCTTGAGCAGGAGTTGAGGTATTGGTCTCCATTCCAGGATAATTCCAAGGAGGTGCGTTGTACGGTTGACTTGATGGTATTAAACTTAATGAGTTTAGCAAAGTAGTCATCTTATTTTGTCCGTCAAATGGTCCTTCTAAAAACAGTTGGACATCGCACTCTACCGTTTGGGTAGTGGAAACCGGTGTTACTGATAGACAAAGCGTAGGTCGATCAGCGATATCCACACTTTCACCTGACTTGAAGGACACGTCGTTTCCAGATGTATGGGACAGGATGATGGAGTAATCTCCACCAACTGTAACACCAGTCAAGGGCCAAGTGTAAGTTGTGTTTAGTGCATATGCTTGTGTCAATTCACCTAGTAAGCCATTGGCTGCAGGTTTGTTTGCATTCGTAATCGTCGTTTCTGTCCAATTGTTGGTTGCACCTTCTTCCACCATAATTCTACCAGTACCAGCATCTGTTCCTACTGTTAGTTGCAATTCTGCAGCAGTTACTGTTCCTGAAATATTGCTTAAATCATACATTAGATAGGCGACACGATTGTTGATTTCGACGCGCAACTCTGCATTGTTGATACGAGTTCCACCCGCTCCTTGCAAGTAGGCATCATGAATCGGTTCAAGACAGATTATGGCAGGTTGTATCGAGCCAGCACAGATACAGTCAGTCGTATAAACGTCGTTACTAGTAGCAGGGTTATTATCATTACATGGTGTGCCTATCAATGTGTCATCAAAGTTTGGACATACATCATCTGCATCACATACAGAATCATTATCCGTATCTTCAAATGTACCGGTACAATTACAGCTGTTATCATAAACGTCATTAATTGTGCAATCGTCTGAATCATTACAAGGAGTTCCTGCAGTGCAGTTAACTATGAAATCTACCCAGTTGACATCCATTAAGTATCCAGCGCCAACTCCATTGAATCGGAGAGACATAATTTGTATACCAGGTTTTACAAGGGTGGTGTCAAATGTAAATGTCTGAAAAATCTCATAACCACCTGTATTCGGTACTACAAAATTTGCTATTGGATTTCCGTTCATTAGAAGATCAACATTACCACCAGTAGCTGAGGCACCTCTCAATCTTACAGTGTAGTCACCAGGTTGAACGTCGACTAAGTATCTAGTGGAATCTCCATTATTTATAAACCCAACTTTAGTACCCGAACCATCAGCAGTGGCTACATTTTGTATGCCGCTTTGCTCAAAATAACTTTCAGCTTCTATCACACCAGGAACAGGTTGAGCAGGAATACCTACACAAGCACAACTTCCATTTAACTTATCAAAATAGGTGTTAGGGTCATTATCATTACAAGCAGCTCCAACTGTACAGCCACCAGGATTACAATTCGTTTGAGGATTGCTAGTGTTGGTAGGGTTAGCAGCACCTGGCAAGAACATCACAATTCTATCTACCTGATGGTACTGAGAACGTCCAGAAATCTGAAGGGTGTAAATGCCTGGATTGTCAAACTGAGCATAGATTGCATGTGGATCATTATCACTGGTAAACGTACTCCAAGACCAGTTCAATGCGCCTCCCGCCCATGCTTTAAACCAACCTGCTGCTCCGCCACCATTTGGCACTGGAGTTTTGCCTGATCCTTTTGGATAGACTCTACTTCCTCCTGCTTTTTCACCATAAAAGTCATCGGCATCTGGGAATTTAAGCCAAGTGTCATTGTGCTCAGTGGAATTTGTACCAAACCCAACTCTATTTCTCCATTGAACTCTGTAGGTTCCTGGAGTATTAATTGTAATAGAAGTTTCTACCACACCATTCCCAGGAGTATTGAAGTAGTTTTGTCCTCTCCATTCGATGTATCCAGTACCGGTATACCCTGGGACAGTTGTTTCAAGGATCCAATCCGTTCCTGAGATATCAAGACTTTCCGTTTCTATGACAACCATTCCATTGACTTCCTCAAATCCATCACAATTGGTGATTAAAGCTGCCCAGTCATTTCCATCTGGTGCCGAGATCGAGTTCGTAACTGGAGCGGTAGTGCTTTGCATCACACCATTTCTAGGATTGTACCATTGTACGACCCAGTTTCCAGCGGGAAGGTTAATGTTTGTAGAGCCGCCTGATGGCATATAAACAGCATAAACTTCGTTGTTTTTTTCAAACACATAGTCAGAACCATTAGCGGTACGACCATCATTTGCAACCATCTCATGAAATGGCAAATAATCTTGGAAAAATTTCAAGGCGAAGTTAGCATCTGTATATTTTTGATCTCTTGACCGGTGATCTTGGCAAGTTAAATCTGTGCATCCTGTTTGATAGCCATAGTAAAACTCTGCACCAGCAGCACCTGCCATTAAGGAGTTCCAAACAACTTTATGCCGTACATTTTTTCTGTTATTCGGGTCTCTATCCACACCAATTACAGCATTTCCTGGTTCATCTAGAGCGACCACCCATTTCTTATTGGCATTCCTTGAGTTATTAATCCAGTTCGTCAATACTCCTCTAATCTCATTGTAATTAGGGTCTGAGGTTTGGATCGAAGCACCATCGACATTAAAATTGGGGCCTAGATGGTTGTTATATCGATTCCAGTTAGTGTTTCCTGGGTAGGTGTGATAGACAACGATATGGTCATACGGGTCTACTGCCTTGATGTAGTCAGCGGTAGCACTAATGACATTGTTAGGAATGGTAATCTCTTCACTTAGATTCCAGTTTAAGGCAAGGTGATGACCAAAACGGGCGATCAATTCTCTGTAGTAGACCCGCCTTTCTCTGCCGAAGGCATTACCGTCCATGATGTTATCATTCTCAGTTTCTAAGGTTTTGAAGTGCATGTACATTCCTTTTTTGTCCCCATACTCCATAACTTTTTCCCATTGGGCAAGCCTAGAGACGTCAAACCTATCATGGTGGACGCCGTTATTCCATTGTTGAGCGTCATTATAGCCGTTATAAGTTCCTTCGTTCACTTTTAGTAAGTGAGGGAATACATTCTCATCATCACCGTGCAGACTTAATGTAAGGAAGGAGAAGACGTTCATTCCTTTATCGGAAAGATATTTTATTGCTCCAAGCATTTCGGTTCCTTGACCGTTTTTCCAAGTATAAGCTGAGGCATCGGCAGCATTGTAGTCACCAGCATGTGGTGCCCATGTTTTTCTTCGATTACCTCTATTCGGTACGGCATCAAAATCATTGTAAGCAAACATGTTTTCAGGAGCATCTGCGCCCATTTTAACGAAGTATTCACCAGTTTCTTGATATTGAAGGTAATGTTGGCCTACGTATTCCATTCTTCCTTTTCCACGATGGTCTCTACCCGTTTTATTGGTGGCAGCTACATTAAATGTGCCTGTCTCTCCATCCATAAATCCAGCGGGTGAGCCAGCTGTGGCGTTTGTGCTTAGTGCTACATCAGTTCCTTGACGGAAAGAAGCGGTATAGGTCCAAGTTCCTGTTTTGTCTGGTGCAAAGTGCACGAGCCATTTATTGCCACTTGTAGAGCTAGAATTGGCTGCATTTCCATCGGCTGCATAATAGCCGGGCACGTTGTAGCTTGTTGTACCGTTTGTGAAAGTGACTTGAAGTCTGTAGTTAGTAAATGGATTTGGGTTTGCAGTTTCAGAGGTGTTTGGACCATCAAACGACACGGTGACTTTGTGCCATTTTCTTAGCTCTCCGCTAACAGTACCTGCAAAACACAGTTGAGAAGAAAATAGGAATAGGGTTATCCAAGACCAAATGTTGATCCGTTGGGTTAAGTTAATCATCGAGAATTGTTTAGAACGTTCTTAAAATAGCTAATTAAAGGCAAAGCTACGTTTCGAAATAAGTAATTATAAAGGAGGAATTACCTAGTTGATTTACAATGGTAAATTTAGTAAAAAAAGTTAAGGTGAAATTGCAATCAGTGATTTATTTATTTTTTTATTAAAATTAGTGCTTGATTATAAGTGCTTTAACTTTATGAAAAGTTAAATAGGTGTCTGGAATGCTCTATAGAATCTAAAACCTAGTCTTTTAAAATGGTTAACCTATTCGATTGGTATTAGTGAAAAAGAGACTCAAAGATCTATTTATTGAGCACCAATTACTAAATTATGACATAAAACAAACAATTCATTTACAATAATCATTGCAATTTTTGCATTATACTACCAAACGAAACTTAATTGAAATTAAAAAGAATCTTCCACCAAACTTGCCGCAACCACTTCATTCGGGGAAAGAATTCAAAAATAGCTCAAATCAGGCCTTTTGAGCCTCCCAAAATTGATTGTTGTTCGATGTTTATAAAAAAGATCGATCAAATAATTGCCTTTCCATTACCATAATATAAATCCTTTGTATTACTTTCAATCCATTATTTAGGTAATGCAAATAATTCACATGTGAACAAAATGGTATAAAATTTTGAATTTTAAACATTATTTGCAATTTTTGCATCTTCCTTTCATATCATATCAAAAGGATATGTTTTGAGGAGAGTTGGCCGAGTGGTCGAAGGCGCACGCTTGGAAAGCGTGTAAACCTCAAAAGGGTTTCAAGGGTTCGAATCCCTTACTCTCCACGTATTTGAGAAGTAAAAATTAACCGAAAATTGATTTTAAAGAAAGTTAATCTATTATCATTAACCAATTACCACGCATAAATTTTAACAATTATGAGAAAATTATTTGCGCCCTTATTAATCCTGGGAATTTCAATGTTATCAACAGTAACAGCATTCGCACAGGATGATGCAGGGCAAACTTTTGGCCATCAACAATTAAAGGAATACTTTATTCAAGGTGGATGGAGCTTTATGTCCTTAGTATTAGTTTGTCTAATTCTAGGTCTAGCATTTTGCATAGAGCGTATTATTACACTTAATATAGCAGACACTAACACAGACAAGTTATTGGATAGAGTAAATACTGCTCTAGCTGATGGTGATCTTGAATCTGCAAAAGAAATTACAAAGTCAACTCCTGGCCCTACGGCAAGTATCATGTATGATGGTCTTAAAAGAGCTTCTAATGGTGAAAGCGTAGAAAATATTGAAAAAGCAATTGTTTCTAACGGTGCTGTTCAAATGGGACTTTTAGAGAAAGGACTTGTTTGGATCTCTCTTTTTATCGCTATTGCTCCGATGCTTGGATTTATGGGAACAGTAATTGGTATGATCAAAGCATTTGATAAAATTGCTGAAGTCGGTGATATCTCTCCTGCGATTGTTGCCGGTGGTATTAAAGTTGCCCTTTTAACAACAGTATTTGGTCTTATTGCTGCAATTATCCTTCAGTTGTTTTACAACTACATTGTTTCAAAAATTGACGGTATTGTTAATAAAATGGAAAGCTCCTCTATCAATTTGGTAGATATGCTTGTAGATCACAAATCCATTAGAAGAAACTCTTAAAAGAAACCAGCGAATGAAAAGCTTATATAATACATTAAATAAACATGGTCAGCTCATAGCATTCGGTTTTGGAGCACTTATGGTTATCCTATTCCTTGTTTTTGTTTTTTCAGGACTAAGTGGTCTAGGATCCAATCCAACGAATGAAGATTTATATCCACTAGGATTATTTGATTTCGGAATTCTTGGTGCAAAATGGATGGCAATCATCGCTGCTATTGCAGCGGTAGTCTTAGAAGTAATGAATATTGCCTCTAGCCCTAAGTCTGCAATCAGAATGTTGGGTGGACTTGCTGTCATTGCTGTGATTTTCGGTATCGGATACTCTATGTCTTCAGGCGAAATAACGAGCTCTATGAAGGAGTTTGCTGTTAGTGCTGGAACTGGTAAAATGATCGGTGCCGCAATCTGGACCGCTATTGCCATGGCAGTTGGTGCAGTACTATTGATGGTAGTGTCAGAATTACAAGGAATCTTTAAATAATAAAATTATGCCCAAAGAACGGCCAGAAATTAACGCCAGCTCAATGGCGGATATTGCGTTTCTTTTATTGATTTTCTTCCTTGTAACAACTACAATTGATGTCGATAAAGGAATTACGGTGAAGCTGCCACCTTGGTCAGATGAACCGCCTGAAACGCAAAAACTGAAAACCAGAAATGTGTATTCTGTTTTGGTAAATGCAAATGACGAATTACTTGTCAGAGGTGAACCAATGATGGTTAGAGATTTAAAAGAAAATGCGAAAGTATTTATTATAAATCCCCAACGTTTGGAGAATATGTCTGAAAGCCCTAAAAATGCCATCATTTCTTTAAAGAATGACCGTGGTACTTCTTATGGCTCCTATCTTGCTGTTTACAATGAACTTAAAGCAGCTTATAACGAGATATGGGATGAAAAGGCACAGGAACTTCATGGATCTACCTACGAGGATCTACCTTTTGATAAAAAGAAAGAACTTCGTGGTAATATTCCCCTAGTAATCTCTGAGGCTGAACCAACTGATTTTGGTGATTAATAAACTAAACTGAATTATGTCAAAATTTAGAAAAAAACGTGGTAAAACCGTACCTGCGATTTCTACTGCATCCTTACCTGACATTATCTTTATACTTTTGTTCTTCTTTATGGTTGTAACCGTATTGAAAAACTCTGACCTAAAGATTGATGTCGTCGTACCAGATGCAACTGAGCTTCAAAAACTCGAGAAGAAATCACTCGTAAGTTATCTATACATTGGAACACCTAAAGAACGATATCGTGATAAGTTCGGTAGTGCTCCAAGACTTCAACTCAATGACGCTTTTGCAACTGTTGACGATATTCCACTTTTCCTCGAAAAAGAAAAGTTGAAAATCCAAGAACAATTACAACCATTAATGACCGCCTCTCTTAGAGTGGATAAGGAAGTTACCATGGGAATTGTTCAAGATGTTAAAACCAAATTGAGAAAAACCGGTCAGTTAAAAGTAAATTACTCCGCGAAACCTAGATCAAAAGACTTATAACCAAATAGTCGAAAGAGATAAGTCATCTCTATACTTGAAAATATAAAGCCTGCTTCCAGAAATGGAACAGGCTTTTTTGTTTAACCAACTAGTTAAACTATTAAAGTAAACAAACCCGTCTCGCAATTGAATGACCAGTTTGCAGAGCTTGAAGACATCCCACCCTCCCTAGGAGGCCGCGAAGAGAAGACCCCAGAGCATTCAAGGTATATGTCTACGGGGTCACTGAAAGTCGATTAGGAGGCTGATATGGGGCTTATGCAGTAAGTCAAAACCCAACTTCGAAACCCTAGACAGTTGAAAGTGAACCGACGCTGCCACAGAAACACGAGACTAATAACTGATATGTAGTGCTGGGAAATTGCGAATACTGCAGCGAATTGCAATTTACCCTTACTTGTAATTCGCCGTTACAATTTTAGGATATATTAAGATAATCCTTTATTTTTCTATTCTAAATATCCATATTACTAAATCCTCCAGCCAATGAAAAAGTTATTTGTACTTCTAGCTCCACTCTTGTTTGCCCAGTACAGTTTCGCCCAATTAAAGGAACTCAGAGTCTATGATTCTTCAAAAGTTGGTGCCTGCAATCTTGATCTCGATAATCAGCTATCTGTCAATTGTCCAGCATCTAATTTTCAAGTCTTAAAGACGCTAAGTGTAAATAAGAAGCCAGGAAGTTTTCAACTCGATTTTCAAGGGAAAGAAAAGGACCTATTCGTAACTTTTCATCCTATTGAATTAGCTAATGGAATTATACATTTACTTGGCTCAACTAAAAATGACGCCTCATTTTCATGTAATATTCTCCTTGATCAACATGAGATTATTGCTGGAGATTTTTCAATAAAAGGAATTGATTACGAACTTGAAATAGACGGTAATCGTTTGTATTACTACCTTTCGAATGCATCTCCATTTGATCCTGCTAGCGAAATGTCGAAACAATTTAATCCTGATTATAATTTATTGTCTTCATTCTCAAGCTTAAGTGATGTTTATCTGCTCACCTATATTTGGGGAAAGGAAGCACGTAACTGTACCTATGAAACGGGCATTGGTATTGATCTAAATGCACCTATTTTCCATGGATGCTACGATTGGCATTCAGCAATACATGGGCATTATGCAAGTAACTTTGCTGGAGTAAATACCAATGATCCATCCACGTTTATTAATCCAGTAAATAATCAATTTACATCCTCAAATGTGCAAGGTGAAATTAATTACGTTCCCAGTTTGTGGTCGGGAGAAACGGAGTATGGTATGCCTTGGTTGTTAAGTTATAGTCAATATATGGATACAACAATCTATGCTTCTACTACGAATCCACTTGATCCGTTGTTAGGTGTTTGTTACAATCAGTCAAAGAACTTCGTGATGAATAATCTAAACAACTACAATACGTATTACAATAGTATTGACAACGGATATCGAAATTATAACTGGCAATTGTTAAATTTGTACATCTATGCTGAGCAAACTGGAGATGCGGCAACTATGCAATATGTCATCAATAAGGTAAATAGCTATGCACCAAATGTCGATTGGAATAATACAGGCTCTAGTGACTTTTATAGTGCTCGATCCATCGCGCTTCAACTTTATACAGCAACAGGATTAACAAGTGGACCGCACTGGGACAACCTCATTACTGCCTATGATAACTCATCAACTGCCATCCCTTATAATGTAAATACGGCTTCTTCTCACCGAGTTGG
Organism: uncultured Saprospiraceae bacterium; assembly: GCA_937959115.1. Classification (GTDB taxonomy): domain Bacteria; phylum Bacteroidota; class Bacteroidia; order Chitinophagales; family Saprospiraceae; genus JAHDHB01. The sequence goes on from CALGAW010000060.1 coordinate 46,878, forward strand.
CCGAATCATTTCCTATGCACATGGATATTGGCTAATGTATCATCATACTTGTGATACGCGCTATCTCGATGCATTTATTGATCATTATGATGCCATCTTTCAATTGTGTAAGGCTAGACGGTTCAACAGTAATTACTTTGGAACCCTAGGGCACTGGGTGCCCAATTTCGGGGTATTTGGTTTTCGCCTTATGGAAGCATATCCAGGCCCAGTAGAACTAGATATCCGACTCCTGCTTGAAGGAGCGTATGACAGTAATTCAGGCAATATGAGCACAACACTGAATACCGTACACCAAGTGTTGCCAGGGATGACAAACAATTCCAGTACTGGGCAACCCTATAACACTGCCCCATGGAACTACAACGGTACCGAAGGGCAAGGATGGAGCGATGCAGATTACAACTCATCAGATGTCGATTGGATATTATTATCCTTAAGAACGGATGTCACGAAGTCTAGCGAGGTCCTACAGATCGCTGGAATAGTTAAGGATGATCGTACTGTTTACTGGCCTGAAATCTGTAAAACAAAAACACTTGTTGACCAAGATTATTACGTTGTAGTCGAACATCGCAACCACATGGCGGCCATGTCTCCTGTCCCAGTGGCAGTAGCCAACCGAAGCTTGACATGGGATTTCAGCACACAGAACAGTTATGCGATAGGTAGCACCGGCCAAAAGGAAATAGGAGCTGGAATCTGGGCATTAGTCGCTGGAGATGGTGATCAGGTTGCCGATCAAACAAGTTATGATGTGAATGGTGTCGATCGTGTACGCTGGAGCCAAAGCAATGGGTTTTCCAAAATTTATTCAACGGTAGACTTTAATATGGATAGCGACGTAACAGGAGGAGATAAAGCATTATGGTTTTCGAATAACGGATTGTTTAGTGCCGTTCCAAAATAAAAAATCAGTTGCCCACCTACAGACAACTGATTTTATATGACAGAGAAGAAGTAATTCAATTAATGCACCACAATCACACGCGTTACTCCTACAAAGTTTCCAGATTGCAACCGTAAAAAATAAGTGCCATCCGGTAAGTCTTTTGTTGCAATTTGTAGTTGTTGTCTACCTTTCTGTAAATGCCCACTACTTAGTTCATCCCCCACCAGTTGACCAGTAACATCGTAGACAGATACGCTTGTATTTCCAGCCTCCGGTAAAGTCACCTCCAGATAGAGCGCATCACTTGTTGGATTAGGAAATGCGACTAATGGGAGCAACTGTTCTTCAGGTACTTCCTCACCAATTGATGCCAAGATAGCCAACGTGTTTACGACGGTATTTGTCATCACGGGGGCATTAAAATCAAAGTAAATGCCGGCTCTATTTTCTATAGTCGTTCCAATTGGGATATTCATAGCACGATTAATGGTGAACAGGACATGCCCATTACTGGCGGGTTCATTGACATTGCTATCTGGCAACATGATGTTTTGAAACCAGAATTCTAGGATGTTAGGACCATCAAATTGCAAGGTGTAATTGTGGCTAGCCTCAATCAAGTTTAGTGATTCCACATCTAAATTTGAATCAAGGGTGTCTCGGATGACTACTGTAAAGGCAGTATCATTACCCGTGTTTTGAAATCGAACCTGATAAAGGAACGTGGAATCTTCTTCATAAAAATCACCTCCAAATGGGTCTTCTCCTATAAAATTTTGCTTGTCATTTGGATCCCAAGAACCTGTAATAGTTTGACATAATGTGAAGGAGTTGTTTGCTTCATTAATGTCACCTGCTAGGGGAGTGATAAAAGCATCATCGCACAGTTGTGTTCCTATTGGAGAAGTAGCTGGAATTGTGAATCGTACATAAAATAAACGACAATCTCCAGGCGGTAAATCGAAATAAGACCAAATTACAGTATTGGTTGTTGGGTCATAACTATCTTCTTGTCCTAAAGCATAAAAGTTGGTAAGTATTGAATCATGAACTAGTTCAATTGTTCCACTTATCGTATCAGATCCAAAATTACAATAATGAACTCTCATACTACGTGAAAAGCCAGGACGCGCTGGTCCAGAAGAAATATAAACAGACATGTCTTGAATAGGAGTAACATCAAGATAAAAGTCACCACCTTGGTAAGTTGATTGTAGTATTGGGGCATTGACTGTATTGATTGTGCTACCACAAATAAGGTTGTGAAATTGTGGAAGAACCAATCGAACGGTATACGTCCCTGCATCTCCAGTAAATGAGTAATAACCAGTAGAATCTGTAAGTGTATACGTTGAATCTACACCATTGCTCAAACATACTAATCGACTTATTGCAGGCAGTGTACCTGGATCAGTAACACAATCTGGCATTAAGTTGTCAATAAAAACATATCCTTCAATTGTAACAAAGCAAGAAGGATCTTCTATAACTTCAATCAATCTTTTGGACCGGCAACCATTATCTTGATTGACAACGGTAACAGAATACCAACCTTCTGCTAATCCAGTTACTACCTGACTTGTAGCGCCGTTGCTCCACTGAAAAGTAGGATTAGGGATTGGAGGATTCAAGGTAACAGTTGCGGTACCATCATCCGTACTACAAGTAGTATTAGAAGATGTAACGGAAAAAGAAATACCACTATCACCAATTAAAATGGTTCCTGATGTAGAGCATCCCAAACTGTCATTCACTACGACAGTTTGAAGTCCAGGTTCTAATTGTGTTGCAATAAAAGTCGTTTCTCCATTGCTCCAAAGGACGCTGTATGGTGGAACGCCTCCAGTCACGGCGACAGATGCAGACCCATCATTCAAGCTTGTACAACTTACGTCGTTGATTAATGTAATTGTTGAATGAAGCGCATTACTTGTACCAATTATAGTGACAGAATTAACATCCATACATCCATTTGCGTCCATTACAGAAACGGTATAGTTGCCTGGACAAAGTCCAGTTACGGTTGGAGTCGTGGCTCCAGTAGCCCATAGATACGTATATGGAACCGTGCCACCATTCGCAATTATTGATGCTGAACCGCTGCATGGAGAGGAACAAGATGAATTATTCGCTGTGGTTGTGGAACCCAATGCAGGTGGGCTAAGAACAAAGACAAAATCTTGTACGGTACAATTACTTTGGTCAGTAACAGTTACACTGTGTGTACCGGCAGAAAGACCAGTTACAGTTGCGTTTGCCGATCCATTGCTCCAGATAAAGTTGTATGGGGGAACGCCTCCATTAACAATAGCACTAGCAGATCCATCATTTATATTGAAACAGCTCGAGTTATTATTCACATTTACAATTAACTGAAGTGGATTGTTAACGCCTGTTATCGTTACTGCATCAGTAGCATTGCATCCATTATTATCAGTAACAGTAATAACATATGTCCCTGGGCACAGACTACCGAAAACTGGGGTTGTATTACCATTGTCCCATTGATACGAATATGGAGCCGTACCACCACTAACAGTAACATTGGCAGACCCGTTACATGGAAAAGCGCATGAAGGACTCGTTACTGATGCAGTAATAGCAAATGTGGAACATTGTGCATGTACGAATTGAGCTAATAAAATAAGAATTAGAAAGAGAAATAATTTTTTCATAGTTGTAATTTGATTTATAAGTAAGCAAAGAAATGCCAATCCCAATAAGCGGTAAACTTATGGAAGTATGCGAATACAAAAGATCATGATTAGACGAAATTTTCAGCTAAATCTACCTTAGATATTAGAATACTAATTGACTAGTTTTATAGCTTGATTAAATGAATCAAAGGTTGAATCGTTAACAATTCAAATTAAATGAATGGTGGTAAGTGAATTCAAAATAAAAACGTTAAAGGATTTGAAAACGCTGCCCTTAGAATGATTTTTTTTCTAATAGTTGAAACTGTCATTCCTTTTTTTTACGCAATGATTAGATCGTTCAAATCCTATTTGAATAATTTTTACGTTCTATATTTGTTATCTTAGATTGAGAGGTTTTACAAGAAAATAATCTAACTATAAAAAATCTATTCCGAAATTGTTGAGATCCAAATGAAGAAGCTAAATCATAAGGTAATTAACCATTAATAGAAGGAATTCTTAAATAAAATTTAACCAATAATTTTGATACGAAAAGCTACTAAAGAAGATCTTGCGCAAGTTTTGACCCTAGTAAAAGAGCTCGCCATCTACGAAAACCAACCGCAAGCGGTCACCGCTACGCTCTCAGACTATGAGGAAAACTTCGACGCCAATGTTTTTGAAACGCTTGTCGCCATCGAGGATGAAAAAGTAGTGGGAATGGCATTGTATTTTATGGTCTGGTCTACTTGGAAAGGTAGAATGCTGTACCTAGAAGATTTTGTCGTGAGCCATGAATACAGAAAACAAGGTATCGGTAAACAGCTCTTCGATACCCTCATCGAAACCGCAAAACAGCTCAAGGCTAAGCGAATTAAGTGGCAAGTCCTTGATTGGAATGAACCAGCAATAGAGTTCTACAAAAAATACCCAACAGTATTCGATAAAGAATGGATAAACGGTGACCTGTACTTGGAATAACAGGAGGGAATGCAGGATTCGGATGTGTAGGATTAATAGACAAGCTGAAAATACTAGCTGATAATAAGATCATATTTAAATAATAATCGATTAACTTGTGCTTCGATTGAATATTAGTTTATGACGGCGAACTCAAAAAAATACGCCCCTAGTTATCGAAAACGAAAGGCTTACTATACAGCGTTTAGGGTATTGATTAGTTATTATTGGTTACACCTAAAAAGCAAGCTGTTTGGTAAGCAGTATTATAGTGAACGAATCAAGGGTTTGCACCAGAAAAATGCGCTCCGCATCAAAAAAAGTGTTCAGGAATTAGAAGGTTTATTTATTAAATTTGGGCAGCTGATTTCGAACCTGTCAAACGTCCTGCCTGAAGAATTTAGAGCACCCCTAGAAGAATTGCAGGATCGAGTGATGCCTCGTCCATTTGAAGAAATCGCCGCTACCGTTCTAAAGGAACTAGGAAAATCACCAAAAGAGCTATTCACTAATTTTGAGGAAAACCCCCTCGCTGTAGCCTCTATCGGTCAAGTCCACCGAGCAATGATTGAAGCGGAGTGGGTGGTAGTGAAAATCCAACATTCCAATATCGATACGATAGCACATGCAGACTTGAAAATCCTGAAAAATTTAGTAAAACTTCATGCCTATTTTATGGATATGAAAGGACTCGATCATACCTATGTGCAAGTCAGTCAAATGATTGAAGAAGAACTGGATTATACCAAGGAAGCAGCGTTCATGCAGCAAATCTCTGAGAACTTAAAGGATGAAGAGTCGTTAAGAGTGAAAATTCCAAAGTTATATACTGAGTTTTGTACCAAAAAAATTCTAGTATCCTCCTTTTGTGAAGGCACTAAAATCGCAAACACAGATCAATTGACGCGTTGGGAAGTTGACCAAGAAGATGTTGCAAAACGGTTACTAGAACTGTGGTGCAAAATGATTTTGGTGGATGGAATTTACCACGCTGATCCCCATCCTGGAAATATTTTAGTCAATCCGCAAGGAGAGATTGTCTTACTAGACTTTGGTGCCGTTTCTAGACTACATCCTAGTATGAAAGAAGCCTTGCCTAAACTGGTAGAAGCTGTTATTCGAAACGACACTGAAGACACTGTCGCTGCGCTGAAAGAAATGGGTTTTATTGGTTATGACAATGCTTCAAGAAAATATGTAGAAAAGTTAATAGAGATTTTCAAAAATTTCCTACAAAATGAAGTCCAATTTGACGGAATGAATTTTCAGAATATCCGTTTAAACTCAGGACTTTCGTCGATTGCTTCGATTCTTCGGCAAGTCGATTTAAGAGAAGTCTCGAATACCATTCGAATTCCAAAGGATTACATTTTGCTCAATCGAACCATCGTATTATTGATTGGAAATTCTTATTTACTAGCTCCAGAGCTGGATACTATTCAGGTGATTCGTCCCTATATAAAAACACATGTACTTAACAAGGAGACTGGCTTTAAAGACATGATCGTCAATACATTTAAAACGCAAATGACAACTGCGGTCTCGCTCCCAAATCAACTATCCCGTTACTTGAAATCAGCCAATCGTGGTGAGCAGGAAATAAGAGTGGAAGGAATGACGCAACGGATCGACCAGTTACACAACCTCGGGCAACAGTTTTTGTATGTATTGATCATCGTTTCAGGGCTGTACTTTTTTCTGAATTACACGTTTACTGCTGGTTCTATATGGCGATCTGTAAACATAGGTGTCATTGGCATTGGTGCATTTTTGTTTTTAAGAGCATTCTTCAAAGGAATGAAAAAAGGAGCTAATTAGAACAGTACAATAATAAAGGGTAGAAGAATTAATGATTGATAAAATTAAAGCATTAGAAAAGATTTCCAGATTACTGGATCCCAACCAATCCCAAAGAACGCAATGGAACACACAAGTACTCAAGTACGCCAACGATTTTATCACAAAGCTAGATACCTGCAAAACCTATATCGCTTCTAGTGACACTGGTGAAGGGATTTATGATTTGAACATCACAGAAGAGCCAACAGACCTCGCAACATTGCTAGACAGTACCACCAAAAACATTGATGAGGTCGCCCTGAATCCAGCTTCTAGCGGCCATATGGGATACATTCCTGGTGGCGGGTTATATCCTGCAGCGCTAGGCGATTTTATGGCAGCGGTTAGCAATCGGTATGCTGGTATCTTCTATGCTGCTCCTGGTGCTGTCCGCCTAGAAAATATGCTCATCCGATGGATGTGTGAACTCATCGGATATCCCCCGTCAGCCTGTGGTAATCTGACCTCTGGAGGCTCTATTGCAAACCTGATCGCTGTTGTCACTGCAAGAGAAGCCCATAACATCAAAGCAAGGAACATCGAGCAATCAGTCGTTTACCTTTCAGAACAAGCGCATCATTCCATTCAGAAAGCATTCAGAATAGCAGGATTAGCTGAAGCACAATTTTGTTATATTCCCTTAGATGAAGGATTAAGGCTTTCTGCCACGGCATTAGAACAAGCGATACTCAAGGATCAAGCCGATGGTTTACAGCCTTTTTTTATCAATGCTTCCTGTGGCACAACAAACACCGGTGCAATTGATCCACTTGAGCCGATAGCTGCTATTGCTCAACGATACAATTGCTGGTTTCATGTAGATGCTGCATATGGTGGATTCTTTAAACTGGTTCCAGCAATGGCAGAAAAATTCAAGGGTATTGAGCAAGCAGACTCTGTGACACTTGATCCACATAAAACGCTATTTTTACCATTTGGTTCTGGCACGGTGCTTATTAAAAACAAAGAGAAAGTCATAAAAGCGTATTACTGGTTAGCGGATTATATGCAAGATACAGTAGGAGCAAATCAAGAAATCTCACCTGCCGATGTTTCACCTGAGCTGACCAAGCACTTTAGAGGGATGCGCTTGTGGTTGCCGCTCAAGTTGTTTGGCTTATCACCCTTTAGAGCTGCACTAGAAGAAAAGTTATGCCTTGCCCGCTACTTCTACCAAGAAATCAAAGCGCTAGACGGATTCGAGGCAGGCCCAGAACCAGAGCTTTCTGTTGCAATGTTCCGCTATCTCCCCGCAAGGGGTGAGGTCAATGCCTTCAATGAAAAGTTGATTCGAGCGATTCAGATGGATGGACGGATATTTCTTTCCTCTACTACGATAAACGGAGTGTACTGGATTCGCGTAGCAATCGTGATCTTTAGAACCCATTTAGAGCAGATCGATTTGCTCTTGGATATTATTAAGGAGAAGGTCTTGAAATTGGATAAAACGTAATCATCAATTAGACATTTAACTGCCGATAGAAGAAAGGTAATTGCTGCAAATCAGCCATATCTGAATATCGCTCCCTCCAAGGAGTAAGTATGGCATCATTCCCTGTCAAAGGAGGGTGTTGATCTGGGTGATCTACTTGCCAACTATACCACAAACGATCACATTCCGCATGGTGAAGCCAGAAAATTGGATCAGCAGGAGAGTACATGGTGTTCATCGTGCCACCTACCCAGCCATGAACACGGTTATGTGCTCCTCGAGGATCCATTCCTTCTATTGCAAGGGTAAATGCCTCATACTCATTAAGCGCCATTCGGCTTTTTATGTCATTCTTTGTTGGTAGGCGATCTGACGATTGAAGTTCACGGGTCACATTATACTTCTTGCCCATTCTGTTGACCATTCCTGTTGGTTGAACGTCTTTTAACCATTTTGGGAAACGTCTGTTTTTTGTCCATCGCCAGAAAGGAACGACTAGACGGTTATCCATTTCACGGAGTTTTTCTTCAAATTTCAATAGGTAAAGTCGATGCCAAGCAAGAAACCGATAGGAGCCAATGACATCGCAAGAGCCATTCATCATATTGCAAGTGTGAAAGTTATGACTCATGTCACCATGTATATTCACAAATTCATTGAGCCAACCGTTCTCCACTAATTCCATATAGGCTTCGACGAATAACTTCCGTTTCTTCTTACTAAATTTCGCTTCATTGCAACGCTTGTACTGATTAACTATTTTGGGTCTCTTTTTCTTGCCTGCGTTAGCTTTCGCAAGAAATTCAGCAGTTACTTTGAGCTCAGAAAATTTTAACATATGATTTGAGTTGAAAATTGAATCGGAAAATTAGCATATAAAATTTAGTTCGCCAATTGTATTCGACTAAATATCAAATTATTTCAGAATTTAACTCGTTGACGTTTAATATAAAACACTTCTTAAACTTCTATTACGAGTAATTGAACTCGTCAATTCGAAAAAAGTCAATCAATTAAAACCCCATTCTCATACCGCTTCTCTTCCATGATATTTCCTTCTTCATCATAGAGTTTCTTCCAACCATGTTCCAAATCATCTAAAAACTCTTGGGTCATTGCCAATGTGCCATTAATGTACTGTTTCGACATTCCATTCCGCTTATAATCTTTATAGTTTGTTTCGTATCGGTAGTTCGTTTTCGTGATCGCCATATCCATTTCAAATGCATTGACAAATAGGCCAGTACCGTCTTTCAGTAGCTGTTTACCTTCTTGAGTCCAATAGTTAACAAATTTGACTTTACCACCAGTACAAACTGCATCAATCTTTTTAAAACCTGAGGGCCAATACTTCACCCATTCTCCTGTCCGCTCTTCATTAGAAACAAAGGTAGCTGATTCTCGGAGCGACCCATCTGCAAACCACTCTTTGAATACACCTTTCTTTTGGCCAATCGCATCAAAGTGTCCAATTTTAAAAGGCTTGCCATTGTAGTGAAACGTTTCCATTGTTCTAGCACCCGTTTCTGCATCAATCGTAATAATTTCCTGCGGATTTCCATTGTCATACAGTAATTTTTGTACGCCACTTTGTTTTCCGTTGAGATAGGTATGGATCAGTTTGGGTGCTCCCGATTTATAATAAGTCTTGTACAGACCTTCAAGCCGATTATTTACCACAGAATATTCTTCAAATACGCTGCCATTGGCATGATAGGTCTTGAACTGTTCCGTACTAGAACCAAAGGGTGCTCCTTGCTCATCTACGCAGAATTCATCAGGATGTAAGCGAGCATATTCCTCTAATTGTCCCATTGTTTTGTCTCTAATGCTATGGTATTGCTCATCTAGCTCTGTCAAGCTTTTCAATCGTTTATATAGATCTTGGTTGAACAGGCTCTTATTTCTTGCTTGCTCAATTTCCGTCTTACTTTCCTGAAATGCTTGGTGTGCTTTACTGATGAGTGCTTCCATCTCACTGGCGCCCACCTGTTTTAATCCATTGAGTACCGCTGGTATATAACGTTCTTTCTCATTGTAATAAAACTGAACAAATCCACCATTCGTTACCTCAGCGTCCACAAACCACCAAAAGTAAAGCGCCTTCTGACCTGCTGAGAACCGCTTGACAAGTGCTGGCTCTTCACTAGGGGACATTGCTGTGCTAATCGGTCTCAGAAGCAGCCAGCCTAGCTCAAATCCAGTTGTTTTGTAGAACTCAAATTGGTTAATTTGCGGTCGCAACTGCTTGTTTGGGTCATATCCATTATACGGGTTTACTATGTTCTCGTGAGGATTCATAAGACAGTGGTTTAGGATACGAAACTACTATTTTTAACACAAATTGTCAATGTCACAATGTAACCTGTAGCGGTAAAATCTGGAAAGATAGGTCAGAATCCTCAATAATGTAAAAAGCAATTAGCGCTGCAAGAACGAGGGGAATTAGCCAGGTGTGCTCTCTTATTAAGGCACCACCGAAAATAATCCGTTGTTAAAGCTCCAGGTGATTCTATCCGCTCCTGTGACTTCTCCATCCATATTGAAATCAGTTGTTGAATAGACATTGAAGTTGCCGTTTTCTAAGGCCCATGAGATTCTGTCATCTCCAGTAATCTCTTTGTCACCATTGCCATTGCCTGTGTTTAATGCCCAAACACCAGTGCTGAGTTCTTTTTGACCTGCACCACCTCCAAGGTAAGAGTTTTGGGTTGTAAAGTCATAAGTAAGCGCATTGGCTATAAGGGGAATTGGGATCGGGCTCATCACTTTTAAATGATTTTTGTGGTTGACCACAAGGTAGACGGATGGTGGTAATGATTGTTCAATAGCTATGGGATTCACTCCGTCAGAAGTCACTAAGTCACCATCTCGTTGAACCACTGCGGAAGTCGTGTAGATGGTAGAAGAGATGTCATTCGGATCCCTGAATTCTAACAGCACCCAGTCTACCAGCGCGTTGTTACCTGAAACAGTCATTGCAGCGGGAAGAATATCAGGAGAAAGTGACCAAGGATCAGTCGCTGGAAGTAAGCCTTTACTACGCAAGTCATCTTTCATTAAGCTGTTGCTAAGATACGCGCCTTCTAGAAACAGGCGCACTGCCACATCCGTGCTTGCTATTAGGTTTCCCTCGTAGGCACCTCTTGACGGAGGATTGGCAAATGGAAGTTGATTGAAATCTGTAGTAGGCGTACTATACTGAAATCCAGTTGCAATACAAGGGCTTTGTGCCAAAAGATTGAAATCTTCATTGCTCGGATCGGTAAAAAGCGGATTTGCGATTTGTTGATTCTGAGCTGGAGCAGGAAGAACAGGCGACCAACTGTTGGAAGATTCGTTGTACCAAGTGTTGTTACTAAAGGTAAAGGAGCCTGGATTGGTAGCAGAGCCGATATTGACTTCTACCAAGTCATTTTGAAGGTAAATGACATTATTGCTAAACTCATTGTCTGCACAGGTCAAAAAACCTGGAACTGTGGTTTCCTGTAATATTCGAATGACCCAGCCGTCTGGTTTGTAAAAGGTATTATTCCTCACTTTTACACGAACACAGCCTACATATGCAATCGGGGCCTTATTGCCTATAAATACATTGGAAAAAACATCGAGATCCGCACCTTCAAAAGCATTGACAATAGGGTTGGGAAGTGCGGGTCTAAAGTAGGGTAGTCCTGTGCTTCCGCCTAGGTTTAATGCTCGTTCAGCAATATTCTTTAGCACGTTTCTCTGTATAGTAATAAACTGTGAACCACCTTTACATTGGATGCCAGAAGTACCTGGACTATCAAAATAACAATCCTCTACTGAGCCATAGTGACATCCTACAAAGTCTACGCCTGAACCTGCTCCACTTGAACCATTTATAAAGGTGCAATTTGAGATTAAAAATTGATCAACTCCTGACATTTTTAAAAAATCATTATTACCATTTGCAGCCATATCGCGAAAGAGACAATTCCGAACTACAATTCCAGTGGAGGGTATATTGTAAGAACCCGCATCATCGATATTCATGCTATTGCTCGTTTGTTGTTGGAATACTAGACCGTTTATTTCAACATAATTACAGCCAGAGAGATGTATTCCTTCAGTCCCTCCTTGGAAAATCGGTCCTTGATTGGTCTGTCCCATAATCACAATTGGTTGCCCTGGCAGTCCATTGATAGTTAGGTATTGTGTACCATTTGAAAAGGTTTGATCCAACACGATGACTGTGTCGCCAGGAGACATGGAAGATTGTGCTTGGGAAAGTGTTTGAAAATCACCACCATTCCCAACGGTTATGGTTTGGCTAACGGCAGAAAAGGAAAGGAGAAGCAAAAAAAGTAGGAGATAATTTAGATAGTTCATTTGAATTGTATTGTTTGTTAATCGTTAACAATACTACGTTTCATAAGTCAAACAGAAGGATAATTGAATTCCTTGGAGGAGGATTTTTCAATTATAATTTTCACTAAAGTACTAATTTTCTGAAGTTTAATGTTTCTTGTTCGAATAAAATAAGGGTTGAAAAGTAAAATTTTGGTTGTAACGTTACAACCGTTACATCGTTTGTTCAAATTGTAGTTTAGCAAGATTGCTATAAGCTCCATTCTCAATTGCCGCTAGCTCATCGTGGGTGCCTTGTTCAATGATTTTGCCATTATCGAGCACATAGATACAATCCACATTACGGATAGTTGCTAATCGGTGGGCAATAATAATGGAAGTACGATTTTGCATTAAATTGTCAAGTGCTTCCTGTACGACTTTTTCAGATTCCGCATCAAGGCTAGACGTCGCCTCATCTAGGAGCAAGATCGCTGGATCACGCAAAATCGCTCTTGCAATAGCAATCCGTTGACGCTGACCACCTGATAGCTTAATGCCTCGTTCTCCAACCACCGTTTTCAGTTGCTCAGGAAACGTTTGGATAAACTCCCAGGCATTCGCTTGTTTAGCTGCTTCTATTACTTCTTCCTCGGTAGACTCTTCCTTGCCGTAGGCGATGTTTTCTAGTATGGTTCCACCAAAGAGCATTACCTCTTGAGGGACCAACGCCAAATTACTTCGATAATGCGTCAAATTGTAATCTCGAATTGGCTTACCATCTACTAGGATATCGCCTGATTCTGGATGATAGAATCTTAGTAACATTTGAATCAACGTGGACTTCCCCGCTCCACTTGCTCCAACCAATGCAACTTTTTGTCCTGCTGGAATGTTAAACTGAATCCCCTTTAACACTTGAATATCTGGCCTAGAAGGATAAGAGAACTGAAGCGAATTAAACTGTATATCTCCCTTCAATCGTTGATCCTTGAATTTACGATCATCTTCCGGCTCTATTTCTGAAACAGCGTTAAGAATTTCTCGAACACGCTCAGTAGCACCCAAGGCTGTAATCAATTGCTCATAAACGCCACTTAATGAACCGATGGCACCTCCGATGAATGCAGTATAAAAGATGAATGAGATCAGATCTCCAAACACCATGTCTCCTGCTTCTACTAGACGAGCTCCTTGCCAGACAATAAAGATAATACCACCAAACAAAATACTAATGACAAACGTAATAAAGGCGCCCCTAGCAGTAGCAAGTTTTAAACCGACTACCACAACTTTGTCGATAGAAGAACCATAGCGATTCACTTCATACCATTCGTTGGAGTAGGCCTTTACCACTTGGATGGCACTAAGCGTTTCGTCTACAATTACATTCGTTTGTGCGACTTGATCTTGTCTATTTTTAGATAGTTTCCTGATATATCTTCCTATGATGATCGTTACAATTATGATAAACGGAAAGGTGGCAAGCATGATTAGGGTAAGCCTTGGTGCAGCAATAAAAATGACAATAATTCCGCCAATCAACAGAACGAGTTGTCTTATAAATTGTGCAATTACGAAGGAGAAAATATCATACAATCTTGAAATGTCAGCTGTAATCCTACTTGTTAGTTCACCTACTCTATGATCGTCAAAATAAGTGATCGGAAGTGTAACCAGCTTCTTGTAAACTGATTTTCTGAGATCAGCCATGCTGTATTCACTGACACGGGCAAACAGCAGTACTCTAATAAAAGAGATCAAACTTTGCGAAACAAGAACAGCCGCAGAAAATAGCATTAACTGATTGAGTGAGATGCCGTATTTCGCTGTGCCGTTTGCTACATTTGCCATTTCACCAAATATTGCAGGAAACACCAAGGAGGCAGAAGTAGAGATCAGTAGAAGGAACATACCAGAAATCAGATACCATTTATTGGGAAGCACATATCTAAAAATAGTCATGGCATTGCGCAAGCTCTCCTTAGATAGTTTGCCTTTCGGTAATTCTGGTTCATTGCCTTGTCGTCGTCGTGCCATTTATTTTTTCTGCAAAAATAGAATAATTAGAGTTAATCTGAAATAGGAATGGTTGTGAAACACAGAAATAGCGAGATTGTTTTTTATGTAGAAATATATTAATTAGATGAACCAATCATAGTAACTGCTCCTTGCTTTAGTGTTTTGTCTTTGTCTACAATCATATACCAATAAACGCCATCAGGTAAAGGCTTTCCTTGGTTTTTATATGTCCCGTCCCAAAAGTTGTCCTTATCAATGACTGATCCCTCATAAACTTGTGCGCCTGTGCGGTTATAAATTTTTACGATGGCATTTTGATTTTCTTCTTAGATTTTTTCACATCTTTACCGTAACAACGTAAGAGATCCCTGACGAGTATCCACCTTATTCACATCTAGCTCAATATAATAGTAATACGTACCCTGCGGAAGCGGATTCCCATTGTGCGTCCCTGACCAATCATTGTTATACGGATTAGCCTCATACACGACATCACCCCATCGATTCACAATGAGCACACGGTTATAAGGGAATAAGCCGATATTAGGAATGATGAATTCATCGTTAATGCCATCCCCGTTTGGAGAGATTACTTCTGGCACTACCACTGTTCCATCAAGTGTTTCTACCACATTGACTTGAACGGATAACGTATCCACGCAGTCTGCAGTAGCACTGATTTCTACATAAAAGATCGTTGTATCTTCAGGCATTGCCATTGGATCAGGACAAATATCACAGCTTAAATCGAACCCTGGCCACCACTCATACATCATACCGCCACTTGCTTGGAGTTGAATCACATCACCGACAACCAACACCGTATCGTTAGAGACTGAAGGGGTAAACGGAATTTCTGAAACCAGCAAGGAATCACTAGAAATACAATTGGAAAAATCAGTCATCGTAACAGCGTACTGACCAACCGTATTTACTGAAATCGTTTGACTTGTTGCTCCAGTTGACCAAATATAACTCAACCCTGGACCAGGATCTAGTAAAGTGCCTTGTGCACCGCAATAACTTACGTCAGGTCCTAAGTCTACTATAGTTGGTACAGGCGGTGTTACAGTCCCCGTGCCTACTACGATGCAATTATTGACATCGGTAATCGTCACAAAATATTGACCTGGAGCCAATCCTGTCGCAGTTGCTGTAGTTTGCACTGGCGTTGTATTCCAAGAATAAGTGTACGAAGGAGTTCCACCGCTAATGGTTGCCGTAAGGCTTCCAGTATTTGTACTACAGTCACTCGAAGTTGTTGTGATACTGTCCACTTGTGGACCCGTCTGGTTTTGTAGTAAAGCAGTACCTGCAACCTCACAATCCCGATCATCTTTGATGACGATTAGGTAGTTACTTGGAACTAAATTGTTAAAAACATTGCTTGTTCCAAACGTTGCTCCATTGTCAATACTGTAGGAATAAGGAGGATTCCCACCAGAGCCAAACAGTGTGATTAGGCCATTACTCATACCACAATCTGGGTGATCAACGTCAATACTATCAAGCATTGGTCCAGTCAGGTTAAGTAAGGTGATTGTCGTATCTGATTGACAAGCGGTCGAATCAAATACATAGAAGGTTTGTTGTCCGGAAGGAAGATTTACAAACACGTTACTCAACTGGAAATTCACGCCATCCAAACTATATAGGTAAGGCGGATTTCCACCAGAAGCGTATAACGTTACTTCCCCATTTAGGTTATTACAGGCAGGGTCAAGCACAGAGAGCGAATCAATAGAAGGAATGCCATTCTCAACTAATAAGACCTGACTGCTAGAAGTACAACCTCTTGTATCCAGTACAACAATATCATAATTTCCAGCCGCTAAATTTGCAAACACATTAGAAGGTTGATAGGTTACTCCATTGTCATTACTATATTGGAATGGTGCAGAAGGCCCAGAAACGGCGATTGTGATGCTTCCTGAACTATTTCCACACGTTGGGTTGTCAGAAAGGATTTGATCGATTGTAGGGCCTGGTATATCGGTTAGAACAACTTGTAACGTGTCATAGCAATTTTTCGAATCTTTAACCACAAAGTCATACGTACCTTGAGGAAGCATAGAAAATACATTGTTATTGGTGAATGTACCATTGATTTCTTTGTATTCGAATGGGGCAACACCGTTATTGATCACAGCAAGTGTTACTGACCCATCTGACTGACCACAAGCAGGTGAAACGCTTGATGCAACGTCCAGCTCTGGCCCATCCAAATCCAATATCGTCACTTGTTTGGTTGCAGTACATCCATTATCATCAGTCACCAGTAGGTCGTAAATGCCACCAGCAAGATTTGGAAAGGAATCTGATAACTGTAGGGTTCCTCCTGCATCTATGCTATACTGCAATGGAGGAGTCCCACCATTCGCAGAAATAATAATTTGACCGATCGATTGACCGCAATAAGAAGGGGTTATTCCTTGGAAAAAGGTCAATTGTGGACCTTGAATGTCGACTAAGGTTTCAACAGATGAAATAACACAGCTATCCGCATCCCGTAAAAGAATATCGTAAGTTCCTGGGGCTAGATTGTTAAACAAATTAACTGAACCGTAAGTCACTCCATTATCAACACTATACTCGTAAGGGGTTGATCCCTTAGAGGCAAAAATCTCAATTTCTCCATT
The DNA here is from genome assembly GCA_937959115.1 of uncultured Saprospiraceae bacterium. Classification (GTDB taxonomy): domain Bacteria; phylum Bacteroidota; class Bacteroidia; order Chitinophagales; family Saprospiraceae; genus JAHDHB01. The sequence continues at coordinate 63,612 of CALGAW010000060.1, forward strand.
ATCCATCCCACAGATTGGACGAGATACTACAATTGAGTCAAATATAGGGGCGTCTATCGTTTGTAGCGTTACAAAGGTATCTATTGCACAACTATTGACATCATAAACAACAATCTGGTAAGTATTTGCTGGCAATCCATTGAAAATCGGTGAAGATTGTGTTGTAGTTCCATTATCAATACTATAAAGGAAGGGAGCATTTCCTGAAGGAACAGTGATGTCTATATAGCCATTCTGTTGTCCACAGTTAGGATGCCCAAAATCAAATGTTACGAATTCGTTCCAAGGCGTATCGTTTACAGTAATCGTATCGGTTTGAACACATCCACTTATGTCTGAAACCTCGACGGTATAAAACTGTGCAGAAAGGTTCGTAAACACATTGGAGCCTTGTGTTGTTGCCCCGCCATCGATACTGAACGTGAGCGGAATTGCTCCTCCTGATGTGGTTACAGTGATTTGTCCATCGCTACTGCCACAAGTAGTCGGTAAAGAAGTCATCCCTGTAATTGCTGGGCCGCTTAAGCTTGTAATCACTAGAATATCAATTACTTTACAACCATTTCCATCTGTTACTGTGACAGAGTTTGTACCTGAGAGTAAACCAGTGGCTGAACTTGTTGTCACACCATTTGTCCATAAATACGTGTAAGGTACAATGCCTCCTGTTGCTGTTACTGAAGCTGCGCCATCACTGATTCCACTGCAACTTGCAGGTGTATCTTCGACTGCTGATGCAGAAAGTAACGCAGGTTCTGATATCGTCAAGGAAGCTGTTGTTGAACAAGAGTTTTGATCTGAAACGGTTAAACTATAAGTATTTGCTGATAATCCTGTTATCGTTGGGCTATTCCCGCCATTACTCCAGTTGTAACTATAATTTGGTGAACCACCTGATACTGTTGCTGCAATACTTCCATTGGTATTGCCACCGCAAGCGATCGATCCATTTTCTGAAAGCGTCAAACCTAGGTTTGTTGGTTCAGAAACTAAAATTGTTCCACCACTTGAACAGCCGTTGTCATCGGTAGCGGTTACCGTATAGGTGCCAGTACACAAGCCTGTAGCTTGTGGTGTTGTTTGACCATCCGACCATTGATATGTATATGGAGGTTGACCTCCACTTAAGACCAATGAAGTGGCACCATCACAAACACTATTACAACTAATTGGGTTGCTAACGGTAAGGCTAACTACACCAAAGGAGGTGGAGTTTCCAATCGTTAGATTAAGTGATTTTGTGCAACCATTTCCATCGGTAACTAGAACAGAATTCACACCGGAACACAAGTTGGTTGCATCTTCTATTGTAGCACCATTTGACCACAAGAATGTATAAGGAGGACTTCCTCCTGATACGGTAATCATTGCAATTCCTATACAACTACTACAACTTGCATCTATCGTTGTAACTAAGGTTAAATCTAACGAGTCGGGTTGGTTGATTAATATAGATTGAACAGCTTCACAACCATTAACGTCGGTCAATGTTACTGTTTGATTTCCAGGGGATAAATTTGTTGCAGTTGGTGTTGTTTCTCCATTGCTCCAAAGGTAAGAATAGGGTGTCGTACCACCAGATCCAGTTGTTGAGGCACTACCATCAGAGCCGCCGTAGCAACTTACATCTTTGATCAACGTAGTTGAGGCACCAAAAATTATTGGGTCGGTGAATGTAATACCTGCTGTCACAATACATCCATTAAAATCTGTTACCGTTACTTGATAAGTACCAGCACAAAGTCCAGATGTAGAAGCGGTATTTACCCCATTACTCCAGAGGTAATTGAAAGGCGTTTGTCCGCCAGATACATAAACAGAAGATGTTGCGTCACAGGCTCCATTACAGGAAACTAGGTTGTCGGCTGTGATACTGTCTAATACTATATTAGCAGTAGCCCCGATCAGCACAGTGGTACTAGCTGAACAACCATTTGAATCGGTAATAGTGACTCCTTGCGGGCCAGCACATAAACCAGTTGCATCCTCGGTTGTCATTCCATTAGACCATAAATATGTGAAGGGTGGAGTACCTCCTGACACTTGTAAATCAGCAGTTCCTACACAAGCACCACAATTGGCGGTAGTCGTGCTTAAAATACTTGGTGTTATCGCTTGGGGTTGAAGGATGAGAACACTACCTGTTGTTGTACAGTTGTTTGAATCTGATACTGTTATCGTGTAGTTTGATGAAGAAAGACCTGTTGCAGTGATGGTGGTTGCTCCAGTACTCCAATTATAACTATAGGGTGGAATTCCTCCAACAGGAGCTGCCGTTGCAGTGCCGTCTGTACCACCATTGCAAGAGATAAGTGTTCCTGATAAGGTAACTGAGACGGGCGTGCTGGGTTCTGTAATTTGTACACTTAGTAAGGTATTACAATTATTAACATCAAAAATATTGACGACATATACTCCAGCCCCCAAATTAGAAATAAGAGCAGTTGTTTCCCCGGTATTCCAAGAAAAAGAGTAGGGCTGTGTTCCACCAGTTCCAATGACTTCAATTAATCCGGTTGAGTCACCAAAACAAAGTACATCATCTTGCGTGTTGACTAATACGTTAATTGTAGCAGGATCTATAAACGAAGTTCCACTGACTACAGTGCAGCCATTAGCATCAGTTATCGTTACCTGATTAGTACCTGCGCACAAGCCTGATGCAGACGCTGTCGTCTGGCCATCCGTCCAAATGTAGGAGTAGGGTGGTTGTCCATTAGTTGGTGTTACCGTTGCACCCGCATCACACACTCCAGTGCAACTGATGGTACTGTCTACTTGGAAATTAGAAACGGCTAAGGTAGAGGTGCTTCCAATCAATACGGAGGTAATTGCTTCGCAACCATTATTATCTGTAACGGTTACCCGGCTAACTCCAGCACATAAGTTGGTTGCATTTTGGGAAATTGTCCCGTTAGACCATGTAAATGTATAGGGTGGAGAACCACCTGCTGCTGTTGCCAACGCAGCACCGATACAAGCAGTACAACTGGTGCTCGTCGAATCAGTTACCATAATACTGAGCGCGGAAGGCTGTAAGATATTAACGATATTAGCAGAAGTACAATTCTTAGCGTCTGTAACCGTTACTTGGGTAGATCCAACAACTAATCCAGTTGCTGTTGGGGTAGTATTACCATTGCTCCATAGATAACTGTATGGCGGAGTTCCTCCCATTGCAATTGCCTGTGCGGAGCCATCAGAGCCACCGTTACAAGAAACCGCGAGAATCGAAGTAAAACTAATTGATACGTCATCTGGTGTTTCAATTATGCCAGTGACCGTTGTGTTACATCCATTGTCATCGACGATTAAAACTGTGTTGACACCAGCAGGCAAATTTGTCGCAGTTTGCGTGGTTTCTCCTGATGACCAACTATACGAGTAGGGTAGTGTGCCTCCTGTTACAGTGACTGTAGCAGACCCATCTGTCCCTCCAAAGCAGGAAACTGAATCTTGCACGCTAATCATACCATTCAATGGACTTGGTTGAGATAAAGTTGCTTGTGTTGTTGCTGTACATCCATTTGTATCTGTGATCGTTAGTTCGTAGTTTCCAGCACTTAGAATTGATATTGTTTGCGATGTTGCTCCAGTAGACCAACCGTAGGTGTATGGTGGCGTACCTCCAGTATTTACAACGCCTCCTAGAATCCCTGTTGGATTCCCATTACAATCAATCTCTTGAATCGTATCAATTGAAATTAAGAAATTTGGTGCAGTCTGAATTGTTATAGAGTCAACGGCAGAACAGTTATAGTCCAAATCAACCATCGTAACCATGTAGGTGCCCGGAGCTAAGCCGGTTGCGGTACTGCTGTAAACATAAGAAATAGAGGAGGAATAGCCATTTGACCAATTAAATTCAATTTCAAATCCATTCCAATTGGGAACGTCAATGGTTGCTTGACCTGAGTTTCCGTCACACCCAGCATCAGTTACCCCAATAAAATTAGAAACTAATTCTTGTGCCTCAGTAATGGATGTAGTTCTTGTTGCAATACAATTTTCACTATCCGTAACGGTTACTGTATAAACACCAGGAGACAGACCAGAAATTATTTCAGTATTTAAACCATTCGACCAGTTGTAAGTGTAGGGAGGAGTTCCATTCGTTGCATTAACATCAATCACTCCATCTGTTTCTCCAAAGCACACCGTATTGACACTATCAAAAGTAACGGTCAGGTTTGAAAAATCAAGCTTTACCATCCAATAGTCTTCAAAACCATTGTTATTAGCAACATCAATATCATCGGATAAGGTATGCCCAAAAAGCATTAGCCCTCCATCATGGGCAAAGTCTATTTGATAGCAATAGTCGCGCCCTGATCCTCCAAAGGATTTTTCCCAGATGATGTTTCCTGTGTTGTCTAATTTCGCGATCCAATAATCTTCTTGTCCTAAATTCGTTGAGACATCGCCATCAGTAGAAGAAGATCCACCTGAGATGTAAATTTCGTCTGCATCACTGATTAGCAAGGAATATCCATTGTCTGTGCCTGTACCACCGTAGGTTTTTTCCCACTGAATTCCTCCACTTTGATCTAGTTTTACTAACCAGTAGTCAAGACCACCTTTATTGATAGAAACATCTCCATCAGAAGAAAATGTTTGTCCTTGAATTAAGTAGCCACCGTCTTTTGTTTGTACACAATCAAATGCTTGATCATTATTAGAGCCACCTAGGGCAATTTGCCATTGAATTCCTCCACTTGGATCTAGTTTAATTGCCCAAATATCTTGTACACCATGATTTCCTGTGACATCACCGTCAATTGATTCTGTAGATCCAGTAACAAAGTAGCCACCGTCTTTTGTTGTAATGAGAGCGGTTGCTAAATCAACACTCGTTCCTCCATAATTGTTTGCCCATTGAATAGAGCCGGAGTTGTCTAATTTTACAACCCAGTAGTCTTCTTGGCCTTTATTTCCAGAAACATCTCCGTTGAATGAACTAGTATATCCAGCAAAGATATAACCGCCATCTGGGGTTGGTTTAATAGCCCTTGCCACATCTTCTCCTGATCCTCCATAGCTCCATTCATTTATAATCGCGCCAGTGTTATTAAGCTGAGTTACCCAGACATCATATGCTCCTTGGTTTTGGGATACATCCCCATTATTTGAGCCTGATAATCCTGCAACGATAAATCCTCCACCATCAAGTTCATGTATTTCGTAAGCAATTTCAGCATTTGAACCTCCAATTGCAGTTTGCCATACTGTGTTTCCGGCACCATTTTGTTTGACGATCCAAAAATCTAGTAAGCCGTTATTTCCTGACACATCCCCATCATTGGATCTTGTTGATCCGGCTAGAACATAACCACCATCCTTAGTACGATCGAAGGCAAAGCCGTAATCAAATTGAGATCCTCCCAAGGTCTGTTCCCAGACAATCGAAGGTGCTTCAGAAAAAGAGACAAAGGTGCTTTTGATAACAGAACAGCCGCTGCCATCTGTCACAGTTATTGAATACCCATTCTGAGGCAAGTTGTTGATTATTGGTAAGGTATTACCATTAGACCAGAGCACGGTGTAATTGCCATCACCACCAGATATTGTAGCGATAATGGATCCATTATTAAGATTACAAGTTGTATTTATAACCGTAAAATCTACATCTAAATCACAAATAGAAAAGGAACAAGAGGCCATACAACCCAAGGCGTCAGTCACTTCAAATTCATAAGTCCCTGGAATTAAATTATAAAGGGTATCAATGGATTGAGTCTGATTTGTAATGGAATAGCTAACATTATTTGGATCAAGAACTTGCAATGTGTATGGTGGAGTAAAGTCAAGAATAGTATATTCTACAACCCCATCATTGTTTCCAGTGCCTTGGTCTATTATATTACAAGATAAAGATATTGCGGGAGGTGCCATTAGCTTAGCTACCCAAAAATCTGCGGCACCATAGTTTGCAGAGAGATCTCCATCCGCTGAATTTGTTTGTCCGCTAAACGCAAACCCTCCATCTAAGGTTAATTGAATCGCGAGGCCTGTATCGCTGCTAGAGCCACCAAATGATTCTTCCCAGAAGATGGTTCCTGTATCATCGAAATTGACAATCCAGACATCAGTAGCACCATTGTTTTCTGTGATATCACCATCGTTTGAGTCCGAAGTACCAATCGCAACATAAGTTTCATCACTTAGAACTTCTATATCCCGAGAGGATTCATTATTTGAACCACCAAACGTTTTATTCCATAGCAGTCCACCAGAGGCATCTAATCTGAAAATACAGTAATCATTTCCTCCTTGATTAACGGTTACATCTCCATTGACTGAATTTGAGATACCTGTCGTAATATAGCCACCATCAGCGGTTTGTTCAATGTCGTACCCTAGATCGTCTAGGGAACCTCCAAGCGCAGTTTGCCATTGAAGGTTACCATTTACGTCAAGTTTAACCACCCAGAAATCATCGCCACCGTTATATCCAGTTACATCTCCATTTCCGGAATCGGTATTTCCGACTGCAATATAACCGTTATCACTTGTTTGTTTTATGTCTTCTAAAACTTCGTTTTGAGATCCTCCAAACGTTTTTTCCCAAACGATATTACCTAATTGGTCCAATTTGATAATCCAAAAGTCGTTTGCCCCCTTGTTAATTGATACGTCACCGTCTGAAGATCTTGTCCCACCTCCTACAATGTATCCTTTGTCGATGGTTTGAAAAATGGAATTTCCAATATCATCTAGACTACCTCCGTAGGATTTTTCCCATTCAATGATCCCTAGATTACTTATTTTGACAACCCAAACATCATTTAATCCATTATTGGAAGAAACATCTCCATCATCTGATGCTGATCTACCAGTTATTATGAAGCCACCATCCATTGTTTCTTTGACGTCAGAAGCAACATCAATAAGAGAACCACCATATGGAGTCGCCCATTCTAGATTACCATTTGCATCAATTTTGGTCGCCAAATAATCTCGAAGTCCATTATTACCAGTAACGTCTATATTATTGGAACCTGATATCCCAACTGCTAAAAAGCCTCCATCAGATACACTTGTCATGCTGTAGGCGATATCTGTACCTGAACCACCGTAGTTTCTAGACCATTCAACGACTGGTTCTTCATTAAAGTGGACTATCGGATAAAAGACTTTACTACAGTTGCTATCATCTGTAATGGTTACAGTATGTGTACCAGCACCTAGGTTTGAAATACTAGGACTATTGCTACCATTATCCCATTGATAAAAATAGTTGCCATCACCTCCAGAAGCATTCGCAGTTAGAACACCATTGTTTAAGCCGCATGCGGTAGAAGTACTTATGAAATCGGCGTTGAAATCCAAGCACCTCACACAAGTATATGAGGTTATCGTATCGTTGTTGACATCATTGTTTACTGCACAGACTGGAGGAATTATCGTTGCTGTAATTGACATGTTTTGACTAGGACAATCATACTGAACGACTTGATAAAAATCGAACTCTATAGTACCACTTTCATTGGCTAGAATATCTTGGTTTTGTATCCCCGTAAAACAGTTTGTAACATTGCTATATGTCCAAGTAAACTTTTGATAAATTGTACCTGAAATACCGCTTACACCGCCAATTGGAGCAACATTCTCCATACAAATTTCAACAATGACTGGATTGTTTTCATCATCAGTATTTGGGAAAGAATAGTTTTCTAAGTAACCTACAATTATAAAACCATCTTGATCAGGATCAAGTTCACCCAATATAGATGCTCCGGATAAGACAGGGTCGTAGGAGCAAAATTGGGCTTTTAAACCTGAAGTAAGGGTTATTATGACACTTAAAATGAAGAATAAATGTTTAATCATAGACATACTTTGGTAGACAAACTACTACAAAATAGAGATAAATTCACAGAAACTAAATTTAATTCTTTATAATAATAACGAAATGCTTAGAAATTTCGTTGTCATTTATCTCAATATTGTAATAGATCCCCTAAGTGTGTTTATACGGTTAACATCCAATTCTATGTAGTAGTAATAGGTGCCTTGTGGTAACCTTTGCCCTTTATATGTGCCGCTCCAGTCATTTTGGTATGGGTATGCCTCATAAACAACATCTCCCCAGCGGTTCACTATAATTACTCGATTGCTAGGATAAAATTCAATATCGCGGATCTCCCAAACATCATTAATTCCGTCGCCATTATCAGAAATTACATCTGGAGGCTGAATGACTGGATTGTTTATGTTAAACTGATCTACGTGTACAGAAAGTGTGTCTACGCAGTTATTTGTTGCACTGATTTCCACAAAATAGGTCACGGAGTCTACAGGCGTCGCTACAGGATCAGGACAAAGCACACAGCTTAAATCGCTGCCAGGCCACCAATCATAATTTAATCCGCCACCCGCTTCTAGTTGAATCACATCGCCAACCAAAATAGTCGAGTCACTAGTTATAGTTGGATTGAATGGAATCTCCTCAATTTCAATCGAATCTGTGGAGATACAATTGTTGATATCCGTAAGGGTTACACCATAGATACCATAGGTAGCGACAAGTAGGTTTTGAGTGGTATCTCCTGTTGTCCAAAGGTATTCATTTCCAGGCCCAGCATCTAAGACTTGACTAAACGCACCACAAGCAGCAAAATCAGAACCTAGATTTACCTGAATTGGTAATGGAGGCGGCACTACACCTGTTGCAACCGAACTGCAATTATTGTCATCAGTAATCGTAACAATGTATTGACCTTGGGGAAGGGCTGTGGCAGTCATTCCTATTTGAGCTGGAACTGTATTCCAAACATAACTATAAGGCATGTTGCCACCAGAAACCAATACCGTAAGTGCACCTGTATTGGAAATGCAGTCTGCAGGGGTAATCGTTAAACTATCTATCTGTGGACCAAGTTGATTTTGAAGAACGGCTGTACTTGTTATTTCACAATCTCGATCGTCCTTGATTACAACAAGATAGGTGCTAGCAACTAAATTATTAAATTGATTGTTATTGCTAAATGTTGCCCCGTTGTCAATACTATATTGGTAAGGAGGATTTCCGCCTGAGCCAAACAATTCAATAATCCCAGTACTCATGTTGCAATCAGGATCGTCAATAAATATACTGTCTAAGCTTGGCCCGGTTAAATTGCCAAGTGTTATCACCGTATCTGTTTGACAGGCTGTTGAGTCAAAGACGTAAATCGTATGTGCCCCTGTTGCTAGGTTCGTAAAGATGTTACTTATCTGGAAATTCACCCCATCTAAACTGTACAATAAAGGTGGGTTCCCTCCCATCGCATTAACGGTAGCAATACCATTGTATTGGTTGCAAGCAGGTTCCTCAATGTTCACTGAATTGATTACTGGACTGCCTGGATTGCTTATTGTAATGAGTTGACTTGTATCTCTACACGTATTACTATCTTCTACAATGATTTGAAAGGTATTCGCCGAAAGGCCAGTAAAAACAGGGCTATTTTGCCAGTTCACTCCGTTATCGATTGAGTAAGTAAATGGAGGTAGACCACTTGTTGTAGAGATACTGATGCTCCCATTGCTATTGCCGCACGATGATTGTTGGACGTTTGTAGAAGCAATCGTTGGTCCTGGTTGATCAGTAAGCGTAACTAGAAGCGTATCGGAGCAATTTGTAAGGGTATTAACAATGATAAATGAATGCTGTCCTGCAATTAATCCGTTGAATACATTATTCGATGTGAAGGTGCCAGAATTAATATTGTATTCAAACTCAGTGCCACTAGGAGATAGCGAAACAGATCCGCTTGGCATTCCACAAGCAGGCTCTTGAATATTGGAGGATTGCAAATTCGGTCCAGGGCTATCAGTAACGACTAAAGGCTTATGCACTTCACATCCATTTGCATCTTTGATCACAGCGTTATATATGCCTGCAAGAAGATTTGGGAAGGTGTCAGATACTTGGAAGACCAATCCACTGTCAATGCTGAATTCAAATGGTAGTGTGCCTCCAAAACCTGTGAAAATGACGATTCTTCCATCTGCTTGTCCACAGTTTGCAGGAGAGACGCCTTGCAAGAAGCCAAATGTAGGCGGTAGGGAATTCGTTAGTGTAGTCGTTTCAGTAAGTACACAACTGTTTGAATCCCTTACTGTTATCGTATAAGATCCTGCTGCAAGACTGTCAAACACTGATGAGGGCTGCCAAGTAATCCCGTTATCTATACTATACTCAAAAGGTGCTGTTCCTGCAGAGGTATAGACTGTTATTTCTCCATTATCTAGGTTGCACACCGCGTCGGTAACTACCAAGGAGTCGATCACTGGAGGGTTAATACTTACTAGGTTGATCATTGAATCCACTGTACACCCAATCATATCTTCAATCCATACATGATATGGACCAGGAGCAAGGCCAGTGAATAGGCTACTAGTCGTCGTAGTTGCTCCATTGTCAATACTATATAGGAAAGGGCTATTCCCTGTTGGTGGAGTGATGACAATAGAGCCATTTTGCTGGCCACAGGTGCCTTCTGCAATGGTAAGGTCGAGTGTTGTATTCCAAGGGAGATTATTTATTGTAGCAGTAGCTGTCTGGGAACATCCATTGACATCAGAAACCTCAATCGTATACGTTGTTGCTGCAAGCCCCGAAAATTGATTGTTTTGTTGTGGTGTTCCACCGTTCAGACTGTACGTGACAGGGGCAGTTCCTGATGTACTGAATATGGTCAAGCTACCGTCGCTATTGCCGCAGTTTGCAGAAGTGGTGTTTATGCTGTCAATTGTTGGCCCTGTCAACTCGGATAGGGTAGTCTGGGTGCTGTCTATGCATCCGTTGTTATCTCGCACGTAAACACTATATACTCCTTGGCTGAGCGTAGTAAAGGTATTAGAGGGAATGTAGCTGGTATTGTCGAGACTGTATTCTAGTGGAGCTGTTCCTCCAGTGGCAAATATAGTAATTGAACCGTTTGATCCTTGGCAAACTGGATTGGAAATGTTGAGGCTGTCAAGTGTTGGTCCATCTGTGTTTGAGACTATTATTGACAGGGTGTCGCTGCAATTATTCCCATCAAAAACAATAACATCATATGAACCCGTAGCAACATTGCCAAATATATTGGAAGGAACATAGTTTACACCATCAATAGAATAGCTTATTGGAGGAATACCAGAAGCAAAAATTGTAACCGATCCACTAGCTCCTTGACACGCAGAATTGCCGGTGTTTACGCTATCAATTGAAGGAGGAGGCAGGTCAATCAAACTATCAATGACGGTTACTGTACAGTTTAGAGCGTCACGGACGGAAATGTTGTAACTGCCGGCTGATAGATTGTTGAAGGTGGAGTCTGTTTGGAATGTACTATTGTTAATACTAAATTCATAAGGCGGATTTCCTCCTAACGCATAAATGAGCATTGAACCATTAGACAGACCGCATCCTGCTTGTGTTTTTTGTATGGAATCTATAAATGGGGAACCAGAATCAGACAAGGAAACTAAAATTGAGTCTTGGCAATCATTTGCATCACGAATATAAGCGGTATAGGTTCCTTGGGGTAAACCAGAAAAGAAGTTTTGTGCTTGGAAAATACCATTGTCCAACTTAAATTCAATTGTTCCGAAACCGCCAGACCCAAAGACTGTAATGGTGCCGTTCGATGAATTGCAAATGGGCTGAATCAGACGAATGCTATCAATCGAAGGACCTGCCAAATCAGTCAATGTGACGATGGTCGTTGCCATGCATAAATTGATATCTCTGACATAGATCGTATAAGTGCTCTGTGGCAATCCCGTCCAGAAAATTTGAGTCTGCCAGTTTAAACTGTCTAGACTATACTCTAATTGACCTGTTCCTCCTGAAGCAAAAACAGTAATCGTTCCGTCTAAGCCTTGACAATGCGGATGCAAGATGTTGGTGCTGTCAATCGTTGGTCCATCCAAGTCATTAAGTGTGATTAGGGTCGAGTCGAGGCATGAATTGTTGTCTCGAACATAAACAGAATAAACTCCTTGACTTTGTCCTAGAAAAAACGATGCTGTTTGCCAATTAATACTATCTAAGCTATACTCTAAAGGACCTGCCCCGCCTGAAGCAAAAATGGAAAATGAGCCATTCGTTGACTGACAAGAAGGATTGGTTTGGCTGACGCTATCTATTGTTGGGCTGGTGGTTGTGAAAATCGTAGTCTGTGTAGTATCCATACAACCAAATGAGTCAAGCGCAATAATGTCATATTGGCCTATAGGGAGATTGTTAAAAATGTTTGAAGATTGATAATTATTTCCATCAAGGCTATACTGAAGCAACGCCCCTTGTGAGGCAAAGACTGTAATTGTACCATTTGATGCCCCGCAAATTGCAGGGTCCGTTTGTAGACTATCAATTTGAACACCACTTGCATTCCCAACGGTAACTTGTATTGACTTTGAGCAAAAGAAGGAGTCAATTACCATAGCATCATATATTCCAGGAAACAGTGTATTGAATGTGCTAGAAGTAGAGAGCGTGCCTCCTCCATCAATCGTATAAAAAAAGACGCCTCCATAGCCACCACTTGCGTTTATGGTAATTGAACCGCTTGCTGAATTGCAGGTAGCATTTGTCGTTGTTGCGGAGACCGTTAAACTGTCTGGTTGAGTGATTGTAACACTAGAAACATCTGAGCAGTCGTTATCATCAACTACTGTAACGAGATAGGTGTTCGCAGATACCAATAGAGCGGCTTGAGTAGTTGCTCCGTTGCTCCATATATAACTGTAAGGTGGAGTGCCTCCGGAGATCGATACGTCTACATTACCAAAGCCTCCATTACATAAAATGGGGGAAGAAACATAGGCATTTGAGGTAATGCCTCCTGCTGAGGGCATATTAAAACTAACAACTGTTTTACAGGAGTCTATGGTGAATAAATCGGTAATCGTAACGGTATAGCTACCAGGAGAAAGGCCAGTTGCCGTACTCGTAAAAGTATAAGAGGTATTGTCGTTAAATCCATTTGACCATTCAAACAAAAAATCACCTGAACCTGCGCCTGCAGAGGCAGTGACAGTTGCAATTCCATCTGTGTTCCCAGAACAACTAACAGAATCATTAATGGTTATCGTTGTCATTATTTCTTCACTAAAGAAAATTATTTCTGAATCATTTACCGTACATCCAACACCATCGGTAATGGTAACTAAATATACACCACTTGTATCTATCGTTAAGTCTTCGATAGACGTAGTCGTAGTTCCATTTGACCAAATATAAGAATAGGGTAGTACTCCACCACTCACTTCTAGGTCTAAGACAGCAATAGAGTCAAAACAGTTTGTTCCAACCTTTGCAATTGTTGAGATCATTGTGCCCGAGCCATCAACAATTGCCGTCGTTGCTGTGCCTAAGCAACCTGTATTGTCGATTACCGTTACCGAATAATTGCCAGCTGTAAGATTAGAGATGGTTGCTGATTGTGCACCATTTGACCAAAGATAACTATAGGGTAGCTGGCCTCCTGGAGAAGCCATAATAGAACCATCCGAACCACCTGGGCAACTCGTGCTAAAAGGAGACAGAAAAACACTAAGCGGCAATGGATCACTCAAGATATATTGAGCAGTGCTAGAACAGCCCTCTGCATCTGAAACTGTAACAATATAAGTGCCTTCAGATAGATTACTAATCGAAGGAATTGTATTCCCATTATTCCAAAGATAGGATAAAGGAAGATTGTTTCCTGTCGCAGTTACCCTTATTATACCATCGTTTCCGGGAACGCAAGAAATTGATTTTGTCTCATTGATTGTTGGGTTTAACCCAGAAATAGGATGAATAAATATGGAGTCAATACCTATTGTACATCCTTCAAAATCAGTGACGGTGACGTATCGATATCCAGCACAGAGGGCAGAAGCAACTTGAGTTGTATTTCCATTGTCCCATAGGTAAGTAAAAGGTGGCGTTCCATTCCCTGAAACGGTTACAGACGCTTCAGCGGAACAAGCAAGATCGCATTGAGAGGTAGTCAGTATTGAAAAAGTAAGCGAAGCTGCTGGCGGTTGACCAATAAAGACGAAATGTGATGATCTGCAAAAGTTGTTGTCATAAACAGAAACAGCATAGTTACCAGAAACGAGCCCCCCAATTGAATCCAGTGTTGATCCGGTATTCCATATGTATGTAAATGGAGGTGTACCACCTTGATGTGCAATAACGGCATGTCCATTATTACCACCAAAGCAGCTTACATCTTGAAGCATCATACTGGTAGTTATGGGATAGTTATCGTTTAGTTTAACGACCCAAAAGTCTTCGTCGCCATTGTTACCTGTAACATCACCATTTTTAGAATTGGACCATCCGGCGATTAGATATCCACCATCTCCTGCCACGTCACAAGCAAATCCAAAATCTTCACCTGTTCCACCGAGCGATTTTTGCCAATCTAGTTGTCCTGAATGATCCAGTTTAGCCACCCAGTAATCATATTCACCATGGTTGCCAGTTACGTCAAATTCAGTGGTGTCTGTGTATCCAGTGATCAAGTAAGCATGATCGTCAGTAGAAATGATGTATTGTCCTTCATCGTCATTGCTTGTACCTAGGGAGTTTTGGAATTGAAGATTGCCAGTAGGATCTGTTTTGACAAACCAGACATCTTTACCTCCTTTGTTGTTAGAGATTTGACCAGTATTGGAATTGGACCAGCCAATCAACCCCAAACCGCCATCAGGAAGCACTTTTAGTTCATTTAGTTTATCCTCAAACGGACCACCGAACGTTCTTGACCAAATGATGTTGCCAGCGTTGTCAATATGAACGACCCAATAATCTGCAAGTCCAAAGTTTGCACCTTGAATATCACCATCATTAGAATAAGTGAATCCGCCAAGGAAGTAGCCACCAGTTGGCGCTATCTCAATAGATGTCATGTTGTCCTCTGCACTTCCACCGTAGGAGCGTTCCCACTCAATACCGCCTGAGGCATTGAGTTTTACCACCCAGTAATCTACATTACCAAATGACTGACTTCTGTCTCCGTCCGTTGAGTTGGAGTATCCACCAACAATGTATCCACCATCTGGCGTCTGTTCTATTGAAGTAGCGATTTCACTATTGGAGCCACCAATTGCGTTTTGCCATTCAAGCGTGCCTGTGCTACTAAGTTTTACCACCCAAGTATCAATCGCTCCATGGAATCCTACAACATCTTGGTCACTGGAAAAGGTATATCCTGCAACGATAACACCGCCATCTGCTGTTTCCTTATGGTCTAGTGCATAATCTTCATCGGAGCCACCAAGGACAGTTTTCCATGTATTCGAGCCCAGTAAATTACCAAGGCTGTCGGTTTTGATGATCCAGAAGTCGCTATTCCCTTTGTTTAGTCCTACATCGCCATTACTGGAGAAGGAGCGACCAGAGACTAGAATATGCCCATCGGAGGTATAAGAGATGGACTCCGCATTTTCGTTGAGCGTACCACCGTAACTTCTTTCCCATTCGATGACTGGTTCTCCTGCAGGCGAAATTGTAGCAGATTTGGTGGTGCTACAGTTTCCTGATAAGTCAGAAACTGATACTGTGTAAGTGCCTGGTGTTATATTAATCAAGTCTTCAGTAGTAGCTCCATTGTTCCAATTAAAATTATAAGGTGGGTTCCCTCCATTTATCGTTATATTGATTATACCAGTTGAGGTGCCACATTCTGGGAAAATAGAAATTTGGTTAATTGCGCAGGTGCTTTCCAAAAGGAGTGTTGTGGTTCTAGATGTTAAGGTAAGAAGTGGTGCATCAGGGTTGTCAACTAGGCAGTAATAATTCCCTTGGTCAGCTTGTTGAAAGTTGTTGATTGTCAAACTGTTTATAGTAGTACTTGTAAGGAATGTTCCATCTTTATACCAGTTGTAAATGCTTGTTGTTAGGTTGTTGTCTATATTTAAATCTATTGTGTAAGAACTCCCTTGTGGAAGCGTTATTGTTTGTTCTACACCAATTGAGTCTTGATTCTTATAATCATAACCTCCATTATTGGCAATTGTCTGATTTGCAGCAGCAGACGAGACTAAATCTTCAAAAGTGAGTTGATTTTCAGTTAGGTCTAGTGTAAACAAAATAGAAAAATTAGAAAATGTAGGAACGGGAAGATCCAAATCGTTCCTTGCGACCTTTAAGTATAAAAGACTTGGAAGATTGGCAAAATTCGGTATCGCACCAGTCAATCTGTTATCGGAAAGGTGAATATCTTGTAAGTCTGGTAAATTCCAATCTGGAATGGTGCCAGTTAAACCATTTGTGTGGAGGCTTATGTTCCATAAACCTGGCATATTTGTAAATCCAGGAATTGGTCCAACCAATCGGTTGTTATATAAAAATAAATATCTTGCAGCAGGAATATTGGAAAAATTTGGAATACCACCCGAAAGTTGATTATTGTAAAAATAAAGATCCTGTAAACTGGGCGTGTTAGAAAAATCAGGAATTGGTCCAGTTAATTGGTTATTGTGTATTTCAAGTCTAATCAGTGATGGAGCATTTGGGAAGTCAGGAATACTGCCTGACAGTTGGTTGATTTGGAGGCTAAGGTGAACTAACGAACCGCCGCTGGGATAATCTGGAATAGTGCCTGTCAACTGATTTCTACTGGCATCAAATATCCTTAGTGAAGGAACGTCCACAAAATCTGGCAAGCTGCCTGACAGTTGATTGTTTTGTACGTAAAAGGTTTCTAACACTGGGGTATTAGAAAAATTAGGAATACTACCAGTAAGGTTGTTTGTATGAATTACGATATCGACAATATTAGGAATCGAGGTAAAATCGGGAATGGGACCCGTTAACTGGTTTCCTAACAATCGAAGGTTATTTAAACTAGGAACTCCGGAAAAGTTTGGAATGGAACCTGTCAATTGATTGCCTTCCAATCTAATATCGGTTAAGAAGTCCATTGCTTGAAAGTCTGGAATAGTGCCCGATAAGGAATTCCCTTGCAAGTTCATCCTAATTAGTTGTGGCAAGTTGCTGAAATTGGGAATGTTGCCAGATAAATTATTACCTGATAAGTAGAGATATTGACATTCTGTGAGTCTCAAGTCATTCAGCTGGCCTGTTAGGTTGTTTCCACCTGTACCTGATGACGCACACGATGAAAAACCATCTAAATCTAAGCAGGTAACTCTTCCGCCTGGATTGCTGAAGTAGTCGACAAAAACCCCGTGCCAGGTATCCATCGGCAGCGTTAAGTCCCAAGTGTTTGTCCACCCAGGTCCATTTGTATCTTGATAGAGTTGGACTAATGTAATTGAATCAATCAATCGAGTTTGAGCTTGAATTGATTGTGTGCAATTGAAAAAAAAGACAAAAAAGAGTACTGCTAGACCTTTAATAAGGAATCGTATTAAGCAGTCTAAATTTTGAATTAGATGAATCATTTTGGGTTGTCATGTTACCAACTAATCTAGCAGAATAGAAGTTTGTTACGAATTAAGCTCGAATTTTTTGGAAAAATTAAATCAAAAACAATATACAACTTATTTTGAATACCTTTTTCCCTCAATTAGAGTATTAAAAGAATCAGAAGTAAGATTTTTTTTATTTAATGCGATCTGTAAGTCATCCAATGCAGAAAGCCTATTATCTTCTGCAAGTTGAAAGGTTCCATAATGCATAGCAACACTATGTTTTGATTGTATGTCTAGATGTATTTGAACCGCTTGTTCAGGATCAACATGGATTGGGGCCATAAACCACCTAGGGGAGTAGGCTCCAATCGGTATACAAGCCAAATCAAATGGGCCTTCTCGGGCACCAATTTCTTTAAAAACATTGCTATATCCAGTATCTCCAACATAATACGCTTTGATGTCTTTTGATTCGAGGATAAACCCAGCCCAAAGGGAGGTGTCACGGTCAAACAATCCACGGCTTGAAAAGTGATTGGCTGGCATTGCTTTTATCTTAAGCTGATTGATAGCTGCTGATTCCCACCAATCTAGTTCACTGTGGACTTTGCCACCAATTTTTTTGATGGTGCTTGCTACACCCAAAGGAACAATAAACTCAGGTTGATCGGTTTTGATTAGTTGTTTGAGGGTCGGGATATCTAGGTGGTCATAGTGATTGTGGCTAATTAATACTAGGTCTATTTTCGGTAATGCTTCAATCTTTATTCCTGGTGGTCGCTTTCTTGCTGGACCCATCCATTGATATGGGCTGCATCTTTTGGACCAAATTGGGTCTGTGAGTACATTGAATTGTTGAAACTGAAACAAGAAAGTACTATGGTTTACCCAATAATATCGTAGTTCATTTGTTTCGTTGTTAGAAATTTTTTCTACACATTGATAAACATCGTTTTCCTTCTTCCAAGGCTTTGGTTTTTGAGAAACTATAAGTTTAATGATGCTCTTAAATCCTTTAGCTTGTAGGGTGCTTGGGTTTTTAAAATGTTTCCCGTTAAAATGATTCGATGGTACTCCTTTGTAGGGTTTTTCAGACAAAAAATACCCTATTGCTGTACAGGCAAAAAAAAAGAAAGTGCGGAAATTAAAAAAAGAGTCATTTTTTGATTATTTTAGATCCTTCAAATCATGTGTAGCAGAATATCATTGTCGTTATAGTTTTAAAACGAAACACTCATTCTGTTAAGAATTCAAAGTTAAAAATTTCTTTAAAGTAACGGAACTAATTGTCTTATTAAATACTAGATCTAGCGTACTTGGAAGACAACTTGAAAACGCTTTAAAATGTGTTTTCTTATGGATAAAAATAATTACATTAATTAAAGTCGAACATGTATGATTTTCAATGTGAATTTTATGCAAGTCTACTTGATTGATTCATCAGAAGTTAGAACATAAATGGAATTTATTTATTCCTAATAATTTTTTTGGTAAGTTAATATAAAATTGATATCTTTAGAGGGTAAGTCATATTTTGTCATAAGATCATATGATTGCACAATGTTAAAACCTTGATATTACCCCAACCGACTTAGTGTACTTTAATAAAAACACAAATTACTATGGCCTCATTAAATACGAGATCAGGAGCACTTGGAAAACGCCTTGCACATCATCTATTGAGCAGGACTACCTACAACATTACTCCTACACGAATTGATTATTTTGCAACAAGGACAGCTACACAAGCAGTCAACGAATTATTTGATCCAAATGGTTCACCCCCTTTATATCCTGATGGACCACTTGATGCCACAGGAGTTAAAATCTTTTCAGATTCAGATTACAAACATGAGCCTGGTTTTAGTGGCTACAATGGAGGAAATAGAAGGCGAGCAATGGAATCTTGGAGGACTTACGAAGCGATGGGAGCCACAAATGCAAAATGGAAAATAATCCATTATTTTAATTCGATTTTTTCTGTTTTTAATCAGGGTCTTATTTACGGACACCATTATTGGAGGTTCCTAGAGAAGATGGCATTTGGTGATTTAAAATCGTTTGCTTTAAAGATTACCTATAATCACGAAATGTTACGTTATCTAAACAATAATGTAAATAGAAAAAATTCACCGAATGAAAATTATGCGCGTGAATTTTTGGAGTTGTTCACGATATTAAAAGGGCCTCAAATTGCTACGGGTAATTATACAACTTACACAGAAGCTGATATCTCTCAGGCGGCAAGAGTATTGACAGGGATTATTTCCAATACAAATGTACAGGGTGTTGATCCAGATACAGGTATACTAATGGGATACAATTTAGCTAGTCAGCACGATACTGGTAATAAGACATTCTCATCAGCGTTTCAAAATAGAACAATCATTGGTCGTTCAACCGCTGCAACAATTACGGATGAAATAGCCGATTTTGTTGATATGGTATTTGATCAACTAGCTACCGCAAAATCTTACGTTCGAAAGATGTATACTTTCTTTGTAAGTGATGAGATTAGTACGGAGGCTGAAAATGATATTATTACTCCATTAGCTACGCAACTTTTAAACAATGGATATGATCATGTTGCCGTTATGAAAACACTATTTAAAAGTGTTCATTTCTATGACGAAGACGATACAAACAGTAATGACGAAATTATTGGTGGAAAAATTAAATCGCCTCTTGAGTTGTTACTTACAACAAAAAATCAATTAGAAGCTACTCATCTTAGAGATCCTAATAATGGTTCATACTATGATCAGATTTTTAGAATAGACTGGGCCTACTTGTGTAGTCTTCATTTAACGGTTACTGGAAAGGACACGCGTGGTCCTGTTACTGTTGAAGGTTTCCCAGGTTGGAATGATGGAGGAGTCTCAAGGAATTGGTTCTCTACTAATTATGTTTACTATAGATTTACTTATGGTGTTTCATTCAGAAGAGGTAGAGTTAGAAATACAGGAACATTCTTCCCATATAGAGCTGATATGCTTGCTTGGGTAGAACGAAATATTGATGTTTCAGGAGGACCTGGAACACCACAATCTCCTATTGGTGCAGCTGATTCTAATGTTTTGATAAATGGTATGTTAGGATATTTATTGGTAGAAGTGCCAGTTGGAGATCGATTATGTTATTTCCAAAAACAACTACTTGGTGGACTAAGTACAATAAACTGGTTTACTGCGTGGAGTGATTATTTAACAACTGGTGTTGATACAGAAGTT
>CALGAW010000061.1 GCA_937959115.1 uncultured Saprospiraceae bacterium
AGCATACTAATGACTTTTTCACTAGTACGCCCAATCTCCATTATTAAACCCAAATTCTTTATTTGTATAGCGCATTTTAGCGCTTTTAACAACCTTGATGTTTTCCATCGTTGTTGCTTGGTTATTATTACGGGAGAAAAACTAGTTTGTTGCAATTTTTATGGAAAAAATTAAAGACGGGAAAGAAAAGTGTGATAGAGATAATTACCTGAAAAAGATGTATCTTGATTGAAAGTAAATGCAATGGATATTCAATCAACCAAAATAGAACGTGCTAAACTAATTCTTGAATTGGAGAATCCTACATTGATAGGAAAGATTAGGAATTTGTTGACGAAAGAAACCTCAAATTTCAAAACAACTTATCCAAACAGGAAAAATTTGAGATTAAACTAGGTCTAGATCAACTAAGCAAAGGACAACGAATTCCTTTCGAATCCTTTCTAAGACGAGTTTCTTAGATTTACATGAAGGTATTTCTTTCACCTCTTGCTGCGTTATAACAGATGGCCAAAATGGAAGAATGATGAGACATAATGGGAGTAGACGGCCTCCCCGGCTAAACTTCATTCCCATTATCTTTATTACTCAATTAAACTGCTATGAATAAAATTATTGCTCTTCTGTTTTTCTTGTTTTCATTTTCTCTTTTTGCTCAAAAAAACAATGTTGGTATTAATACCAACACGCCTGATAGTTCCGCTGTTTTGGATATAAAATCTATGGAAGGCGGTGTTTTGGTTCCAAGAATGACCAGTGTAAACAGGACCGATATTGCTTCGCCTGCAACAGGTTTATTGGTCTACGATACAGATAGCAGCAGTTTTTGGTATTTTGATGGGACGCGATGGGTTAATATGGCTGAAGCCAACTTCTATTATTTGCACACCTACAATTATTTGCGAACGCTAGACACAGATACAAGTGCAAACAACACCAAACTATTAGCAGATTATGACAATGGTATTATTAATAATAATGACCTTCTGGAAATAAGAGGTCATTATCCTGTTGGATATCACAATGACAACCAACAACGAGGAGCTGGTACGTATAAAATAGTCGCTGGTGCCGCACCAACTTCCAGTATAGGCAAAACAGTTCCGGTTACAGATGATTGGCACCTTGAATTGGTGGGGTGGATTGGTCCATTAACACCTTACCACTTTGGAGTTAGAGGCACACACAAAGGTGGTGATTCCAATTTCAATCGAGATCCTAAAGCATTTCAACGATTCGCTACCTATATCAGTCAAAATAATGTTGGTGTGGCGGATTGGACGTGTAGGATAGCAGGTGGTAGTGCCATTGAATTCGTAGGCAATGCGACTAAAAGTATCATTGGCGATTTTGCGATATATCACAGCCCTTATGGCGGCAATCTTGAATATGCAGTTAAGTTTGACGGTACGGCACTCGTTAAGATTGGAAAAATAACTGTCGTTGGAAATAGCGCAACAGTATGGACAAGTCGACGATTAAAACATGGAATTGTGGTATCAGGTGGGTCAGGTGGGATGGCATTTGAGCATGTACACGTACAATCTACTCGACAATGGGGCTATATTGCGACTAGTTTTTCCGGATCTGGTTTACATGATGATGTTCGTATCCTTGATTGTGGAACTTATCACGCAGATACTGGCGGACGAGCATTAAAAGCCAATTGGTCTAATCCTGTTCGAAATGGAACTCCATCATTTAGTCAAACAACCACTTTAAACGTTAGTGTAATTCCAGCTGGGGATCTTGAACAAGACTACTCCTGGGTAAGGATTGGCTCTAAAATACATCAGATAAAAAGCTGGAATATTGGTGCTGGAACTATAGACGTTTTTCCCTGGGTCAAATCAACTGAAATTCCAGGTTCTTTAGACTATGTCATTGGCGGTGGTTATAGTCTAAGAGGAGGAGATGCTGGTAATTATAGAATCGGCTCTTATAACGCAGTTAGATCAGCAGTTTCGATGCACGATAACGCGCTGTACTGTGCTGAAACTGCAGGACTAATTTCTCAATTTTGCACCATTGGTTATATGGCTGGCAATCACATTGGCTCCGCACCAAGTACTATCCTTGGCGCAAGAGTAATAGGTGGGTACACAGAAGTCGTCCCTCATCCGTTTGTTCTGGCTAGTAGTGCCACATATACAGATTTAACTATAAGTCAATGGTGGACGGCATACGCACCTGATCCAGCTTCACAAATTGAAAAGTTGGGGTCGCCTGTTGGACATACAGACAAACTAATTTTTCCAGGGATGACTGGTGTTAAGCTTGAATTAGGATCTGGTACAGTTGTTAGTGATCCTAACTATACATCAAGTGGGTACATTCGTCTATCCAACGATTCCGATCAGACTAGTAAACATGTTTCGACCAGTCCAACTGCAATGAGTATTCTTTTGGTTGCCTATAGCGCCGCTGCTACTTCGTTTAAAAAGAATGTGGTAGAAGTTGATTTTCTGGGGCCAGACGGCAATGGCCCAACGGGACTAATTAGTATATCAACTCAAGGAAATTATACCATAAATGGCCAACCGTTGATTACTGGATATGCTGTCAATGGTCCTACAAAATTGCTTTTTATTCTTGATGTTGACAATCAAAACTGGACTATGCATCATATTGCAACAAATCCACCGTTTAACACAACTGCAAATAGACCATTAAACCCAAAGAATGGCGAGCAGTATTTTGATTCGACTGTTGGAAAGCCTATTTGGTTTAACGGAACAATTTGGGTAGATTCCTCGGGTAATGGTGTATAATTCCGGATGCTTCTCCAATTTCTTTGTAGTATCAAAGATTCCATCTACATACTTATCGGCCGATTGATCACTACTTTCACTAATATATTCATGAATCTCAGCAAGCATTTCAAGGGAAAGTAAAGACCGAGTTATCTTTATTTTTTCTTCCAACTCGTTATCTGTTTCTCTACTTCATCCATTGTAAAGGATTTACCCTCTTCAATTTCCTGTTTTGATTGATCTATTATATTTAGTAGAGTTTCGGCATCTAATGGTTCACCTTCTCTAACTAGGTCTTTTGTTGATCTGAGAGATTCAATTACCCCTAAACTTCTTAGCGTATCAATTATCTGTATAAACTCCTTTATGTTTGACCTATTGACATTTATGTGGTATGTCATTTCTAAATTTTTAAATGTACAATTCGCTGATCACTATCTATTCCTCTTATTATACCTTCTAGATCTAACAATTAATTGGTTTTTACAATTGGATCAGCGTTTTTTATTACTTATGCTTGAAGACAATACATTAAGAGAGCGACTTATTTAATTGAAAAAAAGTTATCAACCTTATGATTTCTGAATGTTTGTTTAAATTGACTAGAATAAATAAAAGTACAACGGTCATGCCCAGCAAAAGCGGGTCCTGCCATATATACCCATGTTTTCTACAATTTTGATGAAAAAGAATAACTATAATTAGTGAACGAGCATCCGTCCGCTAAAAGTCGATTTTCATTTTTTTAACTCGGTCTTCCAACCGTTCAGAAGTCAGTCGTTCACGTAAACTGTCTACCATGATTGGAAAAGCAAACGGAGTCGGGCGATTTAGCTTGCGGATGACCAACCGCTGACGCTCTATCCGGTTCAAAGCTGCGCGCATTCGGTCTTCCTCCAACTGGAATAGCTGTACCTCGTCAAATGCTTGTAAGAACAACAGATTATCCGGTTCATAATCATTAAACACATCGAAAAATAGCTGTGAGGAAGACTGTAAATGGCGCGTCTTCTTTTGCTTGCCAGGATATCCCTGAAACACTAAACCAGATATACTCGCAATATCTCGAAACTGCCGACGAGCCATCTCAACCGCGTTGATACTCCGTTTGATATCTTCAAACAGATTCTTTGATGTCAGCCAGCCCTTTTCTTCAATCAAATCGACGGGAATTTCTTGATCAGACAACAGTTCCAAACCATAATCATTCATCCCAATCGAAAAACTGATCGGCTTGTATTGAGAAATCCGATAAGCCAACAACGTTCCAATCCCCTGATGAACGTATCGACCTTCAAAAGGATAAATAATGAGGTGGTAGCCATCCTTACTCTGAAAGTATTCTACTAGGAACTCCTCCTCAGAGGGTACATGAGAAAGTTCTCCCTGCAACTCTAGCAATGGACGTAACGCCTTCATTTCGGGATCTTTGTAGATCCCTTGACTTGCCTCATTGATCTTAAAACGCAACATATCAGACAGCTGAGAGGACAAGGACATTCTGCCTCCCATAAACGAAGGAATTTTCCCTTTATTCTTCTTGCTCTTGCGTACCTGAGCCGTCATTCCCTTTATACGAACGAGCTCAAGACTTTGCCCAGCATACCAAAAGACATCACCAACATTCAATTGGGAAACAAACCATTCTTCGATGGTTCCTATTCTTTTACCCGACACAAAATTAAGTTGCATCATTGTATCGCTCACAATTGTACCAATCGATATACGATGACGCCAAGCCACTGCTCTTGACAACACCTTGTAAAATCCATCCAACACCTCCACTTTCTGATACTCATTGTATGCTTGAAGCGCTGGCCCACCATCGACTATAAACTGTAACATCCAATACCAATCTTCTCTGCTAATGCTATTAAAGGAAAAAGTGCCCGTGACCTCCTTGAAAATGGTCTCAGGATCAAAGCCATCAGAAACCGCAATGGTAATCAGGTACTGCACCAAGACATCGAAGGACCGGATATATGGAATACGGGCTTCCTTTAGGTCATCAGCAATCGCTTTTCTTAAAGCAGCACCTTCTATTAGTTCTAGGGAATGCGTGGGCACAAAGTAGATTTTACTTGGAGAACCTGGTTGGTGTCCACTTCTTCCAGCTCGCTGCACAAATCGTGAAACACCTTTCGGGCTACCGATCTGCACAATCGTTTCTACAGGTCTGAAATCAACGCCTAAGTCAAGGCTGGAAGTGCAGACGACTGCTTTCAGTTTTTCCTCGTGCAGGGCGTCCTCAACCCAGTTTCTCAATTCTTTGCTGATCGAGCCGTGATGCATTGCAATGATGCCAGCAAGCTCTGGAGCTATTTCGAGCAAGTTCCGATACCAGATTTCACACATTGCTCGGGTATTGGTAAAAATCAAAGTAGAGGTGCTGTTTTGAATGATGGGGATTACTTTCTTTAGCAAGGTTAAACCGATATGGCCTGCCCAAGGAAAATTATCGATTTCATCAGGTAGAATGGACTCTACAATGATCTTTTTCTTGATTTTGGCCCTTATGACTTTATACGTTTTCTCCTTCGAATTTCCGAGTAAGACATCTACCGCTTGATCCATATTGCCAATCGTAGCAGAAATACCCCATATCTTCAGTTTTGGAAGTAATCCTTTAAGTCTAGAAAGCGCTAGTTCTGTTTGCACACCGCGCTTAGAACCAATTAGCTCATGCCATTCGTCAATTACCATAGTATCTAGGTGCTTGAAATATTTATCATATCCTTTAGCTGCTAGGAGTAAGTGCAAGCTTTCAGGCGTTGTGATGAGTACTTCTGGCGGTTTGCGCTTCATCGCTTGGCGGTCTTTTGTGGTCGTGTCACCTGTTCGGATGGCGATGTTCCAGTTGAGTCCTAGGCTTTCTGCTGCCTTGGAACAAGAGGACTGTATTTCTTTTGCTAGCGCGCGAATTGGCGTAATCCAAATGGCTTGTATTCCGTTGTTTGATTTTTCGAAATCTGTTTTATGTTTACTGATAAAGTTGAGGGCGATGGGCATGAAAAGCGCGTAGGTTTTTCCAGATCCAGTTGGGGCATTAACAAGTCCGCTGTAGCCTTTGAGGTTAGCTTTCCAAGCTTGGATCTGGAAGGGGAAGGGTTTCCAGCCATTTTTATCGAAGAAGGTGGTGCCAAGATCTATTAGTCTTTTTTGCTCGGTGGCTGTCATGTTGCAAAATAGGAGAAAATGCGGGGATGGCAAAATGTTTTGTGTTGGGGCGAATAGCGTTTCGCATACTCGACGGCACGACCGAATGGGAGGGCTGACCGTGTATGCTTTTGTTGCATAATGTTTTACAACTTTTCGTCGGTTTTCAACTCAGATGATAATATGATTTTTGGAATGTAAAAGTTTAGACGAAAGCGATTTGTATTCAATAATTAATTCTGCAGTCTCAATCTCTTTTGAACTTTATTTTAACAGGATTCTGTCTTACGTCCCAAAACTGAAGAACTGTAATTTGATTTTCACTTAGTTCATAAATCAAATAATAATTTTTGAGAATTATTCTCATTCGGACATCTTTAATATTAGATGGGATTCCCAGCTCATTATTTCTCTTGATTAATTTTATCGCAATTTCAATGTGCGCTTTGATTTTCTTAGAGTAGGCCGTAGATTTATTCCTTTTGTTCCAATAGATTGATATGGATTGCAATTCTTGCCTAGCATTTTTAGACCAAATTACTTTTATCATTGATCACCAAGCAGTTTCATGACTTCTTCATGCGAAGAACTTTCGCCGTTCTTTATTTGTTCTTGAGATTCTTTGATCATTTCTATTTGACTTTGATTAAACTCTACCATCATTCCTTGATCAGACTCTAAAACTAATTCTGTGAGTTGTTGAAGTAGTGATTCATCTTCAATCTTATTAATTTCCTCAATCAATTTTAACTTAACATTTACCATATCGTAATTTTACATTATAGTTAAAAATAAGACTATTTTGCCAAAAAATCTAGTACATCCTGAGTTAAGAATTAGGTCTTATCGCTTTTGTCTTCATCTAATCTAAACTTAAGCATGAAGTAATCAGGTTTTTTATGCTTAGTTACAAACCTAATGTATCTCATGTGATGATCCACTTTCACAGGATCTCTTGATTATTTTGAATGTTATGCAACTTGGTGATAAGGGCGAATTGCAATTCGCTCTTGCTAATAATTTTTAAAATCTAACAAAACGTCTTCGAACACTTTATAAAAAAACATTGAATTGATGTATATTCCCGCCCTATTTAAAAGTGGGAAATATGAAAGATGTTAAAATGCTAGTTTATATTAAGGAAGTGTTGAAGAACATACCGTCTGACTGGTTGAATCTAACCACCCATCGGCTAGACATTTTTAATGAAGCGTTGGCTAAAACACAATTCTTAGAACAATTTGAAACACTGTTTAATAATAATGTTTCTGAATCTTCGGCACTGAATGACTTACCAACTGCTTTCGACTATATTCGTTTGGGGCATCCTTTATCTTGTGTTCTAGAATGGGTAATCGCTAAATTGAATGGTATTAAACCCAATTGTGTCATCACTTTTTCCTCAAAAACGATTGGTGTTTTAGCCATACTTAGAAAAAATTTGTTAGATAATAAAAACACGCGAATTCTTTATACTGGGGAGTTACCTCCTTCTTTTGACGTTGATGTTCTAAGGAATATTTATGGTTATAATTTTGAATTACAACAAATTGAGGATCTTTCATCCATTTCAGAATTTAACGGAAGTACCGTTTTCATTGAGCAACAAGATCAAGTTTACAACTTCGATCGCTCCCCTATTGGGATTGACTTCTTTATCAATTACCATGAGCATCTAGGAAGCGTATTGCTTGTAAACGGAGCACAAAATGAGCATTTCATCTCCGAAATCCAACATGTTAGAAGAAGGGAAACCATTGCTATGACGCCAATCAATTGTCTTAACGCGTTGAATCTTCTAGTAAATGATCGTACTCCCGAGTACTCAAAAACAAGTAAGCTTGTTGCGAACAAATTGCTCGTCATAGATTCAATTAAGGAGATTACAGCGACGAGTACAATACCAATTGTTGGTTCTAGTGGGCTTTCTATTCAATATGCAATTATGATGGGGTTAATTCATGATGCAAAAGAAAAACACAAGGGAAAGGCCATTAAGTTCATTGTCCCTCCCAATTGTTATGGGGGTACAAATGACCAAGCAAGACGAGTTGCTGCTTGTTTTGATTTTGTTGAGGTAGTGGATTTGCCAGTTGATGGAGAGAACGATATGGTTCAAAGTATAGATGTCGTTTTAAATCAAATTGCACAAGAAGATGCAATCCCATACATCATAGCAGAAATCCCAACCAACCCACGAGTTGAAGTTCCTGATCTTATAAAATTAAAGGCAGTTTTAGGTGCTGCTAGAACAACAGCTACGGGAGGGATTGCAACTGATCCAGTGTTTATATTAGATCAAACGTTTTGTCCTAATATCCACTTTTTAGGAGAAGGAGAGATGCTTTCTACGATTCGAACGATTTCCTATGCAAGTGGATCAAAGTTTCCTAGTGGCGGTCGATGCACTGCTGGTTACTGTGTCGGGAATAAAAAGATGGAATCGCTGATGGAAACGATTGAAATGCATCTAACAATCTGCGATAATGAAGCTACAGATCTTCAACTCGAAATACTTGCGAACCAATTGCCTTCCATGACGCAGCGGATTCAGGTGGCATATCAAAATACACGTAGTTTTGTAACCTTCATTAACGATGTACTTCCTGCTGCGAAAATCAATTTTGTTTCAGAAGAATTGGCTGCCCAAGGATTTACGCCCTCTGTCTTTTCATTAGATCTCCCTACCAAAGGTGATTCTGAGAAAGAAAAGGAAGCTTATAAAAGAGCGTTAAACCACAAACTAATCAATCTAATGATTACAAAAATTCCTAGTGAAAGCAAGTACTGCGTAAGCTATGGGCAACTAAAAGGGTGTTATTGGACCATCCCAGCAACCTCTACTCAAGGAACAACTAAAGAAGGCGACAAAGATTATATTGCACGAGTGGCATTATCTCCAGATATGGACCTTGATCTTCATAAAAAAGTCTTTCTAGAGTTTGTGGAGCAAATTTGACCCTAGTAAGGAACCAGTCTCGTCAAATGTTCTGTTTTAGCAAAAACCAAACAAGCAAAACCTTCAATAAATGAAAACTTTGCTTGTTCTTCAGGAAGATTCAATATCAATAGCGACTTATTTCTTTCGAATTAGAAAGAAATTGATGGCAGGTGATTTTGTATTTATGATTTCCACTTCGGTATTTGTTGCTTCCACAAGAATGTCTTTCACCTCGTCTATTGTTCTTTGATAAAAGTAGGACCAATCTACTAAATAGTGGTAGTCGAAGGTATTATAATTTTCCTTGTCCTTAAATGGAGCGATTAGAACTCCACCGTCCTCTAAAAGGTTATACAATGAAGAAATCATCTTTATCAGGACATCGGTTTTGATATAATCAAACAAACCCGCACTATAAATTATATCTTTTTTGCCGAATTCAGCCTCAGTTTCAGTCTCTGACACTAAGTTAAGCGCATTATACTTCATAAATTTAAAATTCCGGACATCAATCCCTTCATTGAAGAGCAATAATCTAGAGTAATTTACGGCGTCTTTATCATAATCTAGGAAGGTAAAGTCAGCTTCGTAATTATTCATTTTTTTTCCGATATCAAATATTTCCCTACTTGATCCACAGGCGATGTTAAGTACTTTTTGCTTTTTTTCTCTTTTCTCAAATTCAGAGATGAGCACCTTACTAAGTACACGCTTCCGTTCTCTCACGCCTCTTGCTAGTTCACGTGTGATAAAATAGTTGTCTAGGTACATTCCAACGCCCTCATTTTTGACTGGGGTTGCATGATAGATCTTCTCCAATGTTTCATAATCACCAGCATAACCTCTAGGCCAGGTTCTAGCTCTTTTATAGAGATGACTATTCATAAAAATGTCATCCGTGTAAGTTCTAAATTTTAATTGTTCTTTTTTTAATGCTTCAGGATTTAGATTTTCCTCATTACTTAGCATAAAATTAGAGACGTCCATAATCTGACTTTCTAATTCATTCATCTTAGTTAAATCAATTGAAGTTGAACCTTTCAACGATTCACAAACTTCATCTAATTTTGATTTCCAGCTTTCAACTTTACTATTCATATTATTCTTAAGGTTTAATATTTAATCGTGTTCAATAATTCTATTTACTGGATACATGTTATTTCTGATTTACTTTTATCAGGTAGATCTTGGTAATAAACAGAAGGATAATTATAACAGTTCCCTTTTTTATTTTATAATTGCCTGTTACGATGATCTTTAGAAAACACTTTTGACAATTGTTTTAAAATATATTAACCATATATTGTTCGCCTAGTTTTCTAATAACCAACAAGTTACACAATATAGTAATTTATTTAAAAATAAAGAACGTTTAATAATCATGTAGTCCCAAAGGACGAATGTATAGGGGATTTTGAGAAAAAGAAATGGACAATTCACCAATATTCAATTTTAAAACGGATGTAACGAAGATCGATATGCCTAGGAAACTCAACAATCCTTTTGGAGCATATATACCTGAAGTTTCTAGAATTGCTGCAGCTGAATTTCAAACGTTTATTCGCTCTGAGTCTGAAAAGTGGAAAGACGCCACACCAGTTCAAAAGGGAAAAATGTTTGGTGTATTGGTTGTCCAAAAACTAGATGACACCTATGGTTATATAGGAACAAACTCTGGTAAATTACCTGGGAATGCGACATGTGACAAGTTCATACCTTCTCTGTTTGATGCTTCAATAGATGACTTTTTCTTTGATAAGGGAATGACTGAATTGACTGAAATTTGTAATCAGGTGAACACGTCTACAAATCCAATTGAAATCGGTCTACTCAAAGAAAAAAGAAAGCAAAAATCTATTGGATTACAGAAACGACTTTTTGAAAACTATAATTTTATTAATCTTTCTAATAAGAAGAAAAATCTATTGGATATATTCATGCAAGCATCAAATGGAATTCCACCATCAGCCGCTGGGGAATGTGCTGCACCTAAGCTACTTCAATATGCAATTATACATCAGTTAAAACCAATTGCCTTGTCGGAATTTTGGTGGGGAAATCCTTCTAAAAATAAAGAACGAGCACACAAAGTATTCTACCCAGCTTGTAAGAATAAATGCAGACCAATTTTAGAATATATGCTACAGGATAGCGAATTGTTCAACCGCGCCAACACTCCATAATTAACTATAAAAGCCACCACCAAATGAGCTCATTTCATTACGCCTTTAAAGTAAAAGACATTGAATCAACCCGAAAATTTTATGCCGAAATTCTTGGCTGTACAGAAGGACGTTCAACAGAAACCTGGATTGATTTCGACTTCTTTGGGAATCAGTTGTCTGCTCATATTAGTCAAGACCGACCACTGTTAGATTATTGTGGACAGGTAGACGGTATCAGTGTCCCAATCCCTCATTTTGGTTGTCTGCTGGATGTTTCAGATTTCCAAATCGTGCAGCAAAAGTTGGAAACAGCAAAAATAGATTTTTTGATAAAACCACAGAAAAGATATGAAGGGAAAATCGGGGAACAGTTAACTATGTTCGTATTTGATTTTAGCGAAAACCCAATAGAGTTCAAAGCGTTTTCAGATAATGACGAAGTATTTCTCAACAGTTAACAAGAAAAAAGATTGCACTTTATACCATTTAGTTATGAATTCAAGAATAATTGGACAACTTATACAAGACTCTGCTTTAGGTGAATTGAGTAAATCGAAAAAGTGGGTAAGTAAACAAGCAATAGAAACTCCATTTTTTGACAACAAAAAAATTATTTATCATTTCGCTTTTGATCAAAATGAAAAACTCACGCTAGAATCCGCTGATTTGGCTCTAGAAAATTTCTTCGCACCCAACGCAGATCTAAAACAAAAAGTCGGAGAGGAAGCCTTTCAAAACTGGACCGAATTTAATGAAGCTGTCGGTTATTTAGATGCGATTGAAGCAATTCGTTCGATAAAAGATAGGCCTAAATGGATGGAACTGTCGCTTCAAAATAGCCTATGGCTGGAAAAACTGACCAACTCAAAGCTGGTTTGGGATTATTTTGACCCTACTAATATTGTGATTACCATGGATAGAAATAAAAAAAGAGAAGGCGTATTTATCCTAATCTATTGCAACTGTGATTGGGAAGATGAACATGGTTTACAAATAGTATTGAGAAATGGAAACGAATTGATTCGAATTAGTGAACAAGACGGGAATTTATATTAAATTAAAAGAAAATATATCTATATTTCGAATTATTTAGCCTGCACCATTACCTAAATCAGAAACATGAAAAATACACCCATTTACTGGATAGTTACCATCTCATTTTTACTAGTCCTTACATCTGCTTGCAGTATTAAGAACATAAAAACCTCTACACTAGACCAATTTGAGAACATAACACTAATTCAGAATAATAAGTCGTTTTTAGTAAAAGACGACATGACTATTACCTTGAAAAGTGATGAATTTTCATTTGAGTTTTATAACAAAAGATACAATCCTGCGAATAAGGAGTATTATGCTACAAGTGTCGGATTTTCATTTGATAATGATTTTGAAAACTACCAAACAGGCGATTTAATAGCCGATCTACCCTTTTTTAGACCTGGAACAGGCATGGCATCTCACAAGAGTGGTTTTTATGAGTGTATCTTCATGCATAAAGATGCAAACCATTATCTATTTTATGAAAATGAAACGGATCGACGATTAGTCTTAGTCGAAAAAATGGATCACGACCTCTTAAAATTAAGGTTTGATATTAAAAAAATCAAGGTAAATGGGGTAGAAAATTCAATTGAACAATCAGGTATCGATCAATTATACGTTGCTGTCTTAATTGATAGGAATCTAAATGGAATTGTAGAAAAAAATGAGCTCACGAAGCTTTTGATTCAGTTTAAACCTTAGTTCAGTTCAATTAATACTTTTTCCAATCATATAGATCCAAAAGGTTTGGTAACTACAGCACGTTGCTTCAATTTTCAATTAATCTCCTCGGGTTTATACCCATGTCTAAAAAGCTAGCACCTAAGGAGCTTAAACTCGTTGATTAACAATCAAATTACTACTAATCAAACTCAGGTTTTAAATAATAATCCCCAATCGAATTTTAACATTAAGCAAAACGAAAAAAGACTGCTAATTTGATTAGCAGCCTTTCTTACGTATTGATATTTAGATCTTATTGAAAGTAGATCAATGTCTCAGCATCAGTATTGTTTGTAATCTCACATTCGCCACCACTGAAAGGAACAATAGTCGCCGTGATTGTAGTTCTACCATCTGTGCTTTGAGGATCGTAGCTAGCATTAATTCCAAACGCATTGATTAATCCACTGTTTATTACATTAGAATGTCTAAATGTGTGAACCACTCCATTGTCACCCAAATAAGTCCAATTCGCATTGTCTACTGCGATAAAGGCCACTGAAGTCAATGTTGGATCATAAGTAAACGTTAATCTCGGATCAGACGGAATTCGAACAAAAATATCAGAGCCATCCGTTGGAGAAAGCGCCAATTCGAATACCTCTACCACTAGCCCAATTGAGGAAACTCCTGCAATGTTATTCGGCAACATGGTAATGATCGGGGAGAGATCAGGACAAGGACAAAACGTCTGATCAGCAGTCACTGGACCAGTAATACTGCCATCTATGTAACTACAAGGATCTAGTGGATCTGTTTCGTCTACACACTCATCGGCATTTGTAACACCATCACCATCACAGTCAACATCTCCTAGCGGATGAGTGCCTCCAATAAAGCGACCATGTGGGAACGGAGCAGTTGAACTGGCATTGGTAGCTGCACCATCAAATACATCGATTCCACTAGCAGTCCAATCTGCTACATTAAAGGTAGCTGTAGCGCTTGTATTACTATTTCTATACAACCAGCCATCAGTATATTCCCAAGGCGCACCAGCACCACTTAAATTTGGATCACCAACAACATCTATGATCGTTCCATTTTCGTACAATACAATCGCGTCATCTCCATTTTGAGACATTGAGCCTGTACTCACATAGTCAGCACTAAAGCCGAAGAAAGTATTGAAGAGTGTATTGTTGCTCGTCACATAGATGAATGTCCCTGCTGTTGCAGGAGTTAATGCTGGGAAAATAAACTCTGGGGTAGCAGCTCCACCACCATTATTAGCAGATTCGATACCATAAATGCTTAAATCAGCGATATTGTTTACTACATATAATTCTAGGAATTTGGGCTGCCCTCCAGATAAGGGTCCATCCCCTACACCAGTAATGATTAAGTCTTTTGATATTATGTCTAAAGCACATAGATCAATTTGATCATCGATCACTGTCTGACAATCATCTGCTGGATCAGAAGGATCTTCTCCACTCTGACATTCAGTATAGTTATCAATTCCACCATTATCACAATCTAGATCAGCCATTGGATGATTAGGATCGTTGCCAATGATTGTACAGATGTTAATTCCAGCGTCAATTGCTGCTTGACAATCATCTACTGGGTTATTCGGATCTTCTCCATTTTGACATTCCGTATAGTTGTCAACGCCACCCATATCACAATCAGGTGTTGCTAATGGATGATTAGGGTCATTCCCGATTGTCATACAAATATCTACACCTTCATCAATTGCTGCTTGGCAATCATCTACAGGATTAGATGGGTCTTCCCCACTCTGGCATTCTGTATAGTTATCAATTCCTCCATTATCACAATCCTGCGTTGCCATTGGGTGACTAGCATCTGTTCCGATAATTGCACAGATATCAATGTTCTCGTCAATCGCTGTCATACAATCATCTGCAGGATCGGAAGGATCTTCTCCACTTTGGCATTCTGTATAGTTGTCAATGCCAC
>CALGAW010000062.1 GCA_937959115.1 uncultured Saprospiraceae bacterium
TACTGGACGGGTTATTTACCAAGAACAAACTTCATGGATCAACAGATTAGATACAAGTTTTGACACCTCTAATTGGGCAGGTGGAGTTTATTATATTTACTATACCGACAGCAATTACAAAGCTGTAAAGAAAATATTAAGCGTGAGATAAACTTAATTAATGTTAATTGAAAATTGATCTCAAGATTCGGTGCTCAAACGCCGAATCTTTTTTTTGTGCCTAAGACCCATCTGATACACCATCAAAGCATTAGGAACTGCATTCATCACTATCCAGTTCAGGTAGTTTCTTTTTTGATTAAAAACGCACTCTTGTCCTCGCAAAGCACCCGTGAATAGTAAGCCTTGAATAAACCCAATTGCCTTAAAAAGGATGCCCTAAAAGGAACTTTCTTTTTTAAATCAGGAAGCGTAAACAATAATTTAAATAATGTGGTTTAAAATAAAAACCAGTCAGTTATCAATATATCTTGCTGCCTAACAAATTAGGAAAAATGGAAAAAATCCAGATTCGGGTGGGCTCAAATCTATAATCAATTGTATATTCACTTTGGAAACAGAATTAAGTAATGAGTCCTACGAAACTTGCTGATGATTTTTCTTCTTTAAACACAACGTTTTGGACAAACCCAAAGAAAGACCTCATCTATCCTGTAAAATGAATTCACTAGAATTTATGCATGGTCAATCTGAAATTGTTATTAAAACTTATAAAACAAAACGAGTAGAAGAAAATGATCCTCTACTCGTTGTTTAATTTTTATTTTATAAAACCCGTGACACTATTTTAGGACGGGACATTTATTTAGCCGTGCCAGGGCCTACTGTAGCGTCTCTAAACCACACTTCGGTGTAACAACCATTTTCATATTGCTTAGCGATATCACCACCATATGTTTCCGCCCCTGCACACCAAACCATATTTTTTTCCGGATCTTTCCCATTCGTTTGGTTGTATGCGCCTTGCTTAAAATAGTTCAACTCTCCTTTATAGGCAGTTGGTTGTTCTGTTCCGTCTTGTCCTATTGGTGCAAATATTTTCATAACCTGTGCGGGTATGTCTGAACGTTTTACATATTCAGAGGAGATAAGGTTTTTTGTAAATGTTTTCGTTTGATGACCATCGCTTTTGAAGGTGAGTTTCATAATGCCTTTATAGACATTTATCTCATAACTAAATTCTTCACCTAATTCAATACCATCCTTGGGCTCAGGTGGAAAGTCATTTTTGCTTTTTCCAATGTCAGAAAAGTCGTTGCCCCAAACAGGGTAGGAGTAATCCCATCTTTTGGAGTTGTCTCCTTGGGTATTTATTTCATAATTCCAGAAAACAGATCCTTTTTTATGACCGGGGAATTTCTTATAAAAGATTTTCAATGGTTCATTTTCGTGTCCTTCTCCACTATGAATTTGTCCAATCACCGTAGAGTAAGAGGCTGCAACTCTGGCATCGCCTGAAGTAGAAACCTGCATAACTCTGCAAGTGGCTGCTAGTTTACCTCCTTGTTCGGGTGTCCATTCTCTTTTTTGGTGTAATTCAGTCCTAGTATTACTAGAGTTTTTTGAAGTGACTCCTGAATTTGGTGTTTTGTAGACTACCCAGCGTCTGGTTCCATCAATTACGGTATAGAAAAAGTCTTTGTGCTCGAAATTAACGAGATTATCCACATTCGTTCCGTCACCCATCAACATTTTAAACTTATCCATAAACGGAATAACCGAACTTGGGTAAATCGTTTTCTTACTTAGTCCATCATTCGCCTTGAAATACCCTGAATTGGATATGGCATCATCACTAATCTTGATGCTTGCTGACTTAAACCACACTTCAGCGTAATTTCCATCGGCATATTGTTTTTGAATATCACCGCCGTGGGTTTCAGCACCAGAGCACCAAACTTTGTTGACCTTAGGATCTTTCCCATTCGTTTGGTTGTAAGATCCTAGTTTGAAAAATAGCCCTTCTCCAGCGTAAGCCTTTTTCTGCTCTATACCATCTTGCCCTATTGGTACAAATATTTTCTTCACCTGCTCTGGCATATCTGAGCGTTTTGCATATTCAGATGAGATAAGGTTTTTTGTAAATGTTTTGGTTTCGTGCCCTTCACTCATGAATTTGAGATGCATCATACCATTCTTAACAATTACTTCATAGCTAAACTCCTCACCTAGGGCAATACCATCTTTTGGTTCAGGTGGATACGAGTTTTTCGAAGTTCCAATATCTGAAAAGTCATAGCCCCAAACAGGGTAGGAGTAATCCCATCTACCAGAATTCTCACCATCTGTGTTGATTTCATAATTCCAAAAGACAGAACCCTTAGTTTGACCGGGGAATTTCTTGTAAAATATTTTCAGAGGTTCATTTTCATGACCATCGGCACTGTGGATTTGACCAACGACTACAGAGAAAGTGGCTGCCACACTCGCATCGCCTGTAGTTGCTACATTCATTACTTTTAGAGTAGCGTTTAATTTATTCGTGTTTGTTGCTGACCATTTTTGTAATTGAGCCAATTCTGTTCTTGTATTGTTTGACGTACCGTGTGTATTCCCGGCATTCGGTGTTTTAAACACTACCCAGTCCTGTTTGCCATCATTGGTGGCATAAAAGAAATCCTTATGTTCAAAGTCGGTTGCCTGACCTGCATTAGAACCATCACCCAAGATCAAATTCCAATGTTGAAAAAATGAAATGACATCACTTGGATGAGTTGTTTTTTGTGATTTGTTAGCATTCGATTTTACTGCCGTATTGCCACCACAACTACTCAACAATATTAATCCAAACAGGAAAAAAGATGGAAACAAGGAATTAATGGTTTTGGAATTCTTCATGACTAAGATTTGTGTTAGCTCAACGGATGGATGATCTTATTTCTCTTGTCTAATGTCAACTATTGTTTGTAGGACAGTTCTGGTTAAGGATTCTATTCGATGATAATCATAAGAACCATCCGATTCCTTCACAATCAACTTAGACCCCATTCCCACACAATAAGCACCGGCATCGAACCAACCTTTCAGATTGTCCTTTTCTGCAGTAACACCACCTGTGGGCATGATATTCGTCCAGGGTTGTGGTCCCTTAATTGCTTTAACAAATCCGGCTTTGTATACGCTTCCTGGAAAAAGTTTTACGATTTCACAACCCAGTTCTTCCGCGGCACAGATTTCTGTCAACGTTCCACATCCAGCGCTCCAGAGTACTTTACGGCGATTGCAAACCAGTGCCACATCCTCTCTGAATGCAGGTGTAACCACAAAATTGGCTCCCAACTGCATATACAAACTAGCTGTAGCGGCATCAGGAACGGACCCCACGCCCATCATCAGTTCTGGCAATTGTTTTTCGGCATAGAGGTATAATTCCTCAAAGATTTTATGCGCATAATCACCCCGATTGGTAAATTCAAGTATCCTGGCACCTCCTTTATAAATTGCTTCTAACAATTGTTTAGCGATATTAATATCGGGTTGGTAAAAGAGTGGAACTAAGCCCGTCTCCTTCATTTTTAGTGCTACTTCTATCCTGTTAAATCTTGCCATTCTTTATTAAATTATCTACTAACACGGCCACTTGCGTCGCCTCCCATTAATTTCTCTACTTCTGCTACTGTTGATAAGTTAGCATCTCCGTAAATAGTATGTTTCAGGCAGGAAGCTGCAACGGCAAAATTTAATGCCTTTTGATTATCATCAGGATATTGCATCAAGCCATAAATCAACCCTCCCATGAAGCTGTCTCCACCACCAACTCTATCAACGATATGCGTAATCTGATAAGTAGGTGCTTCAAACAGTGTTTCACCATCATATAAAACACCCGACCAGGAATTGTGTGAAGCACTAATCGACCCTCTCAACGTAGTAATGACCTTCTTTGCTCTTGGGAACATTTCCATCAATTGTTTGAGAACAGAAAGGTATGATTTAGCATCTATGGAATGTCCTACCGTTACATCCACATTGTCGGGGTGAAGGTTAAAATGTTTTTCTGCATCTTCTTCATTGCCCAGGATGATGTCGCAACCAGCAACTAAATCTGGCATTACTTCCCCTGGTTCTTTACCATATTTCCATAATTTCTTTCGATAATTGAGATCAGTGGAAACTGTTACACCCATTTTATTTGCTGTTTGTATAGCTTCCAGACAAGCATCTGCGGCCCCTTGTGAAATGGCTGGGGTAATCCCTGTCCAATGAAACCAATCGGCATCCTTAAAAACGGATTCCCAATCTATCATTCCTGGTTTAATTTGTGAGATGGCTGAGTGAGCCCTGTCGTAAACAACCTTACTCCCACGACTCACTGCGCCAATCTCCAAGAAATAGATTCCCAACCTTTCGCCACCATAAATGATGTGGTTGACACCTACGCCTTGTTTCCTCAATTCCATCATGGCACATTTGCCTATATCATTTTCGGGTAGTCGAGTAACAAATTCTACTGGCACACCATAATTGGCCAGGGATACCGCTACATTGCTTTCTCCACCACCATAAATTACATCGAAGGAACTTGCTTGGGAAAATCTTCTCATTGCTGGAGGTGTCAACCTAAGCATGATCTCGCCAAATGTTACTACTTTTTTCATTCTGGTTTAATTTAAAATGGTACTAGATTCCTAGGGCTTGTCCGCCTCCAATTTGAATGGTTTCTGCTGTTAAGAATGCTGCATCTTTACTTGCTAAGAAAGAAACAACGCCAGCCACATCATCGGGTTGTCCTAATCTCTTTAGCATGATATTATTCGCCCAGGACTTAAATACCTCTGGTTTTGTTGATTTAATCCCAATATGAAAATCGGTATCAATTGTACCTGGAGATACAGCATTTACCCTTATACCATATTCTGCTAAGTCCTTTGCTAGCGCCCTTGTAATTGTATGCACTGCGGCCTTCGATGTTCCATACATACCGGCTCCTGGTCCACCAGCATTCCAGCCAGCATTTGAGGTATAATTAATTATGGTAGAATTATCCCCTTTTTTTAAAAATGGTATTGCGGCCCTGGAAGCAAAAAAAACAGAGTCTAAATTTAGGGCCATTACATTCCTATAAAATTCAGTGGTCATCTCTTCAAATCTGGATCTTCCTCCTAGTCCGCCAGCATTGTTTACCAATACATCTATTCTTCCGTACTTCTCGCCGATTTGTTTGATGTTACTTGCCACCTCATCTTCTTTTCTAACATCAAAACCACAAAATTCTGCGGTTATTCCATCGGCAGTTAATTCTGCAACTCTTTTCGCCCCTTTTTCGCGGTCGATACCGTTTACCACTATAGTAAACCCGTCTTTACCTAATCTCTTTGCAACTGCCCAGCCGATACCTGAGGTTGCTCCAGTTACTATAGCTACTTTCCCATTATTCATACTTGAATTATTTTTGTTTGTTTATAAGATATCCTCTCTAACATGATTAATTGGTTGTACTTTTTCAACGGTTGGAATCAATACCCAAACCGCAAATAAGGCAATAATTGTAAGTGCTGCACCTACATAAAATGCTGGAGTATAATTTTCTCCTGCAGTTAGGAAAGGAACAAAAAGTGTTAGTGCAAATGCACCGAGTTTGGCAGCCATTCCTGCAATACCAGATAAGGTTCCCACCGTGTTTTTACCAAACAAATCACTTGGTAACGTTTGAACATTTCCAATTGATGTTTGAAATCCAAATAGGATCATGGCCATAATTAGAACAGCACTCGTTGGTGATCCCGGGTTCATCAATAAAAAGAATGATGGAAACATAATCATACATCCAAGGGTAATCACCCATTTTCGTGTTTTATTGACATCCCATCCAGCTTTCATTCTGTTTTGCGCTAAAAGACCTCCAAACCACGCACCTAGCATTGCGCCCACATAAGGAACCCATCCATAAATACCGATTGTCTTTACGTCCATTCCATATACACCATTAAGGTAAATAGGAATCCAGACAATGAATAGCCACCAGATAGGATCGATTGCAGCGGAAGCCAGGATAACTCCCCAACTCTGCTTATGCTGCAAAAGCTGACCCGTTGAAGGATTGTATTCTTCCTGATCGATCTCGTCTTCTTCTCCTGTCGTCGTTTGACCACTTAAAATGTATTGACGTTCTTCCTCAGTAATATTGGGATGATACTTCGGAGGGGCTTTAACAATTAGAAACCATGGAATCATCCATAATAACCCTACCAATCCAATGAAAATAAAGATCATCTGCCAACTAAAGAACACCGTGAGAAAAGCGATCATAGGAATGGCAACAATTCCCCCAATAGCGGCACCGGAATTAAACAACCCCTGAGCAAAGGCTCTTTCATGGGTAGGAAACCATTCTGCATTTCCCTTAGCAGCACCGGGCCAGTTGCCTGCTTCTGCTACACCTAAGATTGATCTAAATATTGCAAAGGACCAAGCACCACGGGCAAGACCATGAAGTGCAGTTGCAATAGACCAAACGCCTATAGATAATGCAAAACCAAGTCTGGTACCAATCCAGTCAAATATTTTTCCAAAAAGAGCCTGACCCATTGCATAGAAAAATATAAAACTGCCCGTTATCCAACCATAGATTTCCTTCCTTCCATCGCCATCCATTCCTGGATACAAGTCAGCTGCAATGTCTGGCCATAGTACGCCTAGCGCTTGTCTATCAATATAATTGATAACTGTTGCTAAAGCGATGAGTCCAATGACCCACCATCTTAATCCTTTTGTTTTCATTACTTAGAATTTAATTCTGGTAAGAAATCTTCTCTTGCTGGACTAAAGACATCAATTAAAACACCAGGAACTGTGCAAACACAGCCATGCATTACATTAGTTGGGATATAAAAGGAGTCGCCTCCCTTAATGATTCGAACGTCATCACCAATTGTCATTTCAAACTCACCGCTTTCTACATAGGTGACTTGAGAATGGTAATGCTTGTGCATTTTTCCAATAGCGCCTTTCTCAAATTTCGCTTTTACTAGCATGATTTTTCCGTCATATCCCATCATTTGACGTGTCAAACCAGTATCTACTTCTTCCCAAGGTGTTTCCTCATTGATAAAATACTCCTTCGTTGGTTTTATTTTGTCGTGAATGCTCATATTGTTTATTTTAATGATTCCTATTAGCATTAATTTGTGTGAAGTAACAGGAATAGTTGTTGTCGTTGTTTGTTTGACCGAAGTCAAATTAAAAATGCTGGGTAGTATATAGTAATGACTGTAATAGATCCAAATTTATTTCATTTTGTTACTGTGGTCCAAGACATCTTTAAGGTGTTCAACCATTGCCTCAGAAGCTTCATTTCCTTTCTGGTCA
The DNA here is from genome assembly GCA_937959115.1 of uncultured Saprospiraceae bacterium. GTDB lineage: Bacteria > Bacteroidota > Bacteroidia > Chitinophagales > Saprospiraceae > JAHDHB01. The sequence goes on from CALGAW010000062.1 coordinate 7,309, forward strand.
ACGATGTAAGTCAGAATTTTCTTATGTTCTTGAACGACCTTGTTATTTGCACTGTCGTCACATACTTTATATTCAATAAAACTATTGACAATATCAGGTGTAATAATTAGCATAAGTGATTTCAGTACCGAATTCTTGCTGGCTTCCGCAATTTTAAGGTGGAACATTAAATCCTCTTCAACTGCAGGAAGCCCTTGCTTCACCCTCTCTTCATAATTATTCAACGCATCCTCTATAGCAGTGATGTCTTCAGAGGTCCTTCGCATTGCAGCAAGTTTAGCACAATGACTTTCCAATAGAACTCTTGTTTCAACTAAAGATGCAAAGTCTGACTTTTCTAATTTCAGAACATCAGTAATCAAGCCTTCCAGGGCAGTAATTCCCATACCAGAAACCACTGTACCACTTTGAGGCAAGGTTTTGAGTATACCATAGAACTCCAACTTCTGAATGGCATCCCTAACGCTTGATCTACTAACTCCTAGCTTCTCGGCTAGCTTTCTTTCTGGAGGCAATTTATCTCCAGATGAAATCTGACCAGAAGTAATTAAAGCACGAATCTGACGGATGATTTTGTCTGTTGGAGATTCTACTTTTATTTCACTAAAATTTTCTAACATAACTTCTTTTGGCTAGGATGTATTTTGTAAAATTGGTTGCCAAAAAATTGGTAAACCAAAATTAATGGTGATCCAAAATTAACTTAATTCTCCGAATAACAAAATTTTTATTTGAAAATATTATTCAAATTTCTGTTAATGTCGAAAAGGAGCTGATCTCCTTAAATCGCATTTTAAGTAAAATGACTCATTGCGAGCCTGTATCATTCAAACCCAGTATTTATAGTAGCTTGAGTAAAATAATCAAAACCTTTTGAGTAAAAAATCAAAAAAATGAAAGGGATATAGAGATTTTATTCAAATTAGTTTTAAAGTTTAAAATAAATTACTAAGTTTGGTCAACCAATTTTTTGGTCTACCAATTTTTTGGTTAGCCAATTTGTAAATTGAGTTGTTTTCAATAAACCGTTTGATAGAAATCTAGCGTAATTGAAATACAGTTAGATTTCTGTTTTAAATACATTTTGGCCTAAAGCCAATATTATCTTACATAATTAAATCAAAATGAAATTAAACCTAATTTTAATAATGATATTGATGTTTAATGTATCATTATTTGCGCAAGATGGTTATACATTGACAGGTAATGTTTCAGATGCCGATAAGGTGGGACTTATAGGAGTCAATGTAGTAATTGTTAACACTTCAACAGGTACTTCTACTGATGTTAATGGAAATTATCAATTGAAGGTCAATCCCGGTGATAAACTTGAGTTTTCCTATATTGGATTTGAAACTCAGACCATTACAATTACCGATCAAAAAACCTTAGATGTATCATTATCAGAAGGATCCTCACTGGATGAGGTGGTCATAGTTGGCTATGGAACACGAAAAAAATCCCACAATACTGGCGCAATAGCCCAGATAGGAGGTGCTGAAATCGCGGGAATTCAAGCTAATCGTGTAGATGATGCCTTGGCAGGTAAATTGTCTGGAGTCTTAATCCAAAATCAAGATGGAGCACCTGGTGCTGATCCAAAGATTCAAATTAGAGCAGCCTCTTCCATTTCAGGGGATTCAAAACCGTTAATTGTTGTTGATGGCTACCCTATTTCGGGTAGTTTGGCGACTGTAAACCCTAATGATATTCAGAGTTTAGAAGTATTAAAAGATGCTGCTTCTGCTGCTATCTATGGTTCTCGAGGAGCAAATGGTGTGATTTTAGTAACCACCAAAAAAGGGACAGCAGGTAAACCTAAATTTAGTTATAATACCTACGCGAGTATTTCCAACAGGTATGTGAATGAAAATATCAATCCAACAGCAAGTGAATGGGCGAATACCATAGAGACGAATGTGGCCAATGGCACTTTTGATGTTTCTGACTTGGATGAAGGTATATATGATTATAGACTAAATGCATATAAAAACTCTCCTGATGTTGTAGCAGTAGAGGATTGGCTCTTCAGAACAGGAAATAGCTTTAACCATGACTTGAGCATGAGCGGAGGTACTGAGGATGTAAAATACTTTGCTTCTCTTGGCTATTTGAATACAAAGGGTATCGTTATTACACAAGGATTTAAGAGATATAATGCTCGTTTAAATCTTGATGCCAATTTAGGAAAACGATTTAAAGTCGGATTCAATATGAATGGATTCTCAGGCGATAGAGACATGGTTGGCCATGACATGAGAGATTTACTAAGAGCTTATAGTGTTCATCCTATTTATCATACAGCAGCATCTATTGCTTTTGTTCAGGACTTAGACCAAAAAGCACAGGCTTTGGGATTGAATGCATTTGACGATGGTTATAGGGGAGGAAGTGATGCTCCCTGGAATAACAGTATTTATACATTGGAACCTGGCATGACGGCTCAGGACTGGCATTATGGCAGAAGCGGTAACGGAATAGGTGGATCTGGTGATGCAGGTCCTGCAACAAAACTTGATAATACAGATCGGTACGAAAAAACACTTTTCGGAAACTTTAATACCTATTTACAACTCAATATCATAGATGGGTTGAACATAAAAACCGTACTTGGTGGAGATGTTAGAGATGTTCAAGAGTATTTTTGGAGAGGTCTCGAGTTTGATTCCAGAGCTCGAAGTACTCAAACTGCATTGGATCAAACGGAACTAAAAAGATCTTCTGCGTTAAGTGAAACGACCTTGAATTATGCAAAAGTAATGGGTAATCATGACATTGGTGCAGTAGTTGGTGTGGAATTTCAGAATTTCTATATCAATGGGTTACGTTTAGAGGGCACAAATGTACCATATGGTCAACCCCAGAATTTTGCTTTATTAAACCCTGCTGATATTTCAGTTTCGGAACGAGACGAGACGATTGCAAGGCAAAGTGTTTTCGGAAGAATTAATTATGCTTTTGACAATCGTTATTTAGCTTCTGTATCTGTTAGAAGAGATGGTGATTCTCGATTTGGTGAAAATAATAGATTTGAAGTGTTTCCGGCATTTTCCTTAGGATGGAATGTGCATAATGAAGCATTTTACAACTCAAATGTTTTGTCGGATATAAAACTGCGATTCAGCTATGGTTCTCTTGGAACTACTGCTTTCTTGGGTGCTTACAATTCATTGAGTCTCTTGAATCCTACTGCGACAACGTTTGGAACTGGATTCTTAATTCCTTCTGATATTGCCAACCCAGATTTAACCTGGCAGACGAATACAGAAATCAATTATGGGCTTAACTTAGGTTTTCATGGAAATAGATATAGAATCGGAGCTGATTATTATACCTCTAATATTGAAGATATCTTAATTAAGCAAAGTGTTTCAGAAGTTCTGGGTACTACAAGTATCTCCCTTAACTCTGGCGATGTAAAAAGCTCTGGAATAGAACTTGAACTAGGAGCTGCGGTGATCAACAAGGGTGATCTTCGCTGGGATGTAAATGCTAACTATTCAACTGTTAAAACAGAGATTACGGATTTAGGTGATCTTACTGAATTAGCACCTACTATTTATGGTCAGAGCGGAAGAGGACCTGTGTTTAGAAATTATATTGGTGGAGAAATTGGAGAAATGTGGGGGTTAGAAACTACCGACCTTGTTGAAATGAAATATCTTTCAAATCCAATGGAGTTTGCAGGTCAAGAGAGTGGATACAGCTACATTGTAGATCAAAACAATGACGGTGTAATCGATGCGACTAAAACCGTGGAAGAAGGCGGGGATTTAGTCAAAATTGGACAAAACACACCTAAATTTTACTGGGGGTTTGGCAGTCAGGTTGGCTATAAAGAATTTGACTTATCCTTCCAATTACAAGGAGCTCAGGGTGCTCAGGTATACAATATCGACCCATTATACTATGGATCACAATGGGGACGTTCTCTACAAGATGATTTTGATGCGGATGATGATGGCATCGCTGATCATAATGGTCTACACTATGACCGAAATAGAGATCAAACAGATGCAATGATACAAGATGCGTCTTATACAGCCTTAAGAAACTTGACGATTGGATATTCTCTTAAACCAGATTTGATCGATGGAATTGGTTTAGGGTCGTTAAGAGTATATCTAGGAGCAACCAACTTATTATATGTCATGAACAGTGACTATACTTCATTTAATCCAGAAGGCGTAGAAATTACAAATGGTGGTTATCTAGGACCAACAACATATGGGGTTCAAGTCGGTGCTAGTCCGGTTGTAAGAGGCTTTACTTTAGGTCTAAATGTAAATTTCTAATCAAAATTGTTAATTCAAACTTTACTATAATGAATAAATTATATTTGGTACTTATATCAATTCTCTTGATAACTACCTCCTGCGAAAAGCTGGATCAAGTTCCGCCTAATATTGCAAGTTCAAATTCTTTGACAGAATATGGTGGGATATTAAATGCAGCATATTTCTATCAGCACGGCTCCACTTCACCCCTATTGGTGATGGGCGATTTCAGAGCAGATAATGCTTTAATGATGGAAGCTCCATATACAGATTTTGATGAGTACAACGCAAATTTAACATCGATGGGAGATCAGTTCTTTGGTCCTTTTTATTCCGCGTTATACAAGTCAATTTTAAGTGCAAATAGTGTAATTGAAAACTCTACTGACGCTACTGAGATTGGAGAAGCTAAATTTTTAAGAGCATTGTCTTATTTTAAATTGGTACGTGCATTTGGTGATGTTACTATAAACTTGTCGGCTGAGCCAAGTATAACAGATCAGTCAATATTAGCAAGGCGGCCCGCTTCAGAGGTGTATAATACTGT
>CALGAW010000063.1 GCA_937959115.1 uncultured Saprospiraceae bacterium
CGGTCTGGACGGGACTCGAACCCGCGACCCCCTGCGTGACAGGCAGGTATTCTAACCAACTGAACTACCAGACCACTTATTTTTCCAAAAGCCTATTGCTTCAGGAGCGATGCAAATGTATAACCCTTTTTTGACTTACACAATACTTTGGTCAACTTTTTTTTTAAAATTATATAAAGATGCTACAACCAATTAGAATTCAGTTTATTAGAACACATTAAATTTTAAGGCAATAAGAAAATAAGTTAAAAAAACCCGTGTTTCTATTAGTTCACAGATAACATTCTTAACTTTGCTTATCTAGCAATAAATTAATAAATTTTAGATTTGAGGTGAATTGTTTTGTTACTGAGCTAGTTGGTGTCAGCTCGATCTTTTTAAGAAGAAGCATAACCATAGTTACGCAACTGATGAGCAACGAAGCGCAAGAGAAAACAATCGAATCAAATTGGAGGTTATTATTTTATCGCTATTTCATTACTAATCAAAGGAAAATAGTGACTAGGATTTAGTTAGCTATTTATTGATGTAAAATTGAAAATATGGTTTTCCTAGATTTTGAAAGACCCATAGAAGAATTGTTTCAGCAGTTGCAGGATCTCATCGCACTCAATGAAAAGAGTGATGTAGACATGAGCGAACAGATCACAGCACTCGAGAATCAAATTAAAGCCACCAGAAAAGAGCTCTATAGCAATTTGTCAGGTTGGCAAAAAGTTCAGCTTTCAAGACACCCAGAACGGCCCTACACACTCTACTACATAGAAACAATGTGTAAAAAGTTTGTAGAGTTACATGGTGACAGATGCTATGGCGATGATAAAGCAATCGTTGGAGGCTTCGGTAGCCTAGACGGGCAAACAGTCATGTTCATCGGCCACCAGAAAGGAGTCAACACGAAAATGCGCCAATACAGGAACTTCGGTATGGCAAACCCTGAAGGATACAGGAAAGCACTTCGTCTAATGAAGCTCGCCGAACGCTTTAATAAACCTGTCGTCTGCCTAATCGATACCCCAGGTGCATTCCCAGGCCTCGAAGCAGAAGAAAGAGGCCAAGCAGAAGCAATCGCAAGAAATTTGTTTGAAATGGCACAGCTCAATGTTCCGATTATTTGTGTCGTCATTGGTGAAGGTGCTTCAGGTGGTGCGCTAGGCATCGGAGTTGGCGATCGGATTTTTATGATGGAAAATACATGGTATTCTGTGATCTCTCCTGAATCCTGCTCCTCTATCCTATGGAGAAGCTGGGATTACAAAGAACAGGCCGCAGAAGCTCTTAAATTGACGCCACAGCACATGCTTGACTTTAAACTGATCGATGGGATAATCAAAGAACCAGTTGGTGGTGCACACAGCAATGCAGAAGAAATGGCTAAGATTTTAAAACGTCATATCAAAAAAGAACTGACAGAATTGAGTATTATTGATTGTGAACAGAGAATTGAACAGCGTATAGAGAAATTTGGCAGAATGGGTGAGTATGAAACCATTGCTATTGCCGAGCAAAAAACAGAAAAAGAACCACTTAGTTAGATATGTTCAAATGGTTTGATAACATTAAGGAATCATTCTATCAAAAACACCTGAAACGTAAAGTCTCTCAGGTGAAGATAAAACGGCATCAAGTCAATTTTGAAAACGCCAAGACAATTGGTATTCTCATAGAAGCTGGTGATCGTGAAAATCTTGTATTTGCAGATAAATATAGAGATCGGTTAAGGAAAATGACGAAACAAGTTAAAATCCTTGCCTATTTTAATGATAAAGCCAATCACGACAATCTAACTGTTAGCTATTTTACAGACAAAGACATGAATTGGTACGGAATTCCAAATTCTGAACAAGTACGAGACTTTATCGAACGACCATTTGACATTCTGATTTCTCTACACCTCACTCCTTCCCGTCCTCTTGAATACATTTCTACAATATCAAGCGCAAAAATGCGCGTCGGACTACACGCTAGTGATAAGGAATATTGCTACGATTTTATGATCGATCCTTCTGCGGTGTCCAATCACAAACAGTTTGTCAAACAATTTGAAGACTATTTCAAAATAATTAATGTCCATGTATAGCCAATTTCGAGGGACAGGTGTTGCGCTTGTCACTCCGTTCAAAAACGGGAAGATTGATTTTGATGCCCTTGAAAAAGTAATAAACTTCAATATAAATGGTGATGTTGACTTTCTAGTATCCCTTGGAACAACTGGTGAATCCCCTACTCTATCTAAGGAAGAAAAGCTCAATATACTTTCCTTTACTGCTGAAATAACCAATGATCGTGTGCCTCTAGTTGCAGGATTTGGAGGAAACAATACGGCGGCTGTTATTCAAGCGATAAAGGGGTTTCATTTTAGTAAGTACGATGCAATTTTGTCGGTTAGCCCAGCCTACAACAAACCAACTCAAAAGGGAATTATTAAACATTTCGAAGCGATTGTACAGGAAGCTCCAAAACCAGTTATTTTATATAATGTTCCTTCTCGTACTGGATCAAATATGACGGCAGAAACCACACTTCATCTGGCGCATTCCAATTCAAAATTCATGGCTGTAAAAGAGGCTTCTGGCAATCAACAACAAGTCATGCAAATTGTAAAAGATAAGCCAAATCACTTCCTAGTATTATCAGGCGATGATCTAATCACGCTGCCCATGCTTAGTTTTGGGATTGATGGCGTGATCTCCGTTGTCGCAAATGCCTTTCCTAAACGGTTTTCTGATATGGTACGTTTTGGTTTAGATGATAACTTTGAAACCGCACGACAATTACATTTCAGCCTTATGGATATCATCCAATTGTTGTTTGTGGATGGAAACCCACCAGGCGTAAAAGCAGCACTCGAAATTCTAGGTATCGGAACAAAAGAAGTCAGACTTCCCTTAGCAGAAATGCCAGACCACTCCTATAAAAAAATGGAGACAGCCATACAACAACTGAAAGCCTCATTAACAGTAGGTTAGGGAATCAAGTTGAAAAATATTGACCTAAAATCACAAAAATCCTAATCCTGCATTCATTTTGATTTTACCGCTTTCATATTACCAATCCAGTGATGTTGTCACACTTGCTCAAGATCTAATCGGAAAAGTACTAACCACCAACTTCAATAATCAACGCACGGCTGGAATCATCGTAGAAACAGAAGCTTACAAAGGACCAGATGACAAAGCATGTCACGCCTACAATAACAAAAGAACACCAAGGACTGAAGTCATGTTCCACAAAGGAGGAATCAGTTATGTGTACCTAATCTACGGAATCCACCACCTCTTCAATGTCGTCACGGGTAAACAAGATGAACCGCATGCAGTATTAATTAGAGCCATACAGCCACTACAAGGGCTAGAGATCATGCTTCACAGAAGAAACATGACAAAACCCATTAGACGTTTAACAGGCGGCCCAGGAGTGCTTAGCAAAGCGCTAGGCATTGACAAACAAGCCAATCAGCTGGATTTGACTCAATCCCTTTTGTGCATAGAGGATCAAGGCGCACTGCTCCAACATTCAGAAATCATTGCAAGTCCAAGGGTCGGTGTTGACTATGCAGGCGAAGACGCAAAGTTCCCTTGGCGGTTTCGTGTGAAAGATAGTCCTTGGACGAGTCCTGCAAAGTAACTGGAAATAGCATGCCAGATCAAAGCGATATTTTCTACAATCTATATGTTAATAACTTTTGAAACCAGCCTATTTGTCTAGTAATTTACTAGGTTAATCTAGTATTCGATTAATATTTGGATCAATTTTAGATTTCAATTCTCTATGTTCAATTAAAAATGTAGTTTTGCACAGCAAAAAAAGAAAAAAAAATGTATATCCTAAGAATTTTCCTTCCTGTACTACTCATTGGTCTATTCAATCAATCGATCAATGCTCAAAATCAATACGCATACAAAGTTGATTTAAACGAAATAAGTAATGATAAATTGAAGGTGGAACTAAACACACCTACAATTCCTAAATCAAAAAAAGTTTTAAAATTTCACATTCCTAAATTAGTTCCAGGCACCTATAGCATCTACGATTTTGGTCGTTTTGTCAGCGAATTCAAGGCCTACAATAAAAGAGGAAAGCGTCTAAAAGTCGCACACCCAGATCCTAATACATGGGTAATCAGTAAAGCACACAAGCTCGCAAAAATCACGTATACAGTAGACGACACGTGGGATACAGAACTCGATAATAAAATCTTTGAGCCAGCAGGAACCAACTTTGAAGCAGGAAAAAATTTCGTCTTTAACAACTCAAGTGTATTCGGCTTCTTTGAAGGTATGGAACGGGTACCCTACAAAATTGAAGTGGATCACCCAAAGCAGTTAAAACTGTCAACCGCCCTAGTAAACGAACAAGTAGACGAGGACACAGATATACTGTCTATACCCAACTATATGGATTTGGTGGATGGGCCATTTATGTACTCAAAACCTGATTTCACTTACATTCAAGTAGGTGGTTGTAAGGTATTGGTCGCAGTGTATTCACCGACAGGCAAAATTACTTCCAAATTCATTGCTGGAGAGATTGAACCGATTTTGCGCGCTCAAAAAGAATACCTAGGAGGAAAGCTTCCTGTTGATCGGTATGCCTTCATTCTATATATGACAGACGGGATTTCTGGATCCGGTGGTTACGGAGCACTGGAGCATTCTTATTCTTCGTTCTACTATCTTCCTGAAATGGATCCTGCACAATTGGCTCAGACAATGCGAGATGTAGCTGCTCATGAGTTTTACCACATCGTGACGCCGCTTAACATTCATAGTGAAGAGATTCACAATTTCAATTTTATTGAGCCTCGAATGTCTAAGCACTTGTGGCTTTATGAGGGTGTGACTGAATACGCAGCAGGCCACGTACAAGTCAAGCAAGGCCTAATGCCGATAGAGGATTATCTGGATGTAGTAGCAGGTAAAATGCGTGGAGCTGAAGCACATAAAGACGATTTACCGTTTACGGACATGAGCCTTGGTTGCCTCAAACAGCACAAGGACGAATATCTGAATGTGTATCAAAAAGGGGCGCTGATTGGTATGTGCTTAGACCTTCAACTACTTTCTTTGTCTAATGGGAAAATGACCCTTCAGGATTTAATGAATAAATTAGCAGAACAATTTGGAGCAAACAATCCGTTTAAAGATAATGAACTATTCCCCACTATTGAGAAAATGACCTTTCCTGGTATCGGTGCCTTCTTCAAGCGATACGTAGCAGGACCTTTCCCACTACCAATCAAGCAATTGATGGAAAAGGTCGGCATAGAGTATGCAGAAACCACAATTGCAGAAGAGAAAACATTGGGTGGGCTAGAAAACGCCATTGGTGTTGATTTTACAAGCGGTTCTTTCTTTATTGAGAAGTTTGATATGCTTAATGAGTTTGGTAAAGAAATTGGATTCCAAGAAGGAGATGTCATTAAAACTTGGAATGGTGAACCACTTACATTAAAAAACATAAATGGCTTACTTACCGATTTCATGATGAATGTTAAAGTTGGTGATCCAATGAATATTGTTGTTCAAAGAGAAAAAGAGGAGGTCACTCTAAATTCAGCCTACAGAATGGTAGAAATAGAACAAAATCACGGGTTTAAAATTCTTGAAGATGCTACACCAGAGCAAATTGCACTAAGAAAAGCATGGCTAGGAGAATACACGGAGAAAGAAATGAAACCTTAATTCTTCAAAAACTTCTTCTCCCCTGCTATAATTTCAACATCCAAGTGATTTTCCTTAGGAGGAATCGGACAACTATACCCATCCGAAAATGCGCAATACGGATTATAGGCTTTATTGAAGTCAATCATCACAGTACCAGTTTTCAGGTCACCTAATTTGAGGTCGAGGTATCGCCCACCACCGTATGACAACTTACCATTGGTTAAATCTTTAAAAGGAAGAAAGAGATAATCACGGTACTGAGGCATCTTTCTTAACGTTAGACTTTGATAAATATTCAATCGATATTCTTTGCCATTTAGTGCGAAATTAAGTTCTCCGTACTTTACGTATTTCTTGGTTACCTTAGAAGAAGTTGGAATTTCAAACGGCTTTTCATCTGGTGTTCTTTTGAACGTTGCAGAAACACGATAATTTATGTTTGGAGCGAAAAAATCCAAATACTTCAACTCTTTCTTACTTAATGGGCCATTCTCTTCTAAAAACGCCTTTTTATATAGCTTTCGATGCTTTTTAATAGACTTTTTAAACCCTTTCGGAGTTGGATTATTTGCAATAATTGGAGTATTTATAAGAATAAGAGACAAGAATACAAACAGAATAGAATACTTCATTTTGGAAAATATTTTTCTTTAAAGGTCGATTGATCAATAATAAGAAGGTTATTCAAATATACAATAGCTGTGTTTAAAAAACTTCAAATTTCAATTCTAAGTAATAATTTCCTAATTTGTAGATGATTTACGATTAAAATTGAATTATTAGAATTACCTAGAATTGAAACTATTCGAAATGAAAAGAAAAATCTTAACGCTAACAATCTTCGGTTTGTTATCCATGTTTTGCGCTAATGTTTGTGTTGCTCAAGTAACGGTAACAGGCAAAATAATCGATGGAGAAAACAACGAACCATTAATGATGGCTCCCATTGTCATCAAAGGAAAAACAGTTGGAACAAACACAGATTTAGACGGTAACTTTACACTGTCAACAGATGTAGAACTGCCTTTTACAATTGAGGTTTCATATGTTGGTCTTGAAAGACAAGAAATTGAAATCACTCAAAACAATCAAAAGGTAGACATTACCTTGAGAGCGCAAGCTGTAATGAGTGACTTGGTCATTGTTTCCGCTTCAAGAGTAGAAGAAAAGATCTTAGAATCACCCGTCACCGTTGAAAAGATGGATATCATTGCTATCCGTCAATCCTCAACAAATGATTACTATGACGGTATTTCAAAATTGAAAGGTGTTCACACCACTCAAGGAAGTATGACGTTCACCTCTTTTAACACAAGGGGATTTGCAACAGTAGCCAACACACGATTCGTTCAGCTTATGGATGGCATGGACAATGCAGCACCACTCCTTAATTTCCCAACAGGAAACATTGTAGGTATTGGTGAGCTAGACATCAACAACGTAGAATTGCTCCCAGGCGCAGCTTCTGCCCTATACGGACCAAATGCCTTCAATGGTATTTTATTAATGAACAGTAAGAGCCCATTTAATTACCAAGGACTTAGTGTTCAAGCAAAAGGTGGTATCACACAATCTAGCCAGGGCGGTGTACAGCCCTTGTACAACGTAGCTGGACGATATGCAAAATCGTTTAATGACAAGCTTGCATTCAAAGTTAACCTTTCTTATTTAAGTGGAAAAGACTGGAGAGCAAATGATTATGATACTGATCGAAATCTTAAATTTGCGCAAATCGAGAATCCAGACATTGACCCAACATCTAATGTAGGAAATCCGAATTTTGATGGTATGAATATGTATGGGGACGAATCTCAAATTTTTGTTCCATTAAATACGGCTCCTTTTGCAAATGGAATCGGGCAAGCACTTGTTGATGCAGGCGCTGTTGATCCTCTTCTTAAACCACTAGTTGTAGGCTTTATCATGGATAGTTTAAAACCAGTTGATCTTAGAAGAACAGGATTTAAAGAAGAAGACTTAGAAGATAATAACAATGCTACCAGTCTTAAAGGAGATGTTGCACTCCACTATAGACTCGGAAATGATGCCGAGTTATCAGCAAACTATAGAGCAGGTGGTGGAGCTTCCGTATATCAAGGAAGTGAACGATACGCACTTAGAGCATTCACTCAGCAATATTTCAAATTAGAATTAAGTGATCCCGATTACATGGTTCGTGCTTATATGTCTCAAACGAATGATGGTAATTCATACAACCATACTGCTCTTGGCGCGCTGGTTAATGAATATTTCTCTCCTACTGCAGGAGAATGGGCAAATAACTATCTTGGAAACTATGTTGGCAACCATTTCAGTAATTGGCTAACGGGAACTGAATCCGTAGCAGAATTCGATGCACAAGCGCATAGCTTAAGTAGAGATGCTGCAAATGCTCCTGTTCCTGCTGTAGATTCGGAAGAATTTCAAGCTGCTGTCAGAAAAGTTAGAGATAGCCTACTCTTTCAAGGCGGTGGTGCTGGTTTTATTGACAATTCTAGACTTTACCATGTAGAAGGAAACTACAATCTATCTAGCCTTTTAGATAATAAACTAAGTATCCTTGTTGGTGGGAACTATCGGATGTATGATCTATTTACTGAAGGAACGATCTTTAATGAAGATCCTGATGGTGATGGAACAAACGAACGAATTCAAATTGGAGAGTTTGGGGTGTACACTCAACTATCTAAGAAGCTACTACAAGAACGTTTAAAATTGACAGGTTCTATCCGTTTTGATAAAAACCAAAACTTTCAAGGACAGATTTCTCCTAGACTTTCTGCCGTTTACTCTGCTGGAGTTAAGAAAGAACATAACTTTAGGGCTTCGTTCCAAACTGGGTTCCGTAATCCAGATACACAAGCACAATACATTTGGTTCCCAACAACGAACATCCTTATTGGAAGTTCTAAGGACAATGCTGAGCGGTATGGTATTCATGAGGGCGGTGCATACACTAAAGACTCTTATGATGAATATATCGGCAACCAATTGGTTACAGGTGTACCAGATTCAAGCTTACTTAAAGAAATTTACATGGATTACATTCAACCAGAGCAATTAACTGCTTATGAGATTGGATATAAGTCTGAAATCAAACGTAAGTTATTTTTAGACGTAAACTTCTACTATAACCAATATAAAAACTTCATTACAGCATTAAACGTTGTCAATAAAGACATTGCAGTGCATAAAGGAGACACCATAGCACCTGGTACAACCTTCCGTCCGTATATCAATGCGACTGAAACGATTTACTCCTACGGTGTTGGATTTGGTTTCAATTATAAATTAGCAAAGAATTTCATGCTAAGAGGAAACTACTCATGGGCTGATTTCTCGGAATCTGATGAAAATGATGATTTTAACGTTGGTTTCAACACACCAAACAACCGCTTTACACTTGGTCTTGGAAACAGAGATATTTGGAAAGGTGTTGGATTTGATCTTTCTTACCGCTGGCAACAAGGCTTTTTGTGGCAAAACTCATTTGCTATAGGAAATATCCCAGCCTACGGTTCGCTTGATGCACAAGTCAGTTATAAGATTAAGAAGGCAAGTACTTCAGTTAAATTAGGCGCTACAAACATCCTTGGCCCTGAATTTCAAACCAACACGGGTGGCCCATACGTTGGTAGACAAGTCTTCATCTCACTTACCTACGATGAGTTTATGAAATAATCAGCATTAGTTGATCCTTAAATTTTAAGAGCAAATCTTAGTCACTGTACTGGGATTTGCTTTTTTATTGTAGGGCAGGTGTTTTATCCTGCATTGAACCCGCATAATGCCCCTTCAAAACTGGGCACGTCCAGCAATTTTGATGAAGACGCATTGACTCGAACACCGTAACGATGGCTACGCCTGCGAGTCAAAATCACTGTGGAGCCGAAAGTCGGACCATCCCTTTTTATTGGGTTTTAAGCTCATAACAATATTCCTATTGCATTATGCGGGTTGAAAAGCATGGGTGCAAACAGATTGCACTAAGTTCTGAAGACCAAGAGCGCTATTCCCTGGCGCCAAGGGATAATGCAATAATCAAAAAAAGCGGTAACAGAATTTCTATTACCGCTTACTATATGTTTGAACGTATTTCTACTCAATCTTAATAAACTGCTTCGTCATTCCTCCATTTTCAACAGTTACCTCAATCGAATACACCCCAATCGCAAACGATTGAATGTCTACAGGCACTGAGAAACGAGTACCATTCTCTTGAAAAGCATGTAGCTGCTGACCGAGTTTATTGAATACCCGCAGCTCCATAACCTCCGTCTGAGAAAACGACAGATCAACAGTAAACAGTCCATTATTCGGATTTGGATAAATCGTAAACTCAGTTAAGCTCTCGATCGTTTCTATATTTGTATTCATATTAACCGTTACCGTGCTTTGAGAAGTACAGCCATTCGCATCAACGACAATCACTGAATAAGTCCCAGGAGGTAATCCAGTTGCTAGCTGACTTGTCTGCCCATCACTCCACTGATAGGTGAAAGGAGGAACGCCCCCATTGACATTCACCGCAGCCGTTCCATCCGTTCCATTTGAAGGCGTGGAATAAGGCGTTAACACCATCGTATCAGGCTCTGAAACAAGAACAGTTGTAGCTGCTAAACAGCCATTTGCATCTCCAACAAGTACAGTATAAGAGCCAGGCGGCAATCCTTGTCGGTCTTCAGAGGTGATTCCCCCACCCCAGTTAAACGTAAAGGGCGCAGTACCATTGGTAACAGTTAAGTCAATCGAGCCATCAGTCGAACCAAAACAAGTAACATTGCTATGGGTCGCTCCTAAGACAGGTCCATTTGCATTACTAGTCACTGATACTGTTTGCACAGCTGTACAGCCAGCAGCATCTGTTACCGTAACCATATAAGTTCCTGTGGCTAAACCACCGATTGTTTGCATGGTAGCAGCATTACTCCAAAGATAAGTAAATGGGGGTGTTCCGCCTGTAGTAAGAGCAGAAGCACTGCCGTCATTCGCTGAACATTGTCCGTTTGTTGCTTGTACGGTTACCGTCATTGAAGGTGATGAACCAACAAGCTGTGTTCCTACGGCCATACAGCCATTGGAATCTGTAACAGTATAACCATAAGTACCGGGCATTAGATTAATCGCTGTTGCAGTTGTTTGTGCTGGTATTGTATTCCAGCTGTAGGTGTAGGGGCTAGTTCCTTGATTGAGAACAACTGTTGCTGTTCCATCATTCCCTGCACAAGAAGCATTTGTACTATTCGATTGAGCGGCCAGCGTTCCTGTAAGTCCAATTGTCACGTTTTCAATTGTTAAACAACCATTTGCATCTGAAATTGATACGGTATATGTTCCTGGTATCAGATTGATTGCAGTTTGTACATTTTGACTATTACTCCATAAATAGGTATACGGATTTGTTCCTCCTGTTGGGTTTGCAGTAGCAGATCCATCATTCCCTATCGCGCAAGTAGCAGAAGTCGGTGATACGGTTGCAGCTATACTACCACCAGCTGTAACTGTTACTGTTTGAACAGAAGTACAGCCATTGGAGTCAGCTACGGTTACTGAATACCCGCCAGCTGCAAGGTTGATCGCAGTCTGAGTTGTTTGAGCGGGAATGGTGTTCCAACTATACGTGAATGGTGGAGTTCCACCAGTAGCATTAACAGTTGCAGTACCATTATCAGCTAAGCAGATTGCTGGGGTTGAACTGGTTGTTGCTGAAATCGCTGTTGAAGCTGCAACGACTACTGTTTCAGTAATCATGCAACCATTAGTATCAGTAATGCTCACCATATATGGCCCAGGAGCTAATCCTGTTGCAGTTTGGGTATTTTGCACGGGTATGGTATTCCAAGTATAAGTATAGCCAGGTGTTCCACCCGTTGTAGAAACAGTCGCAGTACCATTATTTGATGTACAGGAAGCCGCTGAGGAGCTTGAAGCACTTGACATGGCAGTTGGGCTACTAATTGTGGCAGAAGCAGTTTGTGAGCATCCTGTTGCATCTGTTACTGAAACAATGTATGTGTTGCCAATTAGTCCAGAGATATTTTGAGTCATCGCCCCATTACTCCACTGATATGTATAAGGCGGTGTTCCAGTATTAACGGTAAGTGTAACCGCACCATCAGCACTTCCAAAGCAACTCGTGTTTTGCCCATTTGATTGCAGCGTTATTGCAGGAGCTGTGGTGATAGAAAAAGAAGTCGTTTCAACACATCCATTACTATCTGTAACAGTTAAGTCATACGTCCCTGCAGTCAGCATTGAAATATTTTGCGTCATTTGCCCACTACTCCAGTTATAGGTATATGGATTTGAACCACCGATACTTACCGTGTTAATATAGCCATCATTACCAGCACAACCTGCATCTGTAGAAACTCCGGTAACTAGCACTGGTAAAGGACTTGTAATCATAATAGAGGTTACCTCCGTACAACCTGCGCCATCTGTTACACTGACTGCATAAGTTCCTGCACCAACATTCATAAGGTCTTCTGTGCTATATGGCCCACCAGGTCCAGCCCAATTATAAGTATAAGGGCCAGCGCCACCAGTTGCGGTAAGGTCAATGTCGATATCAGTAGATCCAACACAAGCAGTTTGAATAGCAGTCGGTGTGACTAATAAGGTTATACTGCCAGTGCCAGAAACATTGACAGTTGAAACATCAATACACCCATTAGCATCCGTTACAGAAACAGAATACACACCAACAGGTAGACCGGTTGCAGGGTTTGAAGTAGAGATAATTGTTCCTGGGGTTGCCGTGTTTTCCCAAGCATAAGCAAGAGGAGTGGATCCTCCTATTGAATTCACGGTTGCGGTTCCATTACTTATTCCACAATTTGCTGCGGTTTGAGTAATTCCAGTAATATCTGGACTATTCCCATCTAATACAATGATCGAATTGGTCGAAGCACAGCCGCCTGCATCTGTTATTGTTACAACATAAGTTCCTGCAGGTAGATTATTTAAGGTACCTGTATTCCCACCATTATTCCAAGCGTAGGTATAAGGTGCTGTTCCTCCAACTCCCGCAGCAGTGACAGAGCCATTCGAAGCACTTGTGCAAACAACATTACTTCCTGAAATAGAAGAGTTCAAGTTACAACCTTGGCATGCCTGGACTGTTACTTGAATAGTATCAAAAGTATGACACAATCCTGGTGTATTTAGAGAACTATCCACAAGAATTACTTCAACGTAATAGTCATAAGTGCCTACTGGTATTCCAGCCGGATTTGGAAACATTGGATTAGCAACTGTTGTACTGTTTAAATAAGTCATTGCTACAGGTGGATTTGAAGTCCAATTATAAAGTATGGAATCTCCAACACCTGTAGTCGTTGGTGCCCCTCCGATATTTCCTGATGGTGGTCCAGAATTACAGATCGTCAAATCTGGTCCAGCATCTACTGGGAACAACTCTTCGTAAAATGTAAAGGAGCTTCCAGATCCTAGGTTTCCACATTGATCTGTTAAATCTCCAACCAACGTAACAGTGTACCATCCTGAATAAGTAATTCTTGGAAAGATGGTTAACTTAATTACATCTGTTTGATTATCTGGTCCACAGTTAATTCCTGTAGCGGTTGCAACATTATTTGGTCCTTGAGGTCCCATAATTGTAATATCTGAGGCATCTATTGAAGCACAATCTACCTCTTCACTTAGTTGGATAGAAACACTCAAATCCTGACAATCAATCGGTTTCATACTTACAATTTCCGGAGCAATGTTATCAAACAATTGTGCTGTTGAAGCGGAAAAATCAAGAAAGTAGCCAGATTGGGAAGCAGAGAAGTTTCCTATGTGCATGACAAACTGTTCTCCTGCCTGAACTGGTATGGAAGCATTATAAGGCGATCCATTATTCGGTTCGGAATTAGTTGTTCCATTGAAAGGAGCTGAGCTATTTGCACCTGTAATTCCATTATTCACCGGTTGACCAAAAATATTGTTTGAGTTCGAATAGTTACAACTAATCTCAGGAGATTCTCCATTGTTTGGAAAGATATCAAGACAATCATGCCCTGGTAAAGACACATTGTAAATGTTCCAATCATAATCATCTTCTGGATCAATTGGATAAATCAAAAAGCTCAAGTCTCCTGAAGTTTGAACTGTAAAGGTATACCAAACTCCATTTACCTCACCAATATCAAGACAAGAAAACCCTGTATTAATTTCATTAAAAGCACTACCAATTCCTGTATAAGCATTTGGTTGAAAATATCGGTCTCCACATACCAGTATTGCTCCTGCACAGTCTTGTTGAGTTGCATTCTGAGGTATTGGACAAGGTACACAATCTATTGTCGCTTCCCATCCAGGAAACTGTACAGAGCCATCAGAAATAAATTCAAAGGTAATACACCCTGCTGAAGAAGCTGTTGGGACTGTAATTGCACCATAATCTCCAGAAAGAGTTTGAATCAATGGTGCAGCAGTAGTGTTACCATCATATATATTTAAAATGTCGACTGGGCCACCAAATATCGGTGTGTTATCAAATTCTGTATTGAACATACTAAAGTCAAACCACAAGCATGAACCAGGCTGATCAGGGCAGAATGTATGAACTATATTCTCGTTGGCACCATAGTCAGCGGAAGTTCCCCCAGAATCAGTAAAGGTTCCCATACAAACATTTGTGGTGGATCCATTGGTGATTGGATATACTTGACCAGTGAGTCGATTAGAATGGAAACAGATGATGCAAATAATCAAGGTTAAAAACAGTGGCTTTGCGGACATTTCTTTCAGGTTATTGAGATTAAAATAAAGTTGAGTTTTATCGAGATAAACCCCTAATAAATGGCAATAAAAGTGCCAACATGACACAAAAATAACAATTGAAATTTTATTCAGCAATTAAACCCTCATTATTCATTAGAAATCAACATATGAATCGAAACTACATCAAAATCAATCACGTCCAAATCGTTTTAATTTTGATGTAAGGTTGGAACTAATTGTTTCTTTTTTAATCATGTTAACCAGAATGCCCTACAATAAAAAATAATTGTGGAGCGCCGATGTGTTAGACCATTGATTTTATTACATTTTCGATTCCTAACTCAATTTTCCAATGTATAATGATCCTTGGAGGTAAAACAAATAACGATTTAACATGTTATAATAAAAGTGTAAATTTGTGCTTTGATACAGTAATATGAAAGTTTCATTCATCCCTTTTGCAGAAATAAACGCCTTGTCTTCTCGGGATAAGGCTTATGTGGCTTCAGATGAAAGACTCGCCCCTTTCTACAAATATCCAGTTGATATTGAAGGAATTAGCAAAGCGATACAAGACAAATCTACAAACAATAAACAACGTGGTCTGTTGACTGAAAGCTTGTTGGAACAGTATCAAAACGTGGTCACTACAGATGTGGTGATGCGAAATATAAAATCACTTAGCGATTCAAAAACATTTACCGTTACAACGGCTCATCAACCAAGTCTAGCCACTGGACCCTTATATTTTATTTATAAAATAATTTCTGTTCTTAACCTAGCTGAGCAGCTGATAGAAAAGTATCCTGAGTATCATTTCGTACCCATTTTCTTTCTAGGAAGTGAAGACCATGATTTTGAAGAGATTAACCATTTCCACCTATTTGGAAAGACATATGAATGGCAATCGAACGAAAAAGGATCGACAGGTGCAATGTCAACACAACACCTTCAAGCCGTGCTAGAAGCCGTTCAACCTGTTTTAGGCGACTCAGATAATGCAAAACACGTATTTGACCTACTTTCCAATGCTTATACGAAACATGCAACCTATAATGAGGCGACGCTTTATCTCGTTAATCAATTGTTTGCCGCTTACGGTTTAGTTGTACTCTTGCCCAATACGTCTAAACTCAAATCTCAATTTGTTGAGGTGATGAGAGATGACCTCTTAAATCATTCTTCTTATCAATTAGTTAATGACCAGATTACAGCTTTAAAAGCTCAAGGATTCAAGGGGCAAGCGTCTCCTAGAAAGACAAATCTGTTTTACTTGGAAAAGGGTGCTCGGAACAGAATTGAGGCAATCGATGGTCACTACAACATTGTCAATACAGACAAATCATTCACCGAAAGGGAAATAATAACCGAACTAGAACAACACCCAGAACGGTTTAGCCCAAACGTAATATTAAGACCACTATACCAAGAAACGATTTTACCGAATTTGGCCTATGTTGGAGGCGGTGGCGAACTCGCCTATTGGATGGAGCGGCTAACTCAGTTCAATCATTATAAGATTAACTTTCCAATGTTGATTCGACGGAACTCTGTATTGTGGCTGGACAAGGGTGCTTTAAAAAAAATGAAAAAGCTAAATCTGTCCACAACTTCTATTTTTGATACTTCCGATCAATTGATTACTAGTTTTGTCAACGAACAGACGAAGTCAAAGATAGATTTAACAGAGGAAAAGGCTATCTTTGCTAAACAGTTTGATTTAATTTTGGAAAAAGCTACCCTTGTAGATCCGGGACTTAAGAATACAGTACTTGGAGAGCAAACCAAGCAAAACAAGGGCTTGGAGCAATTAGAAGCAAAGTTATTGAGAGCTGAAAAAAGAAAATTTGAAGAAAGTACAAATCAGATTAAAGGTTTGAAGAAGAAATTGTTTCCGAATGATGGGTTACAAGAACGAAAAGATAATTTTATCGGGTATTACTTAAAATATGGAGAAGAATTCATTCCTACACTAAAAAAGTACCTAGACCCGTTTAACAAAGAATTTATAATTATTACAGATGAAAATTAGTACCAAGATTTTATTCCTAGCAACACTATTGTTCACAGTTATTTCCTGTAAAAAGGATGATCCAGATCCAGTATTACCATATGAAGACTTTATTCTCATAGGAAATCAAGGAGCATGGGGATCAAACAATGGATCAATCACTGCTTACAATCACGAAACGAAAGAAGTTGTATCCAATGCCTTTGAAAAAGTAAATGGTTACAAACTTGGAGATCTAGTTCAATCAATGACTGTGTTGGACGATCTTGTTTACATCTGTGTATCAGGTTCAGATAAGATCGAGATTATCAATAAGAATACCTTAGAAGTCCAAGAAGGAATTCAAGGGTTGGAAAATCCGAGGTATATCTTTCCAATTTCTTACGTTAAAGCCTATGTAAGTAGCTGGGAGTTTGGCGAGAATTCAGAAATAGGTGTTGTAAACTTGCAAAGCAATACGAAAACTGGATCTATTCAAACTGGTTGGATAGAGAGTATGGTGTTTCAAGGAGATAATGTTTGGGCAACTGGACACGACACGAACAAGGTATTTCTAATTAATATTGATGATGATATTATTGAAAATGAGGTAACTGTCAATTTTGCACCTCAAAGTATTATCAAGGATAAAGATGATCATGTTTGGGTATTGAGTTGGGGAGAGAAAGATTGGATGAGTAATACCAATAACAATACTGCAGGAAGTATAGCGAGAATTGATCCATCAAGCAATACAATCGACAAGCAATTTTTCTTTCCTAGCGAATTTGACACACCCTCTAATTTGACGATTGATCCGACGTTGCAAACCTTGTATTTTATATCAGAAGGCAATTTGTTTAAAATGGATATCGGTGCATCCGCATTGCCAACCTCTCCGATGGTTGATTTACCGCAATACTTGTATGCAGTGGGTGTGAAAAGCAATAATGAAGTTTACGTTTCTGAGTCTGAGTTTTCAAGCAATGGAACTGTCTACATTTATAATGATACGCAATTAGTTGACAGTCTTGTTGCGGGCGTTGGTCCTGCTAGTTTCAGCTTCTAATTTTTTAACATTTTGCACCTTAAGCAAGGTCCAATATCCTAGGAGATTTACAGCCTTTTTGCTAATGATTTCGAGTTGATTTTCCTCTATGAATTTTGGAAGGGAAAACGCTGCTTGGAATCCAAGCTTATCAGCCATTTTATCTAATTTGGATTCAATGAACTTCATGACTCTATTTTGTGCTCCGAAGTGATTTACAATATAGATGGAGCCGTTTTGCTTACAGACTCGTTTGGCTTCATCCATTAGTTTTTTAGGATTGGGTACTACAGAAACGACATACATGATAGCTAATTGATCGAAGGAGTTGTCGGGAAAACTCATAAACTGAGCATCCATGACTTGAACGGTGACGTGCCCTAACTGTTGGTCAGCAATTCGTTCTTGCGCTTTCTGAAGCATTTCGGGTGAGATGTCAATTCCCACAACACTTGTATGGGTTGGGTAGTTAGTCAATGAAATACCTGTACCGACCCCTACTTCAAGAATTTTGTCTCCTTTTTCAAAAGACATTGTCTTTAACATTTCTTGCCTTCCGTGATCCAAAATTTTCCCAAAAACAGTATCATAGTAAGGGGCATAACGTTTATATACTTTCTTTACGGCATCTAACTTCATGAAGATCTACATTTATTCGAATGCGAAAATAGGTATTTCCTACAAAAAAAAGGTATTAGAAAAATCAATAAAATGTTAAAATCTCAAACAGAACTTCTTGATTGTTATTGAATTAATGGAATTACGCAAGAGATAAGTACAATGATAACCCAAGTAGGAAAAGGCTTAGGAATAGCAAAGCTACTTAGTTTAGCGTCATTGAAAAACTCAAGTAATACAAAATGAACTAAAAAGAAACGTTACGAATTAAGCGGTTTCGTGAATTTTTACTTTATGAATCCAGTTGAATCGATCTTCAGTTGCACCTGAGCGAATATTGCTCAATTCTTCCTTAAGAAACTTAGAGATTTCTCTTCCTTCAATTGGAGGTAATTTCATCACTTTGTCTCGGTAAGTTAACTCACTAACAGGAGCAACAACAGCAGCAGTACCAGCACCAAATACATCTTCTAATGTACCATTTTCGTGTGCCTCCACTATTTCCTTGATGTTAACGTGTCTTTCCTCTACTCTTATGCCTTTTTCTTTGAGCAATGTGATGAAGCTATCACGCGTTATTCCTTCTAGAATTGTACCGTCGATAGTGGTTGGTGTCACGACTCTACCATCAATAACGAAAAAGAGATTCATGGTTCCACATTCCTGCACATATTCGAAGTCTGCACTCATCCACATGATTTGGTCATAGCCCATTTTAGAAGCGATATTCATTGGATAAAGCGTTGCAGCGTAGTTTCCTGCGGTCTTTGCATATCCCACACCTCCTTTTGCTGCTCTAATATATTTTTGAGCAGTGAGGAGTTTTACTGGTTTCGTGTAGTAGTTAGAAACAGGACCAGTAAAGATGATAAATTTGAAGGTATCAGAAGATCGAACGCCGATAAACTCATCAGCTGCAAACATGAAAGGTCTAATATAAAGTGCACTTGGCGCTTCAGGTATCCATTTATAATCAATTGAAACGAGTAACTCTAGTGCTTGGTTAAACAAATCGGCAGGAAATGAAGGCATCCCCATTCTTTCAGCTGACCTGTTTAGTCTTGAGATGTGTCTATCCAATCTGAAAAGCATTGGATTGCCTTCTGAGTCTTTAGACGCTTTCATACCTTCAAATACTGATTGTCCGTAGTGTAGCGTTAAGTTAGCAGGAGTTAAAGTGATCGGACCGAACGGTTGTATTGAGAAGTTTTTCCATTCGCCATCTGCATATTCTGCACAAAACATATGGTCTGAGTATACTTTACCAAAAGATGCATTATTAATGTCAAAATCTTTCAATTTTGAATTCTCGGTTTTATTTATCTCAATCTCGTATTTCATTGTAAATATTTTACGTAAATTTAGTGGAAATTTTACTAAAATTCTACTGTAACCAGTATTTAAACAGTAAATAAATTTATTGTTTTGTCAAACAAGCGACATGCGAGATAATATTTTGAATGACGGATTATTTTCATATGATGTATATCTTCTGGAAAACTCCAATATATTAGAAGAAAATCTGATTGGATGCAACCAAAAGGAAACATTAATCATCTTAACACTGAATGAACAGAAGGAAAAGACCTCCAAAGAATTGTTATCATTTTTGAAAAAAATCCTATCTGCGATAGGTTATGAATTAGAAAATGATGTAGCAATGATTCAAGTGGAACGATCAAAATCTGTTCAAATTGCTGATTTAAAGAAATCAGTTAAATTTAAATACCTTATTAATTTTGGAATGCCACTTAGTAATCTGGGACTAAACTTAGAGAATAATTTTCTTTATAAACCCGTTACATTGAATGGAGTATCAATCATCAATGCAAATTCGCTTGAAGAAATACAACAAAATGTAAATTTGAAAAAGCATTTCTGGAATTGTCTCAAAGCAACATTCCTAAATTGATATCGTATGAATAATAGAACATCTTTGGTTTTTGCCACAGGTAATAGGAATAAACTCAAGGAAGTAAAAGCAATGTTGGATGATTCCATAGAGCTTAGAAATCTTGAAGATATAAATTGCTATGAAGAAATACCTGAAACAAAAAACACAATTGAGCTAAATGCAATACAGAAAGCACAATACGTGGCCAATAAGTTCGAAGTAAATTGTTTTGCAGAAGATACAGGTCTTGAAATTGAAGCATTAAATGGAGAGCCAGGTGTATTTTCAGCAAGGTATGCAGGATTGCAAAGAAGTGCTGATGACAATATGGAATTGGTACTAAGCAAGATGAAACAAGTAGCTAATAGACGAGCTCGTTTCAAAACTGTGGTAGCACTCATAATAAATGAGAAACAGTTCACTTTTGAAGGAATTATTAATGGAGAAATAGCCACAGAAAAGAAAGGCCTTAAAGGTTTTGGTTATGATCCAATATTTATTCCAGATGGATACAAAAAGACTTTTGCTGAATTAGACGAAAAAGAAAAGAATAGTATTAGCCATAGAGCTATTGCTATCAGCAAGTTTTTAGATTTTTTAATTGAAGTAGTTTAATTTATTTATCACTACCAAAAAGGAATCCCCAATGGCTGAAGTTCTAGTGTTTGGATTATCTGAAAAGGAGATTATCACAGGTTGTATGTCAGGCAAACGAGAGCACCAGGAGATGTTTTACAAGTATTACTCTCCCAAAATGTTCGGTATTTGTTTGAGATATGCCAATGATTATCATGCCGCTGAAGATATTCTCCAAGAAGGATTTATTAAAGTGTTTAAGAACCTTGGAAAGTTCCGAGGAGAAGGCTCTTTTGAAGGATGGGTAAAACGTATTTTCATTAATACCGCAATTGAATATTATAGAAAAGCGGTAAATCATAAAGGTCACTCTGAATTGGATAAAGTAACATTTAAACAAATTGGAGAAGTTGCAATTGAAAACCTCGCAGCTAAAGATTTATTAAATATGATTCAAAAGCTTTCTCCAGGATATCAAACGGTGTTTAACATGTATGTTATTGACGGTTTTTCTCACAAGGAAATCGCTCAACAACTAGGTATTTCTGAAGGTACATCTAAGTCCCAACTAGCAAGAGCAAGAGCTATTTTGCAAAAAATGATTCTAAAACTTCATAGATAAAAATGTGAAGGATTAGGAAATGCACAGATAACTTTAAATGAACAAAGAACAAAATTACAATCTAGAAAAAGTATTTCAAGATATTTTTTCCAAATTTGAGTGTACCCCTTCTCAAGACATATGGAATAATATAGATAATGAACTTCTTGACATAGAGTTTAAATCTAATCTTGAATCACTTGAAGCTCCAACTTCAAATGAGGTTTGGAACAACATTATTTCTGTCGTAGAAACAGATTCTCTCTTCAATCAATCTTTCAGTGTATTGGACGTAGCTCCTAATGCTGAAAATTGGGAGATAATTTCTAATACAATCAATTTTGATCAACATTTTGAACATTCATTTCAAGACTTTACACAAGTACCCAATCCTAAAATCTGGGATACGATATCTAACAATGAATTCGAGACGCATTGCCGTTCTAAGTTTAAAACATTTGAAATAGAACCGAGTGATGATAATTGGGATAAAATCAAACGTGCGATACCTGCCATTATCCCTATTAGAGCATTAATCCCTCATATAACAAGGGTTGCTGCAATTTTCTTAATAGCTATTTCCATTCCTTTCTTAGTAAATAAATCTGGGCTATTAAATAAAACAAGTAATCTACCTGTTGCATTTAATGTTCCGACCGTAAAAGTAACAGATACAGATAAAATAGTTAAAACTACTGTTAACCAGGCTATTAAAACGTCTGAATCCGCTCAAAATAATATTGGTTCTACAACATCCAATCAATTAGCACAAGCCAATACTCAAAAGGAATCTACTATTTCTTCTATTGGTTCGTCTATTGTAAACGTTGTTTCACCTCCTTCGATCAAACAAAATCTAGATCAAGCAGTTACTTTTAACAGTCAACCAACAACGCTAACATCTAAAGAAGATAAACGTATTCAATTTGCAACGCCTGTAACTAGAAAAACTAGAACCATTGAAAAGTTAACTACTAGCTTTGACGGAACGCTTGCAACTAATAATAATATGGCGTTCAACAAATTGAAAAATCAGAACTTGAATTTCTCATCAAACGCCCTATCCAACCGCACAGAATCATTTGTTACAAGTCTTAAAGGACCAGGTAACAGCTCTGAGCTGGAAGCAATCAAATTAAGTGATAAACTATTCAGCATTACCGATAACCCAAGAGCTGTGAAAATGCTTAATTACTCTGGTCTTTATGTTTATATAGCAAGTCAGTTTAGCAATACCTGGATGGTCAACCCACAAGTGCAAGAAAGTTTAAACGAGTATAACACAGCTAACTATATGGTTGATTTCGGTGGCTCTGCTGGAGTTGGGTTCGGATTTCAATTTTCCCCTAGAGTTGCTATCGAGGCAGGATGGAGAAGAGCAGTATTGAACCAAAAATTCAGAGAGCTAGTACCAAATCAGATATACGTAAACAACGACCTTAAGTCAGTATACAACACCTTCGAAACACTTGGAAAGTATACATTGAATAGAGTAAAATCGAATAGAAGAAACCCAATCACTACCTCAGTTGCATTAGGTCTTCACTATAGAAATCTTAAAAATGTTTCTATGAACACGGATGCTGAGTTTGACCAATCTGTATTTATCAACAAAGAAGTTGGTGTTACTGGTGGATTTGATGTCGATTTCCATTTAAGTGAATGGATTACACTTGCCATGGGCGCTAGAGGTTCAATCGGAACAGATGTAGTAGATTTATCTTCAATTAACTCTGAGAGTCGTTATAACAACGAATATGGTGTTAGAGCTGCGCTCCAATATAAAATATCTCAATAGTATTAGTTTAAAATACTCATTTCTACTTAGCGATTCCTTCGGTTTAACTCCTACTATACCGATATGATCATACGATTCCCTGATAACTCCAGTATGCTGTCTTGAGAAACCCAGAAACTTACCGCCAAACAACAGGCTTTCAATCATTTGACAGTACTCCATTAATAATTAAACAATTATCATTATTTTTCTAGGCTTTTTCAGGTAATTGTTTCCTTCGAATTACAACAGACACTAATTTTTCGCAGTTCACAATTGTAAAAGAAGTGTAAGAAAATTTATGCACTCTAGTACTCAATTTCCACACTGTTTATCTATCAGTCAGAATACGCCATTCACTAAAATAAAAGCTAGGAAAAATATTTCTCATATTAGATAAAATAAAAATACCATGTTTGAAATGGCATGTATTTTGCAAATTATAGTTATAATTGCCCTGAGAGAAGTTAAACCTGCAAACTAAACCGAGATGAACGACAAACGAAACCACCTCCAAGGAAACGATATTACGTCTGTATACTCAAAATTTTTCTTTCGACTTGACAAACTCTGTTACCGTGTTATTTTATCATATGGAACTGAATCAAGGCAGCTTTATAAGGATTTTGACAACTTCCAGCAATACCACGAAAACCATAAAGCAGTAGTTGATGCCATTAAAGGTGAGGGACAAATTCCCAATACATTTTCACTTTTGACGACATAGGAAGTGAAGTGAATATCGAAAGAAGTTATTTTTAAAGCTTACTTTTTGGAACGTGAAATCCACTTGATTTCGCCCACCTCCAAGATATGACCGATCATTCGGCTAAGGATAAACAGATAATCCGACAGCCGATTCAAGTATTTTATCAGTATCAAGTCAACAGATTCATCATTGGACAACGCAACAACCAAGCGCTCGGCTCTTCTGCAAACACAACGCGCTACGTGACAACTGCTCACCGCTACGTGCCCACCTGGTAAAATAAAATTCTTCAGTGCAGGCAGTTCCTCGTCCATTTCATCCATCCATTGTTCTAGTAACTCGATATCCGCCTCAGTCAAGTCAGGTGTACTCATCTCTTTGGAGGGATCACTTGCCAGATTTGCCCCAATTGTAAACAGTCGGTTTTGAATTTCAATCAGCTGTGCCCTAAGCGGATCATCTGTCAACTGATCTCGAACCAGGCCCAAATGAGAATTGAGCTCATCGACTGTCCCATAGGATTCTATGCGTAAGTGGTGTTTGGGCAATCGCTTGCCTCCAAACAACGAAGTTTCTCCTCCGTCTCCAGTTTTTGTGTAAATCTTAAATGCCATTTGACTGTTAGTTTTCTAAATATCTGTGATCAGTATCGTACGCGCTAATTATAGTTTCGTTGCGCTCGTCTTTCTCCACCAAACCATCCCGTAAGCGAATAATTCGGTGAGCGTGCATTGAAATATCTGGCTCATGTGTTACGAGTATTACCGTATTGCCAGCCTTGTGGATCTCTTCAAATATTTCCATAATTTCGACTGACGTCTTTGTATCAAGGTTTCCAGTAGGCTCATCCGCTAGGATGATTGAAGGATTGTTGACAAGAGCTCTAGCAATGGCAACACGTTGTCTCTGTCCTCCCGATAATTCATTCGGTCTGTGCATAACACGGTCTCCGAGCCCAACCAATTCCAATTTTTCTCTAGCGACAGCATGTCGTTTCGATTTACTGAGCCCCGCATAAACCAACGGCAAGGCTACGTTTTCCAAACTAGACAATCGTGGCAACAGATTAAAGGTTTGAAAGACGAATCCAATTTCTTTATTTCTGATTTCTGCAAGCATATTATCATCTAATTTGCTTACATCTGATCCATTCAGGATATATTGACCAGCGGATGGGGTGTCCAAGCAACCAAGGAGGTTCATCAAGGTGGATTTCCCTGAGCCCGACGGTCCCATTAGTGCAACGTACTCATTTTTAGCAATCTGAAGGGAAACGTCTTTAAGGGCATCGATTTTCTCAAGCCCCATAATGTAGGTTTTCCTTAGATTCGTGATGTCGATTATACTATTCTTTGTACTCATTTACATTTATTGTTCAATCACCTTAGGAACTTTAAAGAAGGTACCGTTTTGATCAGGCGCGTTGCTTAACGCTTGTTCTCTAGTAATCGATTGTTTAGCGATATCTTCTCTTAACGGTTGTACATTTGTACTAAGTTGAGCAGGTGATTCTAATTGACTTGAATCGATTTCATCCAATTTCTTAATCATTGTTAAGATGTTGCTCAAATTAGCCATTACTTCTTTCCGTTCCGTCTCATTGAATGTTAATCTGGATAATTTTTCCAGTTTCAATATTAACGATTTATCTATTTCCATTCACAATTATTCGATGTTTGCCCTTAAATAGTCGTCCAAAAGCGGACCTAGTAAAGGAATTGAAATTAATTACGCAAGTAAAATAGAATCAAGTTTTAATTTCTCCAAAACATTTGAGTATTATTTGTATTTTTGCTCAAATTTTTGTTATTGAAATAAACCATTATATGACCACCGAAAAAACGGATCACAAAGTTACCCATGTTGCAGTCGCCGGTAATATAGGTGCTGGGAAAACCACATTATGTACTAAACTAGCTAAGCACTTTAGCTGGGAAGTTAATTATGAAGATACAGAGGACAACCCTTATCTGAGTGATTTTTACACGGATATGAAGCGTTGGTCGTTTAATCTACAGATTTATTTTTTGAATAGTAGATATCGACAAATCCTTGATATTCAGAGTGGTGACAAGGTGGTAATTCAAGACAGAACGATCTATGAAGACGCACATATTTTTGCTCCCAACCTTCATGATATGGGGCTAATGTCTACACGTGACTTTAACAACTATTTTGAATTGTTTGAGACAATGAGCTCTCAAGTACGCCCTCCAGATCTATTGATTTATTTGAAAGCCGACATCCCTACCCTAGTCAATCACATTCAAAAACGAGGTAGAGAGTACGAAGGCAATATGAGTTTAGACTACTTGAAACGCTTAAATGAACGTTACGAAACTTGGATTGATTCTTATTTGAACAAGAAAGTAGGTAAACTACTCATTATCAATGTAAACAAGTATGACTTCAATGCAAATCCTGAAGATCTAGGTGATGTCATCAATCAAGTATCTAGAGAGTTGTATGGTGGTTTGTTTTAAAACCAATACACAATAATCTTCTAAGGTTTACGATTTTTCAATGCCTGAGCTGCCTTGTAGTAT
Source organism: uncultured Saprospiraceae bacterium (assembly GCA_937959115.1). Taxonomy (GTDB): domain Bacteria; phylum Bacteroidota; class Bacteroidia; order Chitinophagales; family Saprospiraceae; genus JAHDHB01. Next base: position 26,159 of record CALGAW010000063.1, read on the forward strand.
TTACTTTTTACTGTAGAAGTCTTTGTTCCTGCAATTGATTTTGATTCTGTTTTACTGATGCTCGTAGAAGATGAACTAGCCACTCCTGTGCTGTAAACGATTCCGCCTACCAATGCAACATGCATGAAAACTGTCATTGCTATTGCAATCACTTTGTTTGATTTTTCTTTTCTTGATGTTATCCTATTCATAACTAATTTATTTTAGTGTAGGTGCTTTTGTTTTCCTACTTATAAACGATTAGTTTTCAAAACATAGTATCGGAAAACTATGCCATATGAATATTCAACCTGTTATTGAAATCTTAATTGGAAAGGGGTTATCTATTATCAAATTCTAGTGCATCTTACCTATTCCTAGTCATTACAAGGCATTCTTTATCTATGAAATTGTTAAAGGCTCATTTCTGGCTTTGCAAAACACGGTGATTATTTGTGAGAAATTTAACAATATGACCTAGGATAATTGCTAATTATTAATCGCTTGCTTCGAATTATTTTTCAATGTCGGAGAATATTCCATTATTATAACTCCAAACGATTCTGTCCATGCCGTTAATATCACCATCCAAATTGAAATCAGTTTCCTTGTAGGTCAAAAACATGCCATTGTCAGCACTCCAGAGTACTTTGTCTTGCCCATTGATGTCATAACCAATTGGGTCTACTAGTTGATCACCATCTCCAGCAAATAGTGCCCATACACCATTCGAAATTTGTTTCTGCCCCAATCCTGCGCCTCCTCTATAGCTATCTTCCAACCTAAAGTCATAGGTTAACGCACCACCAGAAATGGAAATTGGAGTTGCGGACATTGCAGCAATGTGATTTCGATGCCTTACTACAATATATAACGGAACGCCAGGATCAACTGGAAGTACGGACTCATCTGGAAAATACAAACAGCCATCTCTAAGGAGAACCGCAGCAGTCGTTGCTATACCACTACTCTTATTCGTATTCGTCTGCAACGAAACAAGCACCCAATCTACAGCGTCGACAGGATAATCACTTGATGTCCAGCCTTGCCCTTCCGTACCAGGATAATTCCAGTGAGGGGTGTTATAGGGCTGACCAGATGGCAGCAAATTGTTTTGTAGCAATCTAGTCCCCATTTGACCAGTTTGGCTATCATACGGCCCTTCTAGCCATAAGCAGATATCTAGTGAAATCTCATTCATTGACCAATCATGTCCGTAAATTGGAGGCGGCATTCCCGCTTCTATTGCGCCAACATCTGGCTGACCATCCTGCACAAATGGAAGTTGAATATTAGGAAAAGAGGTTAATCCTGCATTAATAAGGGAGGATCCACTTGAAGGGGTGATATCTCTGGTTGATGGGTCTATTTCTGTTGTATAGACTGATGGAATAATCACATTCAAAAAATCAGATTGATCTATTGTGAATCCATTGGTTTCTTGAGGAGTATTCGCTTTAAAAGACGCAATATCATTGTACCGAATATTGTCCCATTTGAACCATGGTCCAGCACTTGTTGCACTACGGAGTGACTTATATCCATTATTATCCCAATCATCCATGCTCCCATTCACTAAGCCATATTCCTGTAAACAATACCCCGATGACAGAATTGCATTGTTTTTAACGACCGTATTTTGCCAACCAGCTGGAGAACTCAGGCCATTATTAGATTTTACGGACGTATTGTTTACAATTACAAGACCTGCGGCTCCTCTGTTCATTTTGTAGGCAGAATTTTCAATGTTGTACAGCTCATTTCTGAACACATACACAGGTCCTCCATAGATAGGGGCTAAACTAACTCCAGCACGACCGTTGTAGCAACGATTTTGATAGACTCTTGAGTTAGAAATTGTTCCGTCCATCTCAATCAGATCGTCAACTATTCTCGAAATGTCATTATTATGAACATCTTGCGCATAGGATCTTTTTACAGTGATTCCATCGATTGTAACCCCATCTGCAAAGTCTTTAATCGTGTTATAGCTTACTACATTCATATTTCCTCGCAGGTCAACTCCTCGTTCACCTGGAATTCCAGTTTGTGGCCAGCTTGTGCGTCCCACCATTCTGTTGTTGGTAAGATATTGGTTATGTTCCCACCCATTTTGGCGTCGATTGTAGACTGCCCAATCTACATCATAAATATCGCAATTCATTATTGTCAGATACTGGGTATTTTGAGCGTCAACCCCCCACTTTCCGTTCCTAATCGTCAAGCCATCTATCATGATATGCTGAGTAGAATCTGAGAAGTTTCCTACCTCAACTACAGATCTGTTTGTATTTGCACCATCAATAATTGCACCGTGCAATTCAGCGGATTTTATGACAATTGGTTGACCAGGAAGTCCGTCAGTTGTAATCACAAATGGACTGTACACCCCATTTGCTAATTCAAGGATGTTACCAGGTTGTGCATTATTAACTGCCGTTTGTACGCCTTGATAAGGATTGTTTTGAGTTCCTGAGCCTCCTCCGTTGCCAGGAACAACGTGCAGCACTGTTCCATTCGGAGCAGGTATAGGAAATCCTCTGGTTGACTTTGTTCTTTGTAGGACGGTTCCACCTCCATCGGGGTCAGTAAGTGTGATCCTGAAATTGTAAGACGTTGCTGGTTGTAAAAACATAGCGCTACCTGCAAGAAAGTTCCTAGATTGTTGTGATCCATCAACCACCAATTGGGGATGTGCGCGCATGGTTGTGCCGCCAGGCATCCATGGACCACCACTTGAAGGCCGATACTCGATTTGTAGATTGCTGTTTTGATTTACATCACCTGAGATATCAACATGAATCCCCATGTGCTCAAATGTGGGCGAGAGCAAAACGCTTGTAATGCTTACGCTATTTTGTGCAACAGTAGAGGTATGGCAAAGTAAGATCAGTGCCGTAAGGAACAGAAATACGCCTTCTTTACGATCGAGGTTGTACATAGTCATTAGAGGTTAGATCTAGATTATACATTGAAGCAAAAGTATTCTAATGAATAATCTAGTCGTTGATTAATTAATAGTAAATGGGTGACAATTAGGTATTTATCAAAATACGATTTTTTTTTCAATCAAAGAAATGATCTCTTCAGTTTGCTTAATTCTAATCGAGTAATTTAGCTTTTTAAAAACGAATGCAACCACCCACTTCTTTTGCTGGCAACAGTCATGCACAGTTATTTCAGCGCGGCTGAGGGATATGAAGTGTTGTTTGAATGTAGCGCAGCGAAAAGAGTGCTGAGGAGCCCGACCCTGTTCTAGTGTAGGCATGTGTTAATATGCCTACATTAGAACAGGGGCAGCCCCGAACAAAAACAGATCCCAGTGAATTATAATTCTGTTTTATAACAATATTGCTTACCGTACTTCGATTTGCGATTTTTTTCAAAGGCTTACGCCATTGGCATCCTGCTGCATAACGAGAAGTCAGGCTATAATTATGTCATGCCTTCAGCACTTAAATTCGTTAGGTCTTCTATTTCCACAACTATTCTAGCTAGATTAATGAACAATCTGTTTGAAATTGAATTGTAATAAGTGTACTTTTGCAGCGAAATACAAGCATCATGATATATAACAACATATTGGAAACCATTGGAAATACACCTTTGGTGAAACTGAATAAGATTGCAAGCGAGATAGAGGCAACCGTCCTCGCAAAAATAGAAACGACCAATCCTGGAAACTCGATTAAGGATCGGATGGCATTGAAAATGATAGAAGATGCCGAGGCAAGAGGCGATCTGAAACCAGGAGGAACAATCATTGAATGTACTAGCGGAAACACCGGAATGGGGATTGCGATTGCAGCTGTCGTGAAGGGCTACCGATGTATTTTTACGACGAGCGATAAACAGTCGAAAGAAAAGGTGGATATGCTGAAAGCTGCAGGTGCTGAGGTCATTGTCTGTCCTACGAATGTGGAACCAGATGATCCTAGATCTTACTACTCCATCGCAGAAAAATTGAATAACGAGATCCCAAACTCTTACTGGTGTAATCAGTATGATAATCCATCGAATACAGTAGCACACTATGAATCTACTGGCCCAGAAATCTGGGAACAAACAGAAGGCAAAATCACACACTTCATTGTAGGTGTGGGAACGGGAGGAACAATCTCTGGAACAGGCAAGTACCTCAAGGAGAAAAATCCAGATATTAAGATCATGGGGATTGATACTTATGGTTCTGTGTTTAAAAAATACCACGAGACAGGTGAATTTGACAAGAATGAGATCTATCCTTATATCACTGAAGGAATTGGAGAAGACATTCTGCCTAAAAACGTTGATTTTGATATCATTGATTTGTTTGAAAAAGTAACGGATAAAGATGCCGCCTTGTATACACGATATTTGGCGCAACAAGAAGGAATCCTAGTAGGAAACTCTGCTGGATCTGCTATGGCCGGTGTAATTCAATTGAAGGATCACTTCAAGCCTGGAGATGTAGTTGTTGTCTTGTTTCATGACCATGCAAGTCGTTATGTGGGCAAAATATTTAACGACGAATGGATGCGGGAACGCGGCTTTCTTGATGATGAACTGAAAGTAAAGGATATTATTGCAAAAAAGAATAATAAGTCCTTCATCTCAGTAGAACCAAAAATGTCTGTCCGTGAGGTATTGAACTTGATGAAGGATAAGGACATTTCTCAGCTACCAGTAATGAGCAACGGAGATATCGTTGGAGCAGTTTCTGAGACTTCTGTTTTGAATTACGTGCTTGAAAACCCGTTTAACCACGCGGAAAGCAAAGTGGAAAAAGTAATGGGGGAAGCGTTTCCTATGGTTCCTGAAGACTTACCTTGCAGTCAGTTGAGCCGATTTATCAGCAAGAAGATTCCTGCTGTTATCGCTAAAGACAAGGCTGGTAGCTTGCATATCATTACAAAGTATGACATTATACAATCAGTTTAATAAGGATGAATTAGACGGGAAGGGAGTAATTCTTAAAGAGTACCTTCTTAATCTTCAATCAACTAGACAAATAGTCTCGTCACTGATTGTACTAAAATTAACGCTCATTTATAATTAACCACTATGAAGGATCAAATGGGGCGTGAAGTCGAAGTGCCAACCCAGGTGCGACGAATCATATCATTAGTGCCTTCTCAGACTGAATTGTTGAATTACCTGGGATTGGATGATCAGATTGTCGGTATTACCAAGTTCTGTATTCATCCTGAACACATCTTTCGGACAAAGACACGCGTTGGTGGTACCAAGCAGCTTCGAATGGAACAAATCGCTGCGCTTCAGCCAGACCTGATTATTGGAAACAAGGAGGAAAATGAACAAGGGCAAATCGAAGTATTGATGTCCAAGTATCCAGTTTGGATGAGCGATATTAAATCGTTGGCTGACGCTTATCAGATGATGGAAATGCTTGGTTCTGCTTTGAATCGAAGGAAGGAAACTCAGGACTTACTGCTTAACCTTCAAAACCGTTTTTCGAATCTTGATGAAGTGATTTCTGATCAACCAATAAAACGTGTAGCTTACTTTATCTGGCGAAATCCTTGGATGGTAGCTGGTAGTGATACCTTTATCGATTCAATGCTTGAGGCTGGTGGATTTGTCAATGTGTTTAAGGAGCAAACTCGTTATCCTCAAATACAATTAAGGGACCTTACTGATTTAAATTTGGATGGTATTCTATTATCTTCTGAACCGTATCCGTTTAAGGAGCAGCACATCAAGGAGCTAGCTGACGTTTGTGGCAGTAAGGTGGAATTAGTGGACGGTGAGCTGTTTTCTTGGTATGGCCCAAGGCTATTGGGCAGTGCTGACGAGCTGATTCGTGTACACGGTTTGCTTTAAAAAGATGTAGTGATTGGATAAAAAGTCGTTCAAATAAATATTGTTAATTGTTAATTATTAATTGGTAATAATTATATATTGGCGGCACATTATTAAATCAAACAAACGCAAACATGTCTAAAACAGCCGTTAAGACCTATTTATTCTTAATTTTCTCTACTCTTTTATTTTGTGTATTCACACCTGTTAACCAAGTTCATGGAGCAGTGGTAGGCACTTCTAACAATAACACTACCCTATCTATCAAGCCTTCACCTAAGCTGGAAAAACGAATCAACCGCCTTAAGAAAAAGCTAAATGCTGATGAGAAGACCAAAGCACACAAGCAAGGAATCCTCTCTGCTATTTTAGGTACCAGTGCTGTGTTGCTCTTGTTTTCATCTATTGGCTTCATAGCAATCAGTGGTGTTACTTTTGGTGTGATTGCGCTCTTGTTTTCGCTGTTGCTCAGTATTCCCGCGTTATTTTTAGGAATGTCAGCCGTAAGAAAGTGCGAATCAGATCCAGAAAAACGAGGTAAAAAGCTTGGAAGACTTGGAACCATCCTTGGTGGGATCATCTTAGGACTTGCAATTGTGGTTGTACTGATGGCTGTTGGAGTCATTGACTTGAGCTAGATGACTAATTATTAAGTATAAAATGTCTGAATACTTCTTAATTTCATTATAAACCCGCTAAATCATGAAATACCTTATTGTCATCTTAATGCTGACTGTTATGATCGTTCCTAATACTGTGGTCCATGCAGTAGGCATTGCCAACAATATTCAAGAGACAACTCAGCAACAAACAACCACTAAAAAAGAGAAACGGCTGAAACGAATCATGAAAAAACTGGATGCCATTCCATCTAAAACAAAGGGGATTTTAGCACTTGTAGCTGGAGTGCTGACACTTGTTTCTGTTTGGTTTAGTATTGGTATGAGTCTAGCGTTGTCTGTTCCAGGTGTTATTGTAGGGATTGTGTTAGCGACACTTCTAGGCACAGCTGCTATGATCCTAGGTATTACAGCAATTAAAGAAGATAGCGGAGGTAAAGTAGTTGGTCTAGTAGGAGTTATTATTGGTGGCGTAGGTCTTTTGATGTTGATTGGTTTGACAATTGGCAATTTGTTCTTTAGTTAGATATTCTTTTATATTAACTTCAATAGACGTCTATTCTTTTTAGCCTGCCAAATGGAAAGGAATCCTTCCTGTTTCTATTATAATTCATTCATTATTATTATTTTAGTGAATAATCTACCTTGATAAATTTAGTCAAATAAGTTATTGGTCTGACTAACTGAACTAATTTTTCAATTATGAAAAAGGCAATTTCTATTCTCTTTTGCTTGTTATTATTTTCTACTCAATCCTCCTATAGTTTTCCTTACTTGAGTTACGCATTCTTAGATTCTAACAATCTACCAATTTCCTCAGTTTGTAAGGTTGCCAATCCCATAACTATAGATGGTCTAGATATTGACTGGAATACAATTGATTCTATCCATCCAATAACCAACCCACTGAAAGGTAATCCTTTTTCTCCGTCAGATTTAAGTGGTCAATTTAGAGTAAAATGGGACGATACCTACCTCTATATTTTTGGAACAATAGTAGATGACAGCTATGTGAATGATTCTCCATTTCCGTGGCATGACGATAGTTTTGAGATTTATATCGATGGAGGAAATGAAAAAGATACTATTTATGATTCTAATGATCATCAACTAATCTTTAGATATAATAGTCAAGACGTTTTTAATGCAAATGGCAATGTAATTAACTCCACTGGGATTGATTTTAAATTTTTACAAAACAATGGTAATCAAAACATTGAAGTTAGAATATCATGGAATTTTATTGGAATATCGACACCGAGTAAAGGAGATAAAATTGGATTGGACATTCATTTAAATGATGATGATACAACTGCTATGAGCCCAGGTGTGCTGCTTCCTCCTTCTGACTGGACAGTATACTTCGATCCAAATGATCCAAATTCGTACAACCAAAATCGACCTCGATGTCAGTTAATCACTGCAGGAAATCGGTTTAATACAGGAGACATAGTTGATGGCATTCAAGCAGGATCAGGCTATAATCTTTCTTTCGATTCAAATTCAGAGATCCACTCGTTTCCAATCAATGGAGAAACACTTCGCTTTGGAACTAAAACGATAACAGGATTATGCAATACATCGAAGGCTTTTGTGCTTCGCCATGCTTGGATAAACGATGGTTCGTACGATGAATCTCAAGAACAACCAACAGGCGTAAATATGTCAACCACTTTCCCAGGAATTGACAGAACTTACTTTGATGGTACAAGATCACAAATGGCTTGTATTACAAGTAATCCTGCAGAACCAGAAGCTGTAAAAGTCGGGCCAGGTGCTGATTTTGTCCAGGTCGCAGCTACTTGGCGAATTGAACCATGGATGCTTGCAGCAGACGGCAATGGAGCATTACATAGCCTAATTGAACCAGGGAATAAAATACCTTCTCCTATTGCGACCTATATCGGGAATTACGGCACCCTTTCAATTGTGACCAGAGATACAATTCTTCCATTAACTTCAGGTATAAATATTCCTGACCCAACGATTAGAGCAGAGATCTCAATTTCTACTTCGGACGTTGGAAACTGGTGGTCTATCGTTTATGAGTATCGAATAGATCCTACAGGATCAGGATATTTAGATGTTTGGCTTGATAAAAGCACTGGAAACTTTCAGCGGATTGTTCATGAATATGGTTCAATCGGCTATCGTTTTGTTGATGGGGATCCACGAAATGACTTGTTTTATCCGATTATAAATAATTATTCCTCTTGGCACCGTCATGGCCCAGCAGGAGTCGTTAACAACTGGGATTCCTCCTTCGGAAACCTAAGAGAATTCTATTACGCCTATTCAGGAGTAATCGTCGATGGATTTAAGCCAGCGCAAGAACTGATGAAGCATGCGAATTACTTTTCATGTGGCACTGGGACTGGAAACTCAGGTGGTAGAAGAGATGCTAAACTTGCATGGAAAGACACCTTAGATCATGCATGGAGAGACCCATCTGTTTTTGGAACAATTACCTTGGAAGAATGTGGAACAGTATACATTGAACCGACTATCCATCTATGGTTAGAAGGCGCGTTTGACACAATTACTGGATTGCATTCGACAGCGTTATTACAAAAAGAGTTGTTGCCTTCTCGACAGCCTTATCATAATGCCCCATGGAGTTATCCTGGGCTCGAGGGACTTGGCTGGATTGCTTCTGACTATCCTCCAGGGAGTGTTGACTGGGTGCTAGTAAGCTTTAGGACTCAACCAGCAGCTTCGACTGAAGTTGTAAGAGCTGCTGCTGTATTGTTGGAAGACGGGTCTTTATATTTCCCAAATCCAAAGATCCTTCATCCAGTACTTGGATCTTCGTTCTATATTGTTGTGGAGCATCGCAATCATATGGGCGTCATGTCTCCTAGCCTCGTTCCTGTTGTCGGTGCTACAATTACATATGATTTCCGCAGTGCGGATAGCTGGGTACATGGAGTCGGATTTGGCCAAAAATCCTTTGACGGACAGAATACGTGGATGCTGTACGCTGGTGACGGTGATCAAACCTCCAATCTAGTAGGTTATGACATAAACGGTAATGACAGATCAGCTTGGCAAACCAGAAATGGGATATTCGGTTCTTATGAAGCCGTTGATTATAATTTGGATGGTGATGTTTCTGGGGTAGATCGGATTTTTTGGGACTATAATAACGGGATTTTTTCTTCTTTAGAGCGATAGTTTTTTACCACCTAAGGTTTAATTATGAATATTGTTTGCCCCCTAAACTGGCATAACATTTTCTTATTTTTAAATAAATACCTTGATCATAACAGGAGCAATTGCCAGTTTTTTAGTAATTATTATGCGTTTTCTCTTTTTATCGGGAAAGTCTTCGTTAGATATTTACAGCCATATTGAGTATTATACCTTGAAATACATAGTACTGCATCTTTTCATAAGTATCCAAGAATGAA
>CALGAW010000064.1 GCA_937959115.1 uncultured Saprospiraceae bacterium
CCATGTTTTGAACAGTAGTCGGGAGGTAGTGGAATGAGCGGATCGCCGCCCGGCAAGGTATTTTACGACCCCGCAGCGGAATGGTGGCGGCTGCCTTGAAGCGTGGCGAGGACGTGAGTAAATGCCTAGATTAGATTGGCAGGCGTGGGAAGTAGAGCCTTGCGCGAGAACTGCCAGCGAATGGAGCTACTGCCGAACACCGCTTTACAGCGACTGACCACTCATGACTCATTCCTCGTTTTTTCAAGGAGCGCGGTTGGGCGTTTCTGGCGGAGTGTTTACTCGTTTTTATTTGGTTTGGGGTCTGTTTTCTATTGACTGTTTTTTGCGTTTCTAATACCTATAAACCTTATCCATTCCAACTGGTTTTACAACAAACCCAGAAATTTCATTCGAAATAGGATCAGAATGAAAAAGCTTATATATCCCAAAATCTATCGGGATAATTAAAATTTTTCCTTTATCATAATCCATAACCATCGGTGATTCTATTTTGTCACCTTTTATCAAAATTAATCTTTCTTTGGTTGGATAAGATTTCCTATAAACTTCTTGTCTACCAAGCATTGTATAAAATAATGTTAGAAATTCCATCTGGGATTTCCTCTCCATTCCATCAAGAACATAACTATTTAAGTCACTCAAAAAACAACTTTCTATTTTATAAAAACTAGTTCCTCTTAGTTTACTATATGAAATGTCTAATGTATCAGCCAAATATAAAGTTTTGTTATTTTTTATAACTTCATAAGCAGCATTACTAGGTGAGCTAAAATTAGTACTCTTATATTCCAGTCTTCGAACTTTTATATCTCTATAATTTAATGTTTCGAATCTGTCATCGTATGATTTATCCTTTAAGTAACCATTATGATCCAGTCTTTCATATGAGCAGTTAGATTTTATATAAGATTCATATTGTGGTATATCGGAGTTCTCGTTACAAGAATACAAAATGATTGCAAAGAGTAATACTAACTTATTTTGATTGGTAAGGAGACAATTTATTAGCACGAGACAAATAATTTAAAGTTTTCAACTTGCTTCTTTAATCCAGAAATTTATCCTCCATTTTTGTTAAACTCTTTTTCTATTTTTTTTGAATCTTCCTTGGATTTATTTCTCAACTCCTTATATTCATAGGGATCTTTATCCATCTCGTCGGGAGGACGTACTCTACCATGTACTTCTCTTAATAGTAATATCATATAATCATCATGACTTTTCTTAACACCTGAAGGTCCAGTGTCCATTACAGTATTATCAATATGCCCCGGAACACCTTGAGCATCTAAATCTGGATGATACTTAAATTTAGGATGACCTGGTTCGTGCATAATTGTTGTCTTCAAAAAATTATAAAAATCGATAAGATCATTTGCATCCGTTCTTGTAACATTCCACGTCTTACGTACTTCTTCCATTTCTATTACATCAATAGCACTAAGTAAATCAGATCTATTGGATGTACCTACAACTTCATCTCCAAACGAATCTTCTGGTTTCTTCCAACCAGTTTCTTTAAAATCGATACCTTTGAGTGTTTCTGTATTCCCGACTACTATATAAGTATCACTCCAATGAGCATCATCCCTTTTATAGAACTCGTCTCTATTTTTTACCTTGCCTGAAGTGACAAATTCAACAGTCAAATCTACATTCATACACTCGTATATATAGTCAATTTCTTTTTTTAGTTTTGCCTGATCTGATAGACTTATCTTAGATGTTGCAGATTTATCTAAAAGATGAACAACAATCTTCTCTAATCCATCTAAATCTATTGCCTGTATTGGTGTGTTACTTGCAAACTGGTAAGGTGTTAATTCAGGATAATCAGGACTTAACGGATCAACACTCAAAAACTTCCCAATACTAGGATTATAAATCCTAAACCCATAATCCTGTATCACCTGACTGCCCCATTCACTATCGTTCTCCTTACCATTAAAGCCAAACCTATACTTCTCACTTCCAGCAAATTGCCTTCCTGGCATTGACCAACCAAACGGATAGTAATCACTTGCACTCAGCACCTCAGCTTCGTAGTAATCCGCTTGCTCGTCTTGATCTCCATCAAAACCAATCTTGCGATCACTGACCGTCACTAAAACATTCCCCAACTCAATTAAGCATCTACATTCGCATAAATCGCATTTGCCTCGATGAACGCTCTCCTTGGTGGAACTTCATCGCCCATAAGCATAGAGAATACTCGATCTACCTCGACCATATCATCTATGTTTACTCTTCGGAGCATACGTCTTTCTGGGTCCATTGTGGTTTCCCAAAGTTGACCTGCGTTCATCTCTCCAAGACCTTTGTAACGTTGGATACCGACTCCAGATTCTGAGTCGCCTCCTAGCTCTTTCATAGCTGCTTTTCGTTCATCTTCATTCCAGCAATACTTGAATTTTTTACCTTTTTTCACCATGTAAAGCGGTGGTGCTGCGATGTATACGTATCCTTTTTCGATTAAAGGCTTCATGTATCTAAACAGGAAGGTAAGAATCAAGGTGACAATGTGGCTACCGTCGACGTCGGCATCACACATGATGACTATTTTGTGGTAGCGAAGTTTTTCGATGTTTAAGATGCGTTCACCGTTCACGTTTTCTATTCGAACGCCGAGTGCGGTAAAGATATTTTTGATCTCTTCGTTTTCATAGATTCTATGCTCCATCGCCTTTTCTACGTTCAGGATTTTCCCTCTGAGTGGCAAGATGGCTTGGAACATTCGGTCTCTCCCTTGTTTGGCTGTCCCGCCCGCCGAGTCTCCCTCAACAAGAAAGATCTCTGAAACAGTGGCGTCTTTTGAGGAACAATCTGACAATTTACCAGGCAGTCCGGAACCGGTGAGTACGTTTTTACGCTGTACCATTTCTCGTGCCTTACGTGCTGCGTTACGAGCAGTTGCCGCAAGGATTACCTTATCGACAATCCGTTTTGCCTCTTTCGGGTTTTCTTCTAAGTAGTTATGAAGCGCTTCCCGCACACAGGCAGACACGATACTGGTCACCTCAGAGTTTCCAAGCTCCCCCTTTGTCTGTCCTTTGAACTGTGGTTCTGGTACTTTTACTGAAACGACTGCTGTAAGCCCTTCACGGAAATCCTCACCAGAAATAGAGAATTTGAGTTTACTAAACAACCCGTTATCTTCTCCGTATTTCTTAAAAATATGATTGACAGCACGTCGAAATCCGTTGACGTGTGTTCCACCTTCTCTTGTGTTGATGTTATTTACATAAGAAAACAGATTCTCCGAGTAGGAAGTATTGTACTGCATTGCTACTTCCACCTGCACATTATCCTGCTCTCCAGTAACGTGAATTGGGTTTTCAATCAGACGTTGTCTAGATTCATCTAGATATTGGACAAATTCGGCAAGTCCGCCTTCTGAATGAAAGACTTCTTGCTTAAATTCTCCATTCTCGTCTTTCTCCCGCTCATCTCTAAGAATCAAGTGAAGTCCTTGGTTCAAAAATGCGAGTTCTCTTGTCCGATTTGCTAATACCGTCCAGCTGTAGACTAATTCGTCAAAGATCTCAGGATCTGGAAGGAAGGTAACATTGGTTCCTGATATATCGGTTTTACCAATTTCCTTAACATCTCCTTGTGGTTTTCCTTGCTTGTAGCTTTGCTCATAGACCTTTCCGTTTCTGTGAACTTCTGCTCTAAGATCTATTGAAAGGGCATTCACACATGAAACACCTACACCGTGCAATCCACCCGATACCTTATAGGTACTTTTATCAAACTTACCACCAGCATGCAGGACCGTCATTACGACTTCCAGTGCTGATTTTCCAAGTTTCTTATGTTGATCGACTGGAATTCCACGACCGTTATCTTTTACAGTGATCGAATTATTGGGATGGATGATGATTTCTATGTGGGTACAGTGCCCCGCAAGATGCTCATCAATGGAATTATCTACGACTTCGTATACTAAATGATGGAGCCCTTTTGTGTCGGTGCTACCGATATACATACCGGGTCTTAGCCTTACCGCTTCCAAGCCTTCTAGTGCCTGAATATTATCCGCTCCGTAATCTGAATTCTGTGGTTTTTTATTCTCTTCACTCATAGTGACAAAGATACAAAAATTGCGCCGTATTCCATAGTTGTTTGCCTCTTAAAAAATGCGAGTAAATAATTGATTTACTGATAAAAATGCATTTACTTTATTTAAAATTAACAATGCTTTTTCCAAATGTTTATAACCGCTAAAAGATTAGGATATTTTTTTCATAAAACAGGGCTAGAAAATCACCTTAAATATTGTTGTGTTCTAGTTCAAATCTTCCGTTGTTTCACTAAAGTCAATCTTCGAGATTGAATAAGCGTTTAGCATTAATTAATATACCAAAAAAAGTTGTGGAACCAGTAAGAACTTCAAAAATGTCGGTTACCGAATAGTCAAATTCTTATAAAAATTATTGAGCACTAGACCTTGCCCCATCAACTACTTTGAGATGCTTTTCAAATACATAATTTTTATCCCTGCCATGTCCATGGCGATCAGTGGTAAATGTTTTTGGATCAGCTTCTAACACAACATCTCCGTAATAATAGACTTGTTTCTGGTCTAGGGCATAACCATTGCCCAACACCTTGAAAGAAGCAGCGTCGATAAGTGGATATTTGCCGTCTTGGAAATAGTAGTGTGCATTATCTTTCGCCCACATTCCACCCACAATTTCTATCACTTCAAAGGTAACTGGATCTGCTTGATCAAACATCTTGCCCTTGTAAAAGACATTTTTATTATCTTTTGCATAGGTAAAGGCATCCAATATCTCAAAGTGATTGGGATCAGCATTGGTTATCTTTTCACCATTTCTGTAGACCGCGTTTTTATCTTTTGAGTAAACATAATTAATAGCAACAAAGGTAGCAGCATCGGCGTTCGGGATTTTATAAGTTCTGTAGTAAGCATGTGATTTGTCTTTTGCAAATCCCTTATGACTTAGCACTTTAAACGTCTTAGGGTCCGCCCCCTTCAGTTCATGATTTCGGGTACCTCTCCCGGCATCCCAGGTTTTAAAAAACACCTTGTCAGATGCTACTACATATTGATCCCTCATGTTATAAATTAGAAGTGCAATTAGTAGAACAACACTGACGATTATAAATAATATTAGTTTGATAGCTTTTATATTTTTAGGGTTATATCATAAATTTTAAGTGTAAATGACTTCAACTAACCACCTGACAATGCCTGCATAATATAAACTGCACAGCCGTCAGTCAAGCGATCAGAGAGCGCATCTTCATCCTTAACGTGTGTATTGTTGATATAGATGTTTACGTGTTTACGAAGACGTCCGCGTTCATCTACCACGTATCCTTTCAGTCCCGTATAATTGCTTTCTAAGACATCAAGTAATTCACTAACCGTTGAAGCGTTTATCGATTCCTCTTTCAAGTCGGGAAAAAAACGCTTTAAGGCATATGTGAATCGTACCGTTGCCATTACGCTTTATCTGAAAACCACTCCAGTGAAGACCGATAGACCGTTCCTTTAAATAAAGCGACCTTTTCGTCTTGCTGGTTTGTGACTGAAATCGTATAAATCCCAATTTTCTTAGTGACTCGTTCCTCCTTGGTCGTTGCTGTTAAAATATCGCCGCCATACACAGGCTTGATGTGCGAGATAGAAGTCTCCACACTTACCGCCTTTCTGCCATGAGAATTACTAGCAAATGCCAACGCGCTATCCGACAATGAATAGGTGATGCCGCCATGTGCAATGTCCATTCCGTTTAGCATTTCATCTCTTACTGTCATTCGCAATACGGCATGGCCTTGTGCGATCTCCAATGCTTCAATACCAAGCCACTTGCTCATCTCGTCCTTCTTATACATCGCATCAAAAATCTTCTTTGCTAATGCTTGTTCATCATTCATGTTGTTTGATTTTGGTTGGAAAAAAATGTTGGTTTTTAGCTGCCATTCTTCGCAGTAGCGGGCTGCAACGGTAGCGATCTTCTCTGTATTCGTCGTATAAATCGTCCATTCCTTCTACGCACTCTTGAATCCCAATTTCATCTGCCCATTGCAATAAACCTTTTGGATAGTTGACGCCTTTGGTCATAGCCGTATCAATATCTTCCTTGCTCGCAATGTTTAAATTCAAGGCATCTGCTGCTTCATTGATCAACATTACCAGAACGCGCCAAAGGATTGCTTTTCCTTTCGTTTCATCCCTATCAGGTTCAGGATTTGCTGCGCCTTCACTATAATCGTAGTACCCTTTTCCCGTTTTACGGCCGAGATAACCCGCTTCTGCCAGTCGTTTTTGAGTAAATGCAGGTTTGTATCGTGGATCGTACCAAAAAGCTTTAAACACCGTTTCTGTCACTGTGAAATTAATGTCGTTTCCGATATAATCCATCAGTTGAAATGGCCCCATACGGAAACCACCTATTTCTCTCATCACCCAGTCTATGGTTGCAGGCTCAGCAATACCTTCTTCGTAAATACGCAATGCTTCTCCGTAGAACGGTCGTGCAATTCGATTGACAATAAAGCCAGGTGTGTCCTTTGCTACAACTGTCAATTTCTTCCAACTGTTTACTAGATCTCTAGCAGCTTGGAGGACAGCATCGCTAGTTTGAATCGCAGGGATAATCTCCACCAGCTTCATGAGTGGTGCAGGATTAAAAAAGTGAATACCGACGACTCGATGCGAATGCTTACAAGCGGCCGCAATCGCTGCTATAGACAAGGAGGAGGTATTACTAGCCAGAATACAGTTGTCAGCAACAATGGACTCCAATTTACTAAAGACTGTTTTTTTGATGTCTAGATTTTCGATGATTGCTTCAATCACAAGGCCACATTCCTTGAATTCTGTAAGGGCACTACCATATTGGATGCGTTGCTGAATGCCTGTTGCCTCTTCAGCGGTTACCCGTCCTTTTTCGATGAGGCGGTTCATCACTTTTTCGAGTTTTGCCTTTGATTTTACAAGTGCATCTGCATTGGTGTCCAGCAACATGACTTCGTGCCCCGCTTGAGAAGCTACCTGTGCGATCCCACTACCCATTGCTCCCGCGCCTAATACTCCAATTTTCATTTCCATCAATTATTTATAATTAAATTATTCTCTACGGTAAAACTTCTGAATTCGATATTCCTTGTTTACGTTACTTCCCTTTAAACACAGGTTTTCTTTTTTCTAAAAACGCGTTGATTCCTTCCTTGTGATCCGCTGATTCTGCTGCCACATATTGGAGTTCCTCTTCCATTGCAAGTTGTTGGTCTAGGCTGTTCGTAAATGAATGGTTCAATAATCGCTTAGTGAGTCCAAGCCCAACAGTTGGCATGTTTGCTAGTTTAGTCGCTATTTTCATAGCAGTTTCTTCGAATGACTCATGGTCAACTACTTGATAGATCATACCCATCCGTTCCGCATCTTCAGCTGACACTTTGCTACCTAGCATCATTAGGGCTGTTGCTTTCTGCATTCCTATGATTCTAGGAAGGAAAAATGTACCTGCGCTGTCTGGTATCAAACCAATTTTGCTGAATGCTTGGATAAAGCTAGCATTAGCTGAGGCAATCGTGATATCGCATGCCAAGGCAATGTTTGCACCGGCACCAGCTGCTACGCCATTTACTGCGCAGACAATCGGTTTTTCGATTGCTCGAATCTTTTTGATGATGGGGTCATAGGTGTGTTTTACAATGTCGCGAATATTGGGTCCACTAACTGCTTCTTCTAGGTCTTGTCCAGCACAAAACGCTTTGCCAGCTCCAGTGATGTATACCGCGCGGATCGCCCCATTGTTTGCGCATTGCTCTAGGCATTCCAACATCTCGGTGGCCATTGGCATCGTAAAGCTGTTGAATACTTTTGGTCGATTGAGCGTGATTTTTGCTACGTTATTTTCTATTGAAAAAATGATGTGTTCCATAAATTTATATTAGAATGTAAAATTAAACATAATTAGGGAATAAGATTAAGTTTAACCTTCATTATACACTGAAAATTGAATTAGAAGTTTAATCCATGAATAAATCACTGATAATACCGTCAGACAGAAACATCCCAGATTTAGTAAGCATAACCTGATTTCCGTTTTGAGTCATTTGCCCACGTTCAAAGAAAACTTGAGCTTCGTCCATAAAGCGGTCGTGTATCCGATACCCAAATTGAATCAACCGATTTAGTTCAACACCGTGCTTAGTGCGGAGCGCTGTCATGATGTATTCATTGTAGCGATCTGCCTCCGAAAGATACTCGATTTCAAAAGGCACCGTTCCTTGCTCGATAGATTTAATGTAGCGAGGATTATGAGCTAAGTTCCATTGTCGTGATTCTCCGTTAAACGAATGTGCACCCGGACCAATCCCTAGGTAAGTAATTCCCTTCCAGTATGCCGAGTTGTGTTTGGAGTATGCGTTGTCTTTACAAAAATTAGAAATCTCATATTGCTCATATCCAGCAGCATCCATCTTAGCGACTAGGATCTCAAACTGACGGGCGCAGTGCTCATCCTCTACCGCTTTTGTCTGTTTGTTTTTAATGAAATGGTGGAGTGCTGTATTCGGTTCTACTGTAAGTGCGTAGCAAGAAATATGTGGCACTTCTAGCTCGAAAACGGTCTCCAGATTTTCGCACCACTGTTCATCATTCATCGTTGGTGTGCCGTAAATCAGATCAATACTGTAATTCTCAAAGCCATAGGTTAGTGCATCCTTTAGACAATCAAGTGCTTCCTTTGCATTGTGGGCTCGATTCATATACTTCAAATCCTCCTCAACAAAGGATTGGATACCGATGCTCAACCGATTCACAGGGGTTTCGCTCAATGCTTTTAGATAATCTTTTGTTAAATCATCAGGGTTCGCTTCGAGTGTAATTTCTGCATTTTGATTGAGGTTATATTTTTCTTTGATCACTTGGCAAAACTGAGCAATCGTTTTCGCCTCAAGCAATGAGGGAGTGCCTCCTCCAAAATAAATACTTTCTACTAGATCATTCCCAAGATAATCATATTGCATTTCAAGTTCTTTAAACAATGCTTCCACTAATTCGTCTTTCTGCTTTAAGGAAGTAGAAAAATGAAAATTGCAGTAGTGACAAGCCTGTTTGCAAAACGGGATATGGATGTAGATACTACTCATGAATTAAGCATATGATATTTTTTAAACGCAACTAGAAATTCGCTTAGCATCATTGCTGTTGCTCCCCAAACAACATACCCGTTGATATCAAAATAGGGAACATCCTTAAGCGTTAATCCTCTTCCTACTTTTAGATCCCGGTGTTTGAGTATATCAGGATTTAAGAAATCGGCAAAAGAGGCTTCAATGACCGACTGTACTTCTGTAGGATCAAGCACATAATTAGGTGGAATATCCGAATATCCAACGAAAGGATGTACTAAAGAATTGGAAACTGGAATGTACAATGGCGTCAGTTTTCCAAGGATTTCTACTTGGTCTGGGTAAATCCCAACTTCTTCTTGCGCTTCTCTAAGTGCTGTATCAGTAAGGTTGCTGTCCTGTTTCTCTACGCCACCACCTGGAAAACTGATTTGTCCACTATGTGGGCCGCGATTCGTCCGCTCCATTAAGGTCAATTTCCATTCTTGATCATAGTACAAATGAACTAACACTGCCGCTACCCTAGCATTGTCTGGTGGTATTCGCTCTTGCTGATATTGTGGTAAGCGAGTAGACATGTTCAATTGCGCTTGCCTGCCTGGCAATTCTTGCTTGAATACTGCTTTTATATGATCAATAAAGTTGTCTTCTTCTAACATCATTTTTTAGTGCTTAGTGAAATAACTTGATCCTTTGTTAGATAACAACTTTATTGTATAAAAAGTTAATGATGTTTAATTTTATCGTTCCTTCATTGCTATTATTGAGCGGACTGCTATGGTCACCATTATCAATAGTTATCAATTCGTTTGCGATTCCCCAGTCATTCGCACGTTGATGGTATACACATGGTCCTTCAAGGTAAAATCCGGGGTTGCCGAGTTGATCTTCAAACGTGCCATTACAGTATGGCATCACTTCATCTGCATCTCCATGAATGCTTAGTAACTTCGGTTCATCAGGACTGATCATGTTTTTATGAAACAGACCACCACTAATTGAGATAACCGCCTTTATATCAGCAGACAACCCAGGCGTTCCACTATTCCCTTCAATTCCACCATTGTTATTAATGCTATTTGCTAGATGGCTTTCTAGTAAATTGACTTCAGAAGCATCCAAATAACCAGCTAACAAGGCTGCTAGTGCACCGGATGAATACCCAAGTAGAATAATCTGACTATCGTCAACGCCAAAGTCATTGCTTGTTACGGCACTTTGTTTGAAGTATCGGATAGCAGCTTTGAGATCACCCATTGCTTGAATGGCGACTTCGCCGAGATCTGTTGAGTCGACCGGGATTCCACCTTCCCATTTTCTGTAGTTTATGGTGGCTGTCACGTAACCGTAGTTTGTGAGTTCAATTGCGAGATCTGCGAGATCAGATTTGTTTCCTGTGGTGAAATAGCCGCCATGTGCAAGGATAATAAGTGGGCGAGCTGCAACCTCATCATCTTTTGGCTCATAGACATCCAATTGGAGTTGAACGGAGTTGCCTAATACAGTTGTATTCTGACCGTAGGTCACATTTTCAGTTATTTCATGCTGCTGAAAAATAGGATTTTTATATCGAATAATCGGATCAGGCTCCTCTGCATCTTTTTTGCAAGATGCCAATACAAGTAATAGTACTGCAAACAAGAGCACCTTTGTTATTGTAGTATTTCGAACATTCATCATCTTAATCGTGATTTTATTAAACAACCATGAGCACACTCAACCATTAATCCCGCATTATGCATTGGGAATTAGCTTTTGGCTTCAAAATACAATAAAATCAAGTGCTCCTCGTCTATTTTTCATTGAAAGCGTAGTAACCCCTACGGTGAAATTAAAAATAGGCGGACGTGCTTGATTTTGAAGTAGTTTGAAACCAAAAGTTGATTCTTATTGCATATTGCGGGTT
>CALGAW010000065.1 GCA_937959115.1 uncultured Saprospiraceae bacterium
GCTAAGTCTGATCTACCAATTCTGGATTCATACGCAGACGATTGATAAACTGCCTGCTTGGATCGAGTTCTTTTTTAATACACCTTCCCATCACCGTGTGCACCATGCTTCTAATGTCGAGTATTTGGATAAAAACCATGGCGGAATACTGATCATTTGGGATCGGTTGTTCGGCACGTTCAAGGAGGAGCAGGACGATATTCCTGTTGTCTTTGGACTGGTTCAAGATATTGAAACGCACAACCCGGTACACATTGCTACGCATGAGTTTGTTAGTATATGGAAGGATGTCTGGTGGGCGCCAACTTATCTGGATAAACTGAAGTATGTTTTTTATCCGCCAGGCTGGAGCCATGATGGTAGTAAACTCACGACGGAGGAGATGCGAGAGCAGGGTAAACAGTGATCTCCAAATTGCTTACTTCTTAGGGAGCAAATTGTTTTCTCCGAGCTTGTTTTTTAGCATGGTTTACAATGGTTTGTATATTCCCTTCTGAATCTTCTAACACAAAAAAAACGTATATTGGGATTTCTTCTTCAGCCATCCTTTTTGGAATAATATCGCTTCCAATTTATTGAGAGTTGCTCGTTCAGACCAAGATGTATAGGAATCAAGTATTTTGTATTGATGCAAAGCTTCTTAATTTATTGCTGATTCGTCATTAAGAAATGCGTTGCAATTTATGATGGAAAGTTGTAATTTGTTACGGAACCAATAAATATAAATGAAGTTCGTGTGTATCTTAAAATTAAGGAAATGAAAAAAATAGTTTATACTACGTTATGTATTTTGCTTTCAAGTATTACATTTGCTCAAAATGAATCCAATTTTGCTGTAAATCAATTGATTGTAAAGTTTAAATCCAATTCAAGCTATGATTTTAAAAACTGCATATCTAAACAAAGGTTTGAACATAATGGGTTAGATTTATTGAATAATAAGCATAACATTCATACGATTGTTCGTACTGGAAACAAGAAGAAACAAGATACTTACCTCCTAGAATTTAAATCAAAAAAGGACATCAATCAACTAATCCAGGAATATCAAAATACTGAATTGTTTGAATATGTAGAGCCCAATTTTATCGGAAAAGGTGGCGGTCAAAAAGGTCTTTTTAAAACAACGCCAAACGATCTTCATTTTTCAAGACAATATGGACTGGATAATGATGGTTCATTTACGTTATCACCTGCTGTTGTTGACGCTGACATTGATATGGATCTTGGATGGGATTTAGAACAAGGAGATCAATCCATTATTGTAGCAGTGTTAGATGCCGGAGTAAAGTTGGACCACCCTGAATTTAGTAACCGAATTTGGGTCAATTCTAGTGAAACATTAAACAGTGTTGATGATGATAATAATGGATATGTTGACGATAACAGAGGTTGGGATTTTGTCAATAATGATAACATCGCTACTGATGATCATGGTCATGGGACGAATGTTGCAGGGATAATTGGAGCCAATGCAAACAACAATATTGGCTATGCTGGAGTTGATTGGAACTGTAAATTGATGATTTGCAAAATTCTAAATCAAAACAATATCGGTTATTATTCTTGGTGGTCTGATGCCATTTATTATGCTGTTGATAATGGCGCAAATGTGCTTAATATGTCAGTTGGGGGAACTGGTTTTTCAAATCTATTGAAGGATGCAATTGATTATGCTTATAACAATAACGTCACTGTAGTAGCTTGTATGATGAATGAGGATAATAATGTAACCTATTACCCCGCAGGTTTTGTAAATACGATTGCTGTAGGTTCTACAGATGCAAATGACCAACGTTCCTCTCCGTTTTTTTGGAACAATAACAGTGGAAGTAATTATGGAAATCACATCGATGTAGTTGCTCCTGGGAATTATGTTTATGGTTTAAATTATCTATCAAATACGGACTATAGTTATTATTGGGGAGGAACTTCTCAAGCAACACCTCTTGTTGCTGGGTTAAGTGCTTTGTTGTTGGCTCAAGATCTAAATAGAACACCAAATGACATTAGAACAATTATTCGATCCACTTCTGAGGATCAAGTAGGCAATGCTTCAGAAGATATTATGGGATTCGATTTCTATTATGGTCACGGTAGAATAAACGCCTACCAAGCATTGCTGCTAGGCATTACAAATACCGAAGAACTAGATGTGAATAATGAGCAGGTATCCATCTTTCCAAATCCATCATCTACCTTTTTATTTGTAGAAAGCGAGATGGACTTCAATGAAGTAAGTATTTTGAATATGCTAGGTATTGAGTTGTTAAAGAAGGTGCACCAACATTCAGAAGTCATGCAGATTGATATCTCCAATTTACCAAAAGGGCACTACATCATAAATGTGATGGATCAAGATGGGAAAGTGATTAGCACTGAAAAGTTAATCAAAAAATAACTCTTTCTATTTGAATGAGGATGGAACATTGAACGTGAAGACGTTGATACTGAGAAAGGGATTTATATCATCAAATGCCAACATCTCGAAAGAATAATTGCCCACTCCCTATATAATAGTTGAATTGAATTCAATACCTTGCATTCAATTTCAAAAACAATGATCAGATCAATAGCACTCAGTTTATTAGCCACCCTCATCTTCTGCCTAGTCAGCTGCAAATCAGAACAACCGACAACAGCCGTCGACACAAGTCCCTCGAGCACCAAGTACGCAGCAAACTTTAGCCTTCAAAAGAAAAATGGGTACACTGTCTTAACCGTCAAGCAGCCGTACAAAAACGCCGAAGCCAGCCTACAGTACATCGCTTATCCGAAAGGCAGTGCAAAACCAGAAGGATATGAGCATGCAACATTCATAGCCACCCCCGTCCAATCCATCGCCTGCTTGTCGACAACACACGTAGGAATGCTCGACTTTGTAGATGCTACAGATAAACTGTCAGCAATGTCAGGGACGAAGTTTGTAAACAATAAAAAGGTAATCAAGAACATCGAATCAGGAATGATAAAAGAACTCGGATCAAGCGAAAATCTAGATTATGAACTACTACTAAAACTGAAACCAGAAATCATCCTCACCTATAGCTTAGGAGCAGATAACAATAGCAAGAAGATGAAAGAACTTGGCCTCAAGCCAGTCGTCATTGCTGAGTACCTAGACAACAGCCCAATGGGAAGAGCCGAATGGGTGAAATTCCTAGCTGTTTTACTAGGAAAAGAAGCCGTGACACTCAAGCGATTTGCTTCCATAGAACAAGATTACCTAAAAACAATGAAACTGGTACAAGACTTACCCAAACCAACCGTTTTTACTGGTTTAGGCTACGAAGGCAACTGGCACGTACCTGAAGGCGATAGCTATGTTGCAAAAAGTATTTCAGATGCAGGTGGCGATTATCAATGGAAAGACAAACGAGGCAATGGTAGCCTTGTACTTGATTTTGAAGCGGTGCTAAGCAAGGCGCAACAAGCGAGTGCATGGATCAATCTGGGAATGGTCAACTCCAAGGCAGATATCTTAGCAGTTGATGACCGATATGGGCAGTTTGCCGCGTTCAAACAAGGACGGATATTTAATGGGAATGCTAGGATCTCTGCAGGGAATGGATATGATATCTATGAATCTGCAGTGGTGTTTCCAAACATTGTATTGAAGGATTTGATTACGATTTTTCATCCTGGTGTCTTGCCAGATCATACGCTTTACTACTATAAACAGTTGAATTGAGCCAGCATCGAACCAAAATAGGATGGATTATCGGTCTAGCAGGATTAGCTCTATTGCTGTTTTTGCTAAGTTTAGCCATTGGCTCGGTTTCCATACCCTTTAAAGGCTTATTGCAATCAATTAGCGGAACTGCTGAAAATGAAACTTGGTCGACTATTCTCTGGAACATTCGTTGGCCGCGAGCAATCACAGCGTTGCTAGCAGGTATTGCATTGTCCTTGAGTGGGTTGATGATGCAGACCTTATTTCGTAATCCGATTGCAGGCCCATTTGTGCTAGGAATCAGTTCAGGCGCTAGTCTAGGTGCAGCATTGCTGATAATGAGTTCTGGGATATTCGGGGTGTCTGCGGTCTTAAATCCGTTTAGCAGTTGGCATTTAGCGATTTCGGCGTTGCTTGGTGCGTTGTTGGTGTTGCTACTGGTATTAGCGGCCTCTTTTCGGGTGAGAGATATCGCTACGCTGTTGATTATTGGATTGATGGTAGGCAGCACAACTGGTGCGCTGGTGACGATTTTGCAATATTATTCTGATCAAGAATCCCTAAAACGGTTTGTGCTTTGGAGCTTTGGTAACCTAGGAGCGGTGACCAATAGCGAATTGAAGATTTTGGCAGGAGTTGTGCTCGCTGGGGTGGTGTGGACATTGAGTTTGACCAAGGCATTGAATGGACTTATGATCGGTGAGGAATATGCCCGTAGTCTTGGGTTGAATGTGCAGTCTGCCCGATTGCAGTTAATCGGCGCTACGGCTTTGATGACGGGTACGTTAACGGCATTCTGTGGGCCAATTGCTTTTGTTGGGATCGCGGTCCCTCACTTAACGCGAATGGCCTTTAAGACACAACATCATTTGTTGCTTGTTCCTGCATGTGTTGTAGTCGGTTCTTCTGTGATGCTGTTTTGTGATTTGGTGACTCGTCTACCATTTACAGAATCCCAGTTACCGATTAACGCAGTGACTTCGCTGATGGGAGCTCCGCTTGTGATTTGGATTGTGCTGAGACGGAAGCGAATCGGATAGAATTTGTTGAATTTCTTTTGAAGTTTAGATAATCTATATAGAACAGATTAAAGGGATAAGATTAACCAATTCCTTTTGAAATCAGTCGTATTCCATTATTAATCAGTTATTTCTTTCTTTTGTTCATCTCCACTTGGCAAAAAAAAACGAACTGGTCGACTCCGTCATAAAAAAAACAAGTGAGCCGGCCTAGGCACTCCATTCGATCATTACAATTCGGCCTAAGTTCTAACAACTATGAACGTTTCCTACTCGACGTTACCGGAACAAATTCCAACCTAGAGATAGGAGGGATGATCTTCTTTTCTTCAGCTACTTGATACAACTTTTGTACCGCCTCTTTTCCTTTTAAACCAAGGTCACTCGTAAAAGAATTGACGTAAAGACCTATGTGTTTTAAGATGACAGCATCATCCATTTCTTGAGCAAACATTCTGACATATTCAAGTGTTTCATTTTGATTTTCAAAGGCGTATTCTACACTTCTTTTTATGACTCTATCAACCATTTGTTTTGTAGAGGTCGATAGTTGTTTGTCGATAACAATGCCTCCCAATGGAATTGGAAGATTATACTTCTCTTCCCAATATTCGCCTAAGTCAATCAGTTTTACCAATCCTTTTTCTTCGTAAGTGAATCGATTTTCATGAATAATTACGCCTGCATCCGCTTTTCCTTGAAGAATCATATCTTCTATTTTTGAAAAAATAACCTCTTCCTTCTCCGCAACTTTTGGAAAAGCTAAATTAAATAAGAAATTTGCTGTGGTAAATTTTCCAGGAATTAGGACATTACAATTCGCTATTTCTGACAAGGCAATATTCCTTTTTGCAATTAGCAACGGACCACAATTATTACCTAATGCACTACCTGTGTTTAATAAGTCATATTTGTCTGTAAGATAGGCCAGTGCATGGTAACTTAATTTTGTAATGGGCAATTCTGCTCTAAATGCAAGGCTATTTAATTGCTCAACATCCTTCATGAGGACTTCAAAATTAATCCCTTCCGTATCTATTTTATTATGCAATAGCGCATAGAAAATAAACGTGTCATTTGGACAAGGAGAAATACCAATTTTCAGTTTCATATTAATATTCCATTCGTTATTTGAAATTAACTTCTATTTTTGTTGTCAAATCATAAGAATGTCAACAAAAATGGAAATATCAGATCTTCAAGTAATTTATGAAGACAATCATATTATAGCTGTAAACAAACCAGTCGGCTGGTTGGTTCACGAAGATAAGACAGGAGATGTCCCACTAGCTGAATTTGTAAAGCAATATATAAAAATTAAATACAAGAAACCAGGTAAAGTTTTCTTAGGCGTTATTCACAGAATTGACCGACCTGTTTCTGGTATCGTTCTGTTTGCTAGAACAAGCAAGGCATTAACTCGCATGACAAAACTCTTTCGAGAAAATGCAGTAAAAAAAATGTACTGGGCGGTGACGGGTGAAACACCTGAAGAACTAGAAGGGACCTTGGTGCATTGGCTTCGAAAAAATCCTGAAAATAATAAAACAGAAGCCTATGATAATGAACGAAAAAGCCCTAGAGGGGCCAAAAAATCTCAATTGACTTACGCCTTAAGAGCAACCTTTGCCAAAAATTACTTGCTAGAGGTGCGTCCAGTCAGCGGCCGTTCCCACCAAATTAGAGTGCAGTTAGCTAAAATGAAATGCCCTATCCGTTCTGATGTCAAATATGGCTATAAAGGCAGTTTGCACAACGATGGTGGCATTTATCTCCACGCTAGAGGAGTTTCCTTTATACATCCTATTAAGAACGAACCTCTAGAAATCTGGGCAAAACCTCCAAATGAACAAATCTGGAACGAATTTAAAGGAATAGAAAGCAGATTTTAATGTTTAATTGTCAACTATTAATTGTTGTGGATGCATATCGAAAACTTTAGAATTTATTGTTTGAAAAAACCTGGAACGACGGAGGATTTTCCCTTTGATGAAACAACGTTAGTATTTAAGGTAATGGGCAAAATGTATTCGTTAACGAATTTAAATAGGGAAGGTTTTAAGGTAAATTTGAAGTGCGATCCTGTGTATGCACTTGAGCTGAGAGAGCAGTACGAAGAAGTGGCTCCAGGCTATCATATGAGTAAGAAACACTGGAATACAGTTGATTTTGAAGGAAGTTTAGATGTAAAATTGCTTTGTAAATTGATCGATCATTCCTATGATATGGTAGTGAAAGGGTTGAAGAAATCGGATCGCGAATTTTTAAAGCAACTCTAATGAAGATAATCGTTGTTGGCCAAGGGATTGCGGGAACGTTGATTACCCACTTTTTACTAGAACAGCACCAAGAAGTAGTGGTCATCGATCCCGGTAAACCCATCAATGCTTCTAAAGTGGCGGCAGGAATCATCAATCCAATCACCGGCAGACGCTTTGTGAAGAGCTGGCGAGTAGACGAGTTTATGCGGTTTGCCAAACCAATGTATCGAAGGATAGAACAACTCCTTTCCGTAGATCTCTATCACGAATTCAATTTAATCCGAGCCTTAAACAACAATAAACAGGAAACGGAATGGCTGCTTCGCGGAACCTATCCCGGTTATGAACAGTTTATGCTTGATAAGGCAGAACTCGGACCGTACACAAGTTTCGTTCAACCTGCCTATGCTTGGGCCGAATTGAAGGGAAGCGCTCAAGTAGATTTCAAAAAACTAGTGACTGGTTACCGTCAATTATTGAAAGAAAAGGGCAATCTAATCGAAGAACAACTTGACCACAGTCAGTTAGATTTAACAGGAGAATCCATTCACTACAAAGGAGTTACAGCTGACCGTATTGTGTTCTGCGAAGGCTATGAAAGCAGAAATAATCCGCTATTCAGTGATCTTCCGCACCAGCCAGCAAAAGGCGACGCGCTACTCATCGGTATTCCTGGATTACGCGTTAACAAGATGCTAAAATCAAAGACATTTCTGGTGCCAGCAGGTAAAGAACTGTTTTGGGTCGGCTCTAATTATGAATGGGATTTTACAGATGATTTGCCTAGCCCCACTCGAAAACAGCAGCTACTTGAAACACTCTCCGCTACATTAACAGTTGACTTTGAAGTCCAAGCGCATCTTGCTGCTATACGCCCTGTTTTTAAAGACAGAAGGCCAAAGGTGGGGCCGCACAAGCACTACAAGCAAGTATATCTGTTCAACGGCCTTGGAACTAAGGGTGCATCGCTAGCACCTTTTTGGGCAAATCATCTGGTGAGCCATCTGGTTGAAGGAACATTGCTTGATGCCGACGTTGGCTTTTAACACAGACAAACCCAAAGAACCACCCCTCAAACAAAAGAAAGCGCTCACCTAACGGAAAAGCACTTTCAATTCGCACACTGTTTGATTTTAGAAATGGTAATGATATTAAAAAAAATATCGGTGTGCGCTATCTAACTGTCATAGAGTTTTCTGTATAAAATTGTTTTTTGTTAACGGATACGCAAGCGCTGTCCTTTCATAATCGTCGAGTCTTGTAAGCCGTTAAGCGTTTTTAGGTGATCAACTGATACACCGTACTGGTTTGAAATTGACCATAAGGTATCTGAGTCACTTACTCGATGATATTTTGTTGCAGGAGTTGCTGTTTTTCCGATTGCTGGCTTCGAATGGCTAGAGCTAGTTGAAGGACGTACAATAGGGGTTGAGCTGCCTTGTAGATTTGGTGCTTTTTTGGCTTTCTTTCTAAGCGCAATCTGAGTTCCGGCTTCAGGTTGCTGTTTTCCAGTCATCAAGTTTTTCTTGTATAAGCTACTGAGTTTTATCCCGTAACGCTGACTAATGCTATGCATGGTTTCTCCCACAGCCACTTTATGCCATTGCCGTTTACCTCGGTACGAACCGCGTTTGGGTTGTAAGTAAACCTGATCACCTGAATACAATGGAATTGGCCTTGGTAGGTCGTTATATTTAAGTAATTTGCTAAGACTAATTTTATGTTTTTTAGCAATGGACTGATAAGAGTCTTGGCTACCTATTTTGACCATCTTTACATCATTAAAGACAATGGTTGAGCTTTTGCTTGCGGTGTTCTGTTTGCTTGGTTTTTTACTAGGTTTTTTGGCTTTTGTTGGCTTTTTACTAGGTTTTACTGATGGCTCAGTTTCCGCGCTGGCCAATGGTGGAGTAGGGGAGTTCATCTTATCTAGGTGGTGCAAGCTATTTCGTTCTATGATACCAATTAGAATATTGGCATAGCTTGGGTTTGTTGCGTAGCCAGCTTGTTTCAATCCACGAGCCCATCTTCTGTAATCTGTTTTCTTATACGTAAACAATTGGGAATACCGTTGATTGTTTCTTAGAAAATCGGAATGTGCTTCAAAGGATTCATGCGAACTATTGTACTTTCTAAAGCATGATTTGATCAATTGACCATTTTTATAATCATCATCTTTGAGGTGAACGGTTTTACCAGTCCATTTGCTTCCACATTTGATTCCAAAGTGATTGTTTCCTGCTGTAGCAAGGTAGCTTGTACCATCAGCAGATTCGAGGATCGCTTGCGCCATTTTGATACTAGCAGGTACGCCTGCTCGCTCCATTTCAAATATTGCGATGTGCTCATATTGCTTGATGTAAGCCATACGGTCTCTACCTTCGGCACAAAATACCAAGAGCATGAAAAAAGAAGATATGATTGAAATTCTAGTAAACATAAGCTATTCATTTTAGTAGAACGTTTGTCATTATATTTTGAGGCATTGCATATATAACGCCAAATAGTTGCTATTATTCGTTAATTAAAAATTAAATTTTGAGAAAACTGTTAATTTAAAATTAAAGTTGGTTGACTCTCGCGGTAAGAGCCAACCTTAGATTCGCATTATTAGTCTAATCTTAATGTTTGTCCAACCTTTATTGTATTCATTGTAATTCCATTTATGCTTCGAATTGTTTGAATCTTTACATTGTATTTTTTAGACAAACTGTACAACGTATCTCCCTTCTGCACAGTATGCATTTTTGCTGTATTCGTTGATGGTTCTTGGATTTCCCATTGTTGAGGTGAGGGAGTTGGTTCATTGTAAACAGCAGTTGTTTCTTCCATGTAATATGGTTCTCCCACTTGTTCAGTGAATGCATGTTCAGGTGTGATTGGCTCCGATCTAATCACATGTTTCTCAGTAACAGCAGGACTTTCGTATGTTGTTTCTATAGCTCTATTTGAAGAAATACTTGTCGCATTTTCGATTGATGTTGGACTCGAATCAACTGGAACTTTCTTCATATTTCCGTTTTCATCTACCACGATGTAATATTCAGACATCACTTCTACCTGTTCATTGTTTGGCGTACTCATTTCGTAACTAGCAGGTGTTTGTGCAGTATGCTGAATTGGCTCTTGATGGACTGGTTTCGAATTCAATGGGTATTGGATTTCTGGTTGTCTTTCAATAACTGTAGCACTTGTTTCTGTATAAGCTGTAGGCTGTTTTTCTTGAATAACTTCTGGAACCGCAACATCCGGAATCTCTGGTGTTGAGGGTTGTTTAACAGCTACATGTTCACGCTCGATGATCGGATTTTGCTCTTTAACCGGCTTGACGGTTGGGTTCACTACTTTTGCAATTACGTGAGGCGTGTACTCCTCAGAAGCTTCTATTTCTACTTGCTCTTTTGCAATGTTTGATTTAGCGTTTTGTGTCGTAACGGCCTCGTAAATTCTCTTTTCTCCTTTCTTAATTGTTTTGCTTCGAGTTGATTTCTTAACCTTTTTCTTTTGTTCTTGCTTAGGTTTCATTGATTCAGAAATCTTAGCTAATGGTTCGTCAACAAAATTCTTAATATCCTTTTTAGGAACCCGTTCACCCTTTGACTTTGGGCGTTTGATGGATTTTCTTCTTAAAATTGGCTTAGATTTAGCTTTTCCATTAAGAAAAATCTTTTCCCCAATTGCTGGTTCTTCCTTTTCCTCCAACATGTTTCGCATCATCAATGGCGTTAGCTTAATGCCATATAGTTGTGAAATGATATACATGTTATCACTTGCTGCCACTCGGTGATAGGTTCTAGGTTCACGATATTTTCCTCGCTTTGATTGCAAGAAAACGTATTGGTTGGTGATCAACTTATCGCCTTGTTTTAAGTCATTGTATTTTAATAATTTCTTTACATTAATGTCTTCTCTAACAGCTACTTCGTAAGGAGTGTCTCCTTTTTTTGCTGAAACAACTTTTACTTGATTGACTGTAAACACACCACTTTGATATTGTTTAGGGAAAGCGTATTCGCTAGTTCCAGATTCACGGATTTCGTCCATGTTATCTATAGAGGCAGAGCTCCAGTCATTGGGTGATGGTGGTTTCTGTTCAGAAACTGCTACAATCGTTTTTTCTGGTTCTTGTAGTTTAGTTTCTTCCTTTACTTTTTCAACAATAGGTGCAGATTCCTTAACAACGGGTTGTGGTGTAGGTGTTGTGATTGTAGTAGTGGTTTGAGCAATTACTTGACGACGATTCGTCATATAGTCATATTGACTAAGATTATTCTCCTCAATAACTCTGATTAGTTTGTCAGCGTATACCGGGTTTGTTGCGTAGCCAGCAGTTTTCAATCCTTTTGCCCAGCTAATATAATCTTCCTTAGGATAGTTGAACAGGAATGCATATCGCTGCTTACCAGTTAGGAATGCGGTGTGATTCATGTAAGATTCGTAGGCGGATCCGTAAACACGAAAGCAGGATTTTATCAGTTGTCCCTTGTGATTGCGGTCATCATCTTTTTTGTAGTACTCACCACCAGCCCAGCCGTTGTGGCACTTAATACCAAAATGGTTATTCGCAAAACGAGCGAGTTCACTATTGCCTGAACTGGATTCCAGGATACCTTGCGCTAGGGTAATACTAGCTGGGATACCACTTCTATCCATCTCGTCAATAGCCATATTTTTGTACATTTCAATGTACTGTGGAGTTGTTATATTGTTTTGGGCAACAACTAACTGGCCAATAAATAAACTACAACTTAGCAACGCAACCTTGGCGATGCCGGTGTTAAAGACTAATCGTTTCATACTAATAATTTTTAAACATCACCAGTTAAGAAACAACTATAAACTAGTTGATTCTCAACAGGTGAATACAGAAAAACAGTAAACCTGTTTTTCTGAAGAACAACCATAATTATTAGATGAATTGGTAACAATTGAGCTGGATGGGCTCAATTGATGTTCTTACTCTTTGGCTCTGATCAAGTTGGGCGTTGGAAACCCTATAACTTTCTCATTATTAATATTCCATCCCTTACTGGGAGGAGGATATTTTCTACTCGTTTATCTTGATGGACTTTTTTGTTAAACAGATCAAGATTTTTAGCGTCTTTATCCATTTTTTCTTCCAGCACTTTTCCATTCCACAACACATTGTCCGTCAAGATATAGCTACCACTTTTAACGTTGTCAATCAACAGGTCAAAGTAGTCAGCATACAATTGTTTTTTAGCATCAATAAAAACCAAATCAAACGATTCATCAAGTGTTGGGATAATTTCTATCGCATTCCCAATGTGCAAATGAATTTGATCTTTATATTGAGATTGATCAAAAAAGGACTGAGCTGTTGATCTTAGTTCTTCATCAATCTCTATGGTATGAAGTTGTCCGCAAGGTGTTAACCCTTCTGCAAGACAAATTGCTGAATATCCAGTGAATGTGCCAATTTCTAGGATTCTACTTGGTCGAATCATAAGGCTTAGCGTTCTAAGCAATTGACCTTGTAGGTGTCCTGCAACCATTCTTGGATTAATCTGCTTTAAGTAGGTATCTCGCTCTAGCTTTTTTAGCAACTTTGTCGGTTCTGTGGTATGTTGTTCCGCATAATCCGACATTTCACTTGATACACTATTAAACTCATCCATTCTGCTTCAAATAACGTTTTATCTTGAGTGCAAATTACTTTAAACTTTTTTTTGATAAAAGTAAATTATAAACATTTTTTTAATTTTTTATCAACAGTGGATAACTCAGTTTAATGTTGGTAATTGATAAAAATTATTACTTAACTATAAGTATTATAGTGGATTAATGCATAAATTGAAGGTGTTAATAACTATGGGTGTTGAGTCTAGATGACCCGCATAAAAGACAGGTGGATTTTTACTTGGTAAAATAAATTATGTATATAGTGCATTTAATGAGTGGTATAAGTGTTGAATTTGGGCAATGTTAATAACTTTCTTCAGAAGGGGTATAGTTTAAGTTGTTGTTTTTCAATGACTTATTGAGAAGTTGAAGCAGTTTCTTTTTTTCTTGATTCAAAATGATTTCTTACAAATGGGTGTATAAAAACGGCCAATATGATTAAAAAACTACCTAAATAAAATCCAATACTCATCTCTTTATGTTCTTGAAAAAAGAACCAGGATAACACTATTCCATAAATTGGTTCAAGATTTATAGTCAGTGTATTCGAAAAGGCAGATAATTTTTGAAGTGCTTTTAAGGATAGAACATAAGCAAGTGTTGTACAAAGTAATGCAAGTACCAGTAAGTATGGAATGTCCATCCCGCTTGGTAAAAATGCTGTGCTGCCTAACCAGTTGAGATAAAATGGCACTAAGGGGGTTAAAAACAACATTCCCGCTCCTAGCTCTACTAGTGTAATTGGCAGCGGGTCGATCTTGTCCACCATTTGCTTGTTCAGTACTGAAAACAAGGAAGCGAGTAGGGCAGAGATCAATCCCATTGTGATACCCGTTACATAGTTGAATCCCCCGAAAGTGAGAATCAAAAACATTCCAGGAATTACAACCAACCCCAATAGTAACTCATAAACCTTAAATGGTTGTTTTCTGATCAACGGTTCCAGAATAGAGGTGAAAAAACTTGTAGTTGCAAAACAACTTAAGGCAATTGAGACATTCGAAAATTTAATGGATCCATAGAATGTAACCCAATGACAGGCGACAATAATTCCGATACCACTTAGTCGCAAAAGCTGGCCTCTGCTTAATTTACGTACTGCCAATAAGACCCCTGGAATCAAGACAATACTGCTACAGGTAATAAGTAGCCTCCACCAAACCAGTGAAATTTCTGGCAAAGAAATTAGTTTGCCAAGAATTGCAGTGAATCCAAACAAAAAGACAGCAATATGTAATTGTAAATAAGCCTTTTTCATTGCGCGAAGATAATGAAAGCTTGTGTTTAATTATGCTTATTAACGCGTTAGGCGTCATTTTATATCGGTCACTAGCATAGTAATCGATGCGCTTATCTCGAATTATGCACAACACAATGTGAATAACATTTGGGTTTACAATTATTTAACATTTAAATCAGAAAGATTACCGTAATTTTGCACTAAACATTTATAACAAATTTTAAAGATCCAATTATGAAAAGAATTCTATTTTTTCTTGTCTCTTTTGTTTTAGCCTTGACTACTCAAGCGCAAGATCTAGTAATAAGTGGTATTTTTGATGGACCACTGTCTGGAGGAACGCCCAAAGTAATTGAATTGACTGCTATTAATAACATTGCAGATATGAGTATCTACGGAATTGGTGCCGCCAATAATGGTGGAGGTTCTGATGGTATTGAGTACACATTCCCTCCTGCCTCAGCAAGTGCTGGAGATTGTATAACTGTCAGTGGTGATTCCGCTCAGTTCTTCGCTTATTTTGGAATCAATCCTACTTTTATCACTAATAATGGTCCTGCTACAGGATTCAATGGCGATGATGCGATTGAGCTATTCCAAAGTCAAGTCCGAATTGATGTGTTTGGTGATACAGCTGTAGATGGCAGTGGTACTCCTTGGGAATACCTTGATGGTTGGGTATACCGAGTTGATGGAACTGGGCCAGATGGTGGAACGTTTGTACAAAGCAATTGGACTTATAGTGGTATTAATGTAAATGATGGACAAACTTCAAATAGTTCTTCAACTACGCCATTACCACTTTGTACTTATGTCGCAACAGCTTCTTCCATTCCAATGTATTCTATTTCAGCATCAAGCACGAGTTTTGACGAAGGTGTTGGGCAGGTTACAATTGACGTAACACTTTCAATATCAGAGAATTGTTCTGTAGAATTAGCGCTTGATCCTGCTACAACTGCAACGGCTGGTAGTGACTTTACATTTACTTCGCCACAGGTATTGAACTTTACAATGGGAGGAGCAACAACACAGTCCGTTGTTATTCCAATCATTGATGACGCAATGATTGAAGGAACAGAAACGATAAATCTAATGCTTCAAAGTCCTTCTGGAACAGGAGGGTGTGCCTTAGGAGCAGTCTCTGCAATTGGTTTAACACTAACCGATAACGACTTTCCTGTTTATCCGATTGGAACTGTAAACACTGAAGATGCCGCTGGTGTTGCTGACTCATTAGGAACTGAATGTATTCTTACTGGAGTTGTTCATGGTGTTGACTTAAGAGATGGATCTGGATTGGAATTCACTATTATTGATGCGACTGGCGGAATTGGAGTTTTCTCTTTTTCTGATACAGATGGTTATATGGTTACTGAAGGCGATGAGGTATCGATTGCAGGAGTAATTAATCAGTTTAGAGGATTGACGCAAATCAACCCTTTCTCTATCACATTGAATTCTCCAGGAAATTTGGTTAATATGCCAGCAGCTACTACGGTGTTAGATGAGTCAACAGAATCTGAAATTGTGCAAGTAGTTGATGCAACACTAGTCAACCCTGCTCAGTGGACAACTGGAATGGGCGGTGCTGGATTTGCTGTAAAGATCACGGATGGAACCAACATGTATGATGTATGGATCGATAAGGAGGTTTCACTTTACAATGAACCGGCTCCAATGGGTACATTTACATTGGCAGGTATTGGTGGACAGCGAGATACAACAACTTCTGCTCCATTTACTTATGGCTATCGAATTGCGCCTAGATATAATGCTGATTTGATTGTTTCTACTTCAAGTGAGCAAATTGATCTAAGTACTGAGATTGCTATTTTTCCAAATCCTGCAAGTGATATATTGTCCATTCAAACGGATTTACAGTTAACTCAGCTAAGTGTTTACAATGTATTTGGACAATTGATAGCACAAGAGAACATACAAGATTCTGCTACCAAATTGAATATTGCTGATTTCGCCTCAGGTGTTTATATGATTCAGTTTGTAACCGAATCTGGAGATTGGACAACGAAATTTGTTAAAGAATAGAACAAAAACAGTTTGTTTTAATTGTTACTATTTAATTATTAGTGATTAATTATTGATGTTTATGTGATGGTTCATACTCGAGAGTAGAGCAACAAAAAACAGCCTTGCAAAACTAAATTTGCAAGGCTGTTCTTTGTTTAACTGATAGTTAACCAGTAAGAATTGTTCTCAGACGTTGAAGAAGGAGTTCACAAATTCTCTTTTGTTGAACACTTGTAGGTGCTCAATTCCTTCACCCACACCAATGTATTTGACGGGTATTTTGAACTGGTCTGATATTCCGATAACAACACCACCTTTAGCTGTGCCGTCTAATTTGGTGAGTGCAAGGCAAGAAACATCCGTGGCTGCTGTGAACTGTTTGGCTTGTTCTATTGCATTTTGGCCAGTAGATGCATCAAGCACTAACATAACGTCGTGTGGTGCTCCTTCTAGCTTCTTATTCATAGAGTTTTTGATCTTGGTAAGTTCCTTCATGAGGCCAATCTTGTTGTGTAGACGGCCTGCAGTATCTAGGATGATGACATCACAGTCATTATTAATTCCATATTGCACTGTCTCGTAAGCAACTGCTGCAGGATCTGTGTTCATTCCTTTGCTATAGAAATCGCAACCAACACGGTCGGCCCAAATTTTCAATTGGTCTACAGCAGCGGCACGGAAGGTGTCTCCAGCTCCGAGTACTACTTTGTACCCATTTTCTTGTAGTCTGTACGCAAGTTTTCCGATGGTAGTTGTCTTTCCAACACCGTTTACGCCAACCACCATTAGGATGTAAGGTTTCTTGCCTTCTGGAATGGCGAAGCTTTCTAGCTCTTCTGTGTTGTTTTCTGCTAGGAGCTGTACGATCTCATCTTTTAGGATTGCATTAAGTTCGCCAGTACTGACATACTTGTCACGAGCGACTCTTTCCTCGATGCGTTCGATGATTTTGATGGTTGTATCTAGCCCGACATCGCTAGAGATAAGGGTTTCTTCAAGACTGTCTAGAACTTCCACATCTACGGTGGACTTTCCTGCGACGGATTTTGCAATCTTGTCAAAGAAGTTAGATTTTGTTTTCTCAAGTCCTTTATCGAGGTTTTCCTTGTTTTCTTTTTTGGAAAAGAATTTGTCAAACAGGCCCATATGTGTTATTGTTTCTATTCAGGAAATAGCAAGGCTTCCCTTTAAAGAATAAAGAGAAGCCAAAAAAAATGATTTGTACAACAATTATTTATTGTCCGAAAAGAACGCTTTTACTTCGTCCTTGTGAACCATTTGTTGTTTGTAAGTGTACTTACCAGTTACAGGATCCTTAACACTTTTAATTACTTTTACGTAATTTTTACCACCTGAAGTAGCTGCACGTTGTCCTGCTCTTGCGTTTTTACTTATTTTCTTAGCCATAACTATTTAATTTCTTTGTGAAGGGTATACTTCTTAAGGATTGGGTTGAACTTTTTTAGTTCAACACGATCTGGTGTGTTTTTTCTGTTTTTTTCAGTAACATATCTTGATGTACCTGGTTGACCAGATTTCTTATGCTCAGTGCATTCCAAGATGATTTGAATTCTGTTACCTTTTGACTTCTTTGCCATTTCTTTTTTATTTAGATCCCTAGTGGGAAATTTTTACAATTTTACTCCTGTATTTACGCCTTGACCCTCAAGTTTCTTGATGTAAGCGTAGATTCCTAATTTATTAATGTTTCTCAATGCTTTTGCTGAAACTTTAAGTGTAACCCACTTTCCTGTTTCGGGAATAAAGAAACGTTTTTTAATCAAATTAGGAAGAAATCGGCGACGTGTCTTGCGGTTTGAGTGCGAAACATTGTTTCCTGAAATTGGTCTTTTTCCTGTTAATTGGCAGACTCTTGACATTTTTTCTTCTTTTTATCTAACATCTCAGCACAATTATAGAACCGTGATGCCAATATTAATAATAGTTTATTTGTGACTCCGGAAGGGTTCGAACCTTCAACCTCCTGATCCGTAGTCAGGTACTCTATCCAGTTGAGCTACGGAGCCAACCTCAATTTTTTAACGTTTGAACAGTACATACTACTCCCCAAACGAAGTGCGAAGATATGATTTATTTAGTTTAAACGAAAATAAATTTTAGATTTTATTCTTAATTTTTATCAGTGTGCTCCTGAGTTCATGAAACGATTCAATTTTGAATAGAGGGTTGATTTCTTTAGATAGAATATAAATCTCTAATCAAAACAATCCACTTACTATACATAAACGTGGAAGTCGTGCTTCAGTCCGCCAGAAACCAGCTCTAGACAACAATCCATATTTACAAGATAATTGATGAAAACATATATTCCGTTGAATCTTGCAAATTGAGATTGGAGAAAACTAATTCTCATTTTTCACTATCAAATAGACAATGGTTGTTAACTCAAGAATCAGTATTAACTCAAGCCAGTTAGTAGTTGATACAAGCCAGTCGTCCATTCGTCAGTTGGGTCATTACTATTCGTACACTCTTCTGCATTTGTAACACTGCCTTCGTCATAATCCTTAGTACCTATAGGGAGAGTTGAATAATAGGATAGGAGATAAACAAAGAATCTTGATTTTCTTCTATTAATACTAGAAGGAGATCATAAATGCTGGAATCTTTTGCTACTATTTCTTTACAACCTCCACTAACACTACACTACTAAGCTACTAAGACTTGCAAAGATAGAAGGTTTTGGCTCAAAGCGCGTTCTACTTCAAGGGGCTTGATGGAAAGTTACAATTATATAGTGTCGAATCGATCTAATTTCAACCGTTCTATTAGTTTAATTAGTTTGTTTGCATATTGCTTGTCAGTAGCATAACCTGCAGATTTCAAGCCTCGTGCCCAGTTTTTATAATCTGTGGACTTAAGTTTATATAGTTTTTTGTATCGAGGTTTCTGTAGTAGTAAGGAATGAGCTCTATAGCTTTCCCAAGCAGTTTTATATGATCTAAAGAAATCTTTATGATGGTCATCATTGAAGTTACTGCAGTGTCCTTTTTTGCACTTCTTTGAAAAGCACTTAATTCCAAAGTGATTGTTATTATTAGTTGCTAGTTTACTTGTACCGATATTGCTTTCCAAAAGGCCTTGTGCCAATGTGATACTTGCTGGGATGCCATACTTTTTCATTTCCGCTTGTGCTACCTTGGAGAATCTAGCAATGTACTTATCACAATCCTTTACTTTAGACGGCTTAGTAGTTTGAACAGGTGCATTAAAATAGGATAGAGGATCTAGAAATAAATTGTTGTTGGAAACAATGGCTTTATTGCTAGTAAGTATTGCTGTATTGTAAGCCGCAGTTTGTTGATTGGTGATCGTTGAGTTAGGTGAAGATTTATAGAAAAGCCCACAGTAAGTTATTGTTATTAAAACAAATACTTTCAAAACTACGAGTTTTGTTTCTTCTGAACTGTTCTTTAGTAAATCCAAAATGGCCATTAATATAGAAGTAAGCTTGTCCAGGAAGCTTATACTCATCGTTTTTGCAAATTCACTCATTGGAAACGGATTTTAATTACAATTCAAATGTAAAACAAAAAGATTTAAAATGCAAATAAATATGTTTCTTTTGCTTGAATTTGTTTCAGTAGCATTGTTCTATACTTATCGTTTGCTTGTGAAACCAGTGTCTTTTACCAAATTAAAATAGATAGATCAAACAAATTATTGTAGAAAATTTATAGTTTTGTAGCTAAACTAATCATACATAAAATGAAAAGGATAATATCATTGTTGTTTATTGTAGTCGTTGGCATCCTAGGGTACAATTTTTACTTTGGCAGTGAAGAGGACAAAGCTAGGAGTCGGGAGGTCACCACAAAAGCAAAAGACCTAGGTAAAACTGTTTTTAGCCTACTGAAATCAGAACGCGAAAGCTTTAAAAACGGAAAATACGATAAAGCACTTGACAAAGTAGGTGTCATCTTTAAAGATATAGGTCAGAAAGCCCAAGAATTAGGTGGTAACTTCCCAGAACGTTACAATAAAATTGAACAACAGTTAGATGACCTCAAAGCTAAGTCTGACCGCCAAAATACAACACAACCTAAGAACCCTGACAAAGAGAAAAAGGAGATTGGAGATCAGTTTGATCATATGATAAAGGAAATCGAAGCGCTGAAAAAAGATATGCAGGCAAATGAATAAAAAGAAGGCAGAAGCCCGTAAACAGCAAAAGGAACCTACATTTAGCCTTAAAGCTGAATTTAGTCCCGAGTTTGTTGAGAAACTTGCTACCGCCTTTAAAGATCAGTGGGCACCGTTTAATGCTAACAGTTTTCTGGTTTCCGTTATCAATAAGGATTGGGAAAACCGTGAACTCAAGGAGAGAATGCGGCACATCACACTTATGCTAGGAGAAACCTTGCCTAGTGACTACCAAAAAGCAATCGATATTTTAGTAAAAGTCGCTCCACAGTTTACTGGACTTTCAGCCATCATTTTTCCTGATTTTATTCAGGTTTTTGGAGTGCAACACTTCTCTAAATCCATACCCGCTTTACAAGCTGTTACTGAATTCAGTACTTCCGAATTTGCTGTTAGACCATTTATAGAGCAATATGGTGATCAAATGATCCAAGTAATGCTTGACTGGACAACTCATGAAAATGAGCATACCAGAAGACTAGCAAGTGAAGGTTGTAGACCTCGATTACCTTGGGCACCGGCACTTGGAGGGTTCAAGAAAAAACCTGGTCCAATACTTCCTATCCTAGAACGTTTGAGAGCTGACGAATCACTGTATGTTAGGAAAAGTGTCGCCAATAACTTAAACGATATTAGTAAAGATCATCCTGACTTAGTACTGAATATCGCTGAAAACTGGCTTACAGATAATCATAAGCACACCAATTGGATTGTCAAACATGCCTTACGAGGGCTACTCAAAAAAGGAAACAAAAAAGCATTGTCCTTATTCGGTTTTGGGGATACAGAGTTCGTCTCAGTTTCTGCCCTAACGCTTGATAAACAACAACTTAATATTGGTGATGTGCTTCAGTTTTCTTTCAATATGACTTGGAATGGTAAGGAAAAAGTAAAACTAAGGTTGGAATATGGCATTGATTATGTAAAATCGAATGGGAAGACCAACCGTAAAGTTTTCCAATTAAAAGAAAGTGAATTTTTTCCGAACAAAGTTTATGAATTTGTTAAAAAGCAAAGCTTTGAACAACGCACGACAAGAAAGCATTACCCTGGTGAACACCAAATTACAATACTTGTGAATGGTGATGGATTAGCAAGCCAATCGTTTATTATAAGATAGATCTAAGACTAGTTCTGTACTATATTGATGTCTAAAAATGCTTCAATTGCCGCTAATTCAGTCGCATCTAAATGAAGGGAAGGAGAATTCTGCACATTTCGATTATTGTACCAGCTACCATTACAAGAGGTAGAACAAGAACTAAATACAAAAGAAGTAAGCAAAACTACGGTGGAAGCTAGAATGAAATTTTTCATTTTTTGATAAATTGTTTCCATGTTCAAAGACTTGCGTCAGAGAAAAAAGGAAGGTTGGAATAATAAATTGTCTGCCATTGGTTTTAAACCCAATGAATAAGTGTTCCCAATACACAGGGAATATCATTAAGATAACGAGTGATTAATACATCAAGGGTTACAGAACTATTAGTATATCTGATGATTCAGACTAATGTTACATACTGGTCTACTTTATTATACGAATGTCTAAGTATGTAAAGAAGAACCATTGCCCAAGAGCTATTAAAACTTAAAAAAGGCGTGAAAATTAAATAAACTGAGTACAAATAATGTTATAACTCAATCTCGTCCGAAGCTAGTTCCTTTTGAACAACCTGAACGTCAGGACAATGTTCCATAGGAGTCACTTCTACTTTAGGATTGTACCATCCACCACATCTTCTTGAACAAGAGGAAAGAATTAAAGAAGTCAAAACGAAAATGATAGTTAGTTGAATGAATTTTTTCATGATAATGTTCTTGAATAATTACGGTTAGTGGTTGTTTTTGAAAATATTATTCGGATCAATGTCTAAATAACGATATAAAAATTGAAATTATTTTCCCATTATCAAAACATTCGCACAGCATTAAAATTTAATTAACGTAATCGCAGAAAAAAAGCCATTTTTTTAGAGTTTGTTAACTTTTTTAATAAAATTGGCAGAATATGGAAGCAATGATTTTCGCAGCAGGTTTAGGTACAAGGCTCAGACCTTTGACAAATGACAAGCCAAAAGCAATGGTAGAAGTCGACGGTATACCCTTGTTAGGGCACGCTATACTCAATCTTAAAAGCCAAGGCGTCAACAGTATAACAGTTAATGTGCACCACTTCGCTAAGAAAATAACAGATTATATCAGGGCAGAAAATGGATTTGATATCCCAATTCAGATATCAGATGAAACAGATCAGCTCCTAGATACAGGCGGTGGACTTAAAAAGGCAAAACTATTGCTAGACTCTTCTAACCCGATTATCGTTTGCAATGTTGACATCATAACAAATCTGAATGTCAAAAAAATGATGCAAGCGCACCGTAAAGCTAATGCAATAGCCACACTTGCGATCAGAAACCGTTCGACAAGCAGATACCTCTTATTTAATCGAAAGCTGAATCTGGTCGGTTGGAAGAATGTGAAGACCAACGAAGTAAAAATGTCGAGAAAAGCAGAACAACCGCAGCCTATTGCTTTTAGTGGTTTTCAGATTATTTCTCCTACTTTTTTTGATCATATGAAGCAGAACGGTAAGTTCTCTATCGTTGAGACCTACCTTCAGCTTGCAAAAACACATAAGATTAAAGGTTATCGTCATGATCAAGATTATTGGTTGGATGTTGGAAAACCAGAAACCTTAAAACAAGCAAATTCTTTGTTTCAGGAAAAGAAACCTGATTATTTGAGTAATCATAAACAACTTGAATAGCTAATTCGTCGTTTTTAATTGATAACGGGTTGTTTTCGTAACGTGTTGACTCCTTTAATTATTCAATGAATACCCCATTTGTAATAAGAACGTTTGAATATTCGAAATTCTGTAAACGAGATTCGATATTTCCTTCTTCTACAATTCTTTATATCCTAGAAATCAAAAGCTTAGAATTTCTTAATGATTTTACTCTAGCCATTAATTCTTCTACTTTTTCAAGTTGTTTTGGATTTTCTTTATTCAATAGATCATTCTCAAGATGCCAAGCAATAATGCCGTGAGCTGCCCAAGAGATAAACACTGGCAACAGTTTAACTTCTTGATCAGTAATCATTCGATTTTTAGCATATTCTTCTAGGAAAATAGCGGTTAGGTTTTCATTAAATAACTTTCCTTCGAAACAGAAACCATTGATC
Organism: uncultured Saprospiraceae bacterium; assembly: GCA_937959115.1. GTDB lineage: Bacteria > Bacteroidota > Bacteroidia > Chitinophagales > Saprospiraceae > JAHDHB01. The sequence continues at coordinate 23,218 of CALGAW010000065.1, forward strand.
GTCATTCCGATATCAAATAGGAAACTATCAATACAAACTTCTTGAAAATCAAGGATCGCCTTTAACTCGCCACCCTTAAACAACGTATTTTGTGGAAATAAATCACCATGAATCAATCCTTTCGGTAAAGGGATTTGCAAAGGCATTCTAAAGAAATTGGTATTCTCGACGAAGTATTCAAAAATTTCTGGATATTGAACAGGCGCATCATCAAACTGACGGATTAAATTTTGACACCGCTCTAAACCAATTGAGTTGGCCCGATATCCAATTCCTTTACTTTTATATTTTATTTTATGCAGTTTACTCAATGCCCTAGCCACCTCACGTATAACTTGTTCATTAATTTCTGTACTCGAGCCATCCATAAACTCATAAATCACGACAATGCCATCCGTGGTGTTAGTAAAAAACTTCCCATCTCGTCGCTGAATTGGGTAAGACGCTGGAAATTTTAAGTCTTTCAGGACCTTGAGTACAGAAATCTCATACGCTACATCCTTTCCTTTACTATCGTAAACTCTATACAGATAAGTTTTATCTGAAGCATGTAATTTATAATTTAGATTCGAAAAGCCAAAACTTACCTTCTCCACATCCTGAATCTCTCCAATATTATATAGTCCAAGTACATCCTTGATATTCATAGTCTTATATCTTTTACAACAGTGTTATTTCAATATTTTTCTTCATCTCCAATCACTAATATAATGCATTACAATTGAAAAGTCTAGGACTTAGGGAACAAGTGAAGTTGGAAGATTGATTTCTAATTTGTTTCAGTGTCTACTTCATTGAGGAATTTTAGGAATCTTCAAACTTAACTGGAGGTACAAATGAATCGTTGATGAAAGTTCAGGTACTAACAATTTATATTTTATATTTTAATTTATAATGAACAATTGATTAATAGCCAATAATATAAATAGTCAACTACCTAAAACAAATAACCTGCGGCAAGCTCTATAAACTCCGCCTCTCCAAAAGAACTATGAATGTAAACCCCTAGATAAGGCATGAAACCTCTATGATTTGAAGTGTTTTTTAAATAAAAATTAAAACCGATTTTGGCAGAAAGAATACTTGTCTTCCCCTCAAATTTGTTGAGATAAAAACCGCCTTCCGTTAAAAAACCAACATGACCAAACATGAATTCATGACCAACAAACCAAATGTAGCGGGTAGAATAGCGGAATTCTTTGCCTTTATTTAACTCAAGATGCTTCTGATAGCGATAGGCTCGATTATCATAAAGCAGAGAAAAACCGGAGTGGATCCGATTATACATGCCTAAGTAATGAATTAGTCCAGCTGTTCCTTCCAAAATTGGATATTTAGGCCCGTCAAGGCTTTTCTCGGTGATCCCGTACCCAACCCTCACAAAAGGGTAGAAACGCGATGTAACACTAGGCAAATACGCCTCATCCTCTATTTTGGGAGCTCTTTGTGGTTGGTAACGCAATCCAATCGACCAGTCAGGCAAATTAGCGCCGACATTTGGCTTCGCATAATTCCCATTTGAGTAATGTGTTACAGAAGGCCCACTCTCCAAAAATATTCCGTCTGATAGTTGATAAGACAAGACAAGGCTAGTCAACGTGGAAAAATTAAGATGAGATCCGTTTATCGTATTCTCTGGATTGGTTATTTTATCAAATGGTTTAGTCAAATAAGCTAACCCAAGACCCGCTTGAATGCGTAAGTTAAATTTCTCTTTTCGAATCAGATAAAATGAAAGATTAGGAATTAGACTAATTGCTCCGCCAAGTGCCTCCCTGTTGCCAAAGGATTCATATCCAAAATCAAATCCAACTATTGGATACTTGTAAAAATATCCCCATCGTGGTCTGCTTAATTCTGTGTATTTTAATAATGACCCTCTTAATTGGTAAGAAGGACTCTTGATTTCTGGAAATACTCGATTATTCGGTATGATATACCCTACATGACTAGAGACTTGACCACCGTAGGCTCCCATATAAAACAACCCATTCTCCTGCCCCGTGCATTGATACACACTAAGTAAGAAAAAGAAGAACCATCCGATACATTTTGCCATTTAGTTAAATTAAAAACCCTGACCGTTTGGCCAGGGTTTTTTATAATTAAAAGTATTTAGTCGGCTATTATAAAACGCTTCACAACCTCGCCTCCGTCTTTCGATTTAATGGAGACAACGTAGGTTCCTGCAGCGGCATAAGATACATCAACAGGAATGTAAAAGCTTGATCCTCTTAATGAAACGTTCAGCAACTGCTGCCCAAGTAGGGTGTAGATATTAAATTCTAAGTCCTCTACCTGATTAAATTCAAGATTAACAGTAAACTGACCATTACTTGGATTTGGAAACAGTTCAAACAAGGCTAATGATTCAATCTCCTCTGCTGAAGTTGGATTCCAAATTCCTACCGTGCCTGTTGTAGTACAGCCATTCGCATCGATAATGATAACCGTGTATGTTCCTGTAGCCAAGCCTGTTGCCAGTTGAGTCGTTTGTCCATCACTCCATTGGTAAGTGTAGCCAGGAGTTCCTCCGCTTACATTCACACCAGCAGATCCCATGTCATTCGTAGGACCAGGAGGGGTAGTGTACCAGCTAAGAGTCATTGGGGCAGGTTCTGTAATACTTACCGTTATGACTGCTATACAGTTGTTGACATCCGTAACCACGCATGTATAGTTACCCGGTGCTAATCCACTCAAATCTTCTACATTCAATCCATTCCAGTCATAAGTAAATGGTCCAGTACCATTCGTTACCGTTAAGTCAATTGCGCCATCATTTGATCCGTTACAAGTGACATTCGTTTGCAAAGCAGATAATGCAGGACCGTTAGCAGCACTGGTTACTGAGCCTGAGCCAATCGTAACACAACCATTTGTATCGGTTATAGTAACGGTATAAACACCTGTTGCTAAACCACCTATTGTTGGCATTGTTGCCCCTGTATTCCATAAGTAAGTGTATGGAGAAGTTCCGCCTGTTCCAAGCGCACTAGCGGTACCATCATTAGCACTACATTGACTGTTAGCGCTTTGTACAGTTACAGCCAACGCAGCGGGTTCGTTTACAGTTACACTTACAACATCTACACAAGTGCCGCTGGTTACTGTGACCATATAGGTTCCAGCTGGTAAATTATTGATAGATGCCGTGTTTTGACCTGTGCTCCATTGGTAAGTAAATGTACCAGGATTGGTTACAGTAGCAGAACCACTGTTGTCACCATTACAGGCTAAGCTTGTACCTACGACTTGAGCAGAAAGAACACCACCATCAATAATAGTAGTCGATTGTATTTGAGAACATCCACCGGAATCCGTGACCGTTACAGTATACGTTCCTGCAGTAAGATTGTTTATTGTTTGTGTAACCGCAGCATTATTCCAAAGGAATGTAAATGGTGGAACACCTCCTCCCGCTGTAGCAGAAGCCGAACCAGTAGCATCTCCACAAGTTGTTCCAGTATTGCCAATCGTAACCGCTATATTACAACTACAGTTATTGGTAATCGTTACTAAGATTGTAGTATTGCAACCAAACGCATCCGTAATGACTACACTATAGTTTCCAGCTGTTAAGCCAGTAGCAGTTGGAGTTGTTTGATTCCCTGCTGAGACATCCCATTGATAAGTGTATGGCCCTGTTCCTCCAGCAGCACTTGCTGTAGCTGTACCATCATTCCCGAAGCAAGATTCAAACGTCGTAACCGAAGTTCCTTGGACATTACAAACACAGCCATCAGTAACCGTTACTTGCTGTACAACTGAGCATCCATTAGCGTCAGTCGCTGTCACTGCATATCCTCCAATTACAAGTCCTGTTGCGATCTGTGTCATCTGATTTCCTGCTGCGGCATCCCATAAGTATGTGAACGGAGGTAATCCTCCTGTTACATTAATAGTTGCAGTTCCATCGTTGGCAGCGCAGGAAGTTGAGGTAGAGGATATTGTTCCAATTACATTACAGACACAACCATCTAACACTGCAATCTGATTGATAGCGGTACATCCATTTGCATCGGTGGTTGTCACAACATAAGCACCAACTGGCAAGTTTATCGCCGTTTGTGTGGTTTGATTGTTTGCATTTGCATCCCATAGATAGGTATATGGCATTGTTCCACCAGTGGGCGTAGCGGTTGCAGAACCATCACTACCAGCACAAGTCGTATTTACAACGGTGACAAAGGCAGAAACATTACACACACATCCGTCAAGTATGGTTGCTTGTTGAACAACTGAACATCCAAAGGCATCCGTTATTGTAACGCTGTAGCCACCGACATTAAGACCTACTGCGGTTTGGGCAGTTTGGTTACCAGCTGCAGCATCCCATAAATAAGTATATGGTGTAGTACCTCCTGTTGGGTTAGCGGTGGCAGAACCATCACTTCCGGCGCAGGTTGTATTACTTGAAGAAATAGTTGCCATTACGTTACAAACACAAGCATCTGAAACCGTTACTTGCTGAGCGGCAGTACATCCATTGTCGTCAGTAACAGTTACGGAGTAGACACCTGGAACCAAGTTTATTGCAACTTGAGCGGTCTGGCCGCCAGTTGTAGCATCCCATAGATAGGTGTAAGGTATTGTTCCACCTGCTGGTGTAATCGTAGCCGTACCATCACTTCCTGCGCAAGTAGCACCTGTAGAAGAAGTGGTTGCGCTTGGTCCACCAATATTATTCACTACAACAGTAGTTACAACACTACAATTGTTCATGTCAAGAACGGTAACCATGTAGGAGCCTGCTGCAAGATTGATTGCTGTTTGAGCAGTTTGCCCATTATCCCAAATGTAAGTATAACCAGGCATTCCTCCTGCAGGATTCGCGGTAGCCGTACCATTACTATTTCCACAAGTTGCATCAACAGAAGTCGAAGTAATTGTAGGTCCATTTGTTGAAGCAACAGTTACTGTTTCAACTGCTGTACAATTATTTGAATCTGTTACAGTGACCATGTATGAACCAGCTCCAAGGTTGATAGCCGTTTGCGTCGTTTGTCCAGCGGCACTCCAATTGTATGTGTAGGGCATTGTTCCTCCAGTAGGATTGGCAGTAGCACTACCATTGTTTGCCCCACAAGTTGCATTCGAAGTTGTCGTAGTTAATGAAGGTCCAGCTGTTGTTGAAACAGTTGTAGTTTGTATTGCAACACAGTTGTTTGTATCCGTAACAGTGACAGTATAGGAACCTGCACCAAGGTTGATTGCAGTAGGAGTAGTTTGTCCATCGTTCCAATTATAGGTGAATGGCATTGAACCTCCAATTGGTGTTGCTGTAGCTGTTCCATTTGTATTACCACAAGTTGCGTTGGTTGAAGCAACGGTAACTGTAGGTCCACCAGTAGAACTGACATTCCCAGAAACTACTGTTGTACAATTATTACTATCTGTAATACTTACCATGTATGTACCTGCACCAAGATTAATTGCTGTCTGTACCGTTTGTCCGTCATTCCATGCATAAGTATAAGGCATCATTCCTCCTTGTGGAGTAGCAGTAGCAGTACCATTGTTTGAACCACAAGTTGCATTAGTGGTTGAAACAGTCCCTGTTGGACCAGCAGTAGAGCTAACCGTTCCAGAAACAACTACGGTACAGTTATTACCGTCGGTAATTGTTACCATGTAAGCACCTGCACCAAGATTTATTGCGGTTTGAACAGTTTGTCCATCATTCCAATTGTAGGTGTAAGGCATTGTTCCACCTTGCGGAGTAGCTGTTGCGGTTCCATTGTTGTTTCCGCAAGTTGCATTTGTAGACGAAACGGTTCCCGCAGGGCCTCCAGTTGAGGTAACGCTCACAGTTTCAACGATTGGACAATTATTGCTATCTGTTATGGTCACGGAGTAAGAACCGGCGGCAAGGTTGATTGCTGTTTGGACTGTTTGTCCATTGTTCCAGTTGTACGTATAAGGCGGTGTTCCTCCCGCGGGGGTGGCAGTTGCAGATCCATTGTTTGATCCGCAAGTAGCATTCGTAGAACTAACGGTAGCCGTTGGTCCACCTGGGCTTGCGATGGTCGTAGAAACAATGGCAGTACATCCATTATTATCTTCAACCGTAACTATATATGTTCCTGCAGCTAAGCCGGTAGCAGTAGGGGTTGTTTGCCCATTAGCAGCAGCGTCCCAAGTATAAGTGTATGGGAGGGTACCACCTGTTGAAGTTGCCGTTATTGAACCATTAGCACTTCCACATGCGGGATTCATGGGACTAGTAGCGGCGGATAACAGACTAGGTCCACTTACCGTTCCATTTGATACAACTGCGCAACTTGCTGCATCTGTAACGGTTACATCATATGTTCCTAAGCATAGACCAGAAGCAGTCTGAGTAATCTGTCCGTCACTCCAAAGGTAGGTGAATGGTCCCGTACCACTTGCTGGAGTGGCGGTAATACTTCCATCACAGAGATTATTACAAGATTCGTTATTTGTAGTTGTACTTACTGTCATGTTACAGCTGCCGCAATTATCAGTGACAGTTACGGTTGTAACTACTTGGCAACTGTTTCCATCTGTTACTGAAACTGAATAGGTCCCAGAACTTAAATTGACAGCTGTTTGAGTTGTTTGGTTGGCTGCTGCTGCATCCCAAAGATAAGTATAAGGCGTTGGGCCACCAACACCGTTTACAGTAGCAGTACCGTTTCCTGTATTACAAGTTTCTACGGTAGAAGTGGTTGTAAGTACTGGGCCACCAATTGTGCCAACTACACCTGAGTCTGTAACAGAACAGCCATTAAAATCTGTTACTGTTACCACGTAAGTACCAGCCATTACACCAAACAAGTTGGCTGTAGTGGCTCCTGTATCCCATATGTAGGTAAATCCGCCAGCACCACCACCTGCTGCACATTGTAGTGCACCATTCGCGACACCACAATTAGCGTTCTGTAATGTCACTACGGTTGTACTTATTGTCCCTGGCTCAGAAACGGAGGCTTGGGAGGTTGCTGTGCAGCCATTTGTGTCGGTTACTGTTACGGTGTAAGTTCCAGCAGTTAACCCAGTAGCTGTTTGTGTTGTTTGTGCGTTTGCATCATCCCAAACATACATAAACCCTGGAGTACCGCCCGTTGCATTCACAGCAACAGAGCCATCGGCACCACCTCCACAAGAAGCGTTCCCTACAGTTTGGGCACTTGCATTTACTCCAGGAACATTATTAATATTTACTGCCGCTGTTGTTGAACAGCCATTTGTATCTGTTATGGTTACTTGCCAAGCTCCTGGAGCAAGGTTAGAAACAGTTGCATTCATGGTGTTTCCTGGGTCATTCCATTGATAAGTATAACCTGGTGTTCCACCAGAACCTGTAGCTGTTGCTACGCCATCATTTTGACCACTACAGGAGCCATTACTGACTACTGTTGCTGATCCTTGAACACCCGTTGGCTGTGTAATCGTTACGGTTAGGGTCTGAGCACAACCAGTGGCATCTGAAAGGGTTACATTTGTATTTCCAAAAGGTAAATTGATAGCGGTTTGTGTTGTTTGAACGGGTACAGTTGCCCAGCTATATGTATATGGCGGTGTTCCACCTGAAGGATTGACGGTTGCTGAGCCATCGTTACCACCATTACATGATATGTTTTGAATCACACTTGTTACGCCTGAAACTCCTCCAGGAGATACAAGCGTTACAGATCCTACCATTGAACAGCCCATGTTGTCTGTAACAGTAACAGTGTAGGTGCCTGCTGCCAAACCAATTACGATGGTGGTTACATCACCTGTGCTCCAAAGGTAAGAAAGAGGTGGCATACCCCCCGAACCTTGTACATTCACAACACCATTCGAAGCTCCACAAGTTGGTTGTTGACCGATTGAAGTTGAAACAGTAATAGGAATTGGTTCCGTTAAGGTTACGGTATCAAGAACCGTACATCCGTTATTATCTGTTACGGTAACGGTTTGCATGCCAGTCATTAAGTTCATAGCGGTTTGCGTCATTTCTCCACTACTCCAATTGTAGGAGTAGGGCATTGATCCACCATTAGCAGTTACTGTAGCATTACCATCTGAGCCACCACCGCAAGATACGTCACTATTCACTGTGGCTGAGGAGGTCATGCCAGCAGGTTCGGAAACAGTGATTGAAACTATTGAGTAACATCCGTTTGCATCTGTTGCTGTTGCATTGTAGGTTCCTTGGCAGAGACCAGTTGCTGTTTGGTTGGGTTGACCTGCAGCTGCGCCGTCCCATACATACGTATATGGAGGAACACCCGAGCCTGGAGTAACAGTAGCTGTACCATCACATCCAGCATTACAGTTCGGTTCGGTAAAAGAAGTTGTTGGGTTAACATTACAACCACATTGGTTAATTGTAACGTAATTGACTAATTCTGTTGTGTCAATCATACACCCATTTCTAGCAATATGAAGGACATTATAGTTTCCTGGTACCGGATAAGAAACAGTAACACTTGGATTTGTTGAAGAGGCTGGAGTTCCACCAGGGAATATCCATTCTACGTCAGTAATATTATTTCCAGAACAGTTAAAGTTAATTCCAATGTTTTCACACACAGATGGATTAAGTGGAGTAATCGTTGGCGTTGGAGGTGTTCCAATTACTGGCCAAATTAAATGGGCAACATTAAAGCCCCATGAGGCAGGTGTCTCCGTGTAACTATGCCATGTCAAATCACTGTGTTGTTCCCATGCTGTGGATGGAATCACTTGTGAGTTTGCAGTATGTGTAAGTGCAATTGCATCACCTGCTCCATAGATAAAGTCTATTCCAACGTAAAACTGTCGTCCAGCAGGCATGGCAACAAAGTTCGGAAATTCAAAGTAATGAATGAACGGTTGGTTTCCATTAGCAGTAAAAATCGTTTGCATTGAAGTATAGCTAACTGGCATCTGGAATAATGGTGCCCCAATTGGTCCAGCTGGGCCACCTGACCAAACTGAGACATTAAAGGTAGAAAGCGTTGATCCAGCTGTAACAAAACCAATTCCTAGATAAGCTCCTTTGATATGGGAATGAACACCACCAGCATAATCAAAATAATCAGCTTTTGCAATGTCTCCATAGTTGTTGTGTCCAGAAATGTAACCAGAGGAATTCGATGCAGTCAATGTCGGCGTATGAATACCATCCAAGAAGTTCATTAATGTATCGCAAACTTCAGTACAAATACTTAAAACATTCACTGACTCAATTAAAGAACAGCCTGAACCGTCTGATACAGTCACCGTATATGAGCCAGGAGCTAGGTTGTTTATATTTGCTGTCGTTGCACTGGTATTCCAGAGATAGTTAATGGGTGGAGTTGCACCATTTACAGTCACTCCAGCAGTACCATTATTGTTGCAATCGGCTGGTGTTGAATTGGTAGCAATTGTGAGACTTCCACAAGCATTACTACATGCATTTGAATTGCCAAGAGAAGCTCTCCTAGGACTTACAGACATAACAGTTTGAATTCTTGTCTTTTGATCTTGCGTAAAGATATTCATGCAAAAGTCATCGGTATAATCCATATAGTTTTCAATCTGGTCGATACTACCACAAGAGGTATGGCCATTGGGGCATCCAAAATTAGATGCATCTGAAGTTGGTGTGTCATTACAGAAGTCATCAACTCCACAACCAGCATCTCCCCAGATATGTCTTAGACCAACCCAGTGTCCAATTTCGTGTGTCAGTGTTCTTCCTTGGTTGTAAGGTGCACCGCCAGGGAAGGGAAGTGTTGTACTTCCAATTGAAGTTGAGGTACACACAACACCATCTGTATTTGCTGCGCCACCGTTGGCAGGCATTCCTCCTAATCCAGAGTTGGAAGGAAATTGAGCATACCCAAGAATTCCTCCTGATAATCTACATACCCAAACGTTGCAATAATCGTTTGGATTCCAAATAGTAGCAGGCTTAATCGTTCCATCCACATATCCAGTGCCATAAGGAGGATTAGTAAATCCTTGAGAGGTCGTAGAAATTCTGTTTATCCCTGGTTCAGCCAAGGTATTTCCTTGAGGGTCAATTTCTGCAGGGCAAAATTCGATTTCTGTATCCGCTCCTACAGGGTTATTATTATCACCTGAAGTACCAGCGATTTTTCTAAAATCATTGTTTAACTGAACGATTTGAGCATTTACGTAATTTGTACCAATATTATCTCCAGTACCAGGGGCTTGGTTAGGGTGAATAATATGAAAGATAATTGGTATCGTAATGACCGCATTTTTTGCACTATTCTTTTTTCGTTTTTGGATTTCACTACTTACCCAAGCTTCGAATTGCTGATCATCTAAAATGCTTTTTGGGTATTGAGCTTGTCGCCATTTATGCATCTCAACAGAAGCACACCGTTTGTCTGTGATGACTGGTGGGCCAACATCTATTCCTCTTTCAAGTCTTTGTTCAGATTGAAGAGTTGAGATTGGAGTTTGAGCTTCTATGAAAAAGGAAAGCCATATAAAAATGGCAGTAAACAAGGAGGACTTAATATTGAATTGCATAACAACAAGTTTAGTATTGATACTAAGGGTTAGTAGTAGTTAATAAGAGTAAAGTGAGGATTTAGGTGTATCCTAACAAATTTAATAAAAAAAATGTCGAATTGGGTTTATATACTAGACGTAAATGGTGTAAAACAGTTAAAATATTGTTAAGGTTCGCTATTCAAAAAATGCTTTTCTAACAAATCAACCGTTTTTTTAGCATTTGTGGTATTCGAAAATGGAGAGTTTTGGAGTAAAATTTCTCTTTTTTGAATTTCGATTGATGTAAAATCCTTCTCCATTAAGTCGCTGATTTTTTCGATTATTTCTTCAGGAGAATCCTTGATACTGCATAAGCTTTCAAGTCCTGTATTCTGAATGATTGGATGATTGACAAGGCAGTGCCTCCCTTTATATAAGGCATTGAGAAGCTTCAATTTCATTCCTGCATGGTTAAAAGAAATTAGGATGTTTATTTGAGCATTTTTGATTATAGATTCCATCTCATCATTCGACAGATTTGCTTTGACTTCTACGTTTTTGTGCTGCTTTGCTTTGTCAATCAAAAGAGCTGTTGGATTTAATCCGGCAAGAATTAGTTTTACCTTAAGTTTTGAAAATATTTTTTCGATTAAAAACAGCGCGGCATTTTCGTTGTCTTTTACACTTAGATCTCCATGATAAAGGGCATAATTACCAATTCCAGTTAAACATTGCACACTTTCATTTGAATGAAAAGCAGATTGATGCTCAAGTCCTTTCGGTTGGAATGTGTTAAAATAATCAGTTTCATCGGAAGAAATTGTAAACAAATGATCTGCGTTTTTGATCATATTATTCTCTTCAAAACGCTTTAGTTTAGATGCTTCTATTTTAAAGAATAACTTTTTTACCCAATTCTTTTCCTGACGATAAAGACTTAAATAATATTTCCACTCCACATTATGCAAACGTACCATTTTAAGCCTTTCTTTAAACTCAAAGTGGTTTAATAAATAACAACAATGCGTCCCTTGGAATAAAATGGGATGATTGTCTTTTAATAAGTTATGTTTAAGCGTGTTATTTCTTCTAGAATATACAATGTAGGGTAATCTAGACAGTTGGCTTGCAATGCCTGTTTTCCTAGGATAATAATGCACTTCCTGGCAATACTTTTCTAGTTGAACTGCTTTTTTTCTTCCATAATGAAAACTATGTAGTATGACCTTGATATTTAACTCAGACAGGGTTTTTAGTTGATAAAAGACATCAATAACACCACCATAATTAGCAGGGTAGGGCACATTAAACGAAATCATATGGACCGTAATGTCTTTATTCATAGAAGTTTTAATGTGTTTTAAATCAATTGATTATAAAATTGAATCAGTTTTTTTTCTTCTTCTTCCCAAGTGAAAACTTCCTTAGCAAGCTTGCAATTTTCTACTAGTTCATTATAAAGCTGCTGATTATTTATCAATTGGTTAAATGTATGAACGAGCGTTGATGTTTCCAAATCATTGACGAGTAAACAAACCTTATATTGAGCTTCGATACGCTTGTATTCAGGGAAATCCATATTGACTGCAGGGAGTTCTGCTTGGATGTAATCAAAGGCTTTATTGGCTAGAGAGTAGTAGTAGCTTAGGCCTTTATTTTTTAATAAATTGATCCCGATATCCGCTTTAAAGGTAAGTTCCTTCAACTTATCAGGTGTAACAAAACCAAGAAATTTGACCTTGTCATTTAAGTCAAGCGACGCTACTAAATTTCTGAGCTCTTTAGACAAATCACCCTCTCCAGCTATCCAGAATTCAGCATTGAGTTGTGCCATTGCAGTGATCATCTCCTCCAATCCTCTACCGTCATTAAGAGCACCCTGATAAAGGATAACCTTTGGGTCATTTGTGGCCTTTACCAAAGGTGCAGTTAGTTGAAACGGCACATTTCGAATCACACCGAACTCCGTTCCATAGTTTTCAGCAAATAGATCGGCTAAACTCTCGCAAACCGTATAACAGTGCGTTAGCCTTGGGATGGTATGTCGAGCCACTGCTTCCCAGATGCGCTTGATGCTTGGGCGTTCTACAACTTCTGGTACTTCTGTAAAATACTCGTGGGCATCATAAATACAGGTCTTTCGCTTGAGTTTTGAACTATAAAAGCCTGGTAAAATTGTGTCTAAATCAATAGAACAGACCGCATCAAATTTTGTAAAGAGTAAGTAAAAGAACAAACGGATATTGTATTCTATATAAAAGAACTTTCCCTTAGTAAACCAACAGTTTAGACGTTTTTGCTTAAACGAAAACTGCTTGAAGGAAAGTGAGGTTTTTAGTCGACGTCCGACCAATACCACATCAAAGCCAGCCTGACTGACCGACGTACAAATTCGTTGCATCCGCTGATCGTAAGTGAGGTCATTCGTTACTGTGAAAATGATCTTTTTCAAGGCGATTTGTGATTAATTCTCTTTTGAATCCCAGACTAATAGTTGCTCGGAATTTTGTCGAAGGTATTCATTCTCTAATAAATAAGTGATAACCTTCAACACTTTATTGTGATGCTTTGCTGAAAATTTAGACATAATATCTTCAATTGGTAGTGGTTTCAATTGTAGAACTTCCTCTATTTTTGTTGCGTATTGCTCATATTCTTCATTTGAAAGTTTCGAACTGGTTCTGCCAGTACAGATATCGCAAAGGGTACATTTATTGGAGTTCATTTCGCCGAAGTAGCGCAGTAATACAATGTTTCGACACTCATCACTATTGATAAAATGGAACACAGCGTTAAGTCGGTCGCGCCTTCTTTTTTGTAGCAGATTGTAGCGCTTAGTATCGATCAAAAGGTTTTCAGCATTTACTCGTTCCTTAAGGAAGGTAAGTCTCGGTTTATCCTTTGGTGGCTGATAGTCAATGATGTGCTCTAATGCTAGGCGTTTAAACATTTTATGTAAGACTGGAATTTGGATGTTTAAAAACTTGGATAATTTTCCTTCATTAATTTTCACATGATGACTAAATGCGCCCTGATAAGAACGAAGTAAGGTCTTTATGAGTGGATCCAAGTTCTTATTCGTCAACTGGAAACTGTAGAGCTCTTCTTTACTTGCTTTGATCATTAATTTGGCTGGGACAAAAACGGCATCTGTCAAGTCGATCCATTCGGTATCCTTCAGCACTTTTAGACAATGGTGAGCGGTAATGGGTTTAAAGTCGAATCGTTGTGCAAATTCCCCTAGGTTGAAGTCATAAGAAGTACCTAATCCGCCACCAACAGCCAATTGATAATAGCTGCCGAGTGCTCTATAGACATTTCTTATTTGACTCATTGGAGGAAAAGAATGGTCCAACTGTTTTTCCATTCGTTCCTCATCTGATTTTTGGTGTAGCAGCACAGCGAAGCTTTTCTTGCCATCTCGTCCTGCTCTTCCTGCTTCTTGGAAATAGGCTTCTAAGCTATCTGGAATGTCCATATGAACGACTGTGCGAACATCAGGCTTGTCTATTCCCATTCCAAATGCGTTGGTGGCTACCATAATCCTGATCTTGTTATTTACCCATTGATCTTGTTTGTAGGAGCGTTCTGTTGGCTTGAGACCAGCATGATAGAATTCAGCAGAAATTCGATTTCGCTTGAGCATTTCTGCTATTTCCTTTGTTTTTCTTCTATTTCGAGCATAGACAATGCCTGAGCCGTTTACTTTGCTCAAGATTTCAAGTAGTTTGGTTGTTTTTGCTTGCTCGTTCAATACAACATACGTTAGGTTAGATCGTTCGAAGCTTTGTTGGAAAAACGCTGCATCCTTGGAGAACAACAGTTGTTGTTGAATGTCTTCTGCGACTTCAGGTGTAGCAGTTGCAGTCACGGCAAGCATTGGGACGTTAGGGAATTGCTCCTTGAACTCAGCAATCTGAAGGTAAGAGGGGCGAAAGTCGTATCCCCATTGTGAGATACAGTGCGCTTCATCAATAGCAATAAGGTTGATTGTCATTTGTTTAATTCGCTCTATTGCTAGATTGGACTGAAGTCGCTCAGGGGATAGATAAAGTAGTTTTAGTTTACCATAAATACAATTGTCTAGGATTCTGTCGATTTCGCTGATGTGCATTCCTGAGTAGATGGCTGCAGCGGGTATTCCTCTGCGCGTTAGCTGTTCTACCTGATCTTTCATTAAGGCAATCAAGGGAGAAATGACGATGCAGAGGCCCGGTTTTGCAAGCGCTGGAATCTGATAGCAAATAGACTTGCCACCGCCAGTTGGTAGCAAAGCTAGTGTATCCTTGTTGCTAAGAACGGATTGAATAATTTCTGATTGCAGTGGCCTGAAGGAGGCGTATCCCCAATGCTTTTGAAGGATTTGAACTGGTTCCATAAGCCAATAGAAGCGTGGTTAGAATCTCATGCCTTTACAGCCACTCTTTTTACCTCTGTTTTTGTTTCGACTACCGACAAGACCATTGTCCATAAAATTCCACGAGACGGTGAGTCCACCAAAGAAGTAATAGTCTTGATTATCAGGATTACCTCTGTTGTCTCCAGTTGCAAAGTCAATGAATTGACCTGTTTCTCCTGAGCGATTAGAAAGTGCAGCAATTAGCTCTTTCTTTTCATCTGGAAGACCTGAATTCATAATGTCATCATAAGAGATGTATGAGGTACTTACATCGTCAAGGTAATCAGTAAACGTTTTACGTAGGCCGAATTCCATTCCGATATTGATTTTGTCTGTGATTGCAAATTTTGCGCCTAGTCCAAATGGGATGGAGAAGCTAAGCATGTTGTATTTGCCGTCTCTACCAGCAACAAATCCCTGTCCTTCAGTTCCAAGAGGTTGAAGTCTTACCCACCGATTGTCATGGATCGTTTTGGGGTCGAAGTGGAAACCTGCAATACCCACAAACACGTATGGCGAGAAGATTTTCTTAAGTCCATAAGGCTCATAGCCTAGAATGTTGACTTCACCCGTAAGGGCGAATTCAGTAACGGGAGATCGGAAACTCAGATTTCTGTTGTTGAAGTCAGGGGTGCTCGAGTTTACGTCTTTCCCTGTTATATTCCCATGAGTTACACTTAACTTAGCTGCTAAATACCAACCAGCATTGTACCTGAAAAATGCACCAAAAGCTGGATGTGTTTCTGGAAGATACATGTTTTGGTGTGAAACTTCACCAATATAATTAGCAACACCTCCAAATACTCCAACTTCAAGATGTTGGGAGATTGCAAGAAATGGTAGCGTAATAAGCGACAGAAATAAGGTTAGTTTTCTCATTTTTTAAGCATATAATTTGATCAAAGTTAACTAAAAGTACGAAAAAAAATAAAATTCTATTGTTAAGGAAAAATTAAAGAGGGAAACAAGGGTTGATTGCTATGAAGCACTATCAGCTGTATGAGCGTTCTTAGTCCTTGAAGCGATGAACTCAATTCTTTAATGAGGATGTAAATTCTATCTGCTTGCTCTTATTTTTAGTGTTCTAAATAGTGACTTAAAAATGATCGAAGTAGGTAAGGTGATCTAATTTTTTATGTAAATATTAAAGATAAAAATCAATCGTTTTATTGATTGTTTTGATGAAATTGAAATTAGTTAATTTGTTGTTTATTAGTAAGTTGGATTGGATTTAATTTTAAATTCTGTTAAATATTTGGTGTACAAAGATGAAAAGTTGACTATTGCTTTACTTGAACTCAAGACCTAATTTTGTGACAACAATTTTAATAAAAACCAACATTATTATGGGAGATTCACCAAGATTTGAAAACAACAACGACGGAACAGATCAGTCAAGTGGCATCGTAGTGATTGCTCAAGGATTAACGAATGATCCAATTGAAATTCCATTTCCAGAAATGAGAACTATTGATTCATTGCACGCAAATGTGGTGGCTGAATCGGGTGCAATATTACACGAGTTGAGTGTAGAATCACCGATTATAGATTTTACTGGACTTTCATTACCTGACGGGCAAAATAAGTTAGTTGTGTGGTCAGGAGAGGATAAGAAAGAAACAATGATTTAGACTAGATTTTCTATCTTTTTTTGTAGCCAAGCCTTGCTAACTACGTGTTTCATGGCGTTTAATTTTTTAAGTAAATCCTTCTGGTTGATGGAGGCGAATCGACTGGCAGAGGCAAGTGGAAGCAAGCGAATGATTTTGATGAAATTTAAGTTTTCCTGTTTGATCTGTTTGTTAATGATTGCTTGTTTAAATTTTCGTTGAAGGTACTGTTTGAACGCTTCGCAACGCATTTCTATTTCCTTAAATCCTTTTGATTTCTTGCTTTCGTAAAGACATTTCAACATTAATAAGTAAGCTCGCAATCCGTAGGAAACGTCATTAAACTCAAGGAAAATAGATTGACGTAGAGCATCTTCATGTTTGCCTTCACCAAACAGTAAAAATGCTTCGTACAGTGTTTTTATATTCTCCATTTTATCATCTTTGACATCTAAGAACGGACTAAAATTGTCAATGAATTGTCGAACTGAAGAAAACTGGTTGAGACTACTTCCTAGATCGATGATGTTGTTGAAATGGGAGGAATCGATCTTTCCTTCTGTAATTAATACGCCTGAAGTGAGACCTAGCTCGTATAGTTGGTACATTTCAGCGGTTCTATTATCTGTGCAAGAAAACCAAGAGAGATTAAGCATGATCGTGAATAACTGTTGTTGCAACTCCTTGCTGAATAAGTCTGAGATCTCTAGCCAATTTTTCTTTAGTCGGTGATAATTTTCTACTTCTGGTTGCTCCATCAAGCTCAGAATTTCGGTGTATAATTTTATAATGGGATGGTTAAAGTATTGGTTGTTGTTGATTGTATGTAGTATTTCATCCAATAATTCAATAGTAAAAGACTCTCCTCTGACCAGATGCACCATTTTTACTTCACAGGCATAGTGGAGTTTAGCCATCACAAATCCAATGTCTAGATTTTTATGAATGGTTTTGAGTCCCATCAGAATATCTCTTTCCTTATATTTATTAGTAGCGTGATAATAGGCGTGATGACTGAGTTTTAACTGGGTTTGATGGAAGTAGAAGTCACGCTCCGGAGCGCTCAAAAGGTTGGATTGTGTGGTTTCGTGTGAGGATTCGAATAGTCCTTTAAGTCCTCGCCTTAGATACTGTTTTTGTAGGAGCGACTCACTGATTTGCTCATCTTGGGAGATCTCCTGATTGATAAGGAAGGTGCTAAGTAACTTGGTGACAGAAGAGAGTAGACGCCTTTTGTTTTGGTCGGTAGGCACTGATTTACTGATCTTTATGAGTGCTTTTTCCCTCAATTCGTTATAAGATTCTGAGTCGAATGCCTTGAGATTTTGTTCCAGATAATCTACTAGTTTCATCATTGGATCTGTCCCTTCCCTAACAATCAATTTCCTGAATTGTCTCCGCTCTTTTGGGCTAAGTGAAGCCAACATATAAAATAGCTTATTCCGTTTCATGATTAAATATACGTCATAATTGCCATGTGATTTCTCATGGAATTACTGAATTTTTAAATCCAAGAAAAACCCAGCTCGAATTTTAGAATAGATTCTTGATTGATAACGATTGAAAGGAAAGTTATTTGTTGAAAAACATTGTTATTTTAAGTACTTGATAGTCAGAGATTTAATATGTGTTTAATTGTTCTTGTAAGCCAAGGACATAAAATAATACAGTGAACAGGAACTTATTAGTAATCGATTTGGTTATCCCCATGAACAATATTTTTTAACAAAAAAAACAAGTCATGAAGAAATTACTTGCACGGGTAATTAAACGGAAGGGGCATGTTTTTACCGAAACACAAGAACGGATTGGTAAAGATCGAACAAGGGAGTATGATCATTACCAATTTCTAGATGCCCCAATGCATTGAAAGTAAAGAGCAGACTGAAGAATCGGTCTGCTCTATTCTGTTTCCTCTTGAAAAGAAACAGTTGTTTCCTCTTGACAAGAAACAAGTATTATAATCTCAACTTCTTATAATATGATCAGGTGTATGTAAACAACCGTGGCTTACTCTGGCTCATCTTTTCTAGTTGGGGCAAATATTTTCATGACTTGAGCTGGAATATCTGATCGTTTTTTGTATTCGCAAGAGATGAGATTTTTAGTAAATGTTTTTATTTTATGACCATCACTATTGAAGGGGAGTGCATAACTCAATTAGTACCTGAATTTTTTGATTGATCCAAATTTATTATATAAATTTGAATATGAAAAGAGAATCGCTCATTCCATTTGGTCGTACAAATGATCATTCTATTGATTATCTCCTAGGCATTCTAGAGGATGCAAGATTTACTACGCTACAAAGAGTCAACGAAATCAGCACCGCGGAACTTCATTGGCAGTTTTCAGAAGGTTGGAACACAGTTGCAGCATTGCTATCTCATATTATATCTTGCAAACATTATATGAGAATCCACTTTATAGAGGGAAAAGAATGGACTAAAGCCCAAAATGAGGAATGGCTCCCTGGTTTGGAAATGGGCAAATATATCCCGCAATTAATAACCAATGAGCCAATAGAATTCTACTTGCAGCGTCTTGAAGAATCTTACCAATTATTCGTAGAATCAGTAAAAATGCTGGATACAGAAGCGTTTCACAAAAAAAGAGAAGGCTACGATCCTGATACAGGGTGCAACCTTGCTTGGGTTCTATACCATGTAGCAGAAGATGAAGTACATCACCGTGGACAGATTAGTCTACTTAGAAAACTTTATAATCATAAGAATCAATCCCACGTATCAGCTAAATCGTAATTCAGTTTCAGTTTTTCCAACCAACTTGATTATATTTGCGTGATATGAGAAGAACAGTCCTCTGGTTTGGAGTTATCCTCCTAGCAAATTCTCTCTTCGGTCAAGCAACAATTGCTGATGAGCCGTTGAGTGATAGAATTGCTAATTACGATATCGATGTTATCTTAGACCATGAAAATAGAATGATTCGAGGTAAACAAACATTGACTTGGACGAATCCATCTTCTGATACAATCCGTACATTACAGTTTCACTTGTACCTCAATGCATTTAAAAACTCGCAATCTACGTTCTTGAGTAAGTCTTCTCGTGAATTTCCTGGATCACTAAAAGCGGAGGATAAAGAGACCTGGGGCTACTCTGAAATTGTCAAATTTATAGATCAACACGGAACGGAAATTACTTCAAATCTCCAATACATTCAACCAGACGATGACAATACAAGTGACCAAACGGTTATAGAATTAACGCTTGATAAACCAGTATATCCAAAGGAGACGCATCAATTTAAATTAGAGTTTCAAGCAAAGATTCCAAAAATCGTAGCACGGACTGGGTATGGGCGAGATTATTACTTCATGGTACAATGGTTCCCTAAACTAGGCGTCTACGAGCCTGCAGGGATGCGCTATGCTGAAAAAGGACAGTGGAATTGCCATCAGTATCACAGTCAATCTGAATATTATGCAGATTTCGGAGTCTACAATGTCAGGATCACCGTTCCCAAAGACATGATTGTTGGAGCTTCTGGTATATTTGAATCCGGTAACATTAATGACGACGGTACACGAACTCATGTCTACCGCGCTGAGGATGTCATTGATTTTGCTTGGACAGCCTCTCCGCATTTTCAAGAGGTGAAAGATAAATGGGAACATGTCAATATTCGTCTATTGATTCAACCTGAACATAAGGAACATACTATACGGTATATCAAGGCGGCTAAGCAAGCACTCAGCTATTTTAAAAAACACCTTGGAGTTTATCCTTATACCACCTTAACGATTGTAGATCCTCCGATTTACGGTATTCGGTCAAGCGGTATGGAATATCCAACATTAGTAACAGGTGCGAGCATTGCTAAATTGCCGAATGCCATTAGAACGGTTGAGATTATTACAGTACATGAGTTTGCTCATCAATACTTTATGCAAATGCTGGCTTCTAATGAATTTGAAGAGCCATGGCTGGATGAAGGGTTCACGACCTATTTCGAAAACCGAATCATGGATCAATACTATGGTGATCAAACAGCCACAATTGATCTACTAGGCTATAGGGCTGGAGGAATGGAACAGTCACGTACCAGTTATACTGGAATGCGTAATCCTCAAATAGCTGAAGTATTTCGTCCTGCTTGGGGCTTCAAGCACGGTGGTTATAACTCCTTGGCATACCATAAAACATGCACATGGATCGCCACCCTAGACAACATGGTAGGACGTGAAGTGATGGATGATATTCTAATAACTTACTTTGAACGCTGGAAATTTAAACATCCGTGTGGACAAGATTTTATAGATGTTGCAAATGAAGTGGTTTCTAAAAGACATGGTGAAAAATTCGGTGTTAACCTAGACTGGTTTTTCGATCAAGTGCTTTATAGTAATGAAGTTTGTGATTACAAAATTCACACGATTACAAACAACTTGATTACGAATAAAATAGGATTTTTTGATCAGGAAGGAGAGAAAGTGTTCATTGAATCTCGTGAGGAGGTAGAAGATAGTGTATATAACTCAGTGGTAATCATTCATCGGTTGGGTCAAGCTAAGTTTCCTGTCGATATTTTAGTCCGATTTGATGATGGTACAGAAGTGCTTGAACATTGGGAAGGTATTGATCCTACCTATGAATTGAACTATACCGGCTCAAAGAAAATTGAATGGGCCCATCTTGATCCAGAAAGCAAAAATTTAATGGATTTAAACTTAAACAACAATAGTAAACGTGTAGAGAGAGATACTGATGTGGTCTGGAAGTATACCTCAAAATTTATGTTTTGGGTACAGAACTTGATCACAACACTCACGGTTTTGATTTGATTAAATTATGAATTTCTTTGTAGGATATTTAGTTGGGATCTGGTATGCAGTGCGGCGCATGAAAATGTGGTTATTGCTTTATTCGATCACCTTGCTATTCGGTATTACTGCCACATTGGCGATACCTGATATCTTAGGAGCAGGGTTGAGCGATACCTTATCAGCTCACAAACTGATGGAAGGGTTCAATCATACTGTTTTCGATGATTTTATACATGATCATGGCCAAAAACTTTCTGTAGTTACTGGTCGTTTGCCCTTGATGGCGTTTATCTTCATTCTTTTGTTTGTATGGTTGACCGGTGGTATTCTTAAAACCTATGACATGATAGCTGAGAAGTTTACCTTTCAGCGATTTTGGGCGGGCTGTATGCAATATGGCTGGCTGTTGACTCGGGTGTTTTTCCTTTTCTTATTCATCCACTTGCTTGTTGCCTTCTTAGTTTACTTACCGATGATTAGGGTTGTCCGTTCTGGATTTGAAGCACTGGAAAATGAACTTTCCTTTTATCGGATACTCAAGATTTCGGTAGTGGTTCACTTGGTGTTTGCGGTGTTTATTGCTATGGTTTCAGATTACGTAAAGGTTCGATTAGTCAAGGAGGGGAGGAAAAGCGTGTTCAAGGAACTTCTTCCTAGTGTTCGATTTGTGTTTCGCCATTTTCACCGCACATTTCCGATGTATCTAATGTATCTGTTGATGTTTGTGCTTGTAGCAATGTTTTACTGGTGGCTGAGCGAGCGAATCGGAATGCAAACGATGTCTGCGATTCTGGTCGTCTTTGTTCTCCAACAACTGTATATATTCTTTAGAGTGGGCACCAAACTCATGAATCTCGGTAGTATATGTGCAATGCATGAAGCAATCTTGCTGCGCGACCGAAAACGTGAACAACCTTTGGAAATAGAAGAGATTAATGTCTAATTACTTTTGTCAACCTATTTTAGCACTGGACAAGCACTTCAATAATAATTAATCACTAAGCATTAAAAAATAAATCAAGTTTTCCTCAATAGAATAAACTGCTTATCGAAGTGATTAGGTGAGTGGATGATTCCTTGGTGGATGAGCGTATATCCTGCACTTTCCATCTCTGGGAGTTGGGTATCAAGGTTCTCTTCTGCGTTTTCTTTTAGTTTGTTTTCGAGAAGGATAAACCCATTTGGATTAAGCATGGCGGCAAGCCTTGTTAGGTATTCCTTTAAAGGAAGTTTTAGGTAGTCATGTACTTCAAAAGAAAAGATCGCATCATAATCCTTTACTGTGGCATAGTTAATGAAGTCACTGGCTTTAAAATTGGTGTTTCTATACTCTAGAAAACTGGACGTTACTCTTCCGATTTCGCAAAACATTGGTTTTACGTCAATTCCTTTAATCGTTTTAACGTATTGGGCAACATAATTGGTAAAAAAGCCGACGTTACAGCCTATTTCTAGCACATCATGTTCCTTGTTTAGATATTGCTCAAGATTATAGTTCTGGAACCGGTCGAGTGTCGATCGCATGCCTGTGATTCCTAGGTCAGGCTGGGACTGATAGAACTGTTGCCGGTTTTCGTTTTTTAACTCGTGGTTGAAGACTTCTTCTAAGAGTGTTTTAAAGTCAATTGAAGCCTTAATTTCAGTGTATTTTTGTTCGATTTGCTTGTACTCTTCTTTTTCAAAATTATACATAAACCAATCCTTTGACTGCAGATTAGACTCTGTGTCTTCAATTTTTGTAGTAATTGTTTCAATATTGAAGTAAATACAGCACGCTAATCGACTGATATCGTCAACCAAGAGCATTTGTTCATTGATATGAATAGAAGGCTTACAAGCTACTTCTGGTCTAGCTTCAAAGACCTCGAAAAGCTTTTCTAGAATTTCTCGATTGTTATTTTTTTCTTGAAGCGCTCTCAGTTTATCATGGATATCCCATCCGTAATCATTTTTACCGAAATGGCTTTCAATTGCTAAGATGGTGACAATAATTTCCAAGGCGAGATTTTCATCTTTATTTACTTGCAGAAGAAGCAAATAAAGAGGATTCATCTTACGCACGGTTTTTATCTTCAACTCCTCATTGTCATCTACCAACCGCTTGTAGACATTCGAATTTTTTATAAGATCTAGAAAACTCATTTTTGGTTAAATCCTTGTTGAGAATGTCTGCGAAATTAAGAATTAAAACGAAATTCTTAATATAATTACGGTTATTTGACTAAATAGTTTGTAATTAACCTTCTTTTCGAAAGACATACTATGAAAGAACTGCCAAAGTAATACTTCAGTCTTCCGCCTTTATCTATCATAAAACGAGTTGATATTTGTTCACCTCAACATTAAATCTCGTAACATTCTCAGCATTTTGATTTAATAACGTTTGCCGCATAGTCGTTTCTGGATGATGGATTCTAAACGTTCCAATCAAATCATCTTTATTTATAAATCCATCCTCATCGTAAAGCTTGATGTAAACCTTTTCAGTATGAAGTGCAATGATTCTAAAATTTGCAGAAGGGACGAGAAGCGTGTTTTTATTGCTAACAGATGGCTCATCCATATAAGTAGATTCAATGTAAACCCACCATTGCGGATCAGGCAACTTTACTTCTTTCTTTCTAGAAAAGAGCGGTAAAGCATCCCAGGTATAACCTCCCGATTTTAAAGGACTGACTTGCCCATTGGAAACATCAATCTCGAGCACAAATCGCTTAGGTTGTTGAATGTAGGCAGTGCTTGTCGCAAGCAGATGATAATTTCCCTCTTGATGATAGGCTTCTAATACTATGTTTAACTGATAATCTCCTTCATTTAGTGCTATTGTTCGATAGGGAATCGTTATTCGGCGATCGCCTTTTTTAGATGTTTTTATTCGTTTTATAAAATAGATCGGCTTGGAAATATGCACCTCTTTTTGCTCTGTCGTCTTCAGCCTTGCAATTACAGCAAAATTCAAGGAATCTGGGAAAGAATTTAAGTATTCGTAATCAAACTTAATCTGAAGTCCTTTAGCATTGGTAGAAGATTGCACATTACTAACCAATAACTCAGATAGATCAGACTGTTGCGCAAATAGATGAATGCTGGATACTAAAACCAAAAGACAAATTATAACTCTCATAAAATAAGCAAATTCAATTGATCAAAGATATTATTAAATATTCAAATGTCAATCCATTATTTGTTATTCAGAAACAAGGAAGAAGTTAAATAAACGTTAATAACTAATGATTTAGTTGAAAAAGAATCGACCACCACCTATTTTTGTCATGAAAGGGAATTGTGAGTAGAAATATTGCGAACAATTACCGATGTTATCCGAATATTAATAAATTTGGGGCGCAAAGCGGATCACCGCGTCTCCTAACAAGGAAATAAAGCAAACTATGACGATTTATACACTTATACTTTACACTGGAATTGCAGCAGCAATTGTTACTGGAATAACCAGTTTTATTAGAAAACCAGTCTCCTGGTGGGTAGATTATCTTAAAAATTATGTTGGATGCTTAATGCTTTTCTCAGGATATGTGAAAGCGATTGATCCGATGGGAACCGCTTTTAAAATACAACAGTACCTCGCAGAATTTCCGTTTCTAGAATTTTTGGCTCCGCTCGCTTTGTTTGGATCAGTTTCTATGATTATCCTTGAACTCGTCCTAGGAGCAGCATTAGTCCTTGGAGTGTACAGAAAACTGACGGTATGGACTTTCGTTCCGTTAATGTTTGTCTTTACCCTGATGACTGGCTACACCTCAGTAACCGGAAATGTAACAGATTGCGGTTGTTTTGGAGACTTCTTAAAATTAAAACCCTTCGTTTCATTTCTAAAGGATATCGGATTGTCCGTTGCGACGTTCTTCTTAATTTGGAAGTGGAAAGATATTACACCGCTATTTCCTTCTAGTAATTACCGTGCTGATACCTCTGCTGGAACCAGTGCACCAGTAAAATTATATAACAAATGGATTGGAATAGGCATTGTTGGCTTCGTCGCAGTGGCTTCCACACTATTCTGCTTCAGTAATTTCTATACAGGCTTACCGTCGACAGATTTTAGACCCTTTAAAAATGGCACAAACTTACTAGAGGCCAAAGCAGCTGCAGAGGCAGATAAACCCATCTCAATAACTTACTACACCCTAACCAATACCGAAACAAAAGAGGAAAAAGAAATACCCTCCACCGAATACGCTAAGAATCAAGAATACTGGAAAAAACCGACTCCATGGGTCCTAGACAAATCTCGTACAAGAAACGAAGAAATATACGCTGGTAGTGACTCTAAACTATTGGAGTTTGAATACCAGAACAGCGAAGGGTTGGATGTAATGGAAGAAACCATGACAAACCCCGACTATAGCTTTATGGTAGTTTCTTACAGTAGGAAAAAAGCAAGTAAATCAGGATTTAAGACCGTAAACAACATCATAAATGCTGCTGAAAAGGATGGTAAAAAAGCATTCTGCGTCACAAAATTTCAGGCTAATGAGGGCGAAATTGATGAATTCAGGCATTCCATACAAGCAGCCTACCCGTTTTATACTGCAGATGATATCATGCTTAAAACCATCATTCGGTCGAATCCAGGACTGATTTTACTAAAGAATGGTAAAATTATCCGTAAATTCCATCATCGTGAATTATCGGACTATGCTTCAATCAAGAAAAAATACATGAAGTAGTTTTTAATTATTAATTAATGGTTAGTTGTTGATTATGGCAAACACCTTTGCAAAGAAATACCTATTTACCAATTGGAAACTAATTGTCTTTCTATTGGTTTCTGTTGCTGTGTTTATTTACAAAGGCGGTGATTTCTTTGGGTCAGTTTGGCTGATTGCCCTTGTTTTTACTACGATTGGTGTTGTCGCATTTGCCATTAAAAATCCTAGCTATCTAGCTCGGCGAGTAGGGTATGGCTCCTTGGTTTTGGTGCTGGTTGTTGTCATTATATCCAGTATCATCTATCTGGCTCCTGTCGATCCGGTGCGGATGACGCTGGGCCAAAGCTTTGATCCTGCTACACTTGAGCAAAAAACAAAGGAATATGGACTGGATCAACCATTATCTGTCCAGCTAGTAAAGTATTTGAGGGATTTGTCCCCCATCTCTACTTATGAGCACAGTGCAGCAAATCAAGAGAAATACCAGTATACAAAGCTGTTTGGAGTCGGGGAGAAGGTGTTGGTTGTGAAACCACCTTACCTACGTGAATCCTTCCAAAACAAACGGCCTGTCCTTGAATTATTGAAGGAACGGGTGCCTAGAACAGCGATATTGGCTTTTACTGCAATGACGATTGCTGTTTTTATAGGGATTGTCCTAGGTGTCCTTGCGGCACTTAAGCAACATTCTTGGTTTGATAATGCGGCAATCATAACCTCTGTACTTGGCTATTCCTTGCCCAGTTATGTGACTGGAATTATCATTGCCATCATCTTTGGTTACTATTTGGCTGATTATACTGGACTAAACTTGCAAGGTCCACTTGTGGATATCTCTGATGATTTGGACACTTATGGCCAGGAAGTCTACGTTTGGAAGAATCTAATCTTACCTGCAGTGGCGCTTGGCATCCGGCCCGTTGCATTGATTACCCAGTTGACTCGGAGCACGATGCTTGAAGTCTTGAATGAGGATTATATTCGGACGGCAAAGGCAAAGGGCTTATCCTTTTACTCAGTGGTGTTCAAGCATGGCTTGCGAAATGCTTTGAACCCCGTAGTTACGGCTGCCTCTGGTTGGTTTGCTGCTTTATTGGCAGGAACCTTTTTTATAGAAAATGTATTTAACTACAACGAGCTAGGACTGTTAACGGTGAAGGCGTTAATGGAGTTTGATATCCCCGTAGTATTGGGCTGTGTGCTATTCGCAGCCATCGTTTTTGTGATCATTAACATATTAATTGACATATTGTACGCTTATCTAGACCCAAGAGTGAGTATTCAATAATCCCCGAAACGTGGTGTTCGGGCAAACAATTAGTTATGAAAATATTCATTATCGGATTAATGGGATCTGGTAAATCCCATACTGGAAAGAAATTAGCCGAAAAACTCGGTTTCGAATTTATTGATTTGGATCAGTCTATTGAGGCTGAAGCTGGTTGTACTATTTCCGCTATCTTCAAAGAGCAGGGCGAACAACAGTTTCGAGTATTAGAGCAAGCTCAACTATTGGCTTTAAAGGATCGTTCTAATATCGTAATTTCTACTGGAGGAGGCGCACCATGCTTCTTTGACAACATGAATTTTATGAATGAAAATGGCTTGACCATTTATCTCAGAACACCAGCCAATTTGCTAGTCAATCGATTGTTCAATGAGCTAGACTCCAGACCCTTAATTGCTGAATTAGCTACAGAGGATGTTAAGTTGTTTTTAGAAGATCAACTCAAGGAAAGAAGTGGGTTCTACGAAAGGGCAAAAATGGTATACTTTCAAGAAGAAGAAGGTCAATTGGTTGAAGATGAGTTAGTTGAACGAATGAATTTGTTGAAAATTTCAATGAAGTCGTAAAGGTTTTCAAACATTTAGTCATTTAAGCCGTAATAATCGTGTTGGTTGATTTTTGATCCTGCGATTGTCATACTAACTAATCAACCGACGATTTCACCCTTGTATAAATTAATAATTAATCATTATTACTGGTTAATCATTCATAAACAACAGTTCTATTACATTTCGTTCTTGTATTTTACGTTTGTCTTTTTCTAAAGGGATCATTGTTCTCATAATATTCCCTAGCTTTCCTAACTGAATCTTGCATCTGCCTTCTATTAGTTGGAGATGATTTTCATAATGCTCAGTAGGAATTCCTCGATCCAAAAGCTGTTTGATGCTCATAGCTAGTCCATTCCATTTTGCATGACTCTTTATTTTTGGGACATTTGGCAATAAATGATTTAATTCTACTAGTAACTCAAATTCCTTGAGCTTAGTTTGACGTTGCTCATCTGTTCCTTCCCCAGAATCTATATAATCCAGTTTACTT
This sequence comes from uncultured Saprospiraceae bacterium, assembly GCA_937959115.1. GTDB lineage: Bacteria > Bacteroidota > Bacteroidia > Chitinophagales > Saprospiraceae > JAHDHB01. The sequence goes on from CALGAW010000065.1 coordinate 51,461, forward strand.
CGGTTTATTAGTTCGATTATCTCGTTCTGACATTCATTTTTAATCTCCTCGACAAGTAATTTATCTTCCGCAGACAATTTGTCTAATAAGGACATTCTCAAGTCGAAAGAGCTAGGAATAAATTTATGTTTGTTATACTCAACTAAACCCTTTAAGATTTCAAGATGTGGCGTAATTTCAGGTGTTAGGTTTTGATTTGAATTCTTCTTTAGCTCTTCTATCTTAACAATACCATATTTTTGAATCAATGTATCTTCTATCTCCTTTTTGACATCATCAAATTTGTCAAAGCCCGTTCTGCCACTATATTTCTTAGGAAGAACGTCTAAATATATTTCTTCAATTATTTCTAAAAATTGCTTTCCCATCAAGTGTTGTTTTTCCAGTTTATTGCAAAATGAATAATTATTAGGTAAAGATAGGGCATAATTTGAATCAAAATACTGATTTTAAAAAATAGATTTAGTTCAGAATATTTTCTTGTATTGAATCGGTATGTGGTTGACTATTAAATGGTTAAATGATTGTCTTGTTTGGTAAAACAATTCTAAAACTTTGAAAATCAGGTTAAATATTGATTAATCATGAAGAATTCTTTCTTATTTGAAATCTCTTGTTTTACTTTGCACTCAAATAAAAATTAAGAACTGTGGATACAATGAATATTATTTTAATGGTCATCGTCGGTGCTGTATCAGGCACATTAGCGGCAAGAATAATGAGTGGTGACAGTTTTGGGTTTGTAACCAATGCCTTATTAGGAATTGCTGGTGCCGTTGTTGGTGGTGCATTATTTAATTTATTGAAGATAACGCCAGGCGCGAATATCGTAAAGGCAATTCATAATACGTTTGGAGTTGCCCTCCCTCAAAACTTGGTGGGAATGATCGTTTCGGCGACTATAGGATCAGTGATTATTCTCTATGCTGCTCGTGTTCTAAGGAAAAGGGGATAATTGAGAAAAAGGATTGTTTTTCTAAGAATAGTTCATTTTCTGAATAATCATTAACTTGCTGGCAATGAGAAAACAGTTGTCAGATTTCTGCTCCCAATTCAATATCCAGAAAACAGATCGCTTCTTAATAGCGATTAGTGGCGGTATTGACTCTGTTGTGCTCACACATTTGTTGCAGACACAAGGCTTTGCCATCGGACTGGCTCATTTCAATTATAAGCTACGCAGCCATGAGTCTGAACAAGACGAGCACTTCGTAAAACAGCTCGCAGCACACAGTAATCTAACGCTTCACCTAAACACCGCAAACACCAAGGAGCTAGCCAGCCAACAGCAAAAAGGCATCCAAGAAATTGCAAGAGCGCTAAGATACAATTGGTTTCAGGAATTAGCCAAATCCACACCCTACGACTGGATCGTAACGGGGCATCACATCAACGATAGCGTGGAAACCTCCTTGCTAAACCTAACGAAAGGAACAGGTCTAAGAGGTTTAAAAGGTATTCCGCCCATCAATCAAAACATTATCCGACCACTCATTCATTGTACCAAGGACGAAATTAAAGCCTACGCTAAAGCAAATCAACTAGCGCACAGGGAAGATGCTACGAATGAAAAAGCCGAATATCAACGCAATTTGATTCGATTGAACGTCATTCCTCAGCTCAAACAGATCAATCCGTCATTGGAAAACACGTTTTTAGGCAATTTTAAGCGGGCACAAGGCTATTTGTCCATCGTTGAGGCATTCATGGAAGCTGCTAAGGAAAAACTGGTCACCACGAAGGAGAATACGATTTGCATCGATGGGGAAGGTTTGTTAGCCTATCCAGCACCTGAAACCGTGTTGTTTGAACTAATACGTACGTATGGAGTTAACGCTGCACAGATTGCTGACATCATCAAGACAATTCCTAGCACTGAGGAGGCTGTTTTTTTTACGAATGCCTATCAGGTATCGGTAAGCCGAGGGCAGCTTACCTTGTTGCCGAGATCAAAGGAAGGGGAAGGATCGGTAAGGCTTGAAATCACCAAAGCACCTTCTTCAGTTAAAGCCCGCCAATACTTGATTACTGCTAAACGTTCAGCAATGGCTGGGAAGGCGTTGAGTTATGGGGCGATGACTGCTTATCTAGATGCTGATGTTGTAGCGTTTCCACTCGTTATCCGGTCCTGGCAACAGGGGGATCGGTTTCAACCGCTTGGGATGGACGGGAAGACCAAAAAACTAAGCGACTGTTTTACAGATTGGAAGCTGAATTCAATTCAGAAGAGACAACTATTGATTGTAGAGTCAGGTGGCTTGATCTGTTGGGTGATTGGACATCGCTTGGATCATCGGTTTGCTTTGGGGGCACAAACTAAGAATGTACTTAAGCTGACTGCCGAGGTATTGTGAATTGCTTGGTTAAAGGAAGCAATTTTTCTAGTAAACTACTCCAATGTTATAGTCTCTATTCCCAAACGAAACGATTCAGCTCTTTTGTTAGAAATCAAAAAAGCGACTTCTCCTAATTGCTTAGCAGGGTAGTTCGGAATATCCAATTTTCTACCTCTAAAGCTTGGTTCCATTTCAGCTAACTGAATTGATATGGTTTGCCATTCTCCTGTTGATTTAAATGTATAGATATACGAATGACGATCGTAGTTAGTTGATTTTACTCTAAACTGATATTGCTTGCCATCTCCTTTGAGTCGAATGTTTATTTTAGAATATCCTTCAATTTCTAGTTGATCAAAATTGTAACGAACAGACGAAAATCCACCATTATTTTTTAAAGATACGTTACCATAAAAAACAGGATAACCTTCTTGACTGGTTTCAAAATGACCATCAGATCGTCCTCCCATTACAACATCATCTACTACAATCCAATTACTAAGATCATTATCTTCATTAAAATCAAAAAGAACCATACTATTAAATATTAAATAGGGTATAACAAGATGTAGAAGTGTCATACATTAATAAACATGCAGCGCTTATTTTTGTTTAAAAGTTCCTATTATACTTCAATGATAACGCTTAATTTTTAATTAGATTATCCATAACTGGTCTGTCTTTGAGATCTTGATCTTCTAGATTATTAACTAAATAGAGCCAATTAAGAAGGGACTTCAAATTATTGTAATAATTTCACTAATTTTATACAAGTTCCAATCAATAGTTGAATTAGTTTCTAAAGAATCAAAACCTACTCCTAGAAAATGAGAAAATTACTGGTAATCACCTTAGTTCTTGGTTCAATTTTGTCCCAATTGCAAGCTCAGAGTATTATTCGAGGGCCTTACCTCCAAATGGGGAGCCCAACTAGTATTACCGTTAAGTGGAGGACAAATGCTCCAACCACATCAAAAATTGACTACGGAACGAACCTTGGTAACTTAAATTTATCAATTGTAGATAATAGCTCCAAAACAGATCACGAACTACAAATAAATGGATTAAGTCCAGCCACAAAGTATTACTATCAAGTAGGAAATGTAAACACTGTAATACTACCAGGATCAAGTGACTTATACTTTACCACACATCCCACCACTGGTGCCAGTCAACCCATGCGATTCTGGGTCTTGGGAGATTGCGGTACAGGGAATTCAGATGCCAGAAATGTTAGGGACGCCTATTACAATTATATTGGAACCAATCACACAGATGCAATTCTTATGCTCGGGGATAATGCCTATGCCGACGGAACCGACTCCGAATACCAAGATGCTGTGTTTGAAAACATGTATGAAGACAAACTAAAGAACAGTATACTGTGGTCCTGTATTGGAAATCATGATGTGATCTCTGGAAATTCGAATCCTCAGAATGGTCCGTATTTCGATATATTTTCCTTTCCAAAATCAGGAGAATCTGGAGGTTTAGGATCGGGAACGGAATCCTACTATTCTTTCAATTATGGGAACATTCATTTTATCGTTTTAAATTCTTATGACGTTGATCGGAGTGTAGGTGCTCCAATGTATACTTGGGCAGAAAATGACATACTAAATACAACACAAGACTGGATTGTTGCATTCTGGCACCATCCAGCATACTCCAAAGGATCACATGATTCTGACTCAGAATCGAGGTTGGTTCAAATGAGACAGAATTTTGTTACTATGTTAGAAGATAATGGTGTTGATCTTGTCTTATCCGGACACAGCCATTCTTATGAACGTTCTTATTACTTAAATGGTCATTACGGTACATCTGGATCTTTTAACCCAGGTACTCATACTGTTGGTACAACTGGGTACGGAGATGGTAAACTAAATGGAGATGGAGCTTATAAGAGAATTATAAATGGAAGTGCTCCAAACGATGGCGCAGTATATATTACAACAGGTAGTGCAGGTAAAATTGAATCTGCACCACTGGATCACCCTGCTATGTTTTATTCGGTTTTAGATTTAGGGTCTTGTGTTATTGAGGTAGATGACAACCAAATGGATGTAAAATTCATTCGAGATAATGGAAACATTGAAGATTACTTTACCATTATAAAGGATTCAATTAACTGCATTCCAGCTACTGCTTGTGATGACAGTGATCCTAGTACAATTAATGATGTATATACAGCGGATTGTGTTTGTGAGGGTGTTCCCAATAATCCAACGGTCACATGTCGAAGAGTTAACAGCAGTTCAGATGATGCAGAAGAAAATCTTGAAAACGGTTCTATGTACATGAACAGTAGTGACTTGGAGCTTATTAATGATGGATTTAATCAAATTGTAGGAATGCGTTTCAATAATATTGATATTCCACAGGGATCAATGATAACTCAGGCATACCTGCAATTTACTGTTGATGAGACCAGCTCTGGAGGGATAAATCTAACAGTCAGAGGTGAAGATTCAGACAATACCGCTCCGTTTGGTACAGGGAGTTATACGCTAAGCAACAGAACAAAAACTGCAAGTTCAGTGAATTGGAGTCCGCCTGCATGGAATACAGCAGGAGCTTCAGGACTAGATCAACGGTCTCCCGATTTGACAACCATTGTAGATGAAGTAATTAGCAGACCTGGCTTTAATCAGAATAACTCGATTGCCTTGTTTGTTACTGGAAATGGAAGTAGGATTGCGGAATCTTACGATGGTAGTCCTTCAGATGCACCTGAATTATGCATCACTTGGGCCCCAATCTGTAATGCCGTAGGAACGGCGTGCGATGATGGAGACAGTTGCACCATCAACGATATCTACGACATGGGTTGTAACTGCGTTGGAACCTTTCAAGACAGCGACAATGACAGTGTATGTGATACGCTAGACCAATGTCCAAGTTTTGATGATCTCTTAATCGGAACTGCCTGTGATGATGGAGACAGTTGTACCATCAACGATATCTACGACATGAGTTGTAATTGCGTTGGTACGTTCCAAGACAGCGACAATGACAGCATATGTGATACGCTAGACCAATGTCCAAATTTTGATGATCTACTAATAGGAACGGCTTGCGATGATGGAGACAGTTGCACCATCAACGATATCTACGACAATAGCTGCAATTGCGTTGGAACCTTCCAAGACAGCGACAATGACAGCATATGTGATACACTAGACCAATGTCCAAATTTTGATGATCTACTAATAGGAACTACCTGTGATGATGGAGACAGTTGCACCATCAACGATATCTACGACATGAGTTGTAACTGCGTTGGCACGTTCCAAGACAGCGACAATGACAGCGTATGTGATACGCTAGACCAATGCCCAAATTTTGATGATCTACTAATAGGAACGGCCTGCGATGATGGAGACAGTTGCACCATCAACGATATCTACGACATGAGTTGTAATTGCGTTGGTACGTTCCAAGACAGCGACAATGACAGTGTATGTGATACGCTAGACCAATGCCCAAATTTTGATGATCTCTTAATAGGAACGGCCTGTAACGATGGAGACAGTTGCACCATCAACGATATCTACGACATGAGTTGTAACTGCGTTGGAACCTTCCAAGACAGCGATAATGACAGCGTTTGTGATACGCTAGACCAATGCCCAAATTTTGATGATCTCTTAATAGGAACGGCCTGTGATGATGGAGACAGTTGCACCATCAACGATATCTACGACATGAGTTGTAACTGCGTTGGAACCTTCCAAGACAGCGATAATGACAGCGTTTGTGATACGCTAGACCAATGCCCAA
>CALGAW010000066.1 GCA_937959115.1 uncultured Saprospiraceae bacterium
TTACCCAGAAAGAAGGTTCTTTATCCAAAAACGACCGACTCAATTAAAGAAAGTGTTTGTTAATTAGTTATTAGCAAAGTTTGTTTACTGATTAGAGTGATGATAATTTCATCACTCTTTTTTTTATTGGGGTAATTCAAATAGTTTATGGCTCAAGACCGCTCACCTTCTGAAAAAGTAAGGGATCAAACCACCTGGTTCAACACATTAATCAAAGCAGTCACATCCTCCGAATCATTATAAACATTAACCGATACCCGCAGATAGTCACCACGCAAAGAGACATAAATCTGCTCTTGGGCTAGGGTTTGTTTCATCTGCTTCAAATCAATACCAGCCGGCAGTTTCAAGCCAAACAGATGATTCGAAAAATAAGGATCAGCTGTCCGTTCAATAGGTGTGTCTTCTAAGAAATCTAATAATGGCGCAATCAACCTACCGCAATACTGCTCCATGTTGTCTACTCCCCATTCATTCAATTGTGTCAATCCTGCCCGGAGGATTGGAGCCAACAGGAAATTACTGGCTTCGCCAACACTGTAGCGCACCGCTCCTACAGGATAGCCATCCTCGTAATTCGTTAACCGTTGAAACTGGTCTGCATTTGCTTTGTTTAGCCAACAGTCTTCAATGGGTTGTCCGTGATCAAATGACTCATTCATGTAGGCTACGCCGACAGAATAAGGGCCAAGCAGCCACTTGTATCCCGCGCAAATCAAAGCGTCAACAGGGATCGACTGCACATCAAATGAACATGCGCCAATAGATTGTGTGCCATCTACTATAAGCTTCGCTCCAACTGCTCTGCAACGGGCACTGATGGCTTTGAGATCAAACTTGCTGCCCGTCATCCAATGCACAACAGACAAGAGTACGACTGAAGTCTGATCTGTAATCTGATTTAAGAGATTCTGATTCCAGTCAGCCATATTGCCATTTGAAGGCCTGTCGACACTAACTAACTGATTACTTTGCTCAGAGCACCAGCGTTTCAGAGCATAGTAGCCACTTGGAAACTCATCTTCAGTAATGAGTGCTTTGCCGTTGGGCTTCCCTTTTATATTGGCAAAAGCAGAGCGAAATCCGTAGGAGGTAGAAGGGATAATCGCAACTCTATTTTCGGTGGTGTTGATGAGCCTGGCAAACTGTTTTCTGATCTCGGCTGGTTCATTAAAGAAGTCTGGTATACTGATTCCTTGTGGATTTCGATCACGGTTTAAGGCTTTGAGGCAGGCATCCTCTGCGCTTCTAAGCAATGGTGCTTTGTACGCATTGTTGAGGTAGTGCGTATCTTGACTTAATGAGAACAAGTGTTTTTGACAATTCATGGTATTAGATTCAAATTTGAAAATAATCGTTCGTGAAAAACATTACATGACAATGTCATTTTTCCATTCGTATTGCTTCGGAATATCTGTATCGTCGATGAGTTGTCTAATGTCAATTTCAATCCCTCTACTCATACTAGAGATCGGCACATCGTTTGCGCCACCTTCAAAAGGGTTTTCTGTGTTTTCTCCAATCAGTTCCATGCAGTAAAAGATCCAGGAGATCAAGGCGCTAAAGGGAACAGACAACCAAACGAAGTGCTGTCCGAGCCAATCACCTAGGGAGTGAAAAAGTCCAGCGTCATGTCCCTTGTGCTCAAGTGCATGGGCTGCCATTTCTTTCATAAAATCATGTCCGATACTTTCAAATTCGTTCATAACACCAAAGGGAAGCAGGATGATAAAAATCCAGACGAACAGAAAATTCAGTGTCGCAAATTGCCTGGGGTAAGGAAAGTTTTTGATCCGTTCCGATTTTCCTTGAAGCGTGTACAATTCGACCAACATGTTTTTCATCTCCATGTGCCTGAAATCTTCAATAAGACCGGCTTGATAGAGTTCTCTCAATCGTGTTGACTGGATTCCTAGGAGTTGGGAAGGGCGATTACCTTTTGCTAGGATCGTAGCTTTCTCTTCAGTGGAGATATAAGGCTCTATTGCTTCTTCTAGGGGCGTGTCATTTTCTGGTACAAAATAAAGTCGATTTCGAAATTTTACATTTTCGGCTCTCTTAATGACGTGTTCCTCCCAAGGTTTTGATTGTCTTAACTGATAGCGTAAGGCTGTCATCCAAGCAATATGTCGGTGCACTAATTCTCTGTGTACTGCTTTTAGGTCGCTTTCGCTTAGTTTGTTATTTGCATGATCATTTGTAATGAAGTCCTTGACCATGATGGTAAATGATCGGGACGAATTGACAATTCCTCCCCAAATTTTTCTGGCTTCCCATAACCGATCGTAGGAAGCGTTGTTTTTAAATCCAGCAATAAATGCAACTGCTGTACCCACCAGACCAATTGGAAGCCAAGGCAAATGCAACCATTTCCAATCTAATACATCAAACAAAAAAACTGGTATTACAGAAATCAGGATAAAAACTAGGATGTATTTCTTTGTCCATACCAACATCCCACTTATGGGGAATACGCGTCTTGTATACATAGTGTTCTTTTCGTGTAGGGCAAATCTAACAAATTTTGGAATATTTTATCCGTATTGGATCAGGAAAGAGCTAATAACTATGACCCTCATTCACCTTGTATACTTAAGCCATTCATTTCAATGTATTTTTTAAAAAACAGCTTTCTTTTCAATCAAATTCATTCACTTAAGCAATAAATATCATATACTTTTCAACAAAAAATAGTCTTCCAAAGTCCATTAAGGGCATTTTTTAGTTCAATTTATAGTAATTTAAATATCTTTTATTGTTTTTTTATGGTTTTCCTGCCTATCTCCTCCTCGTATATTTGTGTTGTCATTAGTTAATAAACGAATTTAAATTATTTAAAACAAAACGGTACTACTTGATAACCGAGTGAAAACTCACCCAAAACAAGTACGCCATAAAACTAAAAAATCATGAAAAATTTATTGAACATCTTAACAATCAGTTTTGCAATTATCACAATCTCAATCTTCTCATCCTGCACCCCAGATTCTATTACAGACGTTGAAAATGAAATTCCCACAATTGATGCAAAAACTGAAATCGTAGATCTTCATCATATACACGATGAGGTTTGCAACCATGTAAAACACCTAGACATGGATCTTGAAAATCCAGAAATTATCGATTTCGAATTCCCAGATGGAACGACCGAAAAGCGCTTCCTAATCGAAGGAGACATTGCAATGACTAGAGCAGAATTAGACCAACTCAAAGAGGAAATGGACGGTGATTTACGCCAATACAGAACCTACAACCTTGTAAATGCGCCTAGAGTCATCACTGTAGTTGGATATACAGGCGGTAGTTATGCGCTAACAACCAAAATGAGAACAGGTCTTTCTTGGGCCATCAGCAATTACAACAATTTGAACACAGGACTTACTTTTCAGCTTTCTTTCTCCTCATCAACCGCAGCAGACATCGTTGTCTACAAAGTTACGAACGGTTTAGCAGGAGGAGTTGCAGGGTTTCCATCCGGTGGTAATCCATATAAGTGGGTTCAGATTTACAACGGCCTTGACAACTATAGCCACAATGTAAATGAGCACGTCATCGGACACGAAATCGGACACTGCTTAGGTCTTAGACACTCTGACTTCAACACAAGAGCAAGCTGCGGTCAAAATTCGAACGAAGGTTCTGCAGGAGTTGGAGCAGTCCACATCCCAGGAACAGTGGGAACAGACTTAAACTCCTTGATGCAAGCATGTTTTGACGGAACAGAAAATGGCGAATTTAGCTACTATGATAAAGTCGCACTAGAGTACTTGTACTAAGAAACAAGCACTTAACAAGAAATAATTAAACAGTATTCTGTTGATTGTGTTGATTGTATAGAAAGTCCCGGCCAGAAAGCTGATTGGGACTTTTTTTTGTTCTTGCCCTGTCTTACGGCGTAGAAATTACACCCCTAGCAAAAACAAGTTTACACAATGAAAGTTGGTATCGTACTTACAGCACTTGATGTAAGAAGCCGATTTCCTAAGGGTTGTAAGACGCTCTGAACCGAATCTCAGCAATAGTCTTTCGCACCTCAGCGCTAATGAAACCTTATTTCTTCTTCTTCAACTGAGTGGCCGCCTTCTTCAAATCTTCTGTTGCCTTCTCTACTTCCTTGACGTTCTTGTCCATTTCTTTTGCTGCTGCTGAGGACTTCGTTTCCTTTTTATCGTCGTCCTTATCGTTGCTGCGTCTTGTACGTCTCTTCTTAGGAGCAGGTGCTACTTTCTTTTTATGAGGAACGACCTTCGGCTTCTTGTCTAAAAATAGCAATTTGCCTTCTCCATCAACATCCACGTAAATGGTAGACCCTATAGGGAACTGACCTGACAAAATGTACTTGGATACTTCATTGACAACTTCTCTCTGCAATACTCGTTTCATCGGACGTGCACCAAACTGCGGCTCGTAACCCAAATCAGCCAAGTGATCCAAAGAGCGTTCTGTAAACTCGATCTTCAAGCCTTGCTTATCTAGTCGTTTTCTTACGCTCTTCAGCATTAGCTTCAAGATTTGCTTGATTTCATCTTTCGTCAATGGCAAAAACATGATCCGCTCATCGATCCGATTGATGAATTCTGGTCGTAAGTTATCTTTTAAGGCTTCAAACACTTCTTCTCTTGTTGCATCGATGATTTCCTGTCGCTTATCTTCCTCTACATATTCAAGGTCTTCGAAGTTATCTAGAATCGATTGTGCTCCCATATTTGAGGTCATAATGATAATCGTATTCTTAAAGTTAGCCACTCGTCCTTTGGTATCTGTCAATCGTCCGTCGTCCAAGACTTGCAAGAGGATATTAAAAGTATCGGGATGTGCTTTTTCGATTTCATCTAACAAAATGATAGAATACGGCTTGCGTCTTACCGCCTCTGTCAGTTGCCCGCCCTCATCATAGCCAATGTAGCCAGGAGGCGCTCCAACAAGACGCGAAACCATATGTCGTTCTTGGTATTCACTCATATCGATTCGGGTAATCGCAGCTTCGTCATTAAACAGTTGTTCGGCAAGTGCTTTTGCTAATTCGGTTTTCCCTACACCGGTTGGTCCTAGGAAAATGAAGGAGCCGATAGGTCGTTTTTTGTCTTGCATTCCAGCTCTGCTTCGTCTTACTGCATCAGATACCGCTACGACTGCCTCGTGTTGACCGATCAACCGCTTATGCAGGTCATCTTCTAGGTTCAACAGTTTATCTCGATCGCTCTGCATCATTTTTTGCAATGGAATGCCTGTCCATTTTGCTACGACTTCTGCAATGTTCTCCGCATCAACTTCTTCGTCTGTCAGTCTATTTTTTGAAGATAGTTTATTGATTTTGTCCTCTAATTTGGCCAGTTTTTCTTCTTCTCCTTTTATTTTGCCGTAACGGATCTCCGCCACTTTTGCAAAGTTGCTTGCACGTTCTGCCTCTTCCGCCTCGTGCTTGAATGTTTCCAGATTTTTCTTGCATTCTTGCATCTGGTCTACGATTTCCTTTTCACTTTTCCACTGGGCACGGAGCGACTTTAAGTCTTCTGTAGAGTTTGCAATCTCTTTATTGATGGCATCAAGTTTCTTCTTATCATTATCCCGCTTAAATCCTTCCCGCTCTATTTCCATTTTTCGCACTTTCCGATCAAGCTCATCAAGGCTTGCAGGCACTGAGTTTAGCTCCATTCGCAGTTTTGCTCCTGCCTCATCCATCAAGTCAATTGCTTTGTCCGGAAGGTATCGATCTGAGATATATCGATTCGAAAGTTCTACTGCTGCAATCAGAGCATCATCCATGATTCTTACTTCGTGATGTGTCTCATATTTTTCGCGCAATCCTCTTAGGATCGAAACACAATCCTCTAGAGAAGGTTCGTCTACGACTACTTTCTGGAATCGACGTTCTAGTGCTTTATCTTTTTCGAAGTATTTTTGATATTCGTCAAGCGTTGTTGCTCCTATCGTCCTTAGGTTTCCTCTAGCAAGAGCTGGTTTAAGTATATTCGCAGCATCCATTGCTCCTGAGCCGCCACCAGCACCAATCAAAGTGTGTATTTCATCAATAAAAAGAATGATTTCTCCGTCAGAATTAGAGACTTCTTTGATGACGGCTTTCAGACGTTCTTCAAACTCACCTTTATATTTTGCTCCTGCAATTAATGCTGCAAGGTCTAATGCCATGATTCGCTTATTCATTAGGTTTTCAGGCACGTCAGAATTCACAATTCTCCAAGCAATTCCCTCTACGACGGCGGTTTTACCAACACCTGGCTCTCCTAGTACAATGGGGTTGTTTTTCTTTCTACGGGAAAGGATTTGAAGTACACGTCTCATTTCTTCATCTCTGCCAATGATTGGGTCGAGCTTTCCTAACCGCACTTGTTCGCAGAGGTCAACTGCAAATCGATCAATCGGACTATACTCTTCCTCTGAGCTTTGAGAGGTGACTTTATTCCCTTTTCTAAGTTCTTTAATTCCGTCTCGAAGTTTTTCTTCTGTAGCGCCTTGCTCTTTGAGCATTTTGGCAGTGAGGTCATCATTTTGAAGGATACCAAGTACAAAGATCTCAACAGAAATGAACTGATCTTCATATTCTTGCATTAGTTTTTTCGCATTTCTCACAGCATCATTCGACTCCTCAGATAAGTATTGTTTTTGGTTGCCTTCTATTTTCGGGTAGGTCCCAATAACGGTATTTAGCTGCTTGTGTAGCTTTTCGCGATTTATACCCATTTTATCAAACAAATAATTGATAATGGTTTCATCACTAAGCATTAATCCTTTTAGCAAGTGAGAGGTATCAACATATTGTTGTTTGTTTTCTTTGGCAATCGATTGTGCCTTAGTAATACCTTGCTGTGCTTTAACCGTAAAATTGTCGTACGTCATTATATTTTTACTTTACTAGGAGTTTTTACGAAATCACTTCAATTTAGTTGACCCTCAAGAGCATTAAACCTTAGAAAGTGATTAATAATCGTCAAATTTATAATAAAGGAGATGAATCTCAAACTTATACGATAAAATTGTTTGGAGGCTCGACAGAAGACGGGAGACAGAAGACGGAAGTAACCAAGTATTTCTACCAAACTACTTCCGTCTTCCGTCTTCTGTCTTTTGCCTCCTATACTTTGAAAAAATCATGCGAAAGTGGATATACCCATTCCTTTCCTTTGCTTGCTTTAACAGCTCCAATGATTGGGAAGATAAAGGCAGTTGCGATCAAAAGGGGTAGAATGAAGATCCCAACAAATAAGAAACAAAGGAAAATCACAAAGATTAAGAGTAAGTGAAACGTGATCATCCAGTTAAAGATGTGTAATCCGTGTTGTTTTAAGGTTTCTGACTTATCTTTTCCGTACAACCACAACCCGATTGGAGCAACAATTCCTAATCCTGGAACCATTAGTCCTGCTAATTGACTTGCATGCATCATAGATGTGTAGGAGTCTTCTGTCATCCCAAATAGGTCAGGATTTACAATCTGTTCGTTAGAGATTGGTTGTTTAGTTGTCGTGTTCATGTTTACACTTTCCATAGTTAATAGTAATTTTAGGTTATTAATTATCAGGCATTTAACATTGCCTTGTATCTTAATAACCAGAAAAAACGAGGTGGAAGTTCCGAATAGGATCGGGTACTCGACGAGTGATTAGAAATTAACGACGAATGTGATTTTTTTTGGTTTTGGGCGATTGTTTTTCATTAAAGAGATTCGGACACCAGTCTTAATGATTCAAAAACCAAAAAAATCTATCTTTACCATAAAATTAGTATTATTAGTAAATGTCCTACTTAAAAAACAAAACCCTTTACCCTCCGCAGATTAAAACCTCTCCGAGCCCTAAGCTCAACAAAATAGTTGTGATCCCTTGTTATGACGAACCAGACGCACTCCAATCGCTACGCTCACTGAAAAACTGCACTCCGCCTACAGGACACACAGAAGTCATTCTAACGGTCAATCAGTCATCAAGAACACCCGAATCTATAAAAGCCCAAAATCTAAGTACTTATGAGCATGCAGTTGATTGGGCAACAGCTAACTCTACTCTAGCCTTACAGTTTTTTGTGCTCTACTTAAACGACTTGCCCCCAAAGCATGCTGGTGTTGGTCTCGCGCGAAAAGTCGGTATGGATGAAGCAGCGTTTCGCCTAGAGGAAGTCGGCCAAGCACAAGGAATCATTATTTGCTATGATGCGGATTCGAGCTGTGATCCTAATTATCTAGTGGAAATTGAACGACACTTCGATCGTCATCCCAAAACACAAGCAGCAAGTATTCATTACGAACACCCAACACAAGGAACAGATTTCCCAGCATCGGTTTACACCTCTATCATTGACTATGAGCTGCACCTACGATATTACATCAATGCCTTACGATTTGCGGGTCATCCACATTCCTTTCAGACGATTGGTTCGAGCATGGCGGTGCGCTGTGATGCTTATCAGCAACAAGGTGGCATGAATCGTAGGAAAGCGGGAGAAGATTTTTACTTTCTACACAAGTTTATTCCCCTTGGGCAATTCACTGAAATCAAGACGACGAAGGTAATTCCATCGCCCCGTCCCTCCCATCGCGTTCCATTTGGCACTGGGAAGGCGGTCCAGGATCGATTAAACGCATATGAGGTGGGTTGTACTACGTATGCCATGCTTACTTTTAGCGCGTTGCGTGATTTTCTGGCGACTGTTCCTGAGTTATATCCCATTCTAGAAAGTGGAGATCCTGTAGAATTAGAATCAGCCTTAGTCGCTCGGTATGACTCACAAGTTATTCAAGGGTATTTTGAAGGCAGAGATCTGTTGTCTCAGTGCCAGTCGATCTATAAAAATACGGCCAATCAAGAAGCTTTTGTCAAACGGTTTTATCGGTGGTTTGATGCTTTTCAGGCATTGAAGTATGTGCACTATTCTAGAGATCTGAAGTATCCTGATGAACCGGTTGGCGTTGCTGCTTTAAAGTTGCTACAAGCACTTGAGTATACGGTTGATCCATCTGTTAGCAATCTTGAGCTTTTAGAGATGTTTCGAAAAATGGATATCAGTAATTGAATTAGGATTTGTAGGATTTAAGGATTCGTAGGATTATTCACAATAACCTTATTCGCACACACCAAAACAACTTCTCAAGGCATCTCTCCAATAAACGTTGCACAACCTTTCCCCGCTGGAACCAGATTGTAATTTGATTTATTCACTATAGTTCTTTAAGCCCCAAACCAAGTGAAGAGATGAACAAAGAGCTACTAAGGAATGTCCGCTCAATCATCGTTAAAACTCAGGGTGTAAATAAATCAAAAAAACGGAGTAAGAGTATAAAAATATTCTTTTCTAGAAAAAAAGATTAGTAGTTCCCTCAAACCACTAATCGATTAAAAACATAAACGGCGGGGAGTACAAATTACGCCCGCCGTTTACCTTATTTAACTTAACTAACTTATTTTGAACCACTAAATGCCCAAGTATTGCCGTTGTTTGTCGCTCCAATATCAAGATCATCGCCATCAATCACAATGCCTGACATACTATTTGATGAACTTAATGAAGCATATTCGCCATCTTCGTCTTTAAATTCCAAGCTAGAAATAGTAGGTACATTATCTGAAAAGGAAATACTGTACGTACTACCGTTCTTCTCAATTGTTGCAGTTGCATTTGGTTCATTTACAACTTGACCTGTTGTGCTCGTGTAATTTAATGCTCCTGTATAACTCGTTAGGGATGAAGCAGGTATCGTAACAGTAGTATTATTGTTGGTGTCGGTAGGTACTTCATCTTTTTTACAAGAGAAAAGGGTAAGACAAATTAGTGTTGAAACAATCAATGCGAAAGATTTAAGATTTAAAGTTTTCATTTTTTTTATTTTTACGTTTTTAATAATGAGTACAATTTAAAGCAAACACCAACGCAGAATTGAGGATTGTGGTTGAAGGGAATAATTTTGAGGTCGAACCATCTTTTTCTGTGGTCGAAGATTTTTAATGATTGGTTGTTAGTGACTTAAAGCGGATAGATTTATGTTTGGTTGGTACTGAAAGGTAAAGCTTTAGACCACAGATTAACACAGAGCTACGCACACTATGCTATTCGGCACAGATTAATACTGAAGTTGTGCTTTAACCCGCCTTATGCAATAGGAATCAATTTTTGACTTCAAATAATCCGCATGTGCTTGAATAGTTCCTTTTTGAAGGATTTGCCTACCGGCAATGTATAAGTACCAAGCATAAGGGTTTGTTCAGATTCTTTGTAGCTACCAATAAAGGAAAGGTTGACTAGATGTGCGCGGTGGATCTGAATGAATTGTTGAGGATCAAGTAACTTTTTAAACCCAGACAGCGAATTTCTGAATGTTAGTTTTTTTCCATCTTCTGTAATAAGGCTACAATAGTTTTTGGTGTCTGAAAACGCGTAAACAATGGTTGACACAGGTACTTTTACTAGCTTATCTCCATGTTTAATGAAGAGGTTGGTTTCCTTATTTGTCTTTAGGGTAGAAGTCGGAACACGCTTTTTTTCTGCAAGCAAAAGAGCGGCGTGCAAGGCAGCCTCGTCAATCGGTTTTGTTAGATATGCAATCGGTTCCACATCCGTTGCGGCTCCAATGATTTCTGAAGAACGGTCGCTACTAGCAAATATGACTGGGAGCTGAAACATGGATTTTATCATTCTTGCCAATGTAACACCAGCTTCCTTTCCATGTAAATGAATATCTACTAGGACAATATCAGGCTGGTGTGCTTCGATTTCTTGTATAGCAGTGATTGAATCATCTGTATTTCCAACACATTGATGACCTAGCGTTTCAATTGAAATCAGGATATCCTCTAAATGGAAAACCTCATCTTCTATAACGTATATTTTCATTTAAATCAATCTTTCTGTTTAACTACTCGGTTGCTCAGACCATCTATTCATTGGAAATTGCAGGGTAAACGCCGTTCCTTCATTTAATTTTGACTCCACAGCAATCTTACCTTCAAGTCGCTTAACGAATTGGCTGACTAAATGCAAGCCTAACCCTGTGCCTTTCTCGCCTTTTGTACCGGATTTTCGCTCTTTTTTTCCTAGTAAAAACAACTCTTGTAATTGGTCATCATTCATACCAATGCCAGAGTCTGCAATGCGTATTTGGAGTTGTTCCACTGTTTTCTCCCATTCTACATTGATTCGTCCGTTCTCCGTAAATTTGAGTGCATTCCCGATTAGATTTCTAAAGATAACATGAAAAGCATTTTTATCAAAAAGAATCTCTTCTTCAAAGCCGTTTAACTGAATTTCGGTGGACTTGTATTGTGCGATGGCTTGAAAGCTGGAAACGACCGTTTCAAATTCCTGTTTTACGTTCATTTGTTCACGGTTTATGCGGTAGCCTTCCATCTGCTCAAGTGACCACTTCAAGAGATTGTCTAGCATGTCTGAAAGCTGATTTGCATTTTTCCCTAGTTCTGAAGACAAGTGTTTTGCTCGATCCAGATTCCCTTTGTCGATGTGATAACCCAGTATTTTGCCAGCGCGCTGAAACGGCACAATCATTCCTCTTACATCATGTGCAATAATTGAAAAAAAGCGATCTTTGACGTTATTGAGCTCTGAAAGCTGCTGATGCGCTTCTTCAAGCGACTTTTTCTGACGTCTAAGGATGTAAGTACTGATTGCTCCTATTGCGAATAGGCATCCAAGCAATAATGCACCATAGAAATAGCGTTGCTGCAGTGTTTCAGCAACCAGTGTCGCCTCTTTTTGTTTGCGATTCGCTTCGTTTAACTGGAGGATATCAAACTCCTTTTGTTTTGTATCAAATGCTCTTTCGTAGTAGGCTATTTGCTTACGTACCTCTTTGTTGGCAATCGAATCATTGAACCGATGAAAGGTTTTAAAGTGTTTCAAGGCAAGCCCTGGTTGGCCAAGTCCTTCATAATATTTTGAAAGTATTTCTTGAGTTTGAGCCTTATAATCTAGGCGGTTAAGCTGGTTGGATAGCGCTATCAATTCATCAATAAACGGCTTTGCATTCACAAATTGCTTTTGTTTGATATAAAGCGACACCAAAAACTTCGTTGGTGCAAACCTTGAATGTGTACTAAACCCTTCAACCGTTTCGTAGGACATTCTATAGTAGTTCAGCGCCTCTTCATCGAGGTTTAGCAGTTGTTCAGACGTTCTACCTCGTTCAAGGTAAGCCTTTGATATCTCAAATGGATCGTCTATTTTGTCGACCAAGCTTAAGGAGTATTCGGACGCTTCTAACGATTTCCTTTTATTCTTATTTAAACGATAGACACTGACTAAGGCCGTACTAATCTTTAACTCAAGCCCTGTTTGATTATTTTTCTGACTGATTTTCAATGCCTTTTCCAATGCTTCAGCAGAGACTTTGTACTGCTTAGTTTTTGAATAAACATACCCTAGCACAAAATAGTTGGCTCCTAAATCACCTGTGTGCAGTTGTTGATTTATTTCAATAGCAGACTGAAGTTGCTTGATAGCTGCTTGGTAATTCCCTAGTCTAAAGTAATACAGACCTTTATTATGAAGGCTATTCGCGATCTCAATGGAATCTTTGAGTTCAGTTATCAACACAGAATCTGTATAAGTGATGGCACCAAAAAAGTCATTATTTGCGTCCATAAAGGAAGCCATATAGCTATAGTAGCTAACTTTTGCTTCTGGAGCATGCCCTTGATCCAAAATGCTTTTAACTCGATTGAAGAGGGTTGCCGCTTCAGCCATCTGATTTCTCGAAATCTCCAAATTTGCTTTTTTACACAATCCTGTAACGAGTTCATCCCAAGCTTGAATGGATTCGGATAGCTGAATGCTTTTATTATAGTAGAATTGGGCAGAATCGAGATTAGATCGGTGCGCCAGGAGTTCGCCTAGTCCTGTCAAGATTTCAGCACGACACGCACCTTGTGATTCTGGCAGAATGTCTAGTGCGTATTTTTCAATAAAGTTATAGTTATTGGATGTATCGATAACAATTTTCCATTGGCTACAATCTGCATCAATCGTCTGCGCTTGAGCACTGAGCAGAAAGACAAAGAAACTGCTAATCAATAAAGTTGAAATTTGCACACCACTATTTTTCATTGAAACGCAAAATAGGAATTAATGTTTAATCTACTTCAAGTTTGAAAAGACAAAAAACTTTTTGTTGTTACAACTAGTTAATCTTCTTATAGACAAACAAGCTCTAACTAGAACACAAAAAAAGCTCCCGACGGTTAGTCAAGGAGCTTATATGCTGTAATTTAGGTTGAGAAATAGGTAGTGAATTACGTTATAATAATGGTCACATGAAGAGCGTAATCTAGGCTAATACATTGCACGAAGAGCAATTCGGTCATAATTACCAAACTCGCCGTTCGTATTGTTGTTAAAACAAGCAAGCATAATCGAATTCCAGTCAATTGATGAAGGCGTTCCTGGTACATTAACAGCACCAACTCCTGCTTGACCTTCATTGCTGCCACCACCGCAACTTGCACGGTTGAACCAGTCCGTATGTCTAAAACCAAGGCAATGGCCGATTTCATGTGTGATCACATGTTCTACAGTATTTGTATTATAGTTGTCCATTCCTGAGAAAATTTGCGCCCATTTGTAGGGTCTTCCTCCAGATGGGAACCCAGCCACACCACCTGCTTGGCCGTTGTTGACTCGATATACTACAATATCATATGCTCCAAGATTTGTACCATAGTTAAGCGTAAAGCTCAGGTTAGTATTGACATTTCTATAGTTGTTGACTGCCCAGCTTAATGCCGTTCTCATTTTACTTGACAGAGCATACTGACCGCCAGTATAACCTAAGATCCGAATCGTTCGCCCTTGGCTTACCAAATTATTGGTCCGATATTGTCGTAGATCTCCATTCAACTCCTCTTGCAAGTCAGTCAGTTCTGCACGAGTAAGCGCAACATCTCCATCCAACAATAGCTTTTCTTCTGTTGTTCCATCGGGGTATTCAAAAGTATAAGTATCAATTTGATCCAGATCTAACTTCGAAGTAAGAATATGTTCCGTTACTTCTTTATCAAAGTCCAAATCCATTTGTGTTTCTTCATGATCATGGGTAAGCTCGTGTTCCATTACACTAGTTGCTTCTGGTTTACAGGAATAAAAGGTGGAAATGGAGCATACCATTAGCGCTAAGGCTAAAATCTTAATCGTCTTTTTCATAACAAGTCGTTTTTAAAAAATTACAGCAAGTATTCAAATTACTTTTGTTTGTTGAGTATTACTTTCTAAGTTACAACTAATCAAGCAATATAAAAAACTTTAATACATCTAAAATTCAATATTTCTTACGTTTCCAATCTTAAAACAAAAGATCAAATACCGAAAAAGCCGTTCGTTGCAATATATAATTACACCAAGTGGGTTGTGTTTTTTTGGGCGTATCCCTTCGTTCACCATGGATATAGGGCAATGCCTATATCCATGGTTCCTACGGGTCGTGCTATCCATTATTATGTGCTCCTTTCAGTCCGCGCATACCATTTCTATCACTTACGCGGCTAGTTGCAATAGCAATTTAATTAGACCCAAAGGTTGAGTAGTTATAAACCCAAGAATTATAAACAACCTTATTTTTTTGTCAACAGTCATTATCACATCATATAATATTAGCGCGAAACTCCCCTCAAAATAGACTACAAAGATTCGTAAACTATAGTTTGTATGGAGGGAGAAAAGATGCAAGTAGAATAATTGATTATTTAAAGACATATTGACTCGAACATTAACAATTAATACCTATTTTTGTAGGAATTCATCTCTAATAAAGAAAATCCTATATGCCAGAATTTTGTCATCTCCACTGTCATACCCAATATAGCCTCCTCGATGGTGCTTCCGAAATCGGAAACATGATGGATAAAGCCAAAGCTGACGGTCAAAAAGCCGTTGCATTGACTGATCATGGTAATATGTTTGGTGCCTTCAAATTCGTAGCAGAAGCGAATAAAAGAGACATCAAACCAATCATCGGTTGTGAGTTTTACCTCGTAGAAGATCGCCACAAAAAATCCTTTTTAAAAATTAATGGCAAACGTGATAAGCGTTATCACCAGCTTATGCTAGCCAAAAACAGAAAAGGATATGAGAATCTCTGTAAACTCTGTTCTCTAGGGTTCATTGAAGGGTTATACAGTAAATTCCCTAGGATTGACAAAGAGCTGATCGAAAAATACCACGAAGGACTTATTGTTACCAGTTGCTGCATCGGAGCAGAAATTCCGCAAGCAATCATGCACGGCCAAAATGAAAAAGCTGAAGAATTGCTAAAATGGTGGCTCAATATCTTTGGAGAGGACTACTACATCGAACTACAACGGCACAGAGGTCTTGAAAACATTGACGGATTAGGCATTAGCCAAGAAGATATTAATCAAGAGTTACTTCGCCTAGCAAAAAAATACAACGTAAAGGTCATCGCGACAAACGATTCACACTATGTGGAAGAGGAAGATTGGATGCCACATGATATCTTGTTGTGCATTAATACGGGAAGTGTTCTAGACGCAGAAAAGAGATTCAAGTTTCCTAGTACTGACTTTTACTTCAAGACGCAAGAAGAAATGAGTAACATTTTTCTTGATCGTCCTGATTCCATCTACAACACCATGGAAATCTGTGATAAGGTAGAACCACTTCAACTGGCAAGAGACGTACTTCTTCCAGCCTTCCCCATCCCCGATGGTTTTAATACTCAAGATGAGTTCCTCCGTCATCTGACCTATGTAGGCGCTAAAAAACGGTATGGAGATATCACTGCCGAGATCTCTGAACGCCTTGACTTTGAGCTAGAGGTTATTCGAAATTCTGGTTATCCTGGGTACTTCCTTATTGTTCAGGATTTCACTAGTAAGGCAAGAGAGATGGATGTGGCTGTTGGGCCAGGACGGGGTTCTGCAGCAGGATCAGCGGTTGCCTACTGCACAGGTATTACCAATGTAGATCCCATCAAATATGATCTACTGTTTGAGCGATTCCTTAATCCTGAACGGGTGTCGATGCCCGATATTGATATTGACTTTGATGATGTTGGCCGAAGTAAAGTAATGGACTATGTCATTGAAACTTATGGCAAAAACCAAGTCGCACAAATCATCACCTACGGATCCATGGCTGCCAAATCCTCGATACGAGATGTTGGTCGGGTAATGGATGTACCCTTATCTGAAGTAGATAAAATTGCTAAGTCATTCCCATTGGCGCTCGGCGCAACACTTAAACAGGTATTAGCAGAAGGGGACATCGCTCCAAAACTCAAGGACAAACTAAACAGTGACGACAAGGAACGGGCCTACAAATTCAGGGAAATGTCTCAAGGCGAGGATGAAATTGGAAACACCATCCGTACGGCCAAAAAACTGGAAGGTTCTATTAGAAATACGGGGATTCATGCCTGTGGAGTAGTGATAACTCCAGACGATATTACAAACTATGTTCCCGTATCTGTTGCTAAGGATTCTGAGCTACTTGTTTCCCAGTTTGATAATAGTGTTGCAGAAGATGCGGGACTCCTAAAAATGGATTTCCTTGGTCTCAAGACACTGACCATCATCAAGGATGCCATTAAGATGGCAAAAATCACGCATGGAGTTGATATTGATCCTGATGAAATACCGCTAGACGATGTCAAGACTTATGAGTTGTTCCAACGTGGAGAGACCATAGGTATTTTCCAATATGAGTCCACTGGAATGCAACGATATATGAAGGAACTCGTGCCAGATAAGTTCGAAGACTTAATTGCCATGAATGCCTTGTATCGTCCAGGACCATTAGCGTATATTCCCAACTTCGTTGCGCGTAAGCTAGGGAAAGAAAAAATTGTTTATGATCTTCCTGATATGGAGGAATACCTATCAGAAACGTATGGTATTACTGTTTATCAAGAGCAAGTGATGTTACTCTCTCAGAAGCTTGGTGGCTTTTCAAAAGGAGAGGCGGATGCCCTGCGAAAGGGAATGGGAAAGAAGAAGAAAAAGATTATTGATGCGCTCTATCCTAAGTTTCTAGCGGGTTGTGAAGCTAATGGTCATCCAAAAGAGAAAATAGACAAAATTTGGAAGGACTGGGAAGCGTTTGCCTCTTATGCCTTTAATAAATCACATTCTACTTGCTACGCACTCGTCGCTTTTCAAACGGCTTTTTTAAAGGCGAATTATCCTGCAGAGTTCATGGCTTCGGTCCTTACGCACAATAAGAGTGATATCTCAAAAGTCAACTTCTTCCTAAGGGAATGCAAGCGTATGGGTCTTGAAGTGTTAGGTCCTGATGTCAATGAGTCACATCTAAACTTTATGGTGAACAAGGAAGGCGCGATCCGCTTTGGCTTGTCTGCTTTAAAGGGCGTTGGTGAAGGCCCTGTTGAACTGCTTGTTGCAGAACGCGAAAAAGGCGACTACGAATCTGTTTATGACTTCGCTCGACGCTTGAACTTGCGTCAAGTCAACAAAAAATGTATTGAAGGGATGGCGTTGGCTGGTGCCTTTGATTGTTTTGAAGGACTTCACCGTTCTACATTTTTTGCGCCATCAGACAAGTTTGATTCCTTCATCGCACATCTGTTGAAGTATGGGAATGCGTATCAGGACCAACTGGCTATGGCCTCTTCTTCCTTGTTTGGAACAGCCAAAGAAACGATGGTTCAGGAACCGCCTTATCCAGAAGTGGAAGAATGGAGCTTAATTGATAAACTCGAGCGGGAAAAAGAAGTTGCTGGAATATACATCACAGGGCATCCACTAGACAATTACCGTCTAGAGATTAAAAATTTTACGACTTGTGGTATTGATCAGATGGACAAGTTCAAACAGGCCAGTGAAATTAAGATTGCTGGTATTGTTAGCTCTGCCAATCATAGAATCAGTAAGAAAGGTACAGGTTGGGGAGACTTTATCATTCAAGACTTTAGTACGTCTCTAAACATCAGAATGTTTGGAAACGATTACATGAATTTCAAGCAATTCTTTGAAAAAGGAGCCATTATCTACATCAAAGGGAAATACCAAAAGAAATGGAATAGCGAGGATGAGTACGAGTTTAGATGTAAGGAAGTTCAGCTACTAGAAGGATTAGCCAAGGATAAAACCGAGTCGATTACGGTAAAAATGGATGTAAACAAGCTAACCAAGGAATTGTCTGCACAAATAGAATTGCTTTGTGTTAAACATAAAGGCAAACACAAGCTAAAACTTGTATTCATTGATCCGAACAAAAAAATCAAACTTGCCATGCATTCTAAGTCTCATAAAGTGTTGGCAGATAATGACTTTGTGAATGAGTTGGATAAGTTGGGGTTAAAGTATAAGTTGAATTGATAAAAAGAAGGTAGTCTTGATTACGATTTGTTGGATTTCAAGGATTAGTAGGACTTTTTAATCATTAAAACAATCTTTTAAATCATAATTCTGGATTTAGGGATTTCATTAGATTCCTTGTGAATTTTACGATAAAAACTCTTGCAATTACTAATCATAATCCATTAATTCTTAGTATCTTGATAGGGATCTAACTAACTAACAAAATCATTTTATCTATGGTTTCCCTTCTCCGCTATTCTCTCACTTTGTGCTTTCTTTTATTTTTAGCTTCTAATGTACAAGCAAATCCTATCCCTGACCTAGTCGCACATTATCCTCTAGATGGGAACGGGAATGATTACAGTGGGAATGGGAATCACGCTTCAACGGTCTCCGCTTCTGCAGCAACAGATCGATTCAATCGACCCAATAGTTGTTATGTCTTTAATGGCACGAGTCAATACATTGAAATACCAGACAACAATCTCATTAGTATTCCGACCACAGGCCAGCTGACTATTTCTGTGTGGATGCGTCCTGATGTACTGGATTTCAGTACTGGTGGTGATTATATCCATTGGATGGGAAAAGGCGTTAGTGGTCAACATGAATATGTGCTACGGATGTATAACAAGAACTCTATTCGCCCGAATCGGACCTCGTGTTATTCTTACAACCTTTCAGGAGGATTGGGAGCAGGAAGCTATGTGCAAGAGGTCGTTACTCCTGGGCAATGGATACACATCGTTGCACTCTACAACTTTCCTACAAACACGATTCAATTGTATAAGAACGGTGTATTAAAGGATACGGATACCTTTACTAGCTACTCCATCTCTCCAGGCAATGGAACTGCGCCATTACGCCTGGGTACCAGAGACTTCATCAATTACTTTGAAGGGGCAATTGATGATCTTAAGATATTTGACAGAGCGTTGAACCAGACTGAGATTGACATACTGTTTAACGAAGCACCTGTTGTGCCAGATCCTGAAGTGACTTGCAACTTGTCTGTGTTTCTGGAAGGCCCATATGATGCTTCTAATGAAAGCATGAATACAACGTTGCGACAAGCAGGACAGCTTCCTAACCTTCAGCCCTATCACCATTCAGATTGGGGTTATCTCGGATCGGAGCAAGTTACTAATCCTCCAGCGGGAATGGTTGACTGGGTGCTTATCTCATTTCGCGAATCTCTAACAAGTGGGTGTATTGCCCGTAAGGCAGCAATTCTGTTGCAAGACGGAACGGTGGAGTCCTTTAATGTCTCTATTCCCTCAGGCTTGAGTTCGGTATATGTGATGGTAGAACATCGTAATCACTTACCGATAATCACTGATCAGCCTGTACCAATTGTAAATGAAACACTGACGTTTGATTTCACACAAACTCCAGGCTATTCAGGAACGGGGAGTGGCCAAAAGCGGCTAGGGAACAACTGGGCACTTTTTGCTGGAAATGGTAGTCAGGACGGAGCCACAGGCTATGATCTCAATGCACTAGACAGATCCTACTGGGCACTCACCAATGGTTCATTTGGCCTTTACCATCCAGCTGACTATAATATGGACAATGATGTATCTGCAGGTGACCGTATTTTGTGGGGTATTAATAATGGAACCTTTTCTGGAGTAACAAAGCTGGAATGTCTAGATACCCTAATAACAGAACCTTTATTAATCTGTCCTCCTTCCAATTTTGTTCTAGACAATTGCAACTATACGGTAAGCTGGTCTCATAACAATCCCACCTCTACTACCGTAAACTATGACCTTAGAATAAATGGAGTTGACCCAGGGCTTTCAGTCATGTATCCGATCTCTTCCAACACGATCGACATTTGTAGTGCGCTAGGAATATCTAGTGGAACAGGCACACTCAATATTGAACTGTTGTATTGGTATGATGGTGATCTTACCAATATAGTTTCTGCAGGAACTTGTGTGGTCAACTATGACTTTACTCCATCAGGAGGCAATGGCGACTTAGTCACGTGTGACAACTCAAGGCTAGCACTTGCAGCTCCTTATGAGGCATTGTTTCATACCAATCTTCCAAGGTTAATGACTACCTTAAGAAACTTTGGAGTCAGTCAAAGTGATACACACTGGCAAAACAATGGTGGTTATTGTGGTGTGACCGGTGTAAAAATGTATCACTACAAGGCTGCTATTGAATCCATAACAAGAATGTTATTGTATGCTGATGCTGTTGGCCAAACAAGTCATGTCCAAGACTATGAGGATAGTCTTTGGGAAATTTTAGATGACATAATGCCTAAATTCATTTCAGGTAATGGGACTGCAGGCACATCTAGCACCTCTGACTACTCTTGTGGCGCCAATAGAAACCCCACTGTTACTAGACATCGATACCTTGACGCATCACGAACCATGGCTTGGGCTGGCTATGCAGTTTGTGCGTTGGTGGAGGTTGGAGTCACTTCCGCAGAACAAGCTAAGATAGACGCTTGGGCGATTTCCATAAAACCTGCAATCGCTGCGTATATGAACAACATGGACGGCCATTGCCAACCATCTAATGGTGGATTCTCTCATATGTGTCTTCACTCTTTAACTGGTGCGTATTTATGGTCAAACATTGGAGGATACACTGATTTCAATTCGCACATCTCTTCTAATTTAACTTCGGTGCTCAACGCTTATCAAGCGACATCTGGTGACTTGGGCAGTGATATAGGGCATGACACTGATGCCATGTCAAACATCTCTATCGTAAGAGACAAGCAGACCCTGACTGGACAACCGACTGGCCCTTTGGTTACTGAAGCGATGTTAAAGTTGATTGGAGATCGAGTTGCCATTCGAATAAATTCTGGTGAAGCATGGCCAGGAGCTACTGGACTAACCCCTGGGTATGAGCACCTTTTCGCATTAACAGTCGGCTTTTCAACTTCAATGGATAATCTGGTTGCTCCTGCGACAAATGCAAATTACCCAAGTCTCTCTGCAGGAAGTAGTTCTTCTCATGTCATCTTAAATCATTTTGTCTCGGTTGCTTCTGCTGCTTGGGGTTATGCGATGAAAGGAGATAATGAAAATTGTCCGTAAAGGAATTGGTCTTTTTAAATTAATAATAGTGTCTATTTCTCTGAGTATAACAACCTAGAGTAGCATTCTATGTATGTAAAATAGTCCTAAAGAATAATGAATTTATGAATGGGTTCAGGAAAAACAGCCATCAGTCCACAAACACCACCTCCAAAACCTCCAAATAGCTCACCGTCCCAGGAACATCAAAATAATCAATTCCTAACTGCTTTTTCTTTAACGATTCCGGAAGATATTCCGACCACCTTGGCAAGGGAAACTTAGACAATTGGTCCGAAGTAAACTGATCGATGATGCCACTAAACCGCGGAATAAGATTTTTGGCTGCTGCGATTAAAGCAATAAATTCCTCCTTGGTGAGCAAAAGCTGAAAACAGCTTTGGGCTGGTTGGAATGGAATCGTTTTTTTAAGTTGAAAATTAAATAACACTTGTAGGGTTCTATTGATTCTCGTTCCCGTAAAGGAATAAAATGTCACACCGTCCACCGTCATCAGCGCAGGGCGATCCGTTTTCTTGTTGAGAATCGGGAAGCGCTGAAAACTAGACCGCAGCTGCTGGAAGGGTTCTAGGACTTGAGGACTAAGCGGTGGCAAAGGAGCATCATCGACCAATAAGTCAAACATCCGCTGCCAAATCACTGGATGAATCAGACTGCTAGTACCTCCAAAAATTGGCTTTTTGCCATCCGTTGCATTCACGACTTGGATTCTTCGCCGTTCATAATGAATGTGTTCGATTTTCCAGGTTCGTGCAGCAAGCAGAATATGCTCATCCACTCGAATCGTAGGCGACAATGGGATTTCACCAATCAATTTATTCTTTGCAAACACCTTAAAATTGCGCTTGCTCTTAAAAACGGAATAGAAGCTTCGCCGGTTGACGAGTGCTTCCCCAGCAATACCAAGAATGATTTCACGTTTCAGATCTTCGATATAGTCAGAAGCAATCATCTCTTTCCATAGCAACTTCACATCCGCAACAGGGATTTGAGAAAACGCAGGGTTTTGTAGCAATGTTGGCAATAAATCATCCAACTGGCAACCTGAACGCTCCTTCAATACAGATAACGTTTGCTGAAACAGTATATCAATTGGATACAGCATGCTGTCTGGTGGCTCAACAAAACCATCTTCATACAAGAGATAACAGGCAACCGACTGTAGCAGACTCCAAGGATTTGTAGCATATAGATGCAACTTGCTCGTCGAACCGATCTTCCGACCACTACGCCCAAACCGCTGCGCCAAACTAGCAACAGAATAGGTAGAATCAACTTGCGCAACAAGATCAATGCTGCCAAGATCAATCCCCAACTCAAGGGTAGAAGTACAAACTATATTGAAAAAACTACGCGTTTCGTGCTTAGCAAAATGTTCGATAAACTCACGCAACTCCCGACTAACTGAGGAATGATGTGCAAAGTAATGTGTAGAACTACCTACCTTTTCACTAATCTTTTTGAGCACCACCGCAATCTCCTCCACCCTAGCCCGAGAATTGGGAAAAATCAGTGCTCGATTGGACATAGTATTCCGAAACAACTCCTTAAACAAGTCAGCAGGAAGCTTGTCATCAGAAGGAAAATAGTGGAAGGTAGCCTCTACGGGTTGCTTGTGTTTGTCTACTAGGACTTTAGTGTGTTCTGGCGCTCCGAAAAAGGTCTTGACCAACTGAAAATCACCGAGCGTGGCCGACAAGCCAATGCCTCGATAATTACAATTCGATTTCTCCTTGATTCTATGTAGCAATGATTGCAATTGGATGCCGCGTTCTTTGCCAAGGAACATATGGATCTCATCAATGATCACAAACTTCAAATTACTGAATAGTAGTTCAATGTATTGCGGGCGATTGGCAAACATCGCTTCAAGGGATTCTGGTGTTATCAGCAAAATACCAGACGGTTGATGGATCAGATGTTCCTTTTGACTTTTCTTGGCTTCACCGTGCCATTTAGTAATACGGACATTCAAATAACGAGACAAATCTTCTACTCGTCTGAATTGGTCATTGATCAGTGCAACAAGCGGCGAGATATACAAGACTTGCACACCTGATTCACTTGGATCAATAGCAGATAACACAGGAAGAAATGCGGCTTCTGTTTTCCCTGATGCGGTCCTAGCCGCTATGATATAATTGTTCTGAGTGCTGAGTATCCGTTGAATTGCTGCTAGTTGAATTGGATGCAAGCTGTCCCATTTCTGATCACGGATAAATTTTTGAATGGGCCTTGATAGTAAAGAAAAGGCCATTATAGTTCTTCTATATTTAGATCATCCAGATCAAATTGCTGGCTTTTAGTGACCTCCATTTTTTGAAGAATTTGATGCTTATCCACTTCAGGATTTTGCCTTAATAGACTAAGGATATTCAGGAAATCTCGGATCACTTCTCTAGGTGTTAAAAACTCGCTTGTCCCAGGTCGGTTATACACTTCTTCCATAAACGCTTGGATAAAATCGTCATCTATCCCAATGGTAATCGAATAATTGAAGTCAAAAATCTGTTTTAGCTTTTGTAACAATACAAATATCTCGTTGTGCGAAAGTGGACGAAGCCGAATGACAGGCTGTGTGAAATCTCGTAGTTCGTTGGTCTCGTATTTGTTGCTTTCCAACCTAGTTTTTAGTGCATTGTAGCTAAATAGGCCTCGTCGTTGATCGGTGAGGAATTCGTGTGTGCCTGCAAAATTCACAAAAAGACCTTCTGTTTTTCCTTGGAGACAATCGTTATAAATGCTTAGAATTTTCTCGTAGTTTTTCTCTCGTGTCTGTGCATGGGAGATCTTATACAGGTTGATGGCTTCATCGAAATTCACCATAAACCCACTGTACCCGATAGATTTGAAGAAGCGGGTAAAATTCTTTAGCATATCATAGAAATTACCATCGCCGATAATGCTACGGACGTTCAAGTCACTCCTAGCTTCCGTTTTAGTGGTGTATTCACCTCTCAGCCAACGTAGAGCGCTTTTCTTAAGATTGGTATTATCTGTGATGTAGCCTTCATAATACTTAGAGACAACCAATCCAAAATCGTATCCGCCTACGTCTGACAGCTCATTTATTGTAGTAAGGAGTTGATTCTGAACACGGTCCATGTGTTTTTCGTCTCGTATTTCTCCAAGGGGGATATTGTGCAGTTTAGCCGTTTCTAGTAGTACTTGTTCTATCCATTTTTCTAGGAGCGTGGGGAGCGCGCCTCCATCTGGCTTTGTTTGGATGGACAGGTTATTGATCAAGGCAGAATAAATCGCGACTGCTTTTCGTTGAGTGCCATAGAGTCTGCGTTCTGGAGTGAAATCAGCTGTTGCAGTTACAAATTTCTCTTTTAGAGCGATCGTGTTGAGTAAGTGGAGAATAAAGCTTTTACCGCTACCAAATTCACCAATCCAGAACTTCACAATACTGTGTCCTGCTTTCACTTCTTTCAGCGCATTCAGAATAGCCTCTACTTCTTTGGTTCTCCCAACAGTGATGTATTGAACACCGATTTTGGGCACCACCCCTCCAACTAGAGAGTTAATGATTGCGGTTGCAGTCTTCGGTTTTAATTTACTTAATTTCATTCTTAGCTATTTGGCTCACAACTTGGTGGTATGTATTTTCAATGCTATACTCGTTTTCTTCTTCTAGTATCAGTTCTTCCTCTAGTGCATCATACGCGAGTTCATTGATCTCGTTGATGATGCCTGATGCAAAACGGTTAATGTTCGCCGCAAAGGTATTCATTTTTTCTGTGCTAAGCTTGAAATTCTGCCTTACAAACAACTGTAACATGGAGAGATGATCTGCTGAAAACTCAATTTCTGAGAGCTCGTTGTCTTCGTTTTCGAAGAGGTCGTCTAGGCTAGAGGCAGTTTGCTTTGCTGGATTGGGTTCGCTGATTACAGGTGTCTTTTCTTCTAGGATCTCATTTAATTTATTGACGACATCTGTTTGCTGATGATGGATGGACTTAATGTCTTTTTCATTTAGAACAATCTTTTTTCTCTTTACTACTAGCAGTTCGGCGATTTCGTCTTTTAGTTTTAGTAGGTCAAATCTGGTAGAGACGGTGCTGATTAATTGGAAAAAGGAGGTGCTCATCTCTTCTGATCTGAACAACTTTTTTGCTGTTTGTTTTGGAAGTTCTTTTACTTTTCCTTCCTCTTTTTCTGTATCTATCTGATAGATTGCATAGTGGAGCAAGCTTATTTCTGGGCGGTAGTCTACTAATAATTTTGATGATTCGAAATAGATTAATCGTTGACTTTTATTTCCATTATTAAGATTAATTAATTCCTTCAATTCCTTAAAATATTTCTCTGGATTGGAATTGAAATTCTTCTGTATTTTTCTAAAATCATCCTTCCATCTTGTTTTGTTCGTTTCATTTAGAAACTGTAATGTCGATCTATTTGGCTTCTCCAATTCAGCAAGGAAGAAATGATTGACTTCAGGTATAATTTTATTGGCCACTGTAGGAAAAAAATCAAGTATTCGGTCTGATTTATGGATGATTTCTGTTTTATTACCATACTTATAATGGATTTTCAAACTTTGTTCAGCGAGGGAAAACAATTCAGTCATCAAGTCAAAATGCTCTTTTTTAGCGTCGAATTTTTTATACGAAGAATCATAATAATAACTACTTCTAAACCTATACTCACGATTCTCTTTAATCTCAATCAATTGATTACGAATGGTTTCATAAATGTCTGAATTGTTTGCATTGTAATGTTCATTTAACCGTTCAAAATAGGCGACATACAGCTTTGCCGCCTGCGATATTAGCTGTATAGTTCCTAAAAAAGTACTGGCAGGATATTTCATTTGATTCAACCAAGCAACCTGTTCTGGTAAAAGCGGGATTTTATCTCTTAAATCACTTCCCAAACCAGATTTGAAATGTTTTGCAAGAGCTTCTTTTGAATATTCTTCTTCTGAAATGGCGTTTTCTTCTTCGAAAATCGGTTTAGGTGAAACAACTTCTTTTTTGTTAATAATAAAATTAACTTCCAACTTTGTTATTAAGTTGTCCTGACCAATTACGGTAAAATCATCCAATTCAACGGAAGCTCTTGAGGTATGAATACTACATAGGATCGCTTTCCCATCTAATTTTTCATCTTGAACACTCTTCATTGAAAGAAAACCATTTACTGGTGATAATACTTTGACTTTATAACGGTCATCTATACTTAATACACACAAAGGAGTGTTTGTCCTTATATAATTGTTGTTTCGTTGATGCCATTCATCAAAAACGATTGATTTGATCGAATTTCCATTGTAAGTTGGGCTATCATTGATCAACGCATAGTAGACATCGTGTCCAGCAATCCGCTTTTTTAGAATTTGTATGAGTTGTATTTTTAATCGCTTATTTCTCATTTTTGTTTGATACTACCGCTAAACTATCCAAACTCCACGCCTCGGGCTTTCCAGCAAACAGTGCTTTCGTTTTTGGCCAGACTTCCTTAAAAAAATCAGAATTCCGATAGGTGTTAAGTGCTGCTTGATCACGCCAATGACTTACCGTAAACAGTACTGAACCATCAGGATGCTCCTGCAACAATTCCAAATACAGGCAACCGTCAAATGCGCGAATCTGTGCTTTTCGTTCATGAAAAATAAGTAAAAATTCGGCTACTTTATCTGGCTGAAAAGTAAGTTTTACGATTCGTTTTATCATAATTCTTGATTCGGCTCAAAGTCAATCTGAATGGTCTCATCTAGGTTTAAGCTGTGCATACTTGCAGCTTTGCCCATGTTAATTGCGATTTCAAGATACCCCGCTGAATTAAACAAACACAGTGTTTCCCCTACAGACACGTCAGCATAGTGATCGCATATAACGCATATGGGGTCAAACCGCTTAAAGTATAAGGCAAAAGAACGGCCGTCCCGTACACGATCAAACAAGGATTTATTGATATTCAGGATCACATTCTCATAATTATCAATATGGATCACGGTACCTCTAATCTGTGATTTACTGATGACTGGTTGTAAGGCAATGCGCTGCTCAATCTCACTAAGAGGCTCACCGATTTCAATGAGTGGTTTTTCGTGGAGCAAATGTCCTACAATCTTAGCAATAATGCTATTAAGAGGAAACGTCCCACCAATCTCAATAGCAACTTGATATATAGTTGATGGTAAATCTTCGAACACAAGGGTAAAAAGTCCATTATCTGGTCCTATAAAATACTGGTCGTTTGCTTTAACTACTAGGAAATAAGGCTTCCGATTCTGAAAACTATTGACATTGATTAGGTGAATGGTTCCTTTTGGAAAATTAGGGTAGACGTTTTTCAGCACGAAGGCTGCTTCTACAATGTCGTACGTTTTGATATCATGTGAAACATCAACCACATTAACGGACGAATCAATAGACAAGATACTTCCTTTGATCGAGCCAAGGTAGTAATCCTTCCATCCTAAATCTGTTGTTAATGTAACAATTCTGCCCATATTTTCATGCTTCACCTTCGCAAAGTTAATGAATTATTTTTGTGAATGTTCAATCAAATAATCAATCGCTTCCTTGTAGCCAATCAATCCTTTACCAACGATGCTTTTTACACAATTTGTCTTCAGATATGAATGATGCCTAAATGGTTCTCGTTCATAGATATTAGAAATGTGGACTTCCACTACTGGCGTATCAATCGCTGCTACTGTATCTGCTAGGGCAACTGAGGTGTGTGTGTATCCAGCAGCATTAAATACAATTCCATCCCAATCAAAGCCAACCTCTTGCAATTTATCGATGAGTGCTCCTTCATGATTGCTTTGGTAATACGTTAACTCAGTGGTTTGAAATTGATCAACTAGCTCCTTAAAATAATCACCAAACGAACGGCTTCCATAGATTTCAGGTTGTCGTGTCCCGAGTAAGTTGAGATTGGGACCATTAATGATTATGATTTTCATGATACAAACTTAATGATAATTATGATTTTTTTTGACTTAAAAGATTGGATTAGAACAGGAAGTCTTTAGTACAGTCTATGACCTTTATACGATCAACTGATATCGTTTAACAATTTTATGGTGTTTTTTAGACAAACAGACTTATTTCTAAATGCTCTCCATCCGAACACTATCCAGCTTAATCAACACTGCGATTAACAGCGTAAAGCTGACTAGAGACGAGCCTCCATAGCTAATAAAAGGCAAGGGTATCCCAATGATCGGTACCAAGCCCATCGTCATCCCAATATTGATAAAAAAGTGGAAAAAGATGACACCTGCTACGCCATAAGCGTACATCCTAGAAAAGCTAGACCTCTGCCGCTCTGCAATGTAAATAATTCGGAGCAAGAGGCCCATGAACAATATGATTAAACCAAAACTCCCTAGAAAACCATGCTCTTCACCTACCGTACAAAATATGAAATCTGTAGATTGTTCAGGCACATAGTTTAGCTGTGTGATTCTTCCATCTAAAAACCCTTTACCGTTTAAACCACCAGAACTAATGGCTAGTTTCGATTGATTCAAATTGTATAGTGAACCAAGCGGATCGCACTTGGAAGGCTGCAACCATACGTTAATTCTGTCCTGTTGATGCGGCTGAAATACATCGTTGAAGACATAACTCACTGCAAATGAGTACCCCATACAACAGACAAACCCGATCAACACAGTGTAGGCTATTTTAGCTTTTTTAATACGAATGATATGAACACTCATTACGACCAATACAAGCCCTAAGATTGCTAGCACCACGGACTTAAATATTGGGTATTGAAAGCCTTGATAGACAGCGACAGCTAATGCAACTGAAAACAGTAGCCATGGGATTTTCCGCGAATTCATATTAGCGATTAACAGCTGTACGCCAATGAAGGCAAGAACTGCTGCAATTTGCAAGGGAGGAAAAATCAGGGAGATAATAGAAATAATGGCAAAAATCAATGCCAAAACGTAAATTGTTGGGGGCATTCCTTCTCGAAACAATAAGATTAGAAAGGAAGTATACACTAGGGCTGACCCAGCATCTGGTTGAAGTAAAATCAAGAGCATCGGCAAGCCAATAATCCCCAAAGCCACGAACTTAACTCGATCATCATCTAGTTTGGTATTAAACCGACTTAGGTAAGAAGCCAAGGCCAAACAGGCTGCGAGTTTACCAAATTCTGAAGGCTGAAACTTGAAAAACCCAATATTAAACCACGAGCGCGCACCTGCTACTTCCTGGCCAAACAGTAACACCCCTAGGAGCAAAAGCATGACAATACCATAGAGTGGAAAGGAAAAAGCACGGTAGAACTTACTGTCTACAACCATCGCAAACAGCCCCGCCACGATAGAAATACCAATCCAAATCAACTGATTTCCATGGCGTTGAGAGGTGTCGTAGATTTTGGTAGGTGCATCTGGCGAATAATTAGTTGCATAGATCATCAGCCAGCCAGTAGCCACAAGACCAAGATATAGAAAGATGGTCAGCCAGTCGGTATTCCGTGCATTCGAGGCTCTTCTACTCATCTTTGATTAATAAATTTGAGTTAAACATTCGTTTTTCTAACATTACCCGATACGGATCTTCTCGATTAATATCTCCCTTGATATACCTTTCAATCATTAAACTTGCAATCGGTCGGGCATAAATAGATCCGAAACCTGAGTTCTCTACATACACTGCCAATGCGATTTTAGGATTTTCTTTGGGCGCAAAGCTTATAAAGGTAGAGTGATCAGCTCCGTGTGGATTCTGCACCGTCCCCGTCTTACCGCAGTATGGAATGTCCAATATTGGCGCCCCTTGTGTCACAAGCTCCATCCCATCGTTCACCGCATCATAGAACGCAGGATTGGTGATTAAAGTCGTTTTCTTTTCATATCTCTTTGGCTCCACATTAGAATTGATAAACCCTTTAACAAGATGTGGTTCATAATAAGAGCCTTTGTTTGCAAAAATTGCAGCTAGGTTTGCCAATTGAATCGGCGTCACTAATAATTCTCCTTGTCCAATTGCGAGGGACAAAATGGTCGGAGAGCTCCATGATCCGCGATAAATCTTATTATAATAATCAACTGTAGGAACATTCCCATCCGTCTCTCCTTCAAGATCAATATTTAATGGTTGTCCTAGACCAAATGACTTTAAATAATCATCAAACTTTTGCATACCTTCCTTCGGGTCACCAAATCCGTCTTGATCAATAACGTCTCTAAAAAGCTCAAAGTAATAGGTATTACAGCTATACTGAATGGCTTTCTTCATATTGGATATCGGTTCTGAATGAGTCCGGCACCCAAATCGAAGGTTTTTATAATAATAAGCCCCGCTGCAGGCAGTTCCTCGAAAGGGGGTCGTCTTATTCTCTGCTAATCCGATCAGCGACATGAGTGGCTTGAAGGTGGATCCTGGTGGATATTGTGCTTTCAGCGCTCGGTTAAACAATGGTTTGTTCTTATTGTTTTTAAGTGTGTCGAAGGCTGTACTTCGGTTTCTATTAATAGAAAGAACAGATGGGTCGTAGCTTGGACTGCTGATAAAGGCAAGAATTTCTCCTGTTGATGGTTCGATGGCGACGATAGCTCCAATCTTATTTTGTAGGAGCTGTTCTCCGTATTGCTGAAGATCAAAGTCAAGTGTTGTAAGGATGCTTGTGCCTGATATTGCGGGTTGATCCTGAGCGCCGTCTTGGTAGCTACCTTCAATTCTGCCTAGGTTGTCCCTAAGAAACAGTTTTTCTCCTTTCTGACCACGCAAGAGCTCTTCGTATTGGCTTTCCAATCCAGTGACCCCAATGTAATCGCCTTCCATGTAATAGCGCTCTGATTCCTTTATTTTGAGTGGGCCCACTTCACTTAGATAGCCGAGGACGTGACCACCAACTGGATAGTTATAATCTCTTACGTTTCTAAGTTCTTCAAAGAAACCTGGAAACTCGTACATGCTTTCTTGAAAGGTAGCAAATTGGCGGGCAGAAACTTTAGAAATAAAATTGAACGGAATGTGTCGCGCGTATCGGATACTTCTAAAATTCTTATTCAGATTCTTTTCAAAAGTACTTTTATCAATCTCCAATAATTTGCAAAATTTGGCAGTATCAATGTTCTTGACTTGATTGTAGGTTACCTTCAAATCATAAATCGCCTTATTATTTACCATCAGTGTGGTGTCTCGATCAAAGATAAGTCCCCGGGATGGATACATTGTCATGGCCTGCACACCAGTGATATTTCCTTTAGAGGTTGCTGCTGCATTTAACACCTGAAGTTGGAAGCTTTTCCCTAGAAGCAAAAAACCAGCAAGTGCAATGACTCCCATTACAATGAATTGACGACCTGCATACACGTTCTTCATTCATTAATTTTTAGGGTTAAAAATAAAATGATGAAGCAATATGACGATCATTGAAAGGATAAACGCGATAACACTTTTAAGGAGAATCAAGCCGATATTCATAAAAGAAAATTCTTCTAATATAAACACGTACAACACAAACACAGTCATTAAAAGACTTGAATATTGCAAGAACCATGTGAAACCCATATCCGTTTTATTCGGATTGTCATTGATTTCATAACCGCCATGGGGTTCTAAAAATTTAGCGACGAATTTGCGGGCATAAGCAATCAACACCCCTGCTGCCGCATGCAAACCTAGACTATCGTAAAACATATCTACTGATATCCCAATTAAAAACCCTAGGAGCAACAAGGCCCATTGTGGCGTTTTCATTGGCAGTAACAAAATAAACAAGGGATAGATGAATACCTGCACGTATGGAGGATATATATTGATATTCTTTAGTATTAATACTTGAAATATTAACAATACAAAAAATCGGATCAATGGAGCAAGATATCCGCTATTCACCTTGCACCTCCTTCTCTAAATTTTGTTGTTCTTCTTTCATCCTATTTTCTACCACATAAACGTATTCCGTGCTTTTTAGGTCTGTACTTAGTTTTACTTTGATGGAATGAAAATTATCGCCTTCCTCATGCTCTACATTCTCTACGTTTCCAATTCGAATATTTTGTGGAAATATGGTCGAAAAACCACTGGTTGTGATGGAGTCGCCCTTCATTATTGGTGCATGTTTCGGTATGGCTTTCAAGTCCATAAGTCGGTAGTCTTTTCCGTCCCAAACTAGGGAGCCAAAATGCTTGGTTTTACTGAGTTTTGCGCTTATTCTCATGTCGCGATGCAGCATTGACATGATCACTGAGTAGTTTTCAGAAACCTTCAAGACAATCCCGACCACTCCTTGACTGGTAATGACTCCAGAGTTAGGTTTTATGTTATGCTTCTTGCCCTTATTGATCGTTATATAATTGGATGATCGGTTGATGGAATTATTAATGATTCGAGCTGGGACATATCCAAATTGCTGCTGGGCGAGCTTGTTTTCAAAGATAGAATCTAGGTCTTCTTTGTTCAGTATTTGATTAAAATAAATCGAATTCTTATTTCTTCCCTTGAGCTCCGCATTTTCTTGTTGCAGCTTCCGATTTTCTTCCGTTAAACTAACGTAACTTGTGACTCCATCATACATGTTGAATATGGCGCCAGATACAGAATTTGAGGAGCTTATAAACAGTTGATTTTGACTATCATTAAGCGTAACTAGCAAAGTTAAGGAGATGACTTCCAGCAAGATAAACAGGAAGAAGGTATGGAATTTTAATAAAAATGCAATCAGATTGCCCATTGGCCTCTACTTTTCCTTACATCGCGTAATCGGTTTTAAAATCGGATTCGTTATACACTTTTCCTGTCAATCAGGAAGGTAAATCGGCTCGTATTTTTTAGTGCGATACCTGTACCGCGCACTACTGCTCTTAGTGGATCTTCTGCCACATAAACGGGTAATTTCGTTTTTGCACTGATCCGAGTATCCAAGCCTCTAAGTAATGCACCGCCACCTGTTAGGTAGAGACCAGTTCGATAGATATCAGATGCTAACTCTGGAGGTGTGTTTTCCAGCGCTTTCAGTATTGCATCCTCAATTTTCGAAATTGATTTGTCTAGTGCATGAGAGATTTCAGAATACGAAACCGTGATTTGCTTGGGAATTCCAGTCATCAAGTCACGACCATTTACAGGAAAATCTTCTGGTGGATTTGGCAGGTCAGGCAAAGCAGATCCCACATGAATTTTTATTTGTTCAGAAGACCGTTCACCAATAAGTATATTGTGTTGACGCTTCATGTAGTTCATGATGTCATTCGTAAACTCATCTCCGGCAATACGGATCGATTGATCACAAACAATACCTGACAAAGCGATGACCGCAATCTCAGTAGTACCACCTCCAATATCAATGATCATATTACCGACAGGCTCTTCAACATCAAGGCCGATACCGAGTGCTGCAGCCATTGGCTCATGAATCAAATATGTTTCTTTTGCGTCCACATGTTCTGCGGAGTCAAATACTGCTCTTTTTTCGACCTCTGTTATCCCAGAAGGAATACAGATCACCATTTTCATATGGTTGAAGAACTTCCTGCGCGGCCCCATCATATCTATCAGTCCCTCGATCATGCTTTCGGCGGCTTGGAAGTCGGCGATCACACCATCTTTTAAGGGGCGTACTGTTTTTATGTTATCATGAGTTTTCTCATGCATCTGCATTGCTTTCTTCCCTACCGCAATAGTAATACCTGTTTTTCGGTCGATTGCGACAATAGAAGGCTCATCTACAACTACTTTATTATTTTGTATTATAAGCGTATTGGCTGTTCCTAAATCGATTGCAATTTCCTGCGTAAAAAAATTGAATAATCCCATTTATATCTTGATTATTATAGGCTTAAGACGTCTATTTGCGCAAAGTTAACTATTTTACTGACAAACTATTCAATTACAGATTAGATTTATTGATTTATTAAGGTTGTAATGGATAATGTTTAGAATATGTTAAAAATAAGATGGTAAAAATAGTTCTATAAAACTATTGAAATAGAATACTAGTTCAAGTAAAAAAGTCCATTGTATTTCATTATAATTTACATAGAAAAGATTTATCTGATCAGGAAATACCTGTACGAAGGCAATTTGACGCTATACCTCTAGAATATTCATTTTTATACTAACCGAATCACCCGACATCTTCTCAAATCAAAATCCTCTGTCGGATCAGGCATTGCCAATAAGTTTAACCCAGGCGCTTTACCATATTCAATACTACCTAAGTCCTTCTGAAATCCAAGGGCAAGCGCTCCATTCAAGGTCGCCCACTGCAATACCGTTTCGAATGATAGATAAGACTGATACTGCAAGATGGTTTTCATCTCTTCTAAGATACTCAGTTGCCAATTAGATGTAAGGCTGTCGGTACCAATCGCCATCATTGCATTTTGATTTAAAAATGCTTGGTAATCTGGCAACCGATTTTCAATATATAAGTTCGCGTTTGGACAAGTCACCCAATAGACATGCTTGCCCCAGCGCTGTGCAGCGATAATATCGTTCTCTGTCGTCATTGTATTGTGCACAAACAGTGTACGGTGTGCAGGATCCATGTTTTTGAGCGCGTAGTGAATTGCGGATCTACCCGTTGCCACGAATGGGTCAGTAGACAAGCCAAACCCCTTCACAAAATCAATAAATGCGCCTGTTCCCTTCTCAAGCAACTCATTTTCATCAGGCGTTTCTTGATTGTGGATGCTTACGGTTCGTTGTTCGCCAGTATTCGCTTCGTTTATTTGTTTAAATAGTTGCTCTGACACGCTATATGGCGCGTGAGGCACGTAGCTTTTCTTTAGTGTATCCGTTTCTGGGTGTTGTTCATATATCGGTTTTCGGTTGTCAAACTCTGTTTGTTCTGCTTGTTTAAAATCAAACAACTCTACAAACGTGTAGTACTTGAGTTTACTGATTTTTTTTTGCTCAAACGTATCTGCACAATTCGAAATGTCACCGACAGCCATGATCCCATTCTCGTACATGGCTTCATCTGCTTGTTTGATACTTGGCAATACTGATTCTGGATCTTCATCTCTCCGCTTGACCACATTTGAGATAAACGGGATGAGCTTGGTGCCCGTCGCCACCTTCCCTTTCATATGAGAAAGCTCCAAATGGCAATGCGCATTGACAAAGCCAGGTACGATGATGCCCTTATAGGTTTGTGCACCCATCCTGCTCTCTGGCGTATCAGCTTCGATAGCCTGTATAACTCCTTGCTCATCAACTGTAATCACGCCTTTAGGTAACGGTTTTCCAACGATCGGATAAACTATATCCGCACTTATTTTTCTCATATGGGTTGTGTTTTGCACAAAAATAAAGATTATTCAGCAAAGTATCGGAATAACAGTTGACGCTTGTTAGATTGAGGGGCGAATTGCAATCCTTACAGATCTGTGAGACTGGATTGGGAGCAGTTACTCAAAGGAGGGTGATGCTGAACAGATAGCCAGAATGCTGGATACAATCGGATAGCTAGATCACTTGTATTGACAAGTAATTAGTGCTTGGTGCTTACGAAACTTCTTGGGACAATCCTATTAGAAACGTACACCTTTGATAAAGCATAAATCTTATGCTATGGTAGTTGCATCAACTAAAAGGTTGTAAATACTCCATTATTACTGTTGAATAATATTCTATCTAAACCAGTTACATCTGCATCTAGATTATAGTCATAGTTGTTGTAGATAGAAAAAACACCGTTTGTTTTGTGCCAAAGGATGATATCAATGCCATTAATATCAAACAATTCTAGGTTGGTTTGTTCTCCATTCCCAGTATACATTACCCATTTTCCTGGCATCATTTCTTTTTGACCAAAACCAAAACTTTTGTAAGAATCAACTTTAGTAAAATCATGAGACAAAATTTCGGTTGGACCCTCGACAGACAATGGATAGGTAACAGGCAAATGATTTCGATGCGTTAAAATAACATTATACTTTCCTTTAGGAACATCTTCTATGAAAGGATGCGTTAGTCCGTCCATTCCAACAATATCTCCATCACGTTGAACTAGCGCAGGGAAGCTATATATAGTCTGAAAGTTATTGTCCGTAAAGTCGACATATATCCAATCAGTTATGGCATTTTCCCCGCTTACCTCAAAGATGGAACTGGAAACGCTATTCGTATAGTCGTATGGATCAATGAGTGGGAGCACCTGTTTTGTCCTTAGATCGTCCGACATTAAGCCAATAGAAGGATCATACGCGCCTTCTAAATAAACTTTGAGATCCAGTGGTGTTACTCCGAGATCGAACCTAAAACTCTCTGCACAAGTTGCTAGGTCATTGACAAGGGCGATGTAGCGACCTGCGGCAAGATTGTTTATACTTGGGCCAACATCTCCCGTATTCCATTCTATGTCAAATGGGCCACTTCCACCAGAAAGGTTGAGGCTGATTGCTCCATTCGATTGCCCTGGTGTAGGATCGGTAGTAATTGGGTTGACTGATATTTTATCAATTCCGTCTACGGATATCTGAGCGCTTACGCTATTGGCAAGAGCATCCGTAACAGTAACCTCATAAGTTCCTACAGTTAATCCTGTTGCGGAGGCGGTTGTTTGGCCATTAGCGTTAGCGCTCCACTGGAAAGAATAGGGGGCGGTACCTTTCAACACCTGCATATCGATCTCGCCATTGACCTCGCAGTAGACTGGTTTCGTAGTCAAGGCAAATGCAAGGTCTTCTGTGTAGGTGATTTCAGTGGTGCCACCTTGTACATTCATACTCGATTGTCCAACACCAAAACTACCATCGATTCTAGTTAATCGTACATTTTCTGTGGATACTTGAATGAGGCTCACTGTATCACCAGAAGGCAAATCCATCTCAGTACCGATTGAAACCGAAAACAGATTCGTATTAGCATCTTGTAATATTGCATCTGTGAGATCTATTTTAGTAAACGCATTTTGGATCTGATTGTAGCCCGCGGATTCTGAAATAGATAGGAATTTACTAGCACCAGGAAGGTGGTTGTTTTCTAGGGCTATCTGGTCACTTATATCTTGGGGCGCTTGGATAATCGTTTCAAATGCAAGCCCGTATAAGTT
Organism: uncultured Saprospiraceae bacterium; assembly: GCA_937959115.1. GTDB lineage: Bacteria > Bacteroidota > Bacteroidia > Chitinophagales > Saprospiraceae > JAHDHB01. The sequence goes on from CALGAW010000066.1 coordinate 37,358, forward strand.
AGTAGTAGTATCTACACTATTTTCTAGGGAATACCTGATGAAGAATTCTTCCTCCACACCATTTTGGACGATATTGATTTGAGGGATTATCCGAAGAGAACTGATGGCTGAATCGACTGGTGGCGTATAGTTTCCCCACGACTTTCCAAAATTCGCTAGGATAACATCTTGATCTGAAGAACTAATAATCCCATCTCCATTTGCATCGACATGCTTCAAGTCCAGTCCTCCATTCGTTTGCTGTGACCAGTTTGCACTTTGAGCTGCATTAAACGCAACTATAGGCGCGTTCCTTGAAGAACCAGTCGCTCCGTAGTGTAATCCAATATTCTGAAGATCATAATGATTTACAATCCCATCAAAATTGGTGTCTCCAGGCCAAATACAGGTATAGTCGATCGTCACATTTGTCGAGTCAACAACAAGAGGGTTCATACAACTATCTTGCATTTGTATTATATAAGTACCTGGCTGATATACTGCGAGTTTTTGTGATGTACCCAAAGTATCACCATTGAACAACCATATGTAGGAATTCATACCTGGGAACCCCGAATCAATAGAGTCTGCACGGCATACTGTTATGTTTGTTTGTAGCTCAGAAATGAAATTACAACTTGGTACAAAATATACAGTATCAGATCTCAAAACCAAGTTTTTGCTAGGTGTCCACGGTTGAGTAACTACGTCATTTGTAACTTTACAATGATAATAGCCTGTGATTTGAGGTTGATAAAAATTTGGTGCAAATGCACTGTCTACAGTAATGCCATTTACACTACGATACCAAGTAATCTTGTTTTTGGTAGGATCTCCACCTGGATTTATATGTAGCTTTTTCCCTTGTTGAATAACAGGAATATTTTTTTGAGGAGCATATGCAAAGCCGGAATTAGTTATGGTTCCTGCCATACCATCAAAGGTCAAACGATTGTCAGACACATTTAAACTGGCACCAAAACCTAGGTAACCAAAGTTTGGGAGTGTTCCAGATAATTTGTTTGATGAAAAATTGAAATTTCCTATAAAATTGATGTGAGAAAAATTGGGAATCGGTCCAGTTAACTGATTATCTAAAAGTATAAGATTACTAATATTAGGTGAATTCAAAAATTCCGGAATGGAGCCAGATAGATTATTTCCATTAAGCCATAAATTTACTAGGTTTGTCAGATTCAAAAATTCCGGAATTGGGCCAGACAAACTGTTAGAGGTCATTCGAATTGTATGTAGTTGATTTAAATTTGAAAAGCTTGGAATTGAGCCTGTTAGTTGATTATAGTCAACGTTTATAGATTGTAGGTTTGGCAAATTGGAAAAATCTGGTATTGACCCAGTTAATTGATTATTCTCAAGATTTAGGTAAGCTAGGTTTGGCAAATTGGAAAAACCTGGAATTGACCCAGATAATTGACTATTCTGAAAATCTATAGTTTCTAGGTTTGGCAAATTGGAAAAATCTGGTATTGCCCCAGTAATGTCAGACCATTCGAGATTTAAACTCTCTAAATTTGGTAGATTTGAAAAGTCTGGAAGTGGACTATTAATTCCAAATTCTACTAGCCTTAAAAAAGTGAGGTTTGGTAAGTTTGAAAAATCTGGAATTGGCCCCTCCGAATGACGAACATCAATATATAGAAAAGCTAGATTGGTTAAATTCGAAAAGTCTGGCATTGGACCCTCCATACGGCTAAATTCTAAATGTTCAAGGTAATTCAAACTGGAAAAATCCGGAATTGGTCCTATTCCTAGAACATCCATTTTAGTAACGCCTAAGTTATTGCGTTCAACTCCAAACCAAGTTGATATAGGTTGACTCAAGTCCCAAGCCTTATACCAATTTGGGCCATCTCTCATTTCGTAGAAAATCACTAAATCCATAGAGTCTTTTGCCAACGGGCGATCTTCTATGACAAACAAATACAAATGGGCTGTATCCCAAATCACACCATTTGTAACAACATACTGAATCGTATCCCGTCCCATTGATGAAGGAAGATAGGTATATTCGCCTTGTGTGTCAATCAACAAACTACCATTAGATTGAGCAACCGGATCCCATCCAACAAAGGTCCAAGTAGAATCTATCGAATAGTCATTCTGTAGCAGATTCCTAGAAAGTGTCTCATTCATATTGAGCACACCCCAATCGTCCATTGCCCATTTAGGAGTAGGGATTTCTCTTACCTTTACTGTAATCAATCCAGTATCACAACGCACTGGGATCCCAGAATCACAAATTTGGTATTGGAAACTAAAAGTCCCAATAAAAGAAGGGTCTACATTTACTCTCACGATCCCACTAGAGTTGATCGAAGCTATTCCTTCAGAAGAAGATGGTAGTGTTATGAATGAAACAGATTTTGTATCAATTCCTACATCATCTAGATCATTCGTCCAAACCTTAATATCTTCAAAAAAGCCCTGAGCCGTTGAGATCACATCTTCATTTGCGATTGGAGGTAAGTTGTTTGTATTTTGTATTGTAAAATAACTAGAGCTAATGCCTCGCAATGCAGGATTACTCGTTTCTGAAATTTGTATCAAAGCTGACTGCGAATAGACTTGGGGAACCTGCCACAAGTAACTCCCACCCTTATATGATATCGTTTGAGCAATCGGCAACCAAGAAACACCTCCGTTTGTAGAATACTGAATATCGACAGAAGAAATGGACAAGCTGGTGTCCCACTGGATCAAAGTAAACAGTCCACCATAAATCGTATCACCAGAGGCAGGAACAACCCCGTTAATAGTAGCCTGAGAAGACATCCCAAGTCCTACCTCATTCCAAGCAGCCTCCACATCTGCAATCATCACTGGAGTAAACTGTGATAGGAGGTTCGCAACAACAATCGAGTTATTTCTTAGATCCAAGTAATCAGAATAGGGTTGTAAGTAAAACAACGTTTCATACATTAAATCTGTCGCAGCAGGAAGTCCAATACCGTTTACTGTTGTTCCATTTCCATGTGCGAGGAGATGAAACCAATAGCTGTAAACGGAAGAATTGGTGTGCACGCCCCAGTTATCGCTAGGTGTTGTGTGCCAATGTTGCCCTTTATAAACCTTTGGTGCATTAAAACTCGTTGGGTCTGCCAAGTTCCGAATTCCAAGATTATTCGGTATTCCGTTGTTTTGAGTAATTTTTCCGCCTACTCTCCAGTCTGCAGTTCCTAGCACATGGCGCTCGATCAACTCTCCAAATATATCGCAGTAAGCTTCTTCGATGGCGCCACTTTCTCCACCATACTGGAAGCCAACAATCTCATCCAGCATGGCATGCGTATATTCATGTGCTACAATATCTAGTGATGTAGGAGCTGAAAGCGTGGTACCATTTCCAACACCATACACCAAATTATGTCCATCCCAAAATGCATTGGCCGCAGGGTAGCCGATCTGAGCGCGAATTTTCTTCCCTGTACCATCATAACCATCCCTACCTAATTCTACATTAAGGAATTCTACGAACTTCTCTATTCCCCAATGAACATCTAGGGCATCAGGGTTGTTGTTCCAAGTCGTCGATAAACTGGTAATGGGTTGACCTATTCCTAAATTGGAGCCAGTGTACCTGCGTGTCTCGACATCTTCGCTTTCCAGTTCAAAGTGGTTCCCTTTGTGCTTACAGGTGAAGGACTTGTTTCCGTTGTAATTCGTAGGGCCGTTGCCTGAGACATGCGTATGCCTCAAGAGCGAAACTTTTTTTAGCACTGTGCCCGAATTTGCATCTACATGAAACTGAATGTGATCATGTGGATCTGCGCTGTATACATTGAACTTCCAAGCTAATCTGTAATCAGCATTTGGTGTTTTGGTATCTGGTAAGATGACCAATTGTCCCTTTGGAAAATAGGTTGCTGTCTGATCATTTTTTTCTGCTTGAAGGCTAGATTCCATATCCGCAATTTCCCAGGCGTATTTAATGTTGTTGTCTTTTACTTTGCTAAGGGCGATGGACTCTGAGAGTGTCGGGGTAGTGTTCACTGACAGCTCGGAAACCATTGTCCCGTTTACAGCGTTGAGTGTTCCGTTTTCTTCATGCAATATGATGTATTGTCCTTCGACTGGGATCCCATTCCAAGTTTGTTGGTAGCGGTGGTGTGTTTTTCCGTTTTTGCTGTGCTGAACGGCTGTTTTACGGAGATCAGAATTAGGCGTGCGACAAAGAACTGACTTCTTGTTTGCAATAAACTGATCAGCTTTTATAGCATGTTTATTATCAAGGATTAAAGCCTTCGAAGTAGGTGAAAAACTTGTGGTAGTCGGCTGTGTGCTCGAATTCTTGTTTAGTAGCTTGCTGACATCTAATACCTCAGTCTGACCTGAAATTTCAATAAAAAACAACAAAATGCTTGCAAGGAAAACTAACTTTCTCATTACTTGTTCTGTTTTAGTTTATTTAGAATAATGCTAGAAATTAACAAGAACTAATTTTTAATTATTTCACAAAAAAGCCTCCACCGCCATCTACTTTTTACTTATATGTTATTTTCTTTCATCACCCAATTAAATACATTAGAATCACGTCGTATGTATTTACTGTTAATAATAAGCAAATTAAACTTAATAGGCTTTAAGAGAGGGTTCGTTTTCCAATTTGATAAAGCAAAAAAACAGGTGTTTGTTTGATATTTTGAAGCTCTTTTGTCTAAATTTTATGTATTTTTCGATAAAAAAAGAGATAATTTTCTTTTAATCATCCCCTAAAAGAATTCACTTCAGCGTTTTATACAAAATTAGTTCATTATAAATTCAAACTGAGTAACATAGTTAAGACTGTTGTTTTAATTAATAGGTTGTAAATACTCCATTATTATATTGAATAATGATTAATATTCTATCCAAACCATTGACATCTGCATCTAGATTATAGTCAGAGTTGTTGTAGATAGAAAAAACAAAAAAATACTTGCAAGAAAAACTAACTTTCTCATCACTTGTTTTGTTTTACTTAATAGTATAATGATAGAAATTAACAAGAACTAATTTTTAATTATTTCACAAAAATGCTTGCACCGCCATCTATTATTTACTAATATGTCACTTCTTATCTAAAAGCATAAGAAGTACAAATTAAAGTTAATCAACATGCAATTGTTTTTAATTCTGAGGGGCTTAAACAAAATGGAGTTCAAAAAGCTAGAAGAGATGGTGTATTCTCCTTATTTCAATAAAAGCAAAAAATGCAGGGAGTTGTTTGAGATTTTGAAGCCATTTTATCCAAATTTCAATGATTCTTTACTGAATAAGGAGGCACTTTTCTTTCAATTATATCCTGAAAAGAAAAAATTCACTTCAACTTTTCATACAATAATGAGTCAATTGCAAGATTTAGCTGAGGAACATTTGATACAGCTAGAGCTAAATGATCGACTATTATATAAAAAGCATTTATTGTTAAAGTCCCACCTGAAAAAAGGTTTTCATCGGAGATTTAGTGCTCAATACAAGGAAACAATGGATCGATTTGCAAACATTAAGAAAAGGGATTCAATAAATTTTCTTGAAAAATATCTGATTGAGCTTGATTTTTATAATTATGAAAAGGTGGTCAAAGGAAGAGATAAACCACCAAATCCAGCTGCACTTTCAAAGAATCTTGATTCCTTTTTTTGGATACAGAAACTGATTCTTGCTTGTGAAAGTGAAGTATTTTCCAACATTTCTTCAACAGTAGATTCAGACAAAAACGAACTTATTAAATTATCTTTTGAAGAAGAAAAGAGCAAACTGCAATTAAATGAAAATTTTACTCAAGATCACCTCAGTTTATTATTTCAAAGTCTGTTACGCTGTATTCAACAACCTGATGATGAGGAAAAATTTGACAAATTCTTAACCTTGTTTTTAACTACTGACCCAAGATTAGTTGATAAGGAAGAGTACAACGAGTTTTTCATTCATTCAATCAATTATTGTATCATCAAAATAATACAAGGAAAGGGGGAATATAGAAATAAGCTGTTTGACCTCTACAAACTGATTGTAGATTTTGAACTGATTTATGAAAATGGGTATCTAAATTTAAACAGAGTTAAAAACATAATTAGTTGTGCTGCTCAAGTGGGTGAGTTGGAATGGGCAGAATCCTTTTTGGAAAACTACAAGGACACCATTCATCCTGATCAATTAAATAGTGCCTACCATTTCTATTTGGCTGTCATTTATTTCTATAAAGAGCAATTTGATGACGCAATCAAATACCTGAGTAGGATTGAAACTGATATAGACAAGTATTATTCATTAAACAGAACCACTTTTTTGATACGATGTTATTACGAGAATAAATCTAGGTTCGTATTTGAAAATACATGTAAAACATTTCGAGCGAATCTAAAACGAAATAAAAAACTAACGACAAAAGAAAAACAGAGCTTTAATGCGTTTACTCGGCTCGCGGTTTTTATTCACCAATACAGAAATGGACTCGGAAGTAAAACAAAACAACAGCTTCTGGAGCTAGTCAACAAAGCAAACCCCATCACACACAAGCAATGGTTATTAGCAAAATTGGAGGAGCTGAAGTAATTTTGTAAGTTATAACAGATCAATAAACTGAATAATGTAGATGAAACAAAGACAAAGCTCAATGATTGTGCGATTGCATTTTATTTCTAAGTGTTTGTTTCAAGCCAATTATATGATAAATAAAAAAGCTATCTTTAGTTACGGAACGTAAAAATCTTCATAGGAAAGTGAATCTCCTTCCATTCATATTCCTGATAATTTTATACGCATGAACTACTTCAAAATCTGTTTAACGACCCTATCTTTTTTCCTCTTTTTAAATATAAATTCGGTGACTGGAACCACTTGGGAAGTTGGTCCTACAAGAACCTACACCACACCTAGTCAAGTTTCATCGCTAGTTGGCAACGGAGACACGGTAGCCATTGATGCAGGCACCTACCTTGGGGATGTTGCTTCTTGGTATGCAGATGACTTAACCCTTATTGGTATCGGTGGCAAAGCGCACTTGCGTGCCAATGGCAACAATGCTCAAGGCAAAGCGATCTGGGTCATCTCTGGTAACAATAATCAAGTCATTAATATTGAATTTTCTGAGTGCACAGTCCCTGATCAAAATGGAGCAGGCATCAGACAACAAGGAACAAACCTTACCGTAAGGCATTGTTATTTCCATGACAATGAAAACGGTATTCTAGCAGCCAACGACCCAAACAGCACTATCCTCGTCGAATTCTCCGAATTTGCCAATAATGGATATGGGCAAGGATACACACACAACATCTATATCAATCGAGTACGCTCCTTTGTTTTGCAATATTGCTACATGCATCATGCAAAGGTGGGGCACAATGTAAAAAGTAGGGCGAACCAAAACATCATCCGCTACAATAGAATAATGGATGAAAACACTGGGAATGCCAGTATGCTCTTAGACCTACCCAATGGTGGTGAATCTCTGGTGATTGGGAATTTGTTTCACCAAGGCGCGAATGCAACAAACAACAACTGCTTAACTTACGGGTTAGAAGGATTGTCCAATACATCAAACGAGCTATATGTAGTCAACAATACATTTGTCAATAATAGATTCAACTGTGATTTTGTGACCCTGCAAACTGGTGCTGTTGCTGAACTAACCAATAATATATTTGCAGGTGTAGGAAATATCGTTGATGGCACCGCCACACTCAACAATAATGTCAATGTCATCGACCCTACTAGTCTCAACTTTACAGACTTGCTTAATTTTGATTATAGCCTCACAGACAATTCAACACTTGTAATTGATCAAGGCTCCACCCCCGGGAACACAAGTAGTGGCTTATCTCTTAACCCTATCCAGACTTATCTTCATCCTTTACAACATGAGCCGCGACCAACAAATGGGCCAATTGATCCAGGAGCATATGAGCATTCAATAGACACACTACCTCCAGACAACGACCTAATCATCACCGTAAATGGAAACGATGCAATATGTCCAGGAGATTCTACAGAACTCAGTATTTCTAGTAACTACACCACCTTTTTATGGTCTACAGGCGAGCAAAACTCCAACACCATCATTGTCAGTGAACCAGGTATCTACTCCGTAACAGTAACGGATACAAATGGGAACAGAGAAGTGGCTTGTCGAGTGATTACGCTAAATTGCAACTGCACAGGTGCTCCAAACCAGGTGATTATAACAGAGGTTGATGGTGTTACAACCAGTAATTATCCAGTACAAATAGCACGTCCCTTCAAAAAAGGAGAGCTGCTGGAATTCCCACAAGCAATGATCAATGGGAGTGCCATTCAAACACAAGCCCTAGTCCAAACAAGATGGGAAGATGGTTCTGTAAAACATGCCATTCTAAACTTTGTTATTCCACAGTTATCTGCCAATCAATCGCTTGAAGTGACGTTTCAAAATCAATCGTCTGGTCAACAAACAGGTTATCTCACCCAAGCAGAAATGCTCCAGTCTGTTTACAATTTTGATGCAGTAATCGAATTAAAGAATGGAGGAACAACATTAACCGCCTCTGCTCGTGCTATGCTTGCCAATGGTGATTTTGAATATTGGCTACAAGGAGAAGTTGCTACTTCTATTCTCCTAGGAGATCATTCCATTGCACGTCAATATGATATTGGATTCGACTCCTACAGATCCTTCCGCCCGTTATTCTACGCTACCTTTTGGCATACCACCCAGCAAGTAGACATTCGCTACGTAGGGGAAATCACAAACTCAGAGTATCTGCAAGACATGACCTATGAACTTGAATTGTTTCTAGGCAATAACAATCCAACTTCTGTTTATTCAAAAGCAAGCTTTACCCACCATGCCCTCAGTCGATGGACAAAACGATATTGGCTGAACGGAGCTCCAGCCAAATCCAATACAGATCATTACTTACCCTATTTAGTAGAAACAACACTAATTCCTAACTATGATACAGACAAAGTAGTTTCAGAAGCAGAGCTTACAAGGGTTTATCAAAGCGATTATAACTCTTGGACCAATGCGGATAGAGAAATCAATGACATCGGAAATTGGACTAAATATATGCCAACGACTGGAGGAAGACGTGACATCGGGCCATTTCCAACTTGGCAAGTGCATTGGTTATATACTGGAGACTGGCGAGTGCTTGAACAAAGTGGAGGTAACGCAGACCTGGCAGGGGCTTGGCCTATGCATATGCGAGAAGGCAAATCAACAAAGTATTATGATTTAAACAAGACGATATTTGGATTAGGAAAACCTATTTCTATTAGAGATCGTCCTACATTCTGGTTTGCCAGATTAGACTTTCTGTACACGAACCAAGATGATCGTGTCACGCCCGTCGGACCTCTTACAAATGGAGGCTGGACGCCTGACAATGCGCATCAACCAGATCCTTATTCTCTACTGTACCTATTGACTGGAGAATATTGGTATTGGGAACAACTAAATTTCTGGTCGTCCTTTGGAGCATCTAATTCTAATGGAGCGTTTACTACTGGAACTTATGGTCGGGGACCTACAGGAGCAGAAGGCGGTATCCCAGGGCAAGTCCGCGGACAAGCTTGGGTATTCAGAACAAGAATTAGAGCTGCCATGCTAGCACCTGATAACGCACCTGAAAAAGACTACTATCAAGGGTTAACTGATGATGCGATTGCTATTTGGGAAGGAGAACACAACATTACCAACACTAAGCACTACCAAAGTCCTAGCTGGAATTGGGGATATAACATACTTGGTGGGAATGATCCTTCTCCTTTATATCACTGGAGAAAAGAGAATACAGGTACCGCACAAGCTTCTTGTCTTGATTTGAACCTTGTGTGTGAAGCTTCTTCCCCTTGGATGGATAATTTCCTAATATTCGCCCTAGGAAGAGGAGAAGAGTTAGGCTATGAATCTGAATTACTTCGCCAATGGATGGCGACACATTTGATTGGGCAATTGACCCATCCGGATTATGATCCTTATTTGGCTGCCTCTTACAGAATCCCAACGACTTCTCAGCCTAATTGTGAATGGTTCAATTCGTGGGCTGATATGGCGAATACGTTTGGTTCTAGCTGTACGGCTTCTATTGTTGATTTTAACAATAGAAAGAACAATGGCGAACATGGGTACACCAATATCGCTTTGGCTGCAACTGCATATGTAACGGACTTAGAAAACGGTGATAAGGCGTGGGATTTCATGTCTCCGTGTCTCGACAATCCAGTCTTAGATGACACCCCAAAGTTTGCCATCAAGCCTAACTTTTATCCACCACTGCTAGAGATGAAGGAATTGACTTGTGGAAGCAGTCGTATTGGGAATACCAATCTTATTAGCAATCGTTTATTTCCAATGTCTTCTTGTGGTGATTTTGTAGACAAAGGCTCTGCTGGTATTTGGTATTACCTTGTTGGCAACGGAGAAGATATCTCTTTGACAACCTGCAGCGATACAACTAACTTTGATACTCAAATTGCTGTTTTTGACGATTGTACTAAATTCAATTGCATCGCTTCAAACAATGATGCTTCTTGTTCATTTAACAATGCCTATTCAAGCCTTTCCTTTACTACAGTACAAGACAAGCACTACTACATCTTTGTGAACGGAAGAGCAGTCACAGACAAAGGATTTTTTGAACTTTCTGCGACTTGTGCTCCTACGATTGCCTTAGATGTTTGTGTTTCGCTGGAAGGCCCTTATAATGTCAATGATGGTACGATGCGGACTACTTTGCAAAATATTAATGTCCTAGAGCAACCCTATACACAAATGCCTTGGGACTATCAAGGCAATGAAGGTGTCAACTGGATGCCAGGCGACTACCCTAATAACAGCGTGGATTGGGTGCTGGTTTCTTTCCGCACAGCAATCAATGCAAGCACTGAAATTGCTCAAACGGTTGCCATTCTACACGAAGACGGCTGTTTGATTTTCCCTAATGAACAGGTATTGAGAAGTGGCGCTGCAAGTAGCGGCTTATACATTACTATCGAACATCGCAACCATATGCCTATCATGTCTCCTATCGCTGTACAAGCAACGAATGACACCTTATCGTTTGATTTTCGGCTTGCAAACAGTTATTCAGTAGGTGCTAGCTTTGGACAAAAACAATTGACGGATGGCACCTGGGCAATGTATGCTGGTGACGCAGATCAATTTGACCCTCAGGGTCATGAGATCAATGGTCAAGACAAAATCGTTTGGGAAGGCCTAAATGGAACGTTTAACGGGTATTTGATTCCAGACTTCGATCTAAATGGGGATGTGAATGGTGCTGATCGAATTTTATGGTTTTATAATAATGGGATTTATTCGTCTGTGCCGAAGTAGATTCTTGAATAATATAGGTTACTTTACCCATGATAAATTAATTGTTTGATAATGCTAGTGTATCCCTCAAGGATAGATTTTGCAACTGCATATGCTTTATATAATTTTACCACTCACCTTAAAAACAATAAAATTATGAATTATCACCTTTATTTAAGAAAGAGATACACTCGCCACCTGCCATAGGACTGCAAGTCTTCCCAAACCCAGCCACAAACTTTCTTACCGTTTCCGCACCTATAGATCAAGCGGCTACCGTCTCCATCTATGATCAAAACGGTAAACTGATTTTAGTAAAGCAGGATTGTTCACTCGAAAACGGATACACGCTAAACGTGAATGAGTTAGCAGCGGGGAATTATATTCTTAGGGTACAAGATAACAAGGGCAATACAGGCATCAAGCCTTTTGCCGTAACCCGAAAGTAAACATGTTGGACTAGCGTCGATAAGGCACAATTTTCCTAGGTTTACATTAAGGCTAACGTTACGTGTACGGTTTCACAAACAACGGCTCCGTCTTGTGGTGCAAATAATGGCCAAGCAACGGTATTGCCAGCTCATTCCTCATTCTGAACTAGTATTTCTACCCAATTGACTACACTCTTCTTAGAGAACTAGACGTCTTTTGTGATGAAAAAGCTAAAATTTTATTAAATTTTCTCGATTTTCAATCGTAACATTAAAATTTTTTATTATATTTGATTTGAAAAATGATTCGTATCCACTAATCAACAATCTACAATCAACAAATTAATACTGGCCTAGCTGTAGTCTTGTCAAGACTAGAGTATTTTTTAAATTCAAAATCTATCTATCATGAGATTATTGAGCAGTCTAGCTATTGCCTTATTTATACATTTTTTTGTTGTTAAACCTGCTGTTGCACAAGACATTGCGATTGTTGGCATGACAGCTGACATAGGAAAAGACAAGTTTTCTTTTGTAGCCTTAAAAAACATTCCGGCGGGTAATGTATACTACTTCACGGACGATGCCTATAATCCAGTTACTGATACCTTTGCCTATTCAAGTGTAGAGTCGCTTTTCGCATTTACTTCTCCAGGCTTAGTGATTGGTGATGTCATCGTTATCACAGAAGATTCGGTAGCCAATACGATAGTGGAGACTTGTGCATCTACAGTATCTTGTGGTTCTAGTGTTGCCTTACTTGACCCAGCATTTTCTTTGACGTTCATAGACGAATTGTTTTGTTTTACTAGCACCATGCCCATTACGGCGTCGTTCCCTGACATCTTTAAAAACATCACAGCAATTCATGCCTCTTTTAGAGGATCTGATGCATTGAATTCTGACCCTTCTGGCAATTATCCTAATTCTGTAAATGTAGTACTCACTGGGCAGCAAGGACAGTTTAATGTAGGCACAAGGGGGACCGTGCTGACTACAGCAGACTTGTCTGTTGCGTCTAATTATTTGATAGGAGATGCCAGCTCCACAGTTCGCTTTTCGCAGCTCAACGGCACCACGATATCTGGAGCTGAAATTCAGGTCGAAGGACTTGGGAACTCTTTAATTCCAAGTGGCAGTGCTGCAGGCTCTTGTGGTAATAATACTATTTTCCCTACTACTGGGATTCTAGGAGGATCCTCTTATGCGTATACTTACACCATTAATAATCTAGGAACAGCAGCACTGAACTTAACAGGTACACCTGCAGTCACGATTTCTGGTAGTTCTGCATTCACATTAGGGCCACAACCTACAAACACAAGCATTCCTGTTGGTGGTTTTGAGCAGTTCAATGTAGTTTTTGCTCCAACAGCGCTAGGTCCACATTCAGCCACTATCACCATTAGTAACAATGATTCGGATGAAGGCACTTATACCTTTGTTGTTGAGGGAGAGGCAACACCAGACAATCCAGTCTCTTCTATTGCTATAGTTGGTATGTCTGCTGCTGTAAACCAATTTTCCTTTGTGGCACTAAGGGATATTCAACCAGGGGAAGTGTTTTACTTTACAGATGATCTTTATGATGAGGAGGCCAATGCCTTTATACATGGAAATGGGGTCGAGTCACTGTTTAAGTTTGAACCTGCGTCAATGGTGCCAGCTGGCAATGTAATCGTTGTAACTGAAGGCAGTGTAGCCAATGATATCGTTATCACTTGTACTGATCAACTCTGTGCTGGAACAGATGTCGTATTGCTAGATCCATCGTTTTCTATTTTAGGTGATGCACTCTATTGCTTCACTTCAAGCGACCCAACTGACCCTGTAACCATTTTGAGTACTGTAACACAGATTCATGCTAGTATGGCCGTGGCATCCAATTCGGACTATAGTGATGTAAATTGTCGGTATGGTTTAGCCTGTCATGTACAATTGACTTCAGATAATGCGCAGTTCACCGTCAGTCTGCGTGAAAACACCCTACTTACAGACAAAGCAGCCTTTGAGAACCCCGCCAATTACACCAATGGCAATGCCAGCTCTACTATTCCGTTTAATCGGGATTTGCTTGGTTGTGGAGACAATTTTTATGATAACGGTGGTGATACCACTGTTTATGCTCCTAGTTCAATGGATTCTTATACCTTTTGTCCAGAAATACCAGGGGAAAAAGTGTCTATCGATTTCTCTTTTGTTGATATGGAAACGTCGACCAACGTTGGAGTTAACAATACAGGTTGCTATGATTACCTTACCTTTTATGATGGAGACTCTGATGCTGCCCCTCTCATTGGAACACTTTGCGGAGAGGGTGATGGAGATGGAGGTATCCCCAGTATATTATCCAATTACTTAAAATCAGGAGATCTCTTTATTGCCAATAACCCCTCTGGTTGTTTCACTGTAGAATTCAGTTCTGATGGCTCAGTGCAAGAAGAGGGTTTTGAAGCGGCTATCACTTGCGGGCCATCTCCTTGCTCTGGAGCTCTTCCTGGAGACGAGCTGTCAACAGCGATTCCCTTGACGCAAGCTGTATATGAAGAGGTGTACAACACCATCTGTTTTACCAATGATTATGCTGGGTTTAACGGAAAAGATATTTACTTTAAGTTTACTGCTCCGGCATGTGTAGATTCCGTTTATATTTCTACTTGCAGTGACAGTACGACGCACAACGCTGGTATTTTCTTATTGGACGCTGCTGGTGTGGAAGTCGTTTCTGTGGCTCCAGATACGATCGGTTGTTCTACGCTTGTTGCAGGTGGGATAGTCCCAGGAACGGAATACTATATCGTTGTTGATAATTACTCACAGGCGATAAGCACCTTCGGATTTACCTATTACACTTTTAGTGCCGGAGATTCACTGAATACCGCAATCACTGTTCCCTCATTGCCTTTTACAACGGTCAATAGCAATGATAGTGGCTGCCGTACTGACTCATACAACACCAACTCGGAAGGTGGGTATGATGTCATCTATCAATTTACAACAGGGCCTTGTAGTGATAGTATTTTAATTAGTACTTGCTCGGACACCACAGATTTTGACACGTATATTTCGTTGTTGGATAGCAACGGAAATAGTCTATATACCAGCGATGATGCTAGTTCAAGTCTTTGTAATATTCAATTAGGTAGTTTTTTCCGTTTTTCAGTCATCAACCAAGGGATTACGCCCAATACAACCTATTATGTGGTAGTAGATGGTTATGGTAATAGTGACCAAGGCACCTTTGAACTCACGATTGAAGAAACGATCGCAAGTAATTTGCCAGCAAATACAGATACTACTGCTATCCTGTTGGGGGCAACATTTGATGTGGCCTATTCTACCACTTGTATGGATAATAATTATTCAGGAAGGCCAGGGAAAGATCTATTTTTTACATGGACGCAACGTTCTAGTTGCTCAGATTCCATTTATATTTCTACCTGTAGTGATACCACAGATTTTGACACCTATTTATATTTATTAGATGATACTGGAACAGTAATCGCCAGCAACGACGATGCCCCTAGTGGTGCCTGTTCTTACACACTTAATGGAGCGAATCGGTTTTCTACAATCAGAGCGTTAGTACAGGCGGGAAAAACTTATACCATTGTCGTCGATGGTTATGATGCTACCAGTTTTGGTAATGTTGGATTAACCGTCTACAGTTACAGACAGGGCAATTTTATGGGAGATCCGATTGTAGTTCCATCTTTGCCCTATACAGATACCAATAACACAACGTGTTATAGCAATATATTTGATCCCGTTAACACTGGAGATAAAGACGTTTACTATAAATTTACAACGGGTCCTTGTGCTGACACCATTTCAATCAATACCTGCACAAACACAAGCATTAATACCTTCCTCTACTTATTGGATACTAATGGCAATCAAGTTTATAATAACAATGATTTTTGTGGCGACCAGTCAAGGATTAAAGCAAGGATAACGCCCAACACGACATACTTTCTAGTCGTAGATGGCTTCTTTGATTTTGGGGTTTATGAGCTTAATATAGAAGAGATATGTCGTCCCGGTGTCATGGTATCTCCTAAGCTATTTCTTGAAGGTAATTACGACCCCGCCACTAGTCTGATGTTCGATGATTTACGATCCCAGAATATAATCCCACTTAATGAACCCTTTACAGGTCTTGGGTTTACACACAT
Organism: uncultured Saprospiraceae bacterium; assembly: GCA_937959115.1. Taxonomy (GTDB): domain Bacteria; phylum Bacteroidota; class Bacteroidia; order Chitinophagales; family Saprospiraceae; genus JAHDHB01. The sequence continues at coordinate 53,242 of CALGAW010000066.1, forward strand.
TGGCGGCGGTGGCGGAGAAGCAACCACTTCATCTGTATTTAATACAATAGGCAATGATGCTATTGTAGACTGGGTATTTGTAGAATTGCGTGATGCACTCGACCCTTCCATGATTATCGCAACTCGATCTGCCTTTTTACAGCGAGACGGTGATGTAGTTGAACACCGATATGGGGTTGGCCCCGTCGAGTTTACCAACTTGCCAGATGGCAATTATTATGTGGCGGTACGCAGCAGGAATCACCTTGCCGTGTGCTCTGCTAGTGCATTTACATTATCAGAGACACTTGTAACGACTGTTGATTTCACTGGTGGTGTGGCGTATGGTACGAATGCTATGAAGAGTTATTCTTCTGGAGCATATGCCTTGTATGAAGGGGACCTCGATGCTGATGCTGCCATCAATGCTGCCGATAGAAGCAATGCGTGGAATTTACGGAACACTACTGGGGCATACATTTCACAAGACTCTAACTTGGATGGTGTTTGCAACGCCTTAGAACGTAGTAATGCATGGAATAATAGAAACTTAACAGCACAATTGCCCTAGATCGTTTGGTAGGGAAGGTATCCCCTTTCCTACCAGCCTATTTGCTTAAAATCAGTACGCAAATCATATTTATTAAACTAGTTAAAAAACAATTACTATGGACACAATGATGGCACAAATTATCATGTTTGGGGGCAATTTTGCCCCAAGAGGATGGGCCTTTTGTGAAGGACAGTTATTACCAATAGCCTCGTACAATGCTTTATTTTCGCTCTTAGGCACTACTTATGGTGGTGATGGACGGACGACCTTTGGATTGCCAGACTTGAGAGGGCGGACACCAATTCACAAAGGTACAGGGCCTGGTTTACCAGCGATTTCCCTTGGTCAAAAAGGAGGAAGTGCTACCACTACCCTTCAAGTTGCGAATATTCCTGCGCATGGTCATACGGCTCAATTGGGCGTATCTACTGCTGCAGGTGAAGACGACAGCCCTTCAGGAAATGTACTTGCACAAGCAGGTTCTGAGATCTACGGATCTACAGTAAATGGACAAATGGCAGCGGATAGCATTAAGGTGGACCAAACGGGTGGCTCACAGTCCTTCAGCAATATGCAACCGTTTCTTGGTGTAAGTTACATCATTGCACTAGAAGGCGTATACCCAAGCAGAAGTTAAATGAAACCTATTATGGACTAGTGGTTTCAGCATTTTCTGTTGCCACTAGTCACATGTAGATACTTGAAAATTATTATAAATTAAATATTAAAATTAAACAATTATGCAAAATGGATGTATAGGCGAAGTCCGACTCTTTGCCGGGAACTTTGCCCCTAGAGACTGGGCTATTTGTAGCGGGCAATTATTGCCCATCTCAAGTAACACTGCGCTGTTTTCTATTGTTGGAACCACTTATGGTGGCGATGGTCATACTACCTTTGCCTTGCCAGACATGAGAGGAAGAGTCGCTGTAGGAACTGGTAACGGTCCTGGGCTTTCGACAAGACATTTAGGGCAAAAATCAGGAAGCGAATATACTTATTTGAACGTAAATAACCTTCCGCCTCACAGCCATACAGGATCACTCAAGGTATCCAACTTAGATGGTGAAGAGGGAGACCCCTCCAACCAATTTCTTGCTAGCTCAGAGAATGTTGAAATGTTTATTGGATCTACCAATGACAATACCGCTCCGAATAGCCTTCAAATTGACAATACAGGAAGCGGAACTCCAGCAAACAATATGCAGCCCTACCTAGCACTAAACTATGTGATTTGCCTTTTTGGTATCTATCCTTCAAGAAATTAACTAATTAAAAATGAGTAGACGAAACTTTCTTAGAAAACTAGGCGTGGGCGTTGCTGCCATCCCTTTAGCGAAACTAGCCAGTGCCAATACTCGCCCCACTCGAAACAGTAAACCGTTGATTCGGCTAGGTGTTTTATTGCCTGACTCTGCAAGATATCCCCTTCTTGCGGAAAACTTTATTAATGGGTTGACACTGCAGCTCAAAGCCAATGGCAACTATCAAAAACACGAAATTGAGATCGTAGTAGAAAAGTATCAACCCGATAACTCGGACTTGATGAAACAGGTAATGAGACTTTCCGAATTGCACCAAATAGATGTGATGACTGGGATTGTTAGCCATTACGAAATGAGTCGATTGATCCCTGTTCTAGAAGCAAGAGAAATCCTGTTTATTGAAAACACCATTGGAGAAGTTATTCAGCCAGCACCTGCTAGCCCTTGTGTTTTTCGTAATTCATTTCATTTATGGAGCAGTTCCTTCATTTCTGGCCAATGGGCTGTAAAAGCGTATGGCACTCGTGGGCTTATTGCTGCTTCGTTTTATGATTCTGGATTTAATAGTCATATCGCATTTGAAGCAGGGTTTGTAAATGCTGGAGGTGAGGTGCTACAACGAATCGTCACCGATCTTCCCAATCAGGATGGTATGATTTTACAAAATGCGATCAAAAAGGAACAACCAGATTTCATTTTTGCACAGTTCTCTGGAATTGAAGGTCTTGGGTTCGTTCAGCAGTATAATGAAAGCAAAACAAAGATCCCATTGATTGGTTCTAGTCTACTTTGCACTACTTCGAATCTGAATGGTCTAAGGAGAATTGCAAGCGGTATAAAGAGCCACGGAACCTGGACGACAACACTTCAAAACAAAGAGAATGACGCATTTGTGCAGCAGTTTTTAGAACAACACACCTTGCCTCCAGACGCTTTTGCGGTATTAGGATATGAGACAGGCAGTATGCTGTACACGGCACTCAAAAATTGCGGACAATATCCTACGACTCAAGACTTGATTCGTTCGATTTCCGAAGTTACCATTGATAGCCCAAGAGGACGATTGAGTATGAACCGCCAAATGACTTCTTGTCCCGTTTATTTGAAAAAAGTAACTTCTAACAACGGTAACTACATGGAAGTCGTCGCCCAACAGGTTGAATTAATCGACCATAATTTGCCAGTAGTAGAAGCGCTGAGAACAAGCATTCAGAGTGGTTGGTCTAATGTGTATTTGAGTTAACTTATGAATAATCCCCAATTTATTGAACTAAAGCGAATTACTGCGAAATTGCTTGATTCGTCTTTGTCTTATGGCGACCAAACTGCTCAGTTAACTCAATTGTGTGATTTGTTTTGTCGTATTACAGGTATAGATTTTCATGACCATGATCAAGCACAGCAGCGAGATACCAGTTTACCAGGAGGTGTGGCCATCTCTCCATTCCTAGCAGGATTTTGCATCAAAGAGTTGATTAGAACAACCCGTTTTCTCCTAGGACTGAAAGCAGCCATCAAGGAAGCTCAACAACGGTTTCCTAAGCAACGCATTAATGTGTTGTATGCGGGAACTGGGCCGTTTGCAACGCTTGCCTTACCCCTGTGTACAATGTTCGCATCATCTGAAGTCGGCTTTACACTATTAGACATTCATGAGGACTGCATCGGTGCCACAAAGAAACTCGTCACGGAATTTGGCTTGGAGCCTTGGGTAGACGAATATGTAGTTGCTGATGCCATTCAATACCGATATCCGAAGTCAAAACCCTTGCATCTCTTTGTTTCAGAGACGATGCAAGTCAAATTGGACAAGGAACCTCAGGTCGCAATTATGTTAAATCTAATGCCACAGTTGACGGAAGGTGGGATTTGTGTTCCTGAGAACATCACTCTAAGTATGGCGTTTAAAATCACGTCTGATCCTGACTTGCTTGAATACAAATGGCAAAAAGCAGGCACGCTATTCGAGTTGCGGGATCACTTATCTCGCGAGGTGCTTGAAGCACCACTTCCTGAGTACTTAGAAGGCAATACGATGACGGTTGGTGCTTGTCCTGACAACTGTAGCAGTATTTATCTGATGACTGAAATTGAGGTGTTTGAGGGGATCCGATTGGAGGCAATGGATTGCTCGTTGACTGTTCCAGCCTTTTTGTATGCGTACTCGAAACACGCTCCTCCTATTCTGGTTGCTGCTTGGTATGCTTTGGGTGGTTATCCTAAGTTGGAGTTGCGGCCAAACCACATATATTGCTAACGGACTGAGCGCCGGAACTTATTCTTAAGGCAAATTTGCAATATCAAGGTTGAGGGCTGTTTATAAATTTGAGGGTAACCTTGAACGAATCTTACTTATTAATGTGTGACATTTACGAATACACGACGTTCTGAGAATGTGCTAGATACAAGTACTTGCAATATTGAGGGTTGGTGAAATCAAGTATTTAAGGCTAAAGCAAGCTCAAAGTAGAATAATTTATTTATAAAAAAAGAGAAGGGTAGAGGGATACTTTAGGTGTCTATTGATTATATTTAGATACCTAGAGTATCTGAAATTCTAATTCCATAAACTAACAAACAAACCGTCTCTATGTTGTATCGACCTACAATTGCCCTAATTCTTATCTTATTTAATTTCTTTTTAAATCCACTATTCGGCCAGGTATATCCACCACAACAACAACTGGTTTTTGATGCCATGCCTTTAACACCAAAGCCAGGCTATTTATCTCCGATTACAGACCCCACTTTCGGAACTACGGTAATTCGAGTAACAGATAGAGCAGTATTCGATACACACAATACCAATTCTAAAACCGTGCATAAGTATTCCAAAAACCAACCTTGGAATAGTGATGGCACATTAATTCATATGGACGGATGGCCTGGAGCCATTTTGGACCCTCAAACCTTTCAGGTAATTGATATGATACGACCACCTGGCGGTCCTAGCACCTGGTCAAATACACAGCCGAATATCATGTATGGTACGAATACCAGTCAATTTGGTGATAACTGTATCAATCAACTTGATGTAACGACTAAAACGTATTCAACCGTTCAATGTTTTAGTCAATATCAATCTGTTTCCTACGGAGCATGGGAAGGGAACTTATCTAATGATGATCGATATATGGCTCTTCAATGTAAAAAGCCTGGAGGGGCTCAGGAAATTGCGTGTTATGACTTTGTCACAAATTCAATAATATCCACAACAAATGCTCCCGTATGGCCAAACAATGTAACCATGTCCCAAGGTGGGAATTATATTATGATTCAATGGGATGTTTATGGAACTGGGATGTTCGAAGGGACATGGATATACACAAGGGGTTTGAGCCCAATAAGAAATATTGACATACAAGGAGGAAGTCATATAGATCTTGGGTATGACACACAAGGAAATGAAGTTGCTGTTGGAACCATGGGAAATAATAGGAGATTGCGAATGAAACGACTGGACAATGGCACAGTGACCAATTTATTAAGCGATGCCCAAATGAGCTGGTACATCCATGTCTCCTGTAGAAACCTTGATCGTCCAGGCTATGCATACATTTCAGAATTTGAAGATCCAAATTCACAAAAAAATAAACCTTATTACCAAAAGATCTTTGCTGTAAAATTGGATCCTAATGCAAATGATAATGCACTAACTGAAACGTTTGCACATACTCAGCATTCAACAGTGGATGACTATCTTAGAGAAGCGCACGCAGTGCCAAACAGAGACGGAAGTGTTGTAATGTTTAAAAGTGATTGGAGGGGTAATGCCTCTTCTGAAATGAACTCTTATGTTGCCTTTATGCCAGGTAATCAAACCTGTAATTTGTCTTGCACCGCATCACAAACAGCCCCTTCAACGTGTGGTAATAGTAATGGTACTGCAACAGCAAACCCAACAGGGGGAACAGCTCCATTCAGCTATGTATGGTCAAATGGCCAGACGAATGCAACTGCAAACAATCTTTCCGCAGGAAACTATTCTGTCACTGTAACCGATGCCGACAACTGTACCTCGGTGTGCTCCGTTTCTATATCAGGAGCAAATAGTCCAACCTGTACGGCAACACAAGTAACCGCCCCAACATGTGGTAACAACGATGGTGTAGCTTCAGTCTCCGTGCAAGGAGGAACTCCACCGTATTCGTATTTATGGACACCTTCTGGACAGACAACAGCTACAGCAAATGGGTTGCCAGAAGGCAGTTACACAGTTGTCATTACAGATGCGAATAATTGTAGCACTTCCTGCACAGTTACCCTTACAAACAGTAGTTCTGGCGGCAATGTCGGCGCTTTCAGTAATGTCTCCACTCAAAACACTGTCGCCTGGAATGCTGGAAACGGCAATATAAACAGACCAAAGCCTGCGCTAGGCGTTTGGGAACCAGGAGATGTGCCTGGAACAGAAATCATGCGGGTAAGTGATGACGCGGGCAATGGGCTGCATTTTTACAATAGCCGACAAGTCTGGAACATCGATATGACCAAGATGATGATCGGCGATGGAGTTATCAATGATAACAGATTGCTTGACGTAACCAACAATTACGCCTTGTTACCCACTAGAATTCCTTTGAACTCGCAAAGAGTATGGAGTAATACGAATCCTGACTTGATATATGGAATGCAAGGGCAGTCCAACTTTTGCGTATTTAATGTCTCTACCGGAGTTAATACCGTATTATACTCAAGACCAGGTGGTTCAAGAATTTCTATGCGATCTAAAGGAAATCTCCCAGGCGATGATTCAAAAGTAGCATTATATGAACCATCTACCAACAGAGTCATCTCTTTTGACTTACAAACAAATACAATAATTGCAGAAATTGTTTGGCCAAATGGCAACATCGAAACTGGAGGAGGACATGTGACCTACGATTGGTCTGGTAACTGGCTTATAGTCGGTTTAGGAGACGGTACAGGAAGAATGTACCGAGTAAATCCTAACCTTACAGGAATAACGCAGGTGTTTAACGACGTGAGTCACTGGGACAATGCCTATAACACAAATGGAGAAAGTGTGCGCGTCCAAACTAGAAGAAATGGTTCCGTTCAAGTAGTCAATTATGACGATCCAAGTAAAAATTATGCTAGCCCCATATTTTCCGCAGGGAATCCTTCGATTAATTCTCTTTCACCGGATTATGTATCAGGTCGCGGGCAAACTGGAGCTCCAGGATGGGTAGCGCTTGGTGGTGAACCCAATGCAGGTTCCGCCAACTTCCCGATATGTCTATACAGAGTTGATGGAAACACAACAACAGCAACCATTAAAGTCATTGGATACGACCACCATAGCAACGCTCCAGCCGCTTCTAATGGAGGCAATGATGACCGACAAAAGCCATCTGTCTCGCCAGACGGCAATCAAGTTATCTTTACCAGTGACTGGGGTGTACCGAATGGCCCGTTAAGTAGTTATATCCTTAGAGGAACTGGTGGCGGCTCCACGCCTTGTAACCTTACGTGTACGGCTTCACAAACAACGGCTCCGTCTTGTGGTGCAAATAATGGCCAAGCAACGGTATTGGCAACAGGTGGAACTGCTCCTTATTCTTCTTTATGGAGTGACGGCCAAACCACAAATATTGCTAACGGACTGAACGCCGGAACTTATTCAGTAACGGTAACGGATGCGAATAATCAGACTTCCGTTTGCTCAGTAACACTTACAGACCAAGGAGCGCCAACATGCACAGTCGTTGAAACAACTGCACCCTCCTGTGGAGGAAATAGTGGAGTCATCACAGCAAATGTACAAGGAGGAACTGCTCCTTTTTCCTATTTGTGGAATGACGCACAAGCACAGACAACAGCCGCAGCAAACGGGCTACCTGCTGGCACATACACCGTTGACATTACAGATGCAAATAACTGCTCTACATCTTGCTCGATCACTCTAGTAGATCCTAGTGGATTGAGTTGTTCTGTAGTAGAAACGACTGCACCTTCTCCTGGAGGTAGCAATGGTGTTGCCACGGTAACCGCAACTGGGGGTACGGTATCCACTGGAGATCCAAGAACAGATTTATTAGCAAGCCCTGACCGAACGGGTTATGGGGCATCAGCTACAGGTGGTAGCAACTATGTGTATGTTACGAATTTTAATCAACTTAAAAATGCCCTTCAAACTTCTGGTAACTATGTCTTGTTAGATGCAAGTCTTGCAGGACAAGGTATTGGGTTTTCAGGAAGTATCAACGTCGCTTCCAATACTACATTAGATGGCTCATTAGCGCCAGGTTCTTGGTTGTTCCCTGATTTCAATGCTGGATATCCAGCCAATACATCGATGTTTAATCATTTTTCTACTACGAATATAATCATTCATTCCATTGAGTTACGCGGTAATAGGGCAGTCCCACGTGACAACAATCACCCTTCTGCAAATGGAGGAGCTTGCAATATTAGAGGTGGAACAGTCTGGTACGATCACATGACAATTACAGAGTTTTATGGGCAAAGTGTAATGATTGCTCAAGGTGGAGATAACATTACGCTTTCAAACATGAAAATTGTTGGTACTGGGAATGGAGTATGGCTTAAATTTGAGGACTATACACCAAGACATGTGTCGCTATTTAATTCTGAGATTGGTGCTCAGCAATTGGCACCCTACAATGAAGGCGCTTCTCATTTCCATATGTGGAACAACTACATTCACGATTCACAATATGGCGCTTCAATGGCTGGAGTAGCTCAAAACAATGCTCCTGGACAAAATGGTCCAGTAAGAACCTTCTCAGAAAACAATGTTTTTTCTAATAATGGTGCTGCTGCAGAACATGGTTTTACAATGGGACACAACTATGGCGGCCCTGTCCAATTGCCTGGGTTCATTTATTCAACTGGAGCAATATATCGGAATGGCGATGGCGCTACTGGCAACGTGATTAATAGTGGTGCGCCTTGGACAATTCCTTACAGCTACACCACAATGCCCGCCAATCAAGTAGAAGGGTATGTGGCGACTAATGCAGGCAAAATCCCAGTAACGGGAAGCGTTTCATATACTTATCAATGGGATTCGGGTCATAACGGTCCTGTGGCCACAGGCTTGGCAGCTGGTACGTACAATGTAACAGTTACTGATGGCGTAGGATGCACGACTGTCTGCTCGGTTACCATGTCTGGTGCTGCTCCAATCACTTGTAACATCAATCTGTGGCTAGAAGGTGCATTTGACAACAATGCAGGCAATATGAGAAACTCCTTGCAACAAATCGCAGTACTTCCTTCTGGTCAACCTTACAACAGACCACCTTGGAACTATAATGGCAATGAACAGTCTAACTATCCAGCAGGTTCTATCGACTGGGTATTGCTATCACTGAGGACGACTGATCAAGCATCTAGTGAAGTTGGGAAGGGTGCAGGATTGCTGATGCAAGATGGCAGTATTATCAATGCTTCTATTGAATTGACTGGTACAGCGGCGTCTCAGTACTATATTGTAGTTGAGCATCGCAATCACTTACCGGCTATGACACCAACTCCTGTTGCTTTGGTCAACAATTCTCTGACCTACGATTTCCGTATGTCTAATAGCTATGTTCAAGGCGGATTCGGCCAGAAAGCTATTGGGAATCAATGGGTAATGTATGCCGGCAATATAGACCAGTCTTCACCTATTGGCTATGAGATTACTGGTGCTGATGCGATCTTGTGGCAAGCTGCCAATGGTAATTTTGGGGTCTATCTGGCTGAAGATGTCAATTTAGACGGTGATGTCAATGGATTGGATCGCATTTTACTGAATGGGAATAATGGGATTTCTTCTGCGGTTAAGAAATAGGGGTGTGGAATTGCCATAAGGGTGATTTCGATGCTTAAATCATTGGTATAACTGTTGCGCAATAAACTAAACTTTAATCGTTTAGAATGTTGTTTTATAAAAAAATAATGAAATATATTATCACAATTTTTGTCCTTGTTTGCTTTTAGCCAAGGTTGTCTAGGTTTTAATTCTTCCTTGATTATATCTCTTTATTTAAATGACAAAAGCTGGCGTAAAACAAAAATGGGTCAAAACGCATGTTCCGACCCACTTTATAAAATATATCAATATTTTACTTATTAATGATGAGTTTTTTCACATCAGTATTTCCTTGAGTATCTTGTATCTTAATTAGATAGATACCGTTTGAAAATTCTTCAGTATTGAAATCAACATATCCGGCAGTGCCAGTTGATTGAGTTCTACTCATTAGTTTTCCTGTTACGTTTATGATGAAAATTTCCACTTCCTCATTTAATTCAGTGTTGAATTCAACAGTAAATAGTTGATTTGCAGGGTTTGGATATACAGACATTCCGATTGTACCAGGTGTTAACCTGCTGGAGGTGCCTGCCGTAAAAGAAGAAGACGCCCAACCACTGGTTGTTCCACCTGAACAGTCAGCCTGAACACCCCATTCGTATTGTGCATTCTTAGTTAGATTTGTAGCTTTCAAGGAAGTAGACGACGTGCTTACTGTATTCCAGGTTGAAGCACCAACTTGACGTAATCTAACATTGTAAGAACTTGCTGAACTAGAAGCATTCCAAGTTAAACTCGCTTCACGACCACCCTTTCTGGATTGGCTGTATAGGTTGGTAGGATCATCGCAAGTACCACCACCTTGACAAGGAGGGCAAACAGAGCCACCACAATCAACACCTGTCTCGTCACCATTTTGGATTCCATCAGTACAAGTAGCACCACCCTGACAAGGAGGACAAACAGATCCACCGCAGTCAACACCAGTCTCGTCACCATTTTGGATTCCATCTGTACAGGTAGGACCGCCGCCACCGCCATTACATGCATTGGAGCTAAGTAAGCTCGCTCTTGGTCCGGCGAGGCATGCCTGCATTCTAGCTTTTTGACCAGCCGTAAACAGGTTCATACAGCCATCATCGGAGTAGTCCATATAGTTTTGCACCATGTCAGTTGAACTGCAAGATGTATGACCGCTTGCACAGCCGTAGTTTGCCGCATCTGATAAAGGTGTGTCTGATACAAAATCATCGGCATTACAATTGCCATCTCCCCAAATGTGTCTTAGGTTTAACCAGTGTCCTACTTCGTGGGTTGTCGTTCTGCCTTCATTAAATGGGGCATTTACGTTTCCAACTCGTCCAAAAGCAGTGTAAAGGCAAACCACACCATCTGTAGCCGCGCTTCCTCCTGGAAATTGGGCGTATCCGAGTAATCCTTGACCAAGATTACAGACCCAAATATTTAGGTAATCAGAAGTGTTCCAAGGATTGACGCCACCTCTATTTGATTTTTTCATGGAGTCATCTGCACCAAAGGAGCGTTTCTTCGTTTTCACTCTGTTAATACCATTTGTTGGATTACCATTTGGGTCAACAGATGCAAGACAAAATTCGATTTCTGAATCAGCTGCTTGTGACCACTGGTTGGTTTGATCGGAATTTGTTCTTCTAAAATCTTCATTCAAAACATCAATTTGCGATTGAATTTGAGCATCACTTATGTTTTCTGCAGTTGTTTTATAAACAACATGTACTACAACTGGAATAGTTATAACGCTTCTATGTGTATTCGTATTCGTTCTTACAAAATCTTCAGTAAATCGTTCAATATTTTTCATTCGTTGCTCCATCGCAGGGTCGTCTAGAAGTTGTTGTTCTAAAACGTCCATGGATGAGCAGTTACGCTGTGTTAAATTGTCGGGTTCACTAAACTCAATATCTGTCGGTACTAGGTTCTGCCCAAATAAAAAGGCAGGAAATAAAAATAGGGCTAGGAGGATTTTTGTGAATTTTTTCATAAGTAAAAGTTTGATTTTCACTAAAGATAGTTGGTATTTAAGCATTTTCCATACTTATTCTTTTTTTAACTATGTAAGAACTCTTTGCCATATACTTCTTGTTCAAGTATACTAATAATCATTTATTTCAATTCAAACATGTAAGACATTCATTCTAATTTTTTTAATGTATTGAGAAAGATAAGGTGTGATTTAAGTATCCCACAGTAATCCTTTCAACTTTTCCTCAATCTCCTCTGCTGAAGGCAACAACGCCTGATAGGAATCCGGCAAATCAGTAGATGTAGTATAAGTAGCGACGCCAATCGGCAATGTAGCTGTTTGCAGTGAATACTCCACCACTGTCCGATTCTTACTCTTACAGATGATGATCCCTATTGCTGGATTCTCATGAGGTAGCTTAACCGTGTCGTTGAGTACATTTAGGTAGAATTCCATCTTCCCTTTATGCTCAGGCTCAAACTCACCAATTTTTAATTCGATCGCAATCAAGCTTTGTAGTTTACGGTGGTAACAGGTCTATCCGATATTCTTTATCCTCAACAAAAAGGCGATACTGGTTTCCTACGAATGTGAAGTCAGATCCCATTTCTAGTAGGAATTGTCTGATGTTTTTTATTAAGGCAAGCTCTAGTTCACTTTCGGAGTGTTTCTCTGTGAGATCTAGGAAATCAAAAGTGTATTCGTCCTTGATGGCGAGGTGCGCCTGGTTCTTCAGATGATCTGGTAGGGTCTGGTTAAAACTGGTTTGGTTGAGTAGGTATTTCTCATAAGATTTGTTGTCTATCTGATGGATCAATACGTTCTTAGTCCAACCATATTTCTTGGTTACTTGAATGTAGAACTGGCGTTGCTGGTTATCCTTACATTTCCCTAAAACGACTAAATGTTTACTCCAGTTAATTTCTCCAACCAGTGGTTGGAGATTTTCAACTCCCTGATATTCATTATAAAACTGCACCATATACCAAAGGTTGGTTGTCGAAAGTCCAGTCATTTTAGGAAACTCTTTTTGCAGTTCCTTAGATAAAGTAGGCACAATTGCTTTACCCCAACCTTCTGCTTGCTTTTCCGAGATAGACTTACAAATTAGATCGGGAAGGCATTGTGGATCGAATATTTAAGTAGGGAGAGGCATTTCTTTTTGTCTGGATGGTAATCATACCCTTCACCTATTGTGAAGCAACGCACTTCTTATATAAAATTACATTTTCCAATTAGAAATCCAATTTAGAATTCCAATCAAAGAAATCAACACATAACTTTGAAAGTTAAATGATACAAAAAGAAGAAGAAAAATTGATATTACACGGAATATCCAGTAATCTCCAAGTATTTTATGGGATCTTCTTCCTAATAGCAAGGATTTATCTATTTCAGACTTTTTGAAATAGTTACTTTTTCCACGTTTGTAAAATGGAACTTTTCGATTACTGGTTAATTTGTATGCATGTGAACGGCTGAATCCGGTATACTTGCAAAATTCCTCTAAGTTGAGAAAGATGTTTTCGTTTTCCGGTTTTGTTGGTTGGTGAGCTTGTTCTTCTCTTATCGCTTCTTTGATAAGTGTTTTCAGTTGCTCTTCTGTGAAGTGTGTAAAGGTTATTCCCTTCATTATTTACAGTATTTCGTTAATTAATACTGCAAATGTGGATAGAGAAGTAAAAGAGAGCGGACGGAGATTTAAGTCTCCGAATTTTCTTTATTACTTTTCATTTCTTCTATGTCATTATAGTAATGATCTGGAGCTTTTGACCACTTACTTTTTGTGGTATCTTTCCAATGAGAATTGTCAAATTGGCTAAATACTTGATGGAGGAATTGAACAAAATAATCTCTAATTGGTCTAGTTCCGTATAGTTTTTTGTGCATCAAATAAAATGTATGTTGGATGAATTCTTTAGTTACTCCAATTTTGGAAATCTTCTTTATATCCTCTGGTATCTCCTCATTCTGGATAAGTTGAGTAACATATGAAACTAATCTTTTGTATTCTTCAGTTTTCATTATCAATTCGCCTTTTCTGTTTACGCCTTCCATAAATTCAATGTAGCTTAGAGCCGTTTTGATTTGCTGCTCTGTGACTTCCTTTTTCACTAGTTTCTTTATTGGTAATGGGGTTGCTGTCTCCAATTCTCTTATAGCTTTGATACTTTCAATTATGTTTGTTTCATGGAGTAAAAACTCTTTAACTGATAATAGAATCTGGAGTTCATTTGATTTGTTCTTTTTTAAACTTTCTAGTTTTTTAATTTTGAAGGTACTTTTTTCAATCAGAAGTTTAAGTTTTACAACTTCTTTAATTGGAGCACCTGTTAACACTTTATCACAATCAAATCCTTCAAACAAATTTTGATTGATTTGTATAATTTTATCTATTACTTTGAAGTTCCTCAATAAAGTAGACACTAAGATAAGTTAGAAATCATTAATTTTTATAAATTTATACTTATGTCTAGAATACGAAGAAAATACACTAAACAAGAGAAACTCGAGATAGTAAAGTTAAGTCTCGATGAAAAT
>CALGAW010000067.1 GCA_937959115.1 uncultured Saprospiraceae bacterium
AACAGAATGAAGAAAAGATATTCCAAGGGTTTTGTTGAAATAGTTTATGACTTATAAATCAGGAAATATGAATCATCAAGAATTAGTTAGCAAGGAAATAGCAGAAGTAATAGACATCTTAGAACAAGTAAAGGATGTAAACAGGATGATTAGTATTCATCAGAGCGATGAAGATGATTTAATGAAGGATCAATATACCCATCGAAAGGAAAATCTATTGGAAGAATTAAAAGACTTGCTCAAGGAGTTTGACATCCAACCCACCGATTTAGCTGCCTAGAATTCAACGAAATACAAAAGAAAAATAAATAAAGGCAGTTGTAACAAAAGTAACTAACGTCCATTGTTGCAAGCTTAGTTTTGGTAGTGATCTTTGCTTGGGATACTTCTGTGGTCGCTCATTAAAGTCGCTCAAGAAAAATTTAGCAATTTTTAATGAGCTTGGAAAGACCGATGTTACACGAACTGCTAAAGCCCAAGTCTTTATCTTTGCTCGTGCTACAACGGAATTCTATGGCTTTTCCAAATAAAAAACAATTATTTTTAAAGCACATAGTTCTCCCATTTGTAAGCGGAGCTGAACCACCAGCAAACCTACAACACTAACGAATCAAAATTTGTGATAACTTTCATTGTATAATCTATTGAAAATCAATATAAAATTCTTACGTTAGTCAGTATTAAAATAGATGAAAGTCAATCCTGAACATATAAAATTTCGAAATAGTCAAAACCCAAATGCCGAGTTTGATATTATAACATTAGAAGATCTATTTGGTCGAAAAGATATAGGCCACTCACCATATGAACCTCACTTAGTTGAGTTTTATATAATAATTTTTATCCAAAAAGGAAAAGGAAGGCATACTGTTGATTTTTCAGAATACAAATATGACAAAGGGTCATTGATTACAATTAGAAAAGACCAGATTCATAAATTTCATCTAAACAAAAATGTAAAAGGAAAAATATTACTTTTTACAGATTTATTCATGGTAAGTTATTTGGAGAAATTAGAAGCTCTTAAATCTCTACAACTCTTTAATGAAATACTTGGATCTCCAAAAATACAGTTGCAAAAAAGAGAATTTGAAGAAATTTGTGATTTGACACAACGCATGGAGAAAGAATACCATAATATAAATGATCATTATTCTTTAGGAATTATTAGAAGTGAGCTTCATATTCTGATTGCTAAGCTGTATAGAATCAAAACGAACAAAATTGAACTGTTTCAAGATCGAAAGTATCTCAGCGAATTTATTGAATTTCAGAATTTAGTAGAGGATAATGCTGCCCAAACAACCAAAGTGAAAGACTATGCCTCAAAACTTGGTATTAGTACTAAAACATTAAACACTATTACAAAATCTATCATCAACAAAACAGCTAAAGAATTTATTGATGACATTTGCACAAAACAAATTAAACGATTACTAATAAATACTGAATTATCAATTAAAGAAATTGCTCATCAATCAGGTTTTGAAGAAAGCACTAACTTCTACAAGTACTTTAAAAGACAAACCAACATCACCCCAGAGAAATTTAGAAACAACCACTAACTTTCTCATTTCTACAGTCAATAGACGCTTTTCTATATCCATTTAAGCTTATAACAGCTTCATCTTTGTACTATAATTATTCAATAAAATTATTCATGATGAAGACACTAATATTTTATAGCCTGTTTGTATTTACACTTATACTAAGTAGCTGCAATACAAATAAGGTATCACAAACAAAAGATGAAGTAAAAATGGAATTATCAAACAAAGAAAAAGTAGTAGCTCTACTTAACAGTTTCAATACTGGCGACCAAACGCCAATCTCTTACATAAATCCAACCAAATACATCCAACACAATTTAGCGGTTGGAGACGGTTTAGCTGGATTTGGCGAAGTAATGAAAAATGCTCCTGAAGGAGGGTTTACGACTAATGTTGTTAGAGCATTTCAAGATGGTGATTACGTATTCGCCCATACCGAATATGATTTTTTCGGACCAAAAGCAGCCTTTGATGTATTTCGTTTTGAAGATGGAAAAATCGTTGAACATTGGGATAACCTTACAGAAGTGACACCTCCAAACCCAAGTGGTAGAACTCAATTCGATGGAGTTACTGATGTTACTGACAAAGAAAAAACAACTGCAAACAAAAAAGTAGTAGAAACACTTATGAATGAAGTGTTTTTAAACGGTAAAATGGATAATCTAGCGACTTTAATTAATCCTACAAAATACATCCAACATAACTCAGGAGTCGCTGATGGTTTAGACGGTTTAGGTGCCGCATTGAAATATTTTGCAGAGAACAATATGGTTATGAAATATACCAAAGTTCATAAAATATTTGGCGAAGGTAACTTTGTGCTGACTATGAGCGAAGGTAACTTCGGTAAAGCACCTGGAGACTTTGTTGCTTATTATGACTTATTCCGATTAGAAAATGGTCAAATTGTTGAACATTGGGATGTGATACAACCAATTCCGCCGAAATCAGAATGGAAGAATCAAAACGGAAAATTTTAATATTCTGACACTTAAAAATAGTATATTTGGAAAGACTACTCTAATAAGGAGTGGTCTTTTCGCATTTTAAAATATGAGAAAACGGCACACAATAATATGTGATGACAGCATATCTCTCCTTCGTCGAGAGACGCTGCATACAAAATTCCGCTATGTCATTAATAAAGTAAGACAATGTTATCAAAAGAAGACTTTGAAAATTTTAAGACTGCGATAGATACGGTTGTATACATTCCCGAACTGGCATGGAATGATTTCAAAATTCAATTGCAGAAAAAAACAATTAAAAAGGGAGAATATATTTGGAGAGAAGGGCAAATATGTAATCATTTAGTCTTTCTTAAAACTGGTTTGGTGAGAAGTTTTTCCATTAGCGACGGAAAAGAAATTACTCATACTTTTTATGAGAAAAGAAATTTCTTTTATGATGATTACAGTTTTTTAAGTCAAAATCCATGTAAAAAAGCTTATCAAGCTTTGGAGGGCAGTGAATTGGTTCTTGTTAGTAGAACACATTTATATTCTATGTATGATAAATACAAATGCTTTGAGCGCTTAGGGAGAATAGCAGTTGAGCAAGCCCATATTAAAATGATTCAAGATGTAGAACTATTAAACAAAAGTTCTTCAGAAGATAACTACAAGCATCTTCTTAGCACAAATCCAAGTCTTATACAACGAGTTCCACAAAAAATAATAGCTTCCTATCTTAATATTACATCTGAACATTTAAGCAGAATTCGATTAAGAATTTCTAAAGGTTGAATTTAAAAATGAAAATTTTACTTATTGATATACATCAATGTATTTAAAAGTAGAAATCTTGAACTTTGGGTTATTATTTAATCAAAATTCAACTAAATGAAAAGAAGTATTTTTTTAACAATTGTAGCATGTATTGCTTTTACTATTGGTTGTGTTGCTTTATTTTTTCCTTCCGTTTTATTGGAAAGCAAAGGAATAATAAATAATCCACCAGCAAACGTTTGGATGTCAGAAGTTGGAATATTATTGATTGCTATCGGAATATTAATTTTCTTAATAAGAAAGGAGGAGAACTCTTTAGCCTTAAAAGCAATTTTCGTGAGCAATATAATTATCCAATCAGGATTACTTGGGATAGAGTTATTGGCATATAGAAATGGTATTATTACAGAAGTGAGCGGAATCATTCCTAACTGTATATTACACTTGATTTTAATATTAGGTTTTATCTTATTTTTATCAAAAATGAATATTGAAAAAGAATTACCTGAAAAACAAAAAACGACATAGAATAAATAAGGCTTCAGGAATCCAGGTAATGACATCCTCTTTCCATTGATTCCCCGCCGCCAAGCCATCTATCTCAACTTCCCACAAACACTCAAGCAAATAATTCAGATCAGAAAGAAATTCGTTTCAGACTCAAGACTCGATAAAGAAGAAAGCAAGAAACTGAACAGAAGCCTTGAAAATTTAAATCAAAACGATAATACGATCAATCCGCTCATAGAGCGAGAATGACTGCTTCAGCAAATTGAATTGCTACGGTTTAGTAACAATGAAGATGTGCTTGTCTAAGTAATAAGCGCAAAAACGAGTATTTAAAGTTTCTTTATTGAACTGTGCAATGTCAAAAAAATCTTCTACGTGCTATCTAATTTTTATTTTATAAAACCCGTGACTCTAAATTAGGACGGGACAAACATCCCATTCTTAACTTTAGACAACTCTTTCTCCTTAAAATTCAATCTTTTATATTTGGACATTACCAGTTTTAATATTAAATTTAATACTAACCAAAGTCTTAGCTAATTACCTAATCAATTTAATATTCTAAGTTGGTTCAGTAACGGATCGTAGCAACAACGTATAAGCTATAAAATTCGTGTAAGCAGATGTAACCTTCCTCACATACATCTTGCAAAGAGTACCTAATTATCCATAACACCAGTTTTTAGTCCTTTTTTTACTTAAAAAATGAATTCATGAATTCTAAGCATGACTCTAGTACTTCTAACAGTAATCAGGCGCACAAGCGAGACCATATGGACTGGAACAGACGTCAATTTCTGTCTTTAGGAGGAATGTTTGCCGCAGGCTCACTCCTTCTACAGAATATGCCAGTAAAGTCAATGGCATCACCATTGCTAAATGACTTGATCAATAATCCTGTCAACGATAATATACTCGTATTGGTTCGACTCTTTGGTGGAAATGACGGACTTAATACCATCATTCCACATTCTGGACAACGACGTCTCGACTACGAAACATTACGACCCAATCTAAAACGAACACTAGGGACAGATTATACCGCAAATCAAGTATTGTCAGGCTTCAATCACACCACGTCTTCCATGTCTTCTGGTGAGTTTGCAATGCCTTCCGTAATGGATGCTGTCATGCCTTTGTGGAACGACGACCGAATGTCGATCATTCATAATGTAGGATACGACGTACCGAACTTATCTCATTTTCTGTCTACCGATTTTTGGTCGAGCGGAACAAATGATTTCTCAAACCCATTATTGACGACAGGTTGGATGGGTCGTTATCTCGATTATACAATGCCTTGCTACGAAGTAAGGCCGCCAGAAGTTCCACCAGCAATACTAATCGGAAGTTCTAGTGATTTGACGTTTATCAACCCTCAGGGAAGCCATATGGCGTTGAATTTTTCTAATGTAAATGAATTTAACACGCTGATTAATAGCCAAGAGTTATTCCCGTTGTCAGGAATAGGTCAAGGATGCCCAGCTGATATGGAACAACGATACGTAAGAAGGGTTGCCAACAATGGTTTTATCTATAATGATGCCCTTCAGACAGCTTACAATAATGCTAGTGCTTTTAATGGATACCCTTCCGGAAATAGATTGGCAAGGCAGTTTGAAGTGATTGGACGCTTAATCCGTGGTCGACTAGGTACAAGAATCTATATGGTTGAGATCTCCGGATTCGATACACACTCTGGTCAACTAAACGCTCACGAAGGACTCTTAAAGGAAGCAACGGACGCCATTAAGGCATTTCAGGATGAAATGGATTCTGATCAAAATGGAATCAACCAAAATGTATTGACAGTTGCATTCTCAGAATTTGGTAGAACCGTACGTCAAAACGGATCCATAAGCACAGATCATGGTAATCTAGGGCCTGTAATGTTGTTTGGGAATGGCTTAAGTGGTGGTTTTCATGGTCAAGGAATGGACTTAACTCAAGTAGCTGCTCAACCTTTTGAAACAAGGGTCAAACTTTCCGATCAAACACAGTGGATTGACTTTCGAGATATGTATGCTACACTCCTAGAAGAATGGTTGTGTGTACATCCTGAAATTGTAGACTGTATGTTTCGAGAGCATTTTACAAGAATTGATAATTTAATAGACAATCTATGTACCGTTGGTTCTTTAGATAATACCATCCTATTTGGATATAATTCACATCCAACACAACAGAATACGATTCAAGTCAAATACGCTGTTCGGCAACAATGTGAAGTTCATATTAAGGTATTGGATACCAATGGGAACTTTATCAAAACGATTGATCAGGGTTTGAAGAAACGAGATGCCTATACGGCAGATTGGGATTGGAGCGATCCTTTTAACCCAACTCATGTTTTACCAGGAGAGTATATCCTTCAATTTCAAATGGGAAATACCATTAAAGAACGGAAAATAGTTCTCCAATAATCTTGTTTCCACTTGTTTAACGCTTAATTGTTATAATTGTTATGAATACAACTACCACCGATAATAATGCATGTACAATCCCTGGAACACTTGCGGTCTATTCAGCTTGGGGAGCCAATCAAAATAGCACTGATCCTGATTTAGCAAAAATGAGGGATATCCAACACTTGTTTAATCGAATGACCCTTGGTGCAAACCGAATGGATATTGAATGGGCGTTGACCATGACTCCTGAACAAGTCGTCGACAGGCTGGTTGATCTAGCCACAGAACAAATAAATGGTGTGTTTACGATTCCTCCTCCTGAGATTAACGTTCATAAATGGGCGTACAAAAGACCAAGTGAGGATTGCGAAATGATTGCCCGATGTGTTACTAGCTCAGAAAGAAAAACAGCTATTCGGACAGAACTTACACATGGGTTGATAGGGAATAATCACCCGCTCAATCCTGTTTATACTCCAGGAAATGGTACTAAAACCGTTCTTGACCAGGAAATTGATCGAGCCAAACGATTTAAGTACAAAATGGCTTGGTTCTGGAGCAATCATTTCGTCATAGATGACCAAGATTCCAAAGTTTCGGACGGAAATAACTTTATGTGGTATAAATACATACTCATATACAATGCGCTGGGTAACTTCAAGGACTTTACGAAGGATGTCGGATTGAGTCAAATGATGCTTTATTATTTGGATGCCTACGTAAACAACTATACTGGAAATCCGAATTGGGAACCCAATGAGAACTACGCACGTGAATTACTGGAATTGTTTACGATGGGTGTTGCAAATGGTTCGCCTGGTGATTATTCCTTAATGGATATTGAAGAACTTTCAAAAGTGTTTTCGGGTTGGAGGTTAGAGCACTGGTCTCCGACTGGTTCAAAATTCCGAGAATACGTTTTTCAACCAAATCTCCATGACTGGAATACAAAGACCGTGTTTGGAGTGACATTCACTCCAGTTCTGGATCCAGGAATTACCATCAACAACCATTATCTCACATATTCACAAGTCATAGGTCCAGACCCAAATTGTACTTCTGGGTGTGGTACACCTCCTACAAGATATTCAGCACTCTGGGACGAGCCTAATTGTTATATGGGAGATAAAAACGCCTATGGTATCAAAGGCGCCTATGATGAATATGACAAAGTACATGAGATTCTTTTTGGTGATTTCACAGGTCCAGAGTCTTATGATCCCGTAGATATGAGCGTTCGAAAACGACGAATTGCCAAGTATATCTGCAAAGAGATTTACAAGTTGTTTGTTTATGAAAAAGTCGGGCCTAATGGAGAAACGATTATCGATGATCTTGCAACTATGTTTGAAGCAAACTGGGAGATCGCTCCAGTCGTAAGAACACTGTTGAAGAGTGAACACTTTTTTGTTGCAAAAGTACGAGGTTCACATCTAAAGAGTCATTTGGGCAGTGCGTTTGGTTTGTACACGACAATGGGTGCAGAGTACAATTCTGACTACTTTTTCACAGATCAGTTTTTTGACTCAAATCACTATGACCCGAACGATCCCTACGGATATTCCAATCCTAATGCACCAAGGCCGGAGCCTAATACCATTAGTACATATTATAATATAAATGGGCGTTTACGAAGTATGGGACATCAGTTGTTTATCCCACCCAATGTGAATGGTTTTCCTGGATACAGAGCTTGGATTAATGAGTTTACCTTTCGTAGACTTGGGAATGATTTAGGGCATTTTATTAATTATAATTTTGACGATTCCAGAATTGCTACAAGGTTCAAATGGCGAGACTTTCTAGTCGATGTAAGCAATAATTCTAGAGATCCTCAAGTCATTGTAGAGGCAGTGGTGCAGCATTTTATTGTCATTGATCTACCACCTGACCAATTAGAACGGGCTGTTCTTGCATTTAGATGGTCCATCCCTGACAACTACTTTGATGATGGCACTTGGAATTTAAATTATAACATTAATTGGACCTTTAATCAATACAAGTCTTTGTTGTCGTACTTGGTGAAGCAACCTGAGTTTTATTTGACGTAAGTAAAGCACATTCAATAATTGTATCATTGTGTCTACCCTTTCAATGCAGCATTAGGAGTCATAGGAGGAAAGGTTTGAAAGTTTTTTTTAACTGTGCATGGTTGTGTCGTTTCGACCGTGTAAAGATGGGGTTATGTTAGGGTTTAGAGTTCTAGTCTTTAGTTCTCGTCTTTCTTGTGTGGTCTTCGGTAGGTAGAAGGTTTTTGAGGTGTCTCGAATCTCATTTCTGTGCTCGTGCAGATTGCTAATTCAAGGATGGTAATAACTCATTGATAACTTTTTGAAAGCGATCTGAAAATGGATAAGGTACCCCCTCACAAATTAATTTTCATAAGCCTTTAATATCCCACCAGTCAGTCTAACAATCTCAGTTTCGGCTACTTTTAGCTCAAAGGCGGCTGCGAGTAGGTCTAGCTTGGCTTCGATTAATCTAATTTGAACATTTCTTAATTCGAGATAGGAGGAAATGCCAGATTCAAATCGAAAGGCAGCAATATCTAGAGTTTTCTCAAGATTTTCCTCTAGTCGTTGGTTCATTTGAATGATGGTGCGGTAGGCATTGTATTTGTCAAAATTGATTTTAAGTTTTTCTTCTAATACAGAGATCAGGTTTTCTTTTTCTTCCCAAAGATAAAGCCGCTTCATTTGCTCTTTTTCAATTTTCGAGTTGATGTCGCGCTTGTTAAACAGTTGATAAGTCAAGGAGAAATTGAGGTAGTAGTCAAATACGGAGCCTGATTCTCGGCTGATCTCACTAGAAAATTTGGAACTGCTCAACTCTTCACTGATTCCACTTCTTAGAGAGACTTTGGGCATTACATCTGCTTCGGCCAACTGCACAATGCTTTCTTGTAATCGGATATTGATAAGCTGGTTTTTGATTTCCTGATTAGACTGTTGCATTTTGCGCTTTAGTAGCGCGAAGTCATACGTATTAATGGCAAAATCAAGCTTGTCAGATAGTTGAAGGACTTCAGATTTGTCGATTCCGATCAGCGACTTGAGTATACTAGTAGCCTCCTTGTAAAGCGCTTGTTGCACCATTAGACTAACCGAATCTCTGAGTTGTGCGTCCTTGAAGTTCAACAGCTCAAATTGGCTCATTTCACCATAGTTAAACTTGAGTGTAGCGTTGTTGTATTTTTCTACGGAGAAAGCAGCAACCTCCTTGTTGAACTGTAATTTTTCTTTTTCGATTAATCCTTTATGATAAGCAAGCACAATGGCATGTACCGTGTTTTCTACCACCAGACGAAGATTTCCGTCGCTCTGATTTTCTAATTCGGCAAGCCTGTTTCTGTTAATTCGCACTTTGTACCCATGAAACAAGACCCAATCGAGATCGACACCGCCTACAATCTCATTTTTTGTGTATCGACCATCAACGAAGGAGGTCGGAGAGCCATCAATACTCACTCTGTTGATCTGATCTAGGTTTAACTCGATGCTTGGAATTCCTTCCGGCACTTTGATTTTGGCTATTTTCTGAGCAGTTTTCAATTCTACTTTTGAGAGCTGAATCGCATAATTGTTTTCCAAACCAAGCTCTATAGCCTTAGACAGGGAAAGCGTCTGTTGGGAATAGCCGAAATGCTGCAACAAAAAGAGTAAACAAAAGATAACATACTGCATTCCAGGCACCAGACGGTGTTTGGTAATGGAGTGCTGCTGATTTGCTTTATTTATCACAGTTTAAGTATTTACTTTTCGAAACAAGGAATTTAGGATGTATCTGGACAACGTGACTTCCTGTAAGATAATTTCTCCACTCACCTTAAACCCATTTTTCAGTTGTATCTTTTGAGCTTCCTCTCTCGGGATACTTGCAATGACATAGAACTGATCCTTACTGTCGCTATCGGATTTGCTTGGGAACTTCTTGTCTACGTGTTGTACTTTTCCTTTTAGAATACCGTACTGATAATGATTATACGCTTTAAGTTTGATATGAACGGGTAGACCGGGGATAATATTCTTTATTTCGCTTTCCTTAATGGCTAATTTGGCGTAAAACTGTTGTCCTGTATTGGGTGACAGGTAAAGTATTTTTTCATTTTTCTGAAGAAAGTTAACATCGTTATTAGTGTTAAACAAATCGACAACATAGCCCTGTTTGTCTGCGATGATGGTGAGTTGTTCCTGTTTTTCTTTCAGGGTTTGAAGCGTTGCTTTTAGCTGATCTTTCTTCAATAATTCTTGCTGGAGCACGTTTTGTTGATTGATAAAGTCTGATTCCAGATTTAGGACGTTGATATTTCTGTCATTCAGTTTTAAGCCCATTTGTGATTTCGCTTCGCTTTTGGCTGCTAGTTGGGTGTTGAGCTGGTTTTTGGCCTGATTGAGGGCGTTCACTTCGTCTAAGTACTCTTGGTACTGATTTTCGTATTCGCGTTTGCTGATGCCACCTTTCTCGAGCAATTCTGCGTTTTGAGCGAGTTTCTGTTTGCTCACTTCAAATTTATCTTGAAGAACGTTAAATTGATTTTGGATGTTTTCCAATTCCTTTTGTTGCCCTGTGTCTTTATTTTTGAATTGCTCGTCTACCAAGCCTTGAGCTTGTTTCTCTTTGCTAATTTTTTGTTTGAGATTGTTGAGTTGTTTCTGATAAAAATCTAGATTGGTGCTGATCGCATCAAAGCTACTTTGTGTATTCTGAATGTCTTCATCCAGCTTCCTATTGCTAAGTATTACAAGCGTATCTCCGACCTTAACTTGTGTTCCCTCATTGACGAGTACGTTTTTAATTTGGCTTTCCATCGGGGCGAGATACTTGACAGGCGAATTGCCCGCCACTATTTCGCCATTTGATGCTTCAGCGGTGATGTTAATCTTTAGTGTAAAGAATAAAAAAGCAGTCAATAAAGTAGCCCCTAAAAAAATTAGAAATAAGATTTTAATTAACTTATAACTACTAGGCCTTTTTGTCGAGTAATAAGCCATTTTTAATTTCAAATTTTTTGTTAAATGAGACACCTTTTGCCTCCATATGTGAAATAATGAGGAACGTCCTGTCATTGATAGAATTAATCAGGGATTCTGCTTTAGCCTTAGAACCTTTATCCATGCCACTAAATATTTCATCTAATATAATAAGATCTGAGTTCGTCATTAATGCTCTTAATAGTAATATTTTCTTTCGTTGTCCTGTCGAAAGGTTTTTACCATTTTCGTAAACCATAAAATCAAATCCACCTGGTCGTTTTACTATGAAATTGTATAATTCTAATTGCTTACAGTAGTTAATAAAAACCTCCATATCGATTTGTCTACCAAAGGAAACATTAAACATTAAGGTTTCATTAAAAAGAATATCTTCTCCTGAAACAAAGACAATCTTTTCTTTAAGTTTCTTTTGGTTATACAAGCTTGTATGAATGTCATTTAATAAGATTTCTCCACTGGTTGGCTCATAGAGCAGCCCCAATATCTTACACAGTGTAGACTTGCCAGAGCCATTTTTTCCTTGTATAAGTACTTTGTCATTCTTAGAAATCGTTATGTTGATATCCTGAATAATAATCTTCTCGTCATTGTAAGAAAAGAAGACATCCGACAAAGTCAATTGATTAAACTCAAATTTCCTAATTTCATTTTGATTGTTCTTACGAACCGAGGATTCATTTAAAATCTGGTTTGGACTCAAGGTGTTTTCATCAAAAGATAGAAATCGTTTTAAGATCACTTTATGTTCTTGAATCGTTAGATTCTTGTCTAGGAGTTTACTAAATGCTCTAAAAATTTTGTTAGACAAGGCTAGGAAGGTAATGATCATTCCTAAGGTAATTGCATTGTGCACAATCATTTCTCTAGCTGTGAGTACTAAAATTGCTAATGCTGCGAAAGTAGTAATTAATTTTGTCACTACAGAGTTGATCAAACCAACATATTTAGACTTGGTTTGAACCAAAATTAAATCATCAATACTGGAAAGTATTTGGTTACTGGAATGTTGTTCCAGCCCCATGGCTTTGATGGTTTGAATGCCTTCAATTTTTTCAATAAATTTAGACATGAAATCTGCCTTTTTGGAATACCGTTGTCGCTCAAGATCTGCAATGATAGGTGTAAAAATGTAAAACAACGCAGTAAACAACACCAGTACAACAAGCACGAGAAGACTTAGCTTCCAGTTGATCAAAAACAGGAAGAACATTGAGGTTAAAGCAATCATAACATCTACAATGACACTAGTAAAGTGCCTCGTAAAAAAAGACTTTAGTTTTAAGCTGTCGCGCAACCGTTCCGTCAAATCTCCCCGTCGATAACTTTGAAGGTATCGAATAGAAAAATTAGTTAGTTTGTCGTCAAATACTTTCATGAAATAACGATCAAAGGCAATAGAAAGGTGGATGGAAACAAATTTCCTGTAGATCATAAATGCCATTTCTACCATGTAAAATATACCAACGCCCAACGCAAACGCTCTCAGCATGTTGAGCTGGTAAGTTGGTAGGATATGGTCAATCAGTATTTGTTTGATAAAAACGGAGGCATAAGAGATAATAGAAGCCAAAATGGTAGTAAACAAGAAAATATACCAGAGGGTTTTGATGGATCCAATGGTTTTGAATAAGGTCCAATATATGTTTTCTGAGGCGTTTGTTTTTATCTCTCTTGTTTCTTCTGTCTTTTTTATTGATAAAAAAACTGGCGACTTAAATTTTAGTTTATTTTTTTCAAAAACAACATCCTCAAAATGTTTTGGAATATGTTTGAGTTCTTGATTAAAAATCAAATCTTTCAAGAAATTATGCCCTGCAGTTCTGTCCTTAAATCCAAACGTCTCATCTACATATGAAAAATAGGACAACTTATTAAAGAGTTCAACAAGTTGACTTTCATTTGGCTCTGAAGGAAGCGAAATGTTGTATTCCGTTAGGTATTTATTGACTTGAAATTTGAGGGAATCTTCTACCTCAATAAAGTCGACAGATGAGGAGTTAAAGATTACTTTTGACTTTAATTCCTCTACGGATAATTCATAAGGTCGTTTCTTTCCTGGGTCAAAGACTTTAAACTTGTATTTCTTTAAGCCATTTACTACAATATAGTGTAAGCCTTTTCTCCCCTTAACTGGGACAATACACGGAAACATTTTGGAGAGTTCCTCCTGATTACCATTAATAGAATTGAGGTCTACTAGCTTAAAAGTGGTATCGAATCCATAATCATTAAAAAATTTGTCTAAACTACCAAGAGATGATCCTTCTTCAGCGATATGGATATCATCTTCAATAGCCCGCCTGTCAATATCCACATTTAAAATGTTGCATACTGTTTTCACGGCACTTATGCCGCAATCATTTTTCCTCAATTGTCTGTCTAGTAGTTTCGACATACGTTCCTAATCAGGAATTTCAATAACTGAATGTTCTCTGAAATATAACAACATTTTATCAATATTTTCAAATCTGTCCATAGGGTTCTTTTGTAAGGATTTCCTTAAAAGTTGAATGACAAATCCAGGAATTGAATCATTTTCATTCGTCTTAAGTGAAAAATTTAATTGATCGTGAACGATTGAATGTGCCAGTTTTTTCCAGGTAAATCCATAAAAAGGATACTTCTTGTATAATAAATAAAACAAAACAACGCCACACTGAAACACCTCTGATCGGAAGTCTGATTTTTGTTTTAAAAAACCAAAACCACCTTGTTCCTTAGCTCTTTCGGGAGGAATACATTCATAAACGCCTCCGTTTCTAACGATTTCATTCTCCGTTGGTGTGCTATGATTTGATAAACCAAAGTCAATTAGCTTCACCTGAAAATCATTGGTTACCAGAAAATTGCTAAGATGAATATCGCCGTGTACTATATTTTGTTGTTGTACAAAGGCTAGTGCTTGCATCACTTGATGAATAATTTCTAATCGTTTATTAATATTAGTTGATCCCGTCTCAATAATTCTCTTTAAACTTTTCCCCTCAATATACTCTAAAATCGCATAGTCTGTCTCCTTATTATAATCTATTAGCCTACAAACATTTGGATGTGGTGGCAATTCACTCATTAAATTAAATTCCTGGCGAAACTTTTTAAGACTTTTTTCTTTTTGTTTTTCTGGCAACTCTTCTGGTAAGATAAGCAGCTTTATGACTGCCAACTCATTTGATTTGTTATGTTTGCTCAAGTAGAGTTGAGTTGCTTTTCGAATTGAAATTTTACTGATTACCTCATAGCTGTCGATTTGATCACCTACTTTATATTTTGCTTTTGTAAAGGACTCTTTCTTAACTATCGTCTTAAAATCTAAAGCATCACTTTCGGTAATTAGAATTTTCCGTTTTACCAATTGATTGAAAAACGGTTCCATTACAGGAACTATTTGGTCTGGACTGGCTTTGGCTTCTTCTGCAAAGAATTGAACAACTTGATTTAAGGTTTTTGGTTCATTAAAAGCCTCAATAAAAAGTTTAATTGTTGGATTGATTAGAAATTTAGTTCCTGTGATATTCTTCAGAAAAAAAGCCTCTTTGTTTTTTACTTGCTCTAATTCTTCTGGTAATTCTTTAAAATTTGAATAAAGATTTAGAACCTCCTCTGCTGTCGGAATAGAAAATTGTGGAGACAGAACATAACTAATAGCATCACTCATTAACGCATTAAAATTTTAAGAAAGAAAAGAACGGATTCGTTTTGTATGGATTTCTCTTTTACCTAAAATAAGTAAGGAGGAAAACCTTCCTCCTTACTAAAATTATCATTATTATGATAGGAACTAAGCTTCAACAGTACTTTCGCTAGAAACTGAAGATACTGAAGATTCAGAAGAAACTGATGTAGTTGAAGAAGAAGATGAAGAAGAACTTCCTGCTGCAACAATCTTAGTGATTTTCTCTGAAGAAAGATCCTTGATAATGCTGTTTAAGTTAATCATGATTTAAAGTTTTGATTGTTAAGTTTTAAATTTAATATCAAGTCTAATATACGGGGGTTATTACTGGACTAACAAATATTTCCAATAAGAATAGTGTTGTAAAATGCCGAAAATATTACAAGGTTAAAATTGAAAGATAAACGTCAACTCTACACAAAAAAAGCGCAGAATCCAAATAAAACATAAATAAATCGCTAAGAATGCAAGTACATTTTAATAAAATATTACATGATTAATTAATTCTTAAAGGCATTTCCTTGATAATTCCAATGGAAAGATATCCCCAAACTTTTATATATTTTTTGAAAAACTACTGAAGAAGGGACTATTGAGAATAGTCGGTACAAAATAATTCGACTTTACCTATACTTTTCCAGAAATTGCAATAAGGTATTTAAATGAAGTTTTTATTGACATTTCTAACTATCAAAATAATGATCGCAGGGTTGTATTCCATGGCAATAACAGAACATTGACAAGTAAAAAAGAAATAGCAATAATTGATTTAACGTTACTACTAGGATTAATGACACCGATTATTGCGAATTATATTCGTTTTCTAATAAAGCAACCAACGGCCAGTGTAGCAAGGAATTATGTAAAAACCTTATGATTTTAATTGCCTATTTCAATTTAGCTTCAATTGCCTTCAACCGAGCTTCCAACGATTCAATTTTGGTTTGTTGTGCCTCAATTATTTTTTGTTGCTCCTTAGCTGCATTAACTAAGGGAATCGTGAATTCCGCATAACGAAGGCTATAGCGGTCGTTTTCGTTTACTGGTGCAGTCATCCCACTAAACTCAATGCCAAGCTCTTTCATGGTTGCTTCCACTTCCTGAGCAAGGAAACCATGGTATAAATTGCCTGCTTGCTCCTCTTCTTCGAACTGATATTGAACAGGACGGAGTTTTAGGATGAAATCCAGACCTGCCTCGTAATCAACAATATTGGATTTAAATCGAGCATCGGAAAGTGTTGACCAGCCTACCTGACCACCGATTTGATTCATAGCAGTATTACCGATACGTACTCGATTCGTCGCAGTTACATTCGTGTTGTATCCAATAGCAATAGAATTGGTGAGATTACCAGTCGCATATCCAGCTCTATAACCGAGAAAAACATTTCGATTTCCAGCGGTTGGACCCCAGCCTGATTGGTAACCAATAGAGACGTTTCCGTCGCCAGTATTATAGCCATGACCAGCTTGGTGACCCAAAAAAGTATTACTGTTTCCTGAAGTCAGGTTATAGCCAGCGCGAAAACCCAACATGACAAGATTGGAGGAGCTGATGGGGACATTTGAAATATTAAAGCCTGCCTCATCCCCAACAATTACATGATTTCTTAAGCTTAGATTTGGACAAGCATTGTAACCGAATTTAGTAATGTCACGCGAAATAGTAAACCCGGGAATTGTGTTCCCACTGACTGTTCCAATCAATGTTGCCGCAGGGGAATTAATTCTACTCACAAAATCAAGAATTGGTTCTATGTTTACTGTTCTAGTACCAGTTAAGTCGATGTCATTGCCTGCTAATGGCAGCTCATTGGTTGAAGAATTGTCCGCTTCCAATCTTTTTCTTACATTTCCACTAGCATCTACTGTTAATAGCTGATCTGTAGCGGGAGCAGCAGGAACAGTACGAATTCTAACATCCCCGTTAACGTCTAATTGTGCGGTTGGAAGGTTTATATTAATACCGACGTGTCTATCAGAATGCCGGGCAAAAATTCCATTATTTACGATACTTACGTTACCTGTTGCCAGATCGACAAAATAAGGGCGAAGTGTATTCCATGAACCATCTTGGTCACCACTGTTGGTAATGAGTTGGTAGTATCGGTTGGCATCTATTCTATGAATTATTGAATAAGGTGCATAGCGCATTCTAAATGCATTAGCTGTTCTTGAAGTAATTTGCCCATCAACATCTAGCCGGTAAATGGAGGTTGGTATATTTCCGATTCGTACAGTTCCTTCAGTAAAGATATCATCAGCGATATTGTCTGGTGCGGTAGTGGTTCCAACTTCATACCAGTCATGGTCACCGAAAGAAGCACTAGGCAATTTCCTAAGAACACCACTGGCATCAGCAACGACAACATCATCTCCTGATCCTCCTGCAAGAAGGGTCCGAATTCTGGCTTCCCCAAATACGTCTAAACGCTCTGTAGGGGCTGTAGTTCCAATTCCCACATTTCCTGCGGTTGTTATTCTAACTTTTTCACTATTGCTCACTCTAAACGACAAACTATTCCCCAATGAGGAAAGAAAAACCCATTGCCCATTGGCATCCATAAGACCAAAATTGGTTCCGTTACCTGACCCATAGAGTCGACCATATTGATCAGCTTCTGCATCACGTATTAAAAGCTGAGAGACGGTGGAATTTGCAGAATACCAATGAAGAGCGGAATTGTTATCACCTGTAAGTCTTTGTGACGCACCAAAAAAATAACTTCGACCATCTGCCCGAACATTTCCAATCGTATGTATTCGCTGCGCGGGAGCCGGAATGCCAACGCCTATATTTCCCTCTGTGAAAATGTTATCCCCAATCGCGTTTGGTGCGGCAGTGGTTCCAACTTCGTACCAATCGTGATCGTCAGATGCAGGTGCGTCGATTGGTATCCAGGCTTGTGTTCCCAAACCATAATCATTTAAATATTCAACACAACTACACGCTGTTGAATAACGCAGTGTGCAATAGGTTTCCCAAGCAGTTCCGTTGTATACATTGATACAATTTTCTGTAGTGTTAAAAACAGTCAACCCTTCCGCCGGAGCTGTAATTCCATTCCGCTCTGTTGTGGTGAGTCTTGGAGGCAAAAAACCCTTCTCATTGCTAACTACATCTAAAATTGCAGATGGATCTGCAGGTGTTGCCAAATCAGCGTCCACGGCTACCTTTACTTGAGCAGTAAGTGCTAGAGGAGCCAAAAGGGTAATAAAAACCAATTGGATGAAAATCTGGAGTGATCGTTTCATAGTAATATCAAGGTTTAGTGGACTGGTTTTGCATGTCACAAACGAGTATGTTTAAGCACTTTTTTATAAGTGATCTATATATACCAGCTAAAAATAATTAATAATATGTGCAATACGAATGAATTGATATTTTTTAGTAAATATTTCTGTAATAGAACAAAATGAATAACCTCATTGCTCAATGAAATTAGACAATACACGTTCTTTTCAAAAAAACATCTGTGTTAGCAGCCACCAGTTTGATTTTTCAAACGATCAGATAGATAAGATTGATGATTTCTAAACACCGAAGATAATAGATTGTTCGAACAGTTGGCGTTTGAACGAAGAACACAATTGAAATTGAAAAATAGAAAGAAAGCCAAGCTAAAATAAAAAACAAGCAGCAATAGCGGCTAGATGCCACTCCGTTGTTGTTGACGAAACGTTGGCAACATATTAAAAATTAAGGCGTAATAATCCTTTAAGAACGGAACAACTATTATCTTTTCTCCCACATGAAATTAAAGGGTCTAAATTAAACTGACCTGTTTTCTAATACAACCCGATTTCTCATTCGTCCATATGAACTTTACTCAAATATACGCTTATTCAGTTGATCATTAACACTCTAATCGAATAGATTTCTACTGATATCTAGTGTTTTGTTTTAGTTTATTTGTAAATTAGTAACTAACTAACATTAATCTTTCATTTAAATCCTAATGATGCGCAAATACTCTGCATTTCTATTGTTTATTGTTGCCATTGCTTTTGATATTCATGCTCAAACGACAGTCAC
This sequence comes from uncultured Saprospiraceae bacterium, assembly GCA_937959115.1. Lineage (GTDB taxonomy): Bacteria > Bacteroidota > Bacteroidia > Chitinophagales > Saprospiraceae > JAHDHB01. The sequence continues at coordinate 18,904 of CALGAW010000067.1, forward strand.
TTGCATCCAACCTACCCAAGATGCTTACCTTCAAGGAGCTACTAGATTTAACACCACAGAATTAAGGATAGAAACGGGTAATAGAGTTTGCTACCTGATGTATGATCTAAGCAACGTCACAGGCACTATTGTCAGTGCTGAATTAAAAATGACAGTTGGTACCGATGCTGGAAGTGGACGTATTACTGCGCAAAAAGGAGCGACCAACAACTGGTCTGAGACGAACCTTAGTACTTCCAATCGTCCATCGCCCGCTGGAGCATTAGGCGAACTTACACAAGCTAATTATCAAGTAAATTCTACCTATACTTGGCCTTTGACAGGGGTTACCCTTGGGGGTAATTTCTCTATTATTTTAAATCAAACGACGGGTAATGATGTTTCATTCAAATCTAAGGAACATGCGAATGCAGCTGATCGACCAACGCTTTGCTTGACGATTCAATCAAATCAATCGCAAAACCAAACGGTGGAAGCTGATGTTCAATTTTTATTGGAAGGGACATTTGATGGACAAAACGGAATGCGGAACTCCTTACTGGGCCTAGATCTATTGCCTGGAGGCCAACCTTACAATATGGCGCCTTGGAACTACAATGGTACAGAAGGCGCCGGTTGGGGCACTACAGACTACCCAGCAGGTTCAGTAGATTGGGCATTGATCAGCTTTAGAACTTCTCCATTAGCTGCTGATGAAGTCGCTAAAGGCGCAGTTGTTTTATTGAATGACGGAACAACTCATGAAAACGTTTCTGCATCAATAGAATCTTCAATTAATGCGCTCTATATTGTTGTCGAACATCGAAATCATCTTCCAGTTATGACGCCAACTCCAATCCCGATTGTCAATGGAGTCGTCTCTTATGATTTCACACAGTCAGACGGTTATACAACTGGAGCTGGCCAAGGCCAAAAAGACATGGGGACCAACTGGGTGATGTTTGCAGCAAATGCAGATCAATCCTTAACAACAGGCTATGAGATCACAGGAGCGGATAACATCCTTTGGAAGACTGATAACGGATTGTCAGGAATCTATCTTCCAACAGATTTTAATTTGGATGGAGATGTGACTGGTGCTGATAAGGTGATGTGGTCTTACAATAACGGTATCTTTTCTAGCATACCGAAATCCATACCGATTACAGGTTGCTTTGCAAGTACGATTCAAGAGGTTCGCCAATGTTTACAGAATGGCGATAATGCGATTTTAACTCAAGACATAGTGGTTGATAATAATGACTGTGATGGTTATGCAGTGCTTAACTTAAATGGAATTTCGAACGTTGGTATTTATGGTCAAGGGTTCAAGATTCTTAGAACAGCAGGTCAAATACAGTGCTCGATGGTTAGAGGTAACGCTGGTACAAATGGATTCTTTTCGGACAATGTTGTTTGGGAAGAGGTGCCTGGACCAGTAGTGCCACAGCTAAATACGTACCCACACATGTTTCACTTTGTCAACTCTAGTGATATTGACTTCATAGATAGTGAAGTGGGACACTCTTGGGGCTATGCAATTTATACGAATGGTGTAGACAGCTTTAAGTTTACAGGTTCCACACTTCGTAGCTCAGGCGCTCTAGGCTTGTATATCGGTCACACCTCAAACCCTACTACAAATTACGAGATTAGTGATAACATGTTTATTGATAACACAACAAACGCTATTGCTGTTTTAGGTGGAGTGAATGGTATTATTGATAATAATATTTTTGACAATAATCATTTGATCGGAATCTTTCCAGTTGCTCCACAATACGGAACAGGCTATACTGGCGGCGGTCAAGTTTATATTGCAATGGCAAACACCCTTGTGTTTAGTAACAATACAATTCAAAATGGGTTTTGCTCAAACTGTGTAACTGCCGGTATCTTTGTTGGCCCTGTAACAGGTCTTGAACTCGGACTACCAAATCAAGGTACGACCATTTACAACACGTTGATTGACAACAACACCATTATCAACAATACAGCATGGGGAATGCACTTAAACGCTAACGCTTCGCTGACTGCTACAACACAGATTTGCAACAATACCATTACAGGTAATGGTAAGGCTGTCAGCGGATTATCGGGAGCAATTTACAAGCCTTAATTGTAGTAAGAGGAAACTTCGTCACTCTTGATGATAAATTTCTGTTCTACATAATAGAAAAAACCGACGGGTAAGATTGGAATGAAATATGGTTAAACCCGCATTATGCAATAGTAATAACCATTGTAGAAGTAATTCTCTAGAAGGCACAATTCCTACAACCGTTTCCCTTGTACTACCCCCTATTTTTGTTAAGCTCGTCCTGCAATTCTCTTTTTACTTTTTGCAAACGTTCTAGTGCAATGCTTCTATGCTCTTTAAACTCATTTTCTAAATGAGCTCGCGCACTATTTGCAGCTTTTGCCACTGCATTTCTATTCTTAAACATAAATATAAAGAAGGTAAGAAACGCCGAAAGAGCAGCAATGATAGACCACATCAATAAATTATAACCTGTTTTGCTCATTTGAATACCGAAAAAAGTCATGCTATCCCTATGATTGATCGCAGAAGTTAACTTATCATTCGTTTCTGCCAAATTCGTTTTGAGGGTATTTATCTCGTTTTGTTGAGTTTTGACCTGATTGGTACTATTGTCCAACTTAGTTTGTATCGCATTTAATGAGTCTAACGTATTCGATTTTAGCGTAAGCATCTTTCTACGTCTTATTATTTCAAACAATTCTCCTTTTGAACTTGTATAATTGTTAGATTCTTTAAGCAAATCATCAAATTGGGTCTTCATTGATTGAATTTGTTGCGCTTCTTGGGCTTGAAGATTAACAGGAACTAAACCAATAAAAAAAATAAAAACCAAATATTTTAAAACTTTCATAGTCTTTTTGTTCTAATTTTGAACCATAAAGGTAAGTATTAATTCTCAAGACTTTAACCACTTTTTCTCTCAAGAACAAAATTAATCTATTCCTATTTGTTTCTTACAAATACAAATACATAGGGATAGGTTCTCAAAAAACTAAAGTGTAACCTACTATATTTTAAATAATTACAAGGCATTGCAAGTATTGTCCAAGAAAGACACTGTAGGCGGTTTTGGTCTCTGTTTTCAATTTCTTATAAACAAGATCAACTTTAGACGTAATCAATGAAATAGGAAGAACAGAACATAAGATCGTCTTTAACGTTACCGTTCCATCCAATCGTAGGTGACAAGATCAGCTTCAAAAGTCATCTTCCCAACTTTTTATCCTTCAATCGTTTAATAATTGACTATGAATCCTAATTCTCAAACAATTCCTTTAACTCAGTTGCGTCCTTTGCTTTCATTCTTCCACCAAGGAGAAGCCTCAACTCTCTTCTTCTAAGCGCACTATCATATCTCCGTGTCTCCTCCGCAGTCATGGGCAAAACAGCGGGCACCTTTACTGGACGATGGTGTTCATCATCAATGGCAACAAAGGTGAAGTAAGCATCATTAGACCGACGTGGATTCTGCCCTTTAATAGTCGCGGTAAACACTTCAACATATATTTCAACTGAAGTATTGAAAGCACGTGTCACCATTGCCTGTATAGAGATCACCTCACCTACAGGAATTGGGAGTTGAAAAGAAACATGGTCCACAGACACTGTAGCAACATGCGCTTCACAGTGTTTTCCTGCACAAATGCCTGCAGCAATATCCATCCATCGCAATAAATTACCGCCCATCAAGTTTCCTAGTGGATTGGCATCATTGGGCATAATCATTTGGGTCATTAGTGTCTCCGAATCAGCTACTTTCTTTTCCATATTCGTTAATTGTTCCGCGAAGATAGAACTATTCCACTAGATTGTCCAGTAAAGAAACACCAAGGTCACAGAACCAAAGGAGGATCGTCCAAAATAAAACGATTTATACAAATAGCAACGTCTTAGATATAAGCTTCAAAATAGTTAAACTAAAAATGATTAATTTTACATTAAATTTTACAAAACATTCCTATGAAAAAGCTTCTTGTTCTTTCGATCTTCATTCTGTCTTCGTTGTCTTTGTTTGCACAGCTCAACATCACTGTCTACGTTCAAGTCGTTTCACCCAATGGCGGACTAATGGACAGTGTGCCTGTCTCTTTAATTGCTGACGTGTGCACACCTATTGGTCACCAAAGTTCTGGTATTACCTTGCCTGGTATTGGCTATGAAGACAACTTTTACGCGTTTTGTACACAAGGACAAATCACTGCAACAGTTTCCTGCCCCGGTGGAGGAGCGCAAACTGCTGTCGCTTTCTATAACCCTTCAGACACCGTCATTACAATCACAGTTGCTTGCGCCAACAGTCCTACACTTTGCAACGCTGGTTTTACCTATGATAGTACAGGGTTTTACCCAATCGACTTGACAAATTCTTACTACTACTGGGATTTTGGGAATGGAACCTCCAGTACTCTGGTTTCTCCTCCAAACAACCTAGGCGTAGGCAACTATAGTGTCTGTTTATATACTGAAACCATGACAGGTGACTCTTGTTTTGCTTGTCAGAATGTAACGGTCTCCCCTCCTAACAATTGCTCTGGCAATCTTACAACAACGAACGTGCAAGGTTTTACCTATAATTTCCAAGGAAATCCTGTTGGGACACCACCATTCACCTTTAACTGGGACTTTGGTGATGGAAACTCAGCAACAACAGGTGCTTCAACAACAACGCATACCTATTCTTCCCCTGGTCTTTATGGCATACTGCTTCAAACGATTGATGCAAATAACCTTGCGTGTTATTATTATGATTCATTGTTTGTTTCTAATACCTCCAATTGTTTAGATTCCATCCTTGTGACCACATCCGGGAATACTGCTAATTTCATGTTAGCCAATGGAGGAACATTTGGCAACTATTACTGGGATTTTGGCGATGGGACAACTTCTACCCAAGCAGCACCATCTCACTACTATACCTCTGCGGGTACTTATACAATCCTAGTTATTTATACGACTCCGAATGGCCTTGCGTGTACTTATACAACTACAATTCAGATAGGAACGAATGTACCAGGTTGCATTGACCCCAGTCTAATTGATTTTTCAGTGGTTTGTCCTATTGTGACCAGCCCCGTTTGTGGCTGCGACAGTGTCACCTATGATAACAGCTGTATTGCTGAGAGCTATTTTGGTATTTCAAGCTGGACTTCAGGGCCTTGTCTTAACAATCCTAATCCTTCTTGCCAAGTAACAGGCAGTTTCCAATACTACATGGTTCCAGATTCCAATGGCACAACCATCCATTTTATTGGTAGTTCAAGCCCAGCAGGAGCAACGTTCTCCTGGGAATTTGGTGATAGCACAACAGCAACTGGATCCAGCGTTAGTCATTACTATTCTAGCCCTAACGGACCAACGACACAAGCATTTACCATCTGTATGACTGCAGGCCTATCCCCTATCTGCGCGGACACCTATTGCGAGACGCTCGTTATTGTCGTCAATCCATTTGGTACGGCAGGTGGTGGTATCTACGAGGGTGTAAACTTTACTGGCCCTGGCGACCCTATGCCGAATGTTACTGTGAATCTTGAAAGTCCTACAGGTGCAATTCTATATACAGATGTTACAGATCAGTCTGGGCACTATGATTTTGGTCAATTACCATTTGGTCATTACGTTGTAAAAATCGATGATCCAACGATTAATCATTTAGGTCAAGCGATAGAGTTATCTCCTATCCATCCTACTGCAGACAGTCTTGACTTCAATGTCAATACAGACGGCTCAGTTAACACAGGTGTTGAAAACACGATTGGAATTGACCGATTCACCTTAACCCCTAATCCTGCTAACCATTCAGTAGCTATAGAACTCTCTGTTTCCAGCTCACTGACCGCTGATGTAGCATTGATTAGTGTTACTGGGCAACGATTGTACTCCAAGCAGATGACACTGCAACAAGGAGACCATTCAGTCCTTCTAGATCTAGATGCAATTGGCCAAGGGGTTTACGTATTACTAATCCGCACAGCTGAAGGCCAAGTTGGTAAGCGACTTATTCGCTTGTAATGCAGTTAAACTCTCATTATGCATTGGGAATTGATCACAATCACCCTTCTTGATTCCATAAGATTGCAAGGTGTGTGCTTGGTGTGTCGCTTTACGCCCATCAGCATCATTCTCAATTCATTTCTCTCTACCAATTAAATTAGTGCATCCGTTGCATTTTTGTTGATTCTGTTTGCTACGTATAGTAATTAATCATTTTAAGATAGTTTTTAAGCAAAAAAAATCCCCCTGACGAATCAGGAGGATTGTAGAATCAATTATTATTTAGTGTTATTTCTGAACCACTACTTTCTTAGTGATCGTGCCATCGTCAGTCTTAACTCTCGCTAAGTACATCCCAGCAGCAACTTCACCTAAGTTCATAGTAACTGGTCCATCGTAAGAACCATTGTTTATTGTTCTGATTACTTTACCATCAACAGAAAGTAAGCTAATTTCAACAGCTCCGTTTACTTGACCAGCTAGGTCAATAGTAACCACATCTTGAGCAGGATTAGGATAAACCTGAACTTGATAGTTTGGTTGAACGTCTTCGTTGTTTGTTATTGAGTAACCATAGATTACAGTTCCAATGTCTGGAGTTTGCGCACAAACATTGTCTCCTTCAGTTGTTGTAATACAAGCATCATGACCAGGTACGGAGTACAAGTTCATAAACTTGAAATTATCAATTAACCATCCATTTCCACCAGTATTAGCATCACTAATTGCACGGAAACGGAAGAAACCAGATTGACCATTGAAAAGTGAGTTAGAGAAATCAATGATAGACTCAACATAACCACCTGAATTACCAGAGAATGCGCCATTACCAGGTGTAAGGATTTGATTGGTAATTAAATCTGGATAAGGGTTTCTTACCAAATCATTCATCAAGTTGTTTGCATTAAGATTAATATCCATGAATTCAACTAGACCTCCATCAAAACCACGCTCTGTATCGTAGGCGTGATCAAATACAAGTGCTGGACGTGTACCTGTCAAGTCGTAGAAATTAAGTGTTTGAAGGTATTGGTCAGATTCTGTAGCAGGATTACCAGCATACATTGCAAAACCACCAGAAGCAGGATTACCAGAATCCAGAGCAAAGTTAACGTTGGTTAGTGCTGCGTCATTACTGATTACCCAGTTACCTGTTCCATTTTCAAATCCATCCTGTTCATGAATCCAGGAGAACGCATTGTCGGAAGGATCAACTTGGAACTCAAGTGTAATTTCATCATTAGCAGTGATCGTACCAATGTTCCAAGTAACCATATTCCCAGAAACAGTACCACCCATTGTAGCAGAGTTTGGAATATAAGTAGTACCGAATGGGATTTGATCTGTTACAACCGTTCCAGTCACATCTGCAGGCTTATCGTTGATTATTTTAATCGTATAAACGATAGGATCTGCAACGTCAGCATTCGGAGTTGCTGTTTTAGTGATTTTTAGCTCTTCAATACAATCTGGTGGAGGATTAAATCCTGGAGTTCCATCATCTCTACTAGTTGATACTCCTTGATCAGCATCTATACCAAGTCCTCTTCTAGCAAACGTTTTATGAATCAAACATTGATTTGCACTATTATTATTTGCTACATCAGCAGCAAGTACAGCATCTTTGAAGTCAAGGAAACCAGGACTACAAGGTTGCATTTTAAGACCATCAATAAGTAATTGGAAAGCTGTATTATTACCACCAGTACCTGCATAAATGTCAGCATCCCAGCCATAAACAGCTACAAGATCCCAGTAAAGATCCCACATGACATCACACATAATTTCACCAGTTCCGTGTACACCTTGTCCACGAATATCATCATAATCTTGTGGATTTACTGTCATGTCAGTACTGTAAGGCCATCTTCTGATACCAGCACCATTTGGAGCAGCTCTTTCAACGTAAGTACCGATACCTCTTGCATCTGTACCTGCATCTCCAGGTTCAACTGTTAGGTAAAGAGCAACTAAATCACTCCATCCTTCACCTGCTTGCTCGTCGTTGTTTAAACAACCAGTGTTACTAGGACCACCAGTCAATCTATTGGAAAGACCGTGACCAAATTCGTGTGCAATGATACCGTTATCCAAGTCAGAGTCATAATCGTTAGGACCTCCGATGTTTAGATCTTGGAATTTAACCGTTACTGGACCATTAGCCATTTCAGTTTTAAGAATGTTACACGTCTCTAAAGACAAGAACAGACCAGGGATTGTTACTTGAAGTCCTACAGCTCCTGGAGCCATATTTACAAGACCACCACCTGGGATATTGTTACATACAATCGCTGCAATAGCACCGCCTTGTTCAGCATTTAGGATTTTAACTCCGAATTCACAAGAACCACGATCAATAAGTGCAACTTTACCAGCTGAAACAGAATTAGTTTCGCATCCATCAGAAGGAGTTCCAACCATATCATCTACAAGTTCCAGTTCACCAATAACTGCTGTTAAAGGAATAGGAGCCCATTGCATTGGAGGTGTGTTACCATCTGTAGTAAGAGAAGCAAAATAAGGACCAGCGATTCCTGCTGGAGCAGTTACTTCAAATACAGGCTTAGAAGATGCAGATTTGTCCCACATATACATTTGCATTCTTCCACTTCCTCCATCTGGAGGTGTAGAGAAGTTTGCATTATTTCTTACTGCATTATCAGCAGCATCCTGAGCTTCAGCAATTACAAAATCATTTCCTGCTCCTCCCAATCCGAAGTTATTTTGTTGGAAGTTACCACCTGCTTCATCAAATCCATACATATAAAATACATCGTGGAAGTAATTACACCAGAAAAATAGGTTTGTTACAGCAGCATCGCTGTAAACTGTCGGCTCATCAGCTGGATTAAAAGGAAAATTGAAGTCTAGTGTCGCACCACCATCTGGTTCGTCACCAGCACTTGCATCGTTTCCATCTCTATCCTGATACGCGTGTACATTGTTCCCTCTTGTAATTGTAAAGTTTTGAGCACCATTGCTATGCCATCCCTGTGGAGAAGCAGTAGCATTTGCAGGAGCAGTTACTAGAGAATGAGGTGCATGGTCTGGACTTTCAGCTGGTGGAGCAACTACGAAATAAGTATCCGCGCCAAAATCTCCTAATTTCTGTGTTTTGGAAGATTTCGCTACAGCATTTTTTGAAAAGTTTTCAAAGTTAGCACCGATGCTTGGTCGGTGAGCTTGATCGTGCTTACTGCAGAGGTCATGCTCTGGCTCATGAAATTTACATTTGATCACATGATCTTGTTTTTCAAGAATGTCACCAGTGTTAGCATCTACTCTTATAGACCAAGCATGTTGACCATTTTGGTAAAAGAATACATCCCACGCAAGCGCTAAGTTGCCATCTTTTTTCAATTGGTATACCAACTCAGTTGTAATTGGCTCAAGCGCAATATTATTTTTATTGTAAGTAATTTTGTTTTCGCTAAAAACCTTCTTAACTGTTAAATTAGTGGGGATATTAGCACCAACCTCAGCACCTACTTTTTGAATGGCATCCAAAGAAGTTAAGCTAGCTTTTGTAGTTGTTACTTTACTCGCCTTATTGGGGATGAATCGATTCCCCATGTATAGCATGTTACCTTTAGGTCCGATATTGGAATTGATCATTGCATTATGAATCTTAATTCCATTGTGGCGTTGGATGATGTAGGTATGGGTTACACCATTGTGTTTACTTTTGTACTGATCTGTAATGATCCAGTCACTAAAATCATCTGTTGAAAGGCCGAGTTCGCTCTTGTTGTTTTCAAGATATGTTAAGGTTGCATCCATTGGAGATAAGGATTGCGCTATAACAAGATTACCTGAAAAAATCAAGGCTACCAAAACAACTAAATGCTTGTAAGTTAGTTTGATTTTCATTTTTTAATAATTGTATTAGAGAAATGTTAATTTATAGTATTTAAATGTTCCTAAATATACTAAATTCATTGTATTCCACTATAGTTAATTATTCATTTTTTTGTAAAAAAAACAATAAAAATATAAACCATAAGATCACGAAATGAACTTAATGTAGGATTGTAATTCTGATTTTTAATCAAAAACACACATTAACGCATTCTTAATATAAGAATACGGCAATTCCAGCAGGTAGATGGTTACTTATTGAAAGTCAATAAGTTCGATATCAAAAACAAGTACAGAATTTGCAGGAATTTTACCCTGAGCTCTGGGTCCGTAAGCAAGATCAGAAGGAATAACAAATTTCCCTTTTCCGCCTTTTTTGAGCAATGGAATACTGATCCCCCATCCTCTCACTACTTGACCAAGATTAAACTCCAATGGTTGATTTCTATCGTAAGAAGAGTCAAATTTTTCTCCATTTAATAGCTCTCCGTGGTAATGTGCTTTTACTCTAGAAGAAGCATTTGGGTGATCACCTTCACCTTCTTTCTCCATCACATAATATATTCCTGAGTCTGTATTTTTCACATTTTTTAGTCCTTTGGATGCAATATAATCTAGTATCAATTTATTGTCCTTTGCTTGTTGTGAGTCAGCTGGAAAGGTAATAGATTTTGCTGCTTCGGGTTGATTACAACTAGAAATTGCAAATAAAATAAGTAAGCTTAAAATAGATAAATTCTTCATTAATGTTTTGTTTATATTTGGTCGCTAAGTTAATCAAGCAAACTGATTTAGACAAACTTCTTTGAGTTAAAAGATAGGTCAATCAAATTCGACTACAGTTGTGACATCAAAAAACGAGCAAAATGATTGACTTTTTATCGATCCAATTGTATGGTTTAAGCATGTTAAGGAATATAAATAGCCAACTTTTATGTTGTAATAGAAATTTGTGATGTTTCTGCTGAATTTTTTAAATTAAATAACGTGAAAAAAAGAGGAAACAATTTCAACTTAAACATACTATTTAATACCCTGAATAACAATTCAATAATGCGGTTTTGTTAATAAAAAATGGAATGCGCATCTTTTTTTGATATAACAATGCAACTTTTTGAAAAAACCTGTCGTCTCTTTAATATAACAGAAGATAAGAAATTTTTGGCTATAGGATTTAATTTCATTAACTTTACATAACTAAAACAATATTCATTTAAAACATCCAATACTTATCTCCTTATAATAAAGAAAACTTAAGATTATGAAAACTACTTTACAAAACTTGCTCTCTCTCCTGATGATCGTCATGCTTTCGGCGCAGGTCTTCGCACAGACCAACTATGCAGTCCGATTTGTTATGAACAGCGTAGATTGTCAAAACATGGAAGTATTTATTGATTTAGAAGTAAAAGCGAATACAGGATCACCTGAATACTATATTGCTGATCAAAATTACAGATTTAGCTTTAACAAAGATGCTGTTGCAAATCCTTCTATCGTTCAAGAATTAGAACTTTCAGGAAATATCTTCACACAAAATTACTCTGCATTTTTTGACGCACATCACTTAAACGGATCTCTTGATTCTGTTGTGACTTACAACGTGGTATTAACTGGAGGTACTGGATACCCAGTTAATGATGCAACATGGGTTCCTGTAGGAAGAGTAAAATTTGATATTTTAGACATTGACTCATGCCTTGACCTAATATGGCATACGCATGACCCAGTTGATTTCCCTCCTACTTTCATTAGTGAGAAAGTTGGTGGTGCTAGTGGAGTACTTCTAGAAGTTGACGAAGGACTTTATGATCCAGGTCAGTCTATTTGCTTTGAACCTATTTGCAAAGCATTACCGATTGAAATCGAATCATTTACAGGAAAAGATTCTGATTGTGCTGTTGATCTAGTCTGGACTACTGCATCAGAAACTGATAATTCTCACTTTGTAATTCAAAAGTATGTTGATGACAGATGGAGAAACATCAGTCCTAATATCGCTGGAGCTGGAACAACAAATGAATCTCAAATTTACGGATTCATCGACAATGCTATCACTGATATATTCAACTACTACAGAATTATGCAAGTTGACTTGGATGGAAAAGTTAATTTCTCAGATCAAATTTTCGTTAAATCTGCTTGCTATACTGACGAAATTTCTCTAGGAATTACAGAATTGTTCCCAAATCCTATTTTCAATCAGGAGTTAATGTACATCCAGTTCTACACTGAAAGAGATGATACAGATGCAACAATTCTAATCACGGATGCTTTAGGAAGATCTGTTAGAAGTCTACAAGTTGGCCTAAATGAAGGCGCAAACAAACTTTCATTCAGAGCTAGTGATCTTGCTTCAGGCACGTATTTTGTTCAAGTTAGAGGCGAAAATTGGTACTCAACAACCAAGAAATTCGTAAAATTAACTGAATAAGAAAAAATAACAACTCTTAAGTTTAAAGGAGCAATCGCTAACCGCGATTGCTCCTTTTAGTTTTTTAATAACTCGACATTCATTCAATAGGATCACTTTTACTTTATCTTCTTAAGTATGAAACTTTTTAAGTGATGAATGTGTTGATGTACATATTATATGTAGATAAGTACCGTTCAATTCAAAACAATTTATATTTTTGTCCGAGCTTATTAATTGGCAAAATCCGATAACACAAATGGAGACTAAAAAGGAATCACGCAATTTTATTGATCTAATCATTGAAGAGGATCTAAGTAATAAGAAAAACGAGAGCAGAGTACACACTCGTTTCCCCCCTGAACCAAACGGCTACATGCACATTGGCCATGTCAAATCAGTCTGTGTCAATTTTGGTACCGCATCTAAATATGGCGGGAAAACCAACCTTAGGTTTGATGATACAAATCCTATTGCTGAAGATGTAGAATATGTGGAAAGCATAAAGAAAGATATTGAATGGTTAGGGTTCAAATGGGATGGAGCTGTCCTTTTCGCCTCTAATTACTTTGACCAACTGCATGAGTTTGCCATCACCTTGATCAAGAAAGGAAAAGCCTATGTCGACGATTCTTCTGCGGAAGAGATTGCTGCAATGAAAGGAACACCTACAGTGCCAGGCACAGAAAGCCCATTCCGAGATAGAAGCATTGAGGAAAACCTCGACCTTTTCAAACGAATGAAAGAAGGCGAATTCGATGAAGGTACTAAGGTGCTCCGTGCTAAAATTGACATGAGTAATTCGAATATGCATTTGAGAGATCCGCTCATGTATCGAATCCGAAAAGCAAAACATCACCAAACAGGTTCTACTTGGAATATTTACCCAATGTATGATTGGGCACATGGTCTTTCTGATTCTATAGAAGGTATTACCCACTCCATCTGCACGCTAGAGTTTGAAGTACACCGACCACTGTATGAATGGTTCTTAAATGAACTAGAAGTATTCTGCCCACAGCAAATCGAAATGGCAAGACTCAACTTGAGTTATACGATAATGAGCAAACGCCGCCTAAAAAAATTAGTCGAACTGAATCATGTCAATGGTTGGGATGATCCACGTATGCCTACAGTTTCAGGAATGCGCAGAAGAGGTTATCCAGCAGTTTCATTGCGTAACTTTGCAAACAGAGTCGGAGTCGCCAGAAGAAATCACGTCATTGATGTCTCTTTACTAGAATTTAGCGTTCGAGAAACCCTTAATAAAACGGCGCCTAGAGTCATGGCTGTCCTCGATCCTATAAAATTAATCATCACAAACTACCCTGAAGGGCAAGTGGAGCAACTCACAATGATTAATAACCCAGAAGATGAAACACAAGGCAGTCGGCAAGTTCCGTTCTCTCGTGACCTTTATATAGAGCGAGAAGACTTCATGGAAGATCCACCTAAGAAATTTTTCAGACTAGGCATCGGTAGAAATGTACGGTTGAAAGGAGCTTATATCATCAATTGCCATGATGTAGTGAAAAATGACAATGGGGAAGTAACTGAAATTCATTGTACCTACTATCCCGAAAGCAAAAGTGGATCTGATACAAGTGGCGTGAAGGCCAAAGGCACGCTGCATTTTGTATCTATCCCACACGCAATTGATGCAGAAGTCCGGTTATACGACCGTTTATTCATGGATGAGGCACCTATGAGCCATAAAGATCGCGATTTCCTGGAATTCTTAAACCCAGACTCCTTATCAGTGATTACAGCGAAGGTGGAACCACATCTAAAGCGTGTAAATCCGCTAGACAGCTTTCAGTTTATGCGTAAAGGGTATTTTGCAGTGGATGCAGACTCTACTCCAGAGCATATAGTGTTCAATAGAACAGTAACGCTGAGAGATGGCTGGAAGAAAAAGTAAAGGAAGAGGATATCGAATTTCAATTGAAAAATAACGTGGACAGAATGTTTGTGAACTTCACTTCGACAAGTTCAATTCCTTGTTTGATATTCCCTTTTTCCCTTTATAAATCATCCAACAGATCTTGCTCTCTTTCAGATTCAGTGTAGGAAATCATCATTTCTTTGTTGTCACATCTGATTTCTAGTTGTTGATTGGCAAGTACCCATACGTGTCTGTCGCATCCCTCTATATCTTCTAGGGGAAGAATGACGTGAGGTGGTCCATATTTTTTCTTGAAAAGGGTGAGCACTTGAGCCATGATTTTCTGTGGGGTGCTAGATTTAGGGATTTTAGGCTTGCATTCAATTCTATACAGCTCATCTTCATTATAAAAAGTGTCAAAATAAACTCTAGTCTTGCCATCTTTCGGCAGTTTTATGTCGTAAACGAAGACACGGGTATTCTTGGTTTTATAAACACCGTAAACTTTTTTCCTTTTGACGAGTTTGTTCTTGTACCGCACTACATCCATTCGAGACATTCCGAAGGTGTGATCAAGGATAAGGGTATCGTTTGGCTCTTCTTTTAATCCGTCTTGAATACGTGCATGGAGTTCTTCCTCAGGTGTCATTCCGTCGTATGGTCCTTTCTCTTCTTCTTTTTTAGCAGTGTCTCCACAGGCAAAAATAAACAGGATTAGGAAACAAAAATAGTAGATTGATTTCATATTGGCAAAGTTAGCATTTTGAGTTTAATCAAACAATGAATTACTTTAAAAGTAACGGTTTTAAATCGGGTGTATATTTTATTTCTAATCCGCCACTGTCGTTACCATATATAAAGTATCCTTCTAATTGTGGATTGGACACGACCATCTTATATGCTTTTTCAAGTCCCATTACCATTGATGCTGTGGCGTAGGCATCTGCAGTCATACAATCATTGGCTATAATTGTAGCTCCGAGTAGTTGATTTAGTTCAGGCCTTCCCGTTTTAGGATTAATTGTATGCCCATATTTCTTCCCATTTTTTTCGTGAAAGTTTCTATAATTTCCTGAAGAAGCGATGCTTTTATTTTGAAGGGAAATGATTTGCTGTAAATCGGTTGCCCGTGCCTCTGGTTTTGGTGTGTTGATACCTACTGTCCAATAAGCATTGCGCTCATTTTTGCCTTTGGCACTGACTTCTCCTCCGATATCCACTAAATAGTTATAAACGCCTTTACTTTCCAATAAAACGGCAATCTGATCAACTCCATATCCTTTTGCGATGGCGCTAAAGTCGATTTGTGCCAGCCTCTTGTCCTTTTTAATGGTAACGGACTGGTCATTGATCTCTAGGGTAAATGCATTGAATCCGAGTAATTGCTGAAGGGAGTCAATCTCTTTAGGGTTTGCTTCTCGAATCTTCTTTTCTGTGTACCCGAATCCCCAATAATTGACTAGAGGCATTACTGTGGGGTCAAAACTACCTTCAGTATCCTTGTAAATGTGCTTTGCAGCGTTGAATACAGGAATAAAGTAATTCAAAGAGGAGAGGCTGCTCCTAAACTCTCCTTGTGATTGGTTGATTTTTGAGATGGAGGAATTTGGAATATAAGTAGACATCTGATTATTGAGCTCTTTTAACACCTCCTCAATATGGGGCTTGAAATTTCGATGGTCCAAATAGGTCACCCTATAATAAGTTCCCATTGTCTTACCTTGGCACAGTGATTTTTTATTCTTTTGCTGGACGGGATCTTTACAAGCAGAAAACACTAATATCAAGGCAAAAATGGTAAAATGGAGTCGTTTCATTTTATGAATTCTAATTCAAAAGTAAAAGTAAGTATTAATCGTGAATTCTAAATTAAAATGAAATGAATTAAATGGATAAACACCTACTAATAAGGAGGTAAAGTCATGAAAACAAAAATACAAACTAGTCTTAACCACAATTAATGCCGTTAATAAAATGTCATTTTCAAAACAAATTAAAATTTTATTACACAAAATCGATTATTGCCCAACATATATTCTATTTATTTAACTATTTTTGCGTCTATTTATTTTTTTACTCAACTAAAATCCTTTACTATGGCCTATATAAAAAGTGCCTTGTTTTTAATTTTCATAATTGCAAGCAGTGGCATCTTCTATGCACAATCTGCTACGCAAACTGCAGTTAGATTTCTTCAGGAAAATTCAGTGAAATACAATCTAACTGTTCAAGATGTTTCAAATTACATAATTAGTGACAACTACGTTTCGAAGCATAATGGTGTAACACATGTGTACTTCAAACAAACGCACAATGATATTGAGGTTTACAACGGTATTTTTAATGTAAACATAATGCCAGATAATCGAGTAATTCATGCAGGTAATCGGTTTGTATCGGATCTAAGCAATAGAGTAAACACCATTTCTCCTAGCTTATCTGCTGAAGACGCCATCAGAAAAGCACTTGTTCATTTTAACATTTCGAATGGAAATGACGAATTGATATTAGTCGAAGATCTAGGAGAAAAAGAAAAAATCTATTCTGGTGATGGTTTTTCTAGTGAACAAGTTCCAGTAAAACTAGTTTACCAGCTAATGCCAGATCGGTCTGTTAAATTAGCATGGAATGTAGTCATCTATACATTAGATGCTCAAAATGGCTATAATGCAAGGGTAGACGCAGGAACTGGTGAAATACTAGATGTTTTCAATCACGTATTACATTGTGATTTCGGAGCTCCTGACCAATGTAAAGTGCACGATCATAAGCACGCCAATCAAATCCCTTTCATAAACGGACATACCTCACAATTTAAAGTTGGAGGAGCTAACTCTTACAATGTATTCCCTTTGTTTGTTGAAAGCCCAAATCATGGAACCAACGTAATTGTGACAGATCCAGCAGACCCAACAGCATCTCCTTATGGATGGCACGATACTGATGGTGTTGCAGGACATGAATATACGATTACAAGGGGGAATAATGTTCATGCATATCATGATATTTTCAATAATAACGCGTCTAACGGTGATGAGCCAGACGGTGGATCTACTTTAGACTTTAACTTTCCTTATAATTTACCTGCGAATACACCATACACTTATGTTCCTGGAGCAGTTACCAACCTATTCTACTGGTGTAACTTAATGCATGATATTTGGTACGGCTATGGCTTTGATGAGACATCTGGAAACTTCCAGGTTAATAATTACGGAAATGGTGGTTTAGACGGTGACTATATAAGAGCAGAAGCAATGGATGGTAGTGGAACAAATAATGCGAACTTTTCTTCTGGGGCAGATGGTTCTACCGCTAGAATACAAATGTACTTATGGACAAGTGATGCATTACCTGGATCAGGAGGAGCTCAAAGTTTAGTGGTGAATGCTCCAGCAACCGTTGCTGGCAACTATCCAATGGTACCTGCATCATTTGGTGGCTCTCTACCATTACCTGCATTTACTGCAGATGTTGTAGAAGTAATTGATCCAGTTGCACCTGCAAGTGATGGGTGCGATGGTATAACAAATGGAATGGCAATTTCTGGTAAAATTGCATTGATCGATCGGGGTTCATGTGAATTTGGAGTGAAGTGTCTTGATGCTGAAGGCGAAGGTGCTATTGCTGTAATTATGTGTAACAATGTTACTACGGCTCCAATCTCAATGGGAGCGGGTGCTGTAGGGGCTCAGGTAACCATCCCATGTGTTATGATTAGCCAAGCAGACTGTGCAACCATTAGAGTTGCATTAACACAAGGCTTGAATGCTTCTATCGGATTTGTACCTGGTCAGATTCCAACACCAGGACCAAGTGGTGTTACGGGTGATTTAGACAATGGAATTATCGCACACGAATACGGACACGGTGTTTCAATCAGGATGACTGGCGGCCCTTCTACAGGCTCTTGCCTAGGAAGTGCTGAGCAAGCAGGAGAAGGATGGAGTGATTGGTTTGGGCTGATCTTAGCAACTGACCAGACACGTACAGCAAATGAAAGAAGAGGGATCGGTACTTATGCCCTTGGACAACCTACCACTGGTGATGGTATTAGAACTTACCCTTACTCAAGAGACATGGCAATCAACCCACATACTTATGGCGATGTTCCTAATTCTGCTATACCGCATGGTGTTGGTTCTATATGGTGTGCTGCAATCTGGGACCTTTATTGGAACATGATTGACCAAGATGGCTTCGATCCTGATATATATAATGGAACAGGTGGTAACAATAAAGCCATGCAATTGGTGATGGATGGGATAAAGTTTCAGGCTTGTAATCCATCATTTATTGATTCAAGAGACGGCGTATTAGCTGCAGATGTTGCTAATTATAATGGTGCCAACGAATGTTTAATTTGGAGCACATTTGCCAGAAGAGGAATTGGCCACGCTGCTACACCAGGTGGAAATGAGGCATTTGACCTCGCACCATCTTGCCTAGCAACACTAAAAATAGAAAAAACAGCAGTTGAAGTCGCAGAGGCAGGCAGCATTATGACTTATACCTTTAACGTCATCAATGATATCGCAATTACTCAGACAAATGTTATGATTGTTGATACCTTACCTCCTGGTGTTACTTTTGTAGCGGGTTCAGGCTCTTGTAGTGGGACGACAATTAGCGGAAATATTGTAACGATACCTGTTGGCAATATGCAGACAGCAACATCATTGACTTGTTCTTTTGATGTTGAAATAGCACTGACTCCAGTTACAACCGTTATTTTCGAAGATGATATGGAAGCAGGTGGTGCAAACTGGGAATCTACTGCAGGTGCAGGTGCAACACTTTGGGTATTAAACAATGCGAATCCAAATAGTGGATCAATGGCATGGTTTGCTGAAGATGTTGCCACAACCAGTGACCAGTATCTTGATACCGATTCACCAATTACCATTAGTGGAACACTTCCAGCACTATCATTCATGCATTGGTATGATACTGAGGCTACATGGGATGGTGGTGTTGTTGAATTTTCTATTGACAATGGTGCTACCTGGATAGACATGGGGCCGTATATGTCTAAAAACGGATACAACTCTAAAATCCAAACGAACCAAGCTAGCCCAATCAGTGACAGAGACGCCTTTTCTGGAAACAGTGGGGCCTACATTAATACTGTTATCGATCTTTCAGGCTGGAATGGTGCTACTGGGATCTTCAGATTCCGATTAGGTACAGACGGTGCTGTAGCAGGAAATGGCTGGTATATTGATGACATTAAACTGGTTGATCTTTACACCGTGACCAATAGCGCTTGTGTAAGAACTGACCAAAACAACTTTGCTTGTAGCAGTGTTACCACTACAATTGAAGCAGATGTTTCAACTAGTAATCAAGAAATCGAACCACTTTCTGGTGTTAAGGTTTTTCCGAATCCTACAGATAATATTTTAAATGTAGAGTTCCGTGAAACACTAAACAATGTTACGTTCGAGGTAATTTCTGTTGATGGGAAAGTTCTCTCGGAGAAGTCCATTGATCAAACAAACAATGTACAAACGATCGATGTTTCTGGTTTAATTCCTGGCATTTACATGTTAAATATTACATCTGACCAAGGAAAAGTATTACAGAAATTTATTGTTGAATAACTAACTTTTTGGAGAAAAGACAGAAGACGGAAGATAGAAGACCGAAGAAGGAAGGTTCACATAGCCTTCGATCAAACTTCGGACTTCCATCTTTCGTCTTCTGTCTTTGTACTCCCCTCTTCCGTCCCAATAATCCCCCCATTTGTCCAATGTTCTTTTGTCTCTAGGCAATTTTATATACATTTGACCATATGTTAATGATGTTAAAAGTCATTGCGGAAAGTATTCGACAAGCTTTTAGTCAACTTACGGCTAGTAAGCTTCGTTCGTTTTTGTCTTTACTAGGCATTACTATTGGTATCTGGTGCGTAATTACCGTACTGTCTGCTGTTGATTCATTAGAACATTCTATCGTCACTAGCTTTGAGGAACTAGGGAACGATGTTGTGTATGTCAGCAAAGAGCCTTGGATGGAAGATCGGAGGGCAAACCGATGGAAGTACAAACGTAGACCGAATACTGGATATTCAGACTATAAGGCATTAGCTAAGAAAGTAAAATCAGGTTCTCAGATTTCTTATGGTGCATTTGTAGGATTGCGCTCTTTAGAATACCAATCATTTAACGTTTCCAACTCTGTGGTTCTAGGAACGACCTACGACTATGTAAAGATGTTTAACCTAGTTCTGGATCAAGGACGTTACTTTTCCCCGGTTGAGTTTCAAAATGGTTCAAACCAAATTGTAATCGGATTTAAGATTGCGGAAGCCTTGTTTCCATCGGGTATTGACCCTATAGGCAAGAAGGTCAAACTCCTAGGAAGAAAAATGCAAGTCATCGGAGTTTTGGAAAAAGAGGGAACTGACTTACTGAATCCACTTAACTTTGATGAGGTGGTGATCATGCCTTATACCACTGCCAGTAATTTCATCAATACCAAACGAAGTCGAGGTGGTCTGCTAAACGTAAAAGCAAAAGATGGGGTTTCTCTTGAGGAATTAAAGGGAGAGATCACCAATGTCATGCGCGCTCATAGAAGATTAGCACCTAAAGAAAAGGACAACTTTGCGCTGAATACCATTTCTGTATTTACGAATATGTTAAAAACTTTGTTTAGTTCCATCAGTTGGATGGGTATCATCATTGCAGGTTTTTCTATTTTAGTTGGCGGTTTTGGCGTGGCGAACATCATGTTTGTATCCGTGAAGGAACGGACGAATATCATAGGAGTGAAAAAAGCCCTTGGGGCAAAGAGTTCTGTGATTCTCACTGAGTTCTTGATCGAATCAGTTATCCTTTGTTTACTCGGCGGGGCAATAGGTCTAGGCTTGGTTTATTTATTAGCACAAGTAGCTACAAATGTCTTTGAAATCGAGTTCTTTGTCTCTCTGAAAAATGTAATCATTGGATTGGGCACATCCGTCATCATTGGAGTAATTGCAGGTTTTCTACCGGCTGTGCAAGCATCTAACATGGATCCTGTTGAGGCAATACGGGCTTAAAGTTATTCCTTAAGTATTAGGATATTTGTCATTTCTATCTAAAGCATTCAAAAACGATACTTCAAAAAATTCTGCTAGATTTTTTCGTTGTTCTCCATGAATATGTTGCTTAACTATAATGTATAACTAACGTTAATCAAATCATCTCAAATGCTTCAATTTACCCGAAATACCTAATGCTTTCAATTTCAACTCAATGCTTTCTAACTGCGATTGATCTAGGTCTTTCTCCCTTGCAATCACATCATATCCTTCTGGTGTAAACAACGTTCTTTCAAAGTAGATAATTGCCCAATAATGCTCGGAATCAAGATGTAGGATGTTCCATTTACTCTTCAACAAGCTAAGGAATCCCTTGCCTCGCCAAATAAAGGCCGTCTGTTCTGCGTCTACTGGTCGATCGAAGCCTCTAATTGACTTTTCCTTACCGTTTTTCAGAAAGGTAACCCGGTCTGACAAAACTAGTTCTTTACGGTCTAGAAGTCCATAGTTAAACGTAGGGGCAGTTTTGTTTCCCTTTAGCCACATCGGGAAGTCAGTTTGTATGATATGCCATTTCCCTTCCAGCGTTGATAAGTCTAGTTTGATCTGAGCAACTCCTATCTGGACTGTGGTTAATAGAAAAATTGCAACTAGTACTAACCTACTCTCCATCATTGTACGCGGAATATTTTTCATTTAATGTTGAATAGCCGCTCATACAAACGCAACGCTGTATCTCGGTAAGGCAAACATCATCATACTTTAATCCTTTATAAAAGGAAATTGGTTGGAGTGTAACGACGTCATTCTTCAAAAAAGCCAAGTCAAGACTAAACCGTTGAATTTCTGGTGAGTCCATCAACTCTACTACACAATTTAGTTGACCGTTATGGAAGACATTTATTGTTTTGATCCGTCCATTATTCTTATACAGATCAACTGATTTGGTGTACCCATTAACTAGGCTCAGATCTAAGGGATAAGCTATTGTGTCCTCTGATCTCAACAAATCATTATGCGATTTTAGATTTGAGCCTGTTGTTCTATATCTTTTTGACTTCAAATCTAACCGCAAATCAATTTTGGGCTGTTCGCTTTCCTTAAAAGCAAATGTTTTAGTAAACCAGGTATCCGTTAACTGACTTACTGGATATTTCGGATGGTCAATATCACTTGTAACACTCCACTCAAGCGTTTCTGAGTATTGTAAATCCGCCTCTGTGCAGCACCGACCAAAGAGCTTCTCCGTCCAAACACTGTAGTCACTATCATCTTTGCGGTGTTGGTAGTATTCAAATACAGAGCTATAGGTGTGTTCTTCACTATTAAACGTCAACTCTCTTGTCGCGGTTCGATCAAGTGCCGCCTTTACCGTTGGCGGGAACGAGGATTTAGCTTCTGCAGGAGTAGAGACAGCTACTTGTTTATCTGCAGGGAGCACAGGTTGCCGCTCTGTCGGATTGGAACAACTGATGATCCCGAAAACAAGTAAACTGATCAATATTTTTTTGATAATGTTCATAACGCTCTTTAAAAATTCGATGTTCGATATACCTTGTGTGATAGCTTTGGCGTTCGAAATTCGCATTTTTCTCCTACTTATTTACAAATCTACAGACTGTCTCCTTGATCCTATCTTTTGAAAACGGCATTTTTCGTCCTCCATAGTTAGCTACTCGATAAGATTGGCCGTTTTCCATGGTACGAAACAGTTCAATGTTAAAGTCAACTGTATCATTTGTAAAGCTTTTAATATTGACTCTCATTAGATCAGCAATAGGATTGTTTTTTAATCGATCATCCTTTAGAGAAGGAAGTATTTTTTTACAATCAAGTCGTTCAAAATCTGAAACAGATATATCCAAATCAGTTTTATTGCTAACCAGGACTTTAATTCCGATTGCTTCTTCAGTGGAACAGGCAAAAGTTAGGAGCGTTACAAATAGTAAAAAAAAGTATTTCATATGTTAAATGATAGAGTGATTTTTTAGTAGTTTGGCCATCTGTTGCTGGAGTTCTAGGGCTTTATCCCTTGCCTTTTCGGCAAAATCTTTTCCATCTCCTGCGTATATAATTCCTCTAGAACTGTTGACCAATAAACCGCATTGCTTATTAAATCCGTACTTCGAGATGGCAGCTAAGTTTCCCCCTTGTGCACCAACACCAGGGACGAGCAAAAAGTGATCAGGAGCAATCGTTCGAATGTGTTGAAATGTGTTTGGATGTGTTGCCCCAACTACGTACATCAATTGGTCTTCCGATCCCCACTGTTGTGCAGTACGCATCACCTTTTCATAAAGTGGCTGACCAGCTTCCTGAACCGTTTGCTGAAAGTCAGCACTGCTCTTATTAGAGGTT
Organism: uncultured Saprospiraceae bacterium; assembly: GCA_937959115.1. Taxonomy (GTDB): domain Bacteria; phylum Bacteroidota; class Bacteroidia; order Chitinophagales; family Saprospiraceae; genus JAHDHB01. The sequence goes on from CALGAW010000067.1 coordinate 42,461, forward strand.
AGCGCTAGGAGAATCACCCATTTCCCCTTAAACTGTAGGAAAGGTGTCACCGAATCCGCCCCCATATATGGAGCAACTGTAATGGCGTCAAACCCTATTGTATTAAAAAATGCTTCAGCATACATGGCAGAAGTGTTACCGATATCTCCTCTTTTGGCATCTGCAATGGTAAAGTGCTCGTCAGGGATCACTGCCATCGTTTTCTCTAAGGACAATAAACCTTTTGCGCCTTGGTGTTCGTAGAATGCTAAATTGGGTTTGTAAGCGACACATAGGTCATGTGTTGCATCGATAATGGCTTTATTAAACTCAAAAACTGGATCATCGTACTTCAATAAAAAAGTTGGAATACGTCGGATATCAGTATCTAAGCCAACGCTCAGATAACTTTGTTTTTGTTGAATTTGTTGAAATAAATCGTTTCCAGTCACTTTCGTTATGCTTGAACACCATTTACGGCTTCTACAGATATTATTTCTGGAGCATGCGACTTAATTGCTTCAGAGATACCAGCACGCATAGTCATGGCACTCATAGAGCAGCTTTCGCAATTACCCAACCACTTAATTTTGACTCGTTTGTCTGAAGTAATTTCAACGACTTCCACATTTCCGCCATCTACTTGTAAATGGGGACGAACAGAATCAAGCGCTGCTTCAACTTTAGCCAATAATTGTTTTTGATCAGACATGTTTTTATTTTAGGTTGTTCTGATATCTACTTTTTGAGTGGGCTCTAATTGTTCATTGCGCACTGCGACTTGCCTTGCTAGGTTCTTAGCAACTTCCATAAAGGCGTCTTTGCTAGCACTTTCTCCTGAGATTACAATTGGTTTGCCACCATCCCCCGCTTCTCGAATACTTTGCACAATAGGGACTTGTCCTAACAGGACACTGTTGGACATTTGGGCAATTTTCTTTCCTCCGCCCTCTCCAAACAGATAATACTTATTATCAGGTAATTCTGCTGGGGTAAACCAAGACATATTCTCTACAACGCCCAGAATCGGTACATTAACCGAAGGCAGCATGAACATGTTCATTGCTTTTACAGCATCAGCCACTGCAACATCTTGTGGCGTCGTCACCATTACGGCACCAGTCAGCGGCACGGTTTGTACTAAGGTTAACTGAATATCACCAGTCCCTGGCGGAAGATCAATGATTAGATAATCTAGTGGCGGCCAAATGCAATCACTAATAAACTGTTTGATGATTGCACCTAGTCGTGGACCACGCAGGACGACCGCTTGTTGTTCCTCTACAATAAACCCAATAGACATCACAGGTATTCCGTGTGCATCAAGTGGAATTATCTTGTGTTTTCCGTTGACTTCGCGTACTTTGGGTCGTTCTCCTCTCAATCCAAGCATTGTTGGAATAGAAGGTCCATATAAATCAGCGTCAATCAATCCTACATGTGCACCGAGTGCTCTAAGGCCGAGCGCAAGATTTGTAGCAACAGTAGACTTTCCTACTCCCCCTTTTCCTGAGGCGACAGCGATTATATTTTTTACTTGAGGCAGAATACGTTGAGCTGGGGCGAGTGTTGGGCTCTTCGTGCTAATATGAACATGAACTTCCGCATCAGGATAGACCTTACGAACAGCATTCATACAAGCAAAATTCATGTTTGACTTTGTCAGGCTGTCTACTTTTACAACAGCGATAGTAAAGCTGACATTCTTCCCATCAATTTTCAGATCACTGACCAAATTCATCGAAGTGATATCCTTTCCTGATTTGGGATCCATCACTGTTCCTAGTGCCTCTAATACCTTTAATTTTTCTATGGCCATACCGTGTATAATTGTTGCGCAAAGATACGTTTTTTAATGGAGAATTGAGAATAGATAATTGATAATGACGCTGTTTTTATGTTTTATCAAATTGAAGGTAAGGTTTCATTTTTTGGATTAAATCTGCTTCTAGTCCATGTATTTTCTTTAGATCCTCAAGGCTGCCGAATGGGCCATGCATTTCTCGGTAGGCTATGATGATTTTTGCTTGTTTCCAGTGGAGGTATGGATGAAATGACAACTCATCTTTTGAGGCGGTGTTTATGTTAAGTTTATGAAGGATGGCGGGGGAGATTTCAAGATTGGGGCGTACCGCTTGAAAGGTCGAATCTGGGAGTCCATAGACTTCACTTACTTGTTTGATGTCTGAAAATCCGCCTAGTGCTTCCCTGAATTTCACGATCCGCGCAGAGTACGCTGGTCCAATACCGTACAGCCGTTGAAACGTTTCAGCAGTTGCTTTATTAATGTCAACTTTAAGGGGTTTCCTTACGGGCCTTGCGGTTGATTTACGGTTTTGGTGTGCTGCGGTTTTCGTAAAATCAGGGAGCGAAGAGGCTGCTTCACCAACGGTGAGGGCTTTCGGGGTTACAGGGTTTCTATTCATGCTATTTGTTGCATCTTGTTTCTTTGTGTATGGTTGATGGGTAGGAGTTGGCTTACTGCTTGTCTTTTGGGTATATGGTTTCCCGTTTTTGGGTTTCTGATAAGCTTGGTATCTCGCTTTGCGTTTGTAGTTAGGGTAAGGTGTTGTCCGTTGAGCTGTTTGCTGTTTTTTAGAGGAGGGGTCTGATGGCTGACTTGGGGAGATCTGTGCACGCTTTAGTTCTAGTTTCAAGGCTGCCATCTCTTGCTGTAGGACTAGCATCGGATCTACTGTTTGCGGTTGATTTGCAAAGTTAATGTAGGCGAAAATTACTGCCATAAACATTAAAACTAAGGTAATTGCTCCGATTCGTTCCGATTTTGTAAAGTAAAGGTATTCTTTTATTGACTCTTTCATGGATCTATATTTTAAGTATGAAGCTCATTTAATCTTGAAGAACGATTTGATTCGAACTTCTACTTATATAGAGACATATTTTAAAATATTCCACACGGAAATAAAACAATTATTTTATAATATTATTTTACTACAGTATATTATTTATTATTTTACAGATGTTTAAACCAACACAATTTAAATAAATAAATATTTAAAAATAGCTAAAAAGGGAATAAAAACAGGCTTTTAACAAACCCTGTATTTTGATTGGTTAAAATATGATTTAAACGATTAAAGATGGAGATAAAACAGTTGATTATAACTGAATCAAAGCACAAAAATTAATTTCAGCATTAATGCCTTTTCCTTTCAGGCATCTTCTAACAGCTTAAACCCAAATTAAGATTTAGTACCAGTATCCACGATTATAGCATTGGCCAATTCCTCCTCTGTGGGACTATGTAACTCACCTTCCATAAAGTCAAACATTCCAGGTGTAACTTCGAAGGAGAACGTTGATCCTTTTTCAATGTTTCTGTTAAGCACTCTAGCTTTTCTAGTTGCATGTGGTGCTGTCACATAATGTACTTGAATCTGCATGTTTTGCTCAGTAGCCAATGCTTTAAACTGCTTTCTTTTTGCCAATTTAGTGAAGCCTAGGTCTAGAATAACGTCGCCACCGCACCTTCCGATTTGCTTTGCGGTTGCCCAAATCTGTTTTTCGCACCGTTCCACACGTTCCATGATCCATTTTAGATTCATAGTCTTCGGTAAGTCTGCTCCGTACATCGCCCACATCCAAGCGTCTATAGACAGATGGACTGCGTTTGCATCTATTGCTAACTTCTTAGAGTAGGTGGATTTACCTGCGCCTTGTGGACCGAAAACGATATGTATTTTACTCATGTTTAAGTTGATTACGGTTTATCTGATTTTGAAATCACCATTTGTACGGATATAGATAGTGGTTTCAGTGCTCTTATTGATCTTTATCTGATGCTTTGATTTACCTATAGATGTAAAATAACTCCCAGGGTCTAATAATTTTGTTTCCTTGGATTTAGGCATTAAATATGCTGCTTCTCCAGTGATAACAATTGCATGAAACTCATCTGCGTCACTACTGATTTCACCGTTAAAATTTGGGGTGAATTTTATTAGGTTTCCAGTCATTTTTTCGTTTTCCCAAAGAAAAGCAACTTCCGCATTTGAATTTTCTACTTCAATAATTTTTGTTCTAGAAGCATCTAACCAAATTATATTGCTCTTATCGACATTTACAGGCCTTTCACCATTATCGAATACTTCTTCAGTTGGTTTCACCAAATAAGGTCCGTTGTCTATCTCTACATAAGCAATAACTTCGTCTCCTTTTGCGGAGGTAATGTGCGCTTCTCCAGCTGGTTGTGTCCAGAATGAGCCTGCTGGCATCCACATTTTTTCAGCTTTAGGATCATCATTATGAATTAAGCCTTTTATTACCATAGCTCTGTAAGTAACGTTGTGGATGTGAGGTGGAGAAGAAAATCCGTCAACAAATTTTGCAAGAAATCCTGTTGGTACGCGCCCTTTTCTGTCTCCCCAAACTGTTCCTGCTTGAGGACTTTTATCGCCTCTAGCAGGGTTTAATTTTTCCCATTTTATCTCAGAGCTTAAAACCACTCGATTTGTCGGTTCTAAAATTACTTCATTTGAATCACTAGATATTTCATTTTTTGTTTCTGAACAAGAGAGAATCACACTTGCCAAACTAAGTATAACTACTATTTTTTTCATCCTTTAGTTACTATTTGAATAAGAGCTAAAATGGTTCTATTTATTATTAATGTTGCAAAGCTAACTTTATTTCCTTATTGCTATAGTATGATTATTACAAAGAATACCCAAATATCACTTCCTTCAACTTGAAAATCCTTGTCCACAATAGTATTACTATTATCTAGTTTTATGGGATGATTAAAAAATATAATTAGTCAGGCAGTAATGTTGGATAACGTTTTTTAAAATTTAATTCCAATCAAGGAGATGAAATAGAGTAAAAGTACTAATTCTGTAATAGCAATATTGAAAATAAGACCCAACAACCAGAATAATCCAGTTACCAGGTCTTACGAATCGAGTTTGGGTGTAGGGAAGGAAAACATCACCCATCCTCATTGTAACCCCAAATTTTCAATCTCTACTATGTTAAACGAATTTTGGTTCTATTCTTCCAAGCGTTTAAAATCCAACTTTTTTTCTCTAAGGATGAAAGAAATCCACCAATCATATCTACGGTTCCTTCGTCTCCTACCTCCGAGGCTTCTTTAATGGTTTCCCTCATCAATAGGATTAATTTACTATGATTTTTAAGAATGGTGGACACCATTTTTTGATCAATCATTATATCTCTTGATTCCTTGATTCTAGAGTACTGTAGATAAACAGCCATACTACCGAATGGCTTTTGATTGATCGTCAAAATACGTTCCGCAATGTCATCAATTTTAACTTTGGCGTCGTTGTAGAGATCCTCGAAAAGCTTGTGAATATCAAAAAAATTTTGTCCTTGAATATGCCAATGAAAACTTCTAAGATTTTGATAGTATACACTGTATGACGCAAGTAGTATATTTAGTCTATCTCCTACTCGTTCTAATTTCCTGTTTTCTATTCCCATGTAGTTCATAAAGATTGTTGTTTAGTTAGATATTTATAACCACTATACTCTTTTGTACTTTGTTTTGTTCGATGTATTTATTTTTTTCGTAAAATTTAAAATTCAATAACGTATAAACGTTCCCTTCGAATTGTATTTAAAACTGTAATTCTTTCATAAAAAAAGAAGAGGCTGTCTCAAAACGAGATGGCCTCTTTTCATTTTCAGAACTTTCTACCAGGAAGATTGGTACAAGATCCTGTCCTTAAATTTTCAAATTTTAGTTTTGTGATGGATTGTGGAGTATGGTGCCAAAAAAAAGACTAA
>CALGAW010000068.1 GCA_937959115.1 uncultured Saprospiraceae bacterium
TGGAGTAATGGACAAACTGGGATGACTGCAAATAATTTGACCGCTGGGAATTACAGTGTTACTGTTTCAGATGCCAATGGTTGTAGTTCTATTCAAAATATAACTGTAGTAGAGCCTAGCTTGTTAACGGCCAATGTTGCAGTTGATAATCAAGTTTCTTGTAATGGAGCAAATGATGGACAAGCAACTGTTACTCCCGCTGGAGGAATATCGCCCTATACCTATATCTGGAGCGCTAACGCTAACGGAAGCACGATGGCGACCATCAATAATCTAGCAGCAGGTAGCTATACTGTGACGGTGACAGACGCGAACAATTGTGTAGTGGTTGCAGGTATTACAATTACAGAACCTCAACCTCTTGTAGGAGTTGTCTCTAGTCAACCTGTTTCCTGTAATGGGGAGGATGACGGTAGTGCAACGGCAGGCGGGGGAGGAGGAACGCCACCTTATAGCTTTGATTGGAGCAATGGAATGTCAGGTGCAACTATAAATGGATTGAGTGGGGGAGGTATTCAAGTAACGATTACAGATGCAAACGGATGTAAGGTTGTAAAGTCAGGAAATATACAAGAACCCACGGCTATTACATTAAACACTTCAATCGTTTCAATGGTGTCTTGTAATGGATTTAACGATGGTGCTGTGACGGCATTTGCAAATGGTGGAACTGGTACGTTAAGTTATTTGTGGAGTAATGGAGCAACAACCGTAAATCTTAATAATCTTACTGTTGGTACATATACAGTTTCAATAACCGATGACAATGGGTGCATAGCAACAGAATCAGTTACGATTACTGAGCCTTCATTATTGACTTCCAATAGTTCTGTTCAACATGTATCCTGTTTTAATGAAAATGATGGATCTATTAGCCTAGTTACAAATGGAGGTACAACTCCTTACTCCTATGATTGGAGCAGTGGACAAAATAGCTCAACAATTAATGGTTTAGCATCAGGAAATTATTCTGTTACGATTACTGACGGAAACAACTGCGAATTAGTAAAAACTTTTTCAATCACAACACCTGCCTTTTTAATTGCCAATGCTTTAGTAGATAAACAAATTAGTTGTAATGGTGCTGATGACGGGGAAGCTTCTGCAGTAGTAAATGGCGGGACCTCACCTTACATGTATAGTTGGAGTAATGGAGACAACACACCAGTAATTGATAATCTTGCTCCTGGAGCTTATACCGTTACTGTGATCGATGCCAACCAATGTGAAGTTGCTTCTTCTACTATTATAATTGTTGAACCTTCGGTGATGACAGGAAACGTAACTGCTCAAGCAGTCAGTTGTTTTGGTAGCAATGATGGAACTGCTACTGTAAATGCAGTAGGAGGCAACAGTCCTTATTCGTATGATTGGAGTAATGGACAATCAGGTAGTACCGCTAACAATTTACCTACTGGAATGATTCAAGTTACTATTACAGATGCAGATGGGTGTACTGTTGTGGCTTCAAGTACTGTAGGAAGTTCCACACAAATCAACACAGTGACAGCTGAAGATAGTCCTGTTTCCTGTTATGGAATCAATGATGGAGCTGCTTCTGTTTCTGCCAATGGAGGAATGCCACCGTACTCTTATTTATGGAGTAATGGAGCGACTTCTGCTTCAATCAATAATATTACTGCAGGAACATACAGCGTAACAGTGACAGATGCAAACAATTGTGATCAGGTTTCAAGCGTCGTCGTAAATCAACCAGTTTTATTGACTGCGAATCTACAATTAACAAGTATTACATGCAGTGGTGCAAATGATGGAGCTATAACTGCGGTTGTAAATGGAGGAACTGCGCCTTATTCTTATAATTGGAGTAATGGATTCTCAAGTAGTTCACTAAGCAACTTACAACCAGGAAGTTATATTGTAACAATTACGGATGATAATGGGTGTATAACAATTAAAAGCATTGTTGTAACGAATCCTTCTTTACTTTCTGCAACGATTCAATTGAATAATGATGTTTCTTGTAATGGAGGAAATGATGGTTCAGCTACTGTTTCTGCTTTCGGTGGAACTAGCCCTTATACCTACAGTTGGGATAGTGGTGAATCTACTCCTACCGCAAATCAATTGACAGCAGGAACGAATGCAGTGACAATAACAGATAGCAAGGGATGTGAAAGAATATTAACAGTAGTTGTAGATGAACCGAACGGTATCTCTGGTGCCTTCCCTTCAATTACTTCTGTGTCCTGTAATGGAGGAAATGATGGCTCTGCTACTGTAGCCGTAAATGGCGGTCAAGCACCTTATACCTACAATTGGGACACGGGGGCCACCTCCGCAACAGCAAACTCGCTAACCTCAGGTATTCATCGCGTAACCGTTACGGATGCTAGTGGCTGCAGGAAAGTCTTTAGTATAAATATTACACAACCAACGGCCTTAAGCTTGACAGTTACTCAAACGCAGCCTGCTTCTTGCAAAGGTAATGATGATGGAATAGCAACAGCAGTCGGAGGAAATGGAGCAGGTTCTTATACCTATCAATGGAGTAATGGGGCAACTGGAAATACAGCAAACGGTTTCAGCGCAGGAACACACCAAGTGACCCTGACAGATGCAAATGGTTGTAAGCGAGTAGGCCAAGTCACTATTACTCAATCTTACATTCCATTGGGTTCAGTTTGGAAGTATCTGGATAACGGATCAAATCAGGCAACTGCATGGAGATCTTCTACCTTCAATGATGCTTCTTGGAACTCAGGAGCGGCTCAGCTGGGGTATGGAGATGGAGATGAAACAACTGTTGTAAGCTTCGGAAATAATCAAAACAACAAACACATTACGACCTATTTTAGAAAAACGGTCAACATTACAGATAGTAGATATACGACAACAGGTGGAGAGATTTCTATTCTTCATGATGATGGTGCCGTTATTTATTTAAATGGATCGGAAATTTACAGATCAGCTAACCTTCCAGGAGGAAATATCGCTTACAATACACAAGCAACTTACAGCTGGCCGGAAAATAGTTATGAGAATGTAATCGTAGATGCAAACAAGTTTAATCTTGGAACCAATGTATTTGCTGTTGAAATTCACCAACGAGCACCTAATTCTTCTGACATTAGTTTTGACCTTAGTTTGTGTGAATCTCCAGAGCCAGATATCATTAGAGGACCCTACCTGCAGCTAGGTACTGAAAACTCAATGATTGTAAGGTTTAGAACGAATTTGACTTCTAGAGCACAAATTGTCTATGGAACAAATCCAAACAATCTAACAGATACAACGGCTTTGTCCCCCGCTACGACTGAACATGAGGTATTTATAAGTGGACTATCTCCTAGTGTGAAATATTATTATGAAATAATTTTAAACAATGCATTAATATTGCCAAATACGAATGAACATTACTTTGTGACTTCTCCACCAGTTGCAACACCAGGTGATTATAGATTATGGATTTTAGGAGATTGTGGAACTGCAAATAACAACCAACGAGCGGTGAGAAACGGGTTCATCAATTTTAATGGTGGAGATGCGCATCCTGACCTGATGTTATTTTTAGGAGACAATGCTTATAATAATGGTACAGATACGGAATATCAGAATGCAATATTTGAAAACATGTATGAAAATACATTGAGGAATACCGTTTCATTGTCTACCCCTGGAAATCACGATTATTATAGTGGTGCAGATGCAGATACAGAAACAGGGACATACTATGATATATTTAACTTCCCAAGAAATGGGGAAGCAGGTGGACTTGCCTCAGGTACTGAAGCCTATTATTCTTATGACTATGGAAACATTCATATCATATCAATGGATTCGCATGACTCCGATCGTTCTGTTGGTGGCGCAATGTTAACATGGTTGGAAAATGACCTAGCGAATACGACCCAAGAATGGATTATTGCTATTTGGCATCATCCCGCTTACAGTAAAGGTTCTCATAACTCAGATACAGAAACGTATTTGGTTCAAATGCGTCAGAATGCTTTACCTATACTAGAAAACGCAGGGGTGGATCTTATCTTGTCAGGTCATAGTCATTCCTACGAGCGCTCAAAATTTGTGAAGGGACACTATGGACACTCTAGTACCTTTAATAATACAATGGTTGTGCAGAAAGGAGCTGGTCATGCCTCTGTAGATAGTGCTTACTGCAAGTATTCGGATGGTCACTTCGATGGAGATGGTATGGTTTATATTACAGCAGGGGCTTCTGGTAAAATATCAGGTGGCACGCTAAACCATCCAGTAATGTATTACTCAAAGTCAGAATTAGGCTCAGTAGTAGTAGATGTACAAGGAGGAGTTATGGATGTCTCTTATGTTGGGCATGACAATCAAGTAAAAGATCAGTTTACCATCATGAAAAAGGCAAATTATGATCCTGCAACAGATCAAGATGGAGATGGGTATTCAGATATAGAAGAATGCCCAACAGGCTGGCCTTGTGTAGACTCTGATAACGATGGAGAACCAGACATCCGTGATGAAGATTCTGACGGTGACAACACCCCTGATATTACTGATCCGTGCCGACTTGGTCAAGGACTTGTAGCAAGTGTGTTGCTTGAAGGACCAATGGATAACAATTCACCTCTAATGTTAACAACATTGAATACTGTACGTCGGATTTTACCAGGGCAAACTCCTGTCAGTGGTGCACCTCCAACACCTGTCGGACAACCGTATAACAAGGCTCCTTGGAACTATAATGGTACAGAAGGTGCTAACTTTAATGATAGCTCTTATGGCACAGATGTAGTTGATTGGATACTGGTAAGCCTTCGAACGAATACAGGCCCATCCTCAGAAGTCTGGAGAGCAGCTGCCTTGCTAAATGCGGATGGCTCAATTGAGTTTCTAGACGCATGTCTTCCTCAAAATCTATGGAACGGTAATTACTACGTGCTAATTGAACACAGAAACCATATGGGCACTATGAGTGCGAATAGAATTAGCGTTTCTGATGGTATTTTCAATCAAGATTTTAGAACAGGAGATTCATATACTGCCAACGGAACTGGTTTTGGACAAATTGAAGTGCTCTCTGGTGTTTGGGCAATGTATGCAGGAGATTTAGATCAAAGTGATTCTCCGAGTTACGACATTAATGGTTCTGATTATTTAATTCAAAATGCTTCGAATGGTATCTTTAATCAGTATTTACCAGCTGATGCGAACTTGAATGGAGACGTAAATGGTGCAGATAAGATTCTTTGGAATAAAAACAATGGATTTTCTTCCCGTGTTCCACGATAGAAGTGAATGCTTAATTGTAAACGATGAGTTTGGGCAAAAAAGACTTTTCGGAGTGTGTTCAATGTTTAATTGAAAATCTTGATTAAGTATATTGGTCTTAACGTATAAGGTCAATGACTTACTAGCAAAAGAGTCTATCGGAATGACGATAACTTTACTTTGCTGCAAAAGGTATAACCTTCGTAATGATGAATAAAACTGTTTCATTAATAATTAATAGTTAAACATTTAAAATTATCCATTAAACATTAATTTGTATTTTTGGAACATGGAGAAAATTGTATATCCACTTTTGTATTACAAACTTAGCGAAGAGGCTTTCTTAGGTGTTCTATTTGACACGGGCTATCAGGTGGTTGATAAGGATATAAAAAAAGTAAAAAAAACCTTACAGGATTTCCTTCAAAAGGAATATAAAAAGACGGATTCTTATCCGTTCTCGGAATTTTCAGATCCTAGAATGAAGGTAATCGACGTGGAGGTGCGTCCAGCCTATAAAATTAAAAACACTTCTTATCCAGTAAACGAACCCGTACAAGTACCAATAGTCGCAATATATGGCGAAACGGATACGGGTGAGTTTGAATGCTTCTTACCACAATTTGATCATAGTTTTTATTATTACAACGAAGGACAATTAAAGTCTTTAGTTACCCACTTTGCAACGTTTCGACTAAGTGCTTATACACCAGAAGATCTTTTTAGATTATTGCAATACCCAAAACCGATTCTTGACAAAATTACCTTGAAAGTAAAAGTGCGAGATGATAACTGGGAATTTGACTACCCTAGAACATTTGAAGTATTAGAACGACTGGCAGACCGGTATCCCCACTCCAAATTAATGCAGCGAAATGTTAGTGCCTTCCCAGATGCAGCTTGGGAACTAGAAGAGAAGGTGACAGATGTAATCGAAAAACTGACCCTAGAACGTAGTAATTTACTGATTGTTGGAAATCACGGTGTAGGAAAAAGTTCCGTTTTGCGCCAAGCGATTCGAAAAATAACAGCGATAGGCAAAAAAGAAAAAGTATCCTTTTCATTCTGGCAAATGACGCCACAGAGAATCACTTCCACCTCTAAATATCTAGGAGAGTGGCAAGCAACCTGTGAAGAGTTAGTCGAAGACCTAATTGCAGCCAATGGTATCCTGTGGATCGTAGACTTTATTCGCTTGTTTCAAATTGGTGGTGAGGGAGCTGAAGATAGTGTTGGGGCCTACCTAATGTCGTTTATCATAAGCGGTAAGTTGAGGCTAGTCGGAGAAGTGACTCCAGCTGAACTTGATAGTATGCGACGCTTACTCCCTGGCTTTTTAGAGAATTTTCAGCTCTTGAGAATTGAAGAGTTACCAGAAAACAAAATTCATAATATCATAGGCAAGTTTGCTGAATTTTGTGGAAATAATCTTAAAATTTCATTGAATAAAGAGGCCATTGAGCTAGCCTACAGAATTTTACTACGTTACTATCCCTATGAGAAATTTCCTGGAAAGGCAATTAAGTTCCTAGGACAATGCATAAACGAAGCACAGATAGAACAGCGAACTGTCATCAATAAATCAAATGTCATTGACAACTTCGTTCGGCAAACGGGAATGCCTGAATTGTTCCTCAAAGACGAAATTCCACTAACGAGTAAAGAACTTGAAACGTATTTCAATAAAAAAATCATTGGTCAACCTGCTGCAATTCAACAGATGAGTAGCGTGGTGAAAATATTTAAAGCTGGGCTGAATAATCCAGATAAACCAATATCGACAATGTTATTTGCAGGACCTACAGGCGTAGGGAAAACTGCTAGCGCAAAAGCATTGTCAAACTACTTTTTCGGTAAAAAGCAGCGGCAGTCCCCTTTAGTCCGAATTGACATGAGTGAATTTCAGCATCCAGGAACGATTTATCGGTTTATTGGTACTGGGAAGGAAGTGGGAAAGTTGGTGCAGGAGATTAGAGAACGCCCCTTTTCTGTATTACTATTAGATGAGATTGAGAAGGCCCACCCGGCAATTTTTGATGCCTTATTAACGGTGATGGATGAAGGGGTGTTGGTAGATGCCTTTGGGCGCGTGACTAACTTCCGTAATACGGTAATTATTATGACCTCGAACCTAGGCGCTTCCAATCAGAAATCTATTGGGTTTGGACAGGAAGACACAGGTAAATATGATTCTGCGATCGATAAGTTTTTCCGCCCTGAGTTCATTAATCGCATTGACCAGACTGTTATTTTCAATTCATTGAAGGAGGCAGATATTTATCAGATTACAAAGATCGAATTGGCGAAGTTGAATAAACGAGAGGGCATCTCAAAACGTGGAATTAAATTAACGTTCACTGAACAATTGTGTGAGCATCTGTCTAATGTAGGCTTTGATGAGTTGTACGGTGCGAGACCTTTGCAACGAGCAATCGAAGACGAGGTGGTAGCACCATTGTCGAAATGGCTGCTAGCAAACAAGCAAGCTCGCAATAGGAAGTTGACCTTAGATTATGCTTATGGCCTATTGGTGCGTATTGTAGGGAGTTAATACTTGAAAGAATTACTTGTTCGCTGTCTATCAAACCCTTCATAACGCTTATAAAAAGCAAAGAGGCTGCCAATTAGCAGCCTCCTTAGGTTAGAATAAATTTTCTTAACTGAAATCTAAAATGTAGTAACTAAAATAATTTCATTCTTTGAACGAATCACTAAACGATAGGTTCGAATTGGACTAGTGCTACCAACAATCGGATTGATTTCAACGTGAGGAGAGTCAACGCCATCTTGCATTAAAGCAAATGTAACATTAGTCTTGATCTCATCGACTGTTGCTAATGGGTCTACAGGCATCTCTACCCGACAGCCTCTGCAAGCTCCGTTATCCCATGGTAGTTCAATTAACTGTGCATAACTTGTTTGAAAAACAAGGGAAAGAGCAAATAAAAATAAGTACCTTTTCATAGTTTGTTTGTTTGTTTATTAAAAATAAATCTCAAACTAGAATGATTGATTGAGGTCAATAGAGTCGTAATTATTAAGGGCGTAAACTCTATTATATATGAAAGTAACATATGAATTGGTTTGCCCCTAGTCTTTTTGAATATTCTTTTGATTAATGAATTTGATATCTTACGTATCCAAACATGAATTATTAATTATTATTCTATGTTTAAGCTATACGGATATGAAATATATTTAATTAATATTAAATTGATTGTGAGAAGTCTTATTCTTGTATTTGAATTATTCACAATATGAATTTACTATGTGAATTGTTACCTTTGTGCTGCAAAAAGCTTAGTAAATCTTACAGTAAACCGTAAATTTAAATTGACAGAATGATATCCAATTATAGAGTAGTTTTGATGTTAACTTCCTTTTTCTGTTGCTTAGCAATTCCGTCCAAGGGTCAAAGCGAAGTGAAAAAAATTGAAGAAACAGTAAATCAGTTTTTTGAAGGCCTCAATCAAAAAAATACTGACCAAATGGCTTCGTTGGTTGAAGACACAAGCACGCTCCTTTTAAAAAGTGTGATTTTCAGTAAGAAGACAAACAGTTTTCAGGAAGTCAGCCTTCCGTTTCTTACCTTCCTAGAGGGAATTAAGAAAGCTCGACTTAAAGAGAAAGACTGGGAAGAAAAATTGTGGAGTATGGACATCAGTATTGATGACGGCCTAGCAACTGTCTGGACACCTTATTCTTTCTTTGTGCATAACGAGCTGTCGCATTGTGGAACCAATCATATTATGCTGATGAAACAAGAAAGTAGCTGGAAGATCATTGGACTAACAGACACCAGAAGGCGAAAGCAATGCAGAGAAAACGAGTCTGAAGATCCAAGAGCGATCATTAACAAATCAATGGATACTTGGCATGAGTTAGCTGCTAATGCCGATCAACGGTTTTTTGACTTTATGGCGCCAAACTCGATTTATATTGGCACAGACGCCTCAGAACGTTGGACAAAACAAGCGTTTGTAAAATTTGCAACACCTTATTTCGAACGTGGGAAAGCTTGGTCTTTTAAAGCATTAGAACGGAATGTCTATTTGTCTTCAGACGAAAAAACAGGTTGGTTTGAAGAGCTCCTAGATACTTGGATGGGTGAATGTCGTGCCTCTGGAGTACTAGAAAAAACGGATCAAGGATGGCTATTAAGCCATTACCAATTGTCTGTTACGGTGCCAAACGAAAAAGTGAAAGAATTTCTAAAGCTAATAGAGAAAGAATAAGGTAAGTGATTGAATACTGACTTTAATAGAATCAGCTTTATTCCTTATTTTTGGAATAAAAAATAGAGATGTATAAGTCAGATGAAGTAAAACAACAGGTATTAAAACTTTACGACGAAAAGCTTGCTTCGCTTAATATTTCTTATCAAAACATTGATGTAGAAACCTCTTTTGGTCAAACTCGTGTAATAAAAACTGGAAATGAACAAGGAAAAAAGATCGTACTTTTTCATGGTATCAATGCTGGATCACCAGTAACGATTGAACCTATTAAGGAATTGGTAAAAGAGTACTTAATTTATTCAGTAGATACGGTTGGTCAAACAACAAAAAGTGCAGAAACCCCTATCGATATAAAAGATAATTCTTATGGTCTTTGGGCGGATGAAGTGGCTGAAAAATTAGGAATAGATCAAGCTAATTTTATTGGAATATCTTACGGGGCGTATATTCTACAAAAGTTGATTACACATCGACCCAAGCGAGTTTCAAAGTGTATTTTTATTGTTCCTTCTGGTTTAGTAAATGGTGCTTTTTTACCTTCTATGAAAAAGCTTTTTTTACCTCTAATGAAATTTAAACTCTTTAAAAAGGATAAGGATCTTTCAACCTTTCTTGATGCCTTTGTTCCTCCAGATGATACAAACATGATTCATCTTCAAAAAATAATGATGCATGGGGTAAATCTTGATTACAAAAGACCACTTTTGCTGAAAGAAAAAGATGTCGCACATTTCTCTAATCCTGTATATATGATCGTTGCTGACAATGATATATTTTTCCCAGGAAGCGCTTCAATTGATCGTGCAAAAAAACTGTTCAAAAACCTTGAGGGTATTCATATCTTAAGAAATTGTAAGCATATTCCACATAAAGAAACCTTTTTTGAAATTCAATCCAAACTAAAAGAATGGATGAACTAATGCTTACAATTTTTGAAAATAGATGGACTTATTGTATTTTTAATGTTGAAAAACCACCTTCCCTGTTAACTTTTGTGCATATTTTTTATTAAACTCAAAGATATGAGATACTTATACCTATTTATTTGCTTCATATTGACTATCAGTTTATTTGGACAACGTGATTGTGATGAAATCATTTATGTTAGTCCTACTGGAACAGCAAGTGCCCCAGGAACAATAACTGCACCAACCAACCTAAGCAATGCGATTAATTTAGCAAACGCTACCAATAATCATATTCGGATTTTAGAAGGAACATTTAATAACCTACCTTCTATGAACCTATCTTCAACGCACAATGGTGTAGTAATAGACGGCCGATATGACCTTAACACTGATTTGGAATGGCAGAAGTGTAGTGATTTGAACTCTATCCTCAATTTTGTTCCTGCGATAACCAATAATGGATCGGCTGGTCACTCCTATGCTTTTGATTTGAGCACTGCCAATAATGTACATATTAAAGATCTAGAGATTAATAATAACAGAACAACAACCTCAACTTATGCAAGCAAAGGAATATCTGCATATGGGATTCATGTTGCGAATTCATCTAGCTTTTACTTTACAAGGTTAGACATTTCTACGGAAAATGCTTCTAAAGGAATGAATGGAACTACTGGAGCAAGCGGAGCTGCTGGGGGCATTGGTCAAGGCGGATCCACTGGAGATGAAGATGGTGGTTCCTGTGGTTCTAACCTAAGAGATGGTGCTGGTGGTAGAGGTGGAGGATCAGGTGGTGGCATCGGAGGTGATACTGGTGTAAGAGATTGTGATGGTGGTATAGGCGCAACTGCAGCTTCTGGACTTATTGTAAGATCAGGAGGTGGTGGTGGCTCAGGAGGTCGTGGTGGAAGTGAAAGCTCTCCTAGAAATGGTGGAGTCGGCGGTAGAGGAGGAAGTGGAGGTGGTGGTGCCTCGTTTAGTAATGGAGGGTTCGGTTCCTCCGACACAGACTGCAGTCCTGGAAATGGAGGATCAGCACCAACAGCAGCAAACGGAGCAACTGGTATTGGTTTTACACCAGGAAGTCGCCCCTCATTAACAACAACAAACTATGCTACATTCTTTATTCCTGGCAACAAAGCTAGCAACGGCGCTGACGGTGGCGGCGGTGGCGGCGGTGGTGGCGGCGGCGGCGGTGGCAGCCAAAACGGTACATTCTGCAATGATGGCGGTGGCAGCGGCGGCGGCGGCGGCGGCGGCGGTGGAGAAGGTGGACGAGGAGGAAATGGTGGATTCGGAGGCGGTGGCGCATTCGGTATATACGGATACAACACAATTAGTGGAATAGTAGACCAATCTACCCTGAATCAAGGGGATTTCGGACTTGGTGGAACTGGTGGAAACGGTGGGTCAGGAGGAAATGGAGGAAGTGGAGCAGCAGGTGCAACTAACCCTGAAACTGGAAATGGCGGAAGAGGCGGAAATGGTGGCCGTGGAGGAAATGGTGGACGTGGACAAGATGCCGCGAATGGCGTAAGTGCAGGTGTACAAAGCGCAGGTTCAGGAACAATAGCCTTAAATACAACGACAATACCAACTAGAGACATTTGTGTCGTTACGTATGGAGGTTGTACCAATTCTGAAATTGATTTTGACGTTACTGCTGATACATGGAGTGGTCTAAACTTTATTAAAGATATTAATCCTACTTCTTCTTCATATGGTAATAGTGACTTAAGCGTAAAAGCATTTTACACAAGTACAGGGAATAAAGATGTTTCAGTTGGTTCCGGTACATATAAAAACTTCATTTACATTGGTCAAACAAGATCTTTACCACAAATTTCAGTCAGCACGGCTCCGTTATGCCCAGGTGATATGATGAATTTACAATTGGTAAACTCAAACGCTCCAAAAGCAGATCAAAACTTTGAATGGGTAATTTATGAAACTACCCCAAATACTCCAATTTATAATTCAACAACTGCAAGCCCAGGCATGGTTCCTCTACCTGCCACAGCGCTACCGAACAAAACTTACCTTGTAAGATTTAGAGTAGAAGATGCTTGTTGTGGTTGGTCCATTCCTGTTTATAAAACAATCGAAACAATCGGACAATCTCAACCGCCAACTGCGGCTACTGCGACTCAAGCTTGTCCTAGCGGTACCTTTGCTCTTACAGCTACTGGAGGTGTCTTAACTCAAGGAGGTTCAGTAGAATGGTTTGAAGGATCATGTGGAGGAACGCCTGTAGCAGATCCAAATGCCGTTCCTTCTCCAACAGTTGCGACTGATTACTTTGCTCGATATGTGGATTCATGCGGCACTACAACCTGTGTTTCTGTCAATGTAACTCCTGCGATGTCACCCGTGGCACCTTCTTTCGCTTCATACACACCATTTGGACCTTGTCCTGGTGTTGGAACGATAAGCCTAATCGCTTTTGGAGGAACGGCTGGAGATGGTGGAGTAGCAGTATGGTATAAAGATAGCTGTGGAGGAACCCCAGTTGCAGATCCAACCTTGGTACCAACTCCTACAACGAATACAACCTATTTTGTTAGATATGAAGCGGATTGCGATACGACAGCGTGTGCTATGGTAACAGTGATGCCAGCAGGTTCAGTAGCCCCAACAACCTTAACTGTTTCTAATCCTGATGCTTGTGTTGGAGACATGATTGTACTTTCTGCAAGTGGTGGAACTCAAGGATCAGGTGCTACAATAGCGTACTATCTGGATTCATGTGGAGGTACTCCAATTCCAAACCCGTCTATGGTTACCGTTACAGGACCAACGACTTATTTTGTTCGTTACGAAGATAATTGTGGTGTAACCACTTGTGCAACAGCAAGTATTGCTGGTATTACAGGCTCAACTGCACCAACGACATTAATGATTTCAGATACAACTGCTTGCTCAGGTGATACAATTTCACTAATGGCTATGGGAGGAACACCCGGCGCAAATGCATCATTAGTCTATTATGAAGGAACGTGCGGAGGAACAATTGTTCCCGATCCTACGATGGTCATAGTAAGCTCTGCAACTGATTATTTTGTTAGATATGAAGACTCTTGCGGTGTAACTACCTGTGCTATGGCAAACATTGTTGTAGGAGGTGGCTCAATTGCACCGACAGCCTTAATGATATCGGATACCGCAGCATGCGTAGGCGATACAATTTCCCTAACAGCAATGGGCGGAACAGCAGGCACCAACGCTACACTAGTCTACTACGAAGGAAGTTGTGGCGGAACAGTAGTTGCAGATCCAACTGCAGTAGTAGTAACTGGCCCAGCTGATTACTTTGTGAGGTATGAAGATGATTGTGGTGAAACAGTTTGTGCGATGGTTAGCTTAGTTGGCTCTACTAGTTCAACTGCGCCAATGGGTTTAATGATATCCGATAGCACAGCATGTGTAGGCGATACAATTGCCTTAACAGCAATGGGCGGAACAGCAGGCACAAATGCTACGCTTGTTTACTACGAAGGCAGTTGTGGCGGAACTGTAGTTGCAGATCCGACAGCAGTCGTTGTAACTGGCCCAGCTAATTACTTTGTGAGATATGAAGACGATTGTGGTGAAACAGTTTGTGTGATGGTTAGCTTAGTTGGCTCTACTAGTTCAACTGCGCCAATGGGTTTAATGATATCCGATAGCACAGCATGTGTA
>CALGAW010000069.1 GCA_937959115.1 uncultured Saprospiraceae bacterium
AAGTGGTCAATCCGCTGGCGGTCTTTATCGTCTTTACTACTTCGAACGGCCAGATAAAAAGACAGCGCCAGAAAGATCGTTTGTGCCATATTAAACCAATGATGCTGGAGGAAGTCGTTAAACATATCCCCCAGCATACCATATTACCCAAACGCTGTCGCACTACCCTGTATAATCAGGAATATCTTGTTTGGCATTAGCTAAGATGAACCGAGGAACTACCACCAGCTCCTCTCCTGGTGATATCCCTGCATCCTCCGGTAACAGGCTTTTCAGTTCCTCAGTCATCTTCTTCCCAATGATCGCGTATCTTCCGTCCGAAAGCTCAAATACATCAGGGCATCCGTTTAGGAAAAGACTTTCTTTTCCTTCTGGAAGTGTGTGTGGGTCGACTCCACATCGTTTTACAATGCTTACATTCATAATCATTAATTTTTGTTTTGTTAAAAAAGTTGAATTGATCTATTGCCTCTTTGCTTCTATAGCATACTGGCAGTCGAAGGTGAAATTCTCGTGGCGTAGGTTCAAACGATTACCTGATATACTAGCGGTGCCCGTTCTGCACGTTCCATCAGAGAGACATAGCTCAATGATGTTGCCAGCATAACTGTAGGTACCGCTGGCGACATTCAAGGTTGGTGTTCCGCCATTTTCAATATATTCGTAGCTGTAGTTAAAGGTGCTACTGGTAAAGCGATACGTTGCTTGAATACATAATACATCGCCTTGATCTTCATAGCATTCTCCTTGTTCTACGTCCAAGGAAAAATCTGGGAAATCAACATCGGTACATTGAGATGAATTGATGTTTGTTACCTTCCAAGTACCAACAATAGTAGCTTCGGTGATAATGGGCGGCTCTTCTTCCTTTTTGCAGGAATTGAGGGATAAGAATAGGCATACGAAAGGGATAATCCACATGTGCTTCATGGTAAAATTATTTAAAGCGTTAAATAAATGGTATTGCTCTTTCTGGAATGAAAGAGGTGAATTGTCCCATAACACACATGATTGTATGAATTGACACAGAATTGTGTCTAGAACTTCATACACTTCAAATGTAGAAATATAAATACATGCAAGTCTAATATTTACGGTTCTAAGTTATACCATTTTGCTTCTAAATTAGTACCCAAGATGTTAGTCCTTGAAATGGTTGACAGAAGTACAGTAAAATGGTAAGGTGTCCTTGTGTAAATGTTCCCATAACAATTACACATATGCCTCCCATATGACCAGTCAAATGTGATTGGTCGGGAGGTTTTTTTTTATTGTTTCTTTTGGTTTCACCACGTTTGGGGTTTTAGGGGCTTGCCCCTGACAAGGTGCATGTGAACATGGAAACTTTGAAGCGCTAGCGGAAAAGTTTACAGGGAACATGCAATCTTGCTTCTCTAATTTTTACTTTTTTCACATACATTTATTACTCACTCAACTTCGACACTTGCCTCTTTGTCATCGCCACCATATCACCACTATAATCTCCATATTCTTAATAAAATTCTATAACCACAAGGTCATTGAAAACAACCATAAAACATTAAAAAACCACGGATCAAAATGACCGAAAATTGTTCCTGTCACGACCGTGGCGATGACTGCGTATAAACGACACAACAGATGTCCTTTAGAAAATAAAAGATTGTCCTTAACAACAGGAAAAAGTTGGAAATCACTTAATGATAAATTACTCTTCGGGAGAAAAGTCGTCCGCTTCAGGATCGGAATCCAAATCAGATTCTTCTGATTCAATGTCAATTATTGACTGATCAAATTCTGTGAGAAGATCATTCATCTCCAGCTCATCTAGGGATCGGCCTTTCTGTGAACGTTCACGAATTTCATCTATCTCTTCCAATAAAGGATTTTGATCGGCATTCATTTCTTTGTCATTAGCTTTCTTAGAATCAGCAGAAAGGTGTTTTTCAATTAGTTTGTCGACGGGGTTTGGGGTTGGTTTGGCGGGCTGGAAATTGGCTCGGTCAAGAATATTGTACTCTTCATATGAATTCCCATCGCCCTCCGAATGACTGGGAGCCCTTGAAAGTAGAGACAAGGTCAAACCAAGTATGATATTTCCAATAATAGAAGCCACTCCACTTCCTTCTACACTGATCCCTAAACCACCTGTTGACGGCTCCGCTTCCATTGCCATTGGGTCTAGAGAATCATTAAGGGACAATGAAGTATCTTCAAATTTATTGTCCGTTGGTTCTATAGCCTCCCATTCTACATCTACAACTTCATTGAGATCTTCCATCATGGGTTCTTCGCTTGGTGTGAAGTCTTCCAATTCTCCTAGAATAGGTTCTGGCTTTATCGTTTCAGTAGGTTCAATCGGTTCTGGTTTTGTAGGTGCTACTGATCCAAGTTTTAAAGGTTCAATAGATTCAAGTTCTACATCAATGATTTCCGAGTTGTGTTCAATAGATTGCTCCTCGGTTATCTCCTCTTTAAACAAATCACGTTGCTTGCCTTTGGAATTATGAATGTTTTCAAGTTCCTGCAGCTGGTTCTGCTCCTGTGCAAGTTCCTCAAAGCGTTCTATGAGTCCGAGTGTTTTAAATCGATATTTTTTGCCATCTACAGCTACTCCGTAGACCCTTCCTCCTCTTACGTAAGTAGGCATACCGGCTTGCTCTAGGGATGCAAGTAGCTGGTTGTAATCATTCGACTGAGTGAAAACCGCTTCTAATTGTGCCTTGACCATCGCTCGTTTACCAAGTTTACGCTCTCCGCTTTGAAACTCCAGTTGTTTTATTGTTTCAAGCCCCTTTCCGTGTTCTACAATAGAATTAGTGAGCTGGGGATACTTGGTTTGCTGATACTCCTGCATTTCTTTTTTTACATTAGCGAACTCAGTTTTTGAGAGCCTATTGGCCAACCCTGTCTTGTACTGACAGCCAGCAATACAAAAGTGAACATGTAGATGGTCTACGTCATGGTGGATCGTTGCAACCGCTGGCGCATAGGGACTTCTAATTCGAATATATCGTCTGGATATATCGTATAACATCTCATCGGTTATCAATTCAGTATCCTTAGGGGAGAAAGAAATAATTTCGTGGTAGAAAAGTACCATGTCGGAACGTTTGTACTTTCTTCCCTGCTGATTTTTTTCGAATTGCTCCACCCATTCACTAACACGATTCCCCTTCAATAGATGTTTGATACTGGTTTCTTCTAGGCTTTTATTGCGGGTTTGGTAATCAAGCTGCTCCTCAGCAAGTTTTTGTTCTTTATCCATATACTCTATCAAACCGCCGAAAGAACCTGTTTTTCTGGACATTGACTTGATAATCATTGACAACTAGTGGGTTAAGTGATAAAATACGCATAAATCAAAATTATTTTACAATGAAAAATGCATCAATCAAAAAGCAAAATTTTGTGCTTCTAATTTCTTGTCTTTTTTGGATTCTGACAGGATTCGTTTTTTACTTTAATTTACTTTATATGTCCTTTGAAGAGCAGTCAGTTGATTTAGTAACCAAAATTTTCTTTGCTTTTTATTCCACTTTTTTTATATCTATTGGGCAAATACTTTTGAATAAATTTCTAGTATCTAATGAATGAAAAAAGAAGAATCTGAATGGAATCGTCCTAGTTTAACTTGGACGATTTTTTATTTCAATCAAAATCTCTATTAATGTAGGCTTCAACTCTGGGTTCAAGGTCAAAAAATTAATAATAAAGTCCTTTAGTGGAACTCCATGCGAAACTTTAACTATCTCTTCTTCAATTACTTCCAATCGTTTTTTTAACTGCTCGATATCAGGACTGACCACGTTTAAAAATGATTGATCGCCAATAAATTGTAGTTCCGACAAAAGACGAGCAACCTCTGTTTCTAAAATAGCGAATTGATTTGGATGATGAATCACCGGTATCGACTCCAAATAGCCTCTTATTATCTCAACAACAAATCGAGGAATAGACAATCCATGCCGTCTTGCTTCCTTTTGAAGTGATTTATGGAAGTTCTTTGGAATTGACAGCACAAGCTCCTGTTTATTCCCTCTTTGCTCCCGCTTGTACCGTCGCATATAATATCGCCGATACTCTTTCTTTGCTTGATCAATTTCTTCTTGGGTTCCTTGTTCTAGCACTCGTGTTTTGTTAAGATAATCCATCAAAGAATGGTATTCCTGTTCCATTTCGATTAATTTTTCTTTAATGGTATGAATTGAACGTCGTCTAAAGGGATTTCTCCCTGTGTAACAACAGGCTCATAAATTGTCCGAGTCCGCATCCGTCGATTTTTGTAGTAAGGCGTCATTTTTGTTAAAATCGGACGGTGGTGCCCACAGATTAGCAAGGCTTCGTCAATTGGCATTGTCCTAATCTCGTCTGCCGTCATCAAAGATCGAACCCTCTTGATTCCTTTCTCATCTTCATAGGTATATTTGCCTAATGTTGTTTCTAGAACCCTTGCAGTTTCTAAACTTTGACCAGTAAAATAAAGCTTAGCGAAACTATTTGTCCTAATAGTTTCTGCATCATTTTTGCCGAAATTCTGAATTACCTGATTAAAGTCCTGATATACAAGCATAATTCCAGAGTTATATTTTCTTATATTAGAAATAGTAATGGGTAGCGATGGCATAGTAAGTGAAGCAGCTTCGTCCAGCAGGAAAAATATGTTTTCATCCTTTCGATCTGGAATTTCGTTCATAATATGTCCAAACATTTGTTCCATCAATACACTTGTCAGAGGAGCATAGTACTTTATATCTATAGTAGGAGCTTGTACATACAAGACCACTTTTTGCTTGCGAAAGCTGTTCAGATCAAGTGTGTCGATTGATGTTACCATTGCGACTTGTTCGTCTTCAAACAAGTTGAGTGCGGCTAGTGCAGTAGCGGAAATACTTGTAAAAGTATTAGGCGCCATAGCAATGAAACTCTTATAACTTTCCAGGATTGCTTCATTGCCATATTTAACTACAATTTTGTCTAGAAGCTTAGCCTGACCAGACATTACTTGAATTAGCCTTCGAACATTTGCCAGATTTTGATATTTAGGATCCATCCTTTTTACAAGAGAAATATGCAAGGTGATAAGGTTAGTAGCTTGCAGGTTCCAAAATGGATTCTCTTTGCCACTTTTTAAGGCAGCTCTTACTAGTGTATTCGCTACTTTTGCCATCTGAGCTTTTGTCTCTGCTCTGGCAAGGACGTTAAAACCAACAGAAATCTCTGGTTTAGTGTAATTCAGTACCTTTACTTGATATCCTTTTTTCGAAAGAAAGCCGCTTGTTTTTAAATGCAACTCACCGCTTGGATCGTTGATCACAAGCGAACTGTCCATAGAAAGTACAGAGGGAATGAGAACCACCGATGATTTGCCAGTTCCGGTAGATCCTGTTATTAAAACATTCTGGAAAGACAGCTTGGTAGATAGCTGCCGTTTACCAGTTAAGTTGAATCCTTTTTCTTTTCTAGAAAGTAATTCCTTTTCTTCCAGGAACTTGCCTGTTAGGTCATGATTGGGTGGATTCAAGCCAAATAGATTACCAATTCCTTCAAACAGGATTCCGAAGAAAAAGCCCAGGCCCTCCAGGAAGGAGTCAAAGATAGAATAACGCATAATTAGCATTTTTAAGATTAGAATTTTCCTGTCAACAAAAACTTCAATATCCGATTCAACAACACCAGAAAAATTTCTAGGGTTTTGAAAATTAAATACGCTAACGAAAAGACTAGTTTCCATATAAACACAAGAAGGCTCCATGCGATATAAAACACCACATTGAAGCCTTCTGGTTTTTTTCTACGCCCTCCCATTAGAGTTTGGAGGTTATCATCACCCTTGCACCTCGTTGTTCCAACTGTTGGCGATAAAGTCCTGATATCGCTTTAAATTCGCTGGAGGCGTAGAGATCTTTTGCCTGGTAAACCAAGTAAATATCTAAGCCATTTAGATTGCTAGGAAGTTGCGTTTGGTAAATTTGTTCTAACTGTGTCCAAAGACCTGCTCCTTGCCGCTGGATCGCCTTTTGCGCCGACAGCTTTACTAAGGAAATGGTATCTGTATTTTCGATTAAGTCACTGTATATGACCAACACCTTTTTAGATGCTGGGTTCTTCATTAAACGGGTTGCTTCTCTTATTACTACAGGAAAAACAACTGAGTATTCACGGGATGGCTTCTGGGGAATTGCAAGTAAGGAATCGATCTTGTTTCGGAAATTCCCTATCTCTCTTTTTCTCTCCAACTCATTGGAATGAAAGAAATTTCGTCCTAACAAGTGAAGGTCATACTCTGGTCCATATTCTACATCCGCAATTAAGGTAAACTGGAAGTCTATTCCTCTCCACGTATTACCTTTAATGTCAAAAATCGAATTAACTTCTTCCGATTTCGGATAAGCCATACCACTATCTGTAACGTCTCGTATCACGGTTACGGACAACTTATCCGTAGTACATGCTGATGATATTAATATCAGCATCAAAACAACGAATGTAAATTGATTATTCTTCATCTTCCTCATTTTTTTCGTTAAGTAACTTTGTATGATCTTTGATATCTACTGGACGGCAATTCACCCTTGGAAATTGTTGAGAAAAACAGTCTGGAGTATGGGGCAACCTGGTAGTCATCTCGCGAATCCAATCTGATGCAATTTTTCTGTAAACACCAACAATTATCACCAACTTTCCATTGTAATTGTTCATAAGATCGTCTGCCATTTGAAGATTGTCTTCTAACCACTCTTTTAACGTTGCCATATTATCTAAAACAGCCTCTCTTTTTTCTTCTAATTCCTTAATTGCTTTTTCTATTTTCACTCTTTCATTTCTAACACGGAATTGCTCCTTTGTCGGCATTGTCGCGTGGAGAAGTGCAGAAATACAGCTAAATATGATAAGGTTAAAAAACAAAAAAGTAACCGTACTAAACATCATAGGAATTTCGAAATCATTCATTTCATTCAAGTAGGCAGTACGGAAATATCCCAATAGACTAAAAAAGAAAAAGATTATAGCTAGACAGATAGGAACAGCCCACTTGTATCGTCTCTCGGTTTCGTCCTTCAGTAGCTCAACAACTAATAAATATCCACCAAAAGTAAGACCTATTGTAGTGGTCACAACTACTGCAAGCGATGTTCCAAAACTTAATCCAATTGCTTGGAAGGCTTGTGCATTATAAATTGTTTCTCCAAACAACCCCAAAAAAACAACTCCCATCCAAAAAGGAAACCAAGACCAAATATAGATGTCTCGCTTCTCAATCTTTCTTAAACCTTCCTTCAGATTACGCAATTCATTATCGAGACCGTACTTCAATCCTTCCAATTTAGCCTGTTCATTCTTTGCGAACCTTATGGCATTTGCCTTGAAGTCATTGAGTCCTCCAACTTGCATCTCAACCATAATGTGGTTACACCAACCGCTTGCCGTATCCGCCATGTATTGAAGATATGGGGCTAGCTGATCGTTGTTCTTGGTTGGCTTCAACTGCTTAGCCAAATCAAGAGCGTTCCTTTCGGATCGTTCTTGAAGCTTTTTGTATTCAGATTCTAGGTAGGCTTCCATTTTGGGTAATACCAGTTTCCGAATTACGGCAGGTTGATTGCCTTTTTTACCAAACTTGTCCAAGTATTTTTTGTCAAAGTTTGGTACTTTTTTTCTAAAAAAAACCATGCTTTTATATTTAAATTAACAATAGGTTTCCAGTCCACTCCAGTTAGGCGACACGCTTTTCTGAAGTAGATTCTGGCTAAAATTTTGAGTGGTAATCACTCTTCTATTCGTACTTGGTAAAAGTCTGTTGACCTATATTTCTAGATCTTCAGAACGATCGTCATTGTCAGCGCGGAGTTGTTCAATTTCGTTTAAATACTCCTGCTGACGTTCTTGTTCGTACACGCTAATCCCTTCTCGAAATCCATCGAGATATTCCAAAGATTGTTTGACACTATTGGCTAGTAACGCAGCTAAATCAGAACAATATTTTGCCATTAAATAGCCGCCATTGAAGCCTGCGATAAATCGTTTGTTATCTGTTTTCATATTAGAAGGTATTTCGTGCATGTTTTTCGACATATTCCAAAATCGAGACTCGACAATAGAGGATAATCTTCTTACTCAATTTGCTGAATTTTATGGCCCCAGAATCCCTGAGACGCTGCATCGTACTTTTACTTTTTATGTTTAGCAGCCGCATCGCTTCAGTATCTGGGATCCATTGATCCTGTTCAATATTGTTTTCGGATTTCAAGCGGTCAACTACTTCTTCAACGAGCGCGTAGAAGGCTTGTGTTTCCATACATATCACTTCCATTGTCCTACGATTTTGATACTTGTAATAAATTTTAACCACATGTTGATTTTACAATTTGCCAGACTTGTGTTGTGGTTGGGCGAGCATGAAAAGAAAGGCTTGCAATACGACGAGATTACCTTATACTTCTCTTAACTGTTATTTGTATTGTGAGTTTTCTTACAATCATTGCTCGCCAGATGTTATGTCTGGCGGCTTTTAATTGACTAGTTCTTTTTCATAATATCAGGTTTTGTTTATTGAAATTTGTTTACCGTCAATTTAGGGCATTGATTGCATACCTTGCAACAATTTTTTTGCGAAAAAATATTGACTAAGCAACAGACGTCAGCTTCTTTAGCCACCCCCCCAAATCTGCAACCACCTATAAAACAAATTTATAGACACTGAATTAAACCTAATATTGAATTATAAAATGTAACAAGCCATTTTTTAGCTAGCATTAGGATGCCCCAAACATTTGATCCAAAGCATCATCAACAGCCTCATCTTTTATATTTGCCAGATATACCTGAGTTGTTTTTAGATCTCTATGCCCCATCATCTTAGAAATAACTTGGAGGCTGACATCATTGTCTCGGGCATTTGTTGCGAATGTATGCCTACTTGTGTATGAAGAAAAGGATTTTTCTTCAATACCAAGATGAATAGCTAGTTTTTTTAAATCTTTATTGTATTGCCGCATGGAATAACGAACAGCGTAATACTCCTTCTCCTTAGTTGGATGTTCTTGATTAATGATTGGAAGTAAGTAATCATCCTTTGACTTTCCGACAAGATAAGGAGCCAATAAAATTGTAAGTTGTTTTGAAACTTTTATGTTATACAGTCTTCCATTTTTCTTCCTTTTATATCGTATACGCCCATTGACATAATCGCTTAGTTGAAGATACGCCATATCAATAAATGAAGCTCCCATTAGGTAATAGGAAATCATAAAGAATTCACGCGCTCGAATCATCTGCTTATCCGTCAAATCGGCTCCTACTATTTTTTGAAGATCATCATTGGTGATTGCTCGCTTCTTTGTAGGGGCTTGTTTAATTGAATAGTCATCAAACGGGTAATTACTACGATCAATAACTTTTTCCTTAATGGCGCGGTTGTAGATTCCTCTTACAGTTCGAAGCCTCACACTCAATCCATTAACACTATTCCCCTTAGAAAGATACTTGTTTTCCACTTTCTTCAACCAAGCAAATGTAATATGTTCAAAAGGCAAATCTTTTTTACTACCGTATTTTTTTACCCAATTTAAAGTTTCTTTGTAAACACGCGCATTACCAACTTTCCCCTCCATTAGCATTTCTTTTATAAGTCTTTCTCCAAAGGAGAAGAAACTAGTTTTCTCTTTTTGTCCAAGGATGATAGACTTGATCTCTTTGATAGAAAGTGTATCCAATTTTCCAGTCTCATCCAACTTTAGTAAAACATCCATTGCATGTGTTCTTTTTTTGAATATACTATTGTTTAGACGACTAACATTTTCTATACCTTTATATCCAGATTTGATGCATTGATTTTTATCATCCCAGGCTTTTTCTGGCAAACTTAGGTTTAAAGAAATCGAAGTCGACTTTCGGTTAATTAGCAATCGTAAAATAACAGGAAAAGAGTTATCATCCTTTGATCTACGTTTGTCGAGAAGTATCTTTGCATTAAATGCCATGGTCTTATTTTTTGCTGCTTGCAAACGGATTCATTTGCAAGCCATTTGCAAGCAAAGATACAGTCTTTTGATTTATAAAGCAATTTATTTTAACTATAATCCATTGAATAACAGCCAGTATAAATACAAATAGAACTGAATAAAACTCATTTTAACCTGCCTGTCACGCAGGGGGTCGCGGGTTCGAGTCCCGTCCAGACCGCATTGATTAAGAGAGAGTTATACAGAAATGTGTGACTCTTTTTTTATTTGGTTAAAACATAGTTAAAACAAAGTGGGATTTGCTACGATTTCTTAGTTACTGACATTAGTTTCCAAGGATTATCCCCTGGTTCGGGAACATCACCAGCATCAAACCCTCCATCAACAACAACATCATATAAACTTTCGAACTGCATTATTCTCGCCTCTCTTCTAGCACAAAGTAAATCATACTTGTTAAGTTCTTCTTCTTCAAAATCTTCCTTAAACGTAGTTGCCCACTCAATATCTGGAAAAATCAACTCTACTTTATTAGGGTCTAATGTTAAATTGTTCTTTTACTGCCATATTTGATAATTTCGATTAGTGACTTTTGGAGATTATTGATTCGTTTAATGTCCTGGGCTGCATAAGATGTAAATTTCTTAGTCCATTTTTTTTGCCACTCAATGACTGTGATGCGGGGGCGGTTTCGAGTCCAGCGCATTATCCGCACAGCAAATTATTAAAGCTCTTGATTTTCAAGGGCTTTTTTTTATCTGTGCTAACTTAAATATGATGTAAACATTGGAGTTTTATGTAACATGTTGATATCGAAGCGATCTATTAAATTTTAACCTCAAAATTGTCAACAAGAACTACTTAAAATAAACCAACCGCTGAGAATCCGTATTATTCAAATGCTACCCAATTTATACTTTTCTCAACTGTTAAGATTTCCATCACCTTCGTATTTTCGATAGCCTAGACTGTTTTTCCTCAATTTAATTATTAAGTTAACGTTTTAAACCCTATTTTTAATTCTAACAAATTAAAATTGATAATTATGCGTCACATCAGAATCTTGATCTCTATCTTATCGATCTTATGCTTTTCGACTACTATCTTTTCACAAACCACAATCAATCTGACAAACCAGTGTAACTGTGAAGTGATAACAGCTGCGGGGATACCGATGCCTGGCAGTCCTCCTGCATATACTGGGAATTTGTATGTGGATAGCAATACAGGAGCCATTTATTCTTTTGATGGTACGAATTGGACGGCTGCTCAAGTTCCTGTTGTCTTGACCGGATCAGGAGCTACCACTGTTTCCGGATCTTTTCCAAACTTTACAGTGAGTTCAACGGATAATGTCAATGACGCGGATTTTGTCATCGGCAATGAGTACAACACCAATGCGACCCTTACAGGAACAACACTCAACATCATAGACGGCGGCGGCTCGAAAAGCGTTGATCTGTCTCCCTTGCAAGATGGCGTCAATGACGCGGATTTTGTCATTGGCAATGAGTACAACACCAATGCGACACTTTCTGGTACAACGCTCAACATTATAGATGGTGGTGGCACTCGCAGTGTAAACTTATCGAGTCTTCGTGGAACAACCGGCGTAACTGCAGGTTCAGGTTTGACTGGTGGAGGAACCGGGACCACTCCTACAATTAATGCCGCAGCAAACAATGGAATAAATGTAGACGCTTCTTCAGATCGAATACAGCTTGGTGGCGCCTTGACTGAGACGACCACAATTACACACGGAGCAAATACAATGGTACACAACCTAAATTCTTCAGGAAATTTTCTAATAAGAGATAACAATACAGCATTCTTTGCAGCCATAAACAATGGAAGAATTGGAATCGGGACTGAGTCTCCCTCCTACAAACTACATGTCGTAGGAAGAGTCAAATCAAACGGAATCAATGAGACTTCCGATGTTCGCTTCAAGGAAAACATCACAGCACTTGAAAATTCATTAGATAAAATTTTGCTGCTGCGTGGTGTCAACTACAAATGGAAAACCGATGATTATCCTGAAATGGGATTTGAAGATGGTAAACAATTAGGCGTTATCGCACAAGAAATCGAAAGCGTATTTCCTGAAGTCGTTCATACTGATAGTGAAGGCTATAAATCAGTTGAGTACAGTCATTTAGTGCCGGTTCTTATTGAAGGAATAAAGGAATTGAATACCGAAGTGCAACAGTTAAATGATCAGTACAGTTCGGAGATTAACCAATTGCAAGAAAAAAACCACCAGCTAGAGGCTAAAGTGAATTCGATCCTAGAGTTACTTAGTGTTCAAAAGTGATTTAACGTTAAATACGAATGTAGGTTGATGAAAAAAAAATGGCATTCTTGGTAAAACTCACAACCAAGGTAATTCTATAGAACGTATTAAATTGATGCCAAATAGTTAATATTCTTCTTTACTTTTCCTTTCTGTAACCTTTGTTACGCTCCAATTTGAAAATGAACTGTATGTTTGTTTAATTAATAAATGAAAAGGTAGTCCTTAGCTCTTTAGAATTAAACAAAGAATCACAACATAACATTGATATGGATGAGTTACTAGCAGCAAGGTTACAAATGGCAATCTCCCTTGGTTGGCATATAATCTTTGCATGCATAGGAATGGCTATGCCCTTTTTTATGGCATTTGCAGAGTGGAAGTGGATGAAATCAAAAGATCCAGTATTCTTAGACTTGGCGAAAGCTTGGTCAAAAGGAGTTGCAATATTTTTCGCAGTAGGTGCGGTTTCAGGCACTTTATTGTCTTTTGAACTCGGTTTACTTTGGCCAACGTTTATGGAGCATGCAGGCCCAATTTTTGGAATGCCATTCTCCTTAGAAGGAACCGCTTTTTTTGTTGAGGCAATTGCCTTGGGGATATTTCTTTATGGATGGGATAGAATTTCTCCTATCGCTCACTGGATCTCAGGAATAGTAGTAGGGATTTCTGGTGTAATGTCAGGGATTTTTGTTGTTGCGGCCAATGGTTGGATGAACAGTCCTGCAGGATTCGATTTTGTAAATGGAGAATATATCAATATAGACCCTATTGCGGCACTATTCAACGATGCATGGTTTACTCAAGCATTGCATATGACTTTTGCAGCCTTTGCAAGTACAGGCTTTGCAGTTGCAGGGGTACACGCGATTATGTTGTTGAAAGGGAACAAA
Source organism: uncultured Saprospiraceae bacterium (assembly GCA_937959115.1). Taxonomy (GTDB): domain Bacteria; phylum Bacteroidota; class Bacteroidia; order Chitinophagales; family Saprospiraceae; genus JAHDHB01. The sequence goes on from CALGAW010000069.1 coordinate 13,131, forward strand.
ATTAGATTTCATAAAGAAGCCTTGAAGATTGCACTAATATTTGGTTCAATTGCTGCCTTTGCAATGCCCATCACCGGAGACTTGGCCGCTAAGGATGTAGCTAAACGTCAACCTGCAAAATTGGCAGCCATGGAAGCACACTATCATACCTCCAAAAACGCACCATTGATCATCGGCGGTATTCCTGATGATAAAAATGAAAAAGTAGATTACGCACTAGAAATTCCTGGAGGACTAAGTTTTTTAGCGCATGGTGCTTTCGACGCTGAAGTAATTGGTTTAGACCAGATTCCGAAAGAGGAAAGACCTCCTGTAGCTGTAGTACATTTTGCGTTTCAAATAATGGTGGGGTTAGGTTCTCTAATGATGTTGATTGGAATGCTTTACTTTTTTATGCGGTGGCGCAAGTGGGATTATATCAATAATAAATGGTGGTTGAGAATATTAGCCTTTGCAACTCCTATTGGATTTATCGCCCTAGAAGCAGGATGGACGGTTACAGAAGTCGGTAGACAACCATGGATCATTTATGGTGTCATGAAAACCAAGGATGCTTTGACTCCAATGCCAGGCATTCAATACTCTTTGGTGATCATAGTCACCGTGTACCTTCTTCTAACCTTAACAGTGATTTGGCTCATGTCCCGTCATATTAGGGCTATTCATCAAAAATATAATGCTTAGTATGTATACTGAATTGGTAATGATAATAATGGGAATCAGCTTAGTTCTATACATGATTTTAGGTGGTGCTGATTTTGGTGCTGGAATAATAGAGATATTCACAGGAAACAAAGGGAATCATACGGTATCTAGAGCTCTTGCTCCTGTATGGGAAGCCAATCATATGTGGCTAATTATCGCAATCGTAATTCTTTTTAATGGATTTCCTAAGGTCTATCGAATTCTTTCAACTAATTTGCATATTCCTGTTTTAGTTTTCCTAATCGCCATTGTATTTCGGGGTGCGGCTTTTACTTTTCGGCATTATGATGCTTATGAGGATAAATCTAAAATACTGTACTCCTATATATTTCGATACTCCAGTTTGGTAGCCGTATTCTTTCTTGGAATAATTATATCCGCTTTTTTTGGTGGAACAATACCTGACACCAATGTAGGTTCATTCACTGAATTATATATAAACCCATGGTTCAATCTTTTCAGTATGGCTACAGGTGGTTTCCTGATTACTTTATCCGCCTATATTGCTGCTATGTTTTTACTTGGAGAAGTTACAACAAATGAAGAGTATGATTTAATCAGCAATTTTAGTAAACGATTATTTGCAATGTCCGTTTTTACAGGGTTAAGCATATTTATTACGTCTTATTTGACTGAATTAGTTTTTCACAACTTATTCTTCCAACATCCTATTTCAATCGTGGCTGGTATTCTAGCTACGCTGTTAGTTCCAGTTATTTTTAGATTAATACATCAAAAGAAAGTTTGGCAGTTAAGGTTTACTGTTGCGACCCAGATCACACTAATTATGGCAGGTTGGTTTATCATACAATGGCCGAATCTAGTCGTATTTTCTAATGGTTCAGTCCTGTCTATGCATAATGCAGCAAGCCCAAAAATTACTATGAAAATATTATTCTATGCATTGGCAATTGGAGTCGTTATTATTTTCCCTGGTTTGTTTTACTTATTTAAATTGTTTAAATCCGATAATAACTTAGACCCTAAATCTTGAGTTAACAATTAGAGTGAATTCTAAGAATCTTCCTTTAGAAATTTTATTCTAGCGAGAACACCTAAACGCAAAAAGACAAATCAAGAGCTGTAGCAATTTGGTTTGTCTTCAATCCTACCAGGGCTTAGATAGACTTTACCTTCTAATAACTAACTCAATGCGTTGTCTATAATTTCTTCGACACGTTCAGGATTTAGTAAGGTACTGGTGTCTCCTAGATTGCTGGTGTTTTCTCTGGGATCTTTCTTAATAATGATTTCGGCTTTCACCAGTTTTCTTAAGAGTGACGTAACCGTATAGGGCGTTTCCTTTTATATCATTTGGTAAACCTTGATTTAAAATCCCTTATCAATCCTCGATTTTTAGACAATTAGAATATTTTTCCCTATTTAAACGAATGAAATATTACCTTTGCATAAATCTTAACAAAAGCCAGATCGTAACAATAAATATTCAATGAATGGAGAATCAGAATTCTTCTGAAAATGCAGAACCTAAAGCACCAGAAGTAAAAGATGTCAAGGAATTGGCCGGTGGATTTTGGAACTTTTTGAAAGAACTAAGTAGCATACATGCTGAAACGGACAAAGAGGCTACTCTGGCACATATAAAGGAAGACATCCCATTTAAAGGACATGTGGTTTGGATTCTGATCTGCTCCACCATGATTGCCTCCTTCGGTTTAAATGCAAATTCAGAAGCCGTGGTGATCGGTGCGATGTTAATTTCCCCTTTGATGGGACCTATTTTAGGTGCGGGGCTCTCCCTAGCGATCAATGACGTAGAAATGATGAAGCGATCGTTGATTAATTTCGGAGTGATGTTCGCCGTTAGCGTGTTTACTGCTTTTCTATTTTTCTATATTTTTCCCTTAAAACAAGAGTCTTCTCAACTTTTAGCAAGAACGTCGCCAGACATTCGGGATGTGTTTATTGCATTTTTTGGTGGTTTGGCGCTGGTGTTGGCAAAGTCCAAAAAAGGGACAATGTCGAGTGTGGTGTTCGGCGTTGCCATTGCTACCGCTCTGATGCCGCCATTGTGTACGGCAGGATACGGACTAGCCGTCGGAAATTTCAATTACTTTTTCGGGGCCTTGTATTTGTTTACCATCAATTCCATATTTATCGCGTTTGCTACCTTTTTAGTGATCAAATACCTAGGCTTTCCAATGGTGAAATATGCGGATTCAGTTAAACGTAGACGGATTGCTCAATTTGTGAGTATCGTGGCATTAGCGATTATTATTCCTTCTATTTTTACGTTTGTCAATCTGTTTAAGAAAACTATGTTTGAGACTGATATTGCCAAGTATGTCAAAAATGAAGTTAAATCGAACAGTGGACTTCGGTTATTTGATCATTCGTTTAGTTATCAGGATAAAACGTTGACGTTGGAATTTTTAAATGAAATTTCTGAAGCTACTCAAATCGACTTGTTAAATGAGTTGAAAGGCTATAAACATATTCAAGACATCACATTGAGAATCGAAGGAGATGACTATAAAAGTTTTGAAGTCATCTCTGGTGCTTATGAGGATGCGAGGGTTAGGATCAAGGAGAAAAAACAGATTATCGATGCGCTAAATAACGAGGTTACTCAATTACGTCAAAAGCTGGATCAGCAAACAGGAAAGAAAACCATCTCCTGGCTGAGCATTTCAAAAGAAGCAAAGATCAGATTTTCTGACCTAGAACAAATGACGTATGGCCAATTAATTCAATCTAATTTTCTCAAATGTGATACCATTCCGTTGATCATTGCCACTTTTGAAGAAGGTATTGACAGTATCAAACTAACTCAACAAAATGAACGGCTAAACAGTTGGTTGTTAAAGGAGTTGGAAACAGATTCGATCATTCTTCAAAACAAACTCTTTTGAGTTACTCCCGCTCCGTTTGCCCACAAACCTTCAATCTTTTGTTTGCTTTCTTTTCCGCATATTTTAACTTGATCAATTTGCTTGTAGCAAAAACACCAATCAAGAATGGTTTTAGGAGTATAATCTTATTGAATATTGACTCCAAATTCAACTGATATTACAATCGCACGATCTAATTTTTGTTTTGACTTCGCTTTCTAGGCAATTTAAAGCCGTTTTAGTGGGTTTTCTATTGAAATCTCTATCGTACTCACCTAAAAGGAATTTAGGCTAAGATTCACGTATAAGAATAGCTGAACTTGAATGAATCCGAATCGCCTTTAGAAATCTCCCATTATTTTGATTGAATATTCCTTTTGAATTTTACCATCGCAATTGATACTCTTGCAGAATTGACGAAAGTTGTAACTTTTTATGTTTACAAGTTGATTTGTGGATATTGCTGCCTATCGCAAGGTAGCTAGCATCTAAAACGTTGATTTGAGGAAGTCTGCTAAAAGAATTATATTTATATTTTATTAGGTAGTGTTTGACCAAAAACTAAGTAAAATTGAAATTGTTTCTTGATTTTGCGTAAACCAAACTGTTTATGTCGTTTAAACATTACTATACCATGCTCAAAGACATCCTTTTTTTTCGACAACTATTGCCTTTCATTTTTTTACTATTCTATGTAAATGGTTTTAGTTTTCAACTTCCTGCCAATGGTTCCATCACAAATCCTTGTAGTGAAGGTGAGTTTTATGATCTAAGTGCCTCTACTTGCCGTCCCTTGTGCAAACCAGATCTTGGATTTGACATTAATCGGTTCAATCAGGCTTCCTCCTCCACAGTTTATACCCTAAATCAATGCACGTATACCGATCTAAATAATTTGCTTAATAGTATTGGTTCTCAGGGAGGTATTGTGCAACTACCAGCCTGTACAATAACCATCTCGGGTAAGATTTGGTTGAATGAAAACACGATTTTACAAGGCGCTGGCATTGGTAATACAGTAATTCAGGCAGCCCCCGGATATTCTGGTCATATGTTTGAAATGAGAAAAATCAAAAACTCGGTGCTTCGCGATCTGACTATTGATGGAAACGGACAACATGTCCTCTGCGCAATAACCTGGTATTGTGATAATGTCCTAATAGAGCGTGTTGAGGCAAAGAACAGTGCGCGAACTGGTATTGATTTTCGGTATTCAAAAAATGTAACGATCCGATATTGTTCTGCACATGGAGCAGGTGCTTATCACGGAATTGCTTCCAAAGATTGTTCAAATGCGAATCCAAAACCAGATCATGATGATTGCAGTAATGAAGCAGGTAATACTAGCCCTGGAGTGCTTTGGACAACCAGTTATGCACTCTATTCGAATGACACTTACAATAATGGAGATCACGGCTTCCTAAGTCATGCGTTGAATGGCGAAATCGCTGGAAATCGGGCTGCAAATAATGGTTATGGGGCTAAGTTTTTTGATGGTGAAAACGTCTTGATACATCATAACAAATTTGAAGGAAATGCAGATTATGGGACCTCCATCAATTTTTCCATTGATATCCCAGAACGACTTCCCCGAAATCTTGTGTTTTTTGAAAACGAATACCTCAATAATGGCTCACAGCCTTTCAAAATAAGCGGTTGGAGTACTGCAACAAATGGCTACTTAGACGGCATAACAGGTATCTATTTGTTAAACAATTATTTTGCAGGGAATACCCCCAATGAAATACGGAATGTCACTAAACCTGGGGTATTAAAAATTTGTATGGGTTCACAAGAAGATCAGCTTCCTTATTATGGTACTTCTGCAGTTGGTTATGTTACTCCCGGACAATGCTTAGATCCATGTTCTGTTGATGACGGGAATTGTCTTAGTGTTAGACTTAAATTGGCACTGGAGGGTGCATTAGATGACAACGGACAATACCGATCTACTATGAGAACGGATCTATATTCTTCTCGTAAATTACTGCCAGGGCAAATACCGCCTCCCCCTGCCGTACCCACTCCTCCTGGCCAACCTTATTCCGTGGCTCCTTGGAACTATCCAGGAACTGAAGGACTGAATTTTGATCAAACGACCTATGAAAATTTGGAAACTGAATACGGTGCCGCTCCAGTAGATTGGGTATTGGTTTCTTTTAAACGACAGGCTGGAGATTCAGGTTACATTGGTCGGTTCTCTGGTGTCTTGCTTGAAGATGGTACTGTGATATTACCAGAAGAGTGCATGCTCCCAGATTCTATAGAAGGCAGTAGTTATATTATGGTAGAACATCTTAATCATCTTCCAGCAATGTCAACGGAAGTTACGTTTGATGGTGGATATCTCTTGTACGATTTTACTTCAAGTAGTGGATATTCTGCTGGAAATCTGACAACACAACTAGAAATAGCACCTAGTTTCTGGGCACTTTATGCTGGAGATCCTGATAAATTGAGTGACGGATTAGGTTTTGATATTAATGGAAATGACAAAATATTATGGCAATCCCAAAATGGTTTTTTCGATGTTTATTCCTCTTCCGATATTAATAGGGATGGCAATATAGACGGGGCAGATAAAATTATCTGGAATCGGAATAATGGCCTTTTTTCCATACTTCAAAAATAATCGAATTAAGATCTGAGCAGTCATCGGCAATGCGTACAACACCAATGCAACGGGAAGCCAACACTTGCTGCCTCAAACAATACTTCTGGAGGTTATTTTTCAAATAGATACGGTATACCTATTAGTGGTAGTCTCTTTGCGATCAATTATACACGGGTTTCTTACGTTACTGCTGCTGCCTTGCGAAAATTTGATGGACTAGGAGAAGATGCTATTGAAGTAAGTGGAAGGGCTCCAGATGATGATGATCGATTGGACTTGGAAGAAAACTTTGCTCCTAATCAAAGAGCGGATAAAGAAAAGGAGTGATTCGGAAAAAGTAATGGGACGAATTTTACTTCGCCCCTTTACTTGGTTAGTTAGAAATCAGAATTCTTCTTAAGTCTTTTGCTTTGATTGAATCTGGCTTAAATGTGCTATTGAAAGTAAACAAGCCGCTCAGAATCTGTATTATTTAGTAATTGGCAATCTCCTCCACTCAAGGGAACAACCGTTGCAGTTATAGTCGTCTGACCATCGGTACCTTGCGGATCATAGAAGGCCTGAAAACCCAATGCAGACTTAGAATTTGCACTAATAATTCCACTAGCGCCATTGAAGATCCAGTTATGAAATATGCCATTGTTTCCCTGATAATTCCAGTCAGCGTTTTGAACAGGAATTCCTGCGGCCTGCGTCAATCCAATATTCCAGACAAATATCAGCCTAGGATCAGACGGTACACGAATGGAGATCACAGTACCATCTGTGTCAATACCGGCCAACTCCGATATCTCAAGGGCCACTTCAATAGCAGAATTGCCCGCTATATTACTTGGAATTAATGTTGTCACTGGTGTCAAATCTGGACATGGAACTGGACATCCAGTCTGATCTGCAATCACAGGCAAGGTAATACTGGTGTCTAGATAATCACAGGGGTCAAGCGGATCGGTCATATCTGTGCACTCGTCAGCATTGGTTACCCCGTCTCCGTCACAGTCGATTGTGCTCAGTGGGATGCTCGGATTATTTCCGATTTCAACACAAATGTCAAGTGTTCCTTGTATAGCCTCCAAACAAGGACTGCTTGTACAACAATCGTCTATTCCGACAACCATGGAAACAATAGCACAGCATCCTCCACCATCTATAACAGATACTGTGTATGTTCCAGTGGCCAAGCCGGATATAGTCGCACTAGTTTCACTTGTACTCCATAGGTAAGTGTATCCAGGGGCTCCTCCAGTTCCAAGGACGGAGCAAATGCCATTTGTCGCACCACAACTGGCATCTGTAACATCCGTTAATACAGCGATTTTACTTGGTTCAATAATAGAAGTAGAATCTATAACTACACACCCATTTGTATCTGTAATCGTAACTACATAAGTACCAGAACAAAGCCCTGTGACTGTAGATGTAGAGGCGCCATCACTCCAACTATATTGATAAGGAAAGTTCCCACCTGAGGTAGTCACTGTAATTTCTCCGGTACACGTTGTGGAACAATCGGTTGAACTACTTGAATTAAACGCTACACCTATTGCACTTGGTTGATTAATGGTGATGCTGCCAGTTCCTTTGCAGCCCCCCGAATCCGAAACGGTAACCGTGTGGACGCCTGCATTCAAAGCAATGGCTGTAGCCGTCGTTTCACCATTATCCCAAGAATAGGTGAACCCTGGAGTACCCCCACTGACGGTTGCTGTTGCTGATCCCGTGCTGTTATTAAAACAATCGACATTAGCAACTAGGGTTACTGTGACTGCTAAACTGGAGCTTCCTGAAATCGTAACAGAGCCAACACCAGAGCAACCACCAGAATCTACAACAGTAACCGTATGGATTCCATTGGTAAGGCCAGTAGCTGTCATGGTCGTTTCACCATTGTCCCACAAGTAAGTAAAAGGTGGCGAACCACCAGTCGCGACAGCTGTGGCGGATCCAGATTGTCCATTACAGGGAGAACCGACTTGTGTTACTGTAACTTCAATCCCCTGTTCTATTTCTACAATTGAAACATTATCTATGATCACATAAGATGCAAAACCTCCAGGGTTGATAACAGTAGTGGATGGATCTATGTTCCCAAAGGCAAGCCAGCGCTCATTCCCAGTAGCGGTAAAGGTAGTTCCATATCGGCTGCATGAAGTTGGTAAAATCGAACCAGATGGATGCTCATAAACTGGTGTAAATGGAACATTACCCGTAGGAATCCAGACATCTAAATCCAATTGATTCTGCAATACAAGAGCACTTAAGCCATCTGCAGCTGCAAAGCCAAAGACACCGCTTGAGAAGGCATCGAAAGATAAACAATATTCTTTGCCAGCAACCAAAGGTTGAATTAGTGGTGCCTGAACCCATTCAAGTACATCAATTCCCCCTGAAGCGGTGGTATAAAACCCTAATGCCTGACCTCCACATCCTGGATTAGGAGTTGATACGTTAGATCCTGGGCAACTCGACCAGTAATCGGGTGTTATTCCAGCATTGGGGCCTGTTGAAAGCGTGGCTCCTATCCAACTGGCAATTGAAGACCGATCAATGTATATTTCACCATTGATTCCTGGATTATTACAAACTGTAGGGTTTTGAGTTTCCAAGTCAGGATTAGGGACAAGATTGTTTCCGACAATTGTTATACAAGGACCACAGGTAGGATCCAATTTATCATTAAACAATGGTTCGCCTTTTTTAAAGTCAATTTCTTCCTGTTGTTGAATTTGATTCATTACCCCATTACACGAGACAAAGGATTGTGCATAGGTAATTTGAGCAAAAGTTAAAAGGAGTAAAGTTGTAAATATTTTCATATTAAGGATTTTTTTCAAAAAAGAAACTGTTCAGAGTTATTCGTTCACAATTTTATCAAAGCGTTTAGCAATTAGTCATAATATTCTGATTATCAATAATTATAGTAAAACTGCCTACGTTTATGGAACGAGATATTTTATTGAATGATAAATATCATTTTTTTAATAAACTGCCTTTTTTAACTGAAGCTAATCATGGTTTAATGAATACAATAAAAAATCAAAAAAACATCTGGTTACTAAAAGGGATTTTCTTACTTTGATATTCTTAATAACTCATTGAGGAAAACTCAAAAAGCCACAACAGTTTTACCTTAATTTACGTATGAATGCAAAAGCAAATCATAGTTCTAAAGTTTATCGTAGTATTTTCGGTTTGATTTATTAAATTTATTAAATCCTTGAATCTATATAGGAGTAAGTTTTAAAGAAATATTTTACCTAACCGATTTCATGAATACAGCGAAAAATCATGTATTATATTGAAGGTCAATAAATTAAAATTAAAATACAATAGCAATCTATTGAAGGATTTCCTGTTTTATTATAGTTGTAATTCATCTATCCTAATCCAATTATTATAATACCTCAAGAGCTTGAACAAACAAATTCCAAATAGCGAAAAGTATGATTTATATAGATTGGTGCACTCCCTTAATGCTCAAGAGTTACGAGGGGTTCGTTCCTATTTGCGGAAGGGGAAAAGAAAAAGTGATGTCTTGATCAAACTTTTTGGTAAAGTAAAGAAACAATCAAATTATGATGAGGAACGTTTAAAGCTCGAATTGAAACTTAATAAAGACCAACTAAGCATATGCTCTAAATCTGGCTAAGCGATTTAAAGGCTCAGTAAATATTCTAAACATTCTTGAAAAGTCAGCCGTTGATAGAATGCCAGTTCTCAAAACACTAGCATCAGAAGTAACCATCAGTGAGTTACCCAACTCAAGGCTAACTTCTTTTGTTAAAAAAGCACTTGATTCGAAAAGTCTGAACGCACCAGAGAAAAACAATATTTCATTTGAAATAGGTACTGGAGTACCAGGTTCAGAAATTAGAACTCGCAGTAATAGTTATGACCTTATCATCATGGGTAAGAAAGGTGAAAATTCCTTATCGGAGAAGTTGTTTGGAGGTGTCACTACAAGTGTTATGACTGGCGCAATTTGCCCCGTTCTGATCGTTCCTGAAAAAGCGAAATACAAACCAATAAAGAACATTCTGTTTGCGGTAAACTACAATTCTATTACAACTGAATCAGTGAAACAAATCATCCAAATTGCTGAAAAACTGAAAGCAAGACTTCATTTTGTTCATGTAAAATCAGAACAGGAGACTCAAGAATCTAACGACATTATTACTGAAAGTCTCCTTGAAGAAATTCTCACATTGGACAGCGTTCCCCAAATCCCCTTTGAAGTCAACATTATCGATCGAAACAAAAGCACCAACAAAACGCTTGAAACGTATATCAAAGACTATAATGTAGATATGGTAGCAATGGTTAAAAGTCATCAAAGTATTTTCAAAACCTTGTTCTTGGAAAGCCATACTAGATCTATGTGCTACACGACAGAAATTCCATTATTAAGCTTGCCTGGTAAACAAGAATAATTGTTCCTTTTGAATTGCAATGACATTTTTTGAAGCAGAGGGGGTGCGAAGAGATTTAGTCGCGTCCCCATAATGTTAAACTTTTTGAGGAAACGACAAGTTTTAGTCCTTTAGGATTAAACAATGAGGATACACTTGTTGTTTATGAAAATAAAGGTTCTTGTGATACTGCTCGATTGTATGGTGGGTTTTGAATAACTTTGATTTTGAACATGTAAAATACTTAATGGTCGCTTAAAAGCGTGGAAAAGCAAAGGAGGTAATTTGACAAATGAAAATGAAACACTAACTATAACACGGACTTAAAATTTAAAATAAAGTCAAAAATTCAACGAGTTTATAGTAAATTAGAAATTGGTAAAGAGGAACCTATTATAACCTATTGTCATATTGGAGTTCGTTCTGCGCACTCTACTCTTTGTATTAACTCAACTATTAGGTTATAAAAATGTAAAGAATTATGATGGATCTTGGTGTGAATGGAGCTATTATTCTGAATCTCCCTACACTTATGGACCAATTTAAAATTTAACCATGGAAAAGTATTTAGAAGCATTTATCAATTCTATAGTAGGGACAATAAACTGGACTTGGAATTCCATTATTTTTGATGTTCCATGGTACACCAACTATTTCTGGGGTTTAATTGCCATTTCTTTAGTGATTTGGGTGCTAGAAATTGTATTCCCTTGGCGAAAAGACCAGTCCATATTCAGAAAAGACTTCTGGTTAGATGGTTTTTATATGTTCTTTAACTTCTTTATTTTTTCAATTGCAATTAGTGGCTTCTATAAAATTCTAGAACTGTTATTTACTGACTTTGGAATTTCTAGCAAAAGTTTAGCATTGATAGATCCATCTGGTTGGCCAATGTGGTTGCAGCTCGTAGTTTTCTTTATTGTATTGGATTTCTTACAATGGTTTACCCATACCTTGTTACATCGATTCCCGCTACTGTGGAGATTTCATAAAGTCCACCATAGTGTAAAAGAAATGGGGTTCGCAGCTCACTTACGATATCATTGGATGGAAAATATATTCTATAAACCATTGAAAACTTTTGGTGTTATGATCCTTGGTGGTTTTGAGCCAGAACAAGCTTATATTGTTCATTTTATTGCAATAACAATAGGTCATCTAAATCATTCTAACATAAAAATCACTTGGGGACCGCTCAAGTATCTTATAAACAACCCTGTCATGCATTTATATCATCATGCTTACGACTTACCTGAAGGGAAATATGGTGTCAATTTTGGAATAAGCTTAAGTCTTTGGGATTATATTTTTGGGACGGATCATATACCAGAAGATAGTGGTACCATTAAACTTGGTTTTCCAACCGATGAGACGTTTCCTACTAGTTTTAAAGAACAGGTTTTTTATGGTTTTAGGGTTAAAAAAGAGTAACAGGTTATAAGTATTGGTTGAATCTGAAACGACTACCTTTGAATGGACTGCAGCTGTTTATGTGGGGCAGATGATTAAAGTCACCTTCCGACCTTTTGCCATCCGTAGATAGAACCTATCGTAACTTTAGTAGATCAAATCTAACAATAGAATAGCTTTTATTAAATGACTTCTTTTAAAAGAGGTCTTTTCTTATCGGACGAATATAAAAAATCATCAAACCAATGACTTTTTATCAACTTCACTGCATATAAAGGTAATTCACACTTGTAAACTTTCAAATGCGAATTCAAAATCAAGAATATTCAATTAGATTATCTGTTTCTAAATCATCAACCGGGAGATGAGGAAAGTTGTTCTATTGATTTATTCAGATCTAACCACTTTATTATAATTAAAAGCAAATTTTATGAAAATTTTACAATTAAAATGGCTCAGTTTAATGCTGATTATCCTTATCTCTTTCCTAATTATTTCCTGTGAAAAAGAAACATCCATTATGAATGATACCTTCGTATTAGAAGAGGAGGAGAATGAAATTGTTGAGGATGTAGATGTTAGAGTAGGGCTGGAAATGACGTTTAGCAACGATATGAATCCTGATGAAATAGAAACACAATGGAATGAAGCCTTAACCCGTTATTTAGAATCCAATGAAAGCAATAGGACGACTACTTCGTGGGCATTTATTATTAGAACATTTACAGGATCTGGTGCTAGTCATGGAACAACTGGTAATGTTCGTTCAACCATTGTATTTAATACCAATACCTCTCGTTCTAGAGCAAGGAATATCCCACTGTTCCAACCCACTCCTGGGGCACAACATTTTAGATATATGGAGGTGATTAACGCAAGTCCTAGAACGTCTGTCAGTCTCCGATCAACAAGAGTACAGCTCCAAGGAACGGACAATTGGTTTCCAACACGATTTGATGTCTATATGCCAAATTATCTACAGCCTAATTCAAGCTCAGGCGCAAGACCGACAGGTGGCTCAGCTATATACAGAACACCAAATCAATTCCTAGTGAACAGCACTTCTGGCGGTTGGGATACGTTCTCTTCAGGAGTTGTAAGCGGTGCAGGTACCATCACATGGCCTTAATTTAAAACAATAGTAGCATCATTAATATCCAGATCGCTTTAGTTTTCATTGAGTTATGACTTCGGTTGTAACTCATTTTTTTATTTTGTTGAATGATTTGAAAAAACAATCTTTATTAATAAAAAGAGCAATCCCCAAACAGACAGCCTCCCAATAATTATATCAGAAAATGACCACCAGAAGTAAACCAACGTTTCTGGATCAGTAGAATTCGTTTTAAAGCATTCTCCTTCACTAAATGATACAACACTAGGGGAAATTGAGGTAATACCATTAGTCAATATCTGTGATGTGGACCTACCAAGAAAACGTCAGTATTAATGATTTGTGAGATACCACCTGCTCCTAGTGCTTGATTAGTCTTTTGCATGAATTGATTTTACTTGAACAGATCATCAGATGTTGAACATTTTCCTTTATTTGCAATACTTTTCATTGACATAAAATGTCCCGAAAGGAATAAGAGAGGCGATTAAAACGATAATGGTGGTCTTCGTATCCCATTTCATCTGAGTCTTGATCCAAAGAGCAATACCGATGTAGGCCATGAAAAATATTCCATGCGGCATACCTAGGAGTTTTACCATTGATTCATCGCCACCATAATACTTCATTGGAACCGCCACGAATAATAACAGCAGGTAAGATATACCTTCTAGAAGACTTGTGATTTTAAATGCATTTAGCCAATTCATGACGCAAAGCTAACAACTGGAAAATTGTAAATCTAGGATTTAATTAAAAATTGTTGGATTTAAACTTATTCTAAATTTAAAATGTCGAATTGCCTGCGTCTTTATTCAATAAAAGTGCACTACAACAAAGGAAAAGGAGATCATATCCACACTGCCAAGTTAATAATTATTTTCATTTTGATGTTAACTTGCCACTTAACAAAACGATAATCTCTAAACAACTAAATTGAATCATAATTTCAATCCTCCTAGAATATGAAGTTCATTATATACATATGCTAATAGAATGAAATGTTATATTTGTACGTTCGAAAGTATTACTTTTATTTTAATAAATCAAAATATGACAAAGCAGCAAATCTTAGACTCAATAAAGGAAGAAAACAAGATATTATCTCATCTGTTTAGTAAATTAAAACCAGAGCAAATGCAATTTTCACCTGGGGAAAAAATGAGAACTATAGAAGAATTGTTACGCTATATCAGTTATACCGGAGTTTCCGTCATAAATTGGTACCACAATAATCTGAATGGAGTAGAAGATAGAGATCTCTTTAAAAATATTGTTGAAAAAGCAGCTGCAATGGATCTCAATAAGTTTCCAGACGCATTAGAAGCACAATACAACGAAATTGAAACAATATTGAAGAACTATTCCGATGATGATTTGCAAACAAAAATAGTAAAAAGATTTTCTGGTCAAGAATCTCCATTGGGAGAAGCCATCGTAAATTCTTCCTTAAAATATTTAACTGCCTACCGAATGCAATTGTTTTTATACATCAAGCTAAGCCAGCCTGAGTTAAGTACATATAATTGCTGGATGGGTATTGATGCACCACCTAAAAAATCATAACTGCCTATTTTATTGGAATCTATTTAGAAATGATAGCCAAAGCAGTAACGGAATTTTATATACTTGGATCTACAATGGTTCTGGGGTGATAATCCAAGCAGATTACAAGTCTGCATTAGGTTTTCAAGGCTTTATGATCCACAATTGACAAATGGGCAAACAACGATTAAAGCGTTCATTTTACCATTTAATGGAGGAAAAGAGTTCGTCTATAAATAGCTTTTTCTATAATTTCAAAAGTATTATTATCTTTATTAAGATTTCTGATTATAACCAAGATTAGCTGTAGAGTGCTCTTCCTTTTTTAAATTCTTAAACCTAACTCAATGCTACAGTATTTTGTATTCTCTTTGTATTTATCTATGTATGGTGTTTGTAACTTTGCCACTACAAATAATGTTTTAAAAGATTCTAATATTTGCCAGTCTAGTATTGTTCCCATACACGAGACTATGATTTCAAGTGCACATGAAGTCCATGAGGCTGAAAAAACTGCGGATGATCCGCCAACTTGTGCAACAGACCCCACAGGAACGAATGACGCTGATGGTGATGGAATTCGAGATGATTGTGATTCTGACGATGACAATGATGGTATCACGGATTGTATTGAGAAAGGATTAGCAAATGTTGACTTTATTGACCTTTTTGATATTGCAGGTGATGCTGTTCAAATCTCTTCTACTGAAATTCAATTAACTCAAGCGATTGATGATCGGGCTGGTTCTTCCTTCACGCTAGATCGAATAGACTTTTCAAAAGACTTTTTCTTTACGTTTGAGGTAAACCTAGGAAGCCAAGACAATGGAGCAGATGGAATTGCAATGGTGTTTCACAATGATCCCGCTGGGAGTAAGGCTGTTGGAGCGGATGGAGAAGGGCTTGGTGCTAAAGGAATTCAAAATGGTATTGTATTAGAATTAGACACCTATGACAACGGGAATGGACTAGGCGATCTTCCAACCGACCACGGTAGCATTTGGGATTCTAATAATCAAGGAGGCGTTGGACTATTAACAACTGCGGTCTCGGTGGGTAATATCGAAGATAATATTTGGAGAAGAGTTAGAGTATTCTGGGATGCAGGAACACAAACAATTAGTTATTCGTTAAACACCGTAGTATTGGGCAGTTTTACAAATAACTTAGTAGCAAATTATTTCGGCGGTAGTAGCTTAGTTTACTTTGGTTTCACAGCTTCTACTGGAGGTGCAAATAATGATCAACGTATTCGATTTCCTAATGGATTCTGCGGATTTCCACTATTTGTGGATTTTGACAATGATGGTATTGAAAACCACCTAGACCTAGATAGTGATAATGACGGATGTCCTGACTTTATCGAAGGAGGTGCCAACTTTCAAACAACAGACGGTATGCTTGCTACAGGAACGGTAAGTGATGGAAATGGTGGTATTGTAATGAACAACCTCGGAAATACAGTTGGGACTGTTTTTGGAGTGGACCTAGGAGTACCTACCATTGCAGGATCTGGTCAGCCAATAGGAGACAGTCAGGATACGACTGAAATCTCCGTCTGTTGTGACTACAGTGTTTATTTCAAGTTAAGAAATGTCAGTTGCGACAGCACAGGTAACGGTTCTGCCACTGCAGTTAGTAATGGGGGAGTGCCTCCCTTTTCATACCGATGGGATGCTGGAACAGGAAATCAGACAACAGCTACCGTTAATAATTTGAGCATTGGCGATTATGGAGTAACGCTTACAGACAGAAATGGTTGCCAATCTAGAGCTGGTGTCATTATCGAGGAGCTCGATTGCCCGCCGCCTTGTTCTACAAATCCTTGCGTTGATGCGATTGTCAATAATACAGATATCTGCTTGGTTCTAACGAATGATCCCTCAGATCCATTGGGCCCGCTTGATTGTGATGGCGACGGTGTAACCAATGTAACAGAATGCTCAGACGGAACAAATCCATTAGATCCTTGTGATTTTGTAGGCACAAGTATTACCTTACCAGTCACTGCAGATCAGACGAATTGCGCAATTCCATGCCCCGATTTGTCACCAACAGTAACCGTTCTTCCTGGTAATATTGCAGGGCAGTCACTAGTAGAAGTCGCTATTAAGCTTACAGAACTCAATGGAGTAGATACAGATGGTACGGTTGTGACCGTTCGTGTTCCCTCAGATCCTAGATTGGTGTTTGTTTGGAGCATTGGACTAACACAGGTCGCGCTGACTTCAGTGCAAAATTCGGAATGGAATTATTTAGGAGACAATGGGATTTTCCATACTTGGACGTACAATGGTCCTGGGTTGGTGATTCCTTCAAACGGTGTGACTGCTTTCGGATTTCAATCGTTCTACGATCCACAAGCAACAGATGGTCAGACAACGCTGACTGCTACTATTGTGCCATACAGTGGAGCTGAATGCAATATACTTAACAACACAGATTCTGAGCGACTGGTGTATTTTAAGTAACCAGAGTTGGTTGACGTTTTTTGTTTTAGCAATTATTTTGCTAGTGTTTCAACTGTTTTTTTAAGGAATCTTACTTTACGATACGATATACAGGCTGCTTCTGAAAAGAAGTGGCCTTTTTTAATGCTTAAAATGTTCTAGTATATACAGCTAAATCTTTTTGCTCAACTGAACAATCGTCTATTATTTTCTTAGAGAAACTTGGAAGGAGAATCTTAATAGAGTTCAAGAGGAATAAAAAGTAGATTTTAATGATTATCTCAATAATAAACTAAAATCCTTGAGTGCACTCCGAAAAGTCTGTTTTTTAAGAATGCAAAAACATTAATAATGAAAATAATATGTAAAACAAATAACACTAAATCCCCGGAAGCAATCGGGCGGGTGGGCGAATTGTACTGTTCGAGCGGAGCGAGTTTACAATTCTTGATTTTTTTGGTTCTTTTTGCATCAAGGCAAAAACGAACATTAAACTTATTTCTAATTTACTGTTAATTACTGAAAATATGACTTTTCGGAGTAGACTTATCCTTGATATTCAAATAAGCTAAAAGTCGAATATTTTAAGACAATTTGATTTATCGGACCAGCGTAGCAAACCCCTTGTATTCAAACTTCTGATTCCTTGATCCCAGAATATTCACAAGATAGATATACACTCCATTCTGTACATCCTTTCCAGTATTGTTCTTTTGACCATTCCAAGCCACATTTGGATCATTCGTTTGAAAGACTTCTTCTCCCCAGCGGTTGAAGATGCGCATTTCAAATTGTTCAATACCATAAAAGATACCACCACCACGGAAACCATCGTTCACCGCATCAAAATTAGGCGTAAACGCGTTTGGAAGGAAATAAGTAAACCGGGGAACCACATCTATTATCTTAGACATCGTGTCTGTGCAACCATCGACATGCGTCACCTCCAATATAACTTCAAACATCCCAGTATCTGGATAAGAATAAATCGGATTCGGGTCTGTAGAAGTATCACCAGTTCCAAAGTCCCAAAACCAGGATGCCGCACCCGTCGATTGATCCGTAAATATGACCTCAGGATCAAAATTACTTGGATCTTGAGGATCACACAAGAAATCAGCAACCGGAGTCTCATAAACAGTTATTAGATCTGGAAAGGTCTGCTGCGAAATACAGCCAATTGGCGATGTAATCACTAAGCTAACGGTATACACACCAGGCGTTTCATAAATATGAGTCGGACTGGCATCCAGAGAAGTGTTACCATCCCCCAAATCCCATTCTGTAGTATATCCGTTAATTGGAAAGGAGTTATTGACGATCGTTACCTCAAATGGTTCACAGCCCGTATCTTCTTCTGGATTAACCAATATTTCAGCTTCTGGAAACCAATCGATCTGCTGTATATAAGTATCCTCACACCCATTTATATCGCGTACGGTAAGCGAGACATTAAAACTACCCGCCAAACTAAATTGATGCACAGGATTGGGAACCGTAGAGGTATTGCCATCACCAAAATTCCAAAGCCAACTGACAATCGTTCCGCTACCGCTTACAGATTGGTCTGTATAGGTCACTGGTCCAAGTGTACAAGATGTAGCAGTATAGGCGTATAAGGCCGTAATAGCCGGATATAGATTGACGTAAATATCTGCTGTATCTGTACATTGTGGACTGCCCGGATTCACAACCAATATTCCTTGATAGGTGCCAACTCCTGGGAACGTAATCGAAGGATTTGTTTGTGTGCTCGTAACTGGTGGAATACCTGGACCTAGATCAAACTCCCATGAATATCCAAAAATGTGTTGAGCCTGGGAACTCTCATTAATAAAATTAACAGTCTCTTCTCCACAAGAAATCACTACATATTCTTGCGGACCAGCCAGCGAGTCTTCTGCTATATCTGCAAATACAGTTCTCGTACAATTTGTAACGTTAAACTGAAAATCTCTTCGTATTACCCCAAGCGAGTTTCCGGCTGGATCAAATTCTTCTACACAAACACCTACCACATATTGCCCAATATTAGTTGGTGTCCCAGTGATCAACCCCGTCACTGGATCAATGGTTACAACAGGAGAGCCACCCATTGGATTGCTTGCACTAAATCCACCAATATAATTTACTACGTTATAATGAGGGAAAGGAGCTGTCGGATTTGAAGCAACCGTAGGAGCTGGCACGGTTTCAGATGCACCAGTTGTAGGCGCACAAAAACTATAGACTAGTGTGTTGCCATCAGGGTCAGTAGCTCCATGATCGAAATTTAATGGTTCACCTGCACAAATTACAATTGGCGGGAAATCATCAAATGTAGGACTTGAATTACATGAGGTTTGAGCCTGAGCAGACAATGTCGCGGTATATGTTCCTCCAGCTGTACCTGGTAATACAATGTTTGAAATAGTGGTGTTCCGACAACATCGCTGATAGGCAACAACGTATCCATTGGGATCAAAAGGCAAACCGATTTCCCAAGTATACACAGCATATTCAACACAAATATTTCCCGGCGGTTCTAAACACGGACTATTAAGTACAGGGGGAACTCCAGCGGATGTCTGAATGTCTGCAATTGTATTGGTAAACAAGGTTGGAAAAGTGCCGTTAAATCTAAAAATAGAAATGTTGGCTGGATTGTCAAACGGCGCTCCGTTTACAGAATTACAATCTCTATAAACACTCATCGTAAAACGATATTGACTGTTTCCTAGGCATTCATAAGTAATTTCACCACCAATTATATGAAGTGATTTTAGATTACTGTATGGAAAAAGTAGGCACAGTACTAAAACTAATTTAAAGATTCTATCCAATTTTATTACTTTTACTTGCACAAACTAAACGCATAAAGTTACTGATTTAATGTCCATTACTCAAGAAATTTCAAAAATTGTACCCATCCTTTTAAAAAAGGGGATTATTATTTACCCTACAGACACCGTTTGGGGGGTAGGATGCGCTGCTAGTGCGGTTTCTGCAATTAGTAAAATTTTTAAAATAAAAAAAAGAGACGATTCAAAAAAGATGGTATTATTAATCGATAGCCTTGAATCCTTGAAAAAATACGTAGAATACATACCGCCAAAAGCAACCAAGTTGATTGATCATTCTACTAGACCCATCACCATCATCTATGAAAACGCAAAGAACTTACCAAAAGAACTGATTGCAGAAGATGGAAGTATTGCCTTTCGAGTGATCAAGGATCCGTTTTGCAATCAATTGATCAAGGAACTTGAGGAACCGTTGGTAAGCACCTCAGCTAATTTTAGTGGAGATCCACCACCTAAACTATATAGTGAAATTGATCAGGATTTAATAGCACTTGTTGATTACACTGTACACCATAGGAGAGATGATGTAAATACAAATGATCCTTCCGTAATTGTTAAAGTTTTACCTTCTGGGGAACTTTTCTTTATCAGAAAGTAGTTATTTAATCATTGCTAAACCAAATTAGTTTAAACCAAATTGACTAGTTTTGACCTCTAATTCGATAATTGATTTCCGCTATGTTATTTGATATAAAACCTTTTGAACGCGACATTTTTCAGCTAATATCTGATATTTCTCAAGATTTGGGCTATCCAACCTACGTTGTAGGAGGTTATGTTCGTGACCGACTGTTGTCAAGGCCAAGCAAGGATATGGACATCGTATGTGTTGGAAACGGAATCGAATTAGCGAATGCCGTGGCTTCAAAGCTTTTTCCTAAACCAAAAGTAGCGGTATACAAGCGTTTCGGAACAGCGATGTTCAACCATGGTAATCTTGAAGTAGAGTTTGTTGGCGCTAGGAGAGAGTCTTATCGCTTTGATTCAAGAAAACCTACTGTAGAAGATGGTAGTTTGGAAGATGACCAGAATCGTAGAGATCTTACGATAAATGCACTAGCCGTATCCTTAAATAGTAATAACTTTGGTGAAATCATTGACCCATTCGGTGGTATGATTGATCTTGAGAATAAACTACTACGGACGCCACTTGAACCAGGCCGTACTTTTTCTGATGACCCTCTACGGATGATGCGCGCTATACGGTTTTCAACTCAACTAGGATTCACGATAGACCCAATTACACTAAAGGCGATTGCAGAACATAAGGAACGAATTAACATCATTTCTCAAGAACGGATCACAATTGAATTAGAGAAGATAATGAAATCTCCGAAACCGTCGATTGGCTTTAAGCTCTTGTTCGATTCTGGCTTGTTACACATCATTTTTCCCGAGGTAGCGGAACTATATGGCGTAGACATTAAGAATGGAGTAGGGCACAAAGACAATTTTTATCATACCATAAAGGTGCTAGATAACATTTGTCGGAATACCAATAACGTTTGGCTACGATGGGCAGCATTGCTGCATGATATTGCTAAGCCGCCAACCAAACGCTTTGATAAAAAGGCGGGATGGACATTCCACGGACATGAAGTAGTCGGAGCAAACATGGTCCCACGAATTTTCCGTAAACTGAAATTGCCGCTTGATGGTAAAATGAAATATGTTCAAAAACTAGTGCGGTTACACCTTCGTCCAATCAGTCTGACCAAGGAAAACATTACAGATTCAGCGATCAGACGCCTATTGTTTGATGCAGGTGACGATATCGATGATCTAATGATCTTATGCGAAGCAGACATAACCTCTAAAAACAAGAAAAAAGTAAGACGCTATCTCGAAAACTATGAGTTAGTTAGGATTAAGCTGAAAGAAGTAGAGGAAAAAGACAATCTCCGGAATTGGCAACCTCCTGTCACAGGTGAAATTATCATGCAAACCTTTGGTATAGAACCGTCTAGGGAAGTCGGAGTCATTAAGAAGGCAATCCGTGAAGCTATTCTGGATGGAGAGATACCCAATGAGTTCGATGCAGCCTTTGCATTTATGATTGCCAAAGGGGAGGAAGTTGGTCTTAAACGTGTTTAATAGTTTATAAAAGGATTCAACGACGCATCATCTATAAATGCGTTAAGAAAAACCTGAAATGTAACCACTTTTGGCTGTTATGAACGTAATCCAGCTGAGACGCCCTAATACAAAATTTACAAATGTCCATAATTTCTTTAAGAAAAATTTGAAACAAAATTTATTCGATCAGATAGGAAGATCAAAACATCTACGGCAATAATACTATGGTTGCATTGTCACAAATAAAATCAATATTAGTGAATCACTGCTGCCATTCGAATTGATTGATTCAGAATTTCTTATAGAAAATTATCATCATATTAAATGTCACAAGTCTATTGAAAATCAACTGTTTAGTAAAATAATGATTTGTGTGACAGTGAAAATTCCTGCAACTTAC
The DNA here is from genome assembly GCA_937959115.1 of uncultured Saprospiraceae bacterium. GTDB lineage: Bacteria > Bacteroidota > Bacteroidia > Chitinophagales > Saprospiraceae > JAHDHB01. The sequence continues at coordinate 35,549 of CALGAW010000069.1, forward strand.
TTCTTGTAATCAGTAACCAACACAACTAAACTAATTTATAATGAAGTCAGTAATCGCAACAATCGTTCTCTCTATCCTAATAACAATCACAGCGTTCGCAAATAATGATAATCCTCCTGCCAATACTGACAAGTTAGCCCCAACAGATAACTGCTTCTTCCTAGACCTAGAGGAAAAGATCTTATTTATTGACCTTGAAGAAATTAATGGCTTCGCTAAAGAAGTGGTGATTAAGAATGGTAATGATGAAGTAATTTTCCAAGCACAATTGTGGGATCAATTTGACCTAAACGGAAATATCTATGAGTGGAGCTATGCTGATGAAAATGCTTCAAATATTTCAATAGAATTATACACGTTTACTAAAGTTTTGACAAAAGAAATAGAAACTATAGAGCCATTTGCTAGCAAATAAAATAATTAAAAACCAGTTTATGGTGCGTCATGTTCAGTTGTCTATGTTACCATAAAAAATAAACCTACTGAAAATCAAAATGTCAGAGCACAAGTCAATCGGCTTGTGCTTTTTTTGTACTTTTGTCTTAAACGAATCTTTATGAAACTTAGGATAAAAGGAGATTCCATCCGCCTGCGGCTAAATCAGTCTGAAGTCAGGCAGTTTGGCAGCAGGGGTAAACTCAAAGAAAAAATACATTTTGGGCACAATGTACTTAGCTATTCGCTAGAACAAAAGCCTTCTGGTAACCTAGAAGCCCTATTCAATGGCAATCACCTAAAAGTCTACGTGCCTTCAGACATCGCGCATAACTGGATAAACAGTGACCAGACTTCCCTTAAAAACACCATCACACTAAAAGCAGACAGAGCATTGCAAATTCTAGTAGAAAAAGATTTTAAATGTCTCGATCCTAGACTAAATGAAGATGAGTCAGACAATTTTCCCAACCCTAAGTCTACTGAGTGAAACAGAAAACACCACATCAGCCTCTTAAAGAAACACTAGAAGTATCGATCCAAAAGGTTGCTGATAACCAATGTATTACAATAGTTGATCAGCTAGCAGTTGAAGAACCACTCGAAATCAAACTCGCTTATGGCTCTCAAGCCAAAAGACAACGGAAATCGATAGCCGTAACCATGCGCACACCAGGGCATGACTTCGAGCTTGCAGTAGGCTTCCTCTTTACAGAGGCGATTATCGGCAAACCGGAAGATGTGGTAACACTCAAATATGATGCTACACAAGCCAGCCAACAGTCAAAAGAAAACTCATTGATGGTAGAACTGAAAGCTAATGTGCAATTTAACCAAGATCAGCTCAATAGAAACTTCTACACCACTTCCAGTTGTGGCGTTTGCGGTAAATCGTCAATCGACATGGTCTTTCAACACAGTTGCTATCAATTGATTTCAGGGAAACCTGTCATTCAGAAATCAGTCATCTATCAGTTACTAGAAACACTTGATAGTCAACAAACTGTTTTTCAGCTTACGGGTGGGATCCATGCCGCCGCCCTATTCTCTAGTACTGGAAAATTTCAGTATCTCTGTGAAGATGTTGGAAGGCACAATGCTCTTGACAAACTTATAGGCAAAGCGCTATTAAATGAACAATTACCCTTGAAAGATTGTATGGTTCTTGTGAGCGGAAGAGCTAGTTTTGAATTGGTACAGAAGGCTGTGATGGCTGGAATCCCAATCCTCGCAGCAGTCGGCGCTCCAAGTAGCTTAGCAGTTGAATTTGCAAAAGAATCAGGCTTAACATTGATTGGTTTCTTAAAAAAGAATAAATTTAATATCTATTCCAACCCCGAACGCATTGAAACCGATTGATTCAAACTTGGAAGAACAAACCGTATAATTGACTATTATGGAAGACAAAGGAAATAATATCGTTACCATACCAAGCGCTCAACCTCCATTAACACTTACTGGCCTCAAGTTAATTGGTCCAGCAACCAATAGTGTTGGTATGCCTGCCGTTAAATCTTCCCTCCTGCACGCTAGAAAATACATGTCTAAATCGGCAGCCCTTAAAACTATGTTTAAGGTCAATCAAAAAGGTGGTTTTGACTGTCCAGGCTGCGCTTGGCCTGATCCAGACGATGAACGATCCGCCCTAGGAGAGTATTGTGAGAATGGAATTAAAGCCATTGCTGAAGAAGCTACTAAAAATCGAATTTCACCTCAGTTTTTTAAAGAAAACTCTGTTTCTAAGATAAGTCAATTGTCTGATTTTCAAATCGGTAAACTAGGGAGGTTGACGCAACCCTTTAAGTTAGTTGGAGAGCATTACGAGCCTGTTTCTTGGGAGAATGCCTTTCAAATAATTTCCGAAGAACTCAACAGCCTTGACTCACCCGACGAAGCAGCCTTTTATACCTCAGGAAGAACAAGCAATGAAGCTGCTTTTTTATATCAACTGTTTGTACGTCAATTCGGAACGAATAATTTACCTGATTGTTCAAACATGTGCCATGAATCGAGTGGGCAAGGACTGAGTCAGACGTTGGGCATCGGCAAGGGCTCAGTGACCTTAAAAGACTTACATCAAGCTGAAGTCATTATGGTTATGGGACAAAATCCTGGAACGAATCATCCAAGAATGTTATCTGCCTTAGAGAAATGCAAAGAAAACGGAGGCAAAATAATCACTGTAAATCCATTGCCAGAAGCTGGATTAATGAAGTTTACTAATCCACAACGACCAATGAAAATGGTTACTGGAGGAACAGTGCTAACTGACTTATTCTTACAGGTTAAGGTCAATGGAGATATAGCGTTACTTAAAGCAATTATGCTGTTGTTATTAGAAAAAGAAGAAGCAAATCCTGGTGCTGTTTTCGATCTTGATTTTATCAAAGAAAAAACGGAAGGTTATGAAGCATTAATCAAGGATTTAAAACAGCAAGATCTTGAACAGTGTGTTAGCGAATCTGGTGTTTCAAAGCAAGGAATAGAAGCTGCAGCAGACCTCTTAGCAAAATCATCCAAAATCATTATTTGCTGGGCCATGGGACTTACGCAGCATGTAAATGGCGTAGCAAACATCAAAGAAGTAGTTAATCTGCTGCTACTTAAAGGCGCAGTTGGTAAACCAGGTGCAGGAACCTGCCCAGTCCGAGGACACAGCAACGTGCAAGGAGATCGCACTATGGGGATCTGGGAAGCGCCCAAAGATGCTTTTCTAGACAAACTAAAAGAAGTTTTTGATTTTGAACCGCCTCGCCATCACGGTTATCCAGTAGTCGATGCGATCAACGCCATGTATGCAGGTAAAGTCAAAGTATTTATAGCGATGGGCGGCAACTTCATTTCAGCAACGCCTGATACTGAATACACTGCAAAAGCCTTGCGTAAATGTGAACTCACAGTGCAAGTAAGTACAAAGCTCAATCGTAGTCATTTGATTCATGGTAAGAAGGCGCTTATTTTGCCTTGCCTTGGCCGAACAGAAAAAGACGTTCAAGCAACAGGAGATCAGTTTGTTACTGTTGAAAACTCTATGGGAATTGTACACTCCTCACAAGGAGTTTTAGATCCTTGTTCTAAAGAATTACTAAGCGAACCAGCTATTGTTTGCCGAATGGCTCAAAAAACATTAAAAAATAAATCAAAGGTAGACTGGATGGGAATGGCAGCCAATTATGATCTCATTCGCGACGCCATCGAAAAAGTGATCCCAGGCTTTGAATCATATAATAAACGGGTTAGACAACCTGGAGGCTTTTATCTCCCGAATGGTGCAAGAGAAGGAAACTTCAATACAGATACCCGCAAGGCTAAGTTCACTGTAAATTCAGTACCTACAAACAAGCTTGAAGATGGTGAATTTATGATGATGACCGTCCGAAGCCATGATCAATACAATACAACGATTTATGGTCTAGACGACCGTTACCGTGGAATACTCAATGAAAGAAGGGTAGTCATGATGAATTCGGATGACATGGAACAATTAGGTCTGAAACAAAAGGATCTTGTAGATCTTTCCAGTAACTACAATGATGTAAAACGACTAGGAGAGCGCTTTGTAGTAATCAAATACAACATCCCAAAAGGCTGCGTCGCAACTTACTTCCCTGAAGCTAATGTCCTTGTTCCTGTCGATTTGTACGCAGTTGGCAGTAAAACACCTGCCTCGAAGTTGGTTGCAATTAAAATTGAAAAAAGGAATATTGATTAACGTATTTTTAAAAATAGAAAAACACAGAATGATACCTCTAACTAGTTGGTTAAGAATTCCCTCTTCCCAACCTACATTCGATATTCCCTTTAAATTTCTTCATTCCCTTTTTTAACTTCTTATATTTGCCAAAAACAACAAAGAATGAAATCAACTTTCGCAACATCAGAATACCTTAAAAATGAAGCGCCAGGCGTCATTCCATTCCTTCCATTGCTCTATGTGGGCTGGGCAGACGACATCCTCAGTCCAAGTGAAATCAAGCTTATCAAACAACAAGTTAAACAGTCTGACTGGTTGTCTGAGGAAGAGCAATCCATGATAAACGATTGGTGTAATCCAGGAAATCCGCCTACTGAGGAGGTTTTTGAAGCTTGGGTAGAGTTGATACGAGTATCTTCTGCAACACTAGCTCCGGGTAAAAAGCAAAGCCTTGTTGAATTAGGGGTACAGATGGCTACCGCAGCCACAAATGAGAATCATCCCTGTACAACACCTGAAGCCAAAGTGGCGTTAGAGCAAATAGACAATGCACTAGGCAATCTGGATCTCTATGATTACAGGAATTTGCTCTGTGAGGCTCAAATTGAATTTCTATCAGAAGATCCTGCATCAAAACCGTCGTTTGATGTTGACGCTATGACTCGATTGCTTGATGGCAAATATCATGATCTAAAGCAAAAGATACGCACAATGCTTGAAGACCCTGCATTTAAGCTAGAAACCATTAGAGATAAAGATGAGTTTCGATTAAGAATTTTAGATTGGTGTAAGCAATTTGCTAGTCGTGGTTTTGGTGCTCTAGCTTATGCTAAAGAGTATGGAGGAGCTGACGACATTCAACAATACGGTGCAGTCTTTGAAACCATTGGTGGACATGATGCCAGCTTTGCTATTAAGTTTGGCGTTCAGTTTGGTTTGTGGGGTGGTAGCGTCCAAGCCTTAGGTACCAAAAAACACCATGACAAATACCTTAAAGACATTGGAACACTCGAGCTTCCAGGTTGTTTTGCAATGACTGAAACGGGCCATGGCTCCAATGTTAGAGACTGTGAAACCACAGCTACTTTTGATGAAGCAACTGATGAGTTTATCATTCATACACCACATAACATGGCTCGTAAAGAATACATTGGCAATGCCTTACATGGTAAAATGGCATCCGTATTCGCTCAGCTATATACAAAAGGAAAATGTCATGGAGTACATGCTTTTGTGGTGCAACTAAGAGATTCAAAGGGTAATGAGTTACCAGGTATCAAAATAGAGGATTGTGGTTACAAGCTTGGGCTTAATGGAGTAGATAATGGACAAATCTGGTTTGACAAGGTCAGGATCCCAAGAGAGAATTTGTTGGACAACTTTGGAACAGTAGGACCAGATGGTTCTTATTCTAGCCCTATCGAAAGCCTCTCAAGACGTTTCTTTACAATGCTTGGCACTTTAGTGGGTGGAAGGGTGTTTGTCCCTCAAGCAGGCATTAGCGCCGCTAAAACAGGCTTGACAATCGCTATTCGTCATGCACTCAACAGAAGGCAGTTTGGTCCTGAAAACGAACCAGAGACGCTTTTACTTGATTATCCATCCCACCAACGTCGATTAATGCCTTTGCTTGCAACAACTTATGCGACGGATTTCGCATTAAAACACTTGGGAGAGCGTTTTGCCAATAAAACAGAAGAAGACACAAGAGAAATAGAAACAATGGCGGCTGCAATGAAAGCCTTCGCTACTTGGCATACAACAGCCACCTTGCAAGCATGTCGTGAAGCTTGTGGAGGAAAAGGCTATCTAGCAGAGAATCGATTTGCGGATTTAAAAGCGGACACTGATATTTATACCACATTTGAAGGTGACAATACGGTATTGCTACAATTGGTTGCGAAAGGACTACTAACTGAGTTAAAGGAAGAGTTTGAAAATGCCAATTATATTCAAATGCTAAACCTTGTTACAAAGGAAATGCGCGAAAACCTATACGCAAGAGTTGATTTTAAAAAGGATGAAGACTATCTGAAAAGCTCAGACTTCCAACTAGATGCAATGAGGCATAGAGAAGGTTCATTACTAAACGCTGTCGCATCTAAAATTAGACGATTGATGAAATCTAAAATGGATTCTTATGATGCCTTTATCCGTTGTCAAAATGACCTGATTGAACTAGCAAAGGCTTACGCAGAACGCTTCATCTTAGAACAATCCATCAATAAAATGGAAAGTTGTGAAGATAAGGCGCTTCAACAAGTCCTTAATGATGTATCTGACCTCTATGGACTATGGCACATCGAACAACATTTTGATTGGTACTTAGAAGATGGTTATCTGGGTGTGCCGAAGGTCAAGGCCATTCGAAAAGCAGTAAGTAGGCTTTGTCTTTCTGTAAGAAAACAAGCTCTATATTTGACGGACGCCTTTGCAATACCTACGCAAAGTATTGCCGCTCCAATTGCTCTGAAGAAGGAACTTTAGCGGATAAACAATGCTTTTTAATAAAAATGAATTTCAACACAAATTTTGATGAAACTATCACGATTTATTGAATAATTAATCATTTTCTCCTTCTGATTTATAATACAAATACAACTGAAATGCAGCTATACTCATCAGAATATGCCATGCCGCATGACCATGAATCCAGCCAGCGGGATCACACAAGACACGGAATTTGTCCACACACCAAGAGAAGGTAGCCCCCAAAATCAATACAATTGACATCCAGAGGTACCGATGATTGGCATGTGTCGTCCATTTTCTTTCAATATAGATAAACAGAACTACGTTAATGGTTAGCCCAATCAGAAGAGCTGGGATTGCGTTAAACGAATCTTCCCAATAGCCAAGCGAACCACCTATTATAATTGATGTCAGAATTAAGCTAACCATTGATAGGACAGACTTTCGAATAGGATTTCCCCTAGAATAATTAGAAAATCGATGTGCATTCAATATTAAAGGCAATAGAAAAGAGATATAAACGCCACTCATGTCAAATGCAAGTGCAATGCTGGAGACAGAGGCATGGAAAAACCAGCTAGATGTCCCCATAAACAAATATAGTAAGCCCCAATACCAGATGTAGCCCTTGTTGTTAAAAAGAAAGTTGGTAGGTGTTTTTGATTTTGTGTCGAGCAATATCCACCAGCCCAAATACCAGTAGATTAGGTTTGACCAAGAACTGATTGGTTCTCTGAAAATTGCTTCTAATGCTTGAACTTCGCAGTAATTACCCATTGTTTTGGGCTGTACATACCATTCCAACCAAAAGTTTAAGGGGCCGAAAAATTGAATGCAGCACATGATAAGTGCCATGATAGCCGTTGGGAATAGCGCCTTAATATGAACATTGTTGCGCATTAGAGATCCTTCCTTATTGTGTCTTTCAACTCCATGACTAGTTCAGCACCATAAACCTTGGCGGGTGTTTGAAAACCAACCTTTAGATTTCCATTCAACACCTTTTGAGTGATTAACAATGCGGTGCGGGCTGTTAGCGTATAACCCTCAGGACCAATAAAATTAGCAGCGACGATAGCACCCTTGCTGTTTCTGGCTTCTCCCCATACCAAGCAGTTGGCTGTTGCCCGTTGCTTATCTGTAGGGCCAGGCTTTCTGTTTTGGATGCGTTTCTTCAATCGGTTTTTCACAAACGTCCGTTTCAGGATCCAGCTGGCATACCGTTGCATTTTCAGATAACGTAAGGCTTTTGGGTGGATAGCCATATAAACCATAATATTTGGAATCCCAGTGTTGTGAAAGGCCGTAGACACATCGCCCCAAGGAATAGTGACCGCTAGTAACTCTTTATTTGTAAAAGGAATCCGCCTTGTCTTATATCCAGGAGGCACTAGTTTAATCTTGCTGTTTTCTCGGATGGCACCACTTTCTCCAGCATTTTCTACAACAGTCATCGCTGTTCCCCTAGAAACGCCACCTCCTATGCTGCCAATTGCCAATTCGAGGTGCGTTGCATCTGGTAACTTATTTTGTAAGTAAGATGCCATACAATCTGTTGGAACAACATCAAATCCAACGCCAGGCATTATCATGATTCCTTTATCCACTGCTCGTTGATGATTTCGATATCCCCGTTCAAACACTTCAATTTCACCAGTAATATCAAGATAATGCACGCCTGCTTCCAAGCAAGCCTTCATCATTGGTTTCGCTGTATGCTTAAATGGACCCGCACAATGCAAAACAACTTGAAAATCAGAAAGATGACTTACAACAGTTGAAGTGTCACTTAAATCAAAAACGTTATAGTCAAGATTATGCTCTGCAGCTAATTTTGTAATTTTTTCCTTATTCCTTCCCGCTAGAACTGGCGTTAAGTTGTATTCTTGTGCAAATTGAATGATTAAGCCAGCTGTGTAGCCGTTTGCACCGTATAATAGGAATTTTTGCATAATTTTAAGTGAATATTGAATATCGAATGTAGAACATCGAATGTCGAAGGATTTAAAGAGAATATCGAACGCTAAAGTTATTGAATGAAGAATAACAAATATCGAAATTGAAAATAATGAATATCGAATTTTCAACGGTATGCATTATCTTTTATTTTTTTCTTTGGGCTAATTCTATTTTGTATTAACACTCGTTAGTGCTTTGTCATATGGTATTTGCAGGAGTAGTGCCTGATCTTGAAATTCGCTTTCTAAAGCGGCAAATTCCCATGCTTCTTCCTCGGCAAATTAGCAACCTTATTTTCAAGCATCTTAAACGCTTTGATCAGCTTCGCTCGAGTATGTTGAGGTTCAATCACTTCGTCAATAAAACCACGCTTTGCAGCTCTGTATGGGTTTGCAAATTTATCACTATACTCCTTTTCTTTTTCTGCTAAGATGGTTTCAGGGTTATCTGCACTTTTTATCTCCTTTCGGAAAATAATCTCTGCAGCACCTTTAGCGCCCATTACTGCGATTTCAGCACTTGGCCAAGCATAGTTCATGTCAGAACCGATATGCTTGGAATTCATCACATCATAAGCACCACCATATGCCTTTCTAGTAATCACAGATATTCTAGGAACGGTGGCTTCACTAAAGGCATAAAGTAGCTTGGCGCCGTTCGAAATAATCCCATTCCATTCTTGATCGGTACCAGGTAAGAAGCCAGGAACATCCACTAATACGAGTAAAGGAATGTTGAAGCAATCGCATGTCCGTACAAATCGTGCACCTTTCCTAGAACTGTTGACATCCAATACGCCAGCAAGGTAGTAGGGTTGGTTTGCTACAATTCCAATGCTTCTACCAGCTATTCTAGCGAATCCAACAACAATATTTTCAGCAAAATCTTTATGTATTTCTAGAAATGAATCATTATCAACTATACCGTTTATGACTTCACGCATGTCGTAAGGCTGATTAGCACTTTCGGGAATAATGCCTGACAGGACATCTCTAGTTTCGTCTTGTAGTTCATATGGATATACTGGGGCGTCTTCTTCGCAGTTTTGAGGCATATAGCTCATCAGCTTCTTGATTTCTTGGATGCACTCCATATCATTTGCAGCAGTAAGGTGTGTGACTCCTGACTTAACAGAGTGTGCAGACGCTCCGCCTAGCTCTTCAGCAGTTACCTCTTCATTGGTTACCGTTTTTACAACGTTAGGCCCAGTGACAAACATGTAGGAAGTGTTTTCTACCATGACAATAAAATCAGTGATAGCAGGAGAGTAGACTGCTCCTCCGGCACAAGGCCCCATTACAGCAGAAATCTGAGGAATCACACCACTGGCAATCGTATTTCGATAAAAGATATCTGCATAACCACCAAGGGATTGCACACCTTCTTGAATTCTGGCACCTCCTGAATCATTTAAACCGATAAGGGGAGCACCGTTTTGCATGGCGAGATCCATGATTTTACAGATTTTCTCGGCATGGGTTTCAGATAATGAGCCACCAAATACTGTAAAGTCTTGAGCAAACACATAGACCATTCTACCATTGAGCTCTCCGTAACCCGTGACAACACCGTCTCCATAAAACTGTTGGTCTTCCATCCCAAAGTCTTTGCAACGATGTGTAACCAGCATCCCGATTTCTTCGAAGGTTCCTTTGTCTATAAGGAAGTGGATTCGCTCTCTAGCTGTGAGCTTTCCTTTTTTGTGCTGGGTCTCAATCCGCTTTTGCCCACCGCCAATTTTGGCTAGGTCCTTCTTCTCATTCAATAACTCAATTTTGTTCTGCATCGTCGTGTGTTTTCTAATGAAGCCCAAAAATAATTAAAACTTATTGAATTTGAAGTCAATTCTTAATTTCCTGTAGGTTTACTTGGATAAGTTACCTTTTTCTTCCCTATAATGTTTTAGAATAGATGGAGTTAACAAGTACTAGTCAAAATAGGAAATAATCTCAGCATCAGAATTGTTAATGAAAACACATTCGTTGCTGCTACCAGGAACAACCGTAACGGTCAGGGTAGTACTACCTGAAGTGTTTTGTGGATCATAATTACCAACGACACCAAAGGCCGCTCTATGATTCGGTCCTAGGATTTTGGAGTATTCAAATTCATGGAAAAGACCATTGTTCCCCAAGTATTTCCAGGCAGAATTTAACACTGGAGTGAATCCAACATTGGTAAGCGCTGGATTCCAATTGAATGTAAAGCGAGGATCTTGAGGTATTCTAATTTTGATTGATGATCCATCTGTTTTATTCTCAGCTATTTGAAACAACTCAACGGCAATCCCAAGCGTAGAGTTCCCTGAAATGCTGGAAGGGATAGCAGAAACAATGGGCGTTAGGTCAGGACATGCGGGTTCCTCGCAGACATTACTTATTGTGTCCACTAAGTCGACATTATCATATTTGACATATCGAATCAGATTGTCGTACGTGGGATTTTTCCCAACGGAAGCAAACTGATATCTTGTTGCTGGATTTGTTTGCATGGCGGCTCTTTGTACATAAAGCCCAGAACTGCCACCTGAGTTAAGTTCAGAGATGGGAAAAGATTCTACAATTAAATTATTAAGGTCAATACTCCCAAGTAATTCCGATACTCTAAGCTTTGAGCTGTAAACTGAAGTAAAATCATTGTTCACAATGGTTAGGCTATCGAGATAAGAATCATAGCTAAATTTAGAATTGAACCGATTAGGAATTCTTCCTATATACTGCCAATCTTCCCAACTAGTTCCTCCATCTTCCTTGTAATAATAAATTGCATCACCAGAATCAAAATCATATCCCAATACATGTAAATCATCATTACAAGGATTTTTCCAGATGTCAGTAATATTATTGGCTGCAGTCGCACTATTTCCCATCCAACTAAAGCCGGAAGGTATGGCAGCTGAAAACCCAAAATCAATTGTTTGATGAGCAGGTAAGTAAAAATCTGGTGTACCTGAAACATTGTATAGACCACTTTGGGCAACCAATTCTAATCGATTGTCTCCTACAAATGTGCCATATACGTATAAAAACATGTTGTAGGCATTGCCATTGACTAATTCATCCATAACGAGTGGTCCATTCCATTCAGGCTGAAAGGGGTATTTCCAGATCAGTTTGAAGGTTGCAGGTGGTGAGCCAGAGACATGCCACCAAACGACTTCTAAGCCATTTGAAGGATTTATGGCAGCGCCTATATAGTTTGACGTTGTACCTTGGAGATTAATTGAACCATTGACTTCTATATAATTCGTAGTACTTGTGTTTGTTTGAGTATTGTATTTAACATTTACAATACGATTGGTATATACGTTACCTGCATCTAAGCCAGTCAATTCAATTCCATAGGAATTTATAGTATTCCCAGACATAGTATGTGCCATATTTTGCTGGACTTCATAACTAGCAATGTTGGATTGTCCTACTTGACTCCAAGTCGATTGATTTGATCCGAGTCTGTAATACCGAATTAAATCATTATGGTATACATCAGCACCATCATCAATTGCCATCCATTGCTCATCGGCTTCTGATCTCATTATCGATCTTAAATGTGGTCCCCAACCACCAAACATATTGGCGTAGTTTCTGTTAAGGTTTGTGATGGTCGAAATATTATGAGATTGGCAGTAAGTAGTTTGTTCAATCAATATTATGCCTAGAAGGATGAGTAAGGATTTCCAGTTCATGAATTCAAATTTATTGTAAATCAAGTACTGAAAATAATGAAAATAAGGCATAAAATGTTCAATTTATTCATGTAAATTAAGAATGATATTCAGTCATATTTGTATTTTATAAAAATACTATCACTAGTTTTATTAAATTTGACTATAGAATTACACTTTATACTAATAGTTTTACTATGAAAAAACTTCATGTTCTGGCACTTTTGATGCTAATCCTTATCGGTTGCAAAGAAAGAGGTCCCTTGGATTCGAAAAAACCATCCGATTATTCTCAAGCAGAAATTACTGAGGCTACAGCTCATGCCAAACAGTTTTTTGACCGAACATTCATGGAAGAGGTAAAACTATCGCCGGAATGGGGTGCTTATCTTGGAGTGAAAGACAACGCTGATAAGTGGGATGAATATACCGATGAAGCTGCTGAAATTGAATTGAATTTTAAGAAAGATTTATTGAAGAAACTAAAGGATAGTATTCAGTTTCATGCCTTAGATTCAGATACACAGTTAAGTTACAAGCTATTCGAAAAACGACTACAAGATGGAATAGACCGATATAAGTGGCGTCATTACGGCTATCCAGTCAATCAAATGTATGGCACTCACACCAAGGTTCCTTCCTTCATGGCTAATGCGCATAGCATTGATAATGAGCAAGATGCTAAAGACTATATAAGTAGATTAAATGCTGTTCCTAAATTGTTTGATCAGGGAATAGCTGATCTGAAAGTCAGAGCATCTAAAAACATTATACCTCCGAAGTTTGTATTTCCAAAGGTACTAGAGTCTGCTACGAATGTACTCGAAGGTCTTGAGTCGAAAGATGATAAAAATGTGATTTATTCCGACTTTAAAAAGAAACTTGGAAAACTAAAGGACCTTCCTCAGAAGAAAAAAGACGAACTGCTTGCCCAATGCCAGCAAAGCCTTACAGCTAGTGTTAAACCAGCTTATGAGAAACTAATTGCCTACTTAGGAGACCTTGAAAAACAAGCCAATACAGATGATGGCGCCTGGAAATTTGAAAACGGCATTGAATATTATAATCATAGACTAAAAGCGTACACGACAACTGATCTTACCGCTGAAGAAATTCATTCTATTGGACTTGAAGAAATGAAGCGAATCCATAAAGAGATGGAGGTAATTAAAGATAAAGTTGGTTTTAAGGGGGATCTCCAAGCATTTTTTAAGTTTATGCGTGAGGACAATCAATTTTATTATGCAGATTCTAAAAAGGGTAGAGATGCCTATATGAAAGATGCAGAAAAAATTATTGATGAAATGCGACCTAAGTTAAACGATCTGTTTATTACTAAACCTAAGGCTGAGCTTGTCGTCAAACGTGTGGAAGCCTACAGAGAGAAAGCGGCAGGCAAAGCATTTTACATGCGTCCCAAACCTGATGGCTCTAGACCAGGCATCTATTATGCAAATATGTATTCGATGAAAGACATGCCTAAATACCAAATGGAGGCATTAGCATATCACGAAGCAATTCCAGGACATCACATGCAACTGAGTATTGCTCAAGAGCTTGGGGAAATGCCGAAGTTCAGAAAATATGGTAGCTATACAGCTTATATTGAAGGCTGGGGACTCTATTCTGAGTATATTCCAAAGGAATTGGGCTTTTACAGTGATCCGTATTCAGATTTCGGTCGCTTAGCAATGGAGCTGTGGAGAGCTTGCCGTTTGGTAGTAGATTCAGGTATTCATTTTAAAAAATGGAATAGAGATAAAAGTATCAAGTTCTACATGACAAATACGCCGAACTCTGAAGGCGACTGTATTAAAATGGTAGAACGACACATCGTCCGCCCTGGACAAGCAACTGCCTATAAAATTGGGATGATTAAAATCCTTGAGTTGCGTGAAGAGGCTAAAAAGAAATTAGCAGATAAGTTTGATATCAGGGAATTTCATGAGGTCGTTCTCACAAATGGGGCACTTCCACTTGATGTTTTAGAGGATTTGGTAAATATTTACATTGAAGAAACATTAAAAAAAGAAAGCTAATCTAGTATCTAATCAAGCATTTAGTCGTTTGTTTATAGCTCCTAGTCGTTATTGCTTGGTCATTCTAAAAATTTAACCAATCTTTAGTACTTCAATATTTGGGAATAAATTATCTTTGTGCCTGATTAAAAAAAAATTGAATGTCATTAGCAATAATATGCATCTTTATACTCGCTTCTTTTGTGGGTCTTTATAAGTTGTTTGAGAAAGCAGGGGTCGAGGGTTGGAAAGCACTGGTACCCGGTTACAACTTCTGGGTATGGTCTGAGATTACCGGCAGTCCAAAGTGGTGGCTTGCTTTACTACTTGTTCCGCTTGTCAATTTTTTCATATTGGCCTATATGCTGATAGACTTAGTTAACTCGTTTGGCAAAAACGGATTTGGTCAGCACACAGCTGCGGTGGTTGCGCCTTTTGCTTATTTGCCGTTTCTAGGCTTTAAAGACGAAACTGCAAAGTATCTAGGAAAAGGATACCAGTTAATCAAGGATCAACCAATCAAAAAGTCTGGTGTTCGTGAATGGTCTGAAGCTATCATTTTTGCTGTTTTTGCTGCTACACTAATACGGATGTTTTTGATAGAAGCATACACGATCCCTACACCGTCTATGGAAGGGTCTTTGATGGTTGGTGATTTCTTGTTCGTAAGTAAAATCAACTATGGAGTAAGAATGCCGAATACTCCGTTACAGTTTCCTTTGGTGCACAATACCTTGCCAAAGGTCGGTTCTGAGTCCTACTCTAAACTGATTCAATGGGATTACAAGCGTTTTGGAAAGGTTGATATTGAGCGATTTGACCCAGTAGTATTTAACTTCCCTGATGGTGATACTGTTGCTTATCCTTCTAATTCTGCTATGACTAAATGGTACAATGAAATTCAAAATAGAAACTACTATCATCAGTTTGTCCGTAGTCCGAATATTGGTAGAAGAAACATTGATCGATATTTTGATGTACGGGTTCGCCCAGTAGATAAAAGAGACAATTACATCAAGCGATGTGTCGGTATCCCTTCTGACAAAATTGAAGTAAGAGAAGGAAATTTGTATGTGAATGATCAAGAAGCAAGAAAACCAAAAGGACTTCAATACAAATACATCGTAAATGGGAATCTAAGAATGCTCAAAAAGGAGCTAGCCGAAGTCGATCTAGAGGTATCAGACTTTTTACCCTTAGATAAAACAGGGACCAAATACGTTGGATACTTGACTGAAGATCATTTAAACCACTTGAATAAGGTCCTAGGTGAAGGTAAGATCGTTAGAGATATTCTTCCTAAGGAACTTCCAAGGGTAACATTCCCGCATGACCGCATTAATTTTAACTGGAATTCTGATAATTTTGGACCAGTTGTCGTTCCTAAAAAAGGAGAATCAGTCAATCTTTCAAAATCCAATATTGCACTCTATAGAAAAGTTATTCGAGATCACGAGAAAAACAGTCTAGAGATCAAAGGTGGCAAAATCTTTATTAACGGCAAGGAAACAGACTCTTATACCTTTAAAATGGATTACTTTTTCATGATGGGAGATAACAGATACAATTCTGAAGACAGTAGAATCTGGGGATTTGTCCCTGAAGATCATATAGTAGGTACACCATTGTTCATCTGGATGTCCTTGAAAAATGGTTCTTTAAGAGATACAAAAGACCAGTTTAGAAGAACAGTATCTGGTGGAATCAATTGGAAGCGTCTGTTTAAGGGCGCAAATGATATGAATTAAGATTTTAGATACAATCAATCGTTGTTAAACCTTTGTTACTTTTTGTTGTTTTTAATAACAAACAGAAAAAAATAGTTTAATTTATTAGACTATTTATTAATCAGGTACGTTTTTAGTGTTAGAACTAATTAACGTTTAATTTCGAGAAATCTTTAGTTTTATGAAAAAAGCTGCATTCATTATTATACTTTCTGTGCTAACCTCTATTGCTACAATTTTAGTTTATGAAAAATTCCTAGCAAAAGAGCAACAGGCTGTTAGTTATACCTATACTACTAAAGAACCAATGGCCATTCAGACTAATCTGAATAAACCTAGCAGAAATACAGCAAGAGCAACCACAGAAAACGCTACAGAATTTACAAGTGCTGCAAGCAAAACAGCACCGGCCGTAGTGCACATCAGAGCACTCTATAAAAATGAAAATGGCGGTATGTTCTACGATTTTTGGGGCAATAGCTCGAATGAAATTTCTTCAGGATCTGGTGTCATTATCAATAGTAATGGGTTAATCGCAACCAACAACCATGTTGTTGAAGACGGTGATATCCTTGAAGTAACGTTCTTCGACAAGAAAAAGTTAACCGCAAAAGTAGTTGGAACAGATCCCTCTACTGATTTAGCATTATTAAAGGTAGAAGGAAACAACTTCCCCCATCTAGATTTAGCCGATTCTGATAAAGTACAAGTAGGAGAGTGGGTGCTCGCAGTTGGCAATCCATTTAACTTAACCTCAACAGTAACGGCAGGAATCGTAAGTGCTAAAGGTAGAAACATCGATGTGCTGTCAGGTGAATACAGTATTGAGTCGTTCATCCAAACGGATGCCGCAGTAAACCCTGGAAACAGTGGGGGAGCATTGGTAAATACAAAAGGCGAACTAATAGGAATCAACACAGCAATCCTAACGCGTTCGGGGCGGTATGAAGGATACTCCTTTGCCGTACCATCCAATATAGTTCAAAAGGTAATCAAAGACTTATCAGAATTCGGAATGGTACAACGCGGTTTCCTAGGCGTCAACATTGCAGATATCAATCAAGAGTTAGCTGAGCGCTATAAATTGAGAAATTTAGATGGTGTATATATCACAAGAGTAAATCCTGCAAGTGCAGCCTATGAAGCCGGCCTTAAAAAGGGAGATGTGATTTTAAAGATCAACGGAAATCCAGTCAATTCAACACCACAATTACAAGAACAAGTCGCTAAGTTCCGTCCTGGTGAATCAATTGACGTCTCTTTTCTGAGAAATGGAAACTTGACGAAAGGAAAGGTGATTCTTAAAAACAGAAATAATTCTACGAATCTTATCAATAAAAATCAATCATTACTCTTACGTTCCTTAGGCTTTGACCTTAGAGATCTCACTCCTGATGAAATAGAAGAAACTGGAGGAGATGGCGTATTTGTTCTAAGTATCAATCGAGGCAGTCGAATCGACGTGACCAATATGGAGCCAGGCTTCATCGTAAAGAAAGTAAACGACAAAAACATCTCTTCAGTAACGGAGGTGATCAAAATCCTCGAAAACACTAAAGGAAAGGTGGTAATGGAAGGCGTTTATCAAGACTATCCAGGCGATTACTACTACGCATTTGGAATTTAAACCAATGTTTAAGGATTAATCTGACCTGATATCAATGTCCTAAGTGCAAACCAATAGCTAGCTATTACAAGGATGTTAATTATTAAACATCATCATCCTCCCAACCTTTTGTGCGGTTTACAGCTTTTACCCAGCCAGCATAGAGTGTATTGGCGTTTGTTTCACTCATTTCTGGTTTAAATTGTTCATCAAGGTTCCAGCCATTCTTAATTTCGGTTATATTCCAAAAACCAACCGCTAGACCAGCTAGATATGCTGCGCCAAGTGCAGTTGTTTCTATGACTTCAGGTCGCTCTACTGGTACTTGTAAGATGTCCGATTGAAATTGCATGACTAGGTTGTTGGCACTTGCACCACCATCCACCCGCAGTGAAGTCAGCG
>CALGAW010000070.1 GCA_937959115.1 uncultured Saprospiraceae bacterium
CTACCCTAACAGCGTCTCAGAAGAGAGAGGAACGGAAACAAAACTTCCTAAATTACAATGAGCATATTAAAGAATTAGTCCTAAAACTAAAGGCACCATCTACAAAAACTTCCCCAATTGAAGACAAACCAAAACCAGCAATTAAACGTTTTTCTGTTATTGGAATTCACCATCCGGACTTATTTATAAAGGAGCTTGAATCAACAACAGATTTGAAATCATCGTTCTCAAAGGAAGTCAACTTCAAGATTGAGTTCTCTTCAACAGAAACAGTTATTAAACGAAACAAATCAGATCTTTACTTCCAAATCCCAGGAAAACTTGTAGTAAAAGTAAATGATCACCAATGCTACATCTTTGACCAGCCAGAATATAGAATCGAAGGAACTCCAAAACTACCAGGTAATACGATAAGTATAGTTGAAAGGAATCTAAAAAAGCAGGTAAATACTGTAGTTAATGCTCAATATAAAAGGATTGCAAAACAATTAACAAGATGTCTAAAAGACTAATATTTTCACTACTCATTTGCCTTAGTAGTGTTGCCTACGGGCAAGATTTTACGAATCAAGTATTGTTTGTTGATGTCCTTTACAACAAGGAACAACAGTCTTCTAATTGGTTCAACATTTACAATTGCCTTACCACACTTAAAGATACCATCAGTACAGGATTTTTCTCAGAAATTTTATGGCGAGATGAACTTGAAAACAAATCCAGCGAGTTTGCACAAATTTTAAGTAATCTTGATGTTGTTGGTGACAAAGAATACAAACTTTCCAATCAATCGCGCCTTGAATTAGACTCTCTCATTCAATTGTTTATTCGAACGAATTTCTATTTGGAAATAAAAGTAGAAGGCAATCATTTGAATCGAAATCTAATTTTCTCATTGTATAAAATGAAGACGGGTTCCTACGATCAAAACAACTCCTCTATTGAATTACCCAATATTTTAAAAAACAACCTGCTTAGAACAGAAATGTGTTCCTTACCGATTGATCAATCTAAACACAATATCCTTATTGAAAAAACAATCATGCGATTATTTAAAGATATTGTCAATCAACCGCCGACGATACATATTTTAATCGACAAATTGCCCTACACTGCTGGAGACCGTGTAGTAAGAAGTCCAGAAACTTCAATCTTAATTGATTTAACGGGATCAAATGATGATAATACGCCTAGAGAGCAATTCAAGTATCACTGGAAACAACTAGGTACTTTAGAAGCCTATAATCCAATTAGAAAACATGATTTACAAATCAAGTCAACCGGTGCCTCTCAGTCCATCTCACCATTAAATACAGGAATCTACATGATAGAAGTCACAGTAGATGATGGTATTGAGCAATCAAAAGACACAATTACACTTGATATTATCCAAAAACCAAAGCTAATTTTAAGTAAGTATAAGCATTCAAAATACCAGCGAGTCAATTTGTTTCAAGCATGGTCAAGTCCTACAAAATTGGGTAACCGCATACGTGACACGCTTACTTGTTATCTTGAAAACTATCCAAACAAAACATGGACTCTAAATCGAATAAAAGATTCGTATCAAAGGTTGGGAATATTAAACCTACCGCAACAAAAAATGCAAGTCAATCAAACAAATCTTGATAGTATAAAACAATTATCAATCAAAGGTTTATCATCGGATAAGATCATTTACTATTTATATTTTCAAGCAGATTATCGCGGCGTAAAAAGTGATACCGTAGTTTACATGATAAAACCACCATACAAGGTATCCATTGAAGAAATAAACATCGGAGTTGGCTCGCCTTTTCACCTTTGTGTTGTTCCGTTACTAGATGGCAACTATTTAAGAAGCGTACCTTGTTTCCCGGTTAACATTTCTATAGTTAGTCCGATCCTTTATTTTCCAGGAAGCAACTCATACCTGGGTTTAGAAGTAGACTATCATTTTGCGATTTTAGACGCTTATTCCAGAACCAGATTTTCAGATGGTGGTGGTATAAAAGTTAAATTTCAAACCCCCAAACCCAGATCTAACTTTGGTTTTTACTACAAAATTGGTACTAGCGCATGGAACAGAGGTCCATCCAATTTGTATCAACTTAATCTTACAGTTCCTGGCATCCAAGCACAATGGAAGTATATGGCGATGTCGATGGATCTATTAAACTTGGATATTAATCTAAATCCTTTTAATGTCTTTGCTAGTTTTGCTGTCAAATTTGATATTGGTCATTGGACAGAACACCAACTTCAACCTCGTTTTGACTTCTCGCCTCCATAATATAATTTGAGTAATGACATCCGATACGGCAGCATTTATATCAGTAATCAATGCCGCAGAAAAGCGTTTGTCCCTTCCTGGCAGTACAATAAAAGACAAGCAGCATGTATCTCTTTTTCAAAATCCTTTAAGCTAGAATGACTGCTTCCGGCGAAATGGAGGAAAATGAGTATTCTAAGATAATTTCAGTCCTCCTTTCGCCAGCTATATAGCGTTGCTTTAGTGATGGTATCGCCAAGTGCATTATAATGTTCTATGGCTTTTGCAAAACTTCCAAAGCGTTCAAATATCCAATGTGCAAATCGTTTCTTGAACTCATGAACTTGAACTTTGGTTGTTCGTTCAATAGAAAACT
Organism: uncultured Saprospiraceae bacterium; assembly: GCA_937959115.1. Lineage (GTDB taxonomy): Bacteria > Bacteroidota > Bacteroidia > Chitinophagales > Saprospiraceae > JAHDHB01. The sequence continues at coordinate 2,625 of CALGAW010000070.1, forward strand.
CAGTGGTTAGGTCTTGTAGATCAATAGCATGGTAAGCAGCATATTGTGATTGGGCAAACGCTAATGCGGTTTTAGATTTTCCGGGAAGCATTTTTTTTGTTTCATCGTCAAAGGTAGTAAAGGTGTAATAAGCAATGGCAATTTTTTGCAGGTCTCTGTAATTGCCTGGCAGATCAAGAGTCTTTAGCCACTTCTGCAATGGTATAGACTCAGGAACATCCGGATCAAACTTCATTTGGTTCCAGATATTTTCCCAGTCTTCGATTCTATCCTGTGGTGTGTCACGCAGTGGAGGAAGCTCAATGACCAATTGGGAAATCCGATCATAAAAGTCAGGAAGCAACTGTCCTTTTAGTTGTTGGATGGATAGATTAGAGGCCAAAACAACCGTACACTTTACTTTTTCTTCCTTTTCACTGCCTAAGCGTCTAATCGAAAATTCGTTGTTGGCATCCGTGCTTAATGCTCTCATAAGTTTAGCTTGAACTCGCTTGCTAAGGTGATGGATTTCATCCAAAAAAAGTATTCCTTTTTCCGCTTCTAAAAACAATCCCTTTTTCTCTACGGCTCCTGTAAATGCCCCTTTCTTCGTTCCAAACAACTCGGCTTCTGCTTTGCTATCATCATCAAAAGAAGCGCAATTGGCTGCTTTGAATTTTGACTGGTCGTCTGCATACTGAGCCGCAAGTCTGGACTTCCCGATTCCCCGTTCACCAAGCAATAAGATGGCGAATCCACTTTTTAAATAATTTTCCATCAGTTTGTTGACAAGAATCCTCGAAGTAGAGGTTGGTCTTTTAAACGGTTCAAATTGTTGTTGGATACTTGATACGATATTTGTAGGACATTCCTTAACATAAAAATCACGAAATCGTTTGGTGTGCTTAGTCGTGCTTTTATCATCACGAATTCTAAAAAAACGTGTCTTCTCAGGCAACCGACCGGCTTCAAATAGAGTGTACCAAACAACCATCGCTTCGCCAAAACCTGCCGACAGATTAACAAAGTAGTTGGCATTCTTCTTTTTGAACGTTATTTCTCGAATTTTCTTTTCCACAGCTTCAGCGACTCCCTTGATGTCCCTTAGATCATCAAGACCAACGATTAAGTGCTCTTTAAATCTTCCTTTGTATTGGTTTGCGGCATTGCTTTTGGTTTGAAACCAATTTAACTGATCTTCTAAAGGAAAATAATGAATGAATCGCCAAATTTGTTTTTCAATTTTCTTATAGTGTTTGGGATACGTTGACTTTGCATATTCAAATAAATCTTCAAGCGAACCATCTAATTTCAACAAGTCAGTCCATACTTTTTTCAGTTCAAGTACTCCCCCATCGTCTTCTCTTTCCAAGCCAAGTTGTTTTTCATTACCTCGATAGGTAAATTCCTTTTCAATAACTTTTGTAGGAACGGTAAGATAGTGCACTTCATCAAACAAAAAACCATCCTTTCTAGAAAAGGCATTTTCCATTTCTTTTTGCTTTAACAAGGTATCAATCCATGGATCGTTTATGCTAATTTTATTGCTATAGAATGCTGCTAGTGTATTTTTTGTAAAACCTATACCATGAGAATTGATATGCCAAGAAACGTAAATGTTTTTCATCTAATATTGTATAATTTTTTAGACAGATTATTACTATTAATAACAAATATAATTAATCACATTCATAATCCACTCATATAAAACTGTTTAATTTATTGGCATAATTATCATATACTACATACCAATATCGAATATTAAAATAAATATTATGAGAAGTTATTCTGAAAAAACAAATCATTTCCTATTAAGACAATGGGAGCGAAAAGTTGACAATTTTGAACTGAGCAAAATTCTAAGTCATTTCCCTAAGGACTTACGACGATTCTCCGGTTTTTTAATTGTCGGCATTCATATTCTAAAAAAGGTAGGTATCAAAACAAATGAACATTTAATCATCGTATTAGAAAATGGAAAATTTATTACATTGTATTTCGAAAAAAACCTATTTCAATTTTTAATTGAGAAAAAAGGACAATTATTCCTACTTTAAACCATCTACCAATGCATATATTAAAGATTATTCACGGCTATCCGCCTGATTACAACGCAGGTTCAGAGGTATACAGCCAATCGATTTGCAATGAATTGTCGCAGCAAGGTCATCAAGTGAGTATATTCACTCGCGAACAAAATGATTACCGCCCTGACTTTGAATTCAGAGAAGAGATCCAATCTAACCTGCAACGAATCATCCGAGTCAACTTACCACGTGAAAAAGATGGATATCAACATCCTGAGTTAGACACGAAATTTCGAATGCTAGTGCAACAGTTAAAGCCGGATGTAGCACATATTGGTCATTTAAATCACTTGTCAACCGGTATCATTGATGTATTGTTTGAGCTGCATATACCCACATTATTTACACTGCACGATTTTTGGCTGATGTGTCCAAGAGGTCAGTTTCTACAACGAAATTTTGACCAAAACAAACACTATGAGCTTTGTCACAAACAAGAAGATAAAACCTGTGCCGCAGTTTGTTACCGATCTCTACACACCTGTGATCCCATGAATCACCAAAGAGATATAGACTATTGGACGAATTGGATTGAAGGACGGATGCAGGTCACCAAGCAACTAACTGAAAAGGTAGATTTATTCCTTGCTCCTTCTCAGTATTTGCGGAATCGTTTTATAGACGATTTCGGAATTCCAGCCCATAAGGTCATCTATTTGGACTACGGTTTTCCAATTCATTATTTGCAACCGGTAGAATGGCAACCCCGATCGGTATTCACTTTTGGCTATATTGGTACGCATATTCCTGCCAAAGGAATCAATCATTTGATTGAAGCATTTAGCAAAATACAGCAACCTGCCAAACTAATCATTTGGGGTCGGGAGCGTGGCCAGAATACCCGCGCCCTTAAAGAAATGGCATCATGCTCCATAAATGAAATAGAATTCAGAGGAGAATATGTCAACAAGAATATCGCTCAACTGGTATTCAGTCATGTGGATGCTATTGTTGTTCCCTCCATTTGGGGTGAAAACTCTCCCTTGGTTATTCATGAAGCGCAAGCCTGCAAAATCCCCGTGATTACGGCCAATTTGGGAGGCATGAAGGAGTATGTTCATCATAAAGTCAATGGATTGCTGTTCGAACACAGAGATCCGATTTCACTGCAACAGCAATTGGAATACGCTATTACGCACCCGGATGAACTGATAAGAATTGGAGCGCGCGGCTACCTGCTTTCAGAAGACAGGACCGTTCCAGATATCAAAACCCATTGTCATCAATTAATTCAATATTACAAAAAAATACAACCCCGATATGTCTAAACACGAACTTTGGAGGATTACCATTGACACCAATCCTGAAGACTGTAATTTAAGCTGTACGATGTGCGAAGAGCATAGTCCTTACAGTGATTTCATCCCTAACTTATACAAAACGACAGGTGTAAAACGTAGAAGGATGCCTTTTGAATGGATAGAACGCATCTTTCAGGAAGCAAAAGAGCTTGGTGTCAAGGAAATCATTCCGTCTACTATGGGAGAACCTTTACTGTACAAAGGCTTTGAACGAATCTTTGAATTGAGTCAAAAAACAGGGATTAAAATCAACCTGACCACCAATGGTACTTTCCCTAAAAAATCAGTTGCTGAATGGGCGATGTTAATTGCTCCTAATACAACAGACATCAAGATTTCATGGAATGGAGCGACCAAGGAAACTGCTCAAAAAGTCATGCTAAAGATTGATTTTGAACAATGTATTGAAAATGTAAAAACCTTTTTGAAGGTCAGAGATTATGTCTATAAAGAATCCGGCTGGTTTTGTCGTGTGACGTTTCAATTGACATTTATGCAAAATAACATGCATGAGTTGGCAGATATCATCAAACTGGCTGCCAAGCTTGGTGTAGATCGGGTAAAAGGTCATCATCTTTGGGCACACTTTGATGAAATACAACCCTTGTCCTTCAGACAATCTGCTGCCAGTATCCGTCAATGGAATCAATATGTAGAAGCGGCGTGGAAGGCAAGAGACACCTACCTAAAACCGAATGGTGAGCCAGTATTGTTGGAAAACATCATCCCGCTTAAAGAAGGTGAAGACAAAGAAGTCCCTTCAGACTATAGTTGCCCATTTCTAAACAAGGAACTTTGGGTTTCTGCTACCGGTAAATTATCACCTTGCTGTGCTCCGGATAACCTAAGACAGTCCCTAGGAGATTTTGGGAACTTCGGAACACAAACCCTACTTGACACAATTGAAAGCCAAACGTATCAGAACTTAGTTAACAACTACAAAAATAGAACCCTATGCCAATCATGCAACATGCGCAAACCTGCCGATTAGGTCATCGAGACATGACTCCCTTTTTCAAATGGCTGGAGCAATACGGCAAACTGACCAGTGGCTTGCTAATTGGCTCTTATGCCAGAGGAGACAACGATTTTCGATCAGATCTGGATATTGCACTGGAAGCCACTCCTGAATTTGATGCCAATCAATTCGAACAAGATTTAAATGCCTTTTGGGGAACGGATCTTTTAATGATGAATTATATGCGGCGGAAGCTTTCCTTCACTATTTTCTTAACTGATTTAAAGAAAATTGATCTATTGGTCTCCACCAACCGAAATGATCTGATCCGGAACATTAAAGGTTCACGAATCCCTAAAAAGAATATTAAAGAGATTGTGTTGTTTGATAAAAAAGGCGATTTTTCATTTTTCTTGGCGGAGCTTTTTTCAACTGAGTTAACACCTTGTTCAACAGATACAATCACGGAGTTGATCCATACGTTTATGGTAAAATTTGAAGCATGCTCCCGACTACATGCCAAGAGTGATGCCTACCGATTTTACTTCAATTACAATATAGCATTACACATCGCTATCCAATTGCGATACATCGCTAAGGGGAACAATTCCTTCGTTTATTCTCCCCGGAATTATACCTACAAGGCATTGGACAAAGCTTCCGCTCCTGAATTTTATAGTCTGAAAGGCACGTTTCAACTACCGGAAGCCAATACAAAAAAGCACCAATTACTGGACTTCTTTTATGCGTCAGTCGAATTACTGTTGCCAGAAAAATTACAAGCCACAAAGCAATTTTGTGAACAAGTGTTTAAGCGGGATTATTTTTGGAATTTCAGAGACCATGCAATTCATAGTTCGTTGTTGAAAAGTGGTGTGCTCTTTCGTTCCTCTTCTTTGTCATTACTTCCAAACTCGGATAAGGTTATTCAGCATTTAGATAAGAATCAAGTTACTGATATTATTGATCTAAGGGCGTCCAGGGAAGTAGAAGAATTTCCCTATTCGCAAGAGATTACGGAACGTTATAACTATATACATGCACCATTTGACCCGTGGAATCAGCCGGAATGGTTTCAAAAGAACCATCAACAAGGCGATAATCGAACCATTGCCTATCGGTTCTTTTTGATGGCCTGTCAAACTTCATTCAAACAATCCTTACAAACTATTTTAAGAAGTAAAGGAAGTGTTGTATTGCATTGTTTTGCCGGTAAAGACAGAACCGGATTGTTCATTGGTGCCTTGCAATTACTATTGGGGGTCAACGAAAACAGGATAATAGCTGATTATATGGCAAGTGGCTCTGATGCAGACGAGCACTATTTCAGAATGCTGTTTGACGAAGTTAATAGACATGGAGGCATTGAAACTTTTCTAGTATATCAGGGAATCAATCCTGAGGAAATTCAACAATTACAACAAAAATTAAAGACATGAGAAAAAGAACCATAGCCATATACGGCATTCAGGATCGACATGACTTTAAATATCCGGGGTACACACATGACCATTCGGTCTGTATCATGGAGGATGGGGTAATTAAAGACTATTTGCATCTTGAGCGATTGACCCGAAGAAAGTATGACAACCGAATGCCTCTTTATATTGATGATTTGATTCAGAATGGGTCTATATTAGTGGATCAAAACACTGAATTCGTGTTTGTTAACTCTTTTGTCGGTGATGCCTTTATTAGCAGTTCCGGGAATCTAAGATTTGAGGCTAATTTCCAAGAAGACTTTACTACAACGATTCACAAAGGCAGATTTCATTTACAGGATCATTGGGAGGAGCAAGTCTTTCCTGGATATTCTATAGCTCATGAATTGGCTCATATTGGATCTTGCATACCTTTCTTTGGTGCTTTTAAGGAGAATAGCCTACTCCTGCATTTTGATGGTGGGGCTAGTCTTGGGAATTTCTCCGCCATACACTATAAGAATGGAAAACTTGTTCCCCTAGAATGTCATTGGGAGTTATCTCATCTCTCCAAGTTTTTCAATAGTAATGCGCTAACCTTTGGCATTTTAGGGGCTAAGCCAGGAGAGCATTGCAGTGTGGCTGGAAAGCTAATGGGTTATGCTGCTCTTGGGAATTATCGCCCGGAACTATTAACTTGGTTGAGGACTAATGGCTATTTTAAATCCATTTGGGATGCCCCTTCTGATTTTTATCGCAGCGCTAAACAGCAATTTGGATGGACAGGTAGTATTGAAAATCAAAAAGATCCGTTCCTTGCGGATATAGCAGCGGCTTTTCAAGTAGAATTTCAACAAGGGATATTGGGAAAAATAGAGGCTTTACAGAAAAAAACAGAAGCTGAACATCTCTACTACGCAGGCGGATGTGCTTTAAACATTGTAACCAATAGCGCACTGGTAAACAGTGGTTGGTTCAAGAATGTTTACATTCCGCCCTGCTGTAACGACTCAGGACTCAGTATTGGAGCTGCTGCATTTGCTCAATGGTCTAAGGGAATCCAGATTGCTAAACATACGCCCTTTTTGAATACAATCGGAACGGAGGTTTCAGGTCATTCAGTATCCAAGCGTCAGATCAAGGAGGTGGCGGAGTTTCTTAATGCCGGTAATGTCCTTGCTGTGTGTAATGGTCCTGGGGAGGCAGGGCCTCGTGCTTTGGGCAATCGGAGTATTCTGGCTTTAGCAAATTCAAAATCGTTAGCTGATAAGGTAAGTCAAATTCATAAAGGACGGGAGTGGTATCGCCCCATTGCCCCAATGATGCTTGAGCATAATGCAAAGCTGGTAACGGGGCAGTCTTCGATTCATCATCTAGCCGATTATATGTTGTTGGAGTTTCCAATTTTACCCACTTATCACTCTTTACTGGAAGGTGTTGTTCACGCCAATGGGACTTCCAGAATCCAAGTCGTCCGTGAAGATCAAAACTCTTTTCTTTATCAGCTGTTAAAACTCCTGAAGGACGAATACGGACATCTCGCTCTAATCAACACCTCTTTTAATCAACGGGGAGCACCCATGGTACATACCGCAAAAGACGCTTTGGAAAGTGCACAGGCAATGAAGCTAGACGGCTTGTTACTACAAGGGAAATTTATCAACTTAACACCTCAACATCATGAATTGGAAGGCAATAAAACTTGCTGAAGACCGAAGTCATTTTTTAGTCGATGGAAGTCCTATTTTCGAACAAACTTTTCTGGATGCTCTGAAGTTCCATGCTCCAGGGCTGGCTCCTGTTTGTAATGCTTCTGGTTGGTTCCACATCAATGTGAAGGGAAAACCATTGTATAATGAACGCTATAAACGCGCATTTGGGTATTACTGCAATCGAGCTGCTGTGATAACCAATTCTGGTTGGCAACACCTAAACGAAGAAGGCCAACCTGTTTACCAGAACTATTATAGTTGGTGTGGCAATTATCAACATGATATTTGTACTGTAAGAAATCCTGCTCACCAATACTTCCATATTGATTTGGCTGGACAACCTTTATACCCTCAACGCTACAAGTATGCTGGTGATTTTAGAAATGGATACGCCTGTGTGCGCAACAAGAAGGGCTTGTTTACGCATATATCCCCCAATGGCCAACATCGACATGGGAAATTTTACCGGAATCTAGGTGTTTACCACAAGGGATACGCCACTGCAAAGGATGAAAAAGGCTGGTGCCATATCAATGAATCGGGTCTACCTGTTTATCCACATAGGTTTATGTATTTGGAACCCTTTTATAATGGTCAGGCGCTTGTGACGACCTTGGAGGGGACGCTTGTTGTAATTGATGAGCAGGGGGTGATTGTTGGGGTTTGATGTGCTGTTTATTTGATACTGCACTTACCTAAAAATGACGGAATTATACCTTAACTGTTTCTGACGCTAGTTGCCTTATCACCACCTCCTCCACTATTTTATTTTAGATCTGTCAATTGGCAATCAACCAAGTATAATAGTAAAGGGAGAGGGAACTGAAGTTCCTCAATAAAGTAGACACTAAGATAAGTTAGAAATCATTAATTTTTATAAATTTATACTTATGTCTAGAATACGAAGAAAATACACTAAACAAGAGAAACTCGAGATAGTAAAGTTAAGTCTCGATGAAAATGAAACCGTAAAGGATTTATCAGAGCGTTTTGATATATCAGAGAATACGATTTACAACTGGAGAAGCAAGTACTATAAGCACAATGAAGCAGCATTTCCAGGACATGGCAACAAGCAAATGAGCGATCAGGAAAAGGAGATAGCTCAACTAAAAAAAGAGCTTAAAGAAGCTCAATTAGAAAGGGATATCTTAAAAAAGGCAGTGAGCATCTTCTCCAAAAACGACAAGAAATTTTCCAATTTATAATGGAATACGCTCATCAATTTCCTGTTGAGAAGATGTGTAAAGTTTTTAAGGTGAGTAAATCGGGCTATTACAAATGGCGTAAGCTGTTGATTACTAGAAAAAAAACTAAATCTAAGCTTGAGGATTCGATTCGCTACGAGTTCGAAAAGAGTAAGCACACTTATGGTTCTCCTAGGATAACATTAGCTTTGAATAAAGAAAAAATAGTATGTTCGAAAGCTACTGTCGCCAGATACATGAATCAGATGGGGATCCAGGCTAGAAAGAAACGGAAATATAAAGTAACTACACAATCTGATCATGATTACAAGATAGCTCCTAACCTGTTGAATCGACAATTCAACATAGAAAAACTAGCTACTGCTTGGGTGAGTGATATTACTTATATTCGAGTGAACAGTCACTGGTTGTACTTGACTGTAATTATTGATTTGGCAGATAGAATGGTAATTGGCTGGTCTTTGTCCGCTAGTATGGATGTGAATAGCACAGTGATAAAAGCTTTCTCGATGGCCTGTGATTTCAGAACGCCAATTAATGGTTTTATTTTTCATTCAGATCGTGGCGTACAGTATGCTTGTAAGGATTTCAAAACGATTCTCTCCAACTGGCATGCAAATCAAAGTATGTCTCGTAAGGGGAATTGCTGGGACAACGCTGTTGCTGAATCCTTTTTTAAAACACTCAAAGTAGAATGCATTTACAAACACAAAATAAGTTCAAACAGTATGGCTTACAGCCTCATTTTTAATTACATCAATGGCTGGTACAATACTTTAAGAATACATTCGGCCCTAGACGGTAAATCGCCTTTAGAAGCCTATCTAGAAAAAACTAATTATCTTTATGCTGCTTAATCAATCTTAGTGTCCACTATACTGAGGAAGTCCAGATTAGGCTCATTCCTAGAACTCCAAAACATCCGTATTTCAATACCTTTTCTAATTTAGGTTTCAATTGCTTTTGTTTTTTTAATGGAAGCTAACGTTGGTAACAACGACCGTGGCCGCGCCTAGCGGGCATGTACGTTTGTTACATTTGTTGTACTTCTTTATCCTTCTTTTAATTTTATTTTCTATTCTTTCCCTTGCTTTTAAAATACATCTTATACATATCTCGTAACAACTTCCTCCAACTATTAGTCATATACACTAAAGCTAACAGTTGCTTCTGGAAGCATTTCTTGAATCCTATCTTGTTCGTCTCGATTAAATTTGTTCAATCCTAATTGAAAAACTTCAACTTGAGAAAGATTTTTAAAATTATCTGGCATTTTCTTTATCCCCATCCTACAAAGGCTTATACTATTTAATGAATTGATGTTTGCTAGAACCTTAAAAATTTGTTCCCAATTTGCTCCATTAAGATGACCAAGACCAATTGTTTCCAATTTATCCAACGTTTCCAATTCTGGGTTGAGTTCAGTTATTCTTGTACTGGTTAATCCAAGTGTCTTTAGTTTACTGAGCTTTGCTATTCCTACTGGAATTTCCTTAACCTTTGTTCCTCCTAATCTCAACTCAATAAGATTGTAACAGCCCGTTAACAACTGGAAAGAGGAATTGACAATGGGATTTCCATGTAAATCCAAAGATTCCAATGCTTTAAGATTTTTTATTTTCTCTGGGATATTGACTAATTCATTACGAGACAAGTTTAATTCTTTGAATGTAGAATTTATTGGGATGTCAGAAGGAATATAATAAAGCGGATTATGCCACATTACCAGTCTTTTAATTTTAGGTAATGAAGCCAATTCCACTGGAAATCTATTGAATTTATTATAACATAGATTTAGGTCTTCCAACTGCATAAAATCATTGTCTTCAATCACAAATGTATCCAACATGTTGCTAGAAAGAAACAATTTTTTGAGATTAGGTAATTGTCGAAGTTCTGGAGGGAGTTCTGTTAGCTGGTTATCATCTAGTCCCAATTCTTCTATTTGTCTGAGTTTTTTTATCGATGAGGGAACTTGTTTAATATTCAAATTTGAAAGATCTAATTCAATTAGATTGGGCATCCTTTTAAGTACGTTAAACGTTTGTTCAAAATCCAGATTCTCAAATCCATCAATAACCAGTGAATTTAAGTTTTTCAACTTCGTAAAATTATTAGGAATTTTTCTTAATCTGCAATCAAACATCCAAAGTTGTCTAAGTGTTTCAATACCTTTTAACTCAAGTACAATTTGCTTTAAATCTAAATCTTCAAAACTATCAAAAGAAAGCTCTTTTAGATTTACAAACTGACGGAGGTGCTCTGGCTTAAATTGGATGTCATATTTTTTAATCCGTAGTTCTTCAACAATGCTCGCATTTGCAAGCGCCTCAGAATAGTCAGGGAAATAAATCAGTTTAGACGATTCTTGAGACACTAAAAGAATAGGAATAGTAAGAAAAATTAGCAGTAGGTATTGTTTAATCATAGCTTTTGTTTGATTGTATAATTAGGGGAATACTACTGAGTTTTTAGTTTCTTTTTTTCATTAAAGCAGATCTTTCCTTGTTAATGAGGTACAACGGTTGTAGCTGCGACGTTGCAGCACGAGCAAAGATAAAAACTAATGCTACAAGCAAAAACCAAGCGAATTAAAAATTGCAAAATTTTTAATAAAGCGTCTTTAATGAGCGGCAACAAAACAAACCCAAGTAAAATTC
>CALGAW010000071.1 GCA_937959115.1 uncultured Saprospiraceae bacterium
ACTTGAAATTCCACTTACATTTGTGCCTTGAGCACCACCCGTAAGCGTACCATTCCAGGAAATTACCCAGATTTGACATGTACCAGCAGGAGCTCCTTCTAGATCAGGAGAGAATGTAGGAGAATTCTGTGCAACAATACCTGGGGATAAGATCGTCCCGGTAGCCGCATCTGTAATCAACCAACCATAGTCGTCACCAACCTGATCATTTCCAGCAACTGCATCAATAACATCGGGTACACCCTCAAGCGCACAAACTGTTGCAGAGGTAGAACCTGAAGGTCCTGTTCCTTCTACTAAAATGTTAGATACATTATATGTCTCATCAATCCAACTATTTCTTCCGTCGACAATAAGCACTAAACTTGCGCCAGAAACGCTAGCAGAAACCGTTTTTAAAGCGAATCCATCATTGTTTAAAGATATAGGAACCGGTGCTCCACCATCTAATTGATAATAGATATTCAAAAAGTCTGCGGCTTCCATTGCTTGAGGCGAGATTCCTTCAATATCCATTGAAATCATAGCACTATCAGCACATGAAATATCAATCGGACTAGAAACCCAATTAAAACTTTGACGAGTAAAGCTGATATTCGGCGCTGTCCAAGGCAGATCGCAAGAAGCTGTAGCAATCGAAATGCTACCACCCTCAATGCCTTTACGCTCAACAGCAATCGGTGCACTTAAGTCTAAACACTGACTACTGGTAATACCGCTAATGTTTGTGCCTTGAGCACCACCAGAAAGCATTCCATTCCAAGCAATTAGATAAATGTTACACGTTCCTGCCGGAGCACCTTCTAAATCTGGTGAGAAGGTAGGAGAGTTTTGAGCAACAACACCAGGAGATAAGATCGTCCCTGTAGCTGCATCTGTAATCACCCAACCATAATCGTCACCCATCTGATTGTTTCCAGCAACTGCATTCACTACATCTGCAACACCATCAAGTGCACAAACTGTAGTGGAAGAGTTCGTAGAGATTGTGCCTCCCATGCATTGAGCCATCAATGCTGAATAGTTGAATGTTAATAAAAGAATTAATAGTGGACCAAACCTGTTTTTAAATTTTGAAGATTTAAAGTTTGAACTCCAACAATGAAAGGATTTTTTTCTCATGATAAGTTTGTTAAGTTAGTAAATAGGTTAACACCATATGATAACCATTTGGAATCCTCCAATGATCATTGAAGACTGCTTGTCTCCTAAATATTTTTTTGGCTAAAGCAATAGCTTATTAAAAAACTTGTGCTGGTTTATTTTGATTCAAATCTATATAATATTAGGAAGATTCCTTGTATGAATAATGCTCCAAATGAGGGTTGTGTCGTTGGATTGACGGATTCAGTTTTAAGGATATAAATCTCAAGATTTGTCCTTTGAAAGACATTTTATTTTAAGGAAAAATATAATTTATTTTCGCATTTAGCTTAAAAGGATGAGCCTAAGGATTATAAATGAAACAAGGAATAGTATCACTCACCTAATTCCTCATTGACGAGTGTTCTGATTTTGTCTTTGGTGTAGGAGAGTTCTTGTCTCAAGGGTAATGACTCGATGTAAATGTAGGGTTTTCAAAAGGAAGAGGAAAAATCATTCGCTCTTATGATTAAAAATGAACACTGCCTCTAGATTTCCATCTCAAAACACCAAGGATTTCGGTTTTGTAGAGTTTAGTTGTCTACTAGAAATATTAATCAGATCTTTTCAAAACAAACCTTACAATATTGTTGAAAAACGTTCTTTATTCTAGAACATAACTCGTCTTGTTACGATTGTTCCAAACCATACTTCTGTCTACTGCATTACAAACCCCATCTAAGTTAACATCTGCTTGTAAATACCCTAATTGATTTCTACGATTCCAAACCTCACTTCTATCCGATGCTGTGACAATCTGTACCCCAACACTAGAGGCGGCATTGCCTGCCCAAAGCAGGTAAGTATTCCCTAGTAATTTAGTGGGATTTCCTGTATTATTCGGACTATAGGAGATTTGCGATGTAAAATCATGATATAAGCCAGTGTTCTGATGAACTACTATTGGTTGGGCCGACATTACAGGAAGATGATTTCGATGTTTAACGACTACAAAGTAGGCAGCCTTATCGCCACAAAACGTAGGTATAGAAATCCCGTCTATGTCCACTATATCACCATCTCTTTGCAAGAGTAGCGCAAATGAATCAACCGTTCCCAGTGTAGCACTATCCCTTAATTCAATGTGGATCCAGTCTACAATTCCATCCGCCCCTGTGGTATTAAACACGGAAGAATCAGTTATTACTCCAAGATCATATGGATCTAATAAAGGCAATAGACCGTCAGCTCTTAGTCCATCATGCATTAAGGTCGAAGAGGCTAGATAAGGCCCTTCAAGCTTGACTTTCAACTGCATTGACTTCTCTCTAGATGCGTTTGCATTAAACGTAAATGCTTCAGCACAAGCACCATCATCTTCTACTAGGACAGTATAGGGTTCACAAAAACTTAAACCAGTAGCGATTGGACCAGTTTGTCCGTCACTCCACAGAATATTGTAAGTACCTAAACCTCCGCTTGGCGTAATATTGATTTCTCCGTTCTGCTGTCCTAGTGCTGGTGGTGATACAATCGAGGTGATCTCAATTGGGTTCACCCCTTCAACTTCCCCACTTGCAACAATCGTATCAGATCCTGAGACAATTGTTACCGTATGTATCCCAACGGCGAGGTTTGAAGCAGTTGGACCATTTTGCCCTGAATCCCATTGATAAGTTAAGCCAGATCCATTAAGGACATCAACCGTTATGCTTCCAGCCGTATCGCAATAGGAAGGAGTTGGTGTTAGTGTTACCGCAAAGGTAGAATCATAATAATACAAAGTGGTCGAACCACCCGCTACTTGTAAGTTAAAACTCCCCGTATTGAAACTACTGTTAACGGTGGTTACAAGGATTTTTTCAGTAGATATCTGAATAACGCTTACGGAGTCACCACCGCCTAAATCGTCTTCAATTGCTCCTATTGAGTTGCCAAATTCGGAAGAACCTATGGAAATAGAATAATCCTGAAGGTTTGTCCGAGTGAACGCAGATTCCATTAAATAAGGGAGTGGCTGTTTCGTAATTAGCAAGTATTCCTGAAGATTAAAGGAATTACTATCTAGAGCAAGTGCGTTGCCAGTGATCTCAATAGGTGCATCTATTCGAGTGTCAAAGGCGAGTCCGTAATATTGGAACGGGACATCCCTATTGCTCCCTAGTGTATAAGCTATTTTAAGCGTGCCGTTTGCAGCATTTGTGATGGTGGGGATAAGTTGTATATCGCTGATCTCTTTTGCTGTTGTGAGCACTGGTGTTTTCCACATTTTTCCGTAATTCTGGTTCACTGCTAAAGCGTCTGCATCATTAATGTTCCCGTCCCCATTCGTATCAACATGTTTTAGATTTATGTTAGCATTTGTGGAATCTGACCAGTCATATCCCATTAACGGATTAAAGCGAGTCGAGGTGTCCGATCGGGTGGGGCCATTTGCACCAAAGTGTAGACCAATGTTTAGAAGGTCGTGCTGATTGACTATGCCGTCTTGATTGGTGTCTCCTGGATAGATACAGTTGGAATCAATTGTGACTTGAATCGTGTCGGTGGCTAAGTTTTGACAGCTGTCCCTCATTTTTAAGATGTAAACTCCTGACTCATAAACTGCAAGCGCACGTGCTGTACCAACAATTGAGTCGTTGAGTTGCCAATTATATGCTCTTTGATTGAGATTGCCAAAGATCGTGTCGCCAGCGCACATCGTAATGCTATTTGGTAATGTAGTAACAATGTTACAAGTTGGAATAAGGTAAACCGTGTCAGAATAAAGGATAAAATTAGGAACATCTTCATTATAAACCCAACAAACATAGTTTCCTTCTATGCCAGGAATGAAATACTCCTGACCAACAATTGTATCTGGGATTGGATTATCCTCATGATACCAATGGTAGGTATTTTCAGCAATGGTATCTCCAGCATACACGTTCAACGTGTCACCCAATTGAATGATTGGAGTGCGCTTTTGAGGATTGTACATAAAAAGTGGATTGCCTAGATTGTGCTCCAATCCAGTAAATGTTAACAGATTGAACGTCAAGCTAAAACTATTAATATGACTTAAATCAGGAATAGGACCAGTAAGCTGATTATAATCCAACCTTAACTCCGATAAATTATTGATGGAACTAAACGTTGGAATGGTGCCTGTTAATTGATTTCCACCTAACCTTAAAATCGTCAAATTATTTAAATCAAAGTCTGGGATTGACCCCGTTAACTGATTACCGCTTAAAATTAAGGACAATAAATCAGGTAGATTAAAGTCGGGAATCGTATCATTAAAAAGGTTGTTTGCTAAGGATAATGATTTTAACAATGGTAAATCGAACATTGGAAGACTACCTGATAATTGATTGTCATCGAAATTTAGAATTGTTAACTCAGGTAGGTTATTCGTATTAAAATTTGGAATTTGATCATCCAGGACATTTTGGTTTAGATAAATCGTTTTAAGGCTAGGTAAATTGAAACCTGGAATGGATCCAGATAGATTATTAACATTCAAGCTCAGGCTGTTCAAATTAGGAAGATTAAAGTCTGGAATTGAGCCTGTAATTTGATTTTCTCTCAAGTCTAGTTTAAGCAAATTGGTCAGATTGAAATCAGGAATTAATCCAGTTATTTCATTCTTACCTAAATCAAGCGTTTTCAGGCTAGGGAGATTGAAGTCTGGAATTGTACCAAACAGCAAATTTTGATTTAAAACCAACGTCTGTAAACTTGGCATATTAAAGTTAGGAATAGAACACTCAATTTGATTTTCTCTTAACGAAAGTGAAACTAAACTAGGGAGATTAAGATCAGGAATAGAACCAATTAAGTTATTGTTGTTCAGCGATATTTGTGTGACATTATCTTGAGAAACGCTTATTCCATTCCATGTATTTACGAGTGTATCCAAATCCCAATTGGCAGACCAGTTTAGTCCATTTGTCATTTCATAAAGAATAACTAGATTCATCGAATCATTCGCCAAGGGTCGGTCTTCTACAACAAACAAATAGAGATGTCCAGTGTCTCTCGTGGAACCATTTTCTACATAATATTCTAGTGTATCTCTTCCTAAAGAAGTTGGTGAATAGGAATATCCACCACTCATGGTAACAAATAAAGAACCATGTGATAAATTAATAGACCCCCAAGTATCAAACCAAGATGGATCGATCAAATAATCATTGTTCATTACATTTCCAAAATTCGGGTTGTTCAAGTTGACCACTAACCAATCGTCCATTGCCCAGTGAATGGTTGGAGCTTCTTCGGCATTTACAAGCACAGTTGCTGTATCACAAAGAATTGGAGCTCCTAGATCACAAATCTGATAGTCAAAACTAAAGGACCCTATGAAACTAGGCGCTACATTGATTCTAATTGAATTTCCTTGAAGAGTAAGTGTTCCTTCATTTGCGGGAATAGTTGTGACAATCCCTAATGAATTGACGTCCAACGCATCTTCATCCGTATCATTTGTCCAGGGTTGGATGATTTCAAAAAACCCTTGTGTTGTAGCCACTACATCATTGTTAGCAATTGGTGGAATGTTTGCTGTATTGACAAGGCTGAAATAGTTGTTGCTAATCCCTCTAGTTAAGGCATTCATGGCATCTGTAATTCTTATGACCACAGTATTCGAAAAATGCTGAGGAACCGCCCAAGCGTAATTCCCAATCGTATAATCATATCCAATTGCAATCGTGTCCCAAATTAAGCCACCGTTTATAGAATATTCAATATTTACAAGGGAAACCAGCAAGGAAGTGTCCCAGGAAATTGTGTCAGTGAACCCTCCATAAACAATCTGTCCATTTGAAGGCTGAATATTGAAAATTCTTGACCCAGCAGTTATTCCAGTGAATCCCACATCAGCCCAAGCGTTCTGGACTTCAGTAGCGATTCCTTGAAAATCAGGATTTGAGTTTGCGAGATTCACTGAGGTTGCCCATAAATCAATATAGTCGGAAGCAGGCTGGAGGTAATAAAGTGTTTCGTATATAAGATGTGCTGCGGTATCAATGTTGACGTTGTAAATGTTGACGAGCAAATAAAACCAATGACTGTAAATTGCACTGTTAAAATGCACGCCCCAATTGTCTGCTGGTGTATCATGCCATAAGGCATCCTTATATTGCCGTGGTGTACTCAAGTCTCGCAGTCCATTGTTGTTTGGAACACCGTTGGTTAGGGTAATTTGGCTACCTACTTTCCAATCTGCATTCCCAGTTGAATAATGTTCTAGGAGCTCCCCAAAGATATCGCAGTAGGCCTCTTCTATTGCGCCACTTTCACCAGCATATGTAAACCCATTTCCTGGAACAATATGATCTAGCATGGCATGTGCATACTCATGCGCTACAATGTCAATTGAAGTTGCGGATTGCATACTGTTTCCGTCTCCACTGCCAAATCCCATAAAGCTACCATTCCAAAAGGCATTGTTAATGTTGTCTATACCTGTCAATGCTTTTATCTGTCCTCCATTGTCATCAAAGTGATTTCTCCCTAGTTTTACTTCTAGGTAATCTACCATTTGCTCAGTTCCCCAAAGCACATCGATGGCATATTCTTTTCCTTGCCAGTTGTTATTATCTAAACTTAATATGTTTTGTCCTGGATTGTAAAATGCGCCATTAAACTTCTTGACGTTGACAGCTTCATTTTTTAATTGATAATGATTCCCGTGATCTTTACAAGAGAAGGATTGAATCCCATTGTAATTTGTTTGCCCACTCCCTTGCGTGTAGGTGTGATTCATCAGTGAAGATCGCTTAATCAATGCCCCAGTGTGTGCGTCTATGTAGATGGCTTGAAGTTCGTGCGGCTCAATACTGTAGACCTCAAAGCGCCAAGCAAGTTGATACCTTGCAGGGTTCTGTATACGGTTATCATTCTTTGTAATGATCAGTTCTCCTTGCGGATACCAGGAGGCTGATTGGTCGTTTTTTGAATCTTGTAGCGCTTGTTCCAATGCTGGCAACTGCCAAGCGTACTTGGTGTTTGTATTTAAAATTGGTTGTATTGCTTGTTTTGGTGTTAGAGTGGGTGTTGTATTGAGTTTAAGGTGCTTTATGAGTGTCCCATTTACAGCTTCGAGTTGTCCGTTTTTTTCGTGTGTTAGAATATATTGTCCTTCAATTTGTATACCGTTCCAAGTTTGTTGGTAGCTGCTGTGTACTTTACCCGTTGCACTTGTATTCAAGTTCACTTTAAAGAGGTCTGCTTTGGGATGGTCTAACCACTCCTGTTTTTTTGCTTGGACGAACTGGTCAGCAGTTATGCTTTGTTCTTTTTTGATCTGCACAATTGCATGCTGTTTAGTTGATACCAAGTGCTCAATACTGTTCTCCATTAATTGGTCAATGGAGTGGATTGTAGTTTGTTGTGCATTAAGCAATATAGAAGAGATGGACAAGGATAGTATAATGGCTAACTTTTTCATACTGAAGGTTGTGTCTTGGTCTTATAAATGGGGCTTCATAAGTAATTAACAAAGAATAACAGCGTTTTAATCTAAGCGCATCAAACCGTTCTTAAACTAACGACAATTCTTATTCAACTGAATTCAACTATTTCGTGTTATTTAAAACTTTTGGAATATCAAAAAACATTCAATATCCCAAAAGTTTTAATAGATTGTAACGTAGTCCTATATAAAAATATATACTTGTTTCTGCTTGCCGGTAATGATGAATTATCCGTAATAATAAGTATTAAAATAAGTTGCACCTATTATCGAATTCAGCGTATTCAAAATTACAAAAAAAACGAAAGAAGAAATATAATAATTTTCATAAACTATAGATTTACAGACAAGTATTACCACATTCAACATTGCTGACATCCAGATTTTTTACAAAGTGAATCTTTTTAGCATATGCAAATGAAACTGCTGGAAAACCATTCGCCCTTTGTGTAGGATATAGTTGTTTATAATAGGTTATTTGCCATGAATTTTGTGTCCATCCTGTTCCACCCACAATGTCTGGTCCCATGGTTGAATTGATTTCAAAGCTAGTTGCCCATTGAATATCATCGCTGT
>CALGAW010000072.1 GCA_937959115.1 uncultured Saprospiraceae bacterium
TCTTCAAGTGGAGTATCTGTAACATGAATTTCTTTGATTAAGCTATTCTCAATCACTTTTATTTCATTGTTAATTCCTTTTTGATCTATATTTTGAGATAATTTATAAGAATCGATTTTATGAATAGAAGACCTATTACAAGAAAGGAATAATAGTACTAAAGTAAATGCTATTATATGTTTCATTTTTCAAACTTTTATTGATTTATTTTTTAATTCCAGCTAACAAATAGGCATCCCTACGCCATCCCGCTCAAAACTTCCCCCCTACGCACTCAATTGAAAGATGGCGTAAGGATGTTAGTTGAACCACACCTTATACAATAGGGAAAACCTTTTAGGCGTATCATTCTATACTCAGGAAATGGAGCATTGTAGATGACGAATTTTTCCTTCCCATGTAAAGAATAAGCCTAAGATATTGAAAATAATAAACTTTGATGCCATTGTTTTTTGTTTTTGTTTTTCTTTGCGGCAAAAGCATACAGCCCATAATAACGAACTCTGTGGTAGTAAGCAGGCAGGATATGCTGAACGAAGCGCTGGAGGAAACTGACTCCCTCTAAATCTATTGTCTGGATTGGAGCAGGCTCGCCTGGTTTCTGCTTGCTATAATGCTTGTAGTTTAAAGTAACATGGCTTGAGGTAACCTGTTGTATCCGACTGTTACTCAAGGCAACGCGTCTAATATACCTAAAGCGTGAGTAGAAATGTCCTCCTTAAAGTCTATACAGTATGGTTCAGTCTACTTTAGTTTTAAAACTAAATTATTTTCCTATTCTAAGATATAAAGAAACCTAAATCAATTATTTCTGTCTATAATTCATCCCTATTAATCGAATTAAATTTCATGAATGAATATTTCATATTATCTAGCACCTATTCATAAAAATACAAACAAACAATTTAATTCATGAAACGTAACATTTACTTTTTATTGATCCTTATAGGATGGTTTGTACAAGGAAAAGCCCAACAAAACATGACGTTGGTTTCCAATTTTGACTTTGCTGAGGACGCCAATGATATTTGGGGATATGTCGCTCCAAATGCAACAGAATATGCGCTCATCGGGCTAAGAAATGGGCTTGCTGTTGTCAACATTGCGAATCCTACTCAACCGTTTTTGCGTGATTTCATCCCAGGAGACAACTCGACTTGGAGAGACATTAAAACGGAAGGCAACTTTGTCTACATGATTGCTGATGAAGGCAATGATGGCCTATTGGCAATTGATATGTCACTGCACGATCAAGTGGTTGCACTGGATTACCAATACCACAAACCAGTTGTAACTATCAATGGAGTTACAGATACCCTCCAAAGAGGACACAACCTCTATATTGATGAAAATGGAATCTGCTACGTTGCAGGCTCAAACCTTTACAACGGAGCAGTTGTCTTCTTTGATGTGAAAACAACGCCAGGTATTCCCAATCATATTGGACAAGGCCATCCAGAATATGCACACGATGTATATGTTCGTGGAGATACGATGTATTCTTCCGATATCTACCAAGGCTATTTTTCCGTCGTAGACATCTCTAATAAGACAAATCCTAACATACTTGCGACGCAGAACACACCGTTTCTTTTCACTCACAACGCTTGGTTATCTGATGATGGGAAAACGTTGTTTACGACAGATGAGCGCGCAGATGCTCCAGTCGGTGCCTACGATATTTCAGACTTAAACAACATAGAAGAGTTAGATGCTTTTCGTCCGCCGACTACACTAAACCAAGGCGTCATTCCGCACAACGTACATGTGAAAGGTAACTACTTGGTCATTTCGCACTATTCTGATGGCGTTATAATAGTCGATGCTACTGATCCCTCCAACATGGTGCAAACGGGTCAGTACGACACCTATACGGCATTCGGGACGGGTTTTGAAGGCTGTTGGGGCGCCTACCCTTTCCTTCCTTCTGGATTGCTTCTCGCATCAGACATCAGCACGGGGCTGTATGTACTTGATCCAACCTACACACGAGCTAGTTATCTGCAAGGGATGGTCTCTGATGCTTCAAATGGCAATGCGCTAGAAGGTGTGAAGATTGTTACAGCAGGACAAGGAGCTGGACTTACGACTTATTCAGATGTTTCTGGAAATTATAGTTCAGGATTCGCCGCACCAGGTACACTTGATGTGACGTTTTCTAAATCAACTTACGAATCGAAAACAGTCACTGTAACGGTAATGAATGGACAGGTTACGATGGAAGATGTACAATTGACACCACTCATTCCCTTTACAATGAATGGTACTGTGGTGGAAGATGGAATGAACACGCCTATTCCAAATGCAAAAGTGACGATTTATAATAATGACTTAGAATACAATGCAACAACTGATGCTTCTGGCAACTTTACCATCCCTAGTTTTTACGAAGGTAGTTTTACAGCAATTGCAGGAAACTGGGGGCATAAAACAGTAGAATTCAGCAATCAATTCTATAATTCTGTCAACAGTTCGATTCAGTTTGAACTGGGAACTGGCTACGAAGATCACTTTGCAGTTGATTTAGGATGGACCGTTTCAGGGACGGCTACAAGTGGGATGTTTGTGCTGGAGACTCCAGTAGATGTACAAGGGCCATTTCCTTCATCAGACATCATTACTGACATCGGGAAAAAGGCATATATTACTGGAAATAACCCGAACCTTATAGACAACAATGTGAATGGTGGAAACACTCGAATCACCTCCCCAACTTTTGACCTTAGTGGTTATGTTGATCCGTATGTTCGTTACTATTCGTATAGCTTTAGTATTAATTTTTCGGATTCTATTCCATTTCCGTTTCCACAAGGAGACGATACGCTAAAAGTCATGTTGTCTAATGGCAATACAACTGTTGTCGTAGAGGAATTTCCTGGGTATTCATTTCCATCGAGTTGGTCTAATTCCAATATTCGTGTGGCTGATTACTTAACGCCAACAAGCACGATGCAGCTGATTTTTGATGCTTCGGACTACCCAACTACCAATCAGGATGTAACGGTTGCCGGAATTGACTATTTCCGAGTAACGGAAGAGGGCATGATCGGCAATGAGAATCTGCTAGAAGAACGGATCGACTTTAACGTGTTTCCCAATCCATTTACAAGGGAGACTGTATTGGCACTTCCAGCAAACTTTAAAGCAGACGAGTTTAGAGTGGAGGTCTATAATGCTCTAGGCCAAAATGTAGAGACACAGTCGATTTCTAGTAAGCGGGATGTGGTAAGTGTCGGGTCATCACTAGAAGCTGGTATTTACTTTGTGAAGCTGTTGACTGATGAGAAAGAATGGGGCGCTGTAAGAGTTGTAAAAGCAAGTAATTGAATTAATAATTGATAATTTTTAACGTTCTTACAATAATAAAAAATCGAACGAAAATTATCATTGCAGTATACTTCTTATATTTAACTAGGAATTTTAAATGTTCTAAAAAGATGACTTTTTTATTCCTTATTCATTTGCTTTAACAATTTTGTATTTGGCAAAACCGCCATCTGAAGATTCAATCAATACAAAATAAATACCAGGAGAAAGCTGCGAAACATTCACATTAAAATTATTAAACCCATACGATAGATGTTGTTCACCAGAATAGACTAACTGTCCTATTGATGAATGAATATTAATCGTTAAATCCTTTCCTTGATCAACACTGTAGGTCGCAATGTTTATCGAGTTATTTGTAGGATTCGGGAAGACCTTGTAAGCGTTTTCACTAAAGTTTGTTGTTCCGTTATAATTGACAATGGAACACGCATTCTCTTTGACACCATTTAGATCTTCCTGCACTAATCGATAATAATAAACAACGTCGCCAAAAATATTATCATCCAAGTAGGTGTAGGTGATACGTTCTATACTTTCTCCAGCACCTTTTTCCCAACCAATTATTTCAAAATTAACACCGTCTCTGCTGCGCTCAATGTAAAACCCTTTGTTGTCAACTTCCGTTGCGGTTGTCCATGTCAACATCACACCATCTGGATGTGCAAGTGCATTAAATGAGCTACATTCAACAGGAAGCACTAATTGATTACAATAAAACTCAGACTCGTTGTTGCACATACAATTTTGAATACCAGTCGTACCTGTCTTACTAATTATACTGACAATACCGTTTTCTGCATCACACATACCCGACACATCCCCGTTAAAGATAACAGTTGCGTTTACAGCAATTGGACCAGGAACTGGAATAACACCAATAGCTGAACCGGTTGATTGTCCTAGAGAATCTGCACAAAAGACCTCAATAAAAATAGAATCTCCCGCGGGAACAGCAGCACCAGTATTAGTTATTGCGCCATCCAACGTAAAATCCAACGACCCACCGTTTTCAAGGTATGACCCGCACAAATCATCTAATGTTAAGTTAGGTTTTTCAATTGTGACTGTAGCAAGAGCGTCACCAGATACCACCCCAATCTCAGGACAAAATCCAGTCGGATCAGTAGCACAGGCAGGACCTGCAATATTAATTATATTTTCAAGTTTGATGTTTGGTTCAGAGCACCCACTACTTGTTGTTGCATTTACGTCAAGTGTATAGTCAATAACAGTACCATTGGGTATTCCCGCTGGATAAACTAGCTTCACCGTTGTAATTCCAGAGACGTCCGTAACAGCCTCCACAAACGTTGGGCAGAATACTGCTGCAGAGGTACACGCAAAACTGCTAGGATCATACTCCAAATCAGCAGGCAAGGTAATGATTGCCGTATCTGGTTGCGTAGAGGCTCCGCCTGAGAACGTTACATTAAATCCAATAGACTCACTCGTTGAACAAGAGGTGAAGGTACTAGGAACAGCGATCGTATTCGTTGTGGTGTAAGGAGCTGTTACACCAATAATATTGATTGGCGGTGTTATACTTGTCACGCCATCGCCTATTGCTGCTTCGGTGCATGGACTGTTTCCTCTTGCAGAAAATTGAAATTTGGATCCAGCAAAGAAATTACAATCTGTTATAAAGCTGAATCGAACTCTGACATTTCTTTCTTCCGGCGCTAAAGCGTCCTGTGTACCGGGGATCCCAGTTGAAGAGATAGCGGAATGCATACTCAAATCAATCTCAGCAAGCGCACCCGTAATTGCAGGGGCAACCGATTCCCAAGTTCCGGTTCCTCCTGGATACTGAACTTCGGGGTCGCTTTGAAAGCTAAGGCCAGGCGTCATCGCTATTTCTACTGTAGGATCTACAAGATAGGCTAACTGCGCGCTGTTTATTTCAATTTCATAAAACAAGGTATCACAAAGTTCTTGATCGGTCATCGGCCATTCCAATCGATTGATTTGGACTTCTGAAGGTGCTGGTTTTATTTCAAGAATTGTTTCAAAGGGCGTACAATTTAGCTCTGTTGGGTCTGTTGGATAAACCCCACAGTCAAAACTAGACAACACTCTTAACTCCTCTGAATCACAGGAAGTATATTCAAACTCTACACGAATTTGATGTGTTGAACCACCAGTAAGCAAAGAAGTTAGTTCTACCCATTTTCCATTTGCATAATTCAGTAGAGGTAAGGCAGTTCCACCATTTGTTAGATCTAGTACATTAACTACATTTACCCCTGATAATAAATCTTCAAAACCAACCCACACATATTCTGCATCTCTTGCTCCTGTTGTATTTCTAACTTCTAGATCCCAATATTCAATAGGCTTAGTTGCTGATATACAGCCCGTGAGGTCAGTCATTGCTAGAACGGGTTGACGGTTTGTAATTATTCTATCTTTTTGATTTAAAACTGGCTTATAACAGCTAGCGTCGTCAAAATCACCTGCAGCAGTCGAATACACTTTATAGTTTACGGTTCCATTAACGGAACCACAGGTTGTCATTAAGTTAAAGAGCACATAGTAGGCTGAATGATCAGTCACAATCATGTCTCCTAAAGGCCAACTCCCATCATTTACCCAAATTAATTTATTCCCAGAAATGATTGGAGGCGACAAGTTTGTAATAATTTCATCTCCAGGATAACCATCTTCAGGAGTTCCCCTTGACCATATCACAGGAACAACTGAGGGGTCATATATATCTCCATTGTTTATCGTGACAACAAAAGAATCAACTTTTGAATAGGGTCTGATTTCTCCTGGGTAGATATCAGAGGCTCCATGTCTAAAACGGAATGACATCCAATTGGAATAAGAGTTACACCCATTGTTTACTCCACCACTTCCAACCCAAAGTATGTAATCTCTTTTATGAAGGTATAGCTCCGCCCCCCATGTATCACAATATCGTTCTTCACTAGTAATCGGATCAATATTATAGTGTTTAAATCTTAAGCCGGATAACGTATTAGCAGGAACAAAGTCAAGTGCAGGGTTTTCTGCTATTTTTACATCAACGTAAACATTAACTGAATCATTCTGCTCAAACATAAAGCCAGCAGGAATACCGCAAGCAGGATCTCCAATAAGAGTGGTAAAGTCCCAATTGTGGAACACCGTGTCAACGACAGTTGTTTTAACAAATGGTGGCAGGTCGCAGGTGTAAGTAATCCCTGTAGATACATCTACAATATCTACTTGGCCTCCAGTGACATTGAATGCTTCAACTCCTCCCAGCATAGTATATTTCATTTGGAGAAAAGCGTTGTCATAGGTAGTAGCGCCAATTTGTTCGGATGTTGCATAAATCCTTACACTATCACATGGCATTGCTATTTTTAAATTTCCTGGATTGAGTGTTGCTGGATCCGCGAAGGAAGTTCCAGAAGGATCAGCATACCCTAAACTCAGTCGTTCTGACCATGCGTAATTTGTTGTTAGCCCACCATCTACACACCCTGGACAGTGGGGAACAAGATTCAAGTCATCACATCCCCATTGTTGTATGCAATCGCAAGAATTATCACAGTTGTACACTACTTGAGTTGGTATATCAAGTGCATCACCATTCCAGTCAGCGCACGAGAACGTCAAATCTGTTGTAAAACAAACACTTAAAGAGGCTCCATTGTTAAGCTCACCAGAAACTAGCAATGTATCGCCACTAACAGAACCTGTTGCCGCACTACCATCCATTGTAGGATTACCTGAATAAGTAATGCCTGAAGGTAATATGAGTCGAAGCGAAACAGTGTCTGTTGGACAGCCTAGACCGCCGTATATTCCTAGTCTATAGTTATGACAAACTTCAAATGTGATTACCTCATTATCAGTTACATCAGTAGGCCCATTGGTCGTTGTTCCATCAGATCCTTCATAGTAAGATAGGACATCTGATCTTGAAATGATTGCTGTTTCCTTGGGAGTACTACATTGATCTAGATAACAGGTTTGATTTTGAAATCGTTGATAATAATGTTCTGAAGGACATGCTGTCTCACAGGCGTATTCTACCTCCACTCGAATCACCACAGAAGCGCCTACAGGTAAG
The DNA here is from genome assembly GCA_937959115.1 of uncultured Saprospiraceae bacterium. Taxonomy (GTDB): domain Bacteria; phylum Bacteroidota; class Bacteroidia; order Chitinophagales; family Saprospiraceae; genus JAHDHB01. The sequence continues at coordinate 7,394 of CALGAW010000072.1, forward strand.
TCGTCATATTGACCATCTCCATCAAGATCATCCAATCCAACTCCTGCACCATCAGGGTCACTTGTTAGCTCTGCCATATTCACAAAATGCGGAGAGTCTATAAGATTTCCATAACCATTCACAAGTGTATCAGCTAAGGCAACTCCACCGACACTAAAATTTGTGTAGTGTTCAAATGTTTGATAAAGAATAGAATTTGAATACCCCATTCCAAACTTAAAGATCATTCCGTAGGCCGTTCCCGCTCCAGCAGAAGCCTCCGTACCATTATTTGTATAGGTCACTTCAAATACTGCGTTGACACAAGAGTTTCCTGATGATACAAGAACTTCTTGAGTACTAATATTCGGAACTCCATTGGAAATGTTTATCTGACCATTTTTACTTTGCTCTTGACAAACACTTCCATTACATCCCCAGCTTGCATTGTAAACGGTAGAGGCTGCACAGTTATTAATTGTAAAGTTTTCAACCAACGTGATTTCTTCTCCATTATCAAAACAAGCATCTCCATTGCCAAAACCTGCAATTATCGCAGCGTCTAATAGGTAGAAGGTAGTATCACCACTTGTTTGTACTGATGAAATAATTGTCCCTGAAGCCGTAAGAGAGTTGTGGGTAACATCAGTATTTACGCAATAAAACGACACCTCGTTTAGGCAACCAAATCCACCATTTGTAATTTTAATATCTCTATCATGTGTGCTATTCACGGCTCCTGTCACAGCGATTGGTGTTAACAAGGAGATAGAAGGAAACAAAACATCATAGGTATTTAACAAGGGGTTTTCTTCTGAAACCATTCCCGCATCTGTTTCCACAATGATCGAATCTTTAAAAACGGCTCCTCCTTGAGCAGCGACTAGGGCTGAACACTCCGCTGTTCGAGTAAGTGTAAACGTAAGTTGATCCCCATTTACTAAATCAGCAGGTGCTATTGTAAAGGTAGGTTGGTTTAAATCTGAAATTGTGCCTTCTGCTATCGTTAAGCCATTATTGGAGCTGCCAGATACTAGAGATCCAGCGATGTAGACGATTCCGTTTGGTAAGTTTACAGTTACAGAGGCGTTGTCGGCATCGATATCAGTAATCGTTAACGAGACTTCCAATTCACTAGAATCTCGACAAACATCAAGACTTTCTGCTCCTTGCGGGTAGCTAATATTAACTTGCCCGGTTGCACCTAAGGCTAAATATAGCACAATTACCGTAGTAAGTATTTTTTTCATTTGTTGTTTTGTTTATTCTAGAATACTTCATGTTATTTCTATTTCCTTTTTAACTTTTTACAAAATTTCAAAAAATGTGACATCATAAAAAACTAAAACGGAATCTTTATAAATGATCTACACTATAAAATCGCTCTATTTAGGATAATGTCTCAACAGATTTTACTACTTTCATTATTATGAATGACATTACAACCAAAAATGACGTAAAGGTATTTGTAGATGCCTTTTATTTGGAAGTTCGAAAAGATACCATGTTAGGGCCTGTTTTCGCTGCCATCATCCCAAACGACAATTGGCAACCTCATCTTGACCGGATGTATAGTTTTTGGAGCACGGTACTGCTTAACATTAAAGATTACTCTGGGAATCCGTTTTCAAAACATAGACCACTTCCAATCGAAAAACGTCATTTTGATCGGTGGACGGATCTGTTTTCTGCTACACTTGATACTCTTTTTGAAGGCCCGAAGACAGAGGAAGCCAAAGATAGAGCAATAAAAATGGGCATCTTATTCAACAGCAAGTTAGAGCATATACGTAGCAATCCTAATTATAAAAATATCCTTTGATTTCAGTTATTATAGAACAATATGAAATACGCTCTTGTATTCGGAATCTTCCTCCTCTCTCTTTGTTCTTGTGAACGAACAAAAACACTGAATCAGTTCAGAAAAGAGCTTAAAGCAAACTTTCCGGATGAATCAATCGGCGTAATATATAAAAGGGATCGAGGATATACCAGTATCCTTGTAAATAATTCAGAAGACCTAATTAAAGACCTAAAACCAAATACGCTCCTAGTAGAATTCAAGAAATCAGAACAATCTGATTATGAGGAATCAGAATTATTGGAACTCACTGAAACAATCAAAGGAATCATACAATCCATTTACGGCGATCAAGTTCAGTATTGTCAATTGCGATTCAATACTAGAAAAGACTTTAGGAAGACAGATAAAATTGATTTTGTTATTAATTAGATGGAGGAAAGGCAGGAATCATTAAAAATCCCATTCTCTTTTCCAGGTATCAATGATGTCAATTGAGAACTTGATTTGCGTGTCGGGCGCCGTGTTATTAGACTCCGCAAATACGCCATAGGCTCCAAGTCGCATTCTCCTACGCGGTCCGATCTTGAATACCCGCTCCAAACCAGCATACACCTCACCGTGCAAATAGTTGCTCTCCTTTACCCAAAGCGCACCGCCTCCAACAACGACGTTGACTCGAGTCTTCTTGATCAATGGTATATTGTTGATCAGTGCTCCGTTAAAATGATGGATGTGATGAAACTCCAGAAATAGGTCATCTCGAACAATCAGTGACGAGTCCAACAGCTGAAACGCATTCAGTGGATCTGCTTGCCAATAAGGATTAGAGCGTTGAAAACGCTTGAGATCTACATAACGAAGGTTCTTGGTATTTAGAAATTTGCCCGTCTTAAATCGATATTTTGAGTTGCCAAGCATACCGAGTAATATATTCTGATTGATATTGAAGCCCAGATAATCATGATGTACCTCACTTGTAAACACTCCTGGCCAGCCTCTTTCATAATACAACGTAAACGTAGGCCACTTGCTTCCAAGGATTACCTTTCGAGTGGGCTCCGTCATATATTTCTGCCCTGGGGTATAAGATAGACTCGTCTCCGTGATAAACGCCACATAATCATCAAACACAAGGGGTTGATCGTTTATTACGACATCATTAATAAAACTTCGGGAGTCTAATCCCTCTATCGAGTGTCGATTATCGATCTTTCCTCTTACCTTGAGAAAGAGGCCATTGACAACCTCAAATCGGTGACTTAACCGAATAAAGTCATTCAGAATATAGTTGGAACTTTTCAGCTGATTTAGGATAGACTCAAAGGCATTTACCGATTCAAAGTCACGACCAGCCTTCAATCTGATATCAGATAATTTATGAGGGTTATACCGATAAAAGCTAGAAAACTCGCCGATTATATCCTTGTTTCGAAGACCGATATTCGCCTCTCCCCAAAATGAAAACCGTTGTCCATTTTCCCATTGACGAGAATAAGACAAGGAAGGACCGACCCGAAATCCACCGACCAGCTCAAAGTCTAGTAATTCAGGGATTGGCGGAAAAAGGAGATGACTTTTCTTTTGATTATTGCGAAAGCCAACCCCATCCCAAACCAAGTCAAGTAGTTGGATTTTATTGTATTCTGCTTGAATCGAATCTTGGTATTCCTTGCTATTGACAACAGCATCTACGCTATCCCGATAATCGACCACCTCTCGCTCTACTTCAGTCAATGGTACGACACGGATCGAATCCCAATACATAGAATCTCGCTTGTAGGCTTCTTTGGAGGTGACTGAAACCTCATTTTTGAAAAACCGAGGGGGAAATTCGTAATTATTCTGAAATTCTGAAAAGGAGATCAGCGTATTTCCGTAATAATTTTTGTAGCGCCCGAACTTGGTGCTGTAAATGAATTCAATTCGATCTGCAATCCAGAGGCTATCCTCCTGCAGACTGTATTCTTGTTTGAGTTGAAAGTCATCGAATGCTCGAAGCGCGCCTTTGGTAAACTGGACATCCAACCGATTGATGTTCCAAAGTTCTTCGTTGATGTAAATAAAACCGGACACGGTAGAGTTTCCTTTTTTCCTAGGTATCACTTTTATTTTATGCACCAGTTGTCCATTTTCCTCAGTGCTTTCAATCAGTTTAAATTTGTAGGAAAGGATGGCTGTTCTACTAATCGGGGAAATGACAGGAACCTCAGCAATTCCATTCAAATCCACCATATTCTCATAAAAATTGAAATTGGTTTCTGAAAACAGTGGAATGAACAAGCCTTTCTTATCTCCATATGCTTTAAACGCGGTGCGTTCTTCCTTGTAATCGTTTGGCAACTGATAGTTAACAAACGCTTCCATTTCTACCATATTTAACTTGGAGGCTTGGTTGAGTTTTCTTTTTTCCTCTTCGGCAAACGGGTCTTCTGGTCCTGCGGTTGCGTCTTGGCTGTTATTTGAGAGTTGTTGCCTCGGTTCTTTTTTCTTTTTCGTGTTATCTACTTCTTCAGTAGCTTTTAGATACACTTTAACCCTTGAGCTCTCTACTTGTTTGAGGTATCGTTTTCTATTTTCACTAGCGTTTCTGATAATGGCATAAGCGGGATCTTTTCGGGAGGAAGTGACGATGATTTCTTCGAGGTCTAATCCAGATGAACCTAGGGTAATGTTGAGTGCTGAGTGCAGATCGCTCACGACGATCTCCATGCCTTTTGACTCATATCCGAGTGCGCTAATTACGATGTTGTAGGTTCCAGGGTTCAGAGTAAGAAAGTATTTACCATCGATGTCTGCTGCGGTTCCCGAGCCTGTTTGCTCTACATATATGTTTGCGAGTGGAACTGGTTCTCCATTTTCATTCACTACATCTCCACCAATACTTTGTGCGTCAAGCACAATAGGGCAAAGAATAACCGTAAGAAAATAGATCAGTAGTGTTTTGAAAAAACTCAATTTCATAAAAATATCGATAGTCAAGTACAATACAAATCAAGGGAATGCCTTTGTATTTCAATGTATTAATTAACAAGCAGCAATCAACGTTCCAAAATCAAGCGAAGATAACCGTTAATCAGAATAACAACTAAAAATGGCATCTGTTTATTATTCTAAGTCTTGTTTTTAACTGTTCTCTAGTTTGCATTTAGGAGCATAAATCTCAAAACGAATAGGTAAGCCCCAAGTTATCATAGTGAATCCGTATCTGGAGGAGTTGTTGATGGCACATCAGTAGGTGATCTGTGCAAGTCAAGCTCACTTTATTGGTCGGTATTGACGGCCATTAATCGGATCTTCTTTTTCTAACAATAAGGACTTGTTCAGAACTGAAAGTCATATAGGAGAAGTCATAAATATGGTGATAGACTTTGCCTTCTTTATTGATATAATATCCTGTCATGTAGTTAAAATTAAATTTCTTCTTATCAAGTAAAATACGGTCAATCTTAATTTGGGTTTTGTATTTACCCATAATTTCAAGTAGTATGGACCTATTTCGGTGAAGGATATCATCAATTTTTTTAGCCTCAGTTTGAGTAGCTTTCCTTAAACGAGAATTATACTCGTTTTTGCATCCTAATGAACAAAATATTTTGTCTGATCTTCCAGCGAATTCCTTTTTACAGATTTTGCAAGGTTTCTTCATATTAAAGTTTTATCGAGGTGTCTTATCTTGTAAAGGTGCATTTTTTTAATAAAATTTTCATCTATTTTAATTTTTATTCGATAATAACCGCTTCTATCTGATATTATCGGTTAAAATCGGTTATTACTTTAATTCACTGGTTAACAAGCTTTAAATTTACTAATTTCGTCAAAATGAAAGCAATAATTTACAAAGATCAACCTACAGCTCGGCGGATCAAGTTTTATCTTCCTCCTAATGCGAAAAATTGGAGAGATCGGATCAAAGCTATTCCTGGTCGGTTTTACCATCATCAGCAAAAGCTCTGGAGTATAGCGAATACCAATGAAAATTTAACCTTATTAAAGCAAATCTTTGGTGAATCTTTTGAGGAACGCCCGCTTGCTAAAACAGCTACTATCCCTAGGATAGAATTGTCCGAATCAATGAAAACTGAACTAGAGCGGGTGCACGAAAAGATTATATTAAAAGCATACAGCCATAGTACCTGGAAATCCTATAGAGGAGCACTTACCTATTTCTTTAAGTATTTTGAGAATAGAGCTTTATTAGATGTAACTAAACCAGAAATAGAAAGCTATGTTGCAAAATGGATTGTGAAGTATAAGATTTCTGAAAATAAACAGAATACAATTATCAATGCGATTAAATTCTATTATGAGCATGTTCTTGAACAACCAAGGGAGTATTATAACATTCAGAGACCGAAGAGATCAAAAACGTTACCTGGAGTTCTAAGTATGCAGGAAGTACACGCAATACTAAAACAACCAAAAAATACAAAGCACAAGGCAATACTTTGCGCAATCTATTCAAGTGGCCTTCGGCTAAGCGAGGTTCTAAACCTAAGGGTTGAGGACGTTCGATCGGTGGATGGATATCTCTTTATAAAAGGAGCAAAAGGAAAAAAGGATCGGCGGACGATCCTTTCTAGTCATTTATTAGAACTACTGCGGCGGTATTACATGGAGTATAAGCCATCCTATTGGTTGTTTGAAGGGCAAACTGGAGGAAAATATAGTGCTAGAAGTGTACAAAACATTTTTAGGAAGGCCGTAAAGAGTTCCAACGTAAACCCTTGGGCTACTGTCCATACGCTTCGCCATTCCTTTGCTACGCACCTTCTACAACAAGGAACAAACTTACGCTATATACAAGGGCTATTGGGCCACTCCTCATCTAAAACCACAGAAATTTACACGCATTTATTGAAAGTCGACAATAGTGTTGTCAAAAGTCCTTTGGATGTTATGATGGAAAGTAGTAATTTGGTGAATACATAAGCAATATATACGCCATTGAAGCACTCAGTCGCGTTTATACTAATGTTACAAACAATTAAATCATAAAAAATGACAATAACTGATAGAACTATCTGGCAACAAGCTTGTGGTGATACAAACAGAAACTATTCTAAAATCTGCTTAGAATGGGATGTAATTCTAAATGGACCAGGTGATTGCGGGGCTTATCCCGAGTGCATGGAAGTTCTTCGAGATTGGACGTGGATATCTTCAAGAAAAATTACTGATATCTGGAGATTTGCAGAGGAAATGAAATCTGGTGATATTGTAGTATTAAGAATAGGCACAAGTACAGTTCTTGGTGTAGGTGAAATTGTAGGAGAATATGAATGGTCTGATTGTTTTGGAGACATAGATGGATGGGATATTCAGCACGTAAGAAGAGTTAGGTGGCTATGGAATGGTTTAGATAATCCTCAATATTTTAAAACCTATGCTCTAAAACAAGGAGATACAACCCAAAAATTAACATCGCCTGATGTACTTTCTTGGCTTGAAGAACTTGAAATTACCGAAAATGATTTAAATAAAGAGATAAAAGAATTGCCTAAGGTAGGAAACATTATAACTCATTCTGAAATTGGTGAATATCTTTTTGCGCAAGGAGTATCTAGTAATTCAATTGAAGAGCTTATGAGCGAATTTAATGAACTTCAAAGAATTGCAAAATGGTACTGGAGTGTTAGTGCTCCATCGGAATTCGAAACAGTCGCTTACCTTGTAATCCCTATTCTAAGGGCAATAGGTTGGACACCACAAAAGATGGCTATTGAATGGAATAAAGTAGATATTGCCTTGTTTGACAGATTGCCTAGAGAGGATGAAAATCTATCAATTGTTGTTGAGGCAAAGAAAAAAGATAGTTCCTGTTTAACAGCAATAAGTCAAGCACAAGGCTATGCAGAAGGTAAAACAAATTGTAAAAGATTAATAGTCACGGATGGATTACGTTACGGTGTTTACATTAAAC
>CALGAW010000073.1 GCA_937959115.1 uncultured Saprospiraceae bacterium
CCTTTGGTTTTCAAGCGTTCTATGATCCACAAGCCACGGATGGACAGACAACAGTGACAGCAACGATACAGCCATTTAGTGGAGGAGAGTGTAATCTTTTGAATAACACGGATTCTGAGCGATTGGTTTATTTTAAATAATGTTTAATAAGGAATTTTTTCTGTTAATGAACACCATGAAACATTGAAGGGGATTTGTAGGGGCGAGTTGCAATTCGCCCTTACGCTCACAGAATAACAATTGGTCCATACGGTTTATCGAATTGCAATTCGTGCTTTGACCAAACACCATAAGTAGTTGCTTATCGGTGGTCTCTTTTCTTTTGAGGGTTTTGCTAGGAATATCGGGCCGGGCTAGGTGGTGGAAGTGTTGTTTGAACAGATGTATAGGCGATTTGCATTCGCCTTTACAGCTGAGAGTGCTGGAACAACCGACCCGAAATGAATGACAATGAATGAAGGGAAGCCCCCAAATTAATACTATATTTGCACGCAAAAAATATCCTAGATGCGAATAATATTATTTACAGGAAAAGGTGGAGTGGGGAAGACGACAACGGCAGCTGCAACAGCGCTGTTGGCAGCTGAGAAAGGCCATAAAACGCTTGTGATTTCAACAGATCCGGCACATAGTCTTGCAGATGCATTAGACATGGAACTTGGTCCAGAACCAACCGAAATAGCTGAGAATTTGTGGGCGCAGGAGTTTGATGTGTATTATTCAATGAAAAAGTATTGGGATAATATGCGCCAGATGATGTTGACAATTTTTAAGTGGCGCGGTGTGAAAAATGTCGTGGCGGAAGAGCTTTCTGTCTTACCGGGCATGGAGGAAGCTTCGGCTTTTCTTTGGATAGAACAATACCACCGTGAAGGAAACTACGATTTGATCATTATTGATAGTGCACCGACAGGGGAGACGTTGACGTTGCTTACCCTTCCGCAAGTGACTCAATCATGGTTGACGAAGGCGTTTCCTGGGCAACAGTTTGCGGTAAAATCGCTTGGGAAGATTATCCGTAAAACGACAGGAGTGCCCTTGGATAAAGGATATGAGGAGTTACAGCAATTGTTTGACAAGTTGGAGCGGATTCAGAAGGTTATGATTGATCCCGCAGTGTGTTCTATACGAATTGTGGCGAATCCAGAGCGGATGGTAATTCAGGAAGCAAAACGAGCGTATACGTACTTGCAATTGTATGGATATAATGTAGATGCCATCATTGTGAATCGGATATTGCCAGAGAAAGGAGGTGGCAAGTTGTTTCAGAAATACGTGACTTCTCAGAAGAAATATCTGACTGAAATTGAAGAAAGTTTTGCTCCATTACCGATTTATAAAGTACCGCATTTAGGAGAGGAAGTGTTTGGTGTGGAATTGCTAAAGAAGATTGGAGGAACGACTTATGGAAAAGAAGATCCTGCCTTGATTTTTCATCACGAAAATCCATTTGAAGTTCTTGAAACAGAGACTGGTTACACGATGAATATTAAATTAAATTTTGTTGCTGAAGAAGAATTTAAGCTAGATAAATATGGTGATGAATTGATCATAAGTATTGGAAATCGACGTAAGAGTATCATTCTACCAAGATTCGCGAATTTTCTAACCCTTGCTGGTCATCGTTTTAAATCGCCTTGGTTGTCTATTGATTTAGAAAGAGAAAAGTAGTTTTTAATTGACAAAGACCATTTGCTCTAGAAGCCTGCCCGTATGAAATGGAAGGTCATCATTAGAAAGACCAAGACGACGGTCGAACTAAAGTTGTTATTGTTTTCAGGGATAATTTGTTTGAGTAAGGATGGCATGTAAATATTCATAACGCTGTGCTTTAATTCATGTTGTTGATTTAAAAGTGCCATGAATTTGTGATAAGCGCCTATCTGCATTTGGTTATTTGTGACAGGGTAGAGATGGTTTATGAATGTGCTTTACAACCAATAATTTCTATAACAGCTTACGTTCGCAATTGTAACAAGAACCAATACTTGTCAGGTAAAGGCTGAATCTGTTCTATCTCACTGGCAAGTGACTGTTTGGATGGTTTGTCATATGGGTTTACAAAAGCCAGTTTAGTAAGACAGTTCAGGAAGTTCTGATAACTTTCTCGGTGATAGCTGATGATCTTTTTTCTTCGAATAAACGACTTAAAACTATTAATCAGTGACTCTAAGGCATCGGGATCGTTCTGCTCATAATAGATTCTCGCCAGTAAGATTTTAGTATCAAGGTTGACATATACATCATCACTGGAACTTGTAAGACTATAAATCTACTGATATGGCAAGAGATATTGAGTTGACTATGGATGGTGGTTACATCGTAACCGGATCTTCGGTAAACAATGTTGATACAATTCCAAACTATGATATTTATGTCGTTAAATTATCAAATACGGGTGCACTCGAATGGGGAAAAGTAATTGATTCTGGAAATCATGAACAAGCCAGTGATATCATTGCGAGTTTAGATGGCCTTTCATGATATTCAATTGGTTGATTCTACTGCGAATGAACCGGCCTCTCATGGATTTTTAAAGTTCAGGATTTCCCAAAAGAATTATCTTCCAATTGAAACGATTATCAATAATAGTGCAGCGATTTATTTTGATTTTAATGCTCCGATTATTACAAATGAAACATTTCATCAGATTGGAGAAAACCTTGTTACAATAGTAACTCCGTCTAAAACAAGTGAAGAATCTATAGATGTTTTGCCACCTTATTTGTCCGTAATTCCTAACCCTTTTTCAGAGACGGCGGAGTTTGTTTTGGACTATACCTCGGAACAAGGTAAGGTGACCTTTCAACTCTTTGATACAATGGGTAAATTGGTTCGTCAGGATTTTATCATGAATGAGGTTCCATTGATCTTTTCAAGAGACGGTTTGCCTGCTGGTGTCTACTTTTTCGTACTACGAGATACGAATAAAATTGTAGGCAATGGAAAGCTAATCGCGCAATAAAAGAATTTGTTAGTTTATGGGATTTGAGTAGGGAGAATTCATGGATTCTCTCTACTGTTTGTTAACTTTGCAGCTTAACACAATACAGTATGCTGCTGAAAGGACAGTTGGATCGGGGAACAGGCTTAAAGACGAACAGAACACTGTTGGCAGGCTTACTGTTAATTGTATTCGTGCTTGCAACTCTACGGTTTACTCGACCGTTACTTCCTATGTCTGCCGGGGACAACATCCTCTGTAATGCAGAACAGATAAGAGGAAACAGCTTTGTGCACAACGGATTCTCCTTCAATAACGCCAGCACTCAGTCAAGCGAAGAAGCGCATACAGGAAGATTCTCTTGTAAAATTGGCAAAGACATGCAATATGGTTTTAGCTACGAAGAACCCCATCCAACACCAGGCGCAAAATACAAAATCTCCGTCTGGAGAAAACGCAACGATCAGACACCTGGAAACCTTGTCGTCTCCTCGCCTGATGGTAGCTTCTATCAATCCACCCATCTTCCAGTAAGGAAGAAAGCAAATGGCTGGGAGTTATTAGAGCATTACTTCCATGTCCCGTTTGGGAAAACGCTTGAAAAAATAAGCATTTATGTCTACAAGCCACACAGCAATATCGTGTACTTTGATGACTTAATGATTGAGCGACTCGCTGATGGAACAAACTATAAAGCATTCAAACCAAAACAGCTTGTGATTGATATTCCCGAAAAGGGAATGAATAAGCTAGCGAACAAGCGAAAATCCGCCATGCGACAAGGCATCCTAATCAACTCAGATGAAGATTGGGCAAAGGGTGAAATCATTGAAGCAGACCACAAAAAAGAAATCAGACTTCGATTAAAAGGAGATTGGCTAGATCATCTAAACAGTGATAAATGGTCATGTAGAATAAAAGTAAAAGCACCAGAAGCGTGGAACAGAATGGTCACTTTTTCCATTCAAAACCCAGTAACAAGGAACTACTTGTCAGAGTATTTTTATCATCAGCTGCTTGAAAAAGAAGATATTTTAACGACTCGTTTTGACTTCATTAAATTTCGTTTAAACGGAGTAGATATGGGAACGTATCTATATGAGGAACACTTTGAGAAACAACTGGTAGAGTATCGCTTGCGGAGAGAAGGACCGATCATTCGGTTTTCTGAGGATGAGTATTGGAATGGATACAAGCGGCATTATGATAAATTTGGTAATTATGTCAGTCACGATCATAAGAAACCAGCCGCTCAAGCAGCACCGATTCAACCATTTGGCGGTAGCAAAACAGCAGTTTCTCCTACGCTTTCCAAGCAATTTGAGATTGCAAGAGATTTGCTTGAACAGTTTCGTAATGGGTCAAAACCACCAGCGGAATTGTTTGATATCGAGCGCTTGGCTAAGTTTTATGCCATTACTGATGTATGTGCAGCATTTCACGGATTGACGTGGCATAATCAGCGATTTTACTACAACCCAGTTACTACAAAGCTAGAGCCGATTGGGTTTGATGGGTTTGCTGAAAACTTTATTCCGAATGCACCTGGAGACGGTTTTTTTATTGCTGAGGGGGTATTTAATCGAGGATATGAAGGGGTAGAAATGTACAAGCAATTGTTTTATGATCCTACGTTTATTTCCAAGTATCATTCCTATTTAAATTATTATTCTTCTCCTGATTATATCAATCAATTCTTCTTAGAATTGGAGCCTGGTTTAACCGAAAGAGAACAGTTTTTACAAGAAGAATTTCCTGAATATAAATTTGATAAGGCGTATCTAATCAACCGAAGTAAGAACCTACAATCCTTGATTTATCCTTATAATGAAACAGGCATTAAAGCTTGGACCCAAGAGAAAACAGGAAACACGAAAACAGTCAGCCTCGCAAATTTTCACTTCTCCGCTTTAGAGATTATTGGAACAGGGAATGCGCCTAGAAAAATCAATCAGAAACTAGATCAACCGCTCCTTGTTTTTCCGATCAACAAACTAAAAAGAATCAAGTACGAAGAAATTGCGGTGCCACTCAATGCGAAGTACATTATTTATGGTGTGCCAGGGATCGATTCGCTTTTTTCTACGCCGATTTCGAGCTTCCGTTCTTCTATGCCCACAGCACCAACTCAAGCCTTGTGGGAAGGCATCCAACTCAAATCGAATGCTGTGTACACGGTCACTGATCAACAGATTACTTTTCGAGCAGGTGAGCACAGGGTCACATCAGACATTATCATACCTGCAGGCTTCCAAGTTGTCTTTGAACCTGGAACACAGCTGAACCTGATACAGAAAGCAAAATTTATTTCCAAGTCGCCCGTTCGCATGCGAGGAACAGAGGAATTTCCGATTAAGATTTATTCAAGTGACAAGTCTGCCAATGGCTTTACGGTATTGGATGCTCCTAGGCAATCTACGCTCAGTTATGTGTTGTTTGAAGACATGAATACCTTGAATTATGAAGGCTGGTTGTTGACAGGAGCCGTTACGTTTTATGAGTCAGATGTACAAATGACGCATTGTGCATTTACGAAAAACCATTGTGAGGATGCGCTGAATACGGTGCGCTGTGATTTTAAGATGACGAATTGTTTAGTAAGTGAGACCTATGGTGATGGCTTTGATGCAGACTTCTGTAAAGGGTCGATTGTAAACTCTAGATTCTTTAAAACAGGGAATGATGCCATCGATTTCTCTACAAGCACGATAGACATTAAGAATTGCAAGATAGAATTAGCAGGTGACAAGGGGATAAGTGTTGGCGAGCAGGCGACGGTAAGTGTTACAGAAACCTTGATCGACGGGGCTGTGATCGGTTTAGCATCAAAAGACTTGAGCCAGCTTACGGTGAACAGTGTTACGCTTCGTAATTGCAGGCAGGGATTTGCGGCTTATCAGAAAAAACCGGAATACGGTGGAGCAACAATTCTTGTAAAAAAGTATGACGTCAATAATATTAGACAACTACATTTAATAGAAAAGGGATCAAAACTCCTGTTAAACGATAAGTTAATCGGTTCAGAACAAGTAAAGAATGAACGCCAAGGCGGATTGGAATTAATTGATAATTAGAGATTTAATTGTTTAAACTTAGATTTAATCGAAGTTGTCTAATGTCTATGAAAGGAACTAGAGTTAATTGATGAAAATTAAACATTAACAATTATTAAAAGAATGCGTTACGAACTAAAATATAAATTTAATCACTTTAGCTTAGATGCTGTATTGCAGTCTATTCGCTTGCATCCAGCGGGGTTTCGCATTGCCTTTCCTGACCGTCAGATCAACAATATTTACTTTGATACGCCAGGTTTAACAACGCTGGAAGACAATGTAAGTGGGATAGCTAATCGTAAGAAATTTAGAGTTCGGTGGTATGGAGATGATCCTAAGGTGATTGAGTCGCCACGTTTTGAGACCAAGATCAAGCAAAATATGCTAGGAGACAAGCGCGTCCTGTCCGTAGATGCTTTTACGATTGATGATTTAAAGGAATTGACTCGAACAGTGAATCAACATTCAGGCATGAATCAAGGCTTGAGTCCCGTATTAATGAATTCTTATGTGCGGTCTTATTTTACGACATCAGACAACAAGTTTCGAATAACAATTGACCGAGAGATGCGCTACCACAGTTTACTTCTAGGACAAGCATTTAAGCGGTATATGATTAGAGATGAGGATTTAATCATTGAGTTGAAATACGATGAATCGATGGATGAGTTTACAGATCGAATTACGCAGTATTTGCCATTTCGGCAAACGAAGAGCTCGAAGTATGTTACTGGAGTCTATTTGACGAATTATTGATTGCAATTTTACAATATGAATCCTCTTCAACTACTAATCAGTCAACTTCATGAAAATGCGATGTGGGAAGAGGAGCAAACCCTTGAAAGGAATGCGTTTCTGACTGTTGAAGGGAAAACAGATACCAATCTTTATTGGATTGAAGAAGGCAGCCTCCGCGTGTTTACGATTTCTGAGCATGAAGAACACACTATTCGCCTAGGCTATCAAAACAATTTGATCACAGCACTCGATTCATTTATTACTGGACAACCAACAAAAATGTACATTCAGGCCATTCGGAAATGTAAACTCCTTTCTATTTCTAAGAAAAAATTTACTGAATTTATCGATCGTTCAGATGCGTATCGTTCGCTTTGGAACAATATGCTTGAAGGATTCATTATCGAACAAATGGAACGCGAACAGGATATTCTGATCAACTCTCCTGTGGAACGCTATAAACGGGTGTTTGCTAGGAGTCCGCAACTATTTCAGGAAATTCCGCTCAAGTATATTGCCTCTTACTTGCGCATGTCACCTGAAACCTTGTCGCGCATTAAAAAATCTTGATTTCAATCAAGACGTTAATCTAAAAAAACGCTCACCTTTGAAGAAAAAAAAGAGATGAATTCAACGACACTAATAAATGAACTTACAGACCGCACAACAAATCACTTGAATCGTGCCCAGCAATTGTTGGATCTAGACACTGAGACACTGAATTATAAGTCAAACGCAGAAAGCTGGAGTGTTCTAGAATGCATAGAACACCTTAACCGGTATGGTGATTTTTATTTACCAGAACTCAAAGACAGGATTCAAAATGCGCAGCATACTGGAGACGGTGAATTCAAAAGTGGTTGGTTGGGTAACTATTTTGCAAACAGCATGCTTCCTAAAGAAAAAGGTGGCCAGATGAAGACATTTAAAAGCATGAATCCTGTTGGCAGCAAGCTATCAAAAGAAACCCTACATAAATTCATACGGCAGCAACAAGAAACACTGGTTTTGCTAGAAGCAGCGAACAATGTTTGTTTGACTAAAACCAAAACAGGCATC
This sequence comes from uncultured Saprospiraceae bacterium, assembly GCA_937959115.1. Taxonomy (GTDB): domain Bacteria; phylum Bacteroidota; class Bacteroidia; order Chitinophagales; family Saprospiraceae; genus JAHDHB01. The sequence goes on from CALGAW010000073.1 coordinate 7,798, forward strand.
TCCATTACTAATTTGATTAAACTAAGACTGGGTGACACCTTTCGAGTTGTTATTTATCATAATGGTAGACATTTACTTCAAGCAGAGCGGGTGTTAGCTGTTCTTCCTACAGTTTAATGTGCATGCATATCGCTCATACTCCATTCCATAGTTCGATACAAAGTAGTAAGCAAATAAATGACAAAAAATCAAAATAATTTGATTTTTACGAATTAATCGTTTACATTTGAGATAATATAACTATTTCGCGAACAGATAGTCATGAATTGAACTCAGAAATACTTTAGAATGAATAGTATCGTAACAAAGCGCTTTATTAATTGTCATAACAAATTGAAGGAAGAAGGAACAGTGCGGTCCAGTAGACAATTTGCTTTATCTCTAGAATATCTTCCTCAAAGTTTAAGTGAAATCCTTAAGGGAAGACGGGATGTAACTATAGAGCTGCTGCGCAAATCTATAGAAGAATACAAAGTGAATCCTGTATACATTTATACTGGTGAAGGTCCCATGTTTATGTCTGAGGAAGACCATAAGAGCTTTCGAGTTTTAACGATCGTGACGAATTCTCAAGATGATGAACGAATTGTGCACGTGCCTACTCCCGCACAAGCTGGGTATGCAGGTGAAATGACGGATCCGACATTCATCCAAGATCTGCCGACCTATTCGCTTCCTGATTACAAGTATAAAGTCGGCACACACCGCTCTTTCGACGTAGCTGGCGACAGTATGGAGCCAACCTTGTTTGAAGGCGACAAAGTGATTTGCAGTTATCTTGAACCTACATTGTGGGATTCTTCCATCAAGGATAATTATGTTTATGTCATTGTTACCAGAGGAGACGTTTTAGTAAAGCGGGTAACCAATAAATTGAAAGCATCCAAGCAAGTAGAATTGATATCTGACAATAATTACTACGAACCCTTTCATGTTGATGTAGGTGATTTACGGGAAGTTTGGTATGTGCGTGCAAAAATAAGCCCGTTTCTACCTTCTCCACAAAACGCTTCAAGCTACATCAGTGACGAAGTTAAGGAGCTCCGTAAAACGATCACAGAACAGACTCGAATGATTTCAAATCTCAACCAATCGATTGAGACTATGTTGAAAGTCTAGAAAACTGTATATTTAGGGATGCGAAAGTCCACCTTAATAAAACATTTAGAATCGCTTAGCCAAGAAGAACTACAGTCTGAAGTCCTAACACTGTTTGATAAATTCAGCGAAGTTAAAAATCATTATAAGTTAGACCTTGGTTCTGCAGAAGATCGTGCAAAAATCTATAAACAAGCCAAAGTAGATATTGCAAAATGCTTTAAAACAAAAAGCTACGTACGTCCTAGAAGACCGCGAATAAAAATCATGAACTCGGTTCTAAAGAAAATGGAAAAGTCAGTTCTATTTGAACATGATATGATTGATATCCGTTTACATGCAGCTGAGTCAGCTTCTACCTTCATGATTGAATATGAATACTTATCTGACACACTGTTTAATGCAGTCCTTAAAAATTTGGAACACGCGCTAGGGCTCATCCATCGATCTAAACTAGAAAGCGAATTTTTACAACGAGTACAAAATCTAATTGTCCAACTTAGAGAGTTTTACTGGATTTCAGATAAAGTCTGGGAAATGTACACAAAGGTGTATGATGAATGTGATTTTTGACTCATTCGAAATTCATTTTCTAGCACAAACTCCAAACTAGTCCTGCGATTTCCATTTCCGTATTATTAGCATGCAGACATACTCGTAACCGTTCCTTGCCCACTGCAACTGTAGGGGACAGAATTGGCTTCACATAAAACCCTGCTTCAACAGCACGTTGTGCCGCTTGCCTCGTCGCTTCATTACCATCATAGACCAAACTTTGAATCGCGGAATCAGAATGAATCAACTGATGTTTAAGTGAAGATTGCTCGATGCAAGCTTTAAAGTATCGAATATTTCGATGCAAATCAGCAATCAGTTGTTCAGACTTTTCTAGCAAGTTATATCCGCAATCAATGCTTACAACAGCATGCAGCGGTAAGGCAGTGGTATAGATAAACGGCCTTGAAAAATTAATCAAATAGTCTCTTGTCTGCTTGGAAGTAAGGACAGCCGCTCCATGTAGCCCAAGTGCTTTGCCATACGTGTGCACACGTGCAAAGAACCGATCAGCCAATCCGAGTTTTGATACGAGTCCTTCGCCCATGGTACCCACCACGCCAGTCCCATGCGCTTCATCAATGATGAAATAGGTGTCAGGCCGCTCCACTGCAAGTAACGCTTCCAGGGGTGCCTCATCTCCATCCATTGAGTACACAGACTCTAGTGCTACGAATACCGTTCCTTTGCATTGGCTAAGCTTTTGCTTAAAATCTGCTACGTTGTTATGTTTAAATGCGATTCGGTTGGCTTTGCTCAATCGCATTCCATCGTGAATACTAGCATGTGCTAGGTCATCATACAAGATCGTGTCTCCAGCTCTTGCCACGCAGGAGAAAAGACCCACATTTGCTGTATACCCTGAGTTGAACAACAAAGCAGCTTCTGCTTGGTGATAAGACGCGATTCGTTCTTCTACTTCCTCGGTAATGGAAAAATTACCAGTGATCAGTCTTGAACCTGTTGAACCGTTGGTTGGTAAGGTGATTCTGCTTAGCTTTTCTTTGATAAGCGTGTTCAAGTCGTTCGATACAGCGAAGCCTAGATAGTCATTTGATGAGAAATCTGCTAACCTGTTTTCAGTGGTTAGTTGCCTGAGGTTTCCTTGTGTTTTGCGTTTTTGTAGGAAGCTTGCTATCCGTTTGTCCAATTCGTTCATCCTTTTATTAGACTTTTGACGTTCGAGGTAGGCTCACAATTAACCATTAATTCCCTCCCGCCATTCTTTTAATAGTGTGACATCTGCTTCGGTGATGTATTCAATTTCGCGTGCTTGATTGAGCAGGGCGTCATAGTTGCTCAGTGTTTCTAAGCGGATGCCTTCAGCTTCGAATGCATTGATGGATTGTTGAAACCCGTAGGTGAAAATGGCGAGGACTCCTGCTATTGTGCAGCCATGGTCTTCTAGCGCTCTCACGGCTTGCAAGCTGCTTCCACCGGTAGAAATTAGATCTTCTATTACTAGTAGACGTTCATTGCCTCTAAGCTCACCTTCTATAAGATTTTGTCTTCCATGTCCTTTTGCTTTGCTTCGAACATACACAAAAGGGAGATTTAGCGCATCGGCAAGCAATGCTCCGTGTGGAATGCCTGCTGTAGCAACACCTGCAATGGTGTTAAAGGGTTTGAAATCAGCTGATTTCTCTACAAAATACTCTTTAATCATTCGTCGGACACTGGGGTAGGATAGGGTTAGTCTGTTATCGCAGTAGATTGGTGATTTTATTCCTGAGGCCCACGTATACATATTTTGTGGACTCAGTTTAATTGCTTTTATTTGCAATAGTAATTGAGCAACTTTTGCTTCCATTAATTCGATTCTTTTAATTCTCACAAATGTACAAAATATCCCTAAATCTATCCGTTATTAAATTACTATCAAAAGAGGAGTTTAAGGCATATGAAAATGTAAACGGTTGGGTGACGTCAGAATATTATGGAAAAAAAGGTCGATTACTCAATTACATTGATAGTGCAGAGAAATCACCGAACAAGGACAAAAGTGTTGTCCTATATGCTGAGGATGTTGAGTCCTTAGTCAACGATTTCTTCTCTTTGTTTAAAGTGGTTCAAGCTGCTGGTGGCTTAGTTTATAACCAGAGGAATGAAATACTTGCCATCTATCGACGTGGCTACTGGGATTTACCGAAGGGTAAGCTTGATCCAGGTGAAACACCAGACGAAGCCTCTGTGCGCGAGGTACAAGAAGAAACGGGCATCCAAAAAATTGTCAGAGGTGAATTACTGATTACGACTTATCACATTTACCGAAATCGCAAGGAAGTGCGCTGCATTAAGCCGACCTACTGGTATCGGATGGACACGACTGACTTAGAGCTGATCCCTCAAACCGAAGAAGACATTGAAGAAGCAAAATGGGTAGACCCAGCTTCGTTTCTAGGCGGAACGTATGACATGTTTGGTACGATAAGGGATGTTGTGGAAAGTGATCGCTGATTGTTTTTTTGTTGCGTAGATTAGTGATATATACGCGATTGAGGTATGGTTATCGCGTTTATATAGATGTTGCCTTCCACTTAGAATACAATAGGATGTGCAAATCAGACGATCAAAAAACGAGTAGGACGGAATACTTACGTGATCGATAAGACGTGAATTGAGTGTATACTCTTTGGTAGCACTTTCCTAGGTCAGGAAGGTTATTTCCCTTGGTAAACCGCAGCTACTGAGTCGCTATTTTCCTGCGGGTCGAAGATCCTCGGAAAACTTAACGCTTCCCTAGGTCTCTAGGTAGGCAAAGATTTGTAGATTAATTCCTTGAGTTGAAGTGTATATTGGATAGGAAAAGCGAAAGGCAACACAGGTAGCTAACGTCCATTGCAGCAATGGTTGGGAAGAGAATTTTACCTCGGATTGTTTTGCTTTCGCTCATTAAAGACGCTTTATTAAAAATTTTGCAATTTTTAATTCGCTTGGTTTTTGCTTGTAGCATTAGTTTTTATCTTTGCTCGTGCTGCAACATCGTAGCTACAACCGTTGTGTGCAATTTCAACATTTCGATTTCTATCAGGAACTATTATTTTAAAACCAATGTTTATGTATTAACTTTTAAAGTTTAAATTAAAAATCTTATAAATGGCTAAGCCAAAGTGTTCGGCTAAAACAAATAAAGGCAGAAAGTGTAAGAGGACTGTAAAAAGGAAAGGGGACTTATGTGGACAACACAAAGCAATTTATGAAAGCAAAAAGCAAAATTTAGTAAATAAAAAAGAGAAAAAGACAAACTATGGAGTTAAGCTCAATAGTAAAAAGGACTTAAAGAAGCCAGTGAATCCTTCCATTTGGAGTCGATATCATCGTGTAATTATCCCCATTGTCTGTTTTCTAATAATGTTGGTATTTGGTATTTGGAATAGATACAATCCCTACAAAATTGAAAATCAAAAAGATAAATATACCCCCTCTGAAATTAACACTTGTAACAGATTTTCTAATCAAGGCTGTACTCTTGATTTATCAACAATCACAAATCCACATGAAGTTCATTTCACTAAAAAATTATTAGCAAAAGGAAAGAGACCATACAAAACTGCTTCTATCGAGGCTGGAGGAATAATGACCTTTTATGAAGGCATTGAAAACAAATGGTTCAATTTTCCTGGTATTAAAAATAAGGAAAATATTCTTAGTCCATTTCAATTTACAATCGAAGGAACCAAATTGATAATAAAAGGAAATTTAGAAGATTACGATTCGGACACACCATTAGGTTGGTTTGATGGAAATGAGTTTAAAATTTTTAATAATTCTACTGGGGGATGTGCATATAGTGTCAATAAAGATGAACTAGGAATTGAAATAGTTAATATCAACCAAGAAGTTTGTTTTTCTCTCAATTTATGTGGGAATTGGAAATTCCAAGGTTACTTTAAGGATCAATTTGATAATATACATATTTTTAATGATTCACATCATATGACAAAAGACCCAAAAATCGCAAAAAGAGAGATAAGAAAGATTTCTGCAATTTTTGATCATAGGAGTCTAAGTGATTCTTTAGGACAGAGAATTATTCCTTTAAATGATTGTCAACCATTATGGAAACTTGATGCCACAGTAGGAGATGGAGATTGAATATCGTCTGGAATTTGAACAAAATAAAAAATGAAGTAAACAGTAAAGCACACAACAAAAGTGTATATGTACATGCTCCTAAACGTCGCACGATCAATATACACTGAACGTTATCTTCCAGCAAAATGTAAAAGAACAACCATGAGGATTATTAAAGCGTTAGTAGTAGTAAGGCAAAAATAAATTTATCAGATGAATATTATATCTTTACAACATGAAAATAGTAGTAAAAAACCTTGGGCCTATAAAAGAAGCTAAAATTAATATTGGTAAAAGATTGACTGTGTTCTGCGGTCCAAACAATTCTGGAAAAACATATATGGCTTTTCTGGTGTATAGAATTACAAAATCGGTCTTGAAGTTTGATCGATCAGATAAAAATAAAGGTGCTTTTAACGCAATTATAAATAATAAAAGTGGTGATTTTGCTCTAAACATTGATGAAATCTGGAATTATCGAAAGATAGAAATTAAATCAATTAAAGGTTCTCTTGATAGTCTTTATGGGATATCAGATGACCTTGTAAGTAAAATTTTTGGAACCTTCGATTTAGAAATAGACCAAAATAAGAAAGATTTTCAAAGTGAAGTCCTAAAGATGAGTTTCTCTAGTTCGTTTAAATTCAATTCTTTAAATATTTCAATCCTTAAGAAAAAAGGAGATTCTCATGTTAAATTAGATGTTGATAGAGAAATTATTACGAAGGAAGAGATAGAATATATTAAGTTCTTTTTGAATTCAAAAATCAACTCACTAATTGCATTTTATCCATTCAGTACATCTCATATTCTGCCTGTTGAGAGAAACTCTATTTATACATTTAGTAAAGAACTTTCAATTAAAAAACAAGATTTTCTTGATCGAGCTCAAGATTTGGGATCCACCACAAAAAAAGACCCATTTCATTGGTTGCTAAAAAGATCTACAAGGTATCCTTTACCAATTAAAGATGGTCTCGAATTTGCTGAAGACCTTAATAATTACACTAAATTAAAATCACCTTTTTTTGAAATAACTAAAACAATCGAAAACGAATTATTGGGAGGTGCTGTTTCTATATCAAAGGAAGGAGAAGTTCTTTTTTCTTCTGCTAAGGCAAAATCAAAAAAAATACCAATTCATCTCTCTGCATCAATAGTTAAAACACTATCTAGTCTTGTGTTCTACCTAAAACATATAGCGAACAAAAATGATTTAATTATAATAGATGAACCAGAGTTAAATCTTCATCCGAATAATCAAGTGTTATTGGCAAGGTTTTTTGCAAGACTGGTTAATCTTGGTTTTAGATTACTGATAAGTACTCATAGTGACTACATTATCCGAGAATTTAATAATTTAATCATGTTATCGAGTGATAAAAAAGAAGTTCAGGAGATTAAACAAAAATATAAATATAAAGAAGATGAACAGTTGAAGAAAGATCAAATTTCTGCATATTTATTTTCATATAAGAATTCAAAGTCTCGAAATGTTTCTATCATTGAAATACCCATAACAAAAAGTGGATTTGATGTTAGGACAATAGATGAAACAACTGATGTTTTAAATGACGTATCTGAAGAGCTATTTTATAATTTAAATTTTGATAATACAAATGATTAGGATTTCAGAATTTGATGACATTCTTGAATCTTATTTTAAGGAAGCTGCAACTGCTTTTGTAGAACCTAGCCAAAATATGAGAATAGAAATTGTAAGTAGAGGCTGTACATCTGTAGTTTATAGCTTTGATAAAAACTTAGGTGCCCAGTTCAAAGGAGGACTATTTCCATTCTTTGCCAAAAAGAAAAGTGTTTGTTCAGTCTGCGATTATATTGTTTTTGCGATAGTCGGAGGTGATCTTTATGCTCTAGTGGTAGAATTAAAAAAAGGAAATGGAAATACTAGGATACAACTAAATGCTGCGGAATGTTTTGTTAATTATGTAATTGCTACTTTAAATAGAATCAAAAAACAAAATTTGACCTGCAAAATCAGAAAAATATCTATTAAGAACCCTAAAATTCGAAAGAAAAAAACGAAAATGAGTATTCCTAAATACGATAATGACAATCATTTCTTTCTTGAATCTTCGAAGTTTTATATTAGCTCTTATTTAAAATAATGGCATTCTAAAAATGTAGATGCTATTCCCAGTGAAAAAAATAAAAGCCAGAAGATAATAAATAAGGCTTCATGCGGCACAAAGTGCCAAGCACTGAAGCCCAATGTTGCACGAAGCCTTGGGTAGCGATGGGTGAACATGTAATATGGAAATAGAATAAGCGGAGTGCAGTCTAAATGAGAAACAGAGCATACGAAACAAGGAGCAGTGGCATGTATCCCCTAATAAAAACAAGAGCTAACAT
>CALGAW010000074.1 GCA_937959115.1 uncultured Saprospiraceae bacterium
GATCATTTGCTGAATTTCCTGCATGTAGCATCCACTTACCGGTCTTTGGGTGTAGTTTTTGACCAGCACCTACCCCCGTATAACTGTTTTCAGAAGTAAAGTCGTATGTCAGTTGACCGTTTACTACATGAATGGGTTGAAGGGAGATCGCTCCCATGTGATTGCGATGTTCTATAGCAATGTATACGGGAGGCAGGTTGAGCGGCAATCGGGTAGGCGTTAACAATTCAATGTGGCCATCCTGGTGTAGTAGTGCTGCTGTTTTATAAACCTCACTGTCCTTAGTCAAATTGGTACGAAGTGATAGGAGTACCCAGTCCACCACTGTAGGCGCGTAATCAGCGTTGGTGAAGTCTGCACCCTCTTTGCCATCATAGTTCCAAGGAGCTGTGTTGTAGGGCTGTCCTGCAGGGGCTTGAGGAGGTTGATTGGCTTGGGTCATACCAGGCAATATCTGCCGCATACCATTTAATACAGTTGACATTTGACCTAACGTGTCTGTAGGTCCTTCAAGGAGAACGATTATGTCCAACTCAACACCGTTGTCCACTGGTAACGTATGCCGAAATTGGGCTACCCGCTGAAGACCATACACATTCCAGTCGATTTCCTCCGCTTGATTGATCACAGCCAACTCCTTGCCCGAAGCATCTCTCAAGTAATAATCCTTGGTGACGACATTTCCTGCCTTATCGACTTGCTTGCCGATCCGCATGTCATTTACATCAAAAACATAAGTGATGGTCGTGTCGGTTCCCAGGGTGAGTACTTGTGGGAGATTGGTTCTGCCATAAGTGGTTTGAGTCAATTCCTTCTTGGTATCTGCAAGGAGATTCCCGTTTGGATCGTAGGAGAATTGGCGATTTGCGGCGCCTGCTTCTAGCACACTTGCCAAGTGATTTGAGTTGGGAGCGTAGGTGTAGGCCAATTGCTGTTGCTTGTATCCTACACTCGTCTTTTTATTACGTTTAAGGGTAAGCAGATTCCCTATTTTGTCATAAGTGTAATTCGCATCGCCAACATAGGGAACACTAAATCCAGTAGCACTTGCAATGACTAATCGGTTAATACCGTCATAGGCATAACTGTATTTTGTTTCATTTGTAAAGGCAGTTAAATCACTTGTATTCGATACATTGTTGAATTTGTAATCTGCTTGTGAACCTGCAATATTTCCGTTCCAAGCACTTTGTCCGCCTGTGTTTGGTGGTTTATTGTCATCATAAAACAACTTCCAAGCAAACATGGCTGATTCAAGCGAAGTCAAGCGGTCTCGAATGTCATATTCGTGGACCACTTCATCTATATGAATGTTTTTATATGCACCACCTGAACCAAAATACCTTGTGCGCTTAACCAAGCCTAGTGCATTGTCATATTCATATTGCACCACCTTTTGTCCATTTGCTTTTTCGTCCGTATAATTTACATACACTGCTCCTAGGCGATTGTATGAATCGTAGGCATTGTGATACTGAAGATCCATTGTTCCATCTGCCCCTAAATCAATATTTTGGGTGAGCAAACTACCAGTAAGGTTGTATTCTGCGTACGATATTAGGTTGGTTTTTCCTAGTTCTTGTTGTGTGAGGCCTTCTTGGCGGTATTGTATAATTTCCCAATCAAGGAACCCGTCATCATTGTAGGAGTGGAAGCGGTATTCAATTGGGTTGCCTGCGAGATCAAAGCTAATAGTGTGAGACAATAGCCCGATTACATTGTCCATCTCCATTAATTTTGCCTGTGTCTCAGGAGAATAGGAAGGATTTACTGGATCAAAAGTGTTTCCATAGGCATATTGTTTCTCAGGACGTGCATTTTGGTTATAACCAATCTCAAGAAGAATAGCTTGATTGTTTTTCCATTGCATGCTTTTTTCATCATCAAAATTGGCAAAAACATCTAAGGAACTTGTCGTAATTGGATAATAATCCTGACGAGTCATACGTCCAAAAAGGTCGTACCGCCTAGTGCGTATATAGTTTTCTTCTGCACCCTTAGCATCTTGCTCGTAGAGAATTTGCCCTCTTTTGTTGTACACATAGCGGGTAATTCCATTATCGACTGTTTCTTTTTGGTACAATTGATCAAGCAAGTTATGCGAATAATTTGTCAGCTGATTTTCTGGATTCCTAAAGGCTGTTAGTCGTCCCTTGCTGTCATAGTAAAATAGGGTAATGATGTCCTGCGAACCATCATTCCCTTTGGTGGCAAGCTGTTGTCCAGCAACATTGGTAAACACCACCTGTTGCTTGTTATCTTCATCGGTGGTAGCCGTTCGAACGATTCGTGATGTAGCAGCATGATTTCCAAACAAAAGTGCTTCTTCACTGGTGGTCAAGTTTAGCTCAGCCTTCATCTCAGTTCCAGTCATCAACTGATATTGCTGATCTACTGTGTGGTCTGGGTCTGTGATGGGTATCCCTGGTTTAGCTGATTTCAAGACTCGAGAGCGCGGTGTATCTTCGTACTGATTTTCAGCAAAATCTAAGTTTTGACCTTGATGATTATTATAAACTAGTGTATTAAAATCGCCTTGATGGGTATACGATTTGTATACTTTTTCGGGTCGATCCCAATTGTCATAATCTATTCCCCCAGCAACGATGAGATTGCTTTGGGAGCCAGTTGCGCGGGTAGAGGTAAGGATGTTTCTTCCAAGTGGATCCATGTAGGCTCGTGCCACTTGACCGCTGCCTCCTTGGTTTAGATAGGTTTTCGTCTGGACGTAGTTGTCCAATGTTCGTTGTTCAAAGGTTTTATTTTTGTCATTATTCCACTGATGATAGCTGATTTCGGCTGTTTCTATGCCATTTCTAAATCCTTTGTGCATTCTACCGAAGGCATCATATTCATACGAAAGTTCAATACCGTTGGGATCTGTGACGCTTGCAATCGTGTAATCTTCGTTGAAGGTATAGATTGTTTCTAATGAATCCGGTCGCCCTGGGCCAACAATGACTGCGGTTGGGGTATTGACTAACTCCATGATATAATATTTAACTTCAGTTTGTTGATTATTATGACAAAGAGAATAAATTTGAGTTTTGATGTCAGTGTAGTTATACTGGGTTTCTAATCCAGCTGCATCGGATTCTAGCTCCACAGCGCCATAGAAATTTCGTTTTAAAACTTCATGCGTTTTTAGTTCATTATACGGATAAGCAAGGTTATAATTGTTGCGATTTTGACCATCATCAATAAATCGTAAAATGGCATATTTGGGGTCTGAAATCCCTGTTATGGTAGCATAAATACTTTTGAGCTGTGAAGAGGTTTGTATGTTAGATTTCTTATAAAACAATCGTTTTTTGTGAGGAAATCCTAAATTGATTTCTCTATTTTGCCCAACAACTGTTCCTGTCCAGCAATGATAGCATTTGAAATCATTATAAATGATTGTATAACCTGGATTTGGAGTGGGACAATGCGGTTGACGCGGACGGATACATGGCAATCCATTAAGAATTGTATCATATCGCATAGTGTCTGATGGAGTGCTGCAAGTAGAGGTTGTAATTGGTGGCCCATACTCTAGTTGTTCAAACTTAATATCATTCCACGCGTTGGTAAAATCAAAATACCGAGATTGAGAAATTGGAGCTTGTCCTGGTGCTTTCTGTGTGACCCGTTCCTCAAATGCAATATCACGCATCCCATACTTCCAACTCCAATGAATGGGATAAAACTGCTCATCATTCCCATCATCAAGATTGCCATAAGGGTCATGCAATCCGAAGTCCATGTCAAGTGCTATATCCTCGCGATTTATTAGGTCATAATAATAAAACAATTCTGATTCTGAATAAGCATCTGGTCGTTGTGGTGAGTAGGTTTTAGTTTTATATAATTGCCAAGACGGCTCCCACTGTAGTTCTTGCCAATTGGTGTTACCATGAAGAAGAATGTCGTAGCCTACCGAACTAGATATTCCCATTTCATCTGCATCATAATAGCTGTATTCTGTGATGGTTTGGATAAAATCTGTTCCTCCGCTTACGGTTTGTTCATATTCTGTTTTGGTTTGTTTTTCCAACCGAATAAAGTAGCTGAAACCATAAAAGAGATGTTGATTATGAATTAAAGTATCATATTCGTATTCATAACTTCGACCAAGTGTAGTGGAAGGTCCAACATATTCATGTGTTGAGGTATTCCCTTCATAATATTTGTCTCTGACCAGCTTGTAAGCTGCCTCATATTGAGCATACAATAAAACTGCAGCATCGTAAGCTTGTTGAGTCTGGTAATCACTCCTAGGAAATGGATGAATAGAATAAATCCACTTGAATATAATTGGAGGTTTTTGAGACGCATCGAACCCATATCCGTTATCAAGGGCAGATTGATAGTAAGGAAGCAGTGTTTGGTTGTAATAATTAATCCAAGCCGATATTAGTGCTTGTGAAACAGCAGGCGGTTTAATTAAGTTGTTATCCAGGTAGTATTCATGTAGTGCTAGTGCTTCACTCGGTAAAATATTTTGAGGTGCTGTTGGCAAAGGAACTATGTATACGGGGAGCATTACTGGAGGAAGTGGTTGTAACGAAGGGTCTCGCATATCTGCATAATCATGTCCAAGTGGATGATTTCCATTGGCATTGATTTTCAGTTTGTTATGCGTAGCTCTAATAGCGCCTTTATCAAATGCTTTTGAATAGGCATACTCGTTTTCTGTTTTACTAAGTAAATTGCCATGGCCATCGTATTCTTCTATTTTGTAGGTTTTGCCCCAGAACATTCCTTGTATTTCTGAGATGGTATTTTTTCCAATCCCAATGTCTATGTCGTGCGGTAGATTATGCTGATAAGTGATCGTATAAGGACGGTTCCCAGAAACGAGTTCGGGGCCAGTTACGGTTGTTTTTTCATATCCGTATTTGGTTTGATATTGTTTATCCCAAGACACATTCTCTGTCATTGGAAGGTATTGGTCATAACGTCTTATGGTTTCAAAGTTGTAATCCCATGCTCGAAAGCCGTTGTTATCTTTTATGGTTTTCTTGTCAACAATTGCATTGAAGGTATAGGTATAAGGCGTTGCTTTTTTATATGCTATTATTTGACCAGAAGAATTAGTCGTCGGGCCATTGAGAGAAATTGTTGGATTGAAATCTTCAAGGCAGCCAAAACAAGCTTTAGGACGCCTTCTTTGAGAAAAACCATTAACAACGATTGGGACATTTTTATATGCAATACCAGTTTCACCACCTAAAGGATCGATAATCGTTTTTAAGAGCGCAAGGCTTACATTTATCCCCGTATGATAATTAGGAATACTAATCGAATAATTTCCAATGGCATTTGGTTCATAATATTGAAAATGAGTTGTCGGTAATTTTGAGGAGGTCAATGAAATGCTCTGATCGATTGGAAGTTGTTGAATTTTATCCAATAGAACAATGTTTCGTAAACTACCAAATGCTGGGTTCTCTACTAGATATTCCGTACCATTCCATTTTTGATAATGGGGTTTGTTTTCGACTTTTATCGGTTTATAATGAAACTGTTCTTTGTGAATTAATTTCCAATCATCCTCCATGATTCCAGAACTGTTCAGACCGTTCAACTTGTAAAATGACACTTGATGTAACATGTATGGATTCTTCGCATGATGAATCAATTCGATGTTCCGCAAGGTTGATTGTTCGTCAGCAAGTGTTGGTTGATTTTTTTGGTTTGGTGCATCTTGGAAGTCAAAATAGTTGTTGGCCCACCAAAAACGAGCATAGGTAACCCCACCATTATTATAGGAATAATTGAGCGCATCATCAATGTTTCCATAAATTGGGATGGTCATTTGCCAAGGCATTCCATTCCCGAAATTAGTAGGAACATTATGCCCATGTAATAAGGGGTTACTTGGATTCGGCCCATGATTAGGGTTGAATTGCTCATAGAAGTAAGCAGCTGGCATGTCGATTGCCTGTTGACTGCTATTAAATAACTGGGAAACTGTTCTATTATGATTTACATCCGCATTGGCAGGTCCAACTTGAAGATACATGCCTCGCATTTGTGTGGGTAAGTTGGGCATTCTAAAATAATTGGAGGTCGTGATTTCATTGCCGTGAAGTGATGCTGCTGGACTCCATTTTATCCCTTGGTTGAGTGTTGTGTAGATGGTTTCCAATCGTTTGGCCTTCCAAGTATTTGCATGTACCAGATATTTCGGTTTAAAATTACCAACGGATCCACTATTGATTAAATGGGGAAATGAAGTAATCGAAGATGCAGATATACCATTAAGATATTGATCTTGCAGGGTGTTGTCGCCAGTGACAAGGTTGATATCGAATAACCCTTTACTATCTTCAATGTTTGATTTAATCTCATACCAGTCTCCACTTGGTAGGTTTTGACCAAAGAAGGGTGATTCTAGGATTCCATGATTGAAATTGATGGCTCCGCTTTCATCATCATTGTTTTCCATGACCAAATGATTGATTGTTGTACCACCACTAATTCCCGCCAATGATCCTTGATATGGATTGGTTGAAGAAACGGAATAGGAATTGTTACAACCCAAAGTATTAAAGTCGCACCCAAGTACATTTTTCACAGCATTTGCCTTCAAATGAGCATATCGTTTCCATTGACTGCCTCCTTGGTTAAAAGCAGCACCATTTGTTCCTCCCCAGCCTTGAACAACTTTGGAGGTATAGAGTGAGTCTTTTCTTGTTACCGTTGGATCATCCACTTCATAGACACCTGACATGTTATGATTAAACAATGATTTGTGGTCCAGGACTAACTTTTCGGCAGTTGAATGCACTTCACGTAGGAAAATGTCTTGATAAACATTTTTTGTTAGTTTTAAACGATCTGCACCAAAAATAGTGCTGAAGTAGTTGAGTATTCCGTGTTGTTTAAACTCTTTGAAGAGATCAAATTCTCCAAAAACATCGTAGCGAAATCGAACATCTCCTACTTTACTGGGATGACTGATTTTGTGCACATACCATTTCGTGACTTCTGTTTGTGGTTTTAAGAAGTGCTCCCAACCAGAACCATTTTCATTTGTTCTACGGTTTTGAGCATTGCGTTGATTGGCTTGGCGGACACCGAATTCGTAAACAGTACCATCATCTAAGATTACAGTCCAACTATTACCATTAAATATAGCTTCTATGTATTTTTCGAATTGATGAAGGACAAAGACAGGCAAGTATTCACCTTTGTAGCGTTTGGTGTACTTGTAAACCATTCTTCCACTTCCGACTCCTGGGATGGAAAGGGTAGGTGCAAACCACATCAACTCTCCTTCACGTGTCGGGTTGGCGAACGTGATTTGCTCTCTACTATCCGGGCCAACAGGAGCCTTGTACTCTTTATTGGCAAGTTCTTCTAAGGAGTACTCATTGTAGTCTTCTGTTGAGATGGAAATCATTGGGATATTCAGATTCCAGCCTTCACCATAAGGGATGCCAGAGGTGTTGGGCAAATTGTCTCCTGATGCAAATGAGCTAGAATAAGAAAGTCCTAAGGAAAACGAGACACCACCCGGCGAAGACACTGTTCCTAATGTATAAGAAGTCCCGTAGGTGCCGTTAAACAAATTGACATCACCACTGACATCGCCTTTGCTGAGGGAGGAGGCACCGACTTCTTTTGGAGATCGTTCCCCACTGGCTCGGCCACCGATGATTTGTGCTTGTACTGAAAA
The DNA here is from genome assembly GCA_937959115.1 of uncultured Saprospiraceae bacterium. GTDB lineage: Bacteria > Bacteroidota > Bacteroidia > Chitinophagales > Saprospiraceae > JAHDHB01. Next base: position 7,667 of record CALGAW010000074.1, read on the forward strand.
GGATAAAAGTAGGAATAGGACGGCTAGCCGAACTGCGTTTAATTGGTTCATGGAGTTATATTGTTTTGAGGACTTAAAGGTATTAAATTATTTTTCTTATTATCAAATAAAAGCTAATAATTAACGTTTTCCTTTAGGTCATCTCTAAGATTGTTAATTTTTGTTTTAAACGCAAGATTAATTTTCCGAATGGTAGAAAATTGTTTCCAAACGGTTCGAGTAAGGGCATTAAAATTAATAATTGAAGATTCGCAAAAAATCATGAGCGATCAACACTTTATCATTTTTAATGAAAATTCTAATTGGTTGTTTTTAGTACTTTTCAGAAAGGAATAGTTAACAACGCTTAGACGTTTCTGTTGTTTCGCCCATTCAGCGCGCTTAATACCGATAAAACGAGACACCACCTAGCGAAGACAATGTTCCTAGTGTATAAGAAGTGCCGCAGGTACCGTTAAAAAAAATTGACATCACCACTGACAGCGCCTTCGCAGAGGGAGGAAGCACCGACTTCTTTTGGAGATCGTTCCCCGCTGGCTCGGCCTCCGATGATTTATGCTTTTACTGGAAAGGATAAAAGTAGGAATAGGCCAACTAGGCCGAGCTGCGTTTAATTGGTTCATGGAGTTATTGTTTTATGGGCTTACAGGGATTAAATTATTTTTCTTATTATCAAATAAGAGCTAATAATTAACGTTTTTTTTTAGGTTGTCTACAAGATTGTTAATTTTTGTTTTAAACACAAGGTTAATTTTCCGAATGGTAGGAAATTGTTTCCGAACGGTTCGAGAAAGGGCTTAAAATTAAAAATTGATGATTCGCTGAAAATCATGAGCGATCAACACACACTATCATTTTTAATGAAAATTCTAATTGGTTGTTTTTAGTACTTTTTAGAAAGGAATAGATAACAACGCTTAGACGTTTCTGTTGTTTCGCCCATTCAGGGCTTAATTCCGCTCTAATTTCTACTTGTAGCGATGTCCCAAACTGGTCTGTGAAGCCCCGATGGAGTATTTTACGCTTATTCCAAAAGAAGCAATATCAGCAAAGTGTGGATGCTGAATCCACTGCGAAACTTCAGTTAAATAAGAATAGTAGTTGGGGGTCTTAAGGAAGAATCGAAGATAAGCTCAAATAAAAAAAGCCGAAACTTTCGTCTCGGCCATTCGTACTAGTTTTATGGTATAGGATTAGTCTATTTTGAGGTCTAATTTTTCTTCTAGAAGTTGCTCTAGTTGCTCTAATTTGTTTTCTAACGCTTCAATCTTTTCTTCTTTTTCAATTAAGTGTAAGAACAGTTCTTCAATTTTTTCTTGTTGCCACATGGACTGATCGTTTAGATCCAAGCCTTCTGCTACGATTTCTGCTTCAGCAGGAACACCTGGCAAATGGCCATTGGCTTCAATGAATGCTTGTACTTCTTTTAGCGTTTTTAAATCATAGTCATCTTCAAAGACATAATCAGGATATCCAGTTGCAGTGACTTTCATTCTCTTTGCTGTAAGGACATTCGTAACCGCTACATCCGCGCCAGTAATCGCCAATTGGTTATTTCCAGTAAGGACGATTCGTGCATCATTGTCAATAGTAGCATCATTCGAGAAGTCAATAAATGGCGTACCCGTTCCTCTTAATTCAATACTTGCGCCTTGGTCGTTAGAAAGCAATGCGCCAGAAGCTCCCCAGCCTATATTACCATTAACGTCGAGTTCAGATGTTGGGTTATTTGTTTTAATTCCAACAAAACCATTGTCGTACTTGATAGAAAACGATGGACTCCAAGAAATAGCGCTTCCTGCGACTCCGTATCCTCCGTATCTGATTTGGTAGTTTCCATTGATATTGTTGGCTGTCATTGCTGCAATATACTCTTCAAACGCAGGACCTGCAATTGTTCGGACAGGTGAGACTGAACCAAGTGTATTCCAATATCTATGGTAATTTCCAGCGCCATCATTTGGGAGGATTGCCATTTGGGTATTTCCGTTGATATCTACTTTCAATCCTTCATGAAGTGAAACCCCATTTACATGAAATAGTTCAAGGGGTGTTGTGGTTCCAATACCAACGTTTTGGGCTGTTATTGTCTGTATACCAACAAGCAATAAAATAACAATAAGGTAAATTGTGCGATTATTCATTATATCTGGCTTTTTTCTTAAGTCTAAAATACGAAATAAGACCTTAAAAACCAATTAAACTTGTGGAGTAGGATGCGAATCATTCTTCTTGATCCCAGTTACTTTAAGGTCTAGCAAAGCGGATGCGAACCCGTGTTTCCTATCCTGGGTATAAGATAAACGCGTATTTCCCACATTGCTTGACTGGAGCGTCGAAATCTTTTTCGAATCGATATTTTTTAAAGAGCAATTCCGTTTCTTGCAATAGCTCGTCATCATAGATGGTAGTTCCCTGTTCTTGAACTTTGGCATAAGTGACTTTTCCGTCTTGATTCACACAAATTTTAAGGGTAATTTTTCCGTCTGTAGTCAAGAGTTTACTTGATTTAGGTCGGTATTCTAATTTTCTTTTAAAGGCGCCGAAATCTCCATCTCCTTCACCTTCTCCAGGGCCGTCAAAATCACTATAACCAGCTTGGCCAATGCCGTCGGAAGGTTCTTTTCCTTTTCCGCCTTGGCCTGTTGAGCCTTCCCCTGTGCTTCCTCCGTTTTCTTCTTTTCCTTTGCCTTTATCTGCTGTGGCTCCTGGGGTTGATCCCGTTCCAGTTTCTTCAGTGTCTTGTGGTTCGCCGTCGCCACCTATTTCTAGTTCCTCTTCATCTAGAGCTTCGTCGGGCAATTCCTCCTCTACTGGTTTCTTGGCTTGTTTTTTACTTTTCTTTTTAAATATTTTCGGTATAGAAAGCGGGGAAGCTTTTGGTGTTGTCAATAAAGGCTTAGCGCTAGCTGTTGGCAGCGGAGTTGGGGTTGGAGTTGTTGTCTTGGGAGTGGGCGCTGGTGCTGGTGGTGGAGAAGCAGAAGCCATTGGCGTAATCGGATTGGCTACTTTTGGTGCTTCTTGTGAAAGTTTTGATCTTGCTGCTTCAAATTTTTTCACTTTTTCTTGGCTGAAGTTTATGACAATCTGTTTCCGTTGTTTTTTCCTAGCAAGCTCGCTGTCCAATACACTCATAGACATGAAAGGAAACATGATCAGTATTAGTAGAATTAATACATTTATTGAAGATAATATTCTTGCAACGATACGATTGTTGCGTTCTCTTTTCTTTCTGGAAAGTTTTGCCATATGTCTTTAACGATTTATTGGAACATACAAATTAATAAAAATTGAGGACTATTGCTTTGTAGATGATAAAAATTAACGTTTTTTAACGTGGAAAGTGATTGAAGTGCACGAATACTTTTTTATGTAAACTATACTATACTTGTCCTTGTTGTTTTAAAAATGTCGCAACTGTAGCGCTTTGAAACGCGGGATTAAAGTATAAGTGAATATATTTCACTCCTTATGAGCTAAACGTATGGGATATAGTACAGTAGGAAATACACGGTTTGTTGCTCTGCAGCTGTTGAAATTCGCTAGTTATCAATAGAAAAACGCTGTAGTTTTCTTGAATCCTTGAAAGCGTAGTACATTAATCATTCACAATTAATCATTGTTAATCTACTTCTTCATAATCTACATATTCAGCATCAACGTCTCCATCTTTTTTGATTTTGGTACGTGTTTTTCCGCCTTCAAGTAAATTAGGTTTGATCAACTTGTTGTAAACGAAATAGGCGACTACAATGAATGTTAATGTGTAAATTAGGTCCATGAGTAAATTTTACAAGTTAGCAAAGCAATATCGTCTGTGTAGGCTATACTTTCTCTGAATAGCTCGATGTGTGTCATTAATTTTTCATTAATATCATGAACAGGTAAATGTGCGTTTTTAATGAGAAATTGTTCTAACAACTCTAATGTAAACGTTTCACCGCTATTGTTTGTTTGATCGGTCAATCCATCTGTGTAAGTAAAGAGCAGCGCCTCATCATTTATAAAGACTTCCCCAACTTCAATTGCGGGTATTTCATCAAAATAACCTAGGATGGTACAGCCCTTTGACAGCCGTTGTACCTTTCCATTCATCAATAATATGGATGGATTATGACCAGCACTTACATAAGTCAGTTTTTGGTCTTTCTTGCAATATCGGCCAATAAAAAACGTAATAAATTTTTCACTTTTTGTGATTTTAAGAACCGATTGGTTTAGATCTTTAATAAACGCCACTGGATCCAGCTTTTTACTAATTAGTGCTCTAAGGTTTGCTTGAAAATTAGACATTAGAAGTGCCGCTGCGACGCCTTTCCCAGAAATGTCTGCAATGCAAAATAGCAAATCGTCATCTCGCTCAAAGAAATCAAAGTAATCACCTCCAACACCATGGTGTGGTTTATATCTACCGTCTAGCTCATAGTGATCGTTGATCGGGAAATCTGAAGGAATCAGCATGTTTTGAACTTGTATCGCCAATTCCATTTCCCTTGCAAGACCTTCCTGCTCCAATTGATTCTTAAACAACCGTTTATTTTCAATGGCTACCGCGATAATACTGGTAATCGTAGAGATAAACTGCATTTTTTCGTAAGCAGCATCATTGTCTTCAATCTCTCCGATAAAACTAAAGGCAATAGGTTCTTCTTTATGAAAGATAGGGATAACAATGTCAAACTGTTGTAACAAGGGATGCACATCTTCTGAAAGCGTTTGAATCCGATCAAATTCAATCAATTCACTTGAGAGGTCAAACGTACTGATTTCGTTCTCTAAGTCCTTTGAGGTCACACATTGCCAGCGATCATCGATGTTAAAAAACAACGCCATTCGCGGAATCTGTAATTCGAAACCCAGCGTATGGGTGTAAATTTTAAACAGTTCTTCGGATGATACATTACGATTGATCGACTGGGTGATATACAACAGGCTTTTGATCTGTAGCGTTTTAAGGTACAGTTCCCGTTCAAGTAAATCCATGTTGCTAATGCCTCCCATTATAATCTTGTCTTTACATCAAGTGCGTCTCTAAAACCATTGCCTACGAGGTTAAACGCTAATACTAGTAACATAATTGCAATAGCAGGCACCAAAGCTGGAAACGGATTGCCGCCTGATATTAAAAAACTATAGTTATCCGATAACATGGTACCCCATGTTGGTTTTGGTGGTTGTATGCCAAATCCCAAGTAGCTCAGACCCGCCTCAATCAGTATTGCCGCTGCAAAATTAACAGCTGCAATCACCATTACTGGTCCTAAGATGTTTGGTAAAATATGTCTTCGTATTATTCGTGCATCACTAAACCCAAAACTGCTTGCCGCTTCTACAAACAATACATTCCGCAATCCCATCACCTGGCCTCTGACAATCCGTGCAACATCTACCCACATGGTGAGTCCGACTGCAGTAAAGATTTGCCAATATCCTCTCCCAAGTGCTAAGACGAGTGCAAATACCATTAAGAGTGTTGGAATCGACCACATGGTGTTGATTAAAAACATGATGGCATCGTCTACTTTACCACCCATATAGCCAGCAACTGCTCCTAGGAAAATACCAATAGTCAATGAAATCAAAACAGCGATGAGCCCAACAGAAAGTGAGATTCGAACGCCGATCATTAGTCGGCTAAGTAGGCATCGCCCGTAGCCATCTGTTCCAAAGTAGAAGGTTTTATGGATGATGTGATCCTTTTCTATCGTCGACTGCAATTCCTGTGCATTGATCATTGTTCTTGGTTGATCATTATGGAAAAATGCTAGTATTCCATTTTCTGACAAATTAGTCATACCACCACCTGTTGGCAGGGGATATGCAATGTCTGCTAAACTATATTGCTCAATTGCTCCTTGTCTTTTATTGCCTAGACTATCCTTGCCAAATGCCCAGCCAGTTGCGATTAAGCTATCTTTTTTAATGGTATAGGATTGAATGGGTTTCCAGACAAAATTAGAATCTGGTGCGGATTCAGTGATAGACGTGTTTTTTCTAATTTTTAATAGTTTCGTATCAAACGCGTTTTTTTGCCCTGCTAGTTCTGGGAATGAGCCAATTGTAAATGCCTTTTCCTTTCCTTTATTCGAAAGTCTAATGTCTTGAATGTGATCTTTTATCACCTTAGATTCCAATGCCTTTAACCCAATTGAATCTTGTTGACGATTGATTGGGTAATAGCCAATCTGTGTTCCATTTTGAGTAATACTTTCATCAAACGAAGATAACGGGTATACAATATCTGCAAGGCTGATTTTCTCTTCTCTTGGAGTCTTTCCTTCTCCTTGATAAACTTTGGCGGTGAGGTAACCGCCATTAATCTCATGCCCAATAATAGGAACTAGGCGAAAGGGATTCGGCTTACCAAAGAGCATTGTCGTAACAAAACTCTGATGCTCGAAGGTCCTGTTCTTCCGTACTTTGAGTAAGTCTATTGTAAAGCCAGGCGGTTTCAGATTTACTTCATTAATCTGATCATTCGCATCTTCAGTATGATCGGGCGTAATCAAGTAACCGAGAATTGCAATAATGGTAGAAAAAGCAATAAGGGTAAGCCCTGCTACTGCTGGTTTATTTCTAAGTAAACGCTTTACCGCTTTTTGGTTGGGAGATAAGTCCCTATTTTTTTCTGTGTTACTCAAATTATAATCGCCTTTTTATGAAGGAAATTTAATTAAATATTGGCCAGAGAGATTGTATTACGTAAGTAAGGCATAGTAGAGTTAGTAAAGATAGAAAATGTTTTGTAAACCTAGCACTTTCAACGGAATCAAGAGCATTGAAATTGTTAAATAAAAGTAAAATTATTGGTGTAAACACAAATGGTAATTCGTATTTTCGCAAAAACGACTTATTCAAATGCAAATTGATTATAAAAACCCCGAATTAACAGTCACTAGCCAAATTGAGCCCAAGGAGATTGCATGGCAAAGCCCATCTAACATTGCGATCATCAAGTATTGGGGGAAACACGGAAGGCAATTGCCCAGAAATCCGTCGATCAGCCTTACGCTAAATGAGGCACACACAAGGACAGAGATCAGCTATCGGGCAAAAGTGGCAACTGATCGCCCCATCGATTTGGAATTTTATTTTGATGGAAAACAAAACCCTGCATTTGCTAATAAAATTGAACGGTTCTTCACTTCTATTATCGATATTTTTCCTTTTTTAGGACAACTGAAACTAGTGATTCATTCTAGTAATTCCTTCCCCCATTCTGCTGGTATTGCCTCTAGTGCTTCTGCTATGAGTGCGTTGTCACTTTGCTTGTGTACGATGGAGCAAGAGTTGTTTGGAACACTCCAAGACAAAAATGAGTTTCTTCGTAAAGCCTCTTTTGTTTCTCGGCTGGGATCAGGAAGTGCATGTCGCTCTGTCTACCCAGTTGCTGCGGCATGGGGCACCTCTGATCACTTAGAGGGCTCGTCTGACTTGTTTGCAATAGATTGTGCCTCAACAATACACCCGATTTTCAAGAAATTTCACGATGATATTTTGCTGATTAGTAAGGCAGAAAAAAGTGTGTCGAGCACTGCGGGGCACGGTTTGATGGACGGCAATGTGTACGCCGCTCCTCGATATCAGCAAGCCAATGATCGGTTCAAGGCATTACTTGAAGCTATGAAAACTGGTGATGTAGCCCAATTTGGAACGCTTGCAGAACAAGAAGCACTTACCTTGCATGCTCTTATGATGACTAGCAATCCTGCCTATGTTCTTATGACAGCCAACAGTCTAAAAGCGATTCGTTTGGTACAACAATACCGAAAGGATACCGGGAATCCACTTTACTTTACACTTGATGCTGGTCCGAATCTACACTTGTTGTATCCAGATTCCGTCGCCGACGAAGTCTCTACTTTTGTGAACGATGCTCTTCAACCTTTATGTCAGGATGGGGATGTATTGAAGGATGTAGTGGGTGAAGGCGCAGTGAGGTATTTGTAACACTGATTCGGATTTTTTGAATGAGGAGGTTTTATAAGATTTTAAATGATTTTTTTTGTAAAAAATAAAATCCAAATCCTACTTCAAATCCAACAAATCCCAATCCTTATTGACTGACTACTAACTTCCGTCCGATTGTAACTTCTTTAGATGCTATTTCGACGAAATAAATACCATTTGCTAATCCATTTAGAGGAACTGTGTGTTGAGCATTTGCTGCTTTTCCATTAATAGTAGGTAAGACTTCTTTGCCCATGACATCTCGAATCGTGATTTGATATTCTAGGAAATCTGGATTGTCAAATTCTAGTGTTGTAAATCCTTTTGCTGGATTTGGATAGATTTGAACTGAAGTAAGTTCAGCGGTTGGGGTATTATATGTGGTGATGCAGTTGTTAATGAGTTTGCAGCGAGGACCTTCTAGGACACCGCGCATGATATCAATCTGACCAATTGTAAATGTATTCATACAAGTCTCAGCTGCATAATCCATATAGTTTTCAACCATGTCTGGCCAGTCAATGGCAGTAGTGTCAACACAGGAGTTTTTAGTCGTATCACAGTCAAAATTGGATTGGCCAGCTGTATTCGGCGTGTCGGCGACACCGTCATCTTCTCCACAGCTATTGCCTCCTAGGATACCACCGCCATCTCCCCAAACATGGCGCAAACCAAGATAGTGACCAATTTCGTGAACAGGTGTTCTACCAACGACTGTTAATGGGCCAGTTCCTAAGTCAATTGGGTTGGGATTGTTGGGGCCAATGCCTCTAAAATCAACGACGACTCCTTCATACAATGGGCTAGGAGCAGAAGAACCTGCTGGCCAATTGGATAGACCGTCTGGTGGATAAGCGTAGCCCAATAATTGACCCAAAGGAATACCTGCTACAGTGATGGGTTGAATCTTGCAAATCCAAAGATTTAAGTACAGTTCTGTGTCCCAGGGATCGCTTCCGCCGTTGGCTGTTTCTTTTACGTTGTCTGGTAATGCACCAGAGATGAAGTCAACACTAAACTCTTCATTTGTTTGAACGCGGTTTACCTGGACTAAGTTGAACTCAATCATTGCATCACCAGCAACAGGGTGGAACATTGATCGAAGGTTAGCGGTATCAGCATTTAATCTTCTGAAGTCTTTGTTTAACTGGTCAACTTGTCCTTGTATAATGCTAGTTGCAAGGTTCTCACTAGAGTCTTTCCAAACAACGTGTATAACCAAGTCAATGGTATAAAGCGTTTGATTACGGGATTGCCTAGATGCTAGTCCTCTTCGTTTTGCTTCGTCAAATATCTTTAGTACTTGTTCCTTGTATCCTGGTGTTTGTTGCGCCATTTGATTCATTATCAAATCGTGCCCACAAAAGTGATGTTGAGCGTTTAATTTAAGACCAGATAGTACTAGGAGCACCATTGTTAAGGGAATCCAGAGTTTGTTCATCGTTAACTATACTTGGGTTAATAAAGCACAAATATATTAATTTTCGAACAATTTTTATCCCAAAAATAATAAGGGGGCGCAATTATCAATAGCTAGACATGGTGTATCGTGTCTAATGTACACGACTAAAAACCAATGAACTGTATTTATGAGTGTACACTCATTTTGATCTTCTTTTCTATAGTCTCTACCGTGTCTTTGAACAGGATATCGGTGTCCAGTAAATCTTTGACTGCTTTGCAGGAGTAGATCACAGTACTGTGGTCTCTTCCACCAAAGTTGTCTCCAATCACCTTAAGTGATTTATTAGTCATGTTCTTTGCTAGGTACATGGAGAGTTGCCTTGCAATAACGATCGATCGTTTTCTGGTTTTTCCTTTGAGATTTTCTACTTTTAGGTCATAGTATTCAGCGACCATTTTCTGGATAAACTCTACTGTGACTTCCTTAGAAATTTCGGAAACAAAATTCTGGATCACTTCTTTTGCTAGGTCAATATTAATCTCTCTTCTGTTGAGGGAAGACTGTGCAATCAATGAAATCAAGACACCTTCCAGTTCACGGATGTTGTTTTTAATATTGTAGGAGATGAATTCAGTTACTTCACCAGGTAAAGCAAAGCCTTCTCTTGTCATTTTGGATTCTACGATGGCCATTCTGGTTTCTAGATCAGGCACTTGCAAGTCTGCATTGAGTCCCCACTTAAATCTAGAGATCAGTCGTTCCTCTACACCGATAAGGTCTTTGGGAGGGCGGTCTGAAGTCAGAATCAACTGTTTACCGTTTTGGTGTAATTGGTTGAAAATGTGGAAGAAGATGTCTTGCGTTTTTTGTTTGTTGGAGAGGAACTGTATATCATCAACAATCAGAACGTCGATTAACTGGTAGAAGTTAACAAAGTCGTTTACTGCATTGTTTTTCAGAGATTCAATAAACTGGTTGGTGAATTTTTCTGAAGAAACATATAGTGTTGTCTTATTCGGAGATTTCTGTTTGATCTCATTGCCAATGGCATGGGCGAGGTGTGTTTTGCCAAGGCCAACTTTTCCAAAAATGAAAAGCGGGTTAAAGGCGGTTCCTCCTGGCTTTTTAGCAACTGCGACGCCGGCAGATCTAGCAAGCCGATTGCAGTCTCCTTCAATGAAGTTTTCAAACAGGTACGTTGGATTCAGTTGCGCATCAATTCTAATTTTTTTGATGCCTGGAATCACAAACGGATTTTTGATTTGATCGGTTTCAAACCCAGGTTTTTCAATTTGGTTGCTGCTTGTATCTTGGCTTCCTGCTCCAGGTATCCGTTTATTTTTATTATTGACGTGTATCTGATATTCTAGTTGACCTTTCTCACCCAGCTCTTGTCGGATGGTCATTTTCAGTAGATTGACATAATGTTCTTCTAACCATTCATAGAAAAATTTATTGGGGACTTGAATGGTTAATACACTGTCGTTCAATGCAACTGGGCAAATAGGCTCAAACCAAGTTTTAAAACTCTGGGCGGGAATATTCTTTTTAATAATTTTCAGGCATTTCTGCCAGATTATTTCATATCCTTGATCCATTGGTTGGAATTGGTTGAATTTAAGTTATTGTTTAAAAATTGAAGTTCAATTTTAATTACTGAATTGGGAGGTTTTCACATGCGGTACACTTCTTACGTTTACTCTTCTCGAAAACAATGTCAAGCCTGCCAAGCATAATTCCTGCCCACCCGACTTGGTTGATCAATACTTTCTCATTATCTGCGTTGTATTGAACATCAGGGCGTTCCATGAATGTATGGGTATGTCCACCGATGATCAAATCAATGTTTCTCGTATTTTTTGCCAATTGGATATCATCTACTTTTTCTGATTCGTAGCTAAATCCAAGGTGTGAGAGGCAAATCACATAATCACATTTCAGGTCATTTTTGAGGATCGCTGCTTCTTTGTTAGCGCATTGAATAGGGTCAAGGTACTGTGTGTCACCTATCAGTTTTTGTGGCACTAGTCCATCCAATTCAATACCAACTCCGAGTACACCTATTCTAATTCCTCCTTTCTCAAATACAGTATGGTTTTTCGTTTTTCCGTTCATCAGGTTATCCTTCCAATCGTAGTTTGAGATGATGAACGGAAATTTTGCGTGGGGCAGTTGCTTGTGCAATCCGTCTATTCCCGCATCAAAATCGTGATTTCCGATTGTTGCAGCGTCATATCCCATTTTTGACATCAACTGAAACTCTAATTCACCTCCAAAATAATTAAAGTAGGGTGTTCCCTGAAAAATATCTCCTGCGTCTAGTAATAATACATGTTCTTGCTCAGCTCTTATTTGTTGGATGAGCTTTGCTCGTTTGGCTGCGCCGCCAAGGCCAGCTCTTTTTCCTTCAGGAAAAGCCTCAATTCTACTGTGCACATCATTGGTATGCAAAATAGTAAGGTGTACTAATTCTGCATCTGACATTGCATGGATAGGAAAACTACCTGCACCAATCAATAGACTGGAGGCAGCGGCTTTCTTTAAGAATGATCTTCTTGTTATCATAGCATAAAATATTCCTTCAACAGATAGATGAGAAGATAAAAACTAAAATGAGGTATTTACCCTCGTTTTGCATTAACAAGAACGTAAATTGTTCGGATTAAAATGAACAGCAAAAAAAATTGGTATAACTGGCGTAATTTCTAGCTTGCTGCTTGGAAGGATAAATGTACAAAATAGAATTTACTTTGCTAAATGTAAATTCAAAATTAAATTAACCCGAAAAAAATAATTCTTTTCCAAAAAAATAATCAAACAAATAAGGTCAATTTTTAAGAAAAATAAACTAATTCGATTCAAGAATCATTCAATCTGATTTTAGTTTTGTTTTATAGTTGTCCTATTTCAACTGATTAATTTATAGAAGTGACTCTTCCATCTAAGACGGGTAAGATTGGTTCATTTTTGAAATCTTCGATATATTCCATAATCGCATTCCGTAATAATATATCATAGTTCTCTCTTGGTTTGTCCTTTAGGAAGGATAGTTTATCCCCTCCGTTTGCCAAGTAATCTGAAATCGCAACCTTATAGGTTTGGGTAAGGCTAAGGGGTTTTTCGTTGATCTCAATGTTTTGTGGTTTACCTTCTTTGATTTGATAGCGGACCTGCTTACTTACTGGCCAGCCACCATTGTTTGCCATTGCTTCAAACAACTGTAACACGGTTTTTCCGTCAAGGGTCATAATGACAAGCATGTTGTCAAACGGCATAAGTTCGAACACGCCTCCCCTTGTAATATTGCCGGCTTTGATACTAGGAACTCTAAGGCCACCATAGTTCATTACGGCAAAGTCGACGGATGCCCCGGTTTCTTGCACGACTTTACTATAGGTTAGGTCTGCGACAAAATTTCCAAGAGTGGATTCGGGCTTTGCTTTTGTCATTTCGCTTTCAAAGATACCAATCGACACATTCATCTCTTTCTCCATTTGCTGCTTATACGGCTGAATCATTTCCTCAATAGATGGATCTGTAGGGCTCTCCGCTGTCGTCTTTTGGTTTTCGCAATTGCTGCTTACTAAATGAACGTGTGGTGTACAGCCAACTGCAATCGTTAAGAGGAGTAGGTATATTAAGTAGCGCTTTTTCATGTTTGATCTTATTAGAGAATGATGGAGGCTTCCTTCTTAATGGCTAGCAATGCTTTGTCAACAGGTTTTATTGGAAGATTATTCATTTTGTTAAATAAATCACGACTATAGGCTATTGCATCTGCTTCAGGCTCCTGTTCTTTAGCAACCACATTTACAAGATTGATTGTTTCATTTTTAACTAAGGTAATAATTTCCCACAATTCTGGAGATATATAGACTTGCTGTGCGACATTATGTTCAAATTCTTTCTGAATCGAAACAAGCAGCGCAATATGAAGGTTAGATGCAGTCATTTTCTCTGTTCGAATACGAAGAATTAGATTTTCTAGTTTTATCCGTTCCAAAAACAAGGTTAATCGTTCATAAGCTTGCAGCTTTAAGGGCAACGTATTGTCAATCTGATTCTTTTTTAAATCCAGCAGCTGGAGGTTGTATTGATTCTTCAAAAACTGCTTCTGCAAATAATACACAGTAAGGAAAACAATCAATGCTGGAATTGTAATTTTAATTATTTCTAAAACAGTTTCTAACCACATAATGTAAGGTTCAAAAGCTATGCGCTTTGTTTTTATGATTAATAGAATGAATAAACAGAAATATACAATTTACTTGTTGTTACATTCTTAATGAGGGGCAAAGTTAAAAAAGTTTAATTCCAACCAAATAGTAAACCGATATTCTTTTAACTTATTTACAATAGAATCATTGTTTAGCATTCATTGGTTTAACAAAATTTTATCAAATTCTGAGTAATCCTATTGTAGATCCTACTGTATTAAATAAGTTTATCATACTAACAATAAATGATAAATTCTAGAATTTATCGTAAAAAAATTGCTTTTACAATAAAATTAAAATATATTGCACCTTGAGGGCAATGTATATCTTCTCCATTCCTCACCCTTAACTAACCAACACAACAAGACTGAAGATCATAATTGATCTACTATATTATTGAGCTTAATTGCTTCAATATTCAAAAATATGCGCACTGCAACGTAGTGTAAAGACGTTAGTTAGTCATTAGAATGGCCCGTGCTCCCTTATAAAGTTAAGGAACACGGGTTTTTTTATTTTCTATCATTAGCAGAGATTAAGTATGAAAGTAGATGTTGAGATGGCGAACCCTATTCTCATGATTTGGAACGTGTTTAGGCCTTTCACTTCTTATAGAACTAACCGTCTTTTGGATGATGGATCATCATTGGGTAAATGTACTACGTTAATTCGCTAAAGTCTACTTGATTTGTAGCTTTCCGTATCGAAACTTCGAAGTCATCTGTGCATACATTAAAAGACTATTGTCCTTAACAGACTTCTGAAAAAATCGAGGACAAATAAACAGCCCTGGTCCTGAAGACTTTAGGAATTTTTCGCTTGTTACCGTGCCCCTATCTGAGATTCTGGTCTTGATGATTGGGTTGGAACGACTAGGAAACCGCCCCTTGTAGTAAAAGAGATGGGTTTCATCATTAAAATTAAAAACAGAGTAAGCGCCCATCCGCTGCTGGGTAAAACTGGTGGTCAACTTATTTCTTATCACTTTTGTGAACAACAGTCTCCCAGACGAAGAGAGCTTCGTTACTAACAAATTGCCATAAGAGTGTGGTTCTGGGCTTGAATCATCAATCGTTTCGAGTCGTGTCATTGGATAACGCCCATAAAGTGGCGTTCTATTTCCCTCTTGTGCGACTAAGGTAACCGATCCATCCTCTCCTAATAAGACATCATTAAGATAAGCTTGCCCTATTTCCTTGAGTTCATCTACTTTTTTCTTTTCAATGAAGTTGCCGATAATATCAAGCGGAAAGTCTTCTGAATACAGTCGTTGGTATTCGTTGTGATAAGAGTCTAGCTCCAATAACAGCACCCCTTTTATTCTAGAGTAATGAGCGGTGCTATTGTACAAGCCTACTCCTAGTACCCGACCCCGATCAATCTTCATCACAAAGTCAACAATAGTCAGTCCCCAGTATTCTAATTCCAGCGCTCTAATACGATCTCCTTGCTCATCAATGGTGAATAGTACAACCGAGTGGCCATCATCAATAGAAGAGGCGTCGTCAAATAGCTGTGTTGCCAAATACACTGTTCCTGCATTATCGGTCACCATGCTAAGCACATGAAACGCATTGCTTTCTCTCAATTGGTATTCATCTAGTTTCCAATGGACACTTAGGCTCTTGTCTAATACCTTTAGAGATATGCGATTGGGCGTTTTCGTCTTTTCAGAGGCTTCACTATGCAACAAGGAAATGACTAATTGACTATTATCGGGCGAGATGCTATAATTAAGCCGATTGGTGACAAAAGGAACACGCTTTATCTTTTCTACTGTAAACAGTTGTTTTTTCACTCCTTTGAGCGCGCCATCTGTTTTACTTACAGCTTGAATACTGATGTTGACTTGGTCGTCTTCCGTTTCTGACTGACCAACAAAATACAACTGGTTATTGAAATGAATGAATTGAACAAATTTGTCTTCAATTTCGGTAGAAAACACTTGCTTCCCATCATGTGTAAATGCCCTTAATATTGGCGCTTTTTCATAGTAATAACCAGAATAACCAGACCACGTATAGAACTGGTTATCATCCTGCGCAATGATGATGTTGGCCAGTTCGTTTGTCCCTTTCTTGTAAATGTCTCCCCAAGCAGCTGAGCGATAATTAGTGCTGTATTCACGATTGTTTTTCTTAAACAATCGTAACCCGCTCCGTTCTTGAGCATTCATTGCTAACCCTAGACAAAAAACCAATATAAAAATAAGTGCGGTTTCTTTCATGAAAAGCTTGATTGACCTCAAAAATAAGATTTACCGTTGATTATCTTATTTTTTTTATTCATAATCGTAGAAATCAAGAACAAAATGCGCTATAAATTATAGTTGTTTGATGAAGCAGTGGCTCACAAAGCGTAGGTTAATTATCTTTGTGTCCGTTTAAAATGCAACAGCAGCATCAAATCTGGTCAAGTTAGAAAATTGTTCCATGCGCGCTTGAAGTTCCTCAGTACTTAGGCCTTTTAGTTTTTCTATACCGAATTTTTCTACCGTGCAAGAAGCCATCAAGGATCCAAATATAACTGCTCGCTTCATGTTTTCAAATGAAAGGTCATCCGTTTTTGCGAGATGCCCAATAAAACCTCCTGCGAAGGTGTCCCCAGCGCCAGTAGGATCGAAAACAGATTCAAGTGGCAATGCTGGAGCAAAAAAGATGTTTTCGCCATGGAAAAGCAACGCGCCATGTTCTCCTTTTTTGATAACCAGGTATTTCGGTCCCATCGCGCGAATCGCTCTTGCTGCTTTCACTAGAGAGTGTTCACCTGAGAGTTGGCGTGCCTCTTCATCATTTATCGTTAATACATCTACTTTTGCAATTACTGCTTTGAGGCTGTCAAGCGCAACGTCCATCCAGAAATTCATGGTGTCTAGAACGATTAGCTTTGGTCGCTTATCCATTTGGTTAATTACATTCAGCTGCACTTCTGGTGTCAGGTTGCCAAGCATCACATAATCGCAATTTTTATAGCTGTCTGGCAACACAGGATCAAAGTCCGCCAATACATTTAATTCAGTGAGTAGGGTGTCTCTGCCATTCATATCATCATGATATTTACCTGACCAGAAAAAACTTTTCTCGTCTTGTTTTACTTCAAGACCTTCCGTGGAAACACCTCTTCCTCTAAGCTCATTTAGCTCATCCTCTGGAAAGTCACCTCCAATTACAGAACAAAGTTTGATGTCATCTACGAAGTAACTTGCTGCCCAACAGATGTATGTGGCGGCACCGCCTACAATTCTATCTGCTTTCCCAAAGGGTGTTTCAATTGAATCAAATGCGACAGAACCAACAGTTAATATGCTCATTTTTTATTTTTTTTAAATTTTTATTGCGCAAATATTGCACTTTTATTTTTCTTACACTACATTTGCACTTCACTTTTGAAAAAAGATTTCGAAAGTCTTATAAATTGAAACACTTTCAGCGTATTTCAGTTTATTAAAAGAAATTGCCTCCTTAGCTCAGCTGGTTAGAGCAACGGACTGTTAATCCGTAGGTCCAAGGTTCGAGTCCTTGAGGGGGCGCAAGAAGCTTCAAAGTGAAAACTTTGGAGCTTTTTTGTTTTAAATAAATCATTCATTAGATAATGCACTTTGTTTACATACTTTAGCACGCGACATGCCAGAGGTTTTTTATATCGATTTAGATGAATTTTAGTAATAATTGGTTGTGGGAAGGTGTAATAATTTGACTTGAGTTGTTTTTGTTTTTACTGAATGATTTAAATTTTGGATCTGATTAACCATGTAATATTGTTTGTTTAAATTAACTCCTTTTTCCATAACCTAAGATTATCTTTGTACTAAGTTCTAACCGATAATGAACCTTACGTTTTACAATTTCTTAATTTATTAAATAATTCTAATGAAAAACTTAACATTCTTATGCCTAATGGGTATTGCTATGCTTTTCACCTCATGTGTGAAAGAGGAAATCATTCAACCAACGACCAAAGTAGCGTTGAATAATACAACTCAAGAAATAAATTCCGATACCTATGCGATTCATGCAAGAGGTAATGTTTGTCAAATTGGTTCATTGCTTGGTACTAAAGATTTAGTTGCTGGTCAAGATTCAATTATTGGAGAAGTTAATTTTGGACTTTCTCCAGATTCTTCCAAATTAGTAATCGAAATCACAAATGTTATTGCTGATTGGTACATTGGAACTTCACACATTTTTGCTGGACAATTTGCAGATATTCCAATGGCAGGTGGTGGGCCGAAAAATGGTCATTTCCCTTATGGCAATGACAGTGATTTGGCTGATATCTTAATTGGTATTCAAAATGGTACTTGGGATAATGACCAATGTATTGAAATTCCTGTTGCTGATCTTTTCTCTAGTGGAACCATTGGTTGCTTCGTAACATTAGTACACACAGAGGCTTTCAATATCGTTTCAAACACTAGTGGAGAAGTAACTGTATTAGGTGATGAAACTGCTTGGGGTAGTGGCAGCCCTGTAAATACTCCAACGGATGATGGAAGTGGAAAGCAGAATGGAAAAGGAAAAGGGAAAGGAAAAGGAAACTGGTCTATGTTCCAATCTTGGTGTATTCTCTAACCACCTCTTGAAGAAATAAATGAAGGGTTATCTCGGTTGAGATGACCCTTTTCTTTTTGGGTGTATCATTTATTAGAGATTGCACTTTGTTTACATTTTTTATTCAGTACAACTAGACAAATAAACCTCACGATGCTAATCTTCAACATAATGTCAAATCAAACAAATCACTACTCGTACATTTTCATCACAAAAAAATAACCCCTTCAATCCAAATAAATCGGGAAAAATTCAATTTTATTAGTATATTTGCAGCGGAAAGAATAACGGAGGGGACGATTAGTCCCCTCTTTTTTATTGATAATTGGAAATAATGGCGTCTATAGATGAAATGATCTCTGCTTGGTTGGAGACCAAATTTAAAGAAGAAGAGTTTAAAGAACTTTTCTTAGTAGAAATAAACTTCACCGCTGAAAACAACAAGTTAGAAGTGTTTTTAGACAGTGATGGTCGCCTTGACATAGGAAAATGCGCTAGAATAAATCGGTATCTTCAAAATCACTTGGATGAAGAAGGAACTCTTGGAGAAAAATACACCCTTGATGTTTCATCTCCAGGAGTTGGGAAGCCGCTTAAATTATTTAGGCAATACAAGAAAAATTTAAATCGAAAGCTGGAAGTTTGGCTAAATGAAGGGAAACCAGTCACTGGCATCTTACAGCAAGTAGAAGACGATAAAATCCTGATTGTTCAGGAAAAAGGTAAAGGAAAAAAGAAGGAATTCATAAATCATGAACTCTCCTTCGCTCAAATAAAAAGATCTGTAGTTAAAATTAGTTTTTAAAATCAAGTAAAATGGGAATTAATCTGGTAGAATCATTTTCTGAATTTAAGGACATGAAAAATGTCGACCGGCCAACAATGGTTAGGGTATTAGAGGATGTTTTCCGGACATTGATCCGTAAGAAGTTTGGTTCTGATGAAAATTTCGACGTCATCGTAAACACCGATAAAGGTGATTTGGAACTTTGGAGAGTTAGGGAAATCGTCCCAGATGGTGAAGTAGAAGACGAGCGAAAGCAAATTTCGATCACAGAAGCCTCCAAAATAGAAGATGATTACGAAATAGGTGAAGAGTGTTATCAACAATTATTCTTAATAGATTTTGGTAGAAGAGCTATTATGGCTGCTCGCCAAACGTTGATTTCTAGGATTCTGGAATTGGAAAAAGACGAAATCTATAAGAAATATATGGATCGCGTCGGCGATATTGTTCTTGGTGAAGTACACCAAATCCTTAAACGTGATATTTTAATCTTGGATGACGCAACGAACAATGAGTTGATCCTTCCTAGAAATGAAATGATCAAAGGTGACTTTTTCCGAAAAGGAGAAATGGTTAGAGGAATTATTAAATCTGTTCAAATGAACAACAATAATCCGCAAATCGTACTCTCCAGAACAGAAAACTCATTCCTAGAAAAATTAATGGAACAAGAAGTGCCGGAAATCGAAGACGGACTGATCACCATTAAGAAAATAGTGCGGATGCCTGGTGAAAGAGCCAAAGTAGCCGTAGAATCATACGACGATCGAATTGATCCAGTTGGTGCATGTGTTGGTATGAAAGGTTCTAGAATTCATGGAATCGTACGTGAGTTGAAAAACGAGAATATCGATATTATTAACTACACTAACAACGATAGACTATTGATTCAAAGAGCATTGACGCCTGCTAAAGTTACTTCCATCGATTTAAACAACGATGATAAACGGGCAGCAGTTTATTTGCCGCCAGATCAGGTTTCTCTTGCGATTGGAAAAGGAGGACTCAATATTAAGCTGGCAAGTAGATTAACAGGCTATGAGCTCGATGTATTTAGAGATAATGAAGAAACGGAAATTGATGATGTCGATTTAGATGAATTTATCGATGAAATCGAAGGCTGGGTGATCGATGCCTTCAAGGCAATTGGTTGTGATAGTGCGAAAAGCGTTCTTAAACTAAGCAATGAAGAATTGATTAGAAGAACAGACCTAGAAGAAGAAACAGTTTCCGAAATCGTCGCTATTTTGAAAAAAGAATTTGAAGATTAATTGCTTTACGGGAATTTTTTCCTTAAAAAATGCATTATGTAGAAAACGGAATTAGTAATTTTTTATACATATATTGTAAACATTCCTAGAGTAATTCTGGGTTTTGAAATGGCTTTGCCATTGAAAAGAAAAATTTATAGATGTCAATACGCTTATTAAAGGTAGCCAAAGAATTGAATGTAGGTACTAGTACTATTGTCGACCATTTGCAAAACAAAGGGTTTGATATAGACAACAACCCACGTACAAAACTAACGCCTGAAATGTACGATGTTTTGAAAAGCGAATTTCAAAACTCTGTTGCTATTAAAGAACAAGCCGATTCTTTAATGATTGGAAACAATCGTAAGAAAAAAGAAGAAGAGGAAGCAGAACGTGCTCGTCTAGAAAAACGGAAGCAAGAGGCAGCTAATAAAAAGGCGCAAGAGGAAGCCGAATCTACTCCAGAACCTGAAGTGAAACCAGAGCCAGAGGCAAAGCCAGAACCAGAGGTGAAAGTAGAACCTGAAGTTAAAGCAGAACCCGAACCAACAGTAACCGAGGAATCTGTAAAAGCTCCTAAACTTCAAGGACCGAAAATAGTCGATAAGATTGACTTAGACCCACCAAAAAAGAAACCTGCCGTTAAGGAAGAGCCAAAAGAGAAGCCAGTAGAACAGAAAGCGAAGCCAGTAGAAGAAAAGGCGAAACCAGTAGAGGCGAAAAAGACGGATGAGGAAAAACCCAAAACACCTGCTACACCAGAAGACAATACGTTCAGAGCAGAAACACCTCAGCTAAAAGGAACTAAGCTCCTAGGTAAAATTGACACGGATAAACCTAAAAAACCAGAGTCGAATAAACCAGTACTTCATAGAGCTCAAAAGGTAACCCTTGCTGGAACAAAGGTGGTAGGCAAAATCAAATTGCCAGAAAAGAAAACAACCACAAATACAAATACGAACGACAATAAAAAACGCAAACGTAAGCGTAAAAAAGTAGTCCCTCAAAACAACTCTGGCTCACAAGGCAACAGAGGAGGCGGCAACAATAGCGGCAGCGGAAGAGGAAGAAGAGACAACAACAGCAACAAAGGCGGTAGAAAACAGCCGGATGTTCAAGAAATCTCGAAGAAAGAAGTAGAAGCTAAGATCAAAGCTACCATGGCCAAAATGGCTGGGAAAGGAAAAAATAAACGTTCCAAGATCAGAAGAGAAGAGCGATCTAAGAAAAGAGAAAAACTCGAACAAGAAGAGCAAGCAACTGCAGTGGAAAGAGCAAAGTTACAGTTAACTGAGTTTATCTCTGTTTCTGAACTAGCCAACCTGATGGATGTGAGCGCAACTCAAGTAATTACAACCTGTATGGGCTTGGGAGTTATCGTAGCAATCAATCAACGACTCGACGCTGAAGTCATCGAATTAGTAGCAGACGAATATGGTCATGAAGTCAACTTCATTAGTGCTGAAGACATCATGGACATCGAAGAAGAGGAAGTTGCTGATGATCCAGCAGACTTAGTTCCTAGAGCTCCAATTATTACGGTGATGGGGCACGTTGATCATGGTAAGACATCCTTGCTTGATTATATTAGAAATACCAACGTGATAGACGCGGAAGCAGGTGGAATCACACAACATATCGGTGCTTATGAAGTCGTTGTAGGTGACGAAAAACGGAAGATTACCTTCTTGGATACTCCTGGTCACGAAGCATTTACTGCGATGAGAGCCAGAGGTGCTAAGATTACAGATGTTGCCGTTATTATTGTATCAGCGGATGATAATGTGATGCCTCAAACAAAAGAGGCGATCAGTCACGCACAAGCAGCCGGCGTACCAATTATTTTTGCAATCAATAAGATTGATAAATTGGGGGCTGACCCCGAACGAATCAAAGGTGAGCTTGCTCAAATGAACCTTCAGGTGGAAGATTGGGGCGGTAAATACCAATCAACAGATATCTCAGCAAAACACGGGACGAATGTAGAAAACTTGCTGGAGCAAATCCTCCTTCAAGCAGAGCTATTAGAATTAAAAGCAAATCCAGACAAACTCGCTACTGGGGTTGTATTGGAGGCATCTCTTGATAAAGGCCGTGGTTACCTAGTGAAAGTACTCGTACAAGGTGGAACACTGAAAATTGGGGATCCATTAGTTGCGGGAGCACATTTTGGTAAAGTAAAAGCCCTTGTAGATGCTACTGGAAGTAGAGTGAAATCTGTTGGTCCGTCTCAACCGGTTATGGTTTTAGGGCTGAAAGGAGCACCTCAAGCAGGTGAGAAGTTTAAAGTAATGGATAACGAGCAGGAAGCACGTCAACTTGCTACTAAACGCGCTCAAATTTACAACGAACAAATACAACGAACAACCAAACGCTTAAGTCTGAAAGAGATTGGACGACGATTAGCCCTTGGTTCGTTTAAAGAATTGAACTTAATTGTCAAAGGTGATGTGGACGGTTCTATCGAGGCACTTTCTGATTCCTTAATCAAGAAATCTACGGAAACTGTTCAAGTAAACATAGTACACAAGGCAGTTGGTCAGATCATTGAGTCTGATGTCTTGTTGGCTTCTGCTTCAGATGCGATTATCATTGGTTTCCAAGTTCGACCTTCTGCTGGCGCTCGTAAGCTCGCAGAGCGAGAAGGCGTTCAGATCAAGACGTACTCCATTATCTACGATGCAATTGAGGAAATCAAACTTGCGATTGAAGGCATGCTTGATACAATCAAGGAAGAGAAAGTGGTTTGCTCATTGACGGTTCAAGAAGTATACAAAATTAGTAAAGTAGGTACGATTGCTGGATGTATTGTAACGGAAGGAAAAATAAACCGAAACACTAAGATCCGAATTGTAAGAAACGGAATTGTGGTTTATCCCACTAAGGAGGGTGTGCAGGCGGAACTTGGTTCTTTGAAACGTTTTAAAGACGATGTCAAAGAAGTGAAAAATGGTATGGAATGTGGAGTCACTATCAAAAACTTCAACGATATAAAAGTTGATGATGTGATTGAAGGATACGAAATCATTGAGATTAAGCAAAAATTAGCTTAAATAGTGTTTAATGATCTCCTTTTTAAGTCCATGTTGTTCTGTGTGAATCTGTAGTGAAAATTCATACACAAATCTCATTGAATATTACTAGGTTGGGCATCCTGAGCACCTAATGTGACACCTGATAGGGTAGGTTTCAATTATCTTATTCTAACCTATTTATGACCAAGATTTGGTCAAAAACTTCCAGTAGCAACAATCATCTCTATCGCTATGGAATTAACTTATTCGTAAAAATTACGTTATACTTGATACAATGTGATTAGTTCACTATTTTTGAACAAATTACTTTCTTGGAATAATCCTTGCCTTTATCGTTTATAAATTGTTCATATGAAGAGATTAATGTTGTTGATAGTCTGTGCTATCTTGATTACAAGTCAGATAAAGGCTTCTTACATCCTAATCCCGATGGGAGAAGATCAGAAAAATCACCTAAAAGCATATGGTATAGCTTATTGGGCGCTTGAGAAAAAAGCGGAAGTTCATTGGCTGTTGAATTATGAAGGGGGAAGTTTTGCTTTAAAAAATGTCATGGCCATTCAAGAAGAATGTGTTACCCGTGATGTGAGTTATCAAGTCATTCCAGATGCAAAATTTACGGCCATCCTACAGAAAATTTCAGATCCTGAGAAAAACATGGACGCCATTAAGTTAGAAACACCGCCTAAGATTGCAGTGTATTCGCCTACCGTCAATGCGAAAGGGGAAGAAGTGCAGCCTTGGGATGATGCAGTAACACTTGTACTTACTTATGCTGAAATCCCCTACGATGTTGTCTACGACACCGAAGTGCTAGAAGACAAGTTAGCTCAGTATGATTGGTTGCACTTACACCATGAAGACTTTACAGGGCAATACGGAAAATTTTATGCATCTTATGGCAGTCGCCCTTGGTATAGAGACCACGTAGCTGGTATGGAAGCACTAGCCACTAAACATGGATTCAAGAAGGTTTCTCAATTAAAGTTGGCCGTTGCAAAGAAAATTAAAGAATACGTAGGTGGAGGTGGTTTTATGTTTGCAATGTGTTCTGCAACAGACTCCTATGATATCGCTCTTGCCGCGGAAGGTATTGACATATGCGAACGCATGTTTGATGGTGATGGTCAAGACCAAACAGCGCAAAGCAAGTTGGATTTCACAAAAACATTCGCATTTGAAAATTTTAAGCTTGTTCGTGATCCGATGAAGTATGAGTTTTCTGACATTGACGCTTCTTCTACTAGAAAAGTGGATATGAAACTAGATTACTTTACACTCTTTGACTTTTCTGCAAAATGGGATCCCGTTCCAACCATGTTAACACAAAATCACACAAGAACAGTAAAAGGATACATGGGGCAAACTACGTCCTATGTAAAACGAACCATTAAAAGTTCTGTCTTAATCCTAGGAGAAAATAAACCTGCCGATGAAGCCCGTTATATACATGGAGAACACGGATTTGGTACTTGGACATTCTACGGCGGTCATGACCCAGAAGACTATAGGCATTATGTACATGATCCCGCTACAGATTTGAATCTGCATCCAAACTCACCTGGTTATCGGTTGATTCTGAATAATGTGCTGTTCCCTGCAGCAAAGAAAAAGAAGCGAAAAACTTAACAGTACAAACGATATACTAACGCTCTGATTACTTATAGTCAGGGCGTTTTTGTTTTATATATCCTAGGATGGAGTGAATTCAGCTTTAACCCGCATTATGCAATAGGAATTGATTATGATTCGAAATCCCTTCAAAAATGGGCACGTCCAGCAATTTTGAGTCTCACCGTAGCGGTGGCTACGTCTGCGAGTCAAAATCACTGTGGAGCACCCATTTTTATTGGACTTTCACCTCAAAACCTAATTCCTATTGCATAATGCGGGTTTAAAAACGCCATAATTCGGCATAAAACATATAATACATTATATTGGGGAATAAATCATTGTATTAGATGAAGATCTGTTTGTTTTATGCTCCTGAAGACCGACCAATAGCACATGTGTTATTAGCGCTTCTTGAATCAGAAATAAGGGCAAGTAATATTATCATTGTGTCGCCCGAACATCTGAATACGGGAATGTCACTACACGAAGAAACAGAAAAACTGCTCTCAGATTGCGCAGTATTCGTTTTGTTTGTGAGTGCACAGGTATTTGCCCATCCAGCCTATCAAATGATTGAACCGATACTAATCGACCGGTTTAAGAGTAATCGAATTTGCTATTTTCCGATAAAGGTAAGGCATTGCCTTTGGGAAGCGTCAGAGATTAGCAAATTGGATGAACCCGTACATCCTAATAATTCAATATGGTTCTCAGAGTATTCAAACCAAGATCAGCAAGATTTCCTAAAATCATTTTCGGGGATTTTGAGCAGTCTCTATGATTCATATAAAGAACATGTTAGAGACGGTAAGATGAGCATCGAACGAACAATGGAGCAATTTGGGACTGAATATCAAGGGATAGAGCAGGTTAAAAAACAATTTGAAACCTTTGAGAAAATGGTGGAATCGGGAACTTATTCCCGCTCAAGTTTGTTTATATATATGTATGCATTAATAAAAGACCTCAATCATTTTTTCGTAAAAATCCGCAAAACACAAGGAGGAAATCCTGATATAGATCTACAAGATATTTTGTACTTGTACGCTAATCCTATCGGTAAGGCAGCTGCTTTATTTGAGCGAGAACTCAAACAAATAGATAACGTGCTTGAATCCTACAGAGAAACGAAAATTGTAAAGCGATCTCAAGTAGAAGCCTTTGAATTGTTGAAGGAATTGACACTGCATCCATCAAAAATTGTTCATATTGCCGTTCATGGTTCTCGTGACGGGTATCTGATGTTTGTAGATGATGCAGATAACATGGATGGAATAACAGCAGATCGCTTGTATCGAGTGTTTGAACAACTGAAATCGAAAGGCTTATTGCCTGAATTACTGCTGATAAATGCTTGTCACTCCAAGGGGCATGCAGAAAAATTAGCAGAGCTGGTGCCATATACGATTGGCATGAATGGTAGTATTCCAGTGACAGCGGCAGTGAAATTCGCTGAGATTTTCTATTTAAATTACCTAGCCGGTGCAAGCATACTATTTTCCTTTGAGGAAGGGGTTCTTGCATTGAAAAAATTGAATCTTGATGACGTGAGAGATCAAAAAGTACACGAAATGCCACATTTCTTTAACCATAAAAAATAAACAATGAAGTTTAACTGTGAAAAAGAAGACGAATTAATAAAACTGATTAAAGATAAAGGGTTTAGTCCAGTATTAACCCCAAGGGACAACATTAAGCCGTTACAGTTATTGGTAAGAGACGATAAGGGTGTGATGGCTTGGTTCAGTGATTTGTTTAGAGATCCAACACTAACACATACAGGAGATACATTGATGGATGTAATTATAGGAGACGATGCCTTGGAAATTATTGAAAGTGAATTGACTGCTGGTATTTCAGGTTCTCAATCATCTGAAATAACGCTGGATGCAGGTGCAGAGTTAGCCCTTTTCTTCCTTAAGGCAAAAGACAATTCTACTTCAGATGATGACCGAAAAGCCGCGTTAAAGGCAGCGCTAGCCTCAATGGAGAAAGTTAGTTTTTTAATTGACGGTAGAACATTTAAACGCGGGGTTGCTTGGAGTTCGATTGATAGTTATTTGTTCAGTGCTAAGATAGAGGAAGACTTGTCTACATTTAAGGATATGATCTTGAACGGTCAAGTTTACATTATTACTCATGTTTTATCTTCCGATTCATTTACATTTAAAGGAGAAAATAGTATTTCTGCTTCCCTGGAAGGCAAGTTGCCAGAAATCAAAAAGATACTGGAAGGTAATTTCAAAGGCGCAATTAGTCTATCCGAATCTTCTGGCATCAATTATAAAGGAGACAAGCAAATGGTCTTTGGTGTTCAGGCCGTTAAGCTATTTGCAAAAGTGGAAAATGGAAAGATGGGCTTTAAAATAGAGCGAGCGGGGATTATAGCGAGAGGCTCCGAATCAGAACCTACGGAAGAAGTTAATGTCGAGGAATTAGATTTAGGAAATGAGAATTTCTTAATGCTTTAAGGTTTAAGAATTCTAGAATCAAGAGTTCACGAATTTGCAGGATTCCCTTGTTTACTGATAACTAGGGAATCCATTCATTCTGAAATGCTAAAATAGCTTCGGGAAAAACCGACCAACCCGTTTCTGATAAGCTGAATACTCAGGATATTTTGATGCTGAGATCTCTTCGCTAAAGTCAGAACTCCCTTTAAACAACACTAGGAGGAGCAAGCAGCCAGCAATCGACCAGTTGAGCCAAAGGCCCGTGCTTACAACAGAAAAAAGGTAAAACACAAGCCAGATTGCCTGTTCCGCAGCATAATTAGGATGGCGCATGAGTCCCCAGAGGCCATCGTGAACAAAGCCGGTGGCGTACTTCCCTGTAAGCTGTTTGCCAGCATTTAGTTGTCTATGTTTTTCATTTTGGTAATTCCATTGTTGCTGATCTGCTATTGTTTCCATGAGTACAAATCCGATAAAGCCAGCGGATAGCAGAAGGTCGATCAATCCAAGTGGAGCTCCATTCATTGCTTTAAGAATGGGTAAGGTGAATAACAGGATAAGGCCCATTTGGTACAAGGAAATAAAAAACAGATTGAACAGTGTCCAGCGCATAGCTCCTTGGAATTCAGGCTTGGCTCTGAGCACTGCCCATCGGTAATCCTCATCGCCTTCCCAGAATTTTAGGTGATAGCCCCCACGTCTCGAAAAGTTATAGGTAAGCCGGATTGCCCAAATACTGACGAGCACGGCCATCAGTGTAATACGGGGTTCGAATTGGGCATGCCATGCAACGATCCAAGCATAAAAAATTGGAGCAATAGACCACAGTTTATCAACTTGGCTGTAGTTTTTACTCAGGGTGCTCACCACAAAGCAGCCGATGGCAAGCGCAAGGTATAGGGCGACCAGTTGGCTCAGTACTGTTTTTTGTAGAGCGGTCAAGGGTTCGTCAAGGTAAAATGTAGTGATGGGAACAACAATGATTGTAAAAATTAGGATTAGAACAGTCTTCCACATAATTCTCAGTTTACTTTAGTTCGTTTTCATGTTATCATATTGCGCTAATCGCATATCTATAAATGAGTGCGTAAGTTTAGCTTGAATTGTGGAAATTTCCAAAAATAAATGAAAAAATCACTATGATTCATCATGCAACTCATCCACTTTTTCAAGTAGCCAGGACATTTCAGTAAGATTAGAACAAGCTAATACATCCTGCTTCAATCGTACAAGCAGGTTACTGATGTCTTTTCTTTCAGCTTTGCTGGCTCGTATTCTGAAGAGTCGGGAGGTAAATCTCATAAAATTGGAGTAATAGTCTTTTATCCTAGTAGACATTTTCGTGTTTCGCTTGAGATAGGAACGGAGGGATTCTAACTGATTGGTAAGCGGATGCCTGTAGCTGTCAACTCCAAAATATGCGTCCTCATAATAGATTTGAATCCAGAGCAGTTTACTTGTAAGAACATAGAAAAAATCTTCTTTCCCTTGAAACTCTAAAAGCTTAAGTCTAGCATCATTGTAGTTTTTCTGGTAAAACAAAATATATGCTTCAGCAAATAGAATGATATCAGGAATATATTTGGGGTTTATCTCATTTTCTAGGAGCATTGTTGTCTTCGCTGCCCACTCAAATCGTTCCGTTTTACAGGCATTTTGTATTGCAGCTATGAATATATGAACTGAGAAGTAAATTCCGTCATTCCACACCTTTAATGGGATTGCGATTTCATAAATTTTATGTTTCTTTTCTTGATACTCTAGTTTGTATTTCTTTATCTGTCGAGTGCAGAAGTTGAGCATAAAACTAAAGATGCTTCGATTGGTTTTCGTATCAAAATTATCTAAGTTCGTCCCTACAATTTGCTCCAAGGTATCATATTTTTCATCCCAATCGCTTCCTCCTTTTAGCAGTTTGAGGATATGGTAGTGCACTTGCGTTAATGGGCTATGATTTTCCCAGTTTTGATCTAGATAATGAATGAGTGTATCTATTAAAGGATATTCTTGTTTGATATTTAGAATTCGTTCTACATTAACTGCTGCATTGTAATACAACAATAAATTAGATAAATAATAATTGGTGAAGCTATTGATGACTTCTTTGTATGGAATCTCCTTAGAACGATTTGATTGAATGACCTTCATATAAAGGTTTGCTTCTTCTATTTGATAATCTTGGAAGAAGTATTGTGTTGTTTCTTTCTTTTCGGTAGACAGTAATTGCGCGCTTTTACGAATCACAGGTTCTACTAAATGATAACACTTTCTCTCCATTAAGGTATCGATCAGCAATCGGTTGGTGTGTAGTTTATTCTTTTCTTGTTGTAATAAGATAAGGTAGTCCTCTATTAGTTTAGAAAATTCAAACAATAGTTTTCTTAGTTGAATATCCTCCTTTTTCGTTATCGATGAGTCCTTCTTATACCGTTTATCTGAAAATAGAATCGGTAGAATATCTGTTTTCAGCAACGGCTTTTTAAAAGGTAATCGTTTGTCAATTAATTGATACAGCTCAATCTGTTTTTTTTGCTTGTTGTAGAATGGTGAACGAATAAAATCACCCAGTTTTTTCCATTCTTTCTTAGTCAGAATTTTTATCAGTTCTGTAAACTTAGTTTTTGCTTTTATCAGATCAGTGTTTGAGATCATCTTGTATTTTTTTTAATGGAATTAATAGCGCTCGATTATCCCTTCTAATAGGAAACTTAATGCCTACTTTTTGAATAGGAACAGCAAATCAATTTTATTAATAAAAAACATATGTTATAAATACTGCACCATGTAATTGAAATATCTGTTCATCTTTTTGAAACTTAAATTTTGGAATTCTACACTAGAATTAATAATCAATTATTCCGAAACAATAAAAATATTATAGCAGAATAGTTGCTTTCCGAGTAAATTTTTTCAAATAAAATTAGAACATAGTATTATTAAAAAATCAATTTTTATTGAAATAAACTATTGATTTATAGATGGTAAATAGAAGTGATGGTGATAAAATTATAGTCTAAAATAGACAAACACAAGAACAAATTATAAAAAATGAACATTTTTCTCATTAAAACTATACTATAAATTGCATCCATGTTAACTGAATGATCAAACAACTAGATCCTTAAATATTTCGCTAACAGTAAGCATTGTAAATGACCAATTTAATACCATTGTTTTAGTCAAATACTGTTCTGGAAGTAGCTTTGAGCAGGGACTAGATTGGTTCAGATTTATAGTTGTATTCAATATTATTTCTTACACATATCTTTAAAATTAAACATCATGAACTTTAAATTATTACTTCTTATGATTATGGCAAGCTTGAGCCTAAATGGACAAGTGTTCATAAATGCAGGAGCAACGGGCGCTAACAACGGTTCATCCTGGGCCAATGCCTACACCGATCTGTCCGTAGCCATCACAAATGCCCCAGCAAACTCCCAACTGTGGATCGCTACAGGCACCTACAAGCCAGGAGCAACAAGAAATGACTTTTTCGATATCCAGAACGGCCTTGAACTTTATGGTGGCTTTGCAGGTAATGAAACCACCCTCTCTCAAAGAGATTTTACTAGTAATCTGACCATCCTTTCTGGTGATATCGCTGGAAACGATGTCCCTGACAACTTTACAACCAACAGAACAGACAACAGCCGACACATTGTATGGGTTCCAAACATCCTCTCAGATGCAGTGACCTTTGACGGTCTTGTGTTTGAAGGCGGACAGACAGATGATGGTTCTGGTTCTGGCAATGACAGAAGAGGCGCTGCCATCCTTTCGTATAGTAAGATAGTGGTCAAAAATTGCGTATTTAGACAAAACTATGGCTACTTCGGTAGTGTTTACCCACGTCAGGCTGGTGCAAACAACTCAGAGTTTAGCAATTGCGCGTTTTCGAATAGCGATGGTGGGTTTGGCGCGGGTATCTTCTTGGCATCTACAATTGGTTTTATAGACAACTGTACCTTTACAAATCTTACCTCAACTGACAATGGATCTGCCATAACTGCAACCAACACAACCTATACGATCACGAATAGTACATTTACAAATAACACTAGCGCAGAAAGTGGTGCAATAATGACTAATTCCTCTCAAGGAGGAACCCATTTATGCAAAATTTCCAATACTGATTTTATAAATAATAGTGCTCGATTTGGTGGTGCTGTTCAAACATTTAACCTTGGTATAGAAGTAGATTTTGAAAACTGTACATTTACGGATAATTCTGCCATAACGAGAGGAGGAGCAGTAAGCGCAGATGCTAAATCGATCGTAAGATTTAATGGTTGTACTTTCCAAAACAACGAAGCCCCTCAGGGAGGAGCCATCGGAGTTTACGATGTTACTAGTACAAGTGTTGAAGATTGTACGTTCCTAGGCAATACTGCAATCGCTTCTGGGATTAGTTATGGAGGAGCAATTCTTTTTGCTGATTCACCATTGTTGCAAGTAGTTGGTTCTACATTTGATGGGAATACTAGTTATAATGGTGGCGCTATTCAGTCTGAAAATACAACACCAGGAGCTAATGTATTTATCAACAAGTCAACGTTTAAAAATAACACGGCAACAAACCTTGGGGGTGGTGTCGGTTCCGTTAATTCAGATATTGAAATAGGGGATTGTCTTATCGTGGATAATTCTGCCGCCCTCACAGGTGGAGGTGTATTTTTAGCAACTACAAACCTAGGAGGAACGGCTTCGATTTTAAACACAACAATTGCAAATAACCAAGCACCAGGTGCTGGAGGAATATCTCAAAACATTAGTGGTACAGGTGCACTAGATTTAGTGCTTCAAAATACGATTCTTGAAAATCCGACAGCAAATTATCAAAATAACAGTGCCTCTGCTATTCCTACTTTAAGTAGCAGTGGGGGAAATCTGTCTTCTGATGCGTCGCTTGTAAGTTTCCTTAACGGCACCAATGATGTAAACAACACATCAGCAGCTTTTGTAAATGCTAGCACGGGAGACTATCACCTATCGGCTGGAAGCCCAGCAATTAATCAAGCAGTGGGAACGGTTTCTCCGACAGACCTTGACGGACTGCCAAGAGTAGGCGCGCCTGATATGGGAGCATTCGAATACCAAGGAGCTTCAAGCAACGCTGATATTCAATACAACAGTAATGCAATCACCGTATTTCCTAATCCTGTTCATGAAACACTCAATTTTACCCTAGAAAATAAATGGAGAGGAAATCTGGAAATTGAGGTTGTTGATTCGAAAGGTGCAGTTGTCTATCACGTAAATTTAGAGAAAACTCAAGATAACATAGCATATTCTCTTGATCTATCAAGTTTAGCAAGTGGAACGTATCATTTAGCTGTGAATGGGAACAACTCCTTAGCAGTGAAAACATTTGTTATTTACAATCAATAATTGATGTTCATGTGTGACTAGAGTGGAGCAATTTGCTCTGGTCACCATCCTTTACCAATCTACAAATTATAAATCTCCGCTTTTTTTTTGACAACCATTTGAACACGTTATTAAATCTCAATACCATGTCTTCAGACTTAGCCCAACTATTGCATTCTTACTTAGGTAAAGAAAATATCTTTCTTGATAAAGAAGAATTTGTTTTTCAAACGCTTAGTCATCCTACCTATCCAAGTTTACATGCACTGACGGGCGTTCTTGATCATTTTAGTGTAGAAAATCTGGCTATTGAGCTCCCTACTTCAAAAGAAGCACTCAATGAACTGCCAGATCGATTTCTGGCTCACTTCGAAACAGGGAGAGAACCAGGTATCTACCTTACAGAAAAACTGACCTCCAATAAGTACGCCATCAGTGGACCAGAGACAAATGACCAGATCTCAGCAGCGGAACTCCTAGAACAATGGTCAGGCGTAACACTCATTGCTGAAAACAGTGCCTCCAACCAACTATCAGAAGGTCAGAAAACGGATGCTGCATTTACTAGGAATTCAGTCATCTTATCGGCAATTACATTTATGTTCTTAAGTTTTTTGCTAACGGGCTCTATCCTACTCATCTTGTTTTTTGCCCTTAGTATTACAGGTGTTGGCTTAAGCTATTTAGTACTATCTCATGAAAATGGGAACGCCAATAAATTTTTTGATAAGATATGCAGTTCCTCCTCAAATCCTAAGAGCAATTGTGGAGAAATACTGAATACTAAAGCTGCTACAATCTATTCAGATCTTAAATTGGGAGATTTAAGCTTTATGTACTTTACTGGGTTGTCCTTATTTTCTATGTTTTTGTTTTTAGCAGGTTTAGCACCAAGCATAATTCCTGTGATTTCTCTTTGTACCATTCCTGTCATCATTTATTCATTGTATCAACAATTGATTGTCATAAAGAAAATCTGTCGTGTATGTATGTTTATCGTTGAGGTATTAATACTTCAAGCATGCTTTGGGATTTATATGTTCGTTCAAAATCCGATTGTATTTCATCATCCATTCGTTACAATGGCAATTGCTATTACTGGATTTTTGAGTGCAATCTTAGTCTGGAAACTATTAAAAACCACCTTAATTAACAATAAAAATCATCGAAAGCTTACGATTGACAATCTTAAGTTTAAACGGGACACAACTGTTTTGTTTAGCTTAATTGATGCTAGTGAATACAGAAAAGAAATATCGATAAACCGTGAAATTACCCTTGGATGTAAGGACGATCCCGTTGTCGAATTGGTTATTGTGACCAATCCATTTTGCACGTTCTGTAAAGAAGTACATGACATCGTTGATAAAATTCATGCACGGTCTATAGAAGGATTGAAAATTACCATTCGGTTTAATGTTTCTCCTGAACATGCTGCCGATGATTCTTATAAAATTAGTCATAGACTACTAGAAATTTATCATACTCAACCGGAATCAGTATTCCTAAAAGCAATGAATGAAGTGTATAATACTGAAGATCCATCTGCTTGGCTTAAAGTAAACGGCCTAGGAGCGGTCGGAGCATATGATCAAGTGCTTGCAGACTATTACAATTGGTGCATTAACAACAATGCAAATTTTACACCCATCATTTTGATCAACGGAAAAGAATTCCCAAAACAATATGAACGGAAAGATCTGGATTTCTTGATAAGTACCATTGTAGAAGAAGAACAAGAGCGAAGAGAAATTTCTAATCTCACGTGTTCCATAGAAGAGAACACCTCAATTCAAGTTTAATTACAATTTATAAATACATTTTTTAACCAATTAAATTTTTTAACAATGAAAAAGAACTTAATGAATTTTAGCAATGCAAAAGTATTGAACAAATCAGCTCAGAAAGAAGTAAACGGTGGATTACGCAGTTTTTACTGTGGATGTAATGGAAAACCAACTGGTGCTTCTTGCAAATTAGGTAGCTGCCATGCAGGTTGTCCTGGTGTTTGTATCAGCGGAACTTGTGTGCCTTATTAGTAAGGAACTTCTTAAACATGAACTAGTGCCCATCAAGGTTTGGTGGGCACATTCTTTAACTCGCATGCTGCATTGAGAATTAACTTTTGAGTTCAACTTTACTTCAATAATCGACTTTGACACCTTTTGCTCCATACATACAGTTAGATCAGATGGACTGTGGTCCAACCTGCTTGAGAATGATTGCCAAACACCACGGCAAGGCCTACTCCTCTAAGTATCTGCGCGAGCGTTGCTATATTGACAAAACAGGGGTGTCTCTTAGCGGAATCAGCGAAGCCGCAGAGTCAATCGGAATGCGCTCACTCGCCGTCCAAATTCCATTTCAGTCAAACGCTAGTGATGAACCAAGCCTCACAGATGCTCCGCTTCCGCTTATTGTCCATTGGGAAGGGCGGCACTTTGTTGTCGTTTACAAAATAACCTCGTCCTATGTCTATATGGCTGACCCCGCCATTGGCAAAGTCAAGCTGTCGCACAATGAGTTTAAAAAAGGATTTCACAATCATGAACACATTGGGATTGCCTTGTTACTTGAAACTTCTCCTGAATTTTACAATATAGAAAACGACGAACCGAAGCCAAAAGGATTTAGCTTTCTTTTCCAATATCTAAAACCTTATAAAAAGCTCATCCTCCAATTAGTCCTTGGTCTTTTACTAGGAACGGTCATTCAGCTCATCTTTCCTTTCCTAACGCAAAGCCTAGTGGATATTGGAATAGACACCAGAAATCTCAACTTCATATACATCGTATTGGCTGGACAGTTGATGCTGTTTTTTAGCAATACTGTGGTTCAATTCATCCAAGGATGGATCATGCTGCATGTCAGTGTACGAATAAACGTCAACCTGCTCTACGACTTTTTAATAAAGTTGATGAAACTACCCATCCGATTTTTCGATGCACAGAATGTCGGTGATTTGCTTCAGCGAACGGGGGACCATGATCGGATTGAACTGTTTATTACTCAATCTCTTTTACGGTTTGTATTAGGCGTGTTAAACATTCTAGTATTTGGTTTTGTCCTTGCCATTTATTCTACACAAATTTTCTTAGTGTTTCTCTTTGCTAGTCTCTTTTACTTGGGTTGGATTTATATTTTTCTAAGCAAAAGAAAGAAAATAGATCATAAGATGTTTAGCAGGAAGTCTGAAAATCAAGATGCTATTATTGAGATGATCAATGGCATGCAGGAAATCAAACTACAAGGAAGCCAGCTAAAGCGTCGATGGAAATGGGCAAAAATTCAAGCGCGCCTTTTCAAGCTGCAAATCAAGTCACTTGCTATCACTCAATATCAAGAGGCAGGAACGATGTCTATCAGTCAACTCAAAGATATTCTTATCACATTCATCTCTGCAAAAGCAGTGTTGGATGGAAACATGACACTTGGAACAATGCTCGCGATTCAGTACATCATTGGGCAGCTTAATGCACCGCTCCAACAGTTTGTATCCTTCATTCGAGAAGGACAGGATGCTGCTATTAGCCTAGAGCGACTTTCTGAAATTCATAGTAAGGAAAATGAAGAACAAAATCTTGATTATAAAATTGATCACATCCCAGATAATGATATTACTATTGAAAACTTAACCTTTAGCTACTCTCCCGTTTCTGGAGAAGTATTAAAAAATATCAACCTTAAAATTCCAAGGGGAAAAACAACAGCAATCGTTGGAACAAGTGGTAGCGGTAAAACAACCTTAATCAAATTGTTACTTGGATTTTACCAACCAGACTCAGGGAAATTAATGATTGGAACAACTCCCTTGGATTCTATTTATCAAAAAATCTGGAGAAAAGCCTGCGGCGTTGTGATGCAAGAAGGTTATATCTTTTCTGATACAATTGCCAATAATATCTCAGAAAGCGATGATTTCGTGAACTATAAAAAAGTACTTTCATCAATCCATACAGCAAATATCTCTGACTTTATTCAATCGTTGCCACTAGGACTTAATACAATGATTGGAGCTGCAGGAAATTCCTTGAGTCAAGGACAGAAACAACGTGTATTGATCGCTCGATGTGTGTACAAAAATCCCGACTTCTTGTTTTTTGATGAAGCAACCAATGCACTTGATGCAAACAATGAGAAAATTATCATGGAAAACTTAGACACTTTTCTCAAGGGGCGAACATCCATTGTTGTTGCGCATCGACTAAGCACGGTTAAGAATGCAGATCAAATCATTGTCTTGGAGAAAGGAGAAATCGTAGAACAAGGAACACATGAGACCTTAGTTGCAAAACGCGGCTACTATTTTACGTTAGTGAAAAACCAATTAGAACTCGGAAACTAGATGCCACAATCAACACATAACAGCAATCCGTACTACGAAATTGAAGAGATTATCGGCAATCCGCCTGGCTGGCTGTTGCATAGTGGCATCACTATTCTTTGTCTCCTTTTCGCCCTTATCTTATTACTCGCTGCTTGGATCGAGTATCCAGACAAAATTGTAGCGCACGGCCATCTCACAAGTGACAATCCTCCTATAGAACATGTAAACAAGGTAGAAGGCATCCTAGAAAACTTCAACCTAAAAGACGGGGAGCAAGTAACCAAAGGAGAGACAATTGCAACGATCAGAACAACACTCGACAAGCGACATCTCGCAAAGCTAGAGCGA
Organism: uncultured Saprospiraceae bacterium; assembly: GCA_937959115.1. Taxonomy (GTDB): domain Bacteria; phylum Bacteroidota; class Bacteroidia; order Chitinophagales; family Saprospiraceae; genus JAHDHB01. The sequence continues at coordinate 44,976 of CALGAW010000074.1, forward strand.
TTCATACGCCGTTACGAGAAGATCACAGACCTGAGCGTCTATGCTAGTTTGTATTTCCCCAAAGACTTGAAACTTGGGAACCTGTCAGCTGATTACGCGCAGCTACAATTGTTATACAGCGAACTTCAGTTAACCCTAAATAATAAGACTGTAGGGAAGCAGATCCTAGCACTCAATAGTCAAATCGATAAGACCAAGGAGATGGAGGCCGTTTATCAGGATGAAAAGGGAATCACAGAAAAGGAGGTTCTGCTGGTTCAGAAGAATTATGACCGACAACTGAAACTTAATAGCAATAAACTCATCAGTGACATCGATTTAGAACGGACAGAAGCTACGCTACTCCAATCACAAAAGCAGCTAAGCAATTTGAACAAGAATAGCATTGAAAACCGTGATCGAAAAGAAGGTCTGCAGCTTGAGATAGAAAAGCTAAACCTAGAACGAGAAAATTCAATCAACCAAAAGCGGTTTGATATCTTAGCTATCATTAATAAGATCAAGCAACAACGTATACAGTTTAGTGAAGACTATGAAATCAAAGCCTTAATCAATGGTACAGTTCATTTGAATTCAGAAATTAAAAATGAAATGTACTTACAGTCCAACACTTGGCTAATCTCAGTTATTCCCAACCAATTTGAAAATCGAAAATACGCCAAAGTAGTTGTCTCAGCTCCAAATTTTAGTAAAATAGAGGTGGGTCAGAAGGCCATTCTCAAACTAAACAATTATCCCTACAAGGAGAATGGGGTGATATACGGTCAGCTCAGTTCTATTTCCTTATTACCTTCCAAAACAGAGGGCGGTCAACAGACCTACGCCTTGCACATTCCTACTTCCGATACCTTATTGACTAGTTTTGGCAAACCCATTTCCTTTAAGCTAAATTCAGGCTTACAGGCAGAGGTGATTACTGAAAATCGGAGTATCTTATCAAGAATATTCAAGCAGTTTTCGAGTTTACTGTCAAACAATTAATCTGGCCGTCTTTTTTGGTAAAATCTCTCATTTTTTCAAAAAAAAACTCTTATCTTTCTTGCAATGCAACGTTTAGCTAAATTGTTGCGTTATACTATATAAGTAGAGCAACAATTTATAATATTTGAAAATAGAATTCTATTTTTAATGGAATGCAACCTTTTAAAATAGTTGTCGGTCTACTTAAATAATACATGCGATTTCAAACTAATTTGAACGGTTTGGAAATGACCGTGTAGCTTACCATTCACTTCTAAATTTTAAAAAGTTATACCGCTTTTAATGTATATCTGTACACCAGATTTACCTTACGTGTCTAAACAAAATCACATTTGTTTTAGAGATATCGTTAATACAATGTGCTAAAGAGAATAGAAGAGGAGGAACGTACTGGATATTTGTGGTGAACAAGCAAAATTAGACTTCATCTGGCTTAGTACAGATCACTCTAATTTGTCAAATTTTACGAATTTTGTATATTTTTAAATAAGCATTTTTAATTAAACATGAACTCAATGAATAAATTAATTCTCCTTCTAGCTTTAATATGCTGGATGATTCAACCAATCAAAGCCCAAGTAATTGGAGGACCTATCTCAGATCCCTTGGTATCAGAGGAGCTAATCCTTCTTCCAATCACTGTAGTATCAAACACCCCTACAGAAAAGTGTTTCCGTATGGAATTCGTTTATAAATGTCCAGACGGAAACTGTATGCTAGGAGTCTCAAAAGCCAAAGGGGTTGATGCTGTCAAAGCCAACTCTGGCAGTCCAAATGTTAATTGGCAATCCTTCTCGGCTACTATGTGTTTTGATAAAGGTTTGAAGACTTATGAGCCCACCATTTATTGTCAGATCAATGCCCTTAGAGATGGAGCTGTAGTTGTGATTGAAGGTGGATGAAAAACAAAAAACTTTTTTTAACAAATAAATTTTCCGTTACCACTTTTTTTAGATGGTTAACAATTATTCAATAGAAAACATGAACAAAATGAAGAAATTAATTTTAATTGCCGCCTTGGCGGTATGGGTTATCCAGCCACTAAAAGCACAAGTTGGGCCTACTGGAGGTAATGATCCTACTGCTATGATATTGGTTAGTAAAACAACAGTAGTAAACACTTCCTCACAAAAGTGCTACAGACTAACTTTTAAGTATAGATGCCCTGCAGGCAACTGCTTACTAAAAGTAACTAAGCCAGGGACTTATCAAAACTCATCTAGTTCTGGTGCGCCCAATAATTCTTGGAAATATTACTCTGGCACTGTCTGCTACAACAAACAATCTTCAACATACCAGTCAACAATAAATTGTCAGGCTGGCTCTTTGAAAGATGGAGATGTAGTGGTAATTGAAGGAGGATGATACAAGAATTCAAATAAATAAACAGTGAAATGGACTTCCTAGGAGGTCCATTTTTTAATTTAATAATATTCAAAATGTCTTTAAAACATCATTAAACAATAATCGTAATAAGACTCTCAATTATTTCCTTATTTTTACCAGAATTTAGAAGTCACAAATATGAAAATTAAATTTTGCGGAGCCGCCAGAAAAGTCACAGGCAGTGCACACTTAATCACCCTAGACAACGGTTATAAAATTTTACTTGACTGTGGACTATACCAAGGCCGAGATAAGGAATTAAAAGATTTTAACAGCTCATGGCCATTTGATCCTAAGGAAATCGATTGTCTTATACTATCTCATGCGCACATTGACCACGCTGGACGAATCCCAAAACTCGTACGTGATGGGTTTAAAGGCAAAATCTATTCTACGCATGCTACTCGTAGTTTGTGCGCCCTCATGCTCCTAGATAGTGCTCGAATTCAGGAACGAGAAAATGCATACAAAAACAAAAAACGAAAAGTAAAAAAGGAACCACTATACACTACCACAGATGCCAAAATGGCAATGAACCTCTTTGAAACCAGTGGCTACGAGTCATGGGTGCGCATCAAAAAAGGCATCCGAGTACTCTTCAGAGACTCAGGACACATCCTTGGTAGTGCAAACGTTACCATCAGTATACGGGAAAAGGGAAAACGCAAGAAAACAATCGGATTTACAGGTGATATTGGACGACCGAACAGACCAATCCTACGCGATCCTATCCCAATGCCACAAGTGGACTACCTAATTTCTGAATCAACCTATGGAGACAAAGAACACGATGCTCCACCAAACGAACATCAACGGTTTCTAGAAATCATCCAAAAAACGTGTATTGAGCAAAAGGGTAAATTGCTCATCCCTGCATTCAGCGTTGGAAGGACTCAGGAAATTGTCTACATGCTAGATCAAATGCACACCGCTGGTCTACTTCCTAAAATACCAGTTTATGTTGATAGTCCGTTATCGGTCAACACCACAAAAGTATTTGGTGCACACCCAGAATGCTACGATGAAGACCTCAGCGAATACCTGCTCATGGATGACAACCCTTTTGGGTTTAATGACCTTAACTATATACACAAACGTGACGATTCGAAAGAGCTAAATGCTTCGGATGAACCATCTATCATTATTGCCTCATCAGGCATGATCAACGCAGGTAGAATCAAACACCATGTCTTTCATAATATTGTAAAACCAGAATGCACGGTACTGATTGTTGGTTACTGTTCTCCTAGAACACCTGGAGGCGCGCTGAGAGCAGGAAAGAAAAAATTGCGACTGTTTGGTCAAGAACGTGAAGTAAAAGCTAGAATTGAGTTAATGGATTCCTTTAGCGCACATGCTGATCGTCTTGAAATGGCCGATTTCCTGAAAAATCAGAAAAAGCTTAAAAAACTCTTCCTTGTCCATGGAGACTATGACACACAATTAGCTTTTAGTGCGTTCTTAGAGAAGTATGGAATTGGGCCAGTAGTGATTCCTGATCTTTACCAGGAAATTGAATTAAACTAAAAAGGCACTTTTTTTGTAGTAAAATCTCTAAACCTCGCTTATGTTAAACCAGCAATTCTTCCTAATCCTGTGTATCGCTTTGTTATTAAGTGGCTGCAAAAAAGCATCTAAACTTGACAACATTACAATGGGAGAGTACAGTCCTGATATCGCATTTCCACTAGTCAACTCAAGCGTGACAGCTGGAGATCTACTTGATAGTTTTGGCGATGGGACGAATCTGGAAGAAGGCTCAGACGGATCGCTGACTTTTGTTTATCAGAGTGAAGGGTTTGGCTTGAGGAGTGAAGAAATCACCGAGCTTATTCCTAATTTCTCATTTCCAATGGTCGATACTATTGTAGGGTTTCCGTATAATCTTCCAAACAATACATTCGTAGACTTTATTAGGATCAAGAAGGGAATAATAGGTGTTCTAGTTGCCAATGACCATCCAGAACCGGTAGAATTTACGCTTACAATTCCCGACATTACCCTAAACGGTGTTCCATTTAAACAAACTGCTATTATAGGAACAACGATTCCCTATTTCGATACCTATGATGTAGCTGGATATGTACTAACGCCCAACGCAGATTCTTTAAATTTTAGATATTCAGCTAAACTTGTCAACTCAGGGACTTTCGTAGAGCTATACAGTGCGCCTGACCCGATTATTGCACTTGACTCAATGCGCTACAGTTATGCAGAGGGGTATCTTGGAAATGGATCGTTCCCGTTGCCTAGGGATACAATTGAAATTGACATCTTCGACCAATTCTCAGGAAACATTTTCTTTGAAGAGCCATCAATAACAGTGACCATCAACAATAGTTTTGGTTTTCCTATCAAGGGGAAATTTGATGTTTTAGATGCTCATACAGTCGATGGTACAACCCTTCCACTAATCAATAGCGTTCTGAATAATGGGTTTTCTATTGCCTATCCAACATTTGCTGAAATTGGACAAACCAAACAAACGGTTTTTGTAGTCGATTATAACAATTCAAATCTCAACACCATCATAGGAAAACCAGTTGACTTTTTTGATTATGAGTTGGTACCAGTCGCCAATCCTGGTCCGGGCACGCCAGTCGGTTTTTTAACAGATTCTAGCGAAATTACGCTCGACCTTCTAGTCGAATTGCCCCTGCATGGAACGGTAGAAAATTTTACAATGTCTGATACCTTGGCGATATCACTTGACATCTATGAAAAAATGGACTACGCCAATCTAAAAGTCATTACGGACAATGGATTCCCTGTAGATGTGTATACACAAATGTACTTTCTAAATGAAAGTTACGAACCAATTGATAGCTTGGCAACTAATTTTAACGAAAGTCTTTTAGCATCTGGGATTATAGGGTCGAATGGCCGAGTGACAGAACCAACCATAAAAACCACTGAATACGAGATAACTGAAGATCGATTCAGTATTTTAAAGCAGGATGCAAAATACCTATTGCTTAAAACCTCCTTTTCTACGGTTGATAATGGTCAGCAATCTATTCGCATTTATTCTGACTACGAGATCGGAATGAAGATCGGTGTTTTAGCTGGTATTCGTCCGATTTAGAATTGCTGCATTTCTTACGATTGTAAGTGTTCGATTAAGAGAAACAACCATTTCTAGTAGATTAATTGAAAATTCATTCTTCATAATTAAATTAGTTTTACCTTTGCAGGCTAAATACATCAGAATATGGGAAATATTGTGGCAATTGTTGGGCGACCAAACGTCGGAAAGTCTACCCTGTTTAACCGATTGATCGGTGAACGGCAAGCGATTATTGACGATGTGAGTGGTGTGACGCGTGACCGACAGTACGGCGAATCCACTTGGAATGGCAAGGCATTCAATGTAGTAGACACTGGTGGCTTTGTCCAAAGCTCTGATGATGTGTTTGAAGTGTCTATCCGTTCGCAGGTGAAAATTGCAATGGAGGAAGCTACCGTAATCATCTTTATGGTAGACGCAACCACTGGAATCACAGACCTAGACGAACAGATGTCACAACTGCTCAGGAAATCAAAAAAACAGGTCATCCTCGCAGTAAACAAAGTGGACAACTTTGATCGTCAAATACAAGCAAACGAGTTCTGGAGTCTTGGTTTTGAATTGACCTTTTTCCTTTCCTCTATAAATGGCTCAGGGTCTGGAGAACTATTAGATGAAGTCGCTGAACATGTGGAGAATATCGTACCGCTGGAAACCCCATTACCTAAATTCGCAATCATAGGACAGCCTAACGTCGGTAAAAGTTCATTTGTGAATGCACTCATTGGAGAAGAACGGAACATCGTTACTGAGATTGCTGGGACCACACGTGATGCTATTCATACCCGCTATACAAAATACGACAAAGATTTCTTCCTAATTGACACGGCAGGAATCCGTAAAAAAGCAAAAGTACATGAGAACCTTGAGTTTTACTCAGTCATGCGCGCCATTAAAGCCATTGAAGAGGCAGATGTTTGCTTTCTGATTGTAGATGCAACCCTGGGAGTTGAAGCGCAAGACTTAAAGATTTTCTCCTTAGTGCAAAAGCGAAACAAGGGCATCGTGCTCTTAGTAAATAAATGGGACTTGGTAGAAAAAGAAACGAATACAGCCAAGGAATTTGAAGAAGTATTTAGAGATCGTCTGGCTCCGTTTAATGATTTACCAATGGTCTTTATGTCTGCACTAAGCAAGCAACGTATTTTAAAGGCAATTGATGCTGGAATCTCAGTATTCGAAAACCGTAATCGGAAAGTATCAACCTCGAAACTAAATGAAATATTGGAAGAAGCTCTAGCAAAATATCCACCGCCTTCTGTAAAAGGAAGATTGGCCAAAATCAAGTATGTAACACAGTTGCCAACGTATTACCCAGCTTTTGCTTTCTTCTGCAATAACCCAAAATATGTAAAGGACTCTTATAGACAATACCTAGAAAATTTCTTACGGAAAAAGTTTGATTTCTCTGGTGTCCCAATTGGCATATTCATCCGTAAAAAGTAGAACTACCCGTTATTATGCAAGTAACAAACACAAATTTTCCTGATTTAACCGTCATCCAGCCAACTATTTTTGGTGATGCAAGAGGCTTTTTCTACGAAAGTTTTAACGGCAAGAAATTCAAAGAGTTAACCGGTATCAATACCGATTTTGTTCAAGACAATATGGCCCGATCTACGTTTGGTGTCTTACGTGGATTACATTATCAAATCGGAGATGCTGCTCAAGCAAAATTAGTCAGTGTCATCGAAGGAGAAGTGTTGGATGTAGTCGTCGACTTACGTCCTGAATCACCGATGTATGGCAAGCACTATAAAATCAGATTGTCAGGTGAAAACAAAACTCAGCTATTTGTACCTCGCGGATTTGCTCATGGCTATGCGGTATTAAGTGAAACTGCTTTGTTTTATTACAAATGCGATAACTACTACGCACCTAGCAGAGAAGGTGGGGTGATGTATAATGATCCAGCTTTTAATATTGATTGGGAGTTCGATCTGTCTAAAGCAATTTTGTCAGAGAAGGACTTGATTCATCCCTCCTTTGCACAACACGTCCCTGTAAACTAGTATCTTATGTCAACCATTCTAGTCACTGGATCCAACGGACAACTCGGAAGTGAACTACAAGAGCTCGCTAGCCAATTTCCTGATCACCAATTCCTATTTACCAATTCCGAATCACTTGATATTTGCGATGAGGAAACAGTAAAAGCATTTTTTGCTCAACATCAAATCGATTATTGCATTAACTGTGCTGCCTATACTGCTGTTGACAAGGCAGAAAGTAATAATGAAGCTGCTTATGCTGTGAATGTCAATGGTGCTCAATACTTAGCTCAGGCATGTGCAAAACAGAATGCCGTTTTGCTTCATTTGTCAACGGATTATGTCTACCACAATAATCAGAATACACCATTTAAAGAAGAAGACACCGTAAACCCTCAAGGCGTTTATGCTGCTACAAAATTACTAGGAGAACAGGCGGCTCAAATGGCAAACCCATTGACTGTTGTAATTCGTACTTCTTGGGTTTATTCTTCTTATGGTAACAATTTTGTAAAAACAATGCTTCGTCTTGGCGCAGAGCGCGATGCGCTTAGTGTCGTTTACGATCAGATTGGTACCCCAACTTATGCAAAGGATATTGCACAAGCTTTACTAAAGGTGATAAACACTTTTCAAGTAACAGAAAGCCCTGCTAAACTATGCGGTGTTTATCATTTTAGCAATGAAGGCGTCACTTCTTGGTACGATTTCGCCCACGCCATCTTTGAAGAAGCAAATCTAGCTTGTGCCCTCACTGCAATTGAGAGCGTAGCGTATCCAACTCCTGCAAAGCGGCCACCCTTCAGTTTATTGCATAAAGGTAAGATCAAATCCGTCTTCGACGTAAAGGTCAGACATTGGCGAGAAGCCTTGAGAGATTGCCTAAAACGCCTTACTGCCTAAAGCGGGTTAAGATACTAGCGTTGTCTTCCATCTTTTTTGTATCTTCATTCTGTAAAACAATCAGTATGAAACATCTACCCATCCTAGTACTACTCTGCTTTTTATGCCTGCTTGTAAAGGGAAACAATTGCCCTGTTGACGTTAATGTCAAGAAAGTCGTCTTGCAAGCCTTCTGGTGGAATTGCCAAAATGATCAGTATCCTGATAGTTGGGCAAATTACCTTGCAGACCTCGCTCCTATTATCAAAGAACTTGGTTTTGATGCCGTCTGGATTCCCCCAACTCCCAAAAGCGATCAGCCAAATGCAATGGGCTATCAGCCGTTTGATCATTATGATTTAGGAGATAAATATCAGAAAGAATTCCTTCGGACGAAATTAGGAACTAAGGACGAACTCCTCAGAATGATTGCGATCATGCACGCGAATGGCATTGAAGTGATCCAAGATATTGTGCTTGGTTCTGTCAGCCATGCTGGGAGTGCTTTCAGTGCAGGCGGACAGGACAACGGCTCATCGTATTCACTTGCTACTGCAGCAGGTCTTAAGAACTTTCGTTATGCCTCTTACGCCTCACCAGCCAACTCTGAATCAGCATGCGGTTATGCTGTGCGGTCAGGCAGATGGGCTAAAAATGCAGACAATTTTCATCCGCACCCAGGACATATGAATACAACAGATGACTGGACCATCACCACTGGATTTAATCCCGACATCTGCTACGGATTTACGGAAGCAGGCGATGGCAATGGACATGGTGTGAGTTCCAATATCTGTTCCCTGCCCAATTGTGGTGGTGCTTGCGTCAATCCTGCTCAGAACTCAGGGTACAACTTTACAGAAGCGAGGAATTGGATTGCTTGGTACAAAAAACAGACAGGCGTCGACGGATTTCGATGGGAAGGCGTTCAATCTTTTCCCTATTTCGTTCAGCAAGATCTTAGTTTTCATGTCAAATACGGCATCCCAAACTGGGCTGCAGGAGGGCTGAATATGCTTAATTTTGGCGATTACGTGGATGTGAAAGCCAAAACAGATCAACATGTCATTGATGTTGCGGCATCCAACTTCGGAACCGAAAAACTAATGGGCGCGATGGACTGGAATCTACGTGGCCTTGGGCCTTCTGGTGGATTACAGGCACTAGCCAACAGTATGGGCTCCTACGATCTTAGCCAATTACCTGGAGCGCAAAGCAATCAACGCTACCACGAATTAGGAGACGGAACTAAGATTCACCGTAGTGGTAATTTTGTAAACAGTCACATGACCTTTCGTCCCTACTATAATTCAGGAGGAGACTACAACGGCTGGGATACTGCAAATGAAGTGTCTCCCCATGTAGAACCTGGTAATCCATGGATAATTCCTGCCTACGCAGCAGCTATTGCTATGGACGGAAACCCAATCATTTACTTTGAAGATATTTTCAATATCGGCTATCTCGGAAACCGATTTAATCATGTACCGACCAATCAGACTTCGTTTCCGATTTATGATGATATGATTAATCTCATCTGGTGTCATCAAAATCTAGGGTTTAAAGATGGTGATTATCGAGTAGCAGATAGTAGTATTGATCACCTTGTGATAAGCAGGGACGGTATTGCACTGATTGGCATTAATGATCACATCAACAGTTGGGTTTCGGTGTATATTTCGAATTCTGGTTTTCCTTCAGGTACTGTATTGTACGATTATTCTGGTGCAAATGGGCTCAATACTGTGTTGGTCGATACTGCAGGTGGTGTTACGATTGATATTCCTCCAGTAGACTCTATGCTAAATGTTGCCAAACGAAAGGGGTATGCTGTCTGGGCACCTGACGGGCAACTACAAAGTAGTTATTTTCCATGTCGTTCTGCTATAACTGTGCAGGAGTGGGAGATGGCTGATGATTTGGGCGATAGCCATTGTTTCTCTTTAGGACAAGGAGGAGTCATCCCTAATAATTCTTGTTTAAAGAAAACAGTAGGCAAAATATTTGTAGCAGCGGACAGTATCGTACGAATAGATTTGTATCCAACAGACACGAGCTCTGTATTGACCATTTGCCTATATGATTTAGACAACAATTTACTAGAAACCATTAGTGGACAAGGCGACATTGATATAAATTATGTACCGATTAATGATCAATGGCTTACAATAAAAGTAGGAAACGAGGGTGGGACAGGAACAAGTCAACCCGTTCGGGTGAAGGCAACGTATCAAGCACCACCTTCTGGCAATACCATTTTGTACCCTTCGGCACAGACCACTACTGCGTTTTGGACGGGTGCGGAAGACACGGATTGGTTTAACTGTAGAAATTGGGTAGAAGGACTGGTTCCTAATGCTTTTATCAATGCTGTGATCCCGTCTTGTGGAGACAATTGGCCTGAGGTCGTTGGTACAAATGCTGAGTGCGCTGATTTAACGCTAAAGCCAGGGGCACAGTTGACTGTAGCAACTGGAGGGGATTTACGGGTTTATGGTGATTAGGGGTTTTCGCTATTGGGAGAACTACTTGTAAGAACGATTTCAATAGTTTAATGTAACCCGTAAAATCAAAAGATAAGAGACAAAAATAGAGGAGTATTTTGATTGTAGATAGAATTGGTCTATAATCCGATCAATAACAAATGGAATTGGTTGTATAAATTTTGCCTCATTCCTTAGAGAATAAATCGTCAATTTTGTATTTTTACATGAAGTTATATAGAAAAGCTAGAGTGAAACATCCTTGTATTCGGTTAGCTTTCAAAATTTTAAAATTAAAATTCTAATAATATGTCAAGTGTTACTACTGGAATTCCTGCAGTTGATTTGTCTAAATTTACTTCAGGGGACCCAGCTAAAAAGGCTGAATTCGTTCAAGAAATAGGGAATGCTTTTCACAGTGTTGGTTTCGTTGCTGTTACCAATCATGGTGTTGATCAGAATATTATTGATCAATTTTACGCTGCTGGAAAGAAATTTTTCTCACTTCCTGTGGAAACAAAATTAGCAGCTCAAATTCCTGGTCTTGCTGGCCAAAGAGGATACACTGCTTTTGGTACAGAGCATGCAAAACAATCTCAAGTCGCAGATCTTAAAGAGTTTTTCCAGATTGGACAGACGGTAGAGGATGATGACCCAATAAAGGATGAATATCCACCAAACGTGAAGGTTAGTGAGTTACCTGAATTTCACGAGCTTGGCAATCAGTTGTATTCAGCGTTTGAGGAAGCAGGAAGTAACCTTCTGCGTGCTATAGCACTCTACCTTAATCTAGATGAGAACTATTTCGACAAGCATATTCATAACGGGAATAGCATTCTTAGAGCGATTCACTATCCACCAATCAAAGGAGAACCGAAATCTGCTATCCGTGCTGAAGAACATGAAGACATTGATCTAATCACTCTTTTAGTAGGTGCTTCTGCTGATGGTCTTGAGCTGTTCAATGAAGACAAAGAATGGGTGCCAATCAAGGCAGGAGTTGATGCAATTGTAATCAACGTAGGTGATATGTTACAACGATTGACGAACAACTATCTAAAATCTACAACTCACCGTGTTGTCAACCCTCCACGTGAGAGATGGCACCTTCCAAGAATGTCGATTCCTTTCTTCCTTCACCCAAGAAGTGAAATGGATCTAACTTGTCTTGAAAGCTGTATTACTGAAGATAATCCTAAGGCTTTTCCAGATTCAACTGCTGGGGAATACCTTGATGAGCGATTAAGAGAAATCGGTTTGAAAAAGTAAATTGATTCAAAATATTTATAAACGGGTAGCAACTTATTGTTACCCGTTTTTTATGGTGCGTCCTGCATGGTTAGTTAAAAACTAGGCGTGCAAGTCTACTGCACGTTGTCTATAAATGTAGAAGTTGTAAAAAATAACAGCTAGGAGAAATAAGCACAAAACAAGGTCAGTAATCAATGGCTTCCCATTATGGAATATATAAGAACCAAAGACTAGCGTTAATGCATAAAATACCATACTGACCAAGCAATAGATCACATACTTATTGTGCTTTGTATAAATGAAAAATACGCCAACTAAACCTGCTTGAAACCATGAAAATAAAAGATGAATGATCCCACCAATTGTTATCTGAGGGGAATTTGATACAAATAAATGAGACTGGATGATCCCTTGCCCTGAAAGCATGCTCCAATAGAAGTTTATACCGATATTAAATACTAGACTAATTCCTAGGAAAATAAACAATTTTTTTCTTGAAAAATTTGCCGCATAAAGCACAAATAGATTAAACGGAACGAATAACCAATCCGCATAATTCACCATGATGTGAGTAGAGAAAAGCTCGAGCTGATTTGCTTGCACAGCAAAAAAGCGCTGCGCAAAAAAGCTAACAATTGGTAGGATCACCAAAATAAATGTTAAACTTCTACGCCTTGAGTCCATCAGAAAATTAAAATAGTTAATCATTTACAATTAAACTCTATTTTTCAACCCCCATCCCAAACAACGCATAGTCGTACCGAACAGGGTCGTCAGCATTATACGCCCGTAAACACTCCGTCAACTCCAACACCGTCTGCCAGTCCGTCTGCTTACGCTCAATCAGACCCAAGCTGCGAGCCACTCGATCCACGTGCACATCCAAGGGCATTAGCAGTTGACTAGGCTTAAGCTGTTGCCACAATCCGAAATCCACACCCGCATCATCCTTGCGCACCATCCATCGCAAAAACATGTTCATCCGTTTGCAGGTTGATTTGCGAATAGGTGTCGCTATATGCTTACGAGTGCGTTTGGGCGCATGCTCCAAGGCAAAAAACGCATCATGAAAACCCGCTATCCCTTGACCAACATGTAAAGCATCCGCTGAAAGGTGCTGGCTGAAGGCGGTCTCAAGCGATTCATGCTTTCGATAATATTGTTGGAAAAACGCTAGAAAGTAAAGCGTATCCGTCGCCTGAAACGTCCGATGCTTAAAGTCTAGAAACTTCGCACGGTCTTCTTCGGTATGATTGACCATAAAATCATGCGGCGAATCACCCATCAACCCAAATAGCTCCTTAGATTTATTGATGATGGTCACCCGCTGCCCCCAAGCCAACATAGAAGTCCAGAAGGCAGTAATCTCAACATCTTGCTTTTTCGAATAGCTGTGTGGAATTTGAATCGGGTCGTTTTTAATAAACCCAGGCCGGTTGTACTGTGTGACGCGTTCTTCTAGGAATTCATGTAAGTTATCTACCATCTTATTTATATTCATCATCCACAGGTCTAAGAATGCCTTTCTTGAATAATTCGCGCATAACGATTTCTGTCATATCACTTTTAAAGACAAACTCGTGTCGAATATCCATTACATAAGCTTTCAGCCGCATTTTCAAGTAGGCTCTGCGCTCTAAGACCTCATTAAAAAACAGCACTGTGATCGGTTTGTTTAAGTAGATATAACTCGACACCCTTGCTGCTTCTAGGGCAATCTCCCTTACTTCTTGAGTGTTTATTGAAATTGGCAAATAGATTTCAGCAACAACTTGACAATTCGTTTCACCAGCATTTGAGTTCGAGAGGGAAGAGTTCATCATCTCACTATTCGGAATAGAAACCAAGGAGTCGTCAGGAGTCACAATCCGAGTAGATCGCAACCCTATTTCTACAACCTCACCGTAGTAATTCGCCACCTCAATTTTATCTCCTACAATGAAAGGACGGTCCAAGAGAATCATCAGCCCACCAAAAATGTTTTTAAGGATATCCTGAGAGGCAAAACCAACCGCCAAGCCAAAGGAAGTCGCCAAGGCCACAACCGCCTGAAAAGGAGGTTTAAACACGCCCGCAATCAACAAATAAAGAACAAAAGACCAAGCCAGAATCCTGAAAATAGGCACAAATCCCTTTATCGTGATTCGATAGTTGGAGCTACGTTCTGAGAAATAGTAGAACAGACGCGTCACTAGTGCAATCGTAAAGTAGGAGACAAGCAGTACAAAGAACGCAGTTACTATTTTTCCCCAGGAAAACAACTCCCAAGGATTAAATACGACCTCTTCTTCCTTTTTCTGCTCAGCAGGTGGCTCATTCATCTGCTCAGCAAACGTCTTTTTCTCCTCACTGCCTGATTGATTACTAGAGGCTGGTAGCTGATTGTTGATGATAACATTGATGACACTTGAATCGGATACCTTGAACTTCGAAACCGTTTGACTGGTCGAATCTGTGCTGGTTTGAGCCGTCAACCCAATGCAGAGCATTAGAAAAAGTGACAATAGCAATATGTCTCGGCAGTTTTTCATCAATGAATCATGTTTTTCGACTTCAATAATCGTACAATCGGTCGGTAAAGCAATAAGTTAATTTCAAACAAGTCATTATTGTTAAAAATAATTCCATCATCCTGCAAGAGAAGCAAGACCAGTCTGGTTCTATCTTTTGACCAATGCTTTACTGTAGCAAGCTGTTCTTGAGTCAAACCATCATGCACAAGCAGTTCGTACAATACAATCACTTTCTCATTAGACAAGGAGTTCAAAAAGCTGTAATCATTGTCTTGTATCCCAATATTGATCACATTTTCGTTCACCCCCTCGGTTGATCTCAACCAGTAAATTATCCCTAGACTAAAGTTGCTTTGAGCATAATTGTTCAAGCGTACAAAGTATTCAGTATATAGGAATTTTTGTTGTTCAGTAGGTTCGAGTTTTTTATATTTTTTGCTTTCGAGTATTCGTTTTGAAGGAACAAAATTGATGTCATATCCGCTGATTCTATGGCGACGCATCAATTCATCTACCATGATTTCATCATCAATGTTCTCCATTCGAACGATGTAAGCAAAATAGTCTGATATTTCTAGTGTCTTCTCTAGGTATTCGTAGGCATAATAGGTGCACGAGGTTAGCCAGAATACATTTGAATTGGTTTTAGATACAAGCTCAAACAACATTTTCAACGCTCCAAAACCATTGACCATTTTTAGAAAAAGCTGCTGCACATCTTCTAGGACAATGATTTGCTTAAACTCCAGATTATTTAAGTAATTAATTAGCTCATTGACATTTGTCAGTTCAGGTTGCTCAAAGCTTTTGCGAAGGAAATCTATAAACGCTTCTTCTCCTAGAATCACATCATCCATGATGGCCTTGATCACTCGTACTCTAAGGTTCTCTCGTTTTAGAAAAAGCTGAGTCAAGGTAGAAATCCCTCCTCCTCGTTCGGCGACCATTATGGTGGGTGCATAAAACCCTTTTTCCCAGTTCTGGAATGCCTTATTCATTTTGGTTAATTCCTTTGTTCTGGACTCCGTCAACACCTCACTGGTGACTGGTTCGAGATTAAACAGCCGTTGGTAAACAAACGGCAATTTGGCGACAGCAGCTTGTGATTCAGCGTAGTAGTCAGCAATTTCAGTTGCAATAGAGGCCGGTGCTGGTTGCAATCCCCATCGTACCATAAAGTCATTGTATCCCTTTTTCAGCTGTTTATACTTGGCAGTAGCCATAAAACCCATCATCGGAATGACCGTTTTAAAGTAGTCCACGACCTCCGTTTTCACTTGTTGTGTAGACTGCAACGCCTTAGAAGTAGATATCCGATTACGCATCGAATTCAATTTGTCTGGCTCAAGCAAATCGAGCAGACTTCCGTTAAACTCTTGCACTGCATTACAGAGGGAACCTGAAATCGGTTTCGTGATGGCATCAAGCTCATCATAAATATCCTTCATTCTATTGAGTGCTCGGTCTAGGCCTTCCTTTGCAATTTCTTTCGATTCAGCAGCTTTTTCCTCAATTCCCTTTTCAACTTGCTCGTTTTCATTGGTTGGCTGATGAAAGATAGCGATGGCAGATTCCATAGTGAAATTGATCATTTGATTCATCTCTTTTAGGAAATTCTGAATCTTATCTAATTCAATGAACAACTCATTTCTAATTTGCTTCGTTTTCTTTGAAAAATTCGGTAGTGATTCAAAAGAGACAATTTCTTTTGGGCTTATTCGATCAATTTTGTCTGGTGTTACTGGAAATCCTAAGTCCTTTTGTTTGACCATCATCCTTGATTCTACCAGCTGAGCTACGCGCTTAGTAAGCACCAAATCTGCCTGATTTACCAGTTTCGGCAAGTCTTGACTGACAATAAAATTGACGGTTTTTGGAACTAAGTCAGTTGTCAAAGTCTTATGAACATTGATTTTTTCAGTTAACAACAACCGCTTTAATTCTTCTGGTTTTCCTTGAAACGAATGTACTTTTTCTCTTGTATTGATAACAAAATCGTTCAACTTCTCAATTTCACCAATAATGTTATCATTGATCCTTGCAAGGCAAGTGCGTTCTATCCTGAAGAACTCTTTAGTAGAAAGGTAGCGCAGTATTTTTAACTCGAGATGATACAGCCAAGTGTCCAGTTTTGATGTCACGGATTCACTCCATTCTTTTTGCCTTTTCTGATAGGAGTTATCCAATTTCTTTTGTCGTTGAACGAGGGCTTGTTCACCATAGTTCCCAATTGCAAGTTCTAGCGTCCCTACTTTTTCGTAAGTCGAGGAAAATTTTTCAAAGCAAAGTTGGAATATCGCATCAATTCGTTCTTGAAGCGTCACCCGATAAGCACGCAGTTCCTGTTCAATTGCATCAATAGTTGGTTGATGATCAATTGAAACGGTGCTAACATTTATCTTTGGTGCTGGCTCGGAAGTTGCCACTGCGACAGGGGCATCTTCTTCTAGTGCTTCTTCCATAATTGCCTTAGCTCCTTGTTCTACCTTTTCTGGAGAAGCAATCTCTGCACTTACAGGCTCTTCAGTATTTTGAGGTTGTTGGAGGAATACTTGATCTGCAGAACCAGAAAGCTGTTCGAGTCTAAAGATGGAATTAGAGATGACTTCAAAGAATTCTCTGTATACTTGATGCAAGTTTAAAACGAGATCTCCTTTCAGATGCGCATGCGACAGATTTCGCATGGGTATTTTATGGTTCCAATACTTTTGTTCCTTCTTGAAGCCGCTAAGTAGTTTAGAGGGAAAACCAGAAACCTTATAGGTGAAAATCTTGATGGCTTTCATCCCTCTCATAGAGAATTTATCGTCTTCTGTTATGCTGAATGACTCTTTTTGCTGTTCTCGGACACGCATCACATCAAGTGTCTCCAGGTAATCACCTAGTTCTTTGAAGAGGGGATTGAACTTATCTTTGAAATCGCCAACCTCAAATTGTTTTTTAAAAAGGGTTAACTTATCGTGAATGTTCTGCTTAAAATTGAGGGTCTCAATAGCTATCTGAATGGTAAATTTTTCCCCTTCTAGAAATTTCATTTTAGTATTAAAGTTCTTAATACAAGACTCAAACTCATGCAGAAACTTCTGAAAGCGCAAGATGTCGGCTTCCATTAATTTATTAAACTCAGTATCGGCAATGGTTTTTACCTGATTAAATATTTCCTGATGATTTTCCCTCATACTATGATTTACAGGTGCTAATCTACGGTTTATGTTTTATTTATGCGAATTATAAAACTATGATAATTACGCTTTATTCACTTCAGAGTTTCAATACTGAATGCCTTTTGAAGGCTTCTTAAATATCAACCTCAACTTCTTAGACGTAAAATTTTAGCGATCGGACATTTTTATCTAAACAAATAACTATTGAACAGTTTCTGTATTTGTAAGAAACAAAGATTTACTAGGTGCTCTAAAAGCTATAGAGTAGCGTCCTTGTTTGTCTACTTAATACGAAAAAACACGTTACTTAAGAAAAGATCAAAAAAATAATTTTATCGTTTAATTGGTTAAAAATCAACTATTTAAACACATTGTCTCCAAAAAACAAAAAAAATAATTCAATCCTCGGGAACTAACAAAGCAGATATCTTGTATTGTATATCATAACCGATTAATTAAAATCATGAAATACTTTTATAGACACATAAATTGGCAAATGCATCATCCTTCGATTAAAAAGGATGACGGACGGAATTTTACCGTCGGCACAGCCATATCTTTCCCGAATGATTCGGGGAGTCCGATTAAAAGAACCATCTAACAGTTTTCCTATCAAAGGATTTGAAGCTGTTAGAATGCAGCTTCAAAATGATTCAATTTAATTTTCCACTTCATTTTTGCTGCTTAAGTTCTTCCAAGTTTATTTGAAATAATAAAGAAAAAGGTGATACTTAGGAATAGCGTTACTTCGGTTTCAGGTTTCTGTTTAGTATTCAGAGACTGTAGGTTCGACTCCTAACATCCGCTCCAGTATTGTAATGACTAAACAAGCGGATGAGTTTTTATACTTAATGCGATTTTCTCTTCTAATTTTTAATAGTACACGGTGAAGTAGTTCAATGGTAGAGCAGGGGATTGTCTATCCTCAAGTTGCGGGTTCAAGTCCCGTCTTCACCGCGATTTGTGTGTGTGAATGTGAATGAGTGTGAATGAGTGTGACGCTCTATAAAAAATTAAAAGGAGAAATACACCCACACCCACTCACACTCCCACACACAAATCGGGGGCACATGTACCAAGGCTTGGCGACGATGCTTTGCAAGCAACGTGTGATGGGTTCAATTCCCATTGTTTCCACAAATTGAGAGTGAGAGTGAGTGTGGATGTGTGAGTGAGTGTGTCATCTTCTGTTTATTAAATTGGAATTTAATAACCGATCTGGAATTTAAGTATACACGCGTACGTTTGTCAGGTCAGGTTGTAGATTAAACTTAATCATTGGTAAATTAAACATAAAAAAAGGCGTATAGTTTAATGGATAAAACGTTGGGTTTCTACCCCATTGATAAAGGTTCGAATCCTTTTATGCCTACAAAATAATTATTGATTGTAAATGTTTAATGACTAATGAACAGTCGCTTAGTTTAAGCGGAAGAACAGAGGGCTACGAACCTTAAGGTCAGGGTTCGACTCCTTGAGTGACTGCAATACGAATGATTAATCATTGATAATTAACAATTAAAAAAGCGAAGATAGCTCAATGGTAGAGTCTCGGCTTGCCAAGTCGGAGATGTCGGTTCGAGCCCGGCTGTTCGCTCAAATTGGGTGTGAGTGTGTGAGTGAGAGTGAGTGTGGCACTCACACACTCCAACCCACACCCAAACCCAATTCGGAAGAGCAAGCCAATAGGCGGTGGCCGCTGTCTTGAAAACAGTTAGGAGCTAATGACTCGTGAGGGTTCGACTCCCTCCTCTTCCGCGAATTGAGTGTGAGAGTGTGAGTAAGAGTGTGAGCGTCACACCCACACCCACTCACACTCCCACACCCAACTTGCATGGTGGTGTAACTGGCAACACACTAGCCTCATAAGCTAGAAGCTACGGGTTCGAATCCCGTCTATGCGACAAAGAATAATGATTAGTTATTGATAATTAAATATTAATCTTTAAAAAATGGTGAATCTAGTTTAACAGGTAAAATGCCGCACTGTGACTGCGGAGAACAGGGTTCGAGTCCCGGATTCACCCTGAAATTGGGTGTGAGTGTGTGAGTGTGAGAGAGTATGACTCTCCATAAAAATTAAAAGGAGAAACACACAAACTGGATGTGTGTGAGTAAGTGTGTCATCTTCTACAATAAAAAGGAGACCACACCCACGCTCACTCACACACCCACACCCTACTAGTTCTTTGACATAAGAAATTTAAGAAAATCTATGTGCTTCGTAGTAATACGAATCACAAAGATATTAGCAATGCTTGAGTTGCTACTTCTTCGGAAGAAAGGATATATCGTCGCAAGGCGGTTAAGAGGGAATGCCTCCACAGCACCCTGCCACTGAACTCGTTCAGAGGTCCATTTAAGCAAGCACTGTCCTACCCGGATTTCCAGTCTGGGTCTTCGATTCGTCGGAGTACGGAGAATGAAGTCAGTCAATAAGGTCCCTTGGAAAAGGATAAGTTCTCGGCCAACGGTGGGGAAACAATAGGGGTAGCTCCCTAACCTTGTTATGCTAAACTGACGAGTTCTGATTGGATAAAGTGTAGAACGGTTGTATGAATACTTACTGGTATAAATGCTACCGTTCAGTACAAAAGGTGAAAGGTGATGTTACAAACCACCGTAGTAGTCTTGAAGTACGGCACAGTAAGTTTAGTAAACCGAAATGTACGAGGCGTGTTGTATTCCGTGCCCCAAAAGGGTATGGAGCAGCTGGTCAGGCACGTCTCCGTGGTGTGAATAGCTCAATTGGTAGAGCTTTAGACTTTAATCTAAAGGTTGTGGGTTCAATTCCCATTTCATGTAAATGAACGCAAAGACCTGATCGGTATTTTGCAATCAAATCGCCTAATTCCTGGGGGCATCAGCCCAATCAGGAGCCGCTCAAACTCGCAAGGTGAGAGCAGCTTGATGGAATTCTGCACTTTAAGCAAGCGTTAATAGCGTAGCTGAATGTCCTAGATCAAGGGCAGAGGGAAAGAAATAAGTCGAGAATGCATCGTACGACGAGAGATCAGCCACTCTCTAAAAAAGGCGGCGTTGTCAGCAAACTAACTCGGTTAGTGGACACGTTGAGAACTTGGGACCGCAATCTCAGGGTAATGCAACAAAAGTGCTGGCATCTAGGGTGTAGTCTCAGCCTTCTAGAAAATTAATGAATAATTGTAAATGTTTAGGATTAATTCCCCTTGACATTGTTAAGAATAAGTTTGAACTGTTTTATGGATTGATGGGCGTCATTAATCATTAACGGATTAAATTCCTAATTGAACATTAAACATTAAAAAAGCGAGTATAGCTCAATGGTAGAGTCTCTGACTTCCGATCAGAATACAACGGTTCGATTCCGTTTACTCGCTCCTTAAACAATGATTAACCATTAAAAAATGGCTTGGTAGCTCAATGGCAGAGCGCGTGTCTGTTAAACACGATGTTGCTGGTTCGAATCCAGCCCTGGCCGCATATGATAATCAATTATCTCAAACTATTTATTACCAGGAAACAAAAAACGGTTTATAGGATGTTGGTGTTTATTCATCATTGACGGAATGAATTCCTAATTAATCATTAAACAATAATAAAAAGTCAGTATAGCAAAACGGCTTACTGCATCTGACTTGTAATCAGAAGATTATCGGTTCGAATCCGATTGCTGGCTCCATAATAACGAATGTTTAATTCGTCTTACTCTTGTTAACAGGAAAACACAGTACTACTTTGAAAGAAATGAGTATCAATTATTCATTAACCATTAAAAATTAGCGATGTAGCTTAGAGGCAAAAGCAATTCTTTTACATGGAAAAGATCGGGAGTTCGAGTCTCTCCATCGCTACTATTTTAATGATTAATTGAACGGACGAATTTAAATTAAAAAGGCAATATAGCTCACAGGGGAGAGCGCTCCGTTGAAGCCGGGGAGAGCAGGGTTCGAATCCCGTGTTGCCACTATTTTTTAACCAGTAAAATCGAAACAATGAAATCAGATGCTGACAAATCAGACAAACAGATTGCCCTGTAACTTAACTGGTAGAGTAACGGTCTTTTAAACCGTGTCGTGTGGGTTCGATCCCCACCGGGGCAACAAATGGAGTTGGGTGTGGGAGTGTGAGTGGGTGTGGGAGTGTTTCCCATCAAACTTTTGAAGAGGTCCACACCCACTCACACTCCCTCACTCACACCCAAATCCCTGATGTGGCGCAACTGGTTTAGCGCATCCGCCTGATACGCGGAAGGTTGGTGGTTCGAGTCCATCCATCAGGACTAATTAATTGGTGATTGATACTGAATGGATGGACTTCCTCAGTATAGTGGACACTAAGATTGATTAAGCAGCATAAAGATAATTAGTTTTTTCTAGATAGGCTTCTAAAGGCGATTTACCGTCTAGGGCCGAATGTATTCTTAAAGTATTGTACCAGCCATTGATGTAA
>CALGAW010000075.1 GCA_937959115.1 uncultured Saprospiraceae bacterium
GATTGTCACGCTCTTTTCATAAACAATTTTGTTCCTTCGAATTCAAGAAGTATCGTTTGTTTGGTTTCGTCAAACTTAATGGTACAACCGTAAGTAAACTTGCGAAATATTTCATTCATATAAGAGCTTTCTTTGTATTCAGTTAAACATCTGACAAGCCAATGTACACCTAGAATTTATAACTGGGTTAATAATCTTGATAATAAGCGCACCTAAGTGTATAAGCGGTAGGATACAATTTTTCCTGTTTATTCGATTTCTAAAATTTTGTATTGATTTTACAAAATGGTTTTGTGTAATGCGGCGGTGGCGGTGATAAACCACAAAGTACGTAATATAATCAGTCCCAAACAGGCCTTCTTCATAATATTCCGTCTCCTAGTTAATATTCTTAACCGTTCTAAATGATGGTTTTCCATAACTAAAACAACCATATCTATCCAAAATTATATCATAAGGAAGTGATTTCATTTCTTTTTAAGCAAATCATTTTTTTTGTGGAATTTGAGGGAAAGGGAGGTTAATGCAGCGTCTGACGTTGATTACCAATCATTTTTGTGAATGGGAAATTGCCTTATTAGCTGGAAGCATTATCAAATAATAGAGGTAATAAAATGACCACCTTTGTTTCTATCAGGGTATGATTGGTATCAACTAAATCCTGTATGGTAATGTTTGCCGCTTTGTGGCCTAAACGCTTCAGAATTTCAATCCGTTCCCTGGAGTTTGAAGTGGCGATGGAAAGATGTGATTTGCCATTCTTAGCTTTGATTTCTGCAGCGGCTGCCCTACCAATCCCATTGTCGCGGATGGTTACATTGACGTAGTTGGTTTCAGTTTTTTGGATGGAGATATCAAGCAACTTGTCCCCTTCCTTATTGGAAAGTCCATGGATAATGGCATTCTCTACATACGGTTGAATAATCATAGAGGGGATACTGAGCTGACTACCTTCAAATGATTTATCGACCTGTAGACTAAACTGGAAGTTGTTTTTAAAACGGATTTGTTCAAGTTTAACGTAGTTTTCCAACAGATTAATTTCCTGCCCGATATCCGAGTAGAGTGTTTCGGAATTGTATAGCAACGAACGCAACAGTTTAGAGAGATCTGTAATGTAGTTATAAGCCAAATACCGTTCAGAATTAAGGACAAAGTTTTGAAGGGTGTTAATGGAGTTAAACATAAAATGTGGATTCATGACAGCGCGTAAAGCATGTAATTTATTTTTAGAAATTTCCTCTTGAAATTTGCTGTTGCGTGACTTGTTGTAAAGGTAAAAGATAAGCCCACTTGTGCAGACTAACAGCCCGAAAAACAGTCCAATCCACTTAAGTCGATTGTTTTGTAATTCTTGCTGTAATTTGGAGAATTTCAGCTCCTGTATGGTCCGGTCTTTTTGCTGTTTTATTCTTTCAATTTCCATTCGGTTGATGATGGCGTTTTCTTCGAGTTCGCTTTCTTCTTCAATGGTTTCCTTCAGTTTTTGGTAGCAGTAGACACTTTTTTTGTATTGCCCGATTTTGGGATAAGCTTCTGACAGCACATCATAGATAAAGTCCAGGTCATAACTGTCGCCTAAACTTACAGCAACTTGTTCTGCTTCTTCCAGAAAGGCGACACTCTTTTTATATTCTTTCTTTTTAAAGTAACATGCACCTCTTAAAAAATTGACCGAGGGCTTTAGTGTGACTATATCATTGATATTGGAATCCTCAACAAATTGCAGCATGTCGAGTGCTTCATCATATTCATCTGACTGAAACAAAATATTGGCATGTGAAATTCTATTCGTCAAATAAGAATAAGAAGAAGTAGGTTCGTCTGGTGAAAGGGCAAGTAGTTTGTTTGAATAATACCTTGCAGAATCGAGTTGTCTGCTATGCACGTAGACTTCTATTTTGGAATAGTATACCCCGCTCAAGAGAGTTGTTTCGTTGGTGTCTTTGACACATTGACGGGCGATTTCTGTATAATCAATAGCCTTGTCGAAATCCTTGAGGTTGCTCATAATATGAGCAATTTTCAAGTAAACTTTCGCTTTATTATTTTGTGAAACACCAGGGATTTCCAACAACTTATGACTCAACGTATAAGCCTTACTCCATTCTGCTTTTCTACAGTGGTTGTGTATGAGCTTAAAATGAAGGTGGAGTAAGTCTTTAGCAGAAAGAAACGAAACATACGGCTTCTCCATGACAATGGATCCGTATTTACTTACAGAATCTGCATTTCCTTTGATCCGGTAATATTCGCATAATTTATTGTAGGACTGACTCAGCTTTTCCGGTAGTTCCATTTTCTTTGCCAATTCAATACTCCGGTATGTCAACTTTATTGAAGAATCTTTATTGTGCATTCTCCAGCTTTCCGCCATATGTTGCAGCGCCGTTACTTTTTGCACAGTTGTTCCGTTTTGAAGTAAATCGACGTTAACTTGATACAAGGAATCATCAGGCTGACCAACGACAGTGCTGCCTATCACCAGCAAAACAAACAGCAGCCCCCATAACTTAACTTTACTTGTATCCATGTTGTTTTAGTCTTAAAAATTAAGAAGAATTAGTTTTAACCCGCATTATGCAATCGAAACATCTTTATGTGCCCAGTAGAGAAGACGATAGGCTTTTAAATGCTTGAAGTCTGCATATAAATTACAGGAATACTTGCCAACGATAATAGTTCAAACAACGATCAAATACGATTGAGTAATTCTATGAGTTCTTCTTTTTTTGTTTTAGAATAAAAAATGTGATCTCCATTATTCATTTCAAGATATCCTCCGTCATTTCTGTTTAAACTTTTTACTTTTCGCAGATTGACTAGGCTGGAATTGTGTACTCTGAAAAACTGATGATTTTTAAGAAGGGTTTCATGGTATTTAAGGTTTTTTGAGATGATTATTTTCGAACCATCTTCCAAAAACACCTCGCTGTAGCTGCCACTAGCTTTACAGAAAATGATGGACTCGATCTCTAAAAACCGATAGCCAGTCGTAGTAGGCAGAGAGATTTTCTCTGGTTTGCTCTTCTGTTCCGTTGTTTCCAAATACCGTTGGTAGTGTTCTAAAAAATCTCTTTTCTTTAAATGTTCCCTTGCTCGTTCTACGGAAGCAATTAAATCTTTAATATCAATGGGTTTAAGCAGATAGTCGATGGCCATGTACTTGAAGGCTTGTATGGCATAATTCTCAAATGCCGTAACAAAAATGATTTCGAAATCAATCTCTTTATATGAATTTAATAACTCGAAAATACTTTTGGATCCCATTTGAATATCCAGAAACACTAAATCAGGCTGTAGTTCTTTGATTAGTTTTTCTGCCTCTTCCATCGTTTGTGCCTGCCCCACTAGTGTAATTCCGGGACAAAAATCATTAAGCAATACACTTAAGTTTTCTAAACTACGTGCTTCGTCATCTACAAGAATTGTTCTCAACGTATTAGGTTTTTTATTGGTATGATTAATTCATGGTTTAATTTGTTTATCCCTGAAAACCAGACGCATTAAAGGTAGCCAATAAAAGTTTATTTTTTCATAATAAACAAACCTACTATTCCTAATTCTTACATGTTGAAGCCCACCAACCATAGTTTGCCAGCCGCTGATAGTGCTGTTAACATAAAAGTTAAAACCTAATTTAAAAACCTGTGAAACTGGTTTGTACCAGTTGTCACAGGTTGATTTACAAACAAAGGTAGAGTCTTTTTTCGAATTATCTACAGGTCTGAACGTTAAGGCAACTGTTGCCGCCGCCATTCCAGATATGTCCGTAAAGATAGCTTCTTGCATTGGATCCCATGGTAGTATTAAGTTGGTTGGAATGCATAAAGTTGATCGATGAATTGTCGTGATATGATCCCATGTTGTGCCCAATTTCATGTGCTAAAAGGTTGTTTGCAAAAGAGGAGTTCGGGCTGTATTTACACCAGTTGTAAGAATCATTCGGTCGATTACACATGGCTCTAGCTTCAGCCAATCCTTCGAGACCAGGTAAGTTTTTGCCTGTCCAAAGTGCATTTACATCCTTTTTGTTAAACCAAGAATAATTGTGATAATCAATCCAGTTATCCAACAATCTATTACCATTGTATTCATTTAGTTTAGCATTTCGCCAACTATAGACATAGATGCTTCGCTGCACAAAATTTATAGGAAAATTGTTGTAATTCCAATATCTTCGGGAAGCATAATAAAGTCGAGTAGACATCCAAGCAGAAGCAGAACTTGAATTGCGACCAAATCTGTAGTAATACAAATCCCAATCCCCTAATTGAGTGACTTCTACTGCATAACAGTTCGCTCGTAGAGAAGACTCATCTATCGGACGATTAGGAACAATTGTTTGGTCTGTTTCCACTTTACAATCGTGTTTAGAATTTGAAATGGCATCAGCCTCACGATAAAGAACGTACAAGTTTTCAGGTGCGCTTTGATCCATCGATTGCATGGATTGGATTTTATAGACTTCCCCATTTCCATCTGTGATTTCTGCTTCAAAAATACCGGCAGTAAATGTAAAAAAGGAAGGGTTTTTAGTGCGCATCATTCTGCCTTCAAATGCGTTGAACTCAGGTAATGGTATTTCAGTAATTACGTCACCTTCACCAATGATTTTTACCTTGGTATCCGTTGGGAACATTTCGGATACATCTTCCTTACTCAGGGTAAATTCCCAGTCTGGTCTGGAAGGAATATTCAAATTGATATTGAAGGCACGATCACCGTTACTTTTTAGTTGTTCCAGTAACTGATTGTAATCAACCTCTACGGTTTCGTATTTTAGTAAATGTTCTCCTAAGTTTGCTTCGTATTCTTCGATGTACAGCTTTTCTTTCAAGCAGGAAGAAAATAGAATGGCTAATATTAGACTGGTGAACAATAGCTTTGAAAATTTCATAATTTGTATGTTTTAGTAAGATGATATCTGATGTTGTAAATTAAGCGGCGCCTGCTTACTTTTAAATCCTACTACTAAGGTATTGGGTATTACAAGGACAAAAACATGGGATTTGTAGATATGTATTTACGTTTTACGGATAGTCATTTTCAATTTACAGAGTAAAATATCTCAAGAACTATGAATAACCCTAGTATTTACTTTGGTGCAATGAATGCTGTGAAAATTGATGATCAATTACGGGCGTATTATCAAAAGAAGACGGATGAAAAAGCTTTAAAAAAAATATTGAGGGATTTGGTTTTTACATAGAATTCCTTGCTGCAATGGCTATGTATGCATTTGTTATCTCTTGGCTCTTTTTTCTCAGGTTAACTATGACTGTTCGGTAAGAAAGAATTAGTATGCCCACCACGCAAAGATAAACACTTCAGGTTAAGCACAAATAAAAGCTGATAGGAAATTGAAAATTATTTAAAGCAATTTTCCTAGCAGCGACTAGCAATATTCATTACTGATTCCTAGCAGAATCTGGGTCAGTAATATGTACATTATACCCATTTGTTGGTGCGCCTTCTTTTGAAATAGATAGTCCAAAATATTTTATCAGTCGTTATAATTATCTTTATATGGAGCTTCTTCACCATATCGCCTGTAATACTCATCCATGGCTGCTCCCAAGGAGCTATATTTAAGATCTGCATGTTGAGGGATGATTGACGGGACCTTTTCAACTGCATAGATATAGTCACGACCTTGTTCTATGACCCACATTGCTAGATCATCTATTCCATCTTCAGAAAGTTCCGGACTAAAGTGTTTGTTATATGGTTCGTACTTAAACTCAGCGGCCAATTCTCCAAAGGTCCAAATAAATTGCAATAAATGTTCTCTGCTGATTTTCATCATCCGTAATGAAAATTCTGTCCTATCCTTGCAAGCAATTTCCAACAGTTCCCAAAATTCGGGTGAAACGAACTCGAATGGATCACTAATTGTCATCTTTCAATCTTTTAATAAATATAGCGTTACATCAATTATAACAAATCTACGAATTTCTTTGTCCTGTTCAAATTTCTGTCTCAGCGTTTAAGGGTGTTCACCAACGTTTGGTATGATACGACCTTGTGATTGGATAGGAGCAATGGCCATTAAGTGCTTCGCCGTTGAACACCATAACGGATTTTACCTTTCTTCCATTCTTTAAAATATCCAGATAACAAGCCGGTTTTATTCTATTTTCACAAAAGGAATTGCACTTACAAATAGTTCAGCGCTTATCAATTGGATAATATATTTACCTTCAGCTAGGTCATTCGTTTCAATGACCAAATGATTTGTGCCTGGTTCTAACGGAACGACTTTCGTTTTTAGGAGTCTCCCCTGTAGGTCATACAACTTAAATTGCATCTCGCTTGCCTGCTCCAGAGTAACCAGAACCCTCAATCTGTCTTTTGTCGGATTTGGGAAAAGTTCGACCGCCCAAGGCGTATCAGCGTAACAAGCATTTTCTATCCAATCAATTTGGAAGAACTCAAATACCCCATCTATATCTACTTGCTTTAAACGATAATATACTTTTCTAAATTCTGGAGAACGATCTTCGAAGGTATACGTTTCTAGCGTATTAGAATAGCCGGCAGCATTTATCTGGCCAATGGGTTTAAAGTATTCCCCATCAAGACTGCGCTGTATTTCAAAGTAAGCACTATTGACCTCGGAAGCCGTTTCCCAGGACAATCTATTGCTACAACCTTCTGCAACAATGTTGAAAGAGATGAGCTCAATCGGTAGAACAACTATTGTGTATCCGAAATCCTGATCCAGGTTTTCTTCTCCTGGAGTTATCGTGACTTCAGCGGTGTTGTCAAGCGTGTCATCTGGATCTGTTGAGTTTTCTAAGCCCTCGAGTGGTCCACCCAAATCAAAATTAGTTGAATCGACAGAGACTTGATAGTCGCCTGCATAAACTCCTTCAAACAAATACATCCCACTACTATTGGTATATGCAGTATCGAGTGGATTACCATCTCCGTCGTACAGTACAACCATAACCCCTGAAATTGGTGTGTTATCATCATCATTTTGAATGGTATCTCCGATTCTACCTAATTCAGGAATTACGGCTTGGTCATTGGCTGGATCTTCAACTAAATCACCATTGGGGGCTTCTCCATAAGCCATCGCGTCATTGGGCAGCGGGTCCGCACAATTTTCGGCGGCAACTTCTACTCTAAAATATATTTGGAAGGATTCATTAAGTCCTAACAAGTCGGTACTGGAGCCATTGAGTAAATCAGCAGTGCCACCTGCACCGGAACTGGCCCCTGTAAACCCAGTATTCGGAGTCGGAGGATTGGTCGCATCAATATTCGTTACCATGGTTGAATCACTGATTACATTAATCAAACAGGCACCTGTCCATTGATCGACCAGAGAATCCAACACCGAGAGGTTTGTTAAATTTACATCTCCTATG
>CALGAW010000076.1 GCA_937959115.1 uncultured Saprospiraceae bacterium
ATCGTTAAGATCATAAACGGATGAAAACCAAGGAAAGCCAACCAGATATAAAAGAAGTACTTGTAGAACATCTCGGTCACGCTCTGCCGCAACGCCGTTCCAAAATGATAGCGCTTAGAACTATGGTGATTCACATGAGCCGCCCATAACAACCGAACAGAATGAGACGTTCGGTGATGACAGTAAAAGGAGATATCATCTGCAAAAAACAACAAAAGCCAAGCCCACCAGTGAAAAGTCAATAGGTCATCAAACAATCGATATTCATAGGCCACAACGAATAGATATAACCAAATCGTCTTTGCCAAAACATCCGTAAAAATGGAACCAATTGCAAGTGAGAGACTAGCAGCTGTATCTTTCACCTCGTAAAGATCAAGGCGATCTCTTAGACTCACATAAAACTCTAGAATCAACAGTGTAACATAAATAGGTATTGCGTAGAGCGCCGGATTGGACTGTCTCATCAAAACATCAAAAGAATCCCACATGGTAAATCAAATTTTCTTCCTACAAAAAGCAGTCTATCTTTGTAAATCACTGAAATGCTTCTTCCCCCTTAAGAAGAATTGAACTAGAATACTTTTCTGAAATATACCAATCTTGTTCAATGGCGCAATTCGATGAATTTCAAGTACTTCTTTGAAGATACGACGTTTTTTCATCGTTTTCAAGAAACTGCCGTAAAAAGCAAAATGCGCCCGGATAATCGCCCAACAGTCTTTTAGCTTCCCCTCCTTTACAAATTTTACTCCAGCCACACCATCCAGCGCCAACCGAGTCGGAATCAACCAAAGCAGTTTACTAGCAGGTTCATTCTTAGCCAATGTAATCAAGCTATTCCTAAAATTTAGAAAGGTCTTTCTAGGATTTGTCTTCGGCAGCGTCCCACCACCAACATGATACACTACAGACTCCGGACAAACCATAATCTTGTACCCTGCACGTTTCAATCGCCAGCAAAGATCTATTTCTTCCATGTGCGCAAAGAAGTCGCCATCCAAACCGCCTAAGTTGTGATAAAGTTCTGCTCGGATAAAAAGTGCTGCACCAGTAGCCCAAAACACCTCAGTAGTATCACTGTATTGCCCTTTGTCTTCCTCCAATTCATCAAATATACGTCCACGACAAAACGGGTAGCCCAACTTGTCTATCCAGCCACCTGCAGCGCCAGCATATTCAAAAAGATGCTCGTGTCCATGCATACGGATCAACGGTTGAGCAGCAGCAATCGTCCGATCAGACTCTAGTAATTCGACCATTGGGTGTATCCAGTTGTTGGTGACTTCTACATCGGAATTCAACAATACATAATAGTCCGCAGTGATTTGCTTCAACGCTTTGTTGTAGCCCTCCGCAAACCCCCAATTCTCCTTGAGATCAAGTGTTTTTACTGTTGTAAAAGTTTCTTGCACAAAAGCCAAAGAATCATCAGACGAACCATTATCAGCTACATAAATCGTAGAATTTGAATAGTCGGTTGCCAAGACCGAAGGAAGGAATTGTTCTAGGAATGATTTTCCGTTAAAGTTTAAAATGACAACGGCAACGGAAGGCTCATTCATCTAACTCATTTTTTTTATTGAATAGAAACCGAACGACTCTGCGGTCTTTTTCTAACTGAAAACGTAGTTCTTCAATGTTATGAAACCGTTGATCTTCTCTAACAAAGGTAACAAATTCCAGCTGAATTTCTTGATTGTAAATATCTGCTTCAAATTTAAAAATATTCACTTCAATCGACAACTCTTCATTATCTAAAGACTTACCGATATACAGCATTCCCTGATACTGTTTGCCTTTTACGTTGACTAGAACGGCGTATATACCAATTGCAGGAATCAATTTATGCAATTCTTCTACGTGTACATTTGCTGTAGGAAACCCAATGCCCGTTCCTAGTTGCTTGCCCTTCACCACGGTTCCAGTAAGGGTAAATCTGTGGTTTAGTAAGGCAGTTGCACTTTCAATTTTGCCATTCATCAAGTGTCGTCTCACTTTAGTGGAGCTGATGGCAATATCATCAATGGCCTGTTTGCTAATTTCTTGCACCGAATAGCCAAACTCAGCCTCAAATCGCTTGAGATACTCAATATTCCCAGTGCGCTTATTCCCAAATTTATGGTCGTATCCAATTACTATTTTCTTTGGTTGAAATTTCTCGATTAAGAAATTTCTGATGTATTCGTCTGGTGTTTGTCTTGAAAACGCTTCTGTAAAATCCACCACTACCATATGATCTAGCTGATATTGTTCTAGTAGCTCCGCCTTCTCTTCTACAGTAGTCAATAGCTTAAGCGACTTGTCATCCGGATAGACAACATGCCTAGGATGTGGATGAAACGTAATCAGGATGCTTTCGCCATCAATTTCTCTTGCAAGGGTATTCACTCGTTTCAAGATTTCTTGATGACCAGCATGCACACCATCAAATGAGCCAATGGTAACCACAGCATTTTTAAAAGAAGGCAACAATGATAAATCACGATGAATTTGCATAAAAATATTTAATTATTAATGTCTAATTATTAATAATTCTTTACGTTTAAACGTTGAAAATTAAACATTAATCATTAAGCAATTATAAATGATCACGTTTAATTAGCCGCAAATTTAACAATTATTCATTTTCTATGGTTCATTTTCAATTTATTTTGGAATTTTTAAGCTGTTTCTGTCAAGGCGATTGATTCCTCTGGAAAAGTTGTTTATAAGTTACTATTCTAAGCTAGCGGATGATACAAAGGGCATTACCGTCAGATTAGCTAACGCAGAAGGCGTTTAAGACCTTTGCGTTCGATTACAAAAAGACAATAGAGATTAGTAGGAATCATTCCACTCCACCCTTCCAAAAATCAACCGTCACCAAATTGCAATGAGGATAATCTTTCTACCGAACATTCATTTATAAACAACATTATATTTGTCGTCAAACGAACCATCTGGAACAAATTTGACAGAATCATGTTTAATAGAAGAATTATATGAAAAAAAAAAGTAGCTTTGCAGTCGAAATTACACACTGAAAAATTGGAAAAGCTGCACTATTTATTTAGCTTTGGTACTTAGGAAAATAATTTAGTTTTCAGATATTTCAACTAGAAAATTTTAACACTATTATGAGTAAAAAAATTAAAAAAGTAGCCGTTCTCGGATCCGGTGTAATGGGCTCCGGGATTGCCTGCCACTTTGCTAATATAGGTCTTGAAGTATTGCTGCTAGACATCGTTCCCTTCGACATTACAGATGAAGAGCGTAAAAGCAAAGCACAAAGAAACAGGATTGTCAACGGAGCACTAAAATCTGCACTAAAAGCAAAACTCAACCCGATCTATGACAAAAAGTTCGCCGACAGAATCACCACAGGCAACTTTGACGATGATTTTGAGAAGATAGCAGATTGTGATTGGATCATCGAAGTTGTTATTGAACGATTAGACATCAAAAAACAGATCTTCGAAAAAGTTGATAAATACAGAAAACAAGGAGCTTACGTTACTTCCAATACATCCGGTATTCCGATTAACCTGATGACAGAAGGAAGAAGCGAAGACTTTGTCAAAAACTTCTGTGGTACGCACTTTTTCAATCCGCCGCGATACCTTAGGCTGCTAGAGATTATCCCTCATCCGAAATCCGATCAGAGCATGATCGATTTTTTCATGAACTATGGTGATCAGTTCCTAGGAAAGCGTACCGTACTCTGTAAAGACACTCCAGCGTTTATCGCCAACAGAGTCGGAGTATACGCAATGTCTAAAATCTTCCAGCTGACAACAGAACTCGGCCTAACGATTGAAGAAGTTGATAAACTAACTGGTCCATCACTTGGACGTCCGAAAACTGGAACCTTCCGCTTAGCTGACTTAGTTGGTCTAGACACTGCCGTGAAAGTAATCAAAGGAATCGCGGACAACTGCCCTGATGATGAGCAGGCTGGCTCACTTACGATCCCTCCATACCTAAACACGTTACTAGAGAACAAGTGGTACGGAAATAAAACAAAACAAGGATTTTACAAAAGCATTAAAGACGCCAACGGAAAACGTCAGGTGTTCGCTTTCGATTTGGATACATTAGAATATGTTGAGAAAAGAAAAGTAAGACTCCCAAGTCTTGGTGCTGCAAAAGATATTGAGTTACTTCCTAAACGTATTCAAACCTTGTTTGATGCAGAAGACAAAGGTGGCAAGCTGATCCGAGAATCTCTCCTAGGCTTATTCTCCTACGTTTCCAACAGAATTCCTGAAATATCTGATGACCTATACAGTATAGATGATGCGATCAAAGCAGGCTTCGCCTGGGAAATCGGACCATTTGAGTACTGGGACATCATTGGTGTTGAAAAAGGTGTAAAGCTAGCAGAAGAAGCGGGTTATAAGATCGGTCAATGGGTCAAGGACTTCTTAGCTGCTGGTAATACTTCATTCTACAAAACGAATGAAGGACTGCAACATTTCTACGATATTCCTTCCAAAGAATACAAAGCAATTCCAGGAGCTGAGAACTTTATCATCCTAGCAAACAATCCGAAACCACTCGTTTGGAAAAACAGTGAATCTAACCTACATGACATTGGTGACGGTGTATTATGCCTTGAGTTTACTAGTAAAATGAACTCAATTGGTGGTGGCGTGTTAGAAGGTATAAATAAAGCAATTGAAATCGCTGAAGAACAAGGATGGAAAGGTTTGGTTATTGGAAACAATGGAACCAACTTCTCTGTAGGAGCCAACTTGGCTATGATTGGAATGATGGCATATGGCGGTGACTTTGATGATCTAAACATGGCTGTCAAATTATTCCAAGACACGACAATGCGAGCACGTTACTCTGCAATACCTGTAGTCGTAGCAACCCAAGGATTTGTCTTTGGTGGTGGCTGTGAATTAGGAATGCACGCAGACGCAATGGTTGCTTCAGCAGAATCATACATTGGTTTAGTAGAAGTAGGTGTTGGTCTTTTGCCTGGAGGTGGTGGAACTAAGGAATTCGCTCTACGTGCATCAGATAGTTACTTTGAAGGAGATGTACAGATTCCTACGATCATCGAGAAGTTCAAAACCATTGCAATGGCATCTGTAGCAACATCCGCTTACGAAGCCTACAATAAAGGTTATATGAGACCAGGAATTGATAAAGTCTCAGTAAACACTAGCAGAACGCTTACAGAAGCAAAGCTTGAGGTATTAGCATTAAGCGAAGGGTATACTCAGCCAGCTTCGAGAGACGACATACATGTTTTAGGACGAACTGGACTTGGTGCCCTGTACGCAGCTGCTTCCAGCCTTCAGTTTGGAAAGTACGCTAGCGAGCACGACATTAAAATTGCTAAGAAAGTAGCTTATGTGTTGTGTGGTGGTGATTTGAGCTCAGCTCAAAAAGTATCGGAGCAATACCTATTAGACATCGAGCGTGAAGCGTTCCTAAGTCTAGTAGCTGAGCCGAAAACATTGGAGCGGATTTCGCACATGTTGAGTACAAACAAACCACTTAGAAACTAATTATATAATGATTAATGTTCACTGTTTAATTATTAAGGTCAACAAACATTTGGAAGTAATTATTCAGTAAACAATCGATTAGCTTAAAAATTAAAAAAATGAATGCATATATAGTTAAAGCTTACCGAACCGCAATAGCCAAATCCAAGAGAGGTGGCTTCCGGTTTACCCGTTCAGACGATTTGGCGGTTGAGGTAATTAAGCATTTAGTAGAAACAACACCTAAACTTGATCCTAACTTGGTAGACGATATCATTGTCGGTTGTGCCAATCCTGAAGGGGAACAAGGACTACAGATCGGCCGCCAGATTGCACTACAGGCTATCGGCAAACCAGTTCCTGGAATGACTGTCAACCGATACTGTGCATCTGGTTTAGAAACCATCTCAATTGCTGTTGCAAAAATTGCAGCGGGAATGGGTGAAGTCTACATTGCTGGAGGTACAGAAAGCATGAGCATGATCCCAATGACTGGTTACAAGTTGGCACCGAATTATAATACGGCACTTCACAATCCTGACTATGTTGTTGGAATGGGGATCACTGCTGAGGCGGTTGCTAATAAATTCAATATCAGCAGAGAAGCACAAGATCAATTTGCTTACAACTCGCACATGAAAGCGATTAAGGCAATTGATGGCGGGTATTTCAAAGATGAGATTGTTCCAGTTAAGGTCAAGGAAGTTTACTTGGAAGAAGAAAAGCGGAAAGAGCGCGAATTCACAGTAGATACGGATGAAGGTATTCGTCGAAGCACCACTACTGAAGGACTAGCAAAACTGCGCCCTGTGTTCGCACAAGGCGGTTCAGTAACTGCTGGCAACTCTTCACAGACCTCTGACGGTGCTGCGTTTGTACTAGTAATGAGTGAAGCCAAAGTAAAAGAACTTGGTTTAGAGCCAATCGCAAGAATGGTTTCCTGTTCGGTTGCTGGTGTAGAACCATTAACGATGGGTATTGGACCTTGTGCTGCGATTCCTAAAGCATTAAAGCAAGCAGGCCTTAAGCTAGACGACATTGATCAAATTGAGTTAAATGAGGCATTTGCTGCCCAAGCATTAGCAGTGATACAGGAAGCAAATTTGAATCCTGACATTGTAAACGTGAATGGCGGCGCGGTTGCTCTTGGACATCCATTAGGCTGTACAGGTGCAAAGCTAAGTACTCAATTGTTTAATGAAATGAGAAGAAGAAAACAAAAATACGGTATGGTAACAGCCTGTGTAGGAGGTGGCCAAGGGATTGCCGGTATATACGAATTATTAAACTAGAAAGCAGCGTTAGTGCCTGAGACCCACTAATACAATATTGTTGATAAAAAAGGCTAAATAACCCGAGAAGACAAGTCAACAATTAACATTTTCTTAGAAAAATCGACTAAGAAACTGAACTTAAAATCTAAATACTTGTTCCTTATCAATCTGATAACACAAGTGTTTAGGTTTTTTATTTTAAATTGGAATTTAATTCTCATTGTCCCCTCAAAGACTATCCTCTAAAAGACCCGTCCCCTCAAAGACCAGTTACTTCTCCAAGAAGTGATAGGTCTAACCGTCCTCCCCATCCAAAAACCTATCCCCTCAAAGACCTGTTACTTCTCCAAGAAGTGATAGGTCTAACCGTTACCAAAAAGTAACAGTTTACTTATTCCTCCATCCAAAGACCTATCACTTTTTTAAAAAGTAACAGGTCAACCCAAAGCCCCGTCCCCTCAAAGACCTGTTACTTCTCCAAGAAGTGATAGGTCTAACCGTTACCAAAAAGTTTCAGGTCAAACCCTGTCGATATTCTTCATTTAATTTCCTTTCTTCCACTGTAACATTTCTATTTCTCAGGAGATTAACAATTGTAAAAAAGAATAACAATCATTTCGTATACATCCCTTGAATTCCTACTTTTAAATTTGATTGATCAGTTATTCAACAAGAATAGTTTAAAGAATTTACTGAAGGTGTTAAAACAATCAATGTATGAAAGAACAATTTACCTTTCGGAAAATAGAGCATAAAGAAGAACTAAAATGCTTCATGAAATTACGTTATCAAACCTACCGAAGCAGTGATTTAAACTGTATTCTGAGACAGAACAATCATCAACTGGACATCAACGTTTTTGATATTCATTCCGAGCATTTTGGGTTGTTTTGTAACGATCAACCAGCAGGTTATGTGCGATTAGTCTTACCTAGAAAGGAGAAATACGATTTGAGAGCCTTTGAAATCGGTAACGAAATTCACCTCTTCAAAAAAGGAATACATTGCGAGAAGGCACTAAAATCGTTAAATCATCCCGAGTTCCCGTTTTTAAACTATCCAGATCTTCCTCCTGATGTAAGATCATACTACAATGCCATTGTAGAAAAACAGGAGTGTTTATTCGAACCGAGTCGAATGGCTATTTCCAAGCAATATAGAGGAACGAATACGTCGAAATTTCTGATTGAATGTTCAATCATTCTCTACCTAAGCCTATGTTCAGGAAAGTCACACGCCATGATTTGTTGCAATAGAAGCCACGTTGCTAGCTACCTCCGTTATGGACTTAAAAGGATTAGGGGCAGTGCACGTTCAATTCGTCTAAATGATCCAAATAGTCCAGACTTTCACTATGAATCAATGGATCTATCAATCACTAGAATGTCGACAGTTGAAGCCTCGATAAGCAATTCTAACATTCCCAAAAAATTACACCCTAAGTTCTTTGAAATGTACTCCGAATACAAAAATCACAATCAAATAACAAGAACATTATGAAAGCTAAAATTAAGTTCATCACCCTGTTTGTATCATTCATTTACATCATCCCATTGTTGCCACACCCGAATAAAATAGTAAGCCTTCCGATTATGACGCTTATACTCGTTGCCATCATTTTGTTTGGCACCCAACCTCCAATCACGCTCAAGGATGGTCAGGAGAATGAGTCTACGGATCGTTCCTCGATTTGGTTAATACTTATAGCAGTCTCTCTCATTCAATTGATGGTTGTACTAGAATGGGCTTACGTTCATAACAATTCTAGTGCGTTCAGTTGGAATGGCTTCACCTTCCTTGGTATACTACTTCTTTTCGGTGGCACTATCTTTAGAGTTTGGTGTATTCAAACCCTAGGAAAGCACTTTACAGTATCCGTGAAGACAAAATCCAATCAAAAACTGATCAAAGAAGGCCCATATCAGCTTATCAGGCATCCCAGTTACCTAGGAGCTTACTTGGCGATTGTAGGGACAGCAGTGCTACTTCAAGCCTATTTTAGTATTGCATTTGCGGTAGTTGTCATGTTTTTGACGTATGTGTACAGAATTAACGTGGAAGAAACGGCCTTGATCAAGCATTTCGGAAACAGGTACAAGGATTATCAAAAAGAAACGAAACGGTTGATTCCCTTTATTTATTAGTGTAGCAATTGAAAAACTAAGCAAATACAATTACAGATAGGTCTTAATTTGTTGGAGATGAATATTTTAGAATACAATATTTCATCCTAAAACTGTTTTTACAATTCTATAGTGTAACTTAAAATATGTACTCTTCTGAAACTGTGGATGCCAAGTAAAGCTGAAAGATAAAATAATAGTGCAATTCTTATTGTTACTAGCATCAAAAAAATCAAATTCGACATTACGCCCTCAATCATCAACCCGAGTTACGGATGAAACACTATCATCTTCCATCAGCGTCTTAATAATAAAATTTAGCTGATCAGTGTTATTGACAACCACACTCATCTTACCTTCATAATAACCATCATTTCCGTCCATAGAAATAGATCGCATGTTTACACGCAATCGGTTGGTCAGAATGTTCGTGATCCGTTGTACTACCCCGATATCATCAACACCGTTGATCACTAAATCAGCGACGAAAGACGTATTGTAAGAAACGCTCCAGTCCGCACGCATCACACGATATCCATACTTAGATAACATGTTTTCAGCATTCGGGCAGGAGTTACGGTGTATTTTTATACCTTCAGTGGATGTCGTATAAGCAAATATTTCATCTCCTTGGACTGGCTTACAGCAAGAGGCAAGTGAATAGACTAATTGGTCTGCTGGTTCATCATTGATCAGTAGCTTCGGCTTCCCTAATGGTTTCTTGGTTTCTCCTGGTATTGGCCTAGGAGTTGCCTTCTTTTCTGGTTGATTACGTAATTGGAACAATCCTTTATCAACAACGAACTGTTCCTTTAAGCGATCAAGGGAAAACTCGTCCATATAAATGGCATAATACAACTCTGGGTAGTTCGGAAAACCGAAATGTCGCATGATCATATCAAGGTTCTCAGAATTGAGTTCGGCTTTTAATTTCTTGAATTTACGAACCAACGCCTCCTTACCTAGTTCTCCTAGTTTCTTACGCTCTTCTTTCAAGGAGTTTCTAATCTTACTTCGTGCACGTCCAGTCTTTACAAACTTCAACCAGTTCTCACTTGGTTTTTGCGACTTATTGGTGGTTACTTCTATCCGATCTCCATTCTTCAGCTCGTAGCTCATTGGAACTTGTCGACCATCAATCTTGATTCCCGCGCAGTGATAGCCGACTTCTGTATGAATTTCAAAAGCAAAATCAAGCGCAGTGGCTCCTTTCGGAAATGTCTTCATCTCCCCTTTTGGTGTAAACACATAAACCTCCTCAGAAAACAAGTTACTTCTAAAGTCATTCAGGAAGTCAATTGCATCTCCATCGGCCGCACTTTCGAGGAGCTCACGCATTCTACTCAACCATTGATTGAATACGTTTGTCTCGTTTGTCATTTGCTTTTTGTACTTCCAGTGTGCAGCAAACCCTCGCTCTGCAATCTCGTCCATCCGCTCACTTCTGATCTGCACCTCTACAAACTGTCCTCCTGGTCCAACTACTGTTGTGTGTAGGGATTCATAGCCATTCGTCTTTGGAATCGACACCCAGTCCTTTAGTCGTTCTGGGATTGGTCGGTGAAAATCAGTAATGATGGAATAGATTTGCCAACAGACGATTTTCTCTTTCGGAATAGGGACGTCTACAATGACTCGAACAGCAAAAAGGTCATAGATTTCCTCAAACGGCACCTTTTTGGTCTTCATTTTATTTGAAATCGAGAAAATTGACTTTGCTCGACCTGAAATTCGGTACTTGATTTTTAGTTCATCGAGCTCCTTAACGATTGGCTCCATGAACTCATCCACATATTTATTTCTACTTGTTTTCGTTTCTTGCAGTTGCGTGGCGATCATAAGGTACCGTTCAGATTCGGTGATCTTCATACAAAGATCTTCAAACTCGGTTTTCATGGCGTATAACCCAAGACGATGAGCAAGAGGCGCATAAATAAAAGCCGTTTCTGAGGCAATTTTCAACTGTTTATGCTTTGGCATTGATCCAATCGTCCTCATGTTGTGTACACGATCTGCCATCTTGATTAAAACGACTCGCACATCCTGCGAAAGCGTCATCAATATTTTTCGAAAGTTCTGAGCTTGAGGACTTTGCACATCGTACAGTCCCTCTATTTTGGTCAGGCCATCTACGATCATGGCAATACGCTCTCCGAATGTCTTTCTGATTTCATCTAGGGAGATTACAGTGTCTTCTACCACATCATGCAGTAGAGCTGATATGACGGCAGTCGGGCCAAGTCCAATTTCTTCTGAGCAGATTCTCGCGACTTCTATTGGATGTAAGATGTAGGGCTCACCAGACTTTCTTCGCTGTTTCCTGTGGGCTTCTACAGCCATTTCAAAGGCAAGTCGGATATTCACTCTATCCTTATCATCCATCTTCGCCTCCACCGATTTCAATAAATCTCGGTAGGCATTCATGATAAGTTTCTTATCTGCTGCCGCTACGCTATCTGATACCTTTACTTCCATTCATTGCTGTTCAAAAAATAAGTTTATGCAAGCCTTAACAAAAACATAAGGTAATGTTAACAAAATTTAAACAATAACTATACCGTTGTTCGTCTTTTTTTCGGTAAAAAACTTATAAACAACGAAATGGAATGATCGTCTTTAAAATTTGGTTTAATTTCATTTTGATTTAATTATGTACGAAAATTCTGGCTTTGTGCCAAAATGAGTATAAAATAAAAATCTAATACAATCTGATATAATATTTATAATTTATATCAATTTTGGCATTATTATATTCATAGAATTAATTGCTTTACTTACTCAACTACAATTAACAGTTTTACAGGATAAATCCTTAACATGTTATGTTATCTAGCACGGTGGATCATTATTGTTGATTGAATAATATTTTCAAGTAAAAATTTTGTTATTCGTAGAATTAAGTTAATTTTAAAAAGGATTATTTTGGTTTACAAATTCTTTTATAGGCCAATTTTGAAAAAATCCTAACCCAAACGTTATGCTAGAAAATTTTAGTGAAATAAAGGTAGAATCTCCAATAGATAAAATCATCCGTCAGATTCGTGAATTAATTACATCTGGCCAAGTGTCTTCTGGAGATAAATTGCCTCCAGAAAGAAAGCTAGCTGAGAAGTTAGGTGTGAGTAGATCAAATGTTAGGGATGCCATCAAGAAGTTGGAATTCTATGGTATTCTAAAAACCTTGCCTCAAAGTGGCACCGTGGTTTCTGGAATGGGAATACCTGCACTGGAAGGCTTGATTACTGATGTTCTAAAATTAGAGAAGTCCGATTTTGCCTCTTTAGTCGAAACAAGAGTTTTACTTGAAGGTCATTGTGCTAAACTCGCTGCAATGAGAAGAACTTCTGAAGATATCATTGCCATTCAGAATGCACTAAATGATTATGAGGAAAGAGTGAAAGAAGGGCTTCCTGCCGTTGAAGAGGATTTGATGTTCCACCTCAAAATTGCTGAAGCCAGTAAGAACTCAGTATTAAAATCGCTTATGTTAATTATCACACCTGACATTGTTAATAGCTTTATTCGGTACAAAGTCTGTGACGATAGCGCTAACAATAAAGTCATTGAAGAACATAAGAAAATTCTGGCCTACGTAGTTGAGGGGAACGGTAAAAAGGCATCAGAGGCCATGGTAGAACATCTCAAAGATGTCCTTGAATACAGTAACATAATGAAATAAATTTGGATCGACAACTGTCATTTCAATATACCTGCAAGCCATATAGAATAGTGCTAACTGCCAATGGAAGATTCTCCTTAATAAACACTAGTATAGTAATAAGGCTAATAGTTGAAACTTTGAATATTAATTAATACTTTTAATAGTTGGATTTCAAAATATACCCCCTTAAAAAACAATAATAATGAATACCTTATTTAAAACATTAAACGCAGTAATGGCTATGTCAATAGTCATAATATTAACAAGCATATGTTCTGCACAATCAGGAATTCAAGTCACCCGATACGATGGTGTTGGAACAAGCAACTATTTGGAATTAAGTGATAATACAATCACAGAAATCCTCAACAATGGAACCGCCCCAATTCTTGAGTACAAAGCAGGGAAAGGGCCAGTACAAATTGAAAATATTAGCGACCCTACTCTTATCACAGGCAACTACAGGCTAAAAATATTAGATGCAAACTATGGTACAACAGATACGGTACTAGTTAACTGGATTTTAGAGGATATAGATACAAATGATAAATGGTTGTCAGATGTCTCCATAGATTCCTGCAATGTGCAAGAAATTACTGGAAGAGGATTTTCGCTTAAGATTGCACATCCAGAAGAACCTGGAGACGTGACTAGTTCGCTCAATGGTTTTCTAGGAGCTTCCCTCACCTACACAAACAGTTCACCTGAATGGTTAAACGCGATTAAAGATGATCAGTTTGTCATTGGAACCAATTTTATTCGAACTGGGTTACAGGAGGAAAACTATTCAATTGACCCTAATCAGGTATTTTCTAATGTCTTAGGCGGTATGTGGTCTCCTTATCCTTTAGTTTCCTGGAAACCTACTCCGGTTCAAATCATTGAAAATATTACTCCGGCTTGGACAAGCAACTTCAGTGTTCAAGTAGATGCCCGCAACGATTTAGAATCAATTAATAATGTGAATATTGTACTTACTCCAGATAAATCAAAGTGGAGCCGGTGTATTGTAGTGAACACATTTTCTGATTTCTATCAGTCTGAAGGCTTGCCCAACCCTGGTTCATCCCCTTACAATTTAAGAACAGATCCCTCTGTTGATCAGAACGGATTACCAGATAATACAAATACAACAGGGATGTCTTGGTTCCCTGGATATGCTATTGATGTTGAAACGGGTCAACGATTAAACATATTTTTCGGAGAGAACACCTATTATCATCCTGGGGCGATTGGTGTCCCAAATTCATCTCAAACACTGGGTCTTCCTACAGATAATGGTAAGGATATGATCTGGAATCCAAATCAAGATTTTTACACACCAATTGGTCAAGGGATTAATACGATAGCAGAACTACCTTGCGGAGGTCAACATTTCACTTATGTAACCAATGAGCCGTATGATCAATGTGCTAAACTTGCCACTGAATTAGGAGGTTCACCTTTTAGTCAAATTCTAGGATGGACAAAAGTGAAGTGGACCACTATTCCTGTTTTAAACAATGGCACTTCTTTGTTATCCATGGCAAACGGTCTTATTCCAAATGAAGTTGCAATTAAGCTAAGAGTAAACAATCGCTTTTCCGTTAAGATCGGATCTAATTTAAACAATGGTTTTCCCATGTATGAATTTTCATTAGACAGCACATTTACAACGACAGAGAATCTAGAGGAACGAACCCCACTAACCACCCTTTCACCGAACCCCATGCACTTGAAGGCTGCCGTAGCGGCAACGTTGGAGGATTTACCGGTCGATTGTAAGATTTCAGTTTTTGATGCGCTTGGTACTTTAAAAGGAGAGCAACATTCAACTACAAAAATTGCCAAGATTCATCCTAAAGGACTAGGAATACAGTCTCCAGGACTATATTATGTAGTAATTACTTCATCCAATTCACGACAAATAGTCAAAAAGTGGTTAATAATGTAATTTAGGTGTAGGAACACAAAGGGAGTTAAAAGAACTGGCAACTGGAATGAATTTTGTACCTTTGGAGAACAATAAGTCAAACAGCATCTATAGCCAATAGACAAACAAACGTAGTCTTAGAAATCATTCAATACAAGTATCTACTCCTCCTTATTAAGTAGACTTGATTTGTATTTGTTTATGTAGAAGTAACATTACAAATAGTAGACTATTATTGAAATTTATAAAACCATATTAATCCATACTATTCTATCGAATATAGATAGTCTATAATTCCATATGGATTGATAAAACTAACTAACATGAAACAACAACTACTAGTTTTAGTGGCTTGCCTGTTTATGGTGCAAACCTATTCACAAAATTCACTTGACTATGATTGGGAGAATGTAAAAATTGGAGGAGGAGGTTACGTCACTGGAATAAAGGTACATCCACAAGATCCAAACATTATGTACTTGCGCACTGATGTGGGTGGTGCATACAGATGGAATCCGATCAAGAATGAAGTTGAACAAATGATCAATTTTCGCAATGGCAATTACTATGGTGTAGCGGGTATCGGCTTGCATCCAACCAACAAAACCATTGTATACCTTGCCGTAGATAGAGGAAATAATGCGAGTCAATCGGCCATCCTAAAATCAATAAATGGTGGTCTAAACTGGCAAGTTATTCCGACTCAAAACTTCAAATTTGGTGCAAATGGCGGACGAACAGGCACAAACTCACCTGACAGAGACCGTGAGGGTTCTCCAATTGCGGTAAACCCAAATGATGCAAATGAACTCTGGGTGGGTTCACGGGAAAAAGGTTTATGGAA
The DNA here is from genome assembly GCA_937959115.1 of uncultured Saprospiraceae bacterium. Lineage (GTDB taxonomy): Bacteria > Bacteroidota > Bacteroidia > Chitinophagales > Saprospiraceae > JAHDHB01. The sequence continues at coordinate 15,298 of CALGAW010000076.1, forward strand.
ACTGAACGGAACAGCTTGGACCCGTATAGCTGCTGGTACAATACCGGACAATAGTGCTGAAAATAGTATTCGAAGTGTCCTTTTCCATCCTACAAACTCCAATTACATTTATGTTGGATATTACAATTTTGGTATCTATCGAAGTAGCAATGGAGGCCAAAGTTTTAATCAAATCAATGGTGGGAATACCAACCTTAATGACATCAGTGATTTAAGCTTTTCGCAAATGGGTACAAAGCTCTATGCAGCCTGTCGTAATAAAGGTATTTTCCGACTGAACAACCCGACAACTAGCTCTAGCTGGACGAACACCAACGTTCCCGATGCCAATCTAAATTATGGATACCTGACAGTCACTGCAAGCCCACATGATGACAATATTGTTATTGCTTGTCCTGCTGTTCCAGGCGGTGATAATTTTAAACGAGTACAAGTATCTTACGACAATGGGAACAATTGGGATAAAAAGAATAACAAAACTGAGGTATCGATCTATGATTGGGATGAAAACGATGGCAATGGAGCACATACTTCCCAACTTGCATTCGACCCTGTTGATCCAAACAAACTCTACTTTACAAGTTGGGCAGGCTTATGGCACACGTCAAATTGGCAAGCAAATCAAGTCGATTGGCGGAATACTCAGGCAAGAGGGCATGAGGAGATCGTCAATACTGGACTATTCGCTTTTCCACCAAACAATATTGGTAATGTGTTAACTGTAAACTCTGCTGATCATGCAGGCTGGATTACGGCTGATATAACTAATTTCCCTGCTGAAGATATAAGAGATTTAACATCCCCTTCTGGCCCCTATCTTAAAGGAGCTGGAATTGCAATTTGTGAACAGTTTCCAGCGAATATCGCAGTCTCCTCTACTTCAAGCTGGATTGATGGAGATGGCTACCTTTTGATTTCAACTAATGCAGGACAGAGTTTCAACCGTGCAAACGGCTACCAACCCAATTGGGGAAAAGCTAATATTGCCATTGGCAAAGGGAATCCCAACAACATGGTAGTGATCACTAATTCAGGAGTGAGATATTCAACAGATGGTGGAAATACCTTTCCCAGTTCAACAGGTATCTCTGGTGTGGCTGTAGAAAACAATGTATTTTTTTCGCAGCGCGCACTTACTGCAGATTTGGTAGCGGATAACACGTTTTATATTTATCGGAGAAGTGATGGTGTCGTTTTTAGAAGTACGAATCAAGGGCAAAGTTGGTCACAAAGAGGCACGGTTCCTTTTACATTGGGTGGCGAAGGCAACACAACAAAGATCACTGCTGTGCCTGGCCAACAAGGTCATCTGTTCATTAATCATAATAGTCAAGGATTGTATCGTAGTATTAATGGAGGTAATTCTTGGACAAAAATCTCCACTGTTGCCACAGCAAAAGCCATGTCCATTGGAAAAGAACAGACTGCTGGTGGATACCCAACGATTTTTATCGCAGGAACGCTTAACGGTCAAAACCTAGCCTACATCTATCGTTCTACTGATCAAGGGGTAACCTGGTCTAAAATCAGCGATGAGAGCACTCTATTTCTTGAAGCACAGATGCGTCATTTAGTAGCCGATAGAAATGAGTTTGGTAAAATATATGCTAGTGCCTCAGGAATGGGGGTCTGGTCAGGTAGTGCACAAAATACAGTGCCCTCATTCATTGATATATTGACCCCAACTCTAGGCGAGACTGTTCAAACTGGAAGCACGTATAATATTACTTGGAACGATAACCTCCCCGGCGATGTGAGAGTTGTGTTATTCAAAGGTGGAAATTATAATCGTACCCTTGTCTCATCAGTTCCAAGCAATGGCAGTTACGCATGGGCAGTGGATTCTACTATTCCTTCAGGTATTGACTATCAAATTAGGGTGCGCAGTAATGTTGACCTTTCTGTAGAGGATTACAGTGAAAATTTCAAGATTGAACCGGCTTGCCCAGCAGTGGGAACCCCATGTGATGACAATGATCCAACAACGATTAATGACGTGGAAGATGGTAACTGTAATTGTGTAGGAACATTTGTTCCTGGAAAGGGCATTTGTCAGCTTGATATCACTCCTGTGTTGGATGGTTCTGATAATGAATGGACCGCAGACTCTATATTTACCCCGAATATCCTACTTGGAGGCACAATAGCCAATCCTGCCGATCTCACTGCTGACTTTAAGCTTGGATGGGATGACAACTATTTGTATGTCTTCGGAAAAGTAACAGATGATGTATTAATCAACGATTCTCAAAATCCGTGGGAGGATGATTGTTTCGAGTTGTACATTGATGGTGGTAATGAGCAATCAACGACCTATGATGCGAATGATTTTCAATTAATGTTCCGCTATAATGACCCTGTAGCCTATAATTCGAATGGACCTGACAATCCTTCAGGGCTAGATTTTGTAATGGTTCCAACCAATGAAGGATACAATGTTGAAATACGAGTCAGTTGGGCATTTATAGGAATCTCACCAGCCACGAATGGAAGTAAAATTGCAGTAGATATTCATATAAATGACGACGATGATGGTGGTGTCCGTGACAAGTTTATCGCTTGGAGCGATACTCAGAATTTAGCTTATATCAATCCATCGGTGTTCGGAGAGATTTTGTTTGAAAGCTGCCAGTCTGCCTTCATTACTCCAGACATATGTCTTTGGATGGAAGGTGTATATGATTTCAATACGAATCAGTTGACAACACTTTTGAATCAGCGAAACCTGCTACCAACGACCCAACCTTATAACACAGCTCCATGGAATTATCCTGGAACGGAAGTCATTAATAACTTTCCTGCGCAATCAGTTGATTGGGTAAAAGTAAGTTTTAGAACCAGTCCATCAAAAGCTTCAGAAGTATTGACTACGGCTGCTCTATTACAGGAAAGCGGATGTCTGATTTTTCCAGAACCGAATTTTTTCCCTGAATCCCTTGGCTCCTCGTTCTATGTTGTAGTGGAGCACCGTAATCACATTGGGATCATGACGCCTACGGCTATTGATGTCTCGCAAGGAATAATATCTTATGACTTTAGAAGTGGAGACAGTTATACCAATGGTGGCCGGGGGCAGAAGGAAATTGCACCAGGCATTTGGGCCATGTTTGCTGGTGATGGTGATCAGTTGAAGGATTTATTGGGGTATGACATTAATGGTATCGACAATGCAAGTTGGTTACCTGTGAATGGCTCTTTTAACATTTATGGTTTTGCTGATTATAACCAAGATGGCGATGTGTCCGGATTAGACAAGATCTTATGGTCTGTGAACAATGGTATTTATTCTTCTTTGGAAAGATAAGCGCTTTAGTCGGAAATGCAGTCTTCTAAAACACTAAGAGTATCAAAGAAAAAATAAGTAAACCAATCAACATCAAAAACAAGGTGTAGGGTAAAATCTCTTTTGCTTTCAGTCCCGTTATACCTAGTAAGGGTAAAGCCCAAAACGGCTGCATCATATTGGTCAATTGATCACCGTACACCAAGGCCATAATGCTTTTACTAAGGGGTACACCGATTTCTTGTGCTGCTTGAATAATGATTGGGCCTTGGACACCCCATTGCCCCCCACCGCTTGGTACAAAGAAATTGACAACACCTGCGCTAATCATCGTAAACAGCGGGAAGGTGGTTTCATTTGAGATACCGATAAAGAAATCTGAAAACAGAGCGATCAGTCCTGAGCTACTCATGATGCCCATAATCCCTGCGTATAAGGGGAATTGTACGATGATACCTGATGCACCACCGATCGCCTTGTCCACTGCGTCCTTAAATCGCTTAAAGCTTCCATGCAAAAAAATCCCAAGCCCAAACAAAATAAAGATGATCCAATTGAGATTTAAAAAGGCAAGCGAAAGTGTTTCAGGAAGGATAAACGCTTTGTAAAGACCATAAAACAGCATGATCCCACCGGTAAAAACGGCTAATACGGGTAAATGATCTAAGCGTTCTGCACCTTCCGGTTTTTCTTGTTCTTTTGATTTTGTAGGATGCGGCAATTTGATTTTCTGCGGTTCTGATCGCTTACCTAGCCAATACATGACGGCTGGTAAAATGATAATCAGCAAGGCAGAGGCAGTAATGTTCATTGTAGAAAACACTGTTTCATTCATAGAAATCGATTGTGTCAGTCCAACAATGTCATCTGCCTTATTTGCTACTGCTAAAGGGGCAGACCCTGACAAACCACCATGCCAGACCATAAGACCAGAGTATCCCGCTGCTCCAATCAATGGATAATTTAAAGGGATTTTGTTTTTTTGTGCGTACTCCCCTACTTTCCTTGCGAATATGGCCCCAAAGATTAATCCGAGCCCCCAATTAAACAAAGCCATTAAAACGGTCAGTAGGGTTACTAAAAATGCGGCCTGCGCGGTATTATTGATGTATTTCAACGATCCACTAATGATCCAATTGACCGGCTTGGTTAATGCCAGCACGTGTCCTAGGATCAATATCATGACCATCTGCATCGCAAATTTTAGAAATGCAAAAAATCCGCCTTCCCAAAACCCTAGGACTTCGAGCAGGTGAAACTGTGAGGGGTTGGTTGGTTCTGTCAACAACAGTGCAAGGACAATGGTGACAAATGTCAATAAAATGGCGATGGTAAACGGGGATGGCAGTATTCTTCTTACCGTTTTTATAAAGTGCTCTGAAAAGCTCATAATGCGTATTCTGTTTTAAAAACTTAATGCAAAATACGGATTGAAAATTGATAATTGATAATGTTTTGCGTTTGCGGATTTTTTTGGACAATTAGAACGAACTAGAGCGTGTTAATTTCTGATTCATGAAAAGGTCTATCCTAGAACATAATTGTGTGGGTTCAATTTTCATTCCTTGCAAAAAAAAGAGTCTGCTCAATAGATTGAACAGACTCTTTGTTATTTAGTTTAATTGATTCTAGTTAAAGTAAACCAGTCGCTCAGAATCAGAGTTGTTGGTTGCATTCGTTTCGCCTCCACTGAATGGGAACACCGTTGAGGTGATCGTCGTTTGTCCATCCGTACCTTGTGGATCGTAAGTCGAAATAAATCCGAACGCTAGTTTATCCAAGCCAAGGATAATACCATTATGTTCAAACTGGTGGAATAACCCACCGAAAGTAGAATACGTCCACTGACTATTCTGAACGGCATTGAATCCGACATTCGTCAATGTTGGATCCCATGTAAATGTTAATCTTGGATCTAATGGGATTCTCACGATTACCGCACTACCATCCGTTGGATTATTATTCAACTCAGAGACTTCCACCACAACGCCTACATTTGCTACACCTGAAATATTACCTGGTAGTATTGTGATAATTGGCGTTAAGTCTGGATCATCATTCGTAGAACTATCATCAGATGGCTCACTCGGGTCTGTCCCGTTTGTACACTCCGTAATGTTGACCACCCCACCCATATCACAATCTTGCTGTGCTAATGGATGGTTCGGATCAGGAATACCACCTGGAGAAATCAGTGCACATATTAACAGATCTTCATCTATTGCTGCCTGACAGTCATCTGTCGGATCGCTCGGATTCTCTCCGCTAATGCATTCAATATAGTTATTGACACCTCCGTTATCACAATCCAATGTTGCCAATGGATGTGTTGGATCATTGTTAATCAACATACAGATATCTGCACCAGTCGGTAGATTCGTACAGTTGTTCGTTGTTGTCTGATCATCTGAAGGTTCGCTTGGATCTGTACCGTTGGTACATTCTGTTATATTGATCACACCACCCATATCACAATCTTGTGTCGCAAGCGGATGATTCGGATCATTATTAATCAGCATACAGATATTTAGATTTGCTAAAATAGCGATGTCGCAGTCATCTGCAGGATCCTCTGGTTCTCCGTTATTAACACATTCTGTATAGTTATCTACGCCTCCATTATCACAATCTAAACTTGCTAATGGATGCGAAGGATCTCCGTTTATCAGTACACAGATGTCACTTCCAGTTGGCAAATTAGTACAAGTAGGAACCGTAGTGTTATCATCAGATGGTTCACTCGGATCTGTACCATTTGCACATTCTGTACTATTGATTACCCCACCCATATCGCAATCTAGCGTTGCTAGTGGATGATTCGGATCATTATTGATTAGTGTACAAATATTGAGGTTCGCAACGATAGCGACATCACAATCGTCAGCTGGATCATCTGGCTCACCATTATTGGTACATTCGGTGTAGTTGTCTACGCCACCTTTATCACAATCTAACGTTGCTAGTGGATGATTCGGATCTCCATTGATCAAAGCACAGATATCACTTCCAGTTGGTAAGTTTGAACAATCAACTGTAGTTGTGTTATCATCAGACGGTTCGCTTGGATCGGTGCCGTTATTGCACTCTGTTATATTGATCACGCCGCCCATATCACAATCCTGAGAAGCAAGAGGATGATTTGGATCATTATTAATCAACATACAGATATTAAGATTACCAGCGATTGCTGCAACGCAGTCATCATCTGCATCCCTAGGATCTGTTCCAATTTGACATTCGACGAAGTTAATCACTCCACCATTATCGCAATCTAAACTCGCTAATGGATGATCTGGATCACCATTAATAATCAAACAAATATTTGCTCCAGTTGGTAGGTTCGTACAAGTAGGCACAGCATTATCATCAGACGGTTCACTTGGATCCGTTCCGTTAATACATTCCGTGATATTTATCACACCACCCATATCACAATCTTGTGTCGCAAGCGGATGGGCTTGATTTATTCCGATTAGAAGACAGATATCCACATTTGCATTAATCGCAGCCTCACAATCATCTGAAGCATCAAAAGGATCCGTACCTATTTGGCATTCTATAATATTAATAATTCCACCATTATCACAATCTAAACTTGCTAATGGAGAGTTCGGATTTCCTGCAATGATTTGACAAATATTTGTGCCTGGATTAATAATTCCGCAATCGTCTGGTTTTGGTTGATCATCAGAAGCAACACTTGGATCTGTCCCGTTTTGACACTCTACAATATTGATTACGCCGCCATTATCACAATCTAGTGAAGTAAGTGGATGTCCTGGATTGAGCTGAATCAATGTACAGATATTTACGTTTGCAGCAATGGCTGCTTGACAATCATCAAGTGCAACATTTGGATCAGTTCCTGCCTGGCATTCAATGATGTTTACAATTCCCCCATTATCGCAATCTAGATTTGCTAGTGGATGGGAAGGATCACCATTGATTAATGCACAGATCGTAGTTGTTGTTGGTATGTTATTACAATTTGTGCCTAATACATCATCAGAAGCAACACTTGGGTCTGTTCCGTTTTGACATTCCGTAATATTGATGACACCACCATTATCACAATCCAAAGAAGTTAATGGATGTCCAGGGTTGAGCTGAATCAAGTCGCAAATATCTACGTTTTCTGTAATAGCAGCTTGACAATCATCCAATGTAAATGTAGGATCAGTTCCAGCTTGACATTCAGTATAGTTATCAATTCCACCATTATCACAATCTAATGTTGATAGAGGATGATTCGGGTCATTATTAATCAAGGCACAAATAGTCGTTGTGGTTGGAATATTACTGCAATTTGTTCCTCCAGGATTATCATCAGAAGCGACACTCGGGTCTGTTCCATTCAAACACTCGGTAATATTGACCACACCTCCCATATCACAATCTTGTTGAGCTAGAGGATGAGATAAGCTTCCTCCAATCAATGAACAGATATTAAGTCCTCCTGCAATTGCTGCTTGGCAATCATCCGTAGGATCAGTTGGGTCTGTACCTGTTTGACATTCAACAATATTAATCACTCCACCATTATCGCAATCTAAACTCGCTAATGGATGAGTAGGATCACCGTTTATCAATAAACAAATGTTAGATCCAACTGGTAGATTTGTACAGTTTGGTAATATTATATTATCATCAGAAGGTTCACTCGGATCCGTTCCGTTCATACATTCAGTAATGTTAATCACGCCTCCCATATCACAATCAAGTGACGTGAGTGGGTGTCCGGGAGTCAATTGAATCAACGCACAAATATTTACATTCGCTTGAATAGCAGCACGACAATCATCAGTTGCATCGAAAGGATCTGTGCCTACCAAACATTCAGTGATGTTATCAATTCCACCATTATCACAGTCAAGTGTTGCAAGTGGATGATTCGGATTATTACCGATCAATAAACATATGTTTGTTCCTGTTGGAATCTGATTACAATTATTAGGATTAACAGTTTGGTCATCTGATGGCTCACTAGGATCTGTTCCGTTAAGACACTCTGTAATGTTAATCACGCCTCCCATATCACAGTCTTGTGAAGTCAATGGATGTCCTGGCACCGATTGAATCAGCGTACAGATATCAACGTTTCCACCGATAGCGGCTTGACAGTCATCTGTTGCATTTAGCGGATCAGTTCCAACCAAGCATTCAGTAATGTTATCAATTCCACCGTTATCACAATCTAGGGTTGCAAGTGGGTGGTTTTGATTTCCATTGATCAAGGTACAGATATTCTGTCCTGGTGTTACAGTTGCACAGTCAACAGTTGGGCCTTGGTCGTCTGAAGTAACACTAGGATCTGTACCATTATTACATTCAGTAATGTTAATCACACCACCATTGTCGCAGTCTTGCGAAGTCAGTGGATGTCCTGGATTAAGTTGAATCAAGTCACAAATATCTACGTTTTCATCGATTGCTGCTTTACAGTCATCTAGGGAATTTAGCGGATCAGTTGCCGCTTGACACTCCGTATAGTTGTCGATTCCACCGTTATCGCAATCAAGTGTTGCAAGCGAATGATTTGGATTTCCGTTAATCAATGCGCAAATAGTCTGACCTGGCGGTATATTGCTACAGTCTATGGTTCCTAGGTCATCTGATGCCACACTTGGGTTTGTGCCATTATTGCACTCGACAATGTTGATCACACCCCCCATATCACAATCTTGTGAGGTAAGTGGATGTCCTGGATTCAGTTGAATCAAATCACAGATGTCTACATTTCCAGCAATTGCTGCTTGGCAGTCATCATTTGGCTCTCGAGGATCGGTACTTGCCTGACATTCCGTATAGTTATCAATTCCACCATTATCACAATCAAGGGTAGCGAGTGGATGGTTTGGATCACCGTTTATCAGGGCGCAGATATTCTGTCCAGTCGGTATACTGTTGCAATCAATGGTTCCTAGGTCATCAGATTTTACACTTGGGTTTGTACCATTGTTACACTCCACAATGTTGATCACGCCTCCCATATCACAATCAAGTGAAGTCAGTGGATGTCCAGGATTGAGTTGAATCAAGTCACAAATATCTATGTTACCAGCTATAGCGGCTTGACAGTCATCACTTGGTTCTAGGGGATCTGTACCAACTTGGCATTCGATACGATTTATGATTCCTCCCATATCGCAATCCAATGTTGCTAGTGGATCCATGGGGTTTGCAAGAATGATTTGACAGATATTCTGATTAGGGGTAAGGCATGGGTTTTGCACTTGGCAGAATTCTGGTGCTCCTGCAGCTATCCATGTTTTGAGCGCGGTTAAATCTGCTTGTTGCATCCCTGGCGTACCAAACGGTGTTGGTGGCGGCATTGGATTTCCACAACC
>CALGAW010000077.1 GCA_937959115.1 uncultured Saprospiraceae bacterium
AGTGTATGCGATGTATCCAGGAGATTCAGATCAAAATGGATTAATCAATACAGCCGATTACAGTTTTTGGAGACGATCAAGTACGAACTCTACACCAGGATATGGTGCGGCAGACTTTAACGGAGATGGAGTAACAGATAACGCTGACTACGATCAATGGAAAGGAAACAGAAGTAAAATAGGAAATCCAGATTTATACTCAATATTAAAAAGATAAAAGTTAAACACAATGAAGCATTCTAATATTATTCTTAGGAGGATTACATGGTATTGTTTTTTGCTTATTTTTAGTAGCTTTTTCGTAAGCCCTACATATGCAAATATCATTAAGATTGACCTAGATGGAGAAAGTAACTGTAACGGTCAATTGGATGTTGCGATTTATATAAAAGCATCTAACGTATCACCAGACAATAATCCCATTGGAATAGGAAGTTCTAGTATATTCTTAAATTACAACAAAGATGTAGTCACTTATTCGTCTTATCAGTCTGCTGAGTTTAGCGCAAGCACCTCAGGGCAGGCCGCTGGGGCAAACTGGCTTGATCAAAGTTTACATTCTACTAATTTCCATGGGTTATTAAATGTCGTTTTACAGAAAGAACCAGGAGGTGCAAATGATTATATGCTAGACAAGAATACTTGGTTGCATGTAGGAACCATTACCTTTGACTGGGTAGGTACAGAAGCGGATCCAGGGATCCAAGTGCATGACAAATTTACGATGTTCAATGTACCCGTTAATGATGGAATGGATCAAAGAGTCTTAGAAGACTTTCCTTCTGTAACTGATTGGGACAACTGTAATTCATACTGTCTGACCAATGCACCTATTGTGTCTGGTATTACCTCTACAGCAGCGAGTTGTTCAGGAGGTGCGGGCAACGATGGTTCAATGGTGATCTCATTTCCTGATAATCCTGGACGAAGTAATATTGAATTTAGTATAGATGGTGGAGCAACCTTTCCTTATAACTCATTGGATAATGCGGGTAGTTTTACAATCACTGGTTTATATGGTGGATTATATGAGGTATTTAGCCGATGGGGCGATGACGCTTGTCCAATCGAGGTTCAAGACATTGCCGTTGGTGTAAATTTGGCACCTTCAGTAACATCCATTACACATGAGAATGCATGTACTGGTACGGCAGGATCTATTACACTCGAATTCCCAGATGTTTCTACTAGATCTACAATTAGTTTTAGTATTGATGGTGGCTTAACTTATGCTTATAACGCTCCAGATAATACAGGAAGTTTTGATATTACTGGATTAGCAGACGGGACATACGACTTATGGACGCGTTGGGGAGCAGGCGACTGTCCTATTGATTTGCAAGACGTTACCATTAGTTCATTAGAAATGGTGACTGCAACTGCAGCAAAAGCGAACTCTTGCTTTGACGATGGGTCAATAACCATGACGTTCCCAAATACAGTAGGAAGAACATACATTTCCTTCAGTATAGATGGAGGTTTATCGTATCCATATGTCACCTCAGATACAGTAGGGAACTATGTTATTGGGAATCTAGCTCCTGGTTCCTATGATGTATGGACAAGATGGGGGAATACAGATTGTCCAGCAAGCGTAAGTACTCAGGTTGTTACACAATGGGAATTACCACAAGCTACGTCTTCTGTTACAGGAGCAGTTTGTAGTAATGATCCAAACGGACTTTTGATGACCTTCTTTTTTGCAGATAGCCCCCAACGAACAAATATCGAATTTAGCTTAGATGGTGGAGTAACTTATCCCTACTACACATCAGATACTGTTGGTTCCATAGATGTAACAATTGCTACAGGAACTTACGATCTTTGGGTAAGATGGGGTAATAACGATTGTCCGATCGATATGCCTGATGTTACATTGTCAGCAACAGAACCACCTACTGTTTCTAATGTTTCCTCAACTGGAGCTTGTAACAATGATGGTGAAATAACGTTCTCCTTCCCTGATCACCCTACACGAACAGGTATAGAGTTTAGTATTGACGGAGGGTTAACTTTTCCACATTGGTCTGCTGATAATGCAGGATCAATAACGGTTGGTAGTTTAGCTCCAGGTACTTATGACGTTTGGGTAAGATGGGGAGATTCTTCTTGTCCAGTTGATTTAGCAACAGCTACAGTAACTTCTGGGGCTGCAGTCTCTAACATTCGAGTTAAGGCTTTCCTTGAAGGTGCTTTCAATAATACGACTCAACTAATGTCGGATGAACTAAGAGTTCAAAACTTAATACCGACTAGTGAACCTTATACTGCTTTAGGTTATACTCATGTAAATTCAACTCCAGGAATTCAGATACCAAACCCCATGGTGGTGTTAGGTATGGCTGGAAACAATGCAATAGTAGACTGGGTATTTGTAAAAGTGCATGATGCCGACAACCCTTCTTCTGTTATGGAGGCACGTCCAGCCTTGATTCAGCGGGATGGAGATTTGGTTGAAGTAGATGGAGTAACCCATTTCGAAGTCAACAACTTCCTTTCTTGTAATAGTTCCGTTTCGATCTATCATAGAAATCATCTTGGAATACAAACTGCAAAAGGTGGTATTCAGTTTTCGACTACGAATGCAGGTATGACACTATTAGATTTGACAAATTCGGCAACTACACTTGTCGGAATTGATCCAGTGAAGGTAGTTGGTGGGATTCAGACATTCTGGACAGCCGACTCTAATAATGATGCCTCTATATCTGCAGGAGATAGAAGCGCAACTTGGAATGATAGAAACCAATCTGGCTATATGTTGACGGATGTAAATCTCGACGGAATTGTTAATGCAAGTGATAGAAGTCTTTGTTGGAATAATCGGAATAAAACTGGTATTGCAAAATAAAACTTCTAAAAGAAAAATAAGGGCCAATCGGAAACGATTGGCTTTTTTTATGGCTTAAACCCGGATTATGCAATAGAAACATCATTCTAAGCTGAACCCCCTGCAAAAATGGGCACGTCCAGCAATTTTGATTCTCACCGTAGCGATGCTACGCCTGCGAGTCAAAATTACTGTGGAGCACCCATTTTTATTGGGTTTTCAACTCAGAACGATATTCCTACTGCATAATCCGGGTTAAACTAAGATTGTTTTTTATAAATAAAATCCCTAACACTATATTAGGAAGGGACAAGGATTTCCATCCTGAGCGGGTGATCCAACCATCAAGATCCGAGTCAAACGGTAGTAGCCACCCTGATAATAGGTTAATTAGCGTAACGTCCGCGAGTGGCGGTCATTTAAAGCACTGTAGGGCGCTTGATAAGAAATTGGCTGTGGTGGTCACTATTTCGTTTTCCATTAGAACTGTGGTGGGGCTCTAAGCTCCCTTGTGTTGCGTTTGATGCTCTAGAGGCGTTGCAGAATAGTTTTCGGATGGTTATTGGGCGGAAGAACATGATTGGATACCTGAAGCTCATTTACCAAAATTATATAAGTAGCCTGACAAAGCATACGCTGGTAAATCCGTAGGACAAACTTGCTAGAAAAAAGCGATTATATGAATTAATAGGTTTATAGCCATTACCAAATCGATATTGGTTTGTAGAGCAATTGATATAGTTGAGTCTAAGAAATTTTATTCTTTTTCTCTGAAGCAGGTATTAGGTTCTTTGGTGTTTTTAATTAGTTAATAATTAAGAGTTAATGCATTGTTTAATTTAATATGTAAATGCTAAAAGAAACGCTAAAAATAAGTTTTCTACATTTGAATGGGGACATTTATTAAGAATTGTTATTAAAGGTATCGGTATTGGTAGAAAGGGGGTTGAAGATAAGAGAAAATCTGCATTTAATGGGACGTTCGTCTAGAGTAATCAAAAATATGAAAGTCTGATTATTTGCTTTGAGTTATGCAGAAAGATACAGTTATCATCGACCTAGGAGAAAATTTAATTTCTAAAGAAACAAGTCGAACTATTGTTTCCTTTAAAAACTGATTTTTAAATAATGCAAGAATGAAGACACTGATCATAGATAACGAATCGAACCAACGAAATGTTTTAAGAGAACTATTGTCAAAATACTGTCCATGTCTAACTGTTTCAGGAGAAGCAGAGAGCATTTCAACAGCGCAACAATTGATTGAAGACAAGCAGCCGAGTTTATTATTTATTGATGTTGAAATGCCGAATGATAGCGGCTTAGACTTGTTTAAACTATTCAAGCATTTTCCTTTTGAAGTCATCTTTGTTACTGAGTTTGGACGCTATTCGATTCAGGCCTTCGAGTTTAATACGTTACAAATTATCCATAGACCCTTTAATGAATTGAAATTGATTGCTGCTGTGGAGAAAGCTAGAGCCCGATTAGATGAGAAACAGCGGGATGCCTATAATCAGATGATTCTAGAAAATTTAAAGCGGCCTGTTGAGGATTCGCTTAATAACCAAATTGCTATTCCTGTTTTTGAGGGGCTGGAGTTTGTCCGCGTAAAAGACATTGTCCGTTGTGCATCTGATGCGGGCAACACTTCTGTCTATCTTACTAGCGGGAAGCGAATCTATTCGACTAAAAACCTAAAGCAATACCAACGAATTTTGAAGCCCTATTCATTTTTCAGAACACACAATTCTCATTTGGTGAATATCAGCCACATTAAGAAATATCTAAAGCAGGATGGAGGCACGATTGCGATGAGTGATGGTGTCTTTGTTCCCGTTTCTGCGCGCAAGAAGAATGATTTTTTAAGGGCGATGGAGGACTTTTAGCACTGGACTGTTCTCTTAGTCATTTCTTCCTTTATCAAGTATCTGTTGGTGTCTAATCTGGGGTTTCTCTTTAAGAGTTGTCTCTTTGAATGGGTGTGAATTTCGTGTCTACATTTCTGTCATTCAGACAAGACTACATTATGATAAAATCGAATTCTATATACAGAAAATCTGTGCGCTCTGCTTTCAAACTACAGCTTTAAAAAACGAATCTCTTCATTTCTGCTACGCTTTTCTTCCAAACCTTATCACTTATAAGTTGTGCGTTGATTTAACTGATTCACTGCTCTATATTTGTCTTGAACTACTTCATAAACTAGATTAGTTATAAGCGTTGTTCGTTATTATTTAGGCTGTTAAGTACTGGAAGCATAATTACACCTGCGTTTCCTACTAGAATTCAAATTACTACAGTCTTGTGTTTGATGGGCCGGCTTTCCTGCTACAGCTGTTTTGCGGTTTCCTAAACGAAGAAACGGAATAAAACGATGAAGTTGCTCTCGTACTAATACAAATCAATAAACTAAATTTTTAACAAAATAAATAAATCATGAAATTTATAACAATCTCAACTGGCATTGCCATTCTATTAACAATTGCTTTTTCCTTTGTCTCCTGTGAAAAAGAAAATACTAGTACTGAATCAGATTTAGAGTACATGGAAAGGAAAAGAAATGTAATTTCAGTTGCTTTAGACTGTATTATTACTCCAACAGATAATCCTATAACTCTAAACCAAGGGGATCAAATAACTCTAACTGGAAGTCCTGGTAGTTTCAACGGTGCTGTAACCTATTCCTGGAGTGTTTCAAACACAAGTTGTATCAATATTATTGGTAGTAATACTGGGAGCACGGTGGTAATTGAAGCAACCAGTGACGACTGTAATGCTGTTGTTAGCCTTATGATAAATCAAGTAGGTGGACCCCTTTCTTCTCATTGCACCACAATAGTTGATGTTTTGGAGAATACAGGAGGAGGATGGTCTGGCCCTTGTAATTTTGACTTTTGGGCAGTTCCAAAATGGTATCCAGTATGTTTTGGTGATTGTACGGGTAATTTAGACCACGTTGTAGAGATTCATCATTCATTACCTAGTGGTGTTCAATTACCGAATGGCTTTACTACTTGGATTCATGATGTACAACTTACTGGGAATACAACCTTTGGTAACTGCTTTGACTGCCAAAACCCTATATTGAATTTGCCAAATAACCAAAGTAGTACTTCCTTTAATATGGCTATTTGTGGACCGCTAAATCATTCTATGCTTATCGATATAGCCATTAGAGATGCTCAGGGAAATATTGTAGCAATATGCGAAGACAATTATTTTTCAATTTTCGTCCCTGCGTGTAACTAAAAGTAGGTAGTAGCGAATCAGTATTAATTACTTATAATTTTTTTGCCTTGCTAAGATGAAGTGAGGAGAATCCTACTCTTCACTTTTTAATTGATCAATTCCATAAAACAATACCACCAAATTCTAACTAATATGATCATTCTGTAGTCAGTTAGTCCTAACATTTGCTCTTAATGTTGAGCCTATTTAATCATTAAATATTAATAATTAACCAAACACTTATCTGGCTCTTCTTCACGAGTATTAGTTGATCTCCCGCACTTATAAGTTATGCGTTGATTTATGCTTTTCTAGCGCTTAATTTTGACTTATAACATGATGGTATGACTTCAAAAAAAAACTAGACTTTAACCTAGTTGGAGTTGTCCATGTATTCAAAATCTTAATTATAAAAACAATTTAATCATGAAAAAAATCACATTTTTTTTAACGCTTTTTTTTGCATCATTCTCATTAATTGCTCAAACTTCATTTGGGGGAATTGTTGATCCAATGACCAATGCAGGAACGGCAGGAGGCAGTTCTGTAACTTATATTGGACACCAAGCAGGGCTTCAATCTAGCGGTGTCCACAACACATTTTTAGGTTTTCGAAGTGGGTTTAATAATACATCAGGAAGATTTAATATTTGTGTAGGAGGACAATCTGGTTTGAATAATTCCACAGGACTACATAACACATTTGTTGGACTAGAAAGCGGGCGCGATAACTTAACAGGCTCTACTAATACATACTTGGGCTCTAGATCAGGAAGAAATCATACCAACGGGTCTAGAAATACCTTTGTTGGTTTTGCAACTGGACAAAACGCTACTGCAGGAGCAAACAACACCTACTTGGGGTCTGAAGCAGGGTTTAACGCTAGAGGCAACCGAAATGTTTTTATTGGATACCAAGCAGGTAGGAATGTAACAGCAGCAAACGATCAACTCTACATCGATAACAGCCCAACAAACACCCCGCTTATTTATGGAAATTTTGCAACAGATCTGGTTTCTGTGCGTGGAGATTTTCTAGTAGGGGGAGGAATTGTAAAAATTGGTGATCCTAATTTAGCAACTCCTGGCGATTACAAACTATTTGTAGAAGATGGTATTCTTACTGAAAAAGTGAAAGTAGCTGGTGTCAACTCTTCAGACTGGGCAGACTTTGTGTTTGAGGAAGATTACAAACTAAACAGCATAGCAAAAGTAGAAGATTTCATTAAAACAAACAAGCACTTACCTAACGTACCCTCAGCAAAAGAAGTCAGTGAGAATGGCGTAGAAATGGTAAAAATGGATGCTACGTTACTTCGTCAGATTGAAGAGTTGTGGCTCCACACAATCGAGCTAAAGAAGGAGATTCAAGAATTAAAAGCAAATTTGAACGCAGGTAAATAAAATTATTAACAAATTAAAACATCAAAAAATGAAAAAGATAATCATCTTAGTTTTTTGTGTTGTCCTTATTCCTGCATTTGTTTTTTCTCAACAGTACGAAAAGCCTTTTTACTTTGATGGAAAAAAAACAGTGGTCATGGATTATTGTACAGATTATGTATTTATTTCCGGGACAAACGAGCAGGATTTTAATTTCATGAAGATTAATGGAAGTTTCCAGCCTAAGAATTCATTGGAGTTGAAAATAGACAATGTAAGTAAAATAGTAACATCACCTAAAAATTTTAAGGTAAAGTATCCAAATAGATTTTGGACGAAACTTTCTTTAAAAAATCAGCGTCTTTCTGAAAATCAATATCAAAACTTATTACAAGAAATAAGGCAAGATAATCCTAACTTAATTGTAGCTCCATATCTGAAAGTCTTTGAAAAAGACGTCGTTGGACTTACGAATTATGTAATGGTAAAATTGAAGAAAGCGCAGGACTTTGATTTATTAATGAATGAAACAAAGAATCTAAACCTAGATTTAATTGGCTACAATAAATATATGCCTTTATGGTTCACGTTTAGTGTCCGACCTGGTGGAGAAGATATATTGAAGGTGTCAAATTTACTACATAAAACTGGTCTATTTGAGCATGCAGAACCTGATTTAAGGTTTGATATCCGACCAAATTCGACTAGTAAAGTTGATAAATTGAATTTGGTTCCTAATGACCCTTTTTATCCTGATCAATGGCATTTAAATAACACTGGTCAAAATGACGGTACTCCTGGGATAGATATCAATGCTGTGGCCGCATGGGACATAGAAACTGGGGATCCCAATATCGTTATTGCAGTGTTGGATGATGGGTTTGAAATAAATCATCCAGACTTAACTGGAAATAATAACAACGCAGGTTTTGATGCAATGGGAAATGGTGGGCCTTCGCAGGTTTATAGTCCACATGGAACAGCATGTTCTGGAATTGCTGCTGCTGATGGAAACAATAACGAAGGTGTGACAGGAGTTGCCTTTAATTCAAGTATCATGTCTGTCAGTTTTGATTATGATGGCGTTACGGGGCTTATTCTAGCTAATGCTACAAATTTGGCAGCAAACAATGGTGCAAGCGTTCTTAGTTGTTCATGGGGTGCTCCAGCTACTACAAACAGTCCAATTCTTAATGATGCGATAACTGATGCCCTACAAAATGGAAGAAATGGTCTAGGTTGTGTCGTTGTATTTTCAACAGGAAATGACAATGGGGTAGTTGAATATCCTGCCAATTCAAATCCAGATATCTTAAGTGTAGGGGCAATGAGCCCTTGTGGTGAGCGAAAATCACCAACTTCTTGCGATGGCGAAAACTGGTGGGGCAGCAATTTTGGAAATGAATTGGATATAGTGGCTCCAGGTGTTTTAATTCCAACAACTGACAGGCAAGGAGATGTTCTAGATGATCCACTACAATGTGGTATTCTAGGGCGTGCTATAAATGACTATAATGCAGATGCGTGTATCCCCAATTTTTATACTAATCAGGATTACTATAGTCAGTTTAATGGTACCTCTTCTGCTTGTCCTATGGTAGCTGGTGTAGCTGCTCTTATTCTTAGCGTCAATCCATCGCTTACTGGTCAAGAGGTAAGAGACATCATTGAAACAACTGCCCAAAAAACAAGAATTGATTTGTACTTTTATACCACTTTTGCAGGAAGACCAAATGGTATTTGGCACGAAGAAATGGGGTACGGTCTTTTAGATGCTTTTGCTGCAGTACAAGCAGCAAATACTTGTCCAGTTGATCTAACCTTAACTGGTACGGAAACCGCTGTAATCACACACCAAGCCTCAAACTCAATTAAATCAACACAGACTATAGAATCAACTGCAAATGTTGACTATATGGCAGGAAATGTTGTAGAAATGGAGCCAGGCTTTTTCGCTGATAAGGGTTGTGTCTTTGAAACAACGATTGGTGTTTTTTGTAAAACAGGTAGTAAAGCCAAGCCTAATAAGACTACTTCAAAATCTAATGCGTTAATGTATAGTATGCCGAATACTCGGAATGAAGTTAACCAAAACGTAGTCCATTCAGAGTTAGAATTAACAATCATTCCCAATCCATTTCAAACCTCAACAACAATTGGTTTCCAACTAGAACAGGAGGCTGAAGTCAACTTAGCGATCTTCGATTTAAATGGTCGAAAAGTCAAACGGTTAGTAGAAGGTAGTTTTGGAAGCGGTGCTCATGAATTTGTGTGGGAGCCAAATGAATTGCCGATGGGTATTTACCTCGCCCGATTAATCTATGGTGATACAGTTCAAACGGCTAGAATAGTGGTCCAAACACAATAGAACACGCGCAATAAAATTGTGTTTTTAGATATCATTAAGAGAACGTCAGGAGGAAACAGACTCCTGACTTCTTCTTCTGTATCCTAAGATGGCCAAGCTTATTACGTTTTGACTTTTTCCAATCATTAAAAAGATCAAAATGAGAAAAATATCAACGCATCTTCTTTGATTTTGCTTCATTCCGCTTTGCTCGATTGGTATCTGGAGAAGTGGTACAAACCAAACGAATCGTACTAGGTAGATAAGACAATCATAGCGAGATAAATTTTCCAAGTCTACATTATTTAAACAAAAGAAAAAACAATATGAATCTCAATTTTAAAACACTAGAAAGACACTCTTTTTTACCATGGTGCATCTATTTTCTATACTGTATTTTTTGGTCAAATGATTTAAAATCACAAGGCTGTATTACACCTTCAGACTCGAAAAGCATACAGTTGATATCAAATTCCCCTGCTGAGAAAAACAACGTTCCGTTTTATCTTAAAATTTACATTCATGTAATTCGAGATAACAGTGGTAATGGTGGTGTAACCCATCAACAGGTATTAAATTCACTAGCCTATCTCAACAGGAGTTTTAATCCTCAGTATATCTATTTCGTTTGGGATTGTGAGATAGACTATATAGACGATGATGTTATGTTCCTTAATGGACCTTTTGTTACAAATAATCTAATATTTACTTATAACCCACATGAAGATGGAATTGATATTTATATTTTTCCTGATGATTTAGGTCCAGATAATTTTGGAGGCAGGGCATTTGGAATCGGAGAAGAAAGTGCCTTCTGGGTGGGTGGTACATGGCCAAGTGGAGAAGTGAGTTCTCAATCTCATATTATGTCTCATGAAATGGGGCATGTATTAAACCTACACCATACGCATAGAGGTTGTGATGAACTACCCAATGGAAGTAATTGTCAAAGTGCGGGTGATGGCATTTGTGATACGCCAGCAGATCCAGATATACTCTTTCAAATTACAAGTAGTTGTGAATGGAATGGAACGCCAGTTTGTAGTAGTTCTGATCTTCCTGTTCCAATTGGTTCTTACAATCCAGATCCCTCATTGATTATGTCTAATTCTGATCCAAGGTGCCTAACTTGTTTTACACCTCACCAAGTAACTGGAATGAGGAATGCCATCGTGCAATTGCCTCATTTAATTGCAGCTCAGACAACTGATATTCAAGGGGATTGTAGTTGTGGACCTGCACTTACAGTAACAGGAGTGATTCCAACAGGAACGTATGAAAATCATAGTAGCATCATTGCTTATGGAGCAATTGGAGCGAGCCAATCCGTAACGTTTGAAGCTGGAGAATTCGTTCTGTTAGAACAACCTTTTCTGGCAGATGCAAGCAATGCTTCTAGTTTATTAGCTTTTACAAAAGAGTGCAACCCTTCTATTGTTTATCCTGTATATGGTTGTAATGGTATTCCCGCTATAAATGACGACCCCAATAATACCCCACAAAGTTCAAGGAATGATCATTCACAAGTATCAAGCATCAGAAATTACCCAAATCCATTTTCTAAACGTTCTATAATAGAGTTTACGTTAACCACGGATGAAGAAATAACCTTGTTTGTCTCCGATTTAATGGGCAAAAAAGTCAATATATTACTCAATAACAATAAAAAAACAAAAGGTACTCATCAGGTGATCTTCGATGGTCGTGACTATCCGGCAGGCATATATTATTATACAATACAGCTATCTAAAAAAAGCATTACCCAAAAAATGACAATCATAAAGTAATTGTTTCATAGCAATGTTGAGGTGAATCAGCTAGGAGTGAGGAAATCGCTCCTAGCTTTTTATAGAAGCTTACTTGATTTATACCAAGAAATCACAAAATCATCACGAATATCTTCCATTTAAGTTCTAATTTCTACCGCTTATAAATTTATAGTGCACGAGTGACGCTTTACCTTTATTGAAGAAACCAAACAATCGCTTATCCATCCATTCTCACCGCTCATATCTCATTTCTACCGCTTATAAATTTTTGTTGTATAAACGGTGATTAACTCCTTACTTTTATTCTTGATAGGTAAATATTAGATTCAAGCTATTTTTACCAAAGTTGTGAAGTAGTCAGGAGCGAGAAGTCGTTCCTGCTTTTTTTTGCCCTAAGGTGAAGGGAAATCGTGTACAATCGTTAACCGCTTCTAACAGAATCCCAGGCTAATCCCCTAACTCAAATTCCGAAAGTCAACAGGAACAACCCGCGAGATGCCCTGCTCCGCCATCGTTACCCCATAAATCACGTCTACAGAAGCCATTGTCTGTTTGTTGTGTGTCACGATGATGAACTGTGAGTCCTTAGAGAAGGTGCTGATGATCCGATTAAACTTACCAATGTTGGCATCATCAAGCGGTGCGTCTACCTCATCAAATATACAAAACGGTGCAGGCTTCAATAGATATAAGGCAAACAGCAGGGCCGTCGCCGTAAGCGTCTTCTCACCACCAGATAACTGATTAATCGTTTGAGGCCGTTTACCCTTTGGCTTGGCAGTAATTTTGATTTTTGAATCTAAGGGACGCGTCTCATCTTCGAGTAGCAAATCACAGTCGTCATCATCCGTAAATAGACTGCGGAAAACCTCCTTGAAGTTGTCCCTGACTTGGGTAAACGCTTCCATGAATTTTTCTGAGGCCGTTTCCTCTATTTCGCTAATTGTTTGTAGGAGCGACTCCTTGGCTTTTAGCAAGTCTGCACGCTGATCTGTGATGAACGTGTACCGCTCATTCATCGCGTCGTATGCTTCTACAGCCATAGGGTTGATCTCCCCATAATTCCCAATTCGGTTACGGAGTTTTTCTACTTTTTCTTCTAGCTCTTCTAGGGTGAAGTCAGGATTCGGTTCATTGTTGATGATGTCTTTTACAAGAATGCTAAATTCAACATTGAGTCGTTCACCGATACTGTTGAGCTGAATACGAACTTCGCTGTATTTTTCGCGGAGCGTTTCTAGCAACGACTGTGCATCAGCAATTGATTTATTGAGCGTTCTGATTTCGTCCTCTTGCTCATTGATCGCACCCCGTGATTTGTAATAGGTCTGTTCAAATGTATTGAGGGTGGATTCGAATTTCTTCTTACTTTTATAATGCCCGATGAGCTCATTATCTAACTTTGTGATGGCTTCTTTTGCCTTCTTGAGATCGTGCACGGCATTGGCTTTTGACTTTTGATCTTGTTCTAACTTTTGTTGAATATCAGCAATCTGTTTTTCTCTAAATGTTAGTTCTCGTTGTAAGGTGCCTACTTTGTTCTGATGCTGGATAAACTCGATATTTCGCTGATTGTAAGTAGACGAGGCGCTGCTAAGTTCATTGGCTGCGTCCTTGTAAGAAGAATCCATATCGGTCACCTTCTTTTTCAGTTCATCTGCCTTTTTACTAGCTGTATTAAGCAGTTTTTTCTCATCATCGGCTTTCTGATCAATATGCTTAATGCTAACTTTAGCGGCTTTCTTTCGTTCTTGAATGATTTTCAGGAAACTCTCGAAGTTCTCTAAATTTGCTTGGAGGGAAGCGGCTTGTTGCTTTAGTCGACTAAGGCTTTGCTGTTCTATTGCAATCTGTTCTTTCTGAGAACCACCTTTCAGTTCATTCATTTTTCGATGCGCCTTCTCGAACTTTTGCGAGTATTTTTTCCCTTTTTCCTCTAGTTTCGCAATCTCTTTTTCTAGGACTTCTAAGTTCTTCTTTCGACCGATCCGTTTTCCTTCAAACAATCCTACTGAGCCACCTGAAATGGTATATTTTGATTTTACAAACTTTCCACTTTTTGCCAATACCACTTGGTCAGGATAGTTTCCTTGATTCGGTTCCTCCTCCTCTACTAAGTACACATTCCCTAGTAAAAATGAAATCAAAGGTTTGTACTGTTTGTCAAACTCTACCACTTCAAGAGCATGCTGTGCTCCTTTGATTTCTTTTGCTTTGTGCTTCTGTTTTTCCAACTCATCTAATATGAAAAAATTGGCTTTACCTTTCTGCGATTTACTGAGTAGTTTAATTGCTTTTACCGCTTCGTCAAGATCTTTAACAACATAATAATTCAGGTAGTTGTCCAAGTAGTTTTCAATCGCAATTCGATATTCCTTCTTACAATAAATAGTATCTGAAAGAAGTGGCGCATCAACGCCCCAAGCACTATTTTTACTAAGGAATTTTATTGATTCTGGAAATCCTTCTAGGTTATCTACTAGACTTTTTGTGAGCTGATATTCGTTGCGCTTAGCGTCTAATTGTCGATTTAGTTTTACAATTTCCTGCTTGATTTCTTCAAGGGCATCACTGACTTCTGTAATTTTTTGTTGGCGGCTTTCTTCGGCAGCGACTAGTTTCTCAATTTCTTTTTCTTTTTCTTTTCGGGTACCAGAAAGCTGTTTGAAGTTGGTACTAAGGTCTTTTAGTTTGGATTGTCGTTCCTTTATATCTTTATCAAATTGCTTGATTTCGTTGAGTAAATTGGTCTTCTGACTGTTGTGAATCGCCTTCTTTTTTTCAAGCTCAAAAACGGTGTGTTCCAAGCGTTGTTGTTCGTTAAGAAATTCATCTAGACCAGATTTAAGGTTGGTATGATTACTCCTGATTTTTTCTAGATTTTTTTGCGCTTTTTCAAGCAAAACTTTTAGATCTTTTTCTTTCTTTTTCTCCTTCTCTACTTCTTTTTTATAAAAAAGGATATCCTTTTCATTCTGCTGTAAATTCCCTTCGCCAATTTCAATTTGTTGAAATAGATTGGATTGGTTTTTAGTGATAAATTCTACCTTTTGTTCGAGTACTTTTTTGTCATTTTCTTTTCCTCTGCTGAGGCCAATCAAACGATTGAGTTCTTTCTGTTTTTCAGACAATTCTTTCTCATGTTCAACGTTGGTCAACTTTTGTTTTTCCAGTTGAGCGATGGCTTTTTTAGCGGTGGTTTCCACCTTTAACTTTTTATCCGATTCAGTTTTGATCTGTTCTTGAAGTTGTTGGTAAGAATCTTTAAATTCCTTGAGTCGAATAACGGCGAGGTCTACACTGAGTGCCTTGTATTTTTCCTTGATTTCAAAATACTTTTTTGCTCGTTTTGCTTGTTTTTCAAGTGTTTTAAGGTTGTTTTCAATTTCGAATAACAAATCTTCTACACGATCTAAATCAGCAGCGGTAGCTTTTAGCTTATTCAGTGTTTCCCGTTTTCTGATTTTGAATTTGGAGATGCCTGCTGCTTGCTCGAATAGTCGCCTTCTTGAGTTCTCATGGTCGTTGAGCAGATCGTCTACCATCCCCAGTGCAATGATCGCGTAGGAGTTAGAGCCGATGCCTGTATCCATGAGCAGGGTAGTGATGTCTTTTAGTCTACAGGGTACATTGTTGAGTCGGTATTCGCTTTCCCCGCTTCGGTAGAGCATTCGGGTGATGGTGACCGTGTTGTACTCAGTCGGAAGGAGATTCTTCGTGTTTTCGAAAGTGAGAGAGACCTCCGCCAATCCACCTGCTTTCCGTTTTTTTGTGCCGGCGAAGATCACATTTGTCATTTTCTCAGATCGGAGTTCTCGGCTTTTCTGTTCACCAAGTACCCAGCGAATGGCATCGACGATATTCGATTTCCCACAGCCGTTAGGCCCGACAATCCCTGTGATGTTTTGGTTGAAATTCACAATGGTCTTATCAGCGAACGACTTAAAACCCTTTAATGTAAGTGTTTTTAACTCCATTCTTCAAAATGACAAATAAAATACTGGCAGCTGCGAATTTAAGACTTTTTATAGGAATTGAGAATGGATAATAAAGAAATTGAGGATTATTGGCTAAAAAAGACCAAAGGTTTATCTGTGTTATTTACAATATAAGCAGCCAAGTAAACTTCTGAGTGAAAATACTTCTGATGCAGGGTAGGTTTTTTATTAAAAATAATGTCAAATTTTACAGAAAACAAATAGGAAACCCTTGTTTACCAGCAAAAAGAAGGGGCTGTCTCAAAACGAGATGGCCTCTTTTCATTTTCAGAACTTTCTACCAGGAAGATTGGTACAAGATCCTGTCCTTAAATTTTCAAATTTTAGTTTTGTGATGGATTGTGGAGTATGGTGCCAAAAAAAAGACTAAAGTGGCTTAATTTCTTGCCATTTTAGCCAAATTATGTGCTAATGCGATCAATCCAGCCTCGATCAGAACATTATCCTTGCCTCTCAAATTGAATCGAGTAAATTTTTTGTTCTGTTTTATGTTTCCAAACACCGCCTCTACATCAACAGGTCTTTGAGAGCGGTGGGCGACCCCTTGTTCGCTGAGCAGTTTTTCTTTCATTGCTGCTTTTAGCCGATTCAGATTGTGATTGACCTGTATCTGTCTGTTAATTTCACTTTTATGACAAGCTCCTCTCAAGGGACAATTGGTGCATCTTTGAGCTTGATAAACACTTGCTATCTGTTCGTATCCAGACTTCTTTATTGTTTTCCTTTCAAACTTTTTAAACATCTTTTGTCCCATTGGACACACGTAATAATCTTGTTGTTTATTGTAGTATAAATGCTGTTGATAAAATGCTTCTTTGGGTTTAATCTTTCCTTTTGACTTTTGCTCCTTGTGAAAGTAGTTGTACTTCACATAAGCATCGATTTGTTCTGAATTTAAAAGTTCATAGTTCTCCTCTGATCCATAACCGGCATCGGCTACTACTACATCTGGACAACTATTGTACATCTGTTTATATTGGTTAAGATGATCTGGAAAAGTAAGCGTATCTGTTGGGTTATGAAAAATGTCATAATTGACAATGTACTGCCCTGATGTACTGATTTGCCAGTTGTAGCCGGCTTTAAGCTGACCATTCATCATATGATCATCCTTCATCCTCATAAAGGTTGCACCAGGATCTGTTTTTGAATAAGAATTACGATCTCCAAGAATTTCCTGCTGTTTGTCGTATTTATCCAGATTCTTTGGCCAGTTTCTCTTAGCATAATTCAACTTCTGCTTCACTTTCTTATCGATCTTCTTATCCTTTAATGCTTCGTTGATACTATCAATAGTCTTTAAAACCTTTGTTGAATCAATCTCTTCATAGGTGGTGGGGTCGTTATCCAGCAATTCTTCTTTGGCTACAGTTTCTGCATACTTCCATAACTCATTTAACTGTGTTTTGATTCGCTCCTTATTCCGCTTGATCGATTTACCCCAGACAAATGTGTATTTATTAGCATTTGCCTCTAATTTTGTCCCATCTACATAGATCGTTTTAATATTCACCAAACCTTCGCCTACCATCAATAAAACAACCTGGCTAAACACTTCTTTTAATACTCCCTTCAGTTTATCCGTCCTAAATCGGTTGATTGTATTATGATCAGGAGATTGCATCCCTGTTAGCCACATGAAATGGATGTCGCTACTCACAGCCTTCTCTAGCTTTCTAGATGAATAGATATTACTCAAATAACCATAAACCAGTATCTTAAGCATTAGTTTTGGATGGAAAGAACTTGCCCCTCCTCCTTTATACTTCCTTAGAATTGGGTCAATATCTAAGGAATCTATTACTTTTCTAACTACTCGAACAACATGATTATCTGGTATCAATTCATCAAGACTTGGCGGGAGAAGACTCATCTGATCTGGATCGTAATCCTTAAATGTTGGTTTTCGTCGTCGCTTATTCATATCTAAAAATAATAAATGTTCAGCATTCGACAAAAAAAA
>CALGAW010000078.1 GCA_937959115.1 uncultured Saprospiraceae bacterium
AATGCGATACAATAGACCCTTGTTTTAACATAAACTGCAATAATGGTACATGCATCAATGGAACTTGTGACTGCGACCCTGGTTATTCTGGTCCTAATTGTACAATCTATGATCCTTGTATCAATGTTACCTGTGCAAGTACTGGTACATGTGTAAATGGAGTTTGCGATTGCGATCCCGGATACTCAGGAGCTGATTGCAGTGTTTTAATTACAACAACCTATCTCGGTGTTTACGATGCAGCCGAAGTTTGTCTGTCAGTACCTAATTTTGTAGAGAACTATGTTGCAGAGGTGAAAGTATCTCCCAATAGTAATCAAAACATGATTATTACAAATCTGTACAATCATTTTGAAGCATCTTCTCCTGGCACGTATCAGCCCGAAGATACTCAAGTAGAGGTGATTGTAAGCAGTACAGGCATTGTGATCCCTGCACAATTTTGGACGGCAACTGGTCTTCAGGATTTTAGAGTTTCTGGAACAGGTACCGTGCTTAATGGAACAGAATTTTCAATTAACTACTTAATAGAAGATACAGTTAATAATTATACAGATGAATGCAGTGTAACTTATATCTTGCAATAGATTTTGAACGTGTTAAATGAAAAATAAAAACCCAGAAATAATCGATTCCTGGGTTTTTATTTTTCTTGAAATTAGAAGTTAATTCCTAGCGAGGTACAGCAGAGAAAATACCATTGTTGATCGACCAAAGCAATTTGTCCATTGCATTCACGTCTCCATCCATATCAAAATCAACTGCTTCGTAGATATCAAAGGATCCGTTCAAGCCTTGCCACAAGATGTTATCCTGTCCAGTGATCTCATAACCACTGATGTTGTTTTGGTCCGCATTACAACTATAGAGGCACCAAGTACCATTTACCAGTTTTTGGCCAAAGCCACTCCCTACAGCATAACTGTCGGCTGCTCGAAAGTCATAAGTAAGCGTGTTGCCCACCATATCAATCGGCTGTGGAGTCATTGCTGGCAAGTGATTACGATGTTCAACTACTAAATAGTACTCCGACTTAAGATTTGATGGTAAACAGATATTCGTTGTAATAGACCCGTCTTGAAGCACTACAGCGGCTACCTTTGCGACCTCAGAGGTTGCTGAAATGGTCTCTCTCAGTGAAATCAGCACCCAGTCAACAGATGAAGTAGGGTAGTCCGCTGACGTCCAACCATCGCCTTCCGTTCCTGGGTAATTCCAAGGCGTGGCATTATACGGCTGTCCCGTAGGGAGTAAGTCTCGTTGCAGAAGTGTGTTGTCCATCACCGCAGAAGCCGTCTGGGGGCCTTCTAGGCAGATATTTAGTGAAATGCTAAGTACTGGGCCAGTAGAGACAGGTGAGCCCGCTAAGTCGCTTAAATATACTTCCATATTCGTGTATCCGCTCAAGTGATCAGCTAATGCATCATTTGGATTATTTGAATCCAGCCCGTTTGCAGTTTCCCAAGCATTTGGAATCCCATCATTGTCGCTATCCAAAGGAACGCTAGACATTGGAGAAATTGTAGGCCAACCACCAACTTCTGAAGGATTGTTGATGATACCATAATAGGTAGCTTGACCACTCCATTCATTCGGGTCAATACCAGGTACTGTCTTTGAATTTGTAGGGGTTCGGTTGATTACATCATTGATAATACGTTGATCAACTGCATCAATTGCTAAATTTGCTCCTACATCTGCTAAGACAATTGACTCCAGGCCCATTGCATCAGGCAATGCAGAATAATCAGATTCCATTGGTGTTGAAAATGGGGAAAACACTTGACCCACATTTCCAATTGGGTTACTGAAGCTTCCAACTTCATTCCATTCTGGCTGTGAATCATTCGTTCGGTGTACCCCAATGTTTCCTCTCATGTAGATTTGATTTGCAGCTTCAGCAGTTGTATGAACCATGTATCGTGCAGTACGTGTATCTCTTCCGGGGATCAAAAGGTTTTTAACCACATTGGATTGCATAGAACCACCCTTAGCATCTAGTTCTATGTTGAAGTATCGATTATTGTACATCAAGTTGTTGACCACCTCATGGGCACTTCCTGGAGAGGCAATCTTTGGGCTTCGAGCATCGTTATGAGCAAACAAATTTCGGTATATTGTAATGTTGTTAAAGGGATGGTTCGTATATCCAAACAAACTTCCTTTTGAATGTCCTGTCTGGTAAGTAGAGGCCGATGGGGTAGTAGAAACAGCATGGGTAGAGAAATATAAACACTCCGAACTTATACAATACTGAACAGTTCCAAAGCTCCCATCACTAGAACTCAAGTTTTCATCTGTGCCCCATGATATGGAGCAATGGTCAAGTATCCAATTACTACAAAACAAGTTGAAATTGTCACCAGAAACTTCACCTGAAACTCCTGGACCTCGGCGAAAGCGGATATATCGAATGATGATATGATCTTGACGGAAATTTATTAAACTCTGGCTGATGCTTCCACTAGAACGAATTGTAATTCCTTCTCCTCCGTTCTGAAACGCTGTTTGTCCTGCGATGTAAAGATTCCCAGCATTTACATCAATAATGGAGTTTAGGGTAATCGTTCCTGCTACCTTAAATACAATAAATCGGTTACTTTGAGAAAGCGCATCTCTTAATGAGCCCGGCCCTGAATCATTCAAATTTGTTACGGAGTAAACTGTACGAACAGGTTGGCCAACACCTGCATATCTTCCATAGCCCATTGCACCAGGAAAGGCAATGGTGTCTTGAGATGTCTCAGCACAAGGCGTTGTTGGTGGTGGCGGGGGTGGTGGAGCCACCGTTCCTGCTAAACTGTTTAGGTATACTTCAATATTTGGATAACCATTGCCATAATCAACTAACATATCACTTGGATCATTTGGATCAAGATTATTCAGCAGTTCCCAATCGTTTGGCATACCGTCATTATCAGTATCCACACAAACGCTTGACATAGGAGCAAGTGAAGGCCATCCACCTACCTCAGATGGATCATTAATAATACCATAGTACTGTGAGGCTCCATTCCAAGCAGTTGGATTTGTCCCCGGCACTGTTTTTATTTGGGTTGGTGTTCTGTTGATTACATCATTGATAATGCGTTGATCTACAGCATCCGAAGCGAGGTTTGCTCCTACGTCTGCTAACACGATTGGCTCAAGACCAGAAGCATCTGGTAAGGAGGAATACAGGTCTTTTATCGGTGTTGTAAAAGGCGTGAGTGACTGTCCTACCGTACTGTTTGGTGTGCCATATCTTCCTACTTCGATCCATTCTGGCTGCGAATTAGTAGTTCTGTGAACGCCTATGTTTCCTTGCATATATACTTGATTCGTTGCTTGGTCTACCGCATGAACCATATGACGATTCGTCCGAGTATCACTCCCTGGGATTAAGAGGTTTTTCACAACATTTGTTTGCATTGACCCACCTCGATTATCCAGTTCAATGTTAAAGTATCGATTGTTGTATAATAAGTTGTTTACGACCTCATGAGCGCTGCCTGGTGCGGAGATATTGGGATTTCTTCCATCATTGTGAGCAAACAAATTTCGATAAACGGTAAGATTATTAAATGTATGTCCAGAATATCCGAATAACCCACCTTTTGAATGTCCTGTTTGATAAGTGCCATGTGATGTGTTTGTGGAATAAGCATGAGTTGAAAAATACAACCCCTCAGAGCTTATACAATATTGCATCGTTCCAAAACTTCCATCATGAGCATTAATGTTTTCATCCGTTGTCCAAGAGAGCGAACAATGGTCAATAATCCAATTATTACAAACAAAGTTGACGTTATCCCCAGAAACTTCATTTGGTAGGCCAGGCCCTCGTCTAAAGCGTATGTATCGAACGATGACATGATCTCCGTTAAAATTGATTAGAGCATTGTTATAGTTGCCATTTGCACGAATCGTGATTCCTTTCCCTCCATTCTTAAATGCTGTTTGTCCAGCGATGTAAAGGTTGCTCGCTGTTACATTGATAATACTGCTGAGCGTGATTGTCCCTGCTACTTCAAATACAATATAACGATTGCTTTGAGAAAGGGCATCACGGAGAGAGCCAGCCCCTGAATTATTTAAGTTAGTAACGAAATATACTGTTTTTGCAGGCTGATTGACCCCCGCATTTTGTCCGTGCCCCATCGCCTCTGGAAATGCTAAAACAGTCTGAGATTGAAGTGATGTTGATAATAATAACCACATAAATGTGATATATATCAATGATTTAAACATGTTGTTTGTTTTGTTAGTTAGTAAAATTACATTCAAATGGAGTAAACCTGAGGCTGGCTTATATGTCTGTTGAACTTCTTGTCTAACTTAAGGAAAAGAGCCCATAATTCCAAACAGAAATTTTTAATTGTTACTAGCAAAAAATAAGTCTTTACTTGGATCTTCGTTCCTTTGACTGACTATTCATTCCTTTCATTGACTATTGGGACACGTGGGCCACACGGTATCCATTGTCAATGTTAGTTTGCAGCAGAATTAAGCTTTGTGCAATAGTAGTTGAAGGTTAAAAGTAGAAAGAGGTTTCTTTGAAAAAAGTGTAGAAGATGATTAGGACATTTAAGTCTATTTACTACGAATTGCTTCAATTCTTTTCCACATTTTATTGACATCAGCATAGCCACTTGCTACTTGGTGTAATTGGTCTTTATCACGGAACAAGACTGCAGGATAACCCTGAACTCCCCAATCCCGATTGAGCACAAAGTCGGCACGAGTCGCTTCTGTCATTTCGTTGGAGCTAAACAATACTTTGAATTTGTCAAAATCAATCTCAAGCTTCTTGCAAATTGGTTCATAGAACGACTCTAATGCTGGATTCTGAGATTTTACATAAAAGAAATGCTGTACCCACTCATAAAATTCTAGTTCCTTTTCAGGAGCCAACGTTCGGACAGAAACCACCGCTCGACAGGCTGGCTCGGTGTCATAGTTGAACTCCTCCAAGTCAAGCAAGTCATAACTAAAGGGTTGACCACTTGCTTTGTTCACTTCTTCCCAGTGATGCTGCAGGAAATCCTTGAACTTTTGATTCCAGGGATCACCTCCACCTGGTCGTAGCCCACCCATAACTAATCGAAAAGGGATACCTTCCTTTGTTCCTTGTCGTCGTAAGGCGTTTAATTGAGGAGAAATCCCCCAACACCAAGAGCACATTGGGTCACCTACATAAATGATTTCTTGCTCTGATGTCCATTCTACTGGAGTCTGTTTTCCTTCAACAGGTGCCGCCTTGCAAAGTCCTGTAAGCGGATCGCAAGAGACTGGTATTTTCGTATTTCGCATAGATTGTCCGATTAGTTGGCTAGAACCAGTTAGTAAAATGAAAATCAAAATAATCAAGGAAGTAGTTTTCATCTATCAAGGCCTTTATTAGAACAATTCGTTTTTTAATTTCTATCGAATCTTACATAATTCTGGTTAATGTAAGGTTTATTTTTCATTCTTGATAACATCTACCAGCGCATTATTGTTGAGAGGAGTATTATTTTCTATTTATGCTTTAGTGAAAGAACTTTACTCTTTTTTCTAAGAATCGAATCAAATAAACAAACAAAGGGAAGAGGATAATTCCTGAAAAAATAATCCAAATTGGAAACGCTGTTCGCATTATAGGTAAGTTTCTAAATGAAGGTGCAATTCTTGAAGAATGACAAATCAACATTGGCATAAAAATCAAAGCAAAAGTAAAGAAAAAGTGAGGTTGGAATGCATATACTTTACCCTGCTTTATCCAATAGATCGATGCTAAAATAATGATGAGGATTGGAATGGAAATTCCTAATAAAACCCCTTCTAGAACAAGCTCGTTTCCTTGAACAACGAAATAGAATTCATATAGGGCTTTTAGAAAAATCAAAAAGGCTCCAAAAAGAAACGGCACAAGAACTAATCCCATAAATAGACGATTGTTTTAAAATTCAATAAAGATATAATTCTATTCATTAGCTACTAGTTTGGAGGGTTTGCATAGTTGAAATCTCGATCAGCATTCTAATTCAATAGTTTTAGTAGAAATATTTTACTCCTTTCTTTTTCATATAGCTTGTATGATACTTATACAATGGTATTGTA
Organism: uncultured Saprospiraceae bacterium; assembly: GCA_937959115.1. GTDB lineage: Bacteria > Bacteroidota > Bacteroidia > Chitinophagales > Saprospiraceae > JAHDHB01. Next base: position 6,082 of record CALGAW010000078.1, read on the forward strand.
AGAATTCCAGCGAAAACTATCCAAGTGATTAGAGCGGTACGTATAAATGTAACATCTCCAATTGGTAGGAATTTAAAGATGATTCCAATGATTAAAGGTGGATAAAATAGTTGTATTGGGAAGTAAAATAGAGGCTTGTAGTGGTGAACTTTTCCTTTTTTAATCCAAGACATTGAGGTAGAAATTATTAACAGTAATGGAATGCATATTCCTAATACAGCCCCTTCCATAGAAAGCTCATTTCCTTGAATCAATGATTTGAGTTGGAATAATGCTCGGATAAAAATCACTAAAGCGCCAATCAATATCGGAAGAAGAACCATTACCATTTTTCACTGTTTTAAATCGCCTGATCAGTCAGATTACTTGTTTTTGCTTAAGATACTTCCAATTATCGAAATGACCATGCAACTGGCTAATAAGTATACTTTACGCCGTTCTTCTCCATATAAGTCTTATGAAATTGATACAATAAAACAATCAAGAGACCTGAGAAAACGATCCAAGTAACTAAGGAAGTATGTATAAAAGCTGAATTTCCTAGAGGTAAAGTTTTATAGACGAAACCTATAACCCAAGGCAGAAAAAATAAGCGTATTGGGAAGTAAAAAATAGGTGTGAACTGATACACTTTTCCTTCTTTGATCCAAGATCTAGAAATGTATACAATTATAGAGATCGGAATCAATAAGCCTAATAGAATACCTGCTACAGAAAGTTCATTACTCTGAATCAGCGTCTTGAGTTGGAATATTGAACGGACGAAAATCACCAAAGCTCCTATTATGACTGGAAGAAGGACCATTCCCATTGTCAACAATTTATTGTTATGAAAATAAAGCGTAAAGATAGTATTCTCTGTACTGACTATCCAGTATATGTAACTTTATTTACTTATGTACAATTTTTTATCTATTTCAATAATTCGCTCTTTCTTATTTGAATGTTTAGAATGCTCTTGGTAACATTTGAATTAATAATCAATCGTACCAAATCGGTTTCGATTATTCCAAGCTTTACTTCTATCAGCAGCATTAATTAATCCATCTAATGTAACATCTGGAAGCAAATAGCCAGATTGATTTCTAAAATTCCAGATAACACTTCTATCAGGTGCACTAATCAATAAATCCCTATTGGCATCTCCAGCAATTAGACCCCAGACACCTGGAGATAACTCAATTTGAGCATCATTACCATAGGTAACAGTGCTTGCTAAAGTGAAATCAAAGATAGTAGAAACCCCATTTAATGAAACTGGATTCTGTGTCATTACTGGAAGGTGGTTTCTGTGGAATATTGCTAGGTAATAATCGTCATGTGGCATGCTGAAGCTAAGTACATTCGATTTTCGTCCTTGCGCGTAAGTAACTATTTCACCGTCCTGTTCTAGTAGCATGGCAGCAGAAGCCAATATGTTTTGATGGTTGTTCTTGTCACGGAGTTGTACTACGATCCAATCTACGATATCATTGTTTGCTCCAGTACCATTGAACACAGAAGCAGGCACTGTGATCCCAGTATTGTCAAGTCCTGAGAAGCCTAAGCTTGTGTAAGGTTCAGTTAATGCGAGCAATCCATTTTCTTTTAAGTCATCTTGCATAAGGCCAGCAGAAAATGGTCCATCCAACAAGGCTTTACCTGAAAGGCAAATTGAATTTGTAGGATCAACATCCACAGATACAGTTGAAGACGGATAGGAAGCACATCCATCCACCGTAACAATCATTTTATAATCTGTATCAACTAATGGAGCTACGGTTGGGCTCTGTAGCGTAGAAACTTGTGTACTCGTTCCTGCGATATACCATTGATAGCTAATAGTAGCACCACTTGCAGTTGTACTACCGTTTAAGGTGACTTCTCTTCCAGCACAAATATTTGAAACACTACCTGACACTGTGGCAACTGGAGCGGCATCTACCGTAAATGTTGTTGTGTTTGAACCTGAACAACCATTGTTTGAATAAACATAAGTAAGCGTATGGACTCCAGATCCAGCAGTTGTTGGGTTAAAGTTAGAACCTGTTACCCCATTTCCAGACCAGACGCCACCACTTGGTGAAGCAACTAACGCCACTGTAGCCCCGCGCTCACAGAACGTCTGAGCACTAGGTACAGTTGGTGTGCCTGTTGCAGTCACAGTAACTGTTACAGAGGCGGACCGATACGACAAGCAACCCCCGACATTAGCAAGAATGTCATAGCTCGTAGTTGAAGTAGGGGAGACCGTATAGGTTTGTCCTTGATGGACAGCAGTATTTGTGCCCGCGACATACCAAGTGTAAATTTTTGTCCCTGTGCCCGTGGCTGAAGCCGATAATGTAGTAGATTGTCCAGTACAAATAGTAGCCGCCCCAGAAACAGAGGCAACAGGAGCAGCATCAACCGTAAATGTTGTAGTATTTGAGTTAGAACATCCATTTGCATTTGTCACTTCATAGGTAATTGTATGCACACCTGGCCCAGCAGTTGCAGGGGTGAAGTTAGTTCCTGAGACACCATTTCCAGACCATGTTCCTCCAGCTGGTGTGCCTGATAAAGCTAAAGTTGTTCCGCGCTCACAGAAAGTCTGCGCGCTAGGCACTATGGGAACACCTGGTAATGCATTCACCGTCACTGTGACTGGAGAAGATGCATAAGACCAACAGTTGTTAACAATTGCAATTAATACATAAGAAGTAGTTTGAGTTGGACTAACGGTAAAGTTCTGTTGCTGGGATGCCACTATATTTGTGCCGACAACATACCATCTGTATATCTTGGTTCCACTCCCTGAGGCTGTTCCGTTTAATGTAGTGGATTCACCGGTACAAATCGAAGTCGTTCCTGTTGCAGTTGAGACGGGTGCAGGTGTAACAGTATAAGTTGTTGTATTTGATTTTGCACATCCTGTGACTGGATCAATATAGTCGTATGTTAAAACATGGTTGCCCGGTCCAGCAGTTGTTCCTCTAAAGCCTTTGGGTAAAATTGAAATTGCTGAAATCTTTGGATTGCCAGGGTTTTTGGCTAAGTCTAAGTCTAACATCCCATCTGCAATCGTAACGGAATAGGTTTTAATCAATGCAGTATTTGCTCCAACCTCATCAAAGATATCGACAGCAGTTTCCACCATTGTTCCTTCCAATTCAATATCAAATACTCGGCCTCCTACTGTTTGAGAAAGGACATGAATCTCTGCAAGATGAATTTGAACTTCATATTCACCATTTGCTACTGGGATATTGTATTCAAGAGTGCCATTCATCCACCGTTCTGATTTATAAACTGTTTGTCCTGCAGTATTTGAAATAGATGGATTAAAAGATGCTGTATTCCCATTCGTAAAACTTTGATCAGCTAACCATGTTATACCCGCTTCTGTTACGGTTGGTCCTCCTGCATTTATATAAATTGGTGATCCGATAATACCTGTTCCAGACCACACACCTCCTTCAGGTGTTGCTGTTAGCACTCTATCAGGTCCTCGTTCACAGATGGTCTGTGCATTTGAAACAGTTGGCGTTGCGGGAAGAGCATTTACTACAATAGTAACTGGTGCAGAACGATAAGACCCACATCCAGCAACTGTTGTTTCTAGTTCGTAACTAGTCGTAGTTGTTGGACTGACTGTTGGATTCTGTTGAGAGGAAATCAATGTGTTGGTCATCCCTTGGTACCACTTGTAAGTCTTTGCTCCAGAACCAGTTGTACTTCCTAGTAGTTGAGCGGATTCGCCAGTGCAAATAGACGTATTCCCGTTTGCTGTCGCTACAGGAGGCGCAGAAACAGTAAACGTTGTTGTTGTTGATTTTGCACAGCCTGTTAATGGATCTATGTAGTCATAAGTCAGAACATGAGCACCTTGACCAGCAGTTTCACCACTAAAGCTTTTTGGTAAGACAGAAATAGCGGAAACCTTAGGATTACCTGGATTGCTAGCCAAATTAAGATTTAATGTTCCATCCGTTATACTAATAGAATAAGTCTTTATCAATGCCGTTGCGGCACCGACTTCATCATAAATATCAACGTTAGATTCAACCGTAGATCCTTCTAGTTGAACATTAAATACCCGAGCACCAGTATTTTGAGAAGGTGCATGTAATTCTGCAAAATGAACTTGTACTTGATATTCACCAGATGTTACTGGAATTGCGTAAGAAAGATTACTTCCTGACCATCGTTCAGTCTTATATACCGTTTGTCCTGCAGTGCCACTTATATTAGGGTTCCCGAAGTTAGAGGTTGAACCATTTGTTGAATAGATATCTGCCAGCCAAGAAATACCTTCTTCTGTAATAGCAGGGCCTCCAGCATTAATGTAAATTGGTGATCCGACAATTCCAGTACCAGACCAAACGCCCCCAACTGGTGTAGCTGTCAATACCGTGTTCGCTCGTTCACAAACAGTTTGTGTAGCTGACACAGTAGGCGTTGAAGGAAGTGGATTTACAGTTACTGTAATTGGTGTAGAGCGGTTCGAAGTACAATTCCCCGCGCCAGAAACCGTAGCTGTGGTGACCAGTTCATAAGAAGTCGTCACTGTAGGACTCACTGTCGCATTTTGGGAAGAAGAAACAAGCGTGTTGGTTCCAGCAATGTACCACTTATATGTCTTTGCGCCACTGCCCGTCGAAGTACCAGATAGAAGAGTTGATTCTCCTGGACAAATTGCATTCGTTCCTAAAGCGTTTGCTGTAGGAGGTGCCGCAACTGTGACCGTTGTCGTTTTAGAGCTAGTACAACCAGAAAGTGGATCAGTGTAAGTATAGGTTAGGGTTTTAGTTCCTATTCCCGCCGCCACTGGATCAAATGTTTTTGGTAAAATAGCGATACCAGATATCATTGGATTGGCAACGTTCTTTTTTAATACCAGATTTAACGTCCCATCAGAGATAGTGACATCGTAAGTTTTGAATAAGGCGGTTGCTGCTCCAGCTTGGTTGAATACATCGATACCTGTTTCTACAGTTGTTCCTTCCAACTGTACATCAAAAACTCTGGTTCCAGGGATTTGATTGGGTGGATACAGCTCAGCAAAATGGACTTGAACTTGATAATCTCCACTAGCAACTGGGATATTATACTTCAAATCGTTTGATGACCAACGTTCTGATTTGTAGATTTCTTGGTTGGAGGTACCTCCGATTCCTGTTGCTGGATTTTGGTTAGAGACACTTCCTCCAGCATTGTATTGGTCAGCCATCCAGGTAATACCATCTTCAGTAACCTCACCTCCTCCTGAATTGATATAGATAGGGGATCCTATTATTCCAGTACCGCTCCATGTTCCGCCATCTGGTGATTCTGTTAAAGCGATTGGAGCACTCATACTACAAACAGATTGAGCTGCAGAAACACTTGGGGCAGCAGGAGGAGCATGTACAGTAATCGTAGAAGTATTCGTATCATAACACCCTGAGACTGGATCATTATAGTTGTAGACGAGATCGTGCGTTCCTACTCCAAGACTTGCTGGATTGACATTTTGGGATATAATTGAAATGCCACAAACTTTAGGATTTTCCGTAATGGTATTAAAATTAATATTCAAGAAATCATCTGATTCAATATAGTAGGATTTAATTAATGCTGTATCTGCACCTGCTTCTGCAAAGATATCGATACTGTTTTCCACCAAAATACCTTCTAGTGTAAGACCAAAGACTCTGTTACCAACGATTTGGTTCCTCGAGAATGTTTCAGCAAAATGAACTTGAACTAAGTATGATCCTGGTGTGACGGGTACTTTATATTCTAAATTAGATCGCCATCGTTCTGTATTATAAATTTCAGGAATAAAGGTGTTGCCTATGAATTCTGAATTGTCAGGAGATCCTCCTGCTGCTCCAACAACATATGGTAAGTCCGGTACCCAAGTTACACCTCCAAGGTCTAAGTTAGAAGTACCACCTGCGTTTAGATAGATGTTTGTTCCAACCACACCTGCACCTGACCAATACCCACCAATAGGAGAGCCAGCAGGAAGCGTTGCATTCGTTTGGGATACACAATAGTTGGTTTCAACAGAAGTTACAACGGGAACATTGTAAGCCAATGGGCAGACATCCGAAGCGTCAGGAAATTGATCATTATCATTGTTACCGTCTGAGGCAACAATCCAATCAATCTTGAAATCTTTGTTAGCAGCATTGAGTGGGTCAATTCGTAAGGCAGTGATTCTGTTAGACCATAATGCATGTGAATTCATGTCAAAGATTATCGTTTGCCATTCTCCATTACCATTGTAGGTTTGAGACAATACTCGGGTACCACTAAATCCTGTATCAATGTCTCTTTCCCAGAATATCTGAATCGGTCTTGTCTCATCTGCTTTAAAACGAACCATGATATAAGGTACTGCACCATGATGAAAGTTATAGTCAGTCTTTATTATTTTAGGGTCACCAGTAGTTGAAGTTCCACAAAACAAACCATCACTTACCGATCCACTCGTTTCGTTAACGCTCCATTCTTCAGGATCTCCGTTGGTTGAAAATAGGTGGGCGAGATCTTTCTCAGTAAATGGATCCCTTTCTTGACCAGCTTCATCACCATCGCTTGTACCATCACCATCAGAATCAATTTTAGGCATTACAATTCCAGTTTCAGTCCAAGAAATATAAACATAATTTGATCGTTGAATTGCTACTTGACGAATGTATAAATCACCATTGTTAGGATTAATCCAGTAGCCTGTGGTATTTGATTGGTTTAATGCGGCTAAACTACTAGATTCGGATAAAGGAGAATTCCCTCCAACACTGATAAGGTTTTTTTTACGAAGTGTTAGTCCTCCAAAGTTTCCGAACTCTGGAATTCTCATTAAGTAAGAGTCTCCAATGGTGGCATCATCCATGTATAGGATTGTTTGCCTATCTGATGGTAGGCTTTCAAAGCGAGTAGTATATAAAAAGTCATCGTTTACAATGACCGCCATTTGATGTATGTCATGTTGTCCATCAATAAAATAAACACCTGCTCTTGGCGTTCCTACTTTAGTTCGCACTGTAGATGTATTCGGCCAATTATTAACATTGCTTAGGAAAAAGCGGAAATATTGTAACGCATATTTGCGATCAGTAATGTAGGCATTCGTCCAATTTGGTTTCGTAGCTTCTCCACCAACTAAGTGCATTGGATGGTTCGAAACAATTGATTTTTGATTCGGAAAATTACCACTAAGTGAGCCGTCTACATCTAGTATTACATCATTCCATCTCCTAGGATGATAAACATTGCCAAACTGTATGTTAGGTGGAGCGATTCCTGAAACATCATCAAGGAATATGTTAGGAAAAGCAGGTGGGTCTGTTGTTATTCCTGAAAATCGATGGTTTACGTGTTTGACAGATGCTCCTGATTGTAGGATCAAGAAGGCATCTGAAGCATTCCACCCAACAAGGTGCGAGTCTTTTACTTTTCCAGCACCATCATAAGTTGTATGGAGGTATCGGTTTCCTGAGATTGTTCCTTTACCTGATTCTGCAACAAATACACATTCTTCAGCCGTATTGTAACTTGCTAAAAGTAGTGCAATGTGATTGTCTACAAATATATTGTTTCGATAAATGACAGAATCTGGAAACGCAAGTTCCCCGCCAATGCCAGAATATACCCCAACATGATTGGAATACCAGGTACAATCTTCTATTATTTTTTCTTGTGAATTATACCAACCACCATTGATAATGATGGAGTCCTTCCCTGGAACATGACTATCCGTTAAGTTGTCGAAAATGTCGAACCCACTCATACAGCTGTGTGCTTTGTTCCGTTTGAAACTTCCAAGTATTTCCTCTGCTGCACGCGTGTGCGGTTTGAAATAGAGACTATCGTCCTTTGATTGCCCCATCAATACTCTTGGCAAGGCAAACCAAAAACCAGTACCTGCACCTTCCGAATTCACGAACCCATCAACACCTGTATTATCAGGGAATCCATTGGCTGATGTTCCAGCTGCTACATTATCCTCAAAAATGTTGTTTGGGTTGGTAATCCAATAAGAAGAGGGAGATCGATTTTGGAACTGATTCAATTTATTATCAGAAAAGGCAATTTCTTCTCCTGGTGCGGGGCGTTTTGTGAGAAGGACTACATTATGCTTGATTTCATTAAATCGTTCTGTTCCATCTTCTAGGAATAAACCATGTCCTAGATGATCATAAAAAAAGTTGTTTATAACTTGAGTACCGTCTGTCCCATGAATCGTTAAAGCTCGATTGTAGGATAGATGAACACTACTATTTTTGAAATACTGTCCAGCTCCAAGTTGTTTTACCATATGCCAGTGAAAAGGATATCTTCCAAGCATTGATTTTTGCCCCATTCTATAAAACTCAACTCCATCTACCTTAGCAATACCAGAGGTTGATATATTTCCCATGCCTCCCATAATCATGATGTGTGCCCCATAACCTGCAACTTCAGAGGCCGCATCTCCTTGAATTTTTAAGTTTCTAGACAAGAGACCAACTTCTGCACGCATATTGGCATACCAGGTTTTACCAACACGACTGTAAGGGATTTCTTCTCCATAATGTGGATACTGGAGCGCTCCATCCAGATGAAGTGTCTTATTCCCGTTACTTTTTGAGAGAATTTTAAACTTTTCTGCTTCTTCCCCATTTTTTCTAGACGATGCAATAACGATTTCAGAACCAATTGGCCAGCTGACAGCGGTTGTTAACGTAATCTGGGTGCTATTTGGTTGAACATCACCTTGCAATTCTGTCCAAGTGATTTGTGGTGTTCCGTTTAATTCTAGGAGCGCTCCATTCATGACCATGATAAATTTGTTGCCTGGAGCTCCCGTCGGCGCAGGATCAGATATTAAACCATTCAACGTAATCGTCCCTTCTCCGTCGTAAGGATTGCTGGCGTTCCCAATTGATAGTTTTGCACCACCTCCCATGACCATGATATATCCTGTTTTTAAGTCGAAGTTTCGTTCTGAATTCGATGATCCTAATTGTCCCATTACCATTATGTTCTTTGAGACACAATTGCCATCTAATTCAAGTACCACTCCCATTGGAATGGTCACTTCATCTGAGGCGCTTGGCACCCCTGCTGGAGTCCAACTATTCGGGTTGCTCCATAAACCCGTTTTTGCAGTTTTAGGAGACAATTCTTTCTCAACGTTATTGGCAAAACAACCTACAGCAATAAAAATGTAAGCTAAAAACAGAATTAAATTCTTCATAGGAATTTACATTTACGGGTTTTAATAAAAATTATATGCTTGCCGAATTAACGAAGATAGGTGTATTGGTAATTATAAGTTAGCGGTGGCTGTATAAAAATCCAGGAGAGCGGTCTACAATTTAAAAAAATGACCAATAGAGATATCTTCATTGCAACTAGGTTTTGGTAGATTACTACAAAATAAGGAATTTGATTTTAATTTATAATAAAGCAAGCCAAATTACTTTTAATATTTGAATTAAAAAGCAACATTAAATATTGATAGTTAGTAAGTAATGGTCATATTTTAATTGATTCTTTCTGTAAAACGTTTCACTGTTGTTTTTATCACCAATTCCTTGAGTATTAATAGGAAACCTAAACGTTTAAACGAAAGCCATAGGTCGTAAAAGTCCAAATCATTTATTTCGCATTTCATTCTTAAATTCTGCTGCTAGGTTTTAAACTATTATGAATTTACTTTGAAAAATTCTATTGTTATTATTATATTAAGTTTAATATATAAATTTTGTTAAATAACTTGCGTGTTATGTTTAAAGTTCTGATTTCTATAAGTTTAAGTTTGATGATGGTTCTAAATATTCAAGGCCAAACACATAATTGGACGAGAACCAACCCTGGAGGCGGGGGAGCTTATAGCACAATAGAAGCTGGGCCACCCGCAGCAAATGGAGCCGCTCAGATAATTGCAGGTAGTGATTTGAGCGGAGCTTATTTTAGCTGGGATGGTGGACAATCGTGGAACGTTTATGGTTCTGAACGTGGCGTTACGACAACCCACATCTCAGGTATTGGGTTTCATCCAACTGATGCGGCTATATTCTATCTAGGAGGAGATGGGGGAATATTCAAGACAACTACTGGTGGTGGTTACTTTGTTCAGGTCTTAAGTGATGGCTACATTTCCGATATAAAAGTGGCTGCAAGTTACAACGCTATTGTATACGCCGCTTATCATCCCGCTTATAACTCTACAGATGCAAAAGTCTATAAGTCTAGTGACGGAGGAGATAGCTGGTATTCTGTAAGCAATAGTTCACTGCCTTCAGGTATCCATATATTGAAATTGAGCATCGATAAACTGAATCACAACATTGTCTATGCAGTTTCTGGGAATGGGCGATTTGCTTCTGGACCAGAACGCTTATACCGATCATTTGATGGGGGAGTGAACTGGGCAGACATCTCTCCAGATTTTGACGGTGTGATGGACGTAGCCATAGACCCAGTCGATGCAAATGTGGTTTATTGTACCTCAATGGAAAACATCTATGCCCCGAACGGTAATTGCGCAGAGGGCAATAAAGGACATTTGTATAGAAGTTTTGATCAAGGCACAACTTGGGGACTAGTAACTGATCTCACAGGAGTCATTTTTATAAAAGCAGACAATAACAATGTTATTCGGCTAATTGATCCGCGTTGCTCCTTCGAATGGTATAGTGACAGTGGTACTTGGAGTACAACTGATTATGGAACAACTTGGACAAGGACAGGTGATCCTGGGACATGGGGTAAAGGGTATCAAAACAATGCCTCTACAGTATGGTCTTATGGTGAAAGTTATAATGGTTTATGTAAAACAATAGGTGGCAGTCTAACAGAGCCAGACGCTCTTTTCTGGACCAACCCACAATGGGCATTCGGATCGTATGATGGAGGCACCAGTTTTAATGCCTTACACACCAAGGAAGTAAGCACAGATACTTGGCAGTCAACAGGGTTTGATAATGTAGTCATGCTTGATATTGACATTAATGAAAGTGATAACAACGAAATGTACATTGCTTATGCTGATATTGGACTCTTTAGAAGCCAGGATGGTGGGAATAGTTGGCAAATGACAAATGATGCTGCCTTCACAGGCAACTGGTATGGGAATGGGGGAAATACTAGAAGCGTGCTTTGTGACCCAGACCGACCCGGAAAAGTGTGGGTGTCTCAACAAGGAGATTCCTATGAATCGGCTTACCTATTGACAAGTAATAATGCTGGCGCTCCTAACAGTTGGGTAACTAGTAATAATGGTATTGCTCAAGGAGATTTTTTACTGGGTCTTTCCTTGGATCGTACAAGCAATACGAATAATAGAACACTCTTTGTTACCATGAATGGCAATGTCTATAGAAGTCAAAATGATGGTCAAAATTGGTCATTGGTGTTGACCAATGGCGGTTTATATTTTACAGAAGTCGATCATTTTAATGGACAATTGGTTTACGCTGGTGGAGCTGATGGCCTCTTTCGCTCAACGAATGGCGGTAATACATGGAGTAAGGTGTTAGACATTCCATCAAATCAAAATGTACAAGCCAGTCCTTATGGTGAGCAATACGCTGGTATTTCTGATATAGAAGCAGATCCATCAAATACTGGGGAGGTTTATGTATCAATGTATGCAGCGAATGGTGGAGGTATTTATTTTAGTTCGAACAATGGGCTCAACTTTTCACAACTGTATAATAGTCCTTATATGCGATGTGTGAGTATTCACTCGCTCAACAACCAGATACTATATGCTGGATCAAGTTATGCCTTCTATCAAGGCTTTTATAATTCTGATTCTGAAGGTGTTTTGATGAGTTTGGATAAAGGCGGAAGTTGGACAGCTGTAAATGAATCTATGCCTTGGACAGTAGCAGTGACAATGGACATGACGAATACGTATCCGCCAACTATTTTTGTCGGTTCTCCTGGCAGTGGTTTTCAAAAATCGGTGATTCCTACTTCTAATGTAACGGTGACCCTTGATTTGCAAATTTGCTTGGAAGGGCCAAGGATTTCTTCTACTCAAATGGACAATACTCTATTACAAAGAGACTTACTGCCACCTGGTCAACCCTTTAACACAGCTCCTTGGAATTATTTAGGAACGGAAGGTGCGGGGTGGGGCAGCTCAGATTATCCTGCTGGTGCTGTAGACTGGGTGCTGTTATCCTTGAGGGAGACAACCGCACCAAGCAGCACGATTGCTCGAGTAGCTGGAATCGTATTGCAAGACGGCACAATCAGCTCAGAGTTGATGGTGCCAGCCTCTAGCGTTCAATCAGCTTATTATGTGCTTGTAGAGCATCGAAATCATCTCCCTGCTATGAGCCCACAAGCGGTTAGTCTTGTAAACAATACGTTATCCTACAATTTTGCGGCATCAGACAGCTATTCAGTAGGAGCTGGGTTTGGTCAGAAACAGATCGGTGTCACGTGGTGTTTGTTTAGCAGCAATGCAGACCAAAGTGATCCTACTGGATATCAAATATCTGGAGCCGATCGAATATTATGGCAACCTTTAAATGGTACCTTCGATGAATATCGGATTGTCGATTTTAACTTAGATGGTGATATAAATGGTCAAGACAAATTACAATGGTCAATCAATAGTGGTATTTTTTCTGCGATTGCAAAATAATTTATAGATAAGCTAAGTGTTCCAATATATTGGATCAATTATGTGCGCTTAATTAAGAGAAATATTCTGCTAATTTTCCTTGAAAAAATTGATCTAGTCCTCACGATCAACCATGAAATTAAGCTGCAAGACTTACAAATTCTGTCTATTTTCATTTTTTTTTTGCTTGAATTACGAAAAATTTAGATATAATGGCCAATTTGGAAGTCACAGTATTGAAAAAAAATAAAATTTTCTATGTTTAATTTTAAATCCGAGTTAAAAAATTGAATAACAGGGTTTTATGTAATATTTGTTGTATGTATACAAGCAAAAAAATGATTAAAAATTGATTTTTCGCGTATTTTCTTCCATAAAATTTTATTAAACACTTTGTTACTTGATTGGTGTCAATATTTCTTCAATATTAATTTTCTTATTGATTCTCCTTTTCTTGCTATTGCTAGGTTAAAGACATGTTTGTGTGGAATTTAGTCTTGTGAAAAAGTAATGAAAGAACACGAATTTTGTGTCTAACTTCTCCTGTTGTAACTTAATGATCAATGATATAAGACATTTTTTTACTTGAAAAGCTTTGCAACGATTTCTTAAAGTGCCACGTCTTTGTTTATGTTGGCTACCAAAACTATTTTTGTAAATGGAAGAATGTCTTAAAGATTTCAAACAATTTCGAATTAATAGTTAGATGTCAATTAGCCAAATGCTAATAAAATAATTCAATCTTAAAATTAAAGAATTAAAATCAGTTCATGAAGAATCTAAGTTTTACACAAAACAACAAACGCTATCAGCCATTAATGGTGCTGCTAGCGTTGTTTATGTTTGTTGGTACAACGGGAAACCTATATGCCCAAACACTAAATGCTACAATTGTAGATGTAGGTTGCACTCCGGCTCCTTGTCCTATAGACAGTGACGGGTCAATCGACCTAACCGTAACAGGTGGAACTCCACCTTACTCGTACGAATGGTCTTCTACTACTGCTAACCCATTAACTCCTCCATGTGCGTCATTCTTTGACCTATTGGATGGTACGGGATCAAATCCAGTAGTCGGACCAGACAATACGATTGTTGAAGACGCAGTGAATGCTCAAGCAATCACACTTAACGGATCCGTACTTACAATTAACCAAGCTGTTTTTAATGGTGGTGCAAGTATTGATGAAGAAATCATTAACAACAGTCAGCAAACTGGTTATATCGGATTGCGAACTGGTGTTGATCACGATCAACTTGTTGGTGGTGTAGGTGCTGCAAACATGTCGCGTACCTTTAACTTTAATCCTCCAGTTAGCAATCTTGAAATGATGCTTAATGATTTAGATAACAACGATGTTGCTATCGTTAATCTTAGTCTTGCAGGAGTAACTGTTCCAATTACACTTGCTGAAATCGTTTCTAGAGGTTCAAATGTAGTGCTAAACAGCACGAATCAGTTCGAATCTGCAGTTGATGCAGGCCTAGGACCAAGCTTAAATGGAAGTGTATTTTTTAACTTTGTTGGCCCAATCGATGAGATTGAAATCATTTATTATGATGATGTTGCTGGTCCTGGTGTTTTAAACTCAGAAGGAGGATCTTACACAGTAGATTTTCCTAATCAGTGTCCACAAGACTTAACTTGTCTTCCTGCTGATACTTATACAGTAGTTGTAACAGATGCTGCGGGAAGTACTGCTACTGCTTCTTATACGGTACAACCGAATGCTGCTGCTTGTGATCCTTGCCTTATTGGTGATTTGGATGCAAGTGTTTTAGGTGGTCCTTTCTACTATTGGGAAGATTCTAACGGTAACCCATTACCATTGCCTGATCCTTGTACAGATACAAACTGGGCAAACTTTCAACAATTGAATGGAACAGGAGCGAATCCAGTTCCAGGTGGAATCGACAACATGGTTGTAGAGAATGCGATCAATTCTTCAAATTATACAATAAGAGGTGCTACACTTACGGTTAACCAATGTGTATTTAGTGGTGGTGCTACAATTGATGAAGAAATTATTAATGATACTCAGCTAAATGGAACGTTCGCATTGCGAACTGGTGTAGACCATGATCAGCTTGTTGGTGGTGTGAACGCTGCTAACATGTCTCGTACCTTTACGTTTGACAGATCAGTATGTGACCTATCTATGTTCCTTAATGATATTGATGGCGACGATGTTGCTGTTGTTAACTTATTCAATAATGGTGCAATCGTACCACTTACAACTGCAGATTATACCTTTACAGGAACAAATGTTGCAACGGTCGGTTCTAACCGATTTGAAGCTCAAAGTGGTTTAGGGTTGAACAACTCTGATGATGGTGGTGTTTTATTCGAATTCACAAGCTGTATTGATGAGATTCAGATTATTTATTTCGATGATGTTGCTGGTCCTGGTGTTCCTGGATCGGAAGGTGGATCTTACTCAGTAAACTTCCCACCAGAATGTGATTATACAGATACTCAAGTTGGCTTACCATACGGATGTTACACTGTTTATAGCAAAGATAATACTGGTGCTGAAATTAGTGATGTACTATGTATTGAGCGATGTGCAGATGGAGCAATTGGAAACATTGTTTACTTAGATGAAAACGGAAATGGTATCCAAGATGCTGGTGAAACTGGTATCCCTGGTGTTACTGTTGTATTAAGCGGTGATGCAAATGCAACGGTTATTACTGATGCAAATGGTGGTTATATTTTCCCTGACCTATTAGATGGTGACTATACTGTAACTGTTGATGAAACTACATTGCCTTCAGGCATGAACCAAACATTAAATCCAGTTAACCCTGGAGGAGATCTTGGTAATCAAACAAATGGTTATGATATAACGCTTGTAGACGGAGCAGAAGACCTAACAGGTGACTTCGGGTACAACTATGGAGATGCGCAAGGAAATACTGGACCTGGAGCTTTAGGAAACAAAATATGGAATGATGCTGATGGTGACGGTGTTCAAGATCCTGGTGAAGCTGGTATTGGTGGAGCAACTGTTACGATTTACACAGATACGAATGGCGACGGTGTTATTGACCCAGCTACAGATACGCCTTTTACGGCAGCTGTAGATCAAAATGGAAATACTGGTACTGGTTCAACTACAACTGACCCTGATGGTACTTACTACTTTAGCGACTTACCAGCTGGTCAGTACGTTGTAGTTGTAGATCCTACTACATTGCCTGCAGGTGTCACTCAAACTGGTGATCCAGATGAGCCTGGTACAACTGCTACTAATCCTGATGATATGAGTGATCCAGTAACAATTGGACCTGGAGACACTTATGTAAATCTAGACTTCGGTTATAACAACCCTGCTGGTAACGATATCGGTGATACCATTTACTTAGATGCAGATGGTGACGGAACACAAGATCCAGATGAAGAAGGTATCGCAGGTGTAACTGTTGCTTTGCTTGATGCTACAGGAGCAGTTATTGCTACTACAGTAACTGACGAAAATGGTGAATTTGTATTCCCAGGACTAGAAGATGGTACTTATACAGTAATGGTTACTGATACGGACAATGTTCTTGATGATAAAGAAAATACAGAAGATCCTGATGGTGGTAACGATGGAATGTCAATCGTTGTTCTAGCAGGTGCAGATAATATGGACCAAGACTACGGTTACACACCAGAAGGTCAAGAGCCAGGTGAAGGTCTAATTGGTGATGTGATCTTCATTGATTACAATCAAGATGGTTTACCTGATCCAGGTGAAGGCATGGAAGGTGTTGTAGTTGAATTGTTAGATGACGCAGGTAACGTAATTGCTACTACGACTACTGATGAGAATGGTGCTTACTACTTCCCAGAATTAGATCCAAACGGTACTTATGCTGTAGTAGTTGATCCTACTACCTTACCAGCTGGTGTTTCTCCTTCAGTTGATCCTGATGGTGGAAATGATAACACTGCTACTGTTGATTTAAGCGGTACTCCTGATGGAATTGATTTGACGATTGACTTCGGTTATGAAGCAGACACTCCAGGAAGTATTGGTTCAGTGATTTGGAATGATGCAAATGCTGACGGTGTAAATGACGGAACAGTTGGACCTGACGGTATGCCAGGTACAGATGATGATGAGCCAGGTTTAGAAGGTGTAACCATTGATCTATACGCTGATGAAAATGGTGACGGTATCTTGAATCCAGGTGAGCCATTAATCGCTTCTACAGTGACAGGACCAAATGGAGAATACTTATTCCCGAATCTACCTGCTTCAGGTAATGACTACCTAGTAGATGTTACGGATGTAAATCAAGTTCTTACAGGTTACTGGCATAGCCTTGGTGCTACAGGTGTTGATGACAACAGTCAAATGGATGCTTACCCAGTAACATTAGGTGCTGGTAATCCAGTCGATGATACAACAGCTGATTTTGGTTACTATAATGAGCCAGGAAGTGTTGGTGGAATTGTTTGGCTTGATCGGGACGGAAATGGATTACAAGATGATCCTAATTCTGAAGAGCCTATCGCAGGAGTTGAAGTACAGTTAATGATTACTTACCCTGACGGTACAATGGTTACATTAACGGATGTGACTGATGCTGATGGAGCTTATGCGTTCCCTGGTTTATTACTTGATGAAGATTATAACGGACCTAATAGTGGTGTTACTTACTCTGTAAAAGTGCCTTCTTTATTAGCTGATGCACAAGCTGCATTCCCTAACGAGACACTTGAATCTACAGAAATTGATAATCCTTTAGGAACTGACTTAACGGATGCAGATGATCCTGCTGGTGTAACAGCTGAGCCTACACAAGGTTTGTCTGATACAACTCCAAATCTTACTAATCCTGCTGGAGAGCCTACACATATGTCTTATGACTTTGCGGTTCAAATTAAAGTATTGGATGGTGCAATCGGAAACTATGTTTACTTAGATGAAAATGGAAATGGTATCCAAGATCTTGGTGAAGCTGGTATCCCAGGTGTTACTGTAGCATTAAGTGGAGATGCAACTGCAACTACTGTTACTGATGCAGATGGTGGATATTTATTCCCTGATCTTTTAGCAGGTGACTATACTGTAACAGTTGATGAAACGACGTTGCCTTCAGGTATGGCACAGACTGCTAATCCTGTAAATCCAGGATCAGATTTAGGGAACCAAACAAATGGTTATGATATTACGCTTGGTGAGGGAGAAGAGAACCTAACAGGTGACTTCGGATATAACTTTGGCGATGCACCTGGAAATGCAGGTACAGGAGCTTTAGGAAACAGAGTATGGAATGATGCAAATGGTGACGGTGTTCAAGATGCTGGCGAAGCTGGAATCGCGGATGTTGTTGTTACAATTTATACAGATAGCAACGGAGACGGTGTTATTGATCCTGCTACAGATACTCCTTTTACTGCAGCTGTTGATCAAGATGGTAATACGGGTACGGGTTCGACGACAACTGACCCTGATGGTACTTACTACTTCAGTGATTTACCTGCTGGACAGTACATCGTAGTAGTTGATCCTATTTCATTGCCAGCTGGTGTTACTCAAACTGGTGATCCAGATGAGCCTGGTACTACTGCTACAAATCCTGATGACATGAGTGACCCAGTTACAATCGGACCTGGTGACCTTTATGTAAACATTGATTTTGGATATAACGATCCTGCTGGAAATGACATCGGAGATACAATCTATTTCGATGCAGATGCTGACGGAATGCAAGATCCAGATGAAGAAGGAATCCCAGGTGTTACGGTTACACTTCTTGATGATAACGGTGATGTAGTTGCAACAACGGTTACTGATGAAAATGGAGAATTCGTATTCCCAGGATTGGAAGATGGTACTTACACAGTTGTAATTACAGACACAAATAATGTACTTGATGATCATGAGAATACTGAAGATCCTGATGGTGGTAACGACGGTATGTCTACTGTTGTACTAGCAGGTGCTGACAATATGGACCAAGACTTTGGTTACACTCCAGAAGGAATGGATCCAGGTGAAGGTTTGATTGGAGATGAAGTATTTATTGACTACAACCAAAACGGTTTACCTGATCCAGGTGAAGGTTTAGAAGGTGTTGTTGTTGAATTACTAGATGACCAAGGCAACGTAATTGCTACGACGACGACTGGTGAGAATGGTACATATAGCTTCCCTGACTTAGAGCCAAATGGTACATATAGCGTATCAGTTGATCCTTCAACTTTACCAGCAGGTGTTTCACCAACTGTGGATCCTGATGGAGGAAATGATAATACGGCTACAGTTGATCTAAGTACAACTCCTAATGGAATTGATTTGACGCTTGACTTCGGTTATGAAGCAGACACTCCAGGAAGTATCGGTTCATTAGTTTGGATTGATTCAAATGCTGACGGTGTAAATGACGGGCCAAACGGACCTGATGGAATTGCTGGATCTGATGATGATGAGCCAGGTGTAGAAGGTGTAACGATTGATCTTTATGCTGATGAAAACGGAAATGGTCTAATCGACGCTGGTGAGCCATTAATCGCTTCAACTACAACAGGACCAAACGGTGAATACTTGTTCCCTAATCTACCAGCCGCTGGTAATGACTACCTAGTAGATGTTACAGATGAAGACCAACTACTTGTTGGATACTGGCATAGCCTTGGTACTGCAGGTACTGATGACAATAGTCAAGATGATGCTTACTCAGTAACATTAGGAGCTGGTAATCCAGTAGATAATACTACAGCTGACTTCGGTTACTACAATGAGCCAGGAAGTATTGGTGGAATTGTATGGCTTGATTTTGCTGGAAACAGTTTACAGGATGATCCTACAACTGAACAGCCAATTGAAGGCGTAGGAGTACAGTTGATGATTACTTACCCTGACGGTACAATGGTAACATTAACAGATACAACGGATGCTGATGGAGCGTATTCTTTCGAAGGCTTATTGCTTGATGAAGACTACAACGGACCAAACAGCGGTGTTACTTACTCTGTTAAAATACCGAACTTAATTGCAGATGCACAGGTAACATACCCGGCTGTAATTTTTGCAGCAGCGATGCCTAACATGGGTAATGATGACTTCATTGATGCAGATGATCCTGCAGGTGTAATGGCTGAACCAACACAAGGTTTGTCCGATGCAACTCCTGACTTAGTTAATCCTGGATCTGAGCCAACACACATGTCTTATGACTTTGCTCTTATTGTAAACGCAATTGTACCTTTAGAGTTAACATACTTCAAAGGAACTGAAGAAGGTTGTAAAGCTAACTTGACTTGGGCGACTGGATCTGAAGAAAACACTAGTCACTTCAACATTCAAGAAAGTGCTGACGGAAGAAACTACACTTCAATCGGAAGAGTACAAGCAGCTGGTAACTCAGTCGCTACATTGACTTACTCTTTTGTTGATGAAAGTATGACGAAGCACAACTACTACCGTCTTGAAATGATAGACTTAGATGGAACGACAACTTACTCTCCAGTAGTTTACCTAGTAGGTAACTGTGGTAACGCGATACTTGGAGTCTTCCCTAACCCTGCGAAGGATGCACTAAGCATTAACTTTAACGGAGCTTACGATGAAGAAGACACTAACATTATCGTTACTGACGCATTAGGTAGAACAGTACTGGTTGAAAATATTACGACGAATGCTGGTGCAAACATAATTAACGTTGATGTTAGTCAACTTGCACAAGCTTCATACTTTATCGTCATCAGAGGCGAGAACGGATGGTTCACGAAAGCTGTACCATTTGTAAAAGTATCGAACTAACTAACTGATTAATTTTAAGATGATGCGCTGTAAAGCGATTCATGAAGAAAGCCTCCCGAAACGGAGGCTTTTTTTGTTTGTGGTAATTACTTCTAAATCTTATTGTCAGGATGCTTATGTTTATTAACCTACTGCTCAATAATCATTAATCAGTGTATAGAGAAGCTTGAGCAATCTAGACGGCGCAATACTAGTAGAAGGTAAGAAAAGCCTGTGGTAAGCCTCTATTGAGTGAATAGCGGCTTTATCCGTTGTACTTTCCATGCACTGTGATCGCTACTATTACTTCAATTTGGATGGATCTAGTCTTGAATCGAAAATATAGACAGTGAAAACAGTCTTCTTTCTAATTCTGTAAAACAACTTTATAACCAATGATAATTGAAACTAGAATTTGATACGGAATGATCTACTTTGCCTAATTTGGGTTGATACCTCGCCATCTTTTATTTGTTGTTCAGATAACGCTAAGCCTTCTATCAATTGTGTTCTGGTAAGCGGTTTACCTTCTGTTGAACTTCCAATTATTTCATCTAGCTGGTTTGCATTGCTTTTTGGAATACCTCATTGACGGATTTAACAATTTGTTCGTTGTCTGTTTCTAGCAACAATTGTGTAAATCTAATTTTTTTGGTTTGTAAATTCATGGTTAAATGATTTACTTCAAGGTCAATGGTAATTCTAGTTCGTGACGATGTTTCATCACTTCATATTAGACATAAAAAAAGCCCGAATCATTGAATTCGCTAACTATCATTAGCTTATTTCATTGATTCGGGTCTTTTAGTGCTCACGACTGGAGTCGAACCAGCACGTCCAAATAGGACACTAGGCCCTCAACCTAGCACGTCTACCAATTCCGTCACGTGAGCTAGAAAAAAAGCCTCCAGAATTTGGAGGCGTCTTAGTTTAGCTTTTCTTTACAAATTTACGCTCCTTGATTCTCGCTTTTTTACCGAGTCTTTCGCGTTGGTAAAATAATCTTGCTCTTCTTACTTTACCGTGTTTGTTAATTGTTATACTATCGATGGTAGGCGCGTTAAGTGGGAAAATTCTTTCTACCCCTATACCGTTTGACATTTTTCTAACTGTAAAGGTTCTGCCTAAGCCTGCTCCTTTAATTTGAATAACATCTCCCTTGAACGCTTGAATACGCTCTTTACTACCTTCAATAATTTTATAATTAACGGTTATGTTATCTCCTGATCGAAATTTAGGAAAACTGACTTCTTGTCCAATCTGATCTTCCACAAAGTTTAACAAATTCATTCCGCTATATTTTTTAAGATTCAAAAATGCCGTGCAAAGATACGCATTTTATTGAGTTTTGTACAAGAAAGTTTATTTAATTTAAATATTCCCTAAAAAGGAACATCATCGAAGCTATCTGCTTGGAAATCATCATTCATCCTAGAGGATTTTGTGATGACGTTAGGATCTTGCGTAGCACTTGGAGTCGTACCTCCTCCAAAGGCATCAAAATCAGGGTCTTCGAGGTCAGAAAACTTGGCGGTCTCTCCAGTAAATTTCAACTTAACCGTTCCTAGCGCACCGTTTCTGTGTTTTGCTATGATATATTCAGCTACGCCTCTCAAGTCATTGCCTTCCTCATCTTCCAAAATCTGATAGTACTCAGGACGATAGATAAAGGTAACCATGTCGGCATCTTGCTCAATCGCACCAGATTCCCGCAAATCAGATAAGAGTGGTCGCTTGCTGCCGCCACGTGTTTCCACTGCACGACTCAACTGCGATAGAGCGATCACAGGAACATTGAGCTCCTTGGCTAATCCCTTTAAGGCTCTAGAGATGGCACTGATTTCCTGCTCTCTGTTTCCTCCTTTTGTGTCGGAACCAACAGTCATAAGTTGCAGGTAATCAATCATGATCATCTGGATATCGTGTTGCATTTTTAGACGGCGGCATTTAGCACGCAATTCAAAGATGTTGATTCCGGGAGTGTCGTCAATGAAGATGGGCGTTTCACTCATTTTCTCAACAGCAGTGTTCAGTTGTTGCCATTCCCAATCTTCCAGATTACCTTTTTTAAGCTTATCACCTGAGATCTCTGTTTGATAGGAGATCAGACGTTTAACTAATTGAATGTTTGACATCTCAAGTGAAAAGAAAGCAACTGGTTTACCAAAATTAGCGGCATTGGCTGCTAGGGCAAGCGTGAAGGCGGTTTTACCCATACCTGGTCTTGCTGCTATAATAACCATATCCGATGGCTGCCAACCAGAGGTGATTCTATCTACTTCAATAAAGCCTGTGGGAACTCCAGTCAATCCTTCTGCACTCCCAGAAGCTTGTTCCACTTCTTTAACGGCCTGACCTAGGAGTGAACCCATACTCGAGTAACTCCGACTTAAGTTTTGTTCAGTAATTTTAAATAGACCTTGCTCTGCCTTATCTAACAACTCAAATACATCCGTTGTATCTTCATATGCATCTTGAATGACATCTGTCGAAATTCGAATAAGCTCCCGTTGGATGTGCTTTTGAGCCACAATTCTAGCATGATATTCCAAGTTAGCAGAGGAGGCAACTTTATTTGTTAACTCTACCAGATAAAATGGACCACCAATCTTCTCTAACTCACCCGTCTTTTTCAGTTCTTCAGTAACTGTTAACAGATCGATAGGTTGGGTTTTTTCAAATAAC
Organism: uncultured Saprospiraceae bacterium; assembly: GCA_937959115.1. Classification (GTDB taxonomy): domain Bacteria; phylum Bacteroidota; class Bacteroidia; order Chitinophagales; family Saprospiraceae; genus JAHDHB01. The sequence goes on from CALGAW010000078.1 coordinate 29,083, forward strand.
CGAACCATCGCTTTATAAATTAGTCGATGTGATTCCGAATAAAAAGACTCTGATGCCAGCGTTTCAATAACAATAGGAAGGGCATCCTTATTTAGCATGACAGCACCAAGAACTGCTTCCTCTAATGCTTTTGCTTGAGGTGGTACTTTCCCATGAAGATTAGAATAATCAGACTGAACAGACGAACGTTTGCGGAAAGTTTTAAAGTTTTTTAAGTTTTCTGAAGACTCAGGCATATTTTAATGAATATATTAGGTTCAAAATAATTGTTTGGTAGGATAGTCTGTTGGTCTGCATTACAAGTGGAAAGTTTAAGAAGTTAAGTTCCCTTATCGTTTCCATGTTGCAAATCTAACATAAGAATTATCAATACCTGAGAGAATCAAATTGTTTATTGTTAACTAAGGGGTAAATTAATGTTGATATCGTGTAGAGAAATTTATTTTCCATTTTTATGAAATTGTAGTCCAAATTTACCATCTAGTAGTTGTACTTAGATCTTAAGTTACAATAAAAAAATGTAAAATGCTAATATACAAATGTATAGCCTGTATTTTCGATGAACGCGTTTGTTTATATATGTAATTATTGTTGTATAAGTGTTGCTGATTATTGCGTTAAGAAAAAAAAATAAAATGTTTACAATAATATTTAAAGAATAATATAAAAATAAATATAAATCAAATTGTTTCTAATTAATTTGATAGAAGTTTAGGTTGTCACAGTTTACAAAATTTTTAAATTCTCCAAATATAAAACCCATTCTTTTGCATTTTGTATTTACTAAGAAAGAGAGCAATAGTGCTAGAAATATATAAAGCTATAGGACGTATCTTCTATGTATTCCTTTTAAAATAAATATGATTTGACTTATGATATAGCGGAATATAAGTGTAGGAATAATTTATACTAATCTATTCAATATCAAATGTTTATTATTGTCGTTTTTAATTAAAATACATTCAATTAAAATGTTAGATTTACTTCTAATTATATCAATAATCCTAGAAGTTAAAATTGTTTTCTACCCAAAAGCAATTTTTAAGTAAATATTGCCTTCCTGTCTTATCAAATTTTGTTTGAGGCTTTAGTCTCTTAGTATCTTTATCAGTTCACACGAACTTTGATAAGGTTATTTTTTGATCACTTGAAAAGATATAAAATGAATTATTTACGAACCTCCTTTTTCATGGTATTCTTTGCATTGTCCTGTCAGTTTTTATCAGCCCAGTGTCCAGGGAACCCACCACTTACCTTAACTTATGAGTCAACAGAATCTAGATGTGAGTCCAATGGAACCATCACCCTCCATATCGCTGGAGGAACGCCGTTTACCGACACGAATGGAAACCCGATTTATAACAATACGATCATTGCTCCAATCGTCATTCCTGTTGGTGGCCAGTCAGATTCTATTTTTTCTGCACTCGCCTCTGATACGTATACAGTAGAAGTTGCAGATGCAAACGGCTGCACTGTAACCGCAAACATCAATGTGCCAGGCGATCATATGCAAATGGAACTGGATATTACCTTCAAAGATGCCATTTGTGCTGGCGCTACAGGAGGTTGGATTTGTGGTACGCCTGCTGAAGGACGTCCATTTCCTCCAGGCTATTATGAATATCAATTGTACGATGCGAGTACGAATCCTCCAACTCCAATTGGGGTGAGAGGATTAGATAGTTGTTTTATGAATCTGGTTATGGGATCTTATCAGATCAGAGCATTTGACAGCTGCAATAATTTTCAGACGAGGGATGTCATCATTGGTGAAAAGCCAAAAGCTCAAGGATTCGGCTACTTAGGTGGTCGAACTGATATATCCTGCACTAAACGTTGTTGGTCGTTTCGAGTCGTAAAAGCATCAGGAGATAATCCACCAGAATATCCAATTGATTGGGTGGTTACAGCATCTGATGACCCTGCTTTGTTAGGGAAGTCTGGAGCATTTACTGGTACGTTTGATTCAGACTCTATTTGTTGGTCACCGGCATTTAAACCTGGGTCTTTTACAATAACCTATACGGATCAATGTGGCGTTACCGATACCAGACAATGGGGTTTTGGAACCCATAACTATGGTGGAGGTGTAGACTTTAGTTGTACTAGTGGTTTTTTTGTAAGCTTTAGCAAACCAAGTTTTTGCCCTCAAGATTCTATGAACTATCAAATGTATGAGGCACCAGTAGGCGTTCCAATCAGTCCGCCTCAAACTAGTGGGACGTTTACAAATCTACAACAAGGTCTTTATCGCTGGGAAATTACAGATTGTTGTGGAAACGTCAGCTCACACACAAGCGTAGTATCTGGATATGATTTTGAATTTCGCCCAGTTAGAAATAACCAATATGCCTGTGAAAATGGCTATGTCTCCTTTAGGAATGGCTATTCGTTTTCGAAATCAAATCCAGTCGGTGACGAAATGTATATTTACACCAGTGCACCAGCAGGATACTCAGTTACACTACCAGATACCTTAGAATATTGGGATCGAGTTGAAGGCCCTCCTGGCATCTATTGTATTACCATCATAGATGATTGTCTTAATTCAGTTGATACTTGCATTACCATAGGTAATCCGCTGTTCTTTGAATATGAATCTATTGTTACGCTTGCTTGTGTAACTGGAAACTCAATTCAGGCTAACTTGACACAAAACGGAGGTACTATTTTAGATGTAGTAGCTGATTTTACCCAGATTGCCCCAGTTTATAATCAAATTCAACAAAACCTTAATGTTTTCAGTTGGAGTAATTTAACGGCTGGAACTTATGTTGTGCTGCTCGAAAATGATGATTACAATTGTGATTTGGTAGCAGACACCATCGTTATTCCTGGGTATATCCAACCATCAATCGAGGGTAGTTGGGGGATCGAATGTGATAATGGTGTTGGCTTGATTACCGTTGTCGGTAGCCATGGTACTCCTCCCTATACCTACGAACTATATCAAGGACCCGTGACCAGACCCTTGCAGTCTACACCTGATTTTCCTGGCTTGCCTTTGGGGACCTATGATATCAGGATCTACGATGATTGCGGGAATTCAGAAATCACAACCCAAGCAATTGAACCCTTTATGCCCGTAATTCAAGGCTATGGTGGTTACTTCTGTGAAGGAGATACTGCTTTCCTATATTCTGATTTCCTCAGTCTAGCAAATTATAATTGGAGTGGGCCCAATGGACACACTTCTGATACTTCAGTGCTAATGATTCCAAATATAACAATGGCTGATGCTGGTACCTACACGATTACTATTGATGTGAAAAATCCAGATCAAACTGCTTGTATTGCGCAGACACTTACAATTGACATAGATGTCTATGATTGTAATTGTTCAATTGATCAAATCTCAAGTACCGATGTTTCTTGTGGAGGAAATGGTGATGGTTCTGCTACTGTATTAATGGATGGCGGTGCTCCTCCTTATACTTATAATTGGAGCAATGGGGGGAATACTCCAGTAGTAAGTAACTTGGGGGCTGGAGTGTATACCGTAACCGTGACAGATGTTAGAGGGTGTGCAGTTGTAGATATGGTGACCATTAATGAAGTAGTGCCAATGTCGGTGACTCCTTATGGTACAACGCCTGATTGTGCAAATATTTACAATGGAACGCTTAATGTCAATGTAGTAGGAGGAACGACTCCATACAGCTTTTTATGGAATACGGGTGCTACCTCCCAGTCTGTTGGTGGAATAGGCGCAGGTTCCTATACCGTTACAGTCACGGATACTAACAATTGCTCCGTTTTTAACACCGTTATACTTTCTGAACCAGCTCCTCTCCTTGCTGTTGTAAGTGTTATGAATGCTGCTTGTCCTACAAGTACAGATGGTTCTGCAACAGTAAATGCAACTGGAGGAACACCTGGTTATACTTATCAATGGGATTCTGCTGCGGGTGGACAGACAACTGCTTCTGTCAGCGGGCTAATGGCAGGGACATACGGAGTAACCATTCTAGATGATAACTTATGTGAGTATTTGGTTGCTGTAACAATAGGCGCAGACGATACACAATGCGTGGATGAATGTCCTGATCTTACTCCAATTATTACAATATTGCCTGGTAACATTGCGGGTGTTGCTGCCGTTGGTATTGCTATAGAGATAACAGAACTCAATGGCTTTGATACAGATGGCACAACGATTACTGTAAGGGTACCATCTGATCCCCGATTGACCTTCATCTGGGATCCAGGACTAACTTCAGTTGCTTTTACTAATGTAAACAATGCGGATTGGAATTATCTAGGAGACAATGGGTTTGTCCATCTCTTTGAATTTACAGGACCAACTGGAGTGATTGCTGCAAGTGGAACAGAAGCATTTGGTATGGAAGCTACTTATGATCCGCAATCAACGGATGGTCAGACGACCATAACGTCTACGATCATTCCGTTTAGTGGAGGTGAATGTAATATTTTGAATAATACAGATTCAGAACGTCTTGTCTATTTTCAATAATGGAAATCTATAAATAAGTCATAAACTTTGAATAAGCTGTCTCTTAATGGGACGGCTTATCTAGAGTTGTTATCCTATAAGACCTAGCTTATTAATCCTATTAATAAAATCATTCTAAAGAATTGAAATGAACTACTTACGAGTCTACTTAATTGTCCTTTTTGCATTGTTCTGTCAGTCATTATCAGCACAGTGTCCTGGAAATCCACCTCTTGCCTTTACTTTTGAGTCTACAGAATCCAGATGTGAGTCCAATGGAACCATCACCCTCCATATCTCAGGCGGAACACCCTTTTCAGATACCAACGGAAATCCGATTTACAACAATACAATCATAGCACCGATCGTATTTCCTATCGGTGGACAAGCGGATTCCATCTTTGGAGCATTAGCTGCAGATACCTATACAATGGAGGTGGCAGACGCAAATGGATGTACTGTAACGCATACAATCATAGTGCCTGGTACGCATCAGCAGTTAACAATGACACCCACTTGGGGCGATGCAATCTGTGATGGCTCCTTTGGAGGATGGATATGTGCAAAACCAGCACGTGGTCGTCCGTGGCCTCCAGGTTACTATAAATACCAGTTGTTTGATGGAGCTACAAATCCGCCAACTCCAATTACAACGGTTGGATTGGACAGCTGTTTTACAAATCTAGCTGCTGGCTCTTACCATATTAGGGCCTTTGATAGTTGTAATAACTTCCAGTCAAGAGATATTATTATAGGTTCAACGGCATATGCTCCAACGCTTAGGAAGGCATCCAACTGGAAATATATGAATTGCGATACTTCTTGCTTGCTGATTAGAGCAAGTACACCAATTGCGGAGCCATGGGGGGAATTCCCATTTCAATGGGAAGTTATTACTGCACCTTCAACGGTTACTGGCTTGATAGGACAATCTGGTACATGGAATGCATTTAATGAAAATAAAATGATCTGCTATTCTCCTATGTTTTTACCACAGGCTTCCACAACAAATGTTAGGGTTACGGATGCTTGTGGCAAAACAACTACTATTACTTTTCCCTTGCCAAAGTTTCAAACTGCTGCTACTTCTGGATATGCGTGTCAAACTGGTTCCTTTTTTCAAATCTATGATAATAACACATATTATTGCCCACAAGGGACAATGACTTATGAAGTTTTCCAAGCACCATCTTCCTATCCTATCCCACCTCCTCAAGATAGTGGATTGTATACAAATCTTCCAAATGGTTTCTACCGATTTAGAATTACAGATTGTTGTGGTAATGTAGATTTAAAGTCGGTTAACATTTCTGGCCCAAGATGGACGGCTGGAATTGATGATACTGCCATATTTGCCTGCGTAGAAGGAGAAATCGGTTTTATGGTAACTGATATTCCTGCAGGAGGCGCTCCGATCAATCCGCAATTTGAATTGATTTCTGTGCCGTTAGGTTATCAAGGACCAGTGCCTGATACATTTCCAGATAAAGGAAGGATTTTAGGTCCTCCTGGTGAATATTGTGTTGTCCTTTTTGATGATTGTAATATAAGAACAGATACGCTTTGTAAGACTATCACGGATACCCTGATTTATAAACCAGATCGAGAGGTTATTTCTTATTGTGTAACTGGTAATAGAGTAAAGGTTCACGATGTTACGAATATTGACTACCGATATTACTTTGATCGATTGCAACCAAGTTACTTATCCATTGCAAGTAATTCTAAGGATACAGTCTGGAATAATTTGATTGCTGGGACCTACCTTCTAAGAACTTCTAGCTATCATGGACAGTGTTTGTTTGAGAATGATACCATTATTATCCCTGAATATGTCTCTCCTCAAATTTCAGGTATCTGGGGGATCGAATGCGATAATGGAATAGGACTAATTACTGTAGAAGGTAGTTTAGGTACAGCACCATATACTTATGAATTGTTTCAAGGACCTACAACACGGCCGGTGCAATTTGCGCCTACCTTTCCAGGTTTGCCATTAGGTACTTATGATGTGAGAATCAATGATGTTTGTAATAACTCTGATATTGTTACTGTTGATATAGAACCATTTATGCCAGTTATACAAGGCTATGGAGGGGCTTATTGTGAAGGAGATACTGCATTCCTATATACCGATTACTTTAGTCTAGCAAATTATAACTGGAGTGGACCAAATGGGCAGTCCTCTGACACTTCTGTACTGATGATTCCTAATATCTCATTGGCTGATGCTGGGACTTACACGATTGATATAGGTGTTAAAAATCCCGACCAATCAGCTTGTATTGCTCAAACACTTACGATTGAAATTGAAGTTGAAGACTGTGATTGTCCAGACCTGACTCCAATCATTTCCATATTACCTGGAAATATTACTGGCGCTTCTTCTGTTGGAATAGCAATAGAGGTAACAGAGTTGACTGGCAATGATACAGATGGTTCTTCCATAATAGTTCGAGTGCCATCTGATCCTCGATTAGTTTTTACTTGGGACCCGGGACTTACTGCTATTGGATTTACTCCTGTCAATAATGCGAATTGGAACTATATGGGAGATAACGGCGTTGTCCATCTTTTTCAGTACAACGGGCCAAACGGAATCATTATGGCAAGCAGCACAGAGGCATTTGGAATGCTATCAATTTACGACCCGCAATCGACTAGAGGGGAGACTACCATCTCATCAACTATTATCCCTTTTAGCGGTGGTGAATGTAATATATTGAATAATACAGATGCTGAACGATTGGTTTATTTTGAGTGATCTAATGGAGTAGGGGATGGATTAAACGCTCCTAATGCTTTCTATTTAGCAAATATTAAAACCAAGGAAGAGGTCTTTTCTATTCCTTGGTTTTTTAATATTAAATCATAAATCGTTGGGGTATTTTTTAAATGAAAATTAGGTTTTTTGAAGAATTATAAACACCTTTGACTATTGTCTTAGTTAAATAACTATTAAGATAGTTTAAGTGCTATTCAATTGTTAAATATTGAACTGTATTAGCATTTTTACAGATTCAAAACGTCAATTTATTTCATTCAAAACTACTTGGATATGCCCTATTTACGCTTGTTTTTGATTTCTATCTTTATCGCATGCATTTGCAGTTGTTCACAAAAAGTCTATGATTACGAACCTACAGCACTGCCAGAGATTGTTGAAACAGTAAAATATAATCATGTAGCACCAAAAGATATTGATGATCAATTGTTGAATAGCATTCTAAACAGATTTCTTGAAGAAATTGATCCTCAAAAAAAGATTTTTCTAGAAAAGGAAGTTCAACAAATAAAATCCATTAGTAGAAATCTAAGTAGTAATGGTTTTGAATATACCTCAACTGCTTTTATTAATGAAACATATGATATCCTCCAAAAAGGAATAGTGCGCGCAGAGAAACACGTGAGAAATGGGAGTGCGTCCAATAGGAATGTAAACAAAGAGGCGTATTTAGAAACAGATATCGAAAAGATTGATTTTACAACGAATGCATTACTTAGTAAACGATGGAAACTTCTTCATAAAAAACAACTGATAGAAGCATTGTATGCAATTGAAATTGCGGAATCGAATTTGTCATTTGAAGAGAAAATAAGCAAGGCTTCAAATCTAACTAAGGCTTATTTTAATAGTTACTTTTCTGAATTAAAAAGTAAAACAAGAAACGACTTAATCGAGACATATATGAAAGCATATGTCTCAAGCAATGACAGCCAATCTACCTATTTTTCCCATAAAGAAAAAGAGAGCTGGAGCAATATGTTAAATCGTTCCTATGTAGGAATTGGGATTAGATTCGAAACTACAACGAATTATCCAGTTGTCACATATGTCATGTACAATGGACCTGCTTGGAACACAGGTAAAATCAAAGTTGACGATAAGATATTGAAAATAACAAACCATGAGAATCAATCAATTGATGCCGTAGGATTGTCCGTAGATAAAGTGATTGAGTTGCTGAAAGGTAAAAGTGGAAGTACTGTTACAGTAACGGTGAAGCATTCAAATAATCAAATCGAAGCTGTTCAAATAAAAAGAGGGCGAGTTGAACTATCAAAAACAGTCTCTTTAGTGCTTGAAAACCCAGAAGAAAAGTTAAAAGTAGGCTATATCAATCTACCTCGTTTTTACAGCGGGCAAGGAGGGTGTTCGGTTCATGTGTTGGAAGAAATAAATAATTTAAAGGCTAAAAAAGTTGATGGAATTATATTGGATTTAAGAAATAATAAAGGTGGTAGATCAAATCAAGCAAGGGATATAATCAGTTACTTTATAAACGGCGGTCCAATCATGCAAACTGTTGACTCGGATGGATATCTTGAAATATATAAGGATGAAGATAAAAGCGCAGAATATACAGGCAAACTAGTCGTATTAGTGAATGAAGTTAGTAGCTCGGCTTCTGAATTAGTTTCAGGTACTTTACAAGATTATCAACGCGCTGTGATTGTAGGAAATCAAACGTACGGAAAGGGCACGGCGCAAAACTTTTTTGAAGTGATTGACCAAGAAGATTCTACGAAAATTGGCCATTTGAAATTATCGTTCGCTAGTTTCTATACAGGAAACGGTCGCTCCGTTCAATACCATGGTGTGACACCCGATATTGTGTTTCCAAGTAAAAATATGCATCTAAAAACTGGAGCAAGAGTGTTGAAAAATCAATTGACATTCAAGGATCTGAAACCATCAAGTACAAAATCGGATGAAGGGTATAAAAAAATAATAAGTCAATTACAAACACTTAGTAAAACGAGACAAGCAGCCAATGAATCCTTCATTCAACTAACTGAAATTGCGCAAGCAGCAAAAGAAATAAAGGAGCATTCTCTGATCAATCTAAACTATGAAGTATTCAAGCAAGAAAAAGAAGCCTGGCAGAATAGTTATGCAGCACTGATGGATTCAAAAAAGCCCATTGTGATTTCTGCAAGCACCCCTGATTTTGACCAATTAAGCCAATGGAAATCAACCTTAGGAAAGGATGTTTATCTCCGTGAAGCGATGTTCATCATGAATGATTTACTAGGAACTTGATACATTGTTTGTCACTGCACATTCAAAACAATTTCTTTTTATATCTTGCATGAATGAATGTAGAAGATCTGCAAGAAAGAATTCAAGCATTAGAAATTTTAAATACGATTGCCACCCAACTCAATCGAGAGGTTGAACTGACTAAAGCCTTGTCAACAACGTTAACGTATGCTATTGATTTAATGGACTTACAAACGGGTTGGATCTGGTTGTTTCATCCTTCTTCAAATTCAGTTTTCCTGGCCGCTTCTCATAATTTACCACCTGCCTTTACGAAGCACCCAGAGCGTTTGTCAGGTTGGTGTTACTGTATTGATAAATACTTAGCAAATCACCTGGATACAGCAACAAACATAAGCGAAATCACTTGTACGCGCCTGAAAGATTTACAGGAAGGAACAAACAGTTTACGGTCTCATGCGACCATCCCTCTAATGAACGGTCAAGAGAAAATTGGCTTACTCAACATTCTAAGCGCTGAGTCCAATCAGCTAAAACCGCATCAACTATCCCTTCTACAATCAATTGGGGAACTGCTAAGTGTTGCCATCCAACGAGCTCGAAACTTCGAAAACAGCAAGCAACTAGGCATTCAGGAGGAGCGAAAACGACTGTCTCAAAACATAGAAAGTCATTTGATTGCTGATTTGCAGCACCTCCTGACTAAAGTGTCTTCTGACCCCGACTCCAAGGAGATTGAGCAACTGATTCAACAAAACATCCAGTTAACGCAGCAAGCGCTTTCTGATTTAATCCCAATTGCAACTACAAGAAAACCAACTGATAAGCTACAGTATCCATACACACCATTGTCTCCTAGGGAGCTCGAAGTCCTAGAGTTGTTAAAGGTAGGAAAGACCAACAAAGCCATGGCCACTCAACTCTTCATTTCAGAAAGGACAATCAAATTTCATGTCAGCTCCATCCTAAGCAAACTCCAAGCAAATAATCGGACACAGGCGGTGCAGATTGCTTCTTTGCGAGGGCTGTAATGAGACTGAAAAAGAAAAGTTGCGGTTAGTATCTATTCATTTTTAAGTTCATTACGTTAAAAATCAACGGAATGAATTCCTAATTAAACATTAATCATTAGTCAACTGTACTAAAGTACAGTTCCAATTCTATCCTTTTGGCTGATGTTTAGCACTTCGTTTTGTCTCACCTTTGTGCTGTAATAATTAGTTAATCTTAAAAAGTACATCATGAATACATTAAAAAAGACAGCATTAATCACTGGAGCATCAAAAGGATTTGGTTTTGCATTAGCAACAACATTGGCAAACAATGGATGGCGATTGTTAATCAATGCCAGAAATGCAAAAGCACTTTTAAAAGCACAAAGAAGCTTAGAAAAAACAACTGAGGTCATCGCCATTTCAGGAGATGTGAGAGATGAGATTCACTTGGTCCAGTTCGCTGAAAAGCTAGAAGAAAACAAATGGGCATTAGACTTAGTGGTAAACAATGCTTCGACACTTGGAGCGTCACCACAGCCCACCTTATTGGAGTATGAGATCAATACCATTCACAACATCTTCCATACAAATGTCATCGCCCCGCTTTCCTTAATCCAAAAAGTACATCCGTTTCTTAGCGCAAATGCAATGATTATTAACCTTAGCTCTGACGCAGCAGTCAATGCGTATGAAGGGTGGGGCGGCTACAGCGCTAGCAAAGCAGGATTAGATCACCTGACACAGATCCTAGGAAAGGAGAACCCAACACTTCGAGTAGTTGCCTTCGATCCTGGTGACATGAGAACGGATTTACATCAAGCCGCTTTTCCAAATGAAGACATCTCAGATCGCCCACTACCTAAAGAAACTGCACTCCCCGCAGTACTAGAGTTGATCCAGAATACCGAATACAAATCTGGTCGCTTTGCAGCAAATGCAATCTTAATCAATGCCTAAATGCTTAACAACTAAATCGAAGCCTCAATAGCACTTTACCTAAACATAAAAAATAATCATTATGGTCACTCCAATTTTAAATAAACCGTTAGACTTTTCTTTGCCTAAAATGCTTGAATGCGCCATTCCTAGTGAAGAAAGAGGTCTCAAAAGAGATGAGGTTCGTTTGATGATTTCCAATCAGAACACAGATCAAATTCATCATTCAACCGTTAAGGATATTGGTTCCTACTTGAAGGAAGGAGATGTTTTAATCGTTAACACCTCTGGTACCTTAAAAGCCGCGATTCCAATCACTTTGCCGAATGGGAAACCAGGACGGATTCACTTATCTACTAGAAATGAAAACGACGATTGGCTCCTAGAAATAAGGCAAGTCATTGGGGAAAAGACAAAGAGATATCAAGGCATCCAACCAGGCAATTCATTTGAGTTGCCAGAAGGTGGGAAGCTAGAAATCCTAAATCCCTTCTACAATGAAACACTAGCAATTAGTCATTTACAATTGTGGAAGGCACGCTTCAAACTTTCAGAATCCGTTGATGTGTTCCTAGAAAAACACGGCATCCCAATTCGTTATAGCAATGTGCAAACTACTTATCCTGTAGCGTATTACCAAACGGTTTTTGCAAACACACCTGGCAGTGCCGAAATGCCTTCTGCAGGTAGAGCTTTTACGGCTGAACTCGTTACAAGTCTCGTTGCCAAAGGCATTCAGTTTGCTCCAATTCTATTGCATACAGGCGTTGCAAGTCTGGAGGCGGATGAACAGCCATACCCAGAATATTTTAAAGTCAATGCGAACACAGCAACAATAATCAACGAAGCAAAACGGGAAGGACGGCGGATCATTGCCATTGGAACCACAGCCATCCGCGCCATCGAATCTGCTACGAATGAATCTGGGAAGGTGATTGCGAAGGAAGGCTTTACCAATCTATTCATTACACCTGCGAGCGGCTTGACAATTGTCAACGGACTGCTTACCGGTTTTCACGAGCCCAAAGCATCGCACCTTTTGATGATGGAAGCACTCGCAACTAGAGCGCATTTAGAGTCGAGTTATAGGGAGGCAGTGAAGCAGAGCTACCAGTGGCACGAGTTTGGAGATCTACATTTATTAGTTTGAGTAGGATACTATTAAATTAGCTTATTCATGAAAGATTAGAGGTGTAAAATTTGGTTAAATTTGAATAAAGACAATTTAAAATCACAAAATAACCATTAGAAAACCCCACTATTTTAGATCATGAGGTCCAAGAAGCAAAGCGGCATCCAATATTTAACTTCCAATACCTTGAATTTATACTCATCCTTCTGTATTGCTCGTTACTCCTTTTAAAACCATTTTTCGACTTTAATAAAATCGCTACCAGTATACTTGTATTCTGTTTTTCTATGATTCTATTCCAGCTAGGTAGAATTTACTTAGAATATAAAAATGAGTTAATCACAAAATTTGGAATTCTATTGAAAATACTTTTAGGGATAATAATCGGAATAATCTACCTTTTTAGATAATTCAATCGCTAAACAAACGCGTTGTACACACAAAAACTAAAAGAAGGAGTTCCTAATTAAAAATTAACCAATACTTCCGTATCTTTATGATCGAACAAATTGCTTGCACTGATTTATTGTAAATTTCACTAAATCAAAATTAAATGCGTACTTCAAATTTTACAGCTTTAATCCTACTTTTTTTCATTAGTTTATTTAACAATCCCCTATCAGCAAGTCACGTTATTGGAGGGTACATTACATATAAATGCCTTGGTAACAATGTCTATGAGATCGAGTTGAAACGGCAGGAATACTGCACGCTGAATACCCCGAATGTTCAAGTTGTAAACGTATACTCAGCCAACTGCGGATTCAATACAAGCCTTCAGTTGACCCTTAGCAATTCTATTGAAGTTTCAAGTTTATGCTTATTAGAGTTGCCCAATTCTTCTTGTAATAGTGGAGTTTATGATGGAGAAAAACTTTATACATTTACAGGTCAAATCACACTAGCGCCTTGCTCTGATTGGGTCATTAGTAATTCTACTTGTTGTAGGACGAATGCAATCACAAATGCTGTAAATCCAGGGATTTATGATGTGTATTTGGAAACAACATTAAACAGCTTGGCGGCACCTTGCAATAATGGGGTTGAATTCATGTTAAACAAATCCTTGTTTCTGTACGCTGGGGAATTGAATAATTTAAATTTTGGTGCTTGGGATCCAGACGGTGATTCCATAGCCATTTCACTTGTCAATCCCCTTGGAAGTCCTAGTAATCCTGTGCCTTTCAATATACCCTATTCAGCAAATTATCCAATTGCTACTGCTCCAAGCAATAGTTTCGGTCTAAATGAGGAAATTGGACAATTGACCTTTACACCTTCTGTTGCGCAGTTAGCAATGATGGCAATAAAGGCAGAAGAATACCGAAACGGGAGTTTAATAGGATCAACCATCTATGACCGTGCGGTATATGTATTAGGCGTTAATTCAGATCCAATGCATGCTTATCAGCCTCCATTACCAGGTTCAGTGTCAGGCGGAACCATCAATGGACAGGTACTTGAAACCACAGCAGGGCAAACACTCAGCTTTAGTTTTCAATTTACGGATCCAGATACAAGCACATTAAGTTTGGTTTCAAACATCAGTACAACAATACCTGGAGCAACGCTTACTACTTCTGGCACTAATCCTTTACAAGTAGACTTTGATTGGCCTACCACCTCAGCGAATATTGGGTTCAACTATTTTGCTGTTTCCGTGATGGATCAATACTGTCCCTATAACAAATATCTGGACATGGGGTTTCTAATAAAAGTTCGTACTGGATGTAATCTCAATGCTGATTTTCAGTATACCGCCCAAGTAGATTCTGCAGGAACGCAAGTCAATTTTACCGATAACAGCACACCGACAGGGAGTTATTCATCTGGTTGGGATTTTGGAGATGGTGCTACAAGTGTTTTGATGCATCCAACGCACTACTACAGTGATACCGCCTCCTTGGATAGTATCAAGTCTTATCAAGTGTGCTTGACCCTTACCGACACGTTGGCTTGTACGACAACCTATTGCGATTCTATTTCAGTTTTTGTCAACCCATTTGGAGCCATAAGTGGCGGCATTTATGAAGGCGTTAACTTCGCTGGTCCTGGTGATCCAATTCCCAACGTAACCATTCACCTTGAAGATCCTTCGGGGAATATCCTTCAAACAGATATATCGGACATCAATGGATTGTATAGATTTAGTCCGATCTGGCTAAGATCTTATGTCTTGCGAATCGATCAACCAGGAGTCATTCACAGCGGCCATCCAGTCACGTTAACCCATAGTAAACCTTACTACACAGATCTCGATTTTGATATCGATTCAGACGGTGGCGTAATGACAATAATCGAAGACCTGAATAGAGTAGAGGAGCTGACTATTATCCCAAACCCAATTGCTGATGTTGCTAAAGTGCTTCTACAATCTTCAAAGTCCATTGACGCCACTCTAAGCTTATTTACTGTTGCTGGTGAGCAGGTGCAAGCGCTTGAGGTACAACTTGTAAAAGGTCAACAGACGCTTATGCTGAAGACTGATCAGCTTCAATCTGGCATCTATTTTATCAGCCTAAAAACAGAAAACGGTATTACGGTTAAGCGGCTCGTAAAATTATAGGATATTTCTAGTGGTTCTCAATCCTAAATTACGCATTAACAATGGATCATTAAGCAAGCATTAATAAAAAAGCGGTGGTACTTAATAGTTCCACCGCCAATTCAAAGGTAGTATTAAGATACCAGCCTCCGTAATGCTGCACAAATGACATTATTCTTTAACAGAATGGATCGTTCAAAATGATTTAAATGTACGATCCTTTATCCTAAATCTGTACTAGGATCTTTAAACTAAAACACAATGATATACAAATCAATAAACTAACTCAAGGTGAATTCTTCAAACAAATACTAGAGTAATGATTGATGTTTAAATAGTTCTAATAAAACTATTTTTCAATAGGTTTGGTTGATTTGTTCTCTGGGGAATTATTGAATATAAAACTACTTGCATATTAAGATAGAGATAATTATTTAATATCCAAAGAATAAAGCAGTATAATAAAAAGGTAGATTTGTATAGTTTTGAGTTGAGTATACTGAATGGTTACACTATTTACAGCAAACCCCAAACAACTCTGACCCAGCCCGAGGCTTAATACTATTCACCGCCATCTCAAAACTGACATCAGAAAACTGTGGCTCAAATATACTCCGATAGAGCGCTCGGTCGCCCCCAAAAGGTGGCCCATCTTCCTTCTCCATTTCGAAAAACAGCCCCACGAGCTTGCCACCATTCGCCAATAGTTCATGGACCTTACCCGCATAAGCCTTCCGCTGCTCAAGCGTTGCCAGTGTACAGAAAAAAGTTTGTTCGATCACCAAATCAACCTCCAAATCTAGCGCAAAGAAATCACTACACAGCAACTGGTCCTCCGGAAAATCAGGCACCCGATTACTGAAGTTTTGTAAAGAGAGTTCCGCCCAGTCACAGACATAAACGGACTCAAAGCCTTGCCGATACAAGTACTCCGCCTCATGCGCATTCCCACAGCCAGGAATTAGAATCCGAAGCGATTTGTCCGTCAACTTATCTACATATTCCTTGATTGGTGTTGTGATGGAAGAGGCATCCCACGGCGCATTATCATTCAAATATCGGTCGTTCCAATACTTACTATCCATGATTAGTGTTTTAATTGTTTAAATAATTCCCAGATCACAACACCCGCGCACACAGAGACATTCAACGAATGCTTCGTGCCGAATTGTGGAATCTCAATACAGTAATCTGATTGGTCTACAACGTTCTGGGCGACTCCCTTGACTTCATTGCCTAAGATGACCACATATTTTTGAGTAGGATCGACTTTGAAATCGGGTAGGGCGGTACTGCCTTCCGCTTGTTCTATGGAAAGTATCGTATATCCGTTTTCTCGATGTTTTTTAATTGCCTCCAATGTATTTTCAGCATGTTGCCAGTTAACGGATTGGGTGGCACCGATGGCTGTTTTTAGGATTTCGCGGTGTGGCGGTGTTGCAGTAATCCCACAAAGGGTAATCTCTTCTAATGCGAAAGCGTCAGCAGTCCTAAAGGCCGAACCCACATTCAAAGCACTACGCACATTGTCAAGTACCAAGATAATCGGAACCTTCTTCGTTTGTTTAAACTCGTCAACTGTTAGCCGATTTAAAGCTTGGAGGGACTTTTTTTTCATTGAGCAAAGATAGGCGGATTCGGAGGAATATTAAAATATTTTTCTACCGCACACCAATTCGCTTTTCAATCTCCTCACTTAAAGGATAAACTCGTTCATAAGGCAACAGACGTTTTGCTTCCTTGTGTTTTCCTACCTTCCGCAATTGATTTATCTTCTTTGTCAATGGGGTTAAATCTACAATCTCCTCAATCCATTCGGTGTTGTATTCTTCTATTAAAAATCTGCTGATACCCACCTGAATAGAACGTTCCTGCAATTTACTACCTCGAATGTTTCGTTCTGGATCCCATTGGACATGCACCTTGGCGGCTTTAAACTGATTGTTCCAAGTTGCCCCGTTCGAATAAATCTCCTTATCTGGATGCGTTAAAATACCCATTCCTAGAGCTGTTTCCCAAGCACTCCGTTTTATTTTAATGCCTAGGATCACTGTTTGATTTGATTTTGTTCCCCAACCACTTCGCTCCATCAACCAAAGGTAGGAAGGCTTGATCCAAGTCATTCGTTTAAATGAAAACGGTGATTCAAATTTATTGTTCTTGATAGCCGCCTTCCCAATTTTCTCACTGTAAGCTTGGTAAACGATAATCGCGTCGCGGTTATAGTCTGCTCGAATTTCTTGTAATTTTCCCATAGAATTTACTACAACAAATTGGGCTTAAAAGTTCCACAGAAACTATTTTTAGTGAAGAACTAATAACTAATAACAAAAGAAATTCCTTACCTTGATTTAAATATAAAGAGTAATGAATATATCAAATGTTGTTGTCGCTATTTGTAGTCTCCTGTTCATAATGATTGGAGCAGATAAATTCTTCCCTTTTATGGAACCTCCTTGCACTTTAATGAATAGCATCTCACCAATTATCTGGAAACTTTTAGGTTGCTTAACACTTGCTGGAGGAGTCATTCTTTGGTTTCCAAAATATAGAAAGTATGTAGCAGGCTTCTTTATTTGTTACATGCTTTTCTTCATTATTGTACATCTTGTGCATGGCACCTACGACATCGGAGGCGCAGCTTCTATGGCTGTAATGTTAGGTTTGTTGGTCTGGAATCCAGACTTTATCCAAAGTAAGAAAGTACAAACGAACGGCTAACTGTAGAATGAGAAATATGAATCCATTAGTGAATTACTTGAATTGGATTTCTTTTCTACCAAATTCTAAAAAATAATCAAAAAAAATGTACCCAAATATAAATTTCTGCGTATTAATAAGGACGGAATTTATAACAGGTTAATCGTTAATTTTTCCTTAAAAATTTTGTAGGATGGTTTCAAAAGGTTATCCTTGTGCAAATGAAATAGTTGACATATAAAATTGTATAACAGCCAGTTATTGAAATAAATTGTAAACTATCTCGTTTAATCCAATATATTTAATCCAGAACGCCCTGAATTTGGCACAGTATTTTTATATGAAAGTATAAGTGCCTGTTTATTTAATCTGAATAAAATTCGGAATAAACGAAAAGAAGAGAAATGAAGAAGCTAATTGTACCGGCGTTTCTAATTTTAGCGAGTATTGTTGTACTGCTAAATGGTTGTGAAAAGGATGAGGATCCTTGTGTAAATCCGTATGACACTGTATCTGGCGTTGTTGTATCAGACTACCAATTCGGAGAATGTGTTTCCACGCTTGGGATGCTTAGTCAAAACTACATCATTGAAAACAAAGATGCCTTTGAAGCCTTGCCTATCTTGCCTTCTGACAACGGAAACTGTAATCAGCAAAATATATCTACTATTGATTTTGACCGATATGCCCTTCTCGGATTATATGCAGACGGAGCATGCGATGTCATTTTTGACAGAAATGTGGAGCAAGATACTCAAAACAAAAAATACATTTATACCGTTAGTCGTACCCTGTGCAATAGTTGTGAACGACACGAATATTCAATGAATTGGGTTTTAGTGCCAAAACTGCCAACAGGATACACCGTAGAATTCAGAACAATTTAAGATTTGGCAAAACAATATGTGGTCACCGAAGTTGATGGAAAAAAAGTAAAACTTAGTAATCTGTCTAAAGTTTTATATCCAGATCAAGGTATCCTGAAAGCCGAAATTATCCAATACTACATGGCCGTTGGCCCCACCTTCCTTAAATACATAGAAAACCGACCACTGTCACTCGTTCGCTACCCCGATGGTATCAACGCTCATAAGTTCTACACCAAAGAGAAACCAGATTGGGCACCTTCGTGGATTGAAAGCATTCTCCTAGGGAAAGGCAAAGAGAAAGAAGGCAAAAATTACATCCTTGCAGATAACCAAGCCGCAGTCATCTGGTTGGCCAACCTCGCTTGTTTAGACATCCACCCCATGCAAGTCAAAAAGCCAAACTATGACAAGCCAGATCTGATTGTCTTCGACTTAGATCCACCACCTAATGCAGTATTTGGTAGCATAAAGGCAGTGGCGTTCAACCTAAAAAAATACCTAGAAGAATTTGGCTATTATCCCTTCATTAAAACTAGTGGAGGCAAAGGAGTGCATGTCTGTGTGCCCATCGCACCCCTCTGGAAACATGACGAGCTTATGGAGTCCATCAAAACACTGACAAGAGGCTTCATAAAATTGTACCCAGAGCACTGTACCCTGAAAATTCAGAAAACAGCACGGACGAACAAAATGCTAATTGATATCTACAGAAATCATGAGGGACAAACCACCGTTGGCGCTTATTCCACAAGAGGGCGACCCGGAGCAACGGTGTCAATGCCAATCACTTGGGATCAGCTTGAAGATTTGGAGCATCCAAGCATTTATACCATCAAGAACGTGCCTGACCTCCTTAAGAAGCATGGAGACGCCTGGAAAGGGTTTCGTAGCTATGCAGTCCACTTGCATGACAAAAGAGGCGCACAGCCCTCTAAAATGCCTGAAACGGCCGTTGGAGATCAACTCCAGAGCTACGAAGGCAAAAGAGATTTTTCGAAAACAAGTGAACCCGCTCCTGAATCAACTGTAAAGACAAAAGGTAATCGCTTTGTAATTCAAATCCACCATGCGACGAATTTGCATTGGGATTTACGCCTTGAGATGAACGGCGTACTGCGCTCCTGGGCCATTCCAAAAGGATTGCCACCTGTTCCTGGCATTAAGCGACTTGCTATTGAGACGGAACCACATCCCTTGAAATACCTTGATTTTGAAGGTGTAATACCCAAGGAAGAATATGGAGGTGGAACCATGTGGGTATTTGCAACTGGGACGTATGAGGTTTCCAAAAAGGAAGAAAAACGGATGCATGTTAAGCTGATAAGTAAGCAAGTAGAGGCAACATTCCACTTGTACAAAATGAAAAACAATGAATGGCTGATTGAGCGCAAAGACAATCCGACCTACAAGTTGTTGCAGGATGTCATTCCTCCAATGCTCGCTATTCCTCAAGAAAAGTTGCCAAAAGAAAAGGATTTTTCTTACGAAATAAAATGGGATGGCATCCGAGCCGTAATGACGATTGCAGATAAGCAGGTTACCATCCGAAGTAGAAGTGGAAGAGACATCACCAAACAGTTTCCTAAGATTGCAGATAGCAAACATTGTCGGTCAGCAACAGCGATTCTAGATGGGGAAATCGTTTGTCTGGATGAAGCTGGAAAGCCTGTTTTTACAGATGTGATCAGCCGACTGCACACGTCTGCTCCTTCAAAAATTGATCAACTGACTCGAAGTAAACCCGCTTACTTTTATGTGTTCGATTGTCTCTATCTAGGCGGTCGCAGCCTAATGAGTGATCCATTGCACAAGCGGCAAGAGTGGTTAGCTGCCATTATTAGAAAAAACAATATCATTCGCTTAAGTGAAGGCATAGAAGACGGAAAAGCCCTGTTGGAAGCTGCAAAACTGCATGGACTAGAAGGGATTATCGCAAAAAAAACAACTAGTTCTTACCATCCGGGCGGTAGAAGTGGTGATTGGTTGAAAATAAAATTCAGATCAACTGCTGAGTGCGTAATTCTAGGCTATACCAAGGGAGAAGGAGCACGTAAGGCATTTTTTGGTGCCTTGCATCTCGGGGAAATTTCTGAAGAAGGAATCATTTACAAAGGAAAAGTCGGAACTGGATTTGACGATAAAAAGATAAAGGCAGTACTTGAAACATTAGAAGGACTCAATCGATCTACAAAATTGATTAAAGACCAAATCTCCGATGAAAAATCAACGGTTTGGTTAGAGCCAATTTTATTTTGTGAAATACAATATGCATCTTTAACCAATAAAAGTACGTATAGAGAGCCTGTATTTATGAGATTAAGACCTGATTTATCATCCGAATAGGAAAAAATGAAAATCGAATAATGATTGAAGAATTTCGAATGCAGAATTATTAGACGCAGCGTATTGCTAACGGATTTATTTACAAGTGTATATGAACGGAGTCAATTAGTTTCATTAATCATTAAACATTAATCATTGTTATGAGAGCAATTTGGAAAGGACATATTCAATTTTCATTGGTGACGATTCCAATCGAAGTGTATAGTGCAGTAGAGAAAAAATCTGAAATAAAATTCAAACAATTGCATAATGAAGATCATGGTGCAGTTGGATACGATAAGGTCTGTCGGTCTTGTAACAAAAAAGTGCCGTATGGTGATATCGTCAAAGGATATGAGTACCAACCCGATCAGTTTGTGGTCCTTGAAAAAGAAGATTTCGATGCCATCAAATTGAAGAGTAATCGAATCATAGAAATCGAAGCTTTTGTAGACATCAATGAGGTGCACCCTTCCCGTTTTGAAGCGGTTTATTTTATCGGGCCGAACGGAGATGTCGCCTTAAAAACCTATAGCCTATTTTGCCAAACACTTAAAAACAGTGGAAAGGCTGGTGTAGGAAGACTCATCCTCCGAGACAAGGAAGATGTCGTGCTGTTGACTTCCCATGAAAACGGTATGGTCATGTACAAATTACGCTATCCGCATGAGCTACGCTCTATAAGCGATATCCCTGATTTAGGCGTTGCAGAACCAGATGAAAAACAGCTCAAACTCGCTGAAACTCTAGTAGAGTCATTAACAACAACCTTCGAAGAAATTGATTTTGAAGATCGGTATCGAGACGCACTAATGGAACTAGTAGAACAGAAAGTAGCTGGAAAGGAAATAATTGCCCTTCCTACCGCAGAAGACGAGAAACCCGTTGTGGATATCATGGATGCTCTAAAAGCAAGTATAGAAAATGCGAAGAAGGTGAAAAAAGGAGCGTAGATTTTTATTGATCGATGTTTTATCACTAATTAAAAGAAGATTTGTTTAAACTAATATCCTGGAACATAATGCAAGGCGGCGGTCGCAGAAGTGCTGGAATACTGAAGGCTTTGTTGAAAGAACGTCCAGATGTCATCGTGTTCAGTGAATTTCACAACAATGATTCAGGAACACAGTTGCGCTCAAAATTACTTGGGGCGGGTTATCTCTATCAAGTAGCAAGCGGAGCGAAGGGTGCAGTAAACACGGTGCTGATCGCGAGTAAGTTTCCTTGCGGTTCTCAGCTCTTTCCTACAGTTGAACAGTATCCTCATAATGTGGTTATGGCTGAATTTCCTGCCTTTAATCTGTATGGAGTGTATCTGCCACACAAGAAGAAACATGACTGGCTGCCTTGGTTTCTAAAGAGGCTTAAAAACGATAAGCCTTCCATAATTGCCGGCGACTACAATACGGGGATCAATTTTGTAGATCAGAAGGGTAAGTCCTTCTGGTATACTGAATACCTAGAAAAATTTGGAGAAATCGGATATCAAGATGCATTTCGCCATGTGCACGGAGATGCTAGGGAGTATTCCTGGTTCAGTCATCAAGGCAACGGTTTTCGGTACGATCATACTTACGTGCACGATTCTATTTTGCCCTTGGTTACGGAATGCCGTTATTTGCATTCGTGGCGGGAGGAGAAGTTAAGTGATCACTCCGGTATGTTATTGAAGTTAGGGTAGCAATCTAAGCACACAACTAATCCTGAATGTATTTCAATGTTATTCTAGAATATTGTCTAAATTCTTCAACCAACACACCATGGTTTTTGTAGGTATAAGTATAGAGGTTTATGGGAGTTCTTCGCCTAAGTATTCCTATTTTTCTGTCCTTGTGATATTGGTTGAATTTTGAAGCTCCAATTTTTTTAGACCTTGTTTGGACTTCTTTACCCCATTCTCCATTTTCTTTATTAATGTTTATTTCAAACTCATCGTTATAATTGTTTTTTATGTGGTATATGATGTTCTCTTCATCATCAGAAAGTAGAAAACTGACGACTGTAAATGAATAATCAGAAACTCTCTTAAACCCCCTTGATTTTAAAACCATGGACGTGGCCTTTTTCGTTGTCGTCCAAAGTTCTTTTCCCTGAGCATCAAATTTTTTACAAAAGTAGGTGGATCTATAATCGTTTTCTGTTTTGCTTATGCCAAAATAATAGAGTTCACCTGTCGATTCATCTAACAAGGTATTTCCATAAGAAAATGGATTATTTTTAGGTTTCAAATAGTCTGGATATATTCCTTTTGTATGGGTGGTGAAAGTAGTGATTGAACGTTCAGGGGTAAAGGTAGGTGCTCCTGTTGGATTGTAAGTAACACTACTAGAAGACGTAACGTAAGTATCCTTAGATTTCAATGAAAAATCAACTTTCCTTCCATTATAAAATGATGAGGTGTATAACATTGTGGATTCTGAACCTTCTATAATAGGCTTAAATGAAAAGGAGTTAACCAAAGTACCTTCCATATTAAACACCCAAATTCCTAGTTCAATTCTTTGTTGTAATGTCTCATTCTTTTTTTTATGTAAAATTCCATATTTAAAATACAATTGGTCATTGTATGTACCTATAAATGTAGTTGGAGCAATCGTCTTATGACTTTCTAACGAAGGAAAAGAGATGGTGGATTTTTCATGAGAAAGGTCTGCATGATTGATTTTGTCAAGGCAAATTTTGTCATTTTCATCTCTGGAAATAATGATTAAATCGTTCTCATATGTACTCGTACCATAATTTTCCCATTTCTCGCTTATCAACTCAAACTTCTTCGTTTCTGAATTACCATCTTTTCTTATCTGAGCTATTTCTTCATTTTTTGTATTCAATAAGTAAACATATTCTCCACCTTTTGATACAATTGCTTTATGGTAATAACTATTTGTTAAATCAATTGAGGAAAGAGCAACTTTTCGAATCAGTTTCATTTCAGGGGAATAATGGTAGAGTGTACAGTTTTGATCAGAAATTTCTTTATCATCTGTCCCGATATCAAAGATAAATCCATCAGGGCCAAATGATTTTACATCGCCAAGAAGTTGTTCGTTCTCCCCAATTTGGAATTCTTGTGTTTTGTCTTGAGCAGAAATGAGCAGAGAAATGAATAAAAGTGCGAATGAAAGTAAGTGTTTCATGTTTTTTGGGGATTTGAGGGTTGAAAATAATGTTATTCTTTGGGTATTAAATCTAAAACTAGCAGTTGTTTTTTCTAAAGATAGAATAATATTTTTTATATAATAGTTCGTCAAGAAAAATTAGGTAAACCCTTAATTTCAGCATGACTACTTATAGATCAGGCTTTGGAACAAGGAGTCGGTTAACGCCCTATAAGGACTAAAGTCCTTTTGGTGGGAATGATTGAAAGTTGTAATTTTGTGCGTACATTGAAGATGTATACGCCATTGAAGTATCTTTGTGGCGTTTATAGAGATGTTGGCAGCAAGTAGAAAAAAAGAAAATGAACAAATTCGGAATTCTAAGAAAAATAAATAAAGAGTTGAAATATGTCCCAATAAAAGAATACGTTGGAACAGAGATACCGATAGATATTTCAAAAAATGGGACAATAATAGGTAACGAAATAATAGAGATAGTTGAGGAATATTTAAAACTGAAAGTGAAATCTATCAAAAACAACAATATAGAAGGAACAATTGCAAAATATGGTATGATAGATATAAACTTAGAAATAGAAGATAGTCCATTTACAAATGATAGTAAAGGAATTCAAATATTAAAAGAGAATGGTTGGGTAGACGAAGAAAACGATGAAGAATTTAAAGAAGAAGGATTAGGGTTTCTTGAAGATATGATAAGCGAAATTGAAGAAGGAAAATCATATTTGAAAATTTATGCATCCTCAATTGACCAAAAAGAAAAATGGTTTAAAGGAAAATCATATCTATTAAAGCAAATGCTAAAAGGAGAAAAGCCAAAACCAAGACCAGAAGATAAAAACCAAATCTTCAAAATTGGCGATATGTGTTTTACAAATTATTCGGGAATTTGGTTATGGAAACATTTTTATATGTAAAAAAGAAAAAGAAACCTGCTGCCAACAATGTATATGTGTTCATGTCGGGCAAAAGCCCGCCACGCCACATATACGCGACGTTGGCTAACATTAATAAAAATATAAAATAAGTTTATGAAACATATGGTCTTAGTTCTATTAGTTTTTTTTACACAGAAAGGGATATGTCAAAAGAATAATAAAATATACTTTGATCAGTCATTTGAAGAAGTTGACGAATCTGATAACTATGAATATGTAGGAAACTTAAACGGAAATAAAATCAAAGCATTAGATAAAGATGGAAATCTAGCAATGGAAGGTCAATTGGATAAAAAAAGAAGAAAACATGGAAACTATATCTTTTATTACAAAGACGGTAAGAAAAGTTCACAGGGAACATATAAAGATGGACAGTTAGATGGATATTGGAAAAATTGGTTTACGGATGGAAGTATGAATAATGAAGGAAACTATTCAAGAAATGAAAAGATAGGAATTTGGAATTGGTACTATAGAAGTGGTGAAAAAAGTTGCTCTGAAAATCATTCCAATAAAGAAAAAGTGATTACGCAATGCTGGGATAAAAATGGAGAAGAGTCTATTGATATATATTCTTGGAATACAAGAGCATATTTAGATATTTCAGATGATTCACTAAAGACATTCATCATTAACAATATAGAATATCCAGAAGAAGCAATCAAAAATGAAATTGAAGGAATTGTAAAAGTGAGTTATATTATTGAGCCAAGTGGTGAGATTACAAATATAGAAGTAGTTAAATCCTTAAGTCCAGAAATAGATAAAGAGGCAATACGAATCATTAGTTTACTTCCTAAATATAATCCAGGAAGAAATTATAATCGCTTGGTAAGAACTCATTTTTATTTTCCAATAACATTTAAACTAACCGAAGAAATAAGAAAACGATAGCCAACAAAAGTAACAAACGGGCTTGTCCAAAATTTTGTGTTTGAAGAAGAAAAATCATCATCAAGTTTCGTAGGACTCATTACTTAATTCTGTTTTCAAAGTGAATATACAATTGATTATAGATTTGCGCCCACCCAAATCTAGATTTTTTCCATTTTC
>CALGAW010000079.1 GCA_937959115.1 uncultured Saprospiraceae bacterium
ATTTTCATCGAGACTTAACTTTACTATCTCGAGTTTCTCTTGTTTAGTGTATTTTCTTCGTATTCTAGACATAAGTATAAATTTATAAAAATTAATGATTTCTAACTTATCTTAGTGTCTACTTTATTGAGGAACTTCAAAATTTATCTTATATCCAAATCCCAATAACGGTCAATTTTATATTGATTTAAGGAAAGAATACAGTCAAGTAGAACTAACAATTACTGATGTTACTGGTCGAGTTATCAAAACTCAAGAATATGAAGGTGTCTCCGGCATTCCTATAAAGATAAATAGTAGTGTTGCCGGTCTCTATTTAGTGAAGGTAAATGTAGATGGATTGAATGAAGTGTTTAAAGTGGTGAAGTATTAACATAGAAAAACTCATTAATCTTCTTCAAGGTCTTTTCTTGAAACCATCCTTTGCCCTGTTCTAATCTAGAGATGGTACTTTCATCAGAAGGGATCAGGTTTGCCATCTTCTTAATGCTCAAACCATGTTGCATTCGGTATTGTTTTATTCTACTACCCAAGGAGTCATCAATGATTTCATCAATAGGATCATACCCCAAGAATCCAACAATTCTAGGCAGCAACATAACCGGCGGCGAAGTATGATTCTTCTCCCAATTCACAACAGTGGCCACATTAACACCAATTATATCAGCAACCTCTTTTTGCAGCAATCCACGCTCAAACCGTACCTTACGCATATGATCACCAATCGTCTTCAATTCTTCTGGATACGGCAGTATCACGGGGATTGAAGCGGTTAATTGCACCAATGGCAAAAAGGGTACGCAACCATGCCCCTTAAGGTTCAACAGGAAAACGAATGTTGGAGGTGTCTATAAATTAGAAAACGTATTTAAGGTGTTAGTATACCTTATTGAGCCTTCATTTCTTAGCTTTTGCATCTTTTCGAATAGAAAAGGGTGCTGCGATTGAGAAAAATCGCAGCACCCTTTTAATAATTCAATCAACCCAAAACACATAAGAACCTTCCCCTTGTGGATCTTCAATTTTATCCCAAAAAAATGAAT
Organism: uncultured Saprospiraceae bacterium; assembly: GCA_937959115.1. Lineage (GTDB taxonomy): Bacteria > Bacteroidota > Bacteroidia > Chitinophagales > Saprospiraceae > JAHDHB01. The sequence continues at coordinate 1,044 of CALGAW010000079.1, forward strand.
CTACTCCTGTTTGTGTTTGTATCAATGTATATCTACCATCATAAACTGAAAAATCAATATGATCGTTGTTAGGCATTAGCCTTGATCTTTTAAAAACACTTGCAATACAAGGATTGTCAAGATATACTTCCAATTCTTCATCAGAGTATAAAAAAGGTAAAACCCCAGAAATTGCATAGCCCCCCCTTTCGTGAGGGATGAAGAACATCTTAAATGTTTTATTAATAGATCCATCTAAATACAATCTTCCTCCCCATGAAGTTTGTTCAAAAATACCTTCAGTCGCAAAGTAGATAAAATTATTTCCAATATAAGTAAGATGAATAGTATCAAATCTCTCAATATAAAATTCAAAATGAGTTAAATCAAGATTAGTAATATCAACTTGCTCCCCTGTAATTTCATCTTCAATGAAATTGTTGAATTCCACTTCATACCAAATAGTATCTCCAATAGAAAAAGAGTCTAATACAGGTGTAATAGTGGCAGGAAAATTGAACTCATATTCACGAACACACTTCTGAGGTTTTCTGCAACTATATATAGTACTAATTATACAAACAACAAAAAGTAAGAGTCGATATTTAAGAATTCTAATATCCATAATCTGTAAATAAGTCCTGTAAATCTATTAAATTTTGACCAGCCGGTAAATTATTAGACTTTCTCACCCAAGAACAAAAAAACGCACAACAATAAATAAAAATTAATCATTAAAAACTCACCCAGGCTCCGCCTGCAAAAACTGCAATTCGTACAACTCCTTGTAGTGCCCACCTTCCTTTACAACCAGCTCTGCATGCGTCCCAAATTCGATCACAGAACCACCATCCAATACAAGGATCTTATCCGCATGCCGAATGGTAGACAATCGGTGCGCTATAATAATAGATGTCCGCTTGGTGATTAACTGTTCTATCGCATACTGAATCACGCTTTCCGTCTCTGGATCGATCGAAGATGTGGCTTCATCGAGCACCAGGATATCTGGATTAAAGACAAGCGCCCGTACAAACGAAATAAGCTGTCGCTGGCCCATAGATAACGTAGCACCACGCTCACGGACTTGATACTCATAGCCGTCAGGCAAGCGTTCTATGAATTCGTGTGCACCGATCATTTTGGCAGCTTCGTAGACTCTTTCTTCTGGGATATCGGTATTTTGAAGGGTGATGTTCTCCATGACCGTACCAGAAAATAGAAATACGTCTTGCAGCACCATCGTTACCCGTTGCCGTAAACTATTGAGTTGAATCGTGTCGATGTTGATGTCGTCAATTAGAATGGCTCCTTTTTGCAAAGGATAAAACCGATTGAGGATATTGATAATCGTCGTTTTCCCAGAACCCGTGCTACCAACAATAGCAAGCGTTTCCCCGGGGTCTAGTTTGAAGGAAACATCGTTCAAAATTAAATTAGGTTCATTGTAAGCAAAAAACACATTTTTAAATTCAACTTTTCCCTTGAAAGATTCAGGCTCAAGTGTTCCAGAGTCTTTAATGACTTGATTGTTGTCTAGTAATTCGAACACCCGATTGGCAGCGACTAATCCCATCTGAAGCGTATTGAGTTTATCAGCAAGCATCCGTATTGGTCGGAATAGCATGTTTAGATAGATCGGGAAAGCAATCAAGGCACCTAGTGTTATATCTGCTGTCAACACTCCGCGCGCACCATACCAGACAAGGAGTCCTAGCGAAATGGCAGTTAGAACTTCTACCACTGGAAAAAATAAGGCATAATAGAAAATAGCATTTAGATTTGCCTTTCGATAAACCTTATTGATTTCTTTAAAGTTGTTCAGCTCCCGTTCCTCGGCATTAAAGATTTGAACCACCCGCATTCCGCTTATCCGTTCTTGTAAAAAAGCATTCATTACGGAAATCTGATTACGGACCACCTGATAAGCAGATTTTACACCTTCTTTAAACAAGTAAGTTGCTACTATTAGTAATGGAATTGTGATTAGGCAAACAAGTGTTAGTTTCCAACTCGTCCATAACATGACAACAAGCACCGCAAATAGACGAAGCAGATCTGCAATCATCATGATCACACCTTGGGTAAAAATCGTGTTAATCGTCTCTACATCATTGATTGTTCTAGTTGTCGCTGTTCCAATTGGTGTTCGATCAAAATAACGAAGCTGTAGGCTAGTTAGGTGATTAAACACACGCACTCTAAGATCTCGGATGATGGATTGTCCTAGGAGGCTTGACTTGTAAATAAAGAAATAACGCAAACTGCTTTCTGCGATGAGCACAATGAAAAATACGACCATCATGTAAAATAATCCGCTTGCGTCAGACCCCATGATGTGTTTGTCAACAGTATATTGCACCAAATAAGGCTTTAGAACCGCTAGGGGAGCGAGCACAACAGAGAGCAGACCTGACAGGATAAACAATCCTTTATAAGGCAAGCCCAACCGCAAGACGCGCATCAGAAGTGCCATGTCATATTTTTTCTTGTTCTGCTCTTTCGTCATTTATTTTAATTCTTCCTTTAAAAAATGACCCGTATAACTTTTTTTCTCCTTTGCCACTTTTTCTGGTGTACCAGCAACGATTACCTCTCCTCCACGATGACCGCCTTCTGGGCCAATATCTATAATGTAATCCGCTACTTTTATCACATCCATATTATGCTCGATGACAAGGATTGTGTTGCCTCGATCTACTAGCTTATTCAATACACCAAGGAGCAATCTAATATCTTCAAAGTGCAATCCTGTTGTAGGTTCATCCAGTATATACAAGGTATTTCCTGTATCCCGTTTAGACAGTTCCTCGCTTAGTTTAACGCGTTGTGCTTCACCACCAGAAATTGTAGTAGAGGATTGCCCTAAGGTAAGATATCCTAGACCAACGTCTTGTAATACTTTTACCTTTCGGTAAATTTTTGGAATGGCTTCGAAAAACTCAACCGCCTCATTTACAGTCAAATTTAATACATCACTAATTGATTTTCCTTTGAATAGAATCTGTAATGTTTCTCGGTTATACCGTTTGCCCATACATGTTTCACAGTCTACCAATACATCAGGTAAAAAGTTCATTTCAATCACACGTTTCCCGCCACCACCACAAGTTTCACAGCGTCCACCTTTTACATTAAAGGAAAACCGACCTGGTTTGTATCCCCGTATTTTTGCCTCTGGTAAATTAGAAAATAGATTTCGAATGGGCGAAAAGACACCTGTATAGGTTGCTGGATTAGAGCGTGGTGTTCTTCCAATAGGTGACTGGTCAATTACGATTACCTTGTCAACATTGTCAATTCCTTTTATGCTCTTATAAGGCAACGGTCCTTTTCTTGCTCTATAAAAATGCTGTCGCAAAATTGGGTAAAGTGTTTCGTTGATTAGCGTTGATTTACCACTTCCAGAAACACCGGTCACACAGCAGAATATGCCTAGAGGGATTTTGATATCCACGTTTTTTAGGTTGTTACCAGTGGCTCCTTTTAGCTCAATTTTTTTACCGTTTCCTTTGCGGCGTTTCTTAGGGACGTCAATGACTAATTGGTTGGTGAGATACTTGGAGGTCAAGGTCTTTTTAGTAAAAAACGCTTTAGGAATACCTGCTGCGACTAATTCTCCACCATGATTTCCAGCGCCTGGGCCTAGATCAATTAGGAAATCGGATGCCATCATAATGTCTTTATCATGTTCTACGACGAGCACTGTATTCCCAATTTCTGCTAGTTCATGCAACGCTTCAATCAATTTCTGATTGTCTCGTTGATGTAGGCCGATACTTGGCTCGTCTAGGATGTAAGTGATCCCCGTCAGCTGAGATCCAATCTGGGTGGCTAGTCTGATGCGTTGTGACTCACCACCTGAGAGCGTTTTTGCTGGACGGGAGAGTGCTAGGTAGTCAAGACCAACATGAAGTAAGAAACCAAGCCGCATGCGTAGTTCTTTGAGGATATCCTTTGCAATTTTAAGTTGACGGCCAGACATTTTTTTGTCAGCTTCACTGATCCATTTATGTAGTTCGGTGATATCCCAACGAGCGAGTTGTGAGATGTCTGTATCGTTGATTTTAAAGTGTAGGGATTCCTTTTTAAGGCGTGCACCATTACAGTCAGGACATTCTACAACAGACATAAATCCCTCTGCCCAATTTCTTATTTTATCGGAGGATGATTCGCTATACCATCGTTTTAGCATTTTAAGCAATCCTTCGTATGCTAAATTGTAGGAATAATCACTTTTCCCAAAATTCATACTGATGTCAAATTTCTCGTTCCCTCCATCTAGGATAGTGGCTAAGGCCTCTTTGGGGATGTCTTTTACTGGGGTGGCAAAGCTAAATTTATATTGTTTCGAAATTTGACGCAGCTGCTTGAACGTCATGTTTTCTCTCACTTCTCCAAAGGGTGCAATTCCTATTTGATTGATTGATTTGGAATCATCAGGGATCACTAGATTCATGTCCACTTCATGCACCGTTCCTAATCCTTTGCACTTCGTACAAGCGCCATAAGGTGAATTGAATGAAAAGGCATTTGGTGAGGGTTCTTCATAAGAAATGCCAGATTCTGGGCACATCAATAATTTACTGTAAGAATGGATTTCTCCACTTTTGTGATCAGACACCATAATAAAACCAGTACCCATTCTAAGTGCTGTTTGCAAAGAGGAAGACAACCTATCTTTTTTAGCAGCTTCAACTGCCAAACGATCGATTACTACTTCAATATCATGGACTTTATACCTGTCCAGTTGCATTCCAGGTTTTATATCTAATACATCCCCGTCAACACGGACTTTGGTAAAACCTTGTTTTTTTATTTGGTCAAATAGTTCTCTGTAATGGCCTTTTCTTGCTCTGACTAATGGCGCAAGAAGCAAGATTTTTTTGTTTTTAAAATTTTTAAAAATGTGGTCCCCCATTTGTTCTTCAGTGTATCGAACCATTTTCTTTCCAGTCACATAGGAATAGGCTTGACCTGACCTAGCATAAAGCAGTCTAATAAAATCATAAACTTCTGTAATTGTACCAACCGTCGATCTTGGATTTCTCCCAGTAGTTTTTTGTTCTATTGAAATAACTGGACTTAGACCATTGATTTTTTCGACATCAGGTCTCGTCATTTCGCCAATAAACTGTCTTGCGTAGGAAGTAAAGGTTTCCATATACCTTCTTTGGCCTTCTGCGTAGATGGTGTCAAAAGCTAGTGAAGATTTACCAGATCCACTTAATCCCGTAATAACTACCAGTTGATTTCTTGGGATATCACAGCTGATGCCTTTTAGGTTATTTTCATTGGCACCTATGATCTCTATGACATCGTCCGACTTAATAGCTGCTTTACGAGCTTTTTGTGTTTTTGCGGCTTTAGGTTTAGTTGCTTTTACTGTCTTACCCATTTAGTGAATTCTGCTTGATTATGCTTGGCGTATAAAATTTGACCAAGCAAGCAAAGGTAAGTATTTAGTAGATAGATTTTAAGGCTCTTTTAAAAATAATCGATAAAGAATTGATCTCTAAACGCCAAACTGAGTAAAATGATGGTCCATATGTTTGCTAAACATTGTATTCCATTCTTGGGTCGAAAGGGCACCAAAGTTGATATTTTCTTTACCTTCAAAGGTAGCTGCCCCTAGCTCATTTGTTTTATTGATATAGTCTATAAGAATTTGTTTTTCTTTATCAAAATCTCTGGAGCCTTCGATTATAAATTCAGGAGCTGTACGCCCGTTTTTAGGATAAGGTTTTGGACCAACAACGGCATTTTTCACAAACAGCTTAAGCATGATCTTCTTAAATCCTCCAGCTTTGGGATATTTATCTGTGTAGGCCATGTCAAAAGCAACATTACAATGTGCCAGCATTTGATCAACAGACATTTTTCCCCATTGGGCTTTGGATTCGGGAGTAAGTGCATTAATTCTTTTGATTAATGTTTCAGCACCTTTGGCTTCAAATATGTTTTGCATGATGTGAAATTATTTATTACAGAAGTGATTCTAAAACAAAATACAAGTTTTTGAGAAAACTACGAACTAATTTTAGCTAAAAAACCTTTGACAAGAGCCGTCAATTTAGGTTCTGCTTTGCCAGCAATAGCAATCACTTCTTCTATGGTAGTTTCTGTAATCTCTTCAATTGGGTAACATTTGTTAGAGACAATGGATAGCACGCAAACTTCCATGCCCATGTGCCGAGCAACGATTACTTCAGGAACGGTAGAC
>CALGAW010000080.1 GCA_937959115.1 uncultured Saprospiraceae bacterium
TATGAGTTTAAAACCCAATAAAAATGGGTGCTCCACAGTGATTTTGACTCGCAGGCGTAGCCATCGTTACGGTGAGAATCAAAATTGCTGGACGTGCCCAGTTTTGAAGGGGTTTCAGCTCAGAACGATGTTTCTATTGCAGAATGCGGGTTTAAGTAATGCGTTATTTAATTATTGAACATTAACGGAACAAATTCTTAATTAGCGATTACTATATCGTCTGTAATTTCTCCTGAGGAATACATTCAGAGCATCAAATAGTTATTCAAAATTTTATACTTCTTTGAGAAAAACTTTACTAGAAAAAATAAGATCTTTAGTTCGGTTGAAAAACAGTAATAATATCCTTCTATTTAGTATTTTATACAGGCTTAAATCGTTCAAAAGTACGCCAGTATTTATCCTTGTAAAGTTCAAATTTAATCGAATCGATCATATGATTCGCAATAAGATCGGATATTGTTCTTGAAGCTTTTCGAAAGCCTTTGCATGCAAAATAAATTTGTCGTTGATTTTTTCCAGTTTCCCTTCCAACATTAATGTATCCATCTGACTCTTTTAGCAATTCAACAAGCCCTTCTTCTTGTTCATCAAGCGCCTTGTTTGTTTCTGGCGTCGGAAATCCATTGGTTTCGGAGCCGTCATATGTTATTATAATCTTTAAAATCCAAGGATGAGAGGCTTTGTTTTCCCATTGTAAGACATCTGTATTCATTACTGCGATCAATGGCATGCCATCGTTTGTATTACCTTCAAACAAGGCGTGTTGATCTTCTTCAGAATTGCGCAATACATCTTCATATTGTTCTACAAATTCTTTATTTCTCCACTTCAAAAAAGCATCTAGTTTTCCGATTGGAACTAAGGTTTCTTCAGCCTCTTCTATACTACAAAAACGTAGGTTATCAATGATGGAAATACAATTTAACTCACCGATATACATATCAAGAAACAGATAGGTTCCATTTTCAATAATGCGTCTATTTTCCTCATTAAATAGCTTATGAACAATCGTTAAATCAATTAAGTCAGGGTATTGGTCATTATCATTAGAATAAAAAAATAATTGATCTTGTTCAAAGAAATAATCTCCATACTTTACAGAAACATTTTCTATACTTTGAGCACGTTTAAACGCTGTAAATGCCCAACCAGATAGCGTAGGCGCAGATTGGACTAAACGCTCTATAAATTCTACATTTATGATGTTGCCATCCGGAGTAAGGATTAGTTCCACCTTATTATCGTCTAATTCTCCTGCCAAAAAGAATATCCCTTCTCTCAATCTTCCCAAATTTGTTGAAAGTTGGTCAAAGAACATCGTCTCAACGTCTGTTCTGTCTCGAATTGCTTGTGAAAACTGCTGTTCGTGGTCTTCAAACCAATTCCAAAATTCTTTTATGGTAAAATCGTTAAACTTTTCTGGTCCAAATAAGTTCTTCAAAGTTTGCATCAAAATTGACTTTATCCATGTTTATTTCCATAAATATAATCAATACATAATTTTATTGTAATGGAAGCTAATGTTTTTTATTTGTTGTCCGATTGCAGACAAAGGTTTGTCCGCGCTTTCTTAACTAAAAAAATCGATAATTAACCGAAAGTTCGGACTGTTTGAATGGTCTCTAAGACTAGCAAAGTTTTTAGCATCAATCTAATGAGCATTAGGATTCTTAACTACCAAAACTGACTAACTTTCGAACTCACTTGCACAGGCTTTACTTGATGTTTGTAATTATTTTTATAGGAAATGGATAGAATCCATCCAGATAATTGTTATTACATAATAAAATTTCCTTATCTTATTGAAGGTCATAATTCTACCGCTCAATGAAAAATTATATCCATACCCTTTTTCTCTCTGTCGTTCCCTTATTTCTTTTTGCAGAACATTCTAATGGAATAACTTTTTCTCCGCTTGATTATTCTCCTTCTTTATGGTTTGACGCAGCAGATGTTAACGGTAATGGAACCACGCCAGTTCTCAATTCTCCTATCAATGAATGGAAAGACAAATCAGGAAACAGTTATCACGCAACTGCACCATCCTCTGCACAACGACCGACTTACAGCAATAACGGCTTACAGTTTGACGGTGCAGATGATTATCTTTCTAGCGTTGATCTGGATACCGGACCAAACGATGAGATGACCGTTGTTGCCCTTTTTAAAGCCGAAACAGCCAATTGGCCCGATGGTGATTTGGATGGACAAGGCTGGGTGGTCTCGAAAAACGCTTATTATTCAACGCCTTATGGGATTCTTGTGCAAAAAAACAACAGAATTGGCTCCGTAAGGGCTGGAAGCTACATCTGGCATTTTGGCGAGCCAAATCAAAAAAACATCTTCTCTCAAACGATTAAAGGAGGAGACATCCTTAACTTAATGAATTCCTACATCCTTAGGGGCAAAACCGGCACAGTGAGCAATGACTCCCCGTTCACCATTGGGTCTGGCAACAGTGCTGGCTTTAGATCGTTTAAAGGAACCATCCACGAAATACTTGTCTTCCAGCGTGCTCTTTCTCGTTGCCAGCTAAGCGCACTAGAAGGTTATCTTGCTAACAAGTGGAATGCCACAGACCGATTGCCCCTTGACCATAACTTTAAAAATCAGCCATTTGGCATTTGTGATTACCAGTCCTTCTCCCTTCCTGAAAATAGCAATAACGGAACAGTCGTTGGCACAGTAGCGTGTATAGAATTTGATAATAGCAATGCAAGTATTACCTACGAGATCAAAGGAAATCAGGCTGCAGCGAACGCCTTTCAAATCAATGCATTTACGGGACAGATCACAGTAAAAGATGGTTCATTGCTTGATTTTGAACGATATGGTGCCTACAGTATTCAGGTTGCGATTAATAGAAATGGGGTATCGTCTCCTGCAACTCCAGTCATGGTGCAACTCCTTGATGTAAGCGAGCCTGGTAGTCCTCCTTCACATTCCTTGCTCTGGGGAGTGAATGGTGAATTGTGGAATCCAAGGGGGCGCCTACCTGATTTCTCCTATGCTGGGTACCAATCTGGTGAATCTCCTTTGCCCAATCCTACGCCTACGATTAATGTCGCCAATTTTGGTGTGATTCCGAATGATGGACAAGATGATCAACCTCTTATTCAACAAATTATTGATAATAACAGCAATGCCGTTCTGTTTTTCCCTTCTGGCGTTTATGAGTTGCATCGTGCCATTATCATTAATAAAAGCAACATCGTACTTAAAGGAAGCAGTGAACTAGCAACAGGAACAGTCTTTTACGCGCCTTTCAGTGCAACTGTTTTTGAAGGCGGCTACCGAAACAATTTTACCTACGGTCATGAAGGAAACATCTTCAGTTTTAGAGGATCCACCTCTTCTACAAATTATCCAATTATAGCCCCTTGTAAACGAGGGGATAGAACGATTACTGTGCAAGATGCTCAGCAGTATTTTTCTCCTGGAGATTTAATTGGTTTACGTTGGACAGATGATCACCTTTATGGATCGTTTTGGGAGCATATTCATAACAATCAAACGGATAATTGGTCAACGGATACGCCTTGTTCTTGGGGCGGGGCTGATGATACGAAGTACTTCACTATTGAGCGGATCGAAAAACATCTAATTACCTTAAAGGAGCCATTGCCCCTTGATATTCAGTTGAATTGGATACCAAAAGTCTTCAAAACTAACCATATTGAAGAAGTCGGCATTCGAGACATCCGCATTGAATTTGATTCACCAACTGCTGCTCAACACTTGTCAGAACCTGGCTTTAACGGAATTGGTTTCTTTCATGTAAAAAATGGCTGGATCAATAATGTAACCATCGTCAATAGTGACAACGGCATTCAAATAGGCAAAGGTACAGTGAATTGTACTGCAAAGGATATTACAATTTCTGGGAGGCAAGGCCATCATGCTATTTACATCTCAGATAGTGAATACAACTTATTGGAAGGCACTGAAATCAATGTCAGCAATGTGAATCAGCCATGGCTGCATGGTGTGAGTTTTGATCATGGTGGACACGGAAACGTAGCATCCAGAACATCAGGAAACGCCTTGATTCGAATGGATTTTCACAAGGACAGCCCCTTTGAAAATTTAATCACAAATACACAATCGGAATGGAATCACAATAGCAGCGGTGCCTTTTGCGCAGGTCCTAATGCTGCTGCTAGAAATACGTGGTGGAACAATTTCGGAACGTCTTATGAACCACATGACGGCTACGGCAAAGAGTTTGGTCACATACAGTGCAACGTTATTGGCGATTTAGGCATGCCTGTCCTATACACGGAGAATCGAGAATGGTATGAGCACAAACCAAGTGTTTCTCCATCCAATCTTTACGAAGGTCAGCTGAATTACCGCCTGACAAATAATCCGATGTCGGTATTTTCTAGTACACCACTCGAAGGAGATCGACAGAATTATCTAGAACGTGATCCTGCACGTTGGGAAGTGATCCTTGACAATAATAACAATCCCGTTTATCAACTAATCACGACAGATATTCCAAGCTTAACAGATTTTAAACTAGGGGAATATGCGATTTTAAATGCCGCTGGGGCGGAATGCATTGAAGCTGATATTCAATCACTAGAAGACATGAACAACAACCCTAGTGGTGATGTCGCCTTGGTTTTAAACTATATTGATGATTTGAATTACGACTATGCCTTGATCACCAATGACCCAAACAACAATGGGATTCATCGTTTGCAAAATGGAGTGAAGCAAATGGTAGCAACAGCTAATGTTTCTGTAGTGTTGAACAATGCACAACATAATATGGTCTTCCGATATAACAATGGTACCTATGAACAAATTTTTGATGGAACAATCATCTGTTCTTATGTTGTTGGAGCAATCAATCCTCTAAGCAAACCTGGCCTGGGAACCATCAATGACCGATCTGCTTTTGACAATGTAACCGTACAATGTGCTAGTGGCATTGAGCTAGATATCAGCCTATGGCTAGAAGGAACTTATGACTTTGTTACGGGTAAAATGACTACTCGTTTGTTGCAAATGGGGTTGCTGCCCTCCCTTCATCCGTACACGGCTCCTCCTTGGAATTATCCGGGAACTGAAGGGCAAGGATGGAGCACTGCGGACTATCCAACAAATGCAGTGGATTGGGTGAAAGTGTCTTTCCGAACTGGGACATCAAAGAACACTGAAGTAGCGGCTACTGCTGCGGTTTTACTAGATGACGGAGGGCTGTTTTTTCCTAGAGCGCGTGTGATCAATGCTGGGATGGGAAGTTCATTTTATATTGTGGTAGAACACCGTAATCATATAGGAGCAATGTCGCAGACACCTGTTACCATTATAAATAATAAGCTTACTTATGACTTCAGGCTTGCGAACAGTTATGTCCTTGGGTTTGGCCAGAAAGAGATAGCGAGCGGGGTATGGGCTTTGTTTGCTGGAGACGGAGATCAACTGAATGTGGCGACTGGATTTGACATTACTGGTCAAGACAATACGCTTTGGAATCCAAACAATGGCATGTTTAACTTGTATCTAGAATGGGATTACAATCAAGACGGTGATGTCAATGGAGCGGACAAGATTCTATGGAACGGAAATAACGGAATTTTCTCTACCCTAGAAAGATGATTTATTCCATAGCCTATCAGGTATATAGTGAGTCATCTGATTTTCAACTTAATATTCCTGATTTTAGTTTGCTTTTTAAAGGCATTTCGGACAAGCTTAGCGATTTCTATTTCATTGTGATACAACATGGTCATATCTTCATAAATTGCTTGACGAGATTCTCCAATCGCAATCCGATTTCTAATTTCCTTTTGAACGACTGACTTCGAGAACCGTTTTCTCATTGAATTGTTTATTCCATTAATGAAAGAACATCAGTTATTAATCATTATTAACTTTTTCCTCTAATTGAGCATTTTTCTCTTTTAATACATCAATCTCTTCCTTTAATTCAATTGTATAGAGGAATAATTCTTCAATTTTTTCCATCATTTTTACATTCATTTCAGATACGTCAATTCCTTCTTCTATGATCTCTTTTTCTGAGGGAATATTTGGTAGATGGCCATTCTCAGAAATATATTCTTTTACTTCATCTAAAGGTTTGAGCTTATAATTGTCTTTAAAGACGTAGTCTGCCCAAACGTTGGTTTGTACACGAACACGTGAGCTATAGATCGTACCATCCCAAACAAATCTATTGATGTTTAGATCCATCCAGCCAGACATCTTGTTGGCATCTGTTTCAGTGAATGCGATGACTCGATCAGAGTGAACCACCATTCCGAAATCTTCCACACAGTTTGGCCCAAGACCGCCAAATGTTTTTAGCCCCGTTTGATAAGGAATAAAACCATATACAGCACCAGCATATGCCTCCAACATTATTCCATAGTTATTGCTAAAATGAAGATGACCATTATTAATTGATAGTTTTTCTGCCGGGGTTGTTGTTCCAATGCCTACATCTCCTCCAGATACGATATGGATGTGGTTTGCAAGCGATGATTTAAAAGAGATACCGAAACCTGTAGGGGATGTTTCTAAATTCGCATAACCAATTGTTCCTCCAGATTGTCGGATTACAACACCGAACGTGGGACTTGCTGGTCGTAAATCGATAAGTCCTGTACCTGCGCGAATCCTTAATGAAGTATTAGAATAGATGTCATCTCCCATTACTCTCAAGTCTCCATTAACATCAAGTTTATAAGCTGGTGTTGCTGTTCCAATTCCTACATTTTGAGCATATATAAAACAGAATAGCATGGAAAGGACGGTGGATAAAATTATTTTTTTCATGTCGGTAAGAGTTTACATCTAATGGTTAATGAATCGCTTATTTAAGATCGCTTAGGTAATTAAAAATAGTCATTTTTTTGAAAATAAAAGAATTATTCTCAGCTTGAACTCTATTTAACCATTTAAAAACCAATATTATAAAGGAACAATTTGCTAATTTCCTTAATGACTTGGCTGATAATAAATGCTTTTCGAAAAATCAGGGTAGAAACTAGGAAAGCATTTTTAAGTGTTTGTTCAATTCTTTAAAATAAGTGTCTTTGTGCACATAATAGGCCATACGGTCTAGTTTCATGTACTTATACCCACCGTTCAAATTTGGAAATGAGTTCGCCTTTGAATCAATGACCTTTTTTGCTTTTTCAGGATGCTTTTCAAGGGCAAATAGAAACTTAGCAACTAATTTAGACATCAGCCCTCTCCCATGCCAGCCAATACCAGCAGCTTCTACCATACTAAGCACAAACAAGTTATTGTATTTTGGATGGAAAATGTTCAAATAAAGCTTTGGCGCAGCACCTTCCCAATTCAGTAGCTCCTGATCAATAAAGGGATAATTCAACTTATAGCCAGTGGCTAATAAAATCATATCATATTCTTCACTAGTACCGTCCTTGAAGTGAACGGATTTACCAGCAAATTCCTTGATGTCTTTTTTGATATTAATATCACCGTGCCCGATATGATACAAGATAAGACTGTTGACAATGGGATGTGACTCATATAGTTTGTGGTCAGGCTTTGGAAAGCCGAAGTTCTCAGGATCTCCAGTAAAGAAACCGAGCAATAGAGCATCGATTTTTTGTTTTATCGGTCTAGGAAATGTTAATTTACCACCAATCGAGTCTGCAGGTTTTCCAAAAACATATTTTGGTACAAAATGGTAGCCACGACGCACACTGACATCCACCCGCTCTGCTCTATGAACGGCATCCACAGCAATATCGCAGCCACTGTTGCCAGCACCGATAATCAGTACGCGCTTACCTTCAAATATTTCAGCAGATTTATACGATTTAGAATGGATCAGCTCTCCGTCAAATGACCCTTTAAACGAGGGGATGTTCGCATGAGATAGGTTGCCATTACAGATCAACACCCCTTTATATTTGAAAGAGCCGGATGCTGTTTTTACTAGCCAGTCATCACCATCTGGAGTTAGGTTTTCAACTGGCATATTGAAGTGAAAGTCCTTATAAAGATCATAATGATTGGTAAAGTCGATAAAGTATTGACGAAGCTCTCGATGACTTGGATAGTCCGCCACAGTTTCTTTCATCGGAAAGTCAGTAAACTCTGTCATTCGCTTGGAGGAAATTAGATGGGCAGACTGGTAAACAGTGCTGTTTGCATTTTCAATATTCCAAAGCCCACCAACATCACTCGCTGATTCAAAGCCGTCAAACAGAATTCCACATTCCTTTAGGTTTTTTGCAGCCGCTAGACCTGCTGGTCCAGCACCGATGATCGCATACTTATTTTCTGTATTTTCAAATAATTTTCCCATAAATCCTATTAGCACTAAGTGAGAAGACAATAAAGATGCTTCGGAGGCTGTATTTTTGTAACCGATTATTCCTTAGCGAAAATAAAGCTTTCAAACCGATTATCAGAAGGAAAAAGAACAGCTAGATGATTCATCTTTGTGTCAAAAGTAAGTAATAATGTAGCAAAAACCATGATTAATTATTGGTATTCATACAATCACTCTTTTTGGTAAAAAAAAATCTTTATATTGTAACTACATTTTTTTTATAGCTAGTTTACATATGAAATTTAGATCTTTATACTTAATATTTATTGCCATTGGCATCTATATATTGAATGCAGGAAGCTCAACAGGAGTAGGCAGTGTTCTAAACAATGGTTTTACAGGCGCGCCTGGAGAGGAGCCTGGGTGCTTTGCAAGTAGTTGTCACACAGATGGCAATGCGTTCAATAACGTAACGACCATAGAAGTCTTAGACAAATCCACCAATCTACCTGTAACCGCTTACGACCCTGGTGTTGTATACGAGGTTAGAGTGACAATTGATGCTCCCGGAGCCGCAGCATATGGTTTTCAAATGGTTTGTTTAAACAGTGCTGACAATTCTGATGTTGCTAGCTTTACCAACCCTGGAGCAGATGTAAAAGTCATTACTGCAGCAATTACCTCTAGGCAATATGCTGAACAATCAGCTAAAAGTACCACGAACACATTTACAGTGGATTGGACTGCTCCTTCAGCTACAGCTTCAGCTGATGTCACTTTCTATGCTTCTGGCAACGCAGTCAATGGAGACAATATGTTTTCTGGTGACGATCCTGCAAATGCTACACTTACATTAACAAAATCTGCAGCAAGTGGCGTGGAAGATCAAAATATTAAATTCAAAATGAATCTATTTCCATTGCCTACTTCAGACCAATTGAATATTTCAGTAGAGGGAGAATTCAAAGGCGATTTCTTTTTAGAAGTATTTAATGATGTTGGAATGTTAATGTTTGAAAAAGAAATTAACCTAAATAGAGGAATAAATGATCTATCGATCGATGTTAGTGCATACTCTGCTGGCAATTATACCCTTAGAATTTACCAAAATAACCAATACAAGTCTGGCCGGTTTATAAAGATATAGTACTGATTGGTAATGTGATAGTGATTTATCTACGCAATTTACTTGTTTTGTTCGCATCTTTGTGACCCATTTGAAACTTCCTAGTCTCTAGTTCGTATTTAATACCATTAAATTAAAAAAAAACGAATGCGAATTAGGTTATTTATTATGCTACTTTTTATACTAGCATATCAAATGGGGTTCTCTCAAGTAAGAGGGATTAACTATACACTCACACCTGATGTGGAGTATGTATTGTGGCACAAAAAAGCTGGATTAGAAAACGGTCCTTTGCTTGGAGGTAAGTTTGGCTTTGGATTCGGAGAAATACTGGAACTTAGAGGAACTTATCATCAGGGATACAATATAAAAACAGGCTTTTCAGAGTATGGTATACAGAATTTTGCAGACAGTTTATTCACTCCTTCTGATGTAAAATTAGTCAGGTATGGTGGCGAGATCAAATTAAATATTGGAAGAAGTAGCTTTCTGCCCTTTGTTTCGATATCCACTGGCGTTCAAAGCATAAGTAGAGACACGCTGATGCCTAACAAGCAAATATATGCTGGGATCGGTGCTGGTTTTCAAGTGTCGATCAAGGACCGTTTTACGTTCGCCCTTTATGGCAAAAATACCGCATACCGATACAACTCAGGTGTCCATCTGCTAGAACCTGGAGACAAACTAGCAATGGGAGTTACCAATGCTGATTTTGGGACTGAAGACCTAACCAATTGGTCTTTTGGAGCTTCTCTTCAGATATATCTTTCCGGAAAACGGGATAAAAATATGTCAGATATCGACAAGGCGTTCTACGAAAGTTTCTCTGGAGGATTCAAATCCCTTGGATGGACTATCGAACCGTCTGTTGGTAAACTCAATTTCAGTAATGCGATGCCCTATCGTGATGCTTGGATGGCTGGTGGCTCAGCAGGAATAGACATAGGGCCTTATATTGGCCTACGTGGTTTCTATTGGAATTCTATTGAAAACGGAACAACAACGAAACTAGATGATTTGGCAATTTATGGTGGGGAACTAAAAATGAATCTTAATTCAGGAAATGGAATCATCCCATTCGTAACGTTTGGTGGCGGTAATATTGATGTTCAAGACACGTATACTGGTAGAACAGATACCTCCAACACCGTCTTAACAACAGAAGATAGAGGATTCGCAATGGGTGGAGCTGGGATCACGATTCCATTCTCAAGAGGTTTCCGTGTATTTGGAAATGCAAGAGCTATGCTGTCTACAGATTCGAATACAGATGACTTTGATAACCCAAGTCAAATTCAAACGAGTTGGTTCTACTCCGCAGGTATAAAACTAACCATTGGAAAACGCCACACAAATCCTAATGACCTTATAGAAGCCTCAATTCAAGACGCTGTTGCGCTAGAACGAGCCATTAAAGATGAGGAAATAAGAACGCTCGACCGTCAATTAAAACAAGCAGTGGCTGCTGAAGATTATGCGAAAGCAGAATTATTAAAAAGAGAAGTTGCGAAAGCTGAACTAGAAAAAGAGATGATTACCGTAGAGAACAAGGGAAAAGAAATTCAAACTACAGTAATCAACGAACAGACCCCTGTTGTCGGAACAACAGCTAATCCAACTCCAGCTTATCAAGCACCAGTAGTTGGACAAAATCAAGGGCAACTGCAAATCATTCCGTCTAACAGCCAAATCAGAATGAGTCCTGCGGAATTCGAGAACCTAATCGAAGAAGTGTTAGAAAGTACATTGGTTGGGCCAGACATGATGTATCAAATGCCTTACCAGCAATATGGCGGTAATCAGTATGGTGGAAACCAGATGTATCCAATGCCTCAGCAACAAATGGGCTCAAGCAATATGGATAATAGAGTTGGAGCAATAGAAGCACAGCTAAATGAAATCAATGCAAGGCAGGATAGCTTAGAGCAGTTCATCAATAATGACATGAACGCCCTGTCGAAGCAGATTGATGTTTCCTTGGGACAACTAAATAACAAGATTGATAATCTTGATCGAAATAACAGAAAGAATAAATCAGAAACCACAGGAGAGAAAAGAGAGGAGTCAGATGGAATTCTTGATGCATTTAAAAAGAAAAGAAAAAAGAAGAAGAAAAAGAACAAAGAGTAAATCATCTACCTATTAATATAGGAGCATGTCTTAGCGCATGCTCCTGTTGTTATTTCTAAATGTCATACTATGAAATTAATAAGCATTTATGGTTTCTTGATACTGATGGTGCTCGGTTGTATAGAGGTAAAGGGACAGATGATCGAATCAAACAATCAAAGCGATGTTGTACTTAGCCATGCAGAATTACAAAATCTCCTTGAAACCATCATTAAAGCAAGGCGGGCAAGGTTAATGAGAGCGCGGTATTATAATGCACAACGATATGCCTATCAAAATCCGCCAGTACAGAATCCGCCACTACAAGACAATAGCAAGGAGCTCGCAGAAATGAAAACACTGCTCAGAACGCTCGACACCAGAATGCAGACATCAAACTCTGCTGCTGAACGCCAAGAGCTAGAAGAAATGAGAGCATCCATCCTCCGAGATCTAAATGGACTAGAAAACCGGCCAAATGTCGTCATTCACAATACTATCAAAACAGATTCAAGTAGAGTGGTATACGCTTCAAAGGATAACAGTGATATCGAAGCTGAATTGAACCGAATCAGAAAGGAGTTAGCAAAAGATCGGAAACCTAGGCGTTCGAAAACCATCAATAAAGATTATACCTACAAGGACAGTGACGAAGAATATTCTGAATTGAAAAAACGAATCAGAGAGCTGGAAAGAGAACAAAGTAAACCTGTTCCAATACCTGCTCCACAAGTCATTGTCAAGGAAGTGCCAAGGGAAGTGAAAACACAAGACGACCGAAACTACAATGACCTGTTGGATAAATACCAGGATCTAGTTAATCAAATAAACAATAGACCCGTTCCTGAAACAAAGATCATTTATAAAGAATCTCCTCCAAAGATTATCTATAAGGAATCGGCTCCTCAGATCATTTATAAAGAATCGGCTCCAAAGATCATCTATCAAGAATCGGCTCCTCGGTTGGAAGAAAAAGTATGGTTTAACAATAGACGTGTCATTTATTTTGATAATGCATCTCATGCACTACGCTCAGAATCAAACACCTTATTAGATGAAATCGCTCGACTGATGTCAGATCACGCTTCTCTAAAGCTAGTTATTAAGGGATTTGCAAGCAAAAAAGGTTCGCCAGAATACAATTTATTACTTTCGGAGCGAAGAGCAGAATCCATAAAATCGGGCTTGATGAGACGCGGAATTGATGTGTCAAGAATCACCTCTGATTTTCATGGTATTGACTATCGACCAGCCAATGAACAAGAAGCAAGAAGGGCGGAAATTATCTTTCTTGCGAATTAAGAATTAACCTATTAATTACATTTAATCCATTTATTTTCTCATTAGTTTAACTACATTCTTTTATCAAACCAAACAAAAAGAGGCTGTCTCAAAACGAGATGGCCTCTTTTCATTTTCAGAACTTTCTACCAGGAAGATTGGTACAAGATCCTGTCCTTAAATTTTCAAATTTTAGTTTTGTGATGGATTGTGGAGTATGGTGCCAAAAAAAAGAC
>CALGAW010000081.1 GCA_937959115.1 uncultured Saprospiraceae bacterium
ACTGCTACGGCAGACAATCTTACAATAAACGAAGATAGCTCTGGTGGTGGAAATGTATTGACGAATGATTCTGATATAGAAAATCAGCCATTGACCAGCACGATTTCTTCGAATGTCTCAAATGGTACATTAACCTTAAACTCGAATGGCACATACACGTATGTTCCCAATGCAAACTTCAATGGTTCTGACAGCTTTACCTATCAGGTATGCGACAATGCTCCAACACCTTTATGTGATTCTGAGACGGTAACCATAACAGTTACTTCAGTCAACGATGCACCTAGCACCAATAGTGATTTGTACACAATGCAAGAAGATACGCTAATCACTGGAGATGTATTGACAAATGACTCTGATGTGGATGGCAATACGTTAACAACCACAATCAATACAACAACTAGTAATGGAACACTAACACTTCAGCAAAACGGCAATTTCACCTACACGCCAAGCGCAAACTATTTTGGAACTGACCAGTTTGTTTACCAAGTTTGTGATGATGGTTCGCCTTCTATTTGCTTGACAGAAAACGTTACCATTTCTATTTCTCCTGTTAATGATGCACCAAATTCAACCCAAGACAATTATACAATTCCAGAAGACTCTACACTAACTAATAATGTATTAGTAAATGATTCTGACATAGAGAATAACACACTTTCAGTCACTATCATCTCAAATGTAAGCAATGGAAATTTGTCATTAAATGGAAATGGAAATTTCACTTATGTCCCAAATCAAAACTACTTTGGGTCAGACAATTTTTTCTATGAAGTTTGTGACAATGGTTCGCCTTCTCTTTGTGAGACCGAGATTGTAAATATTATTATTAACGGAGTAAATGATGCCCCATCTTCAACAATAGATTCGTTCTTAGGAAATGAGGACAATCAAATCACAGGCAATGTGCTAAGTAATGATTCAGATGCAGACGGAAATAATTTAACGGCATCAATTCAAACCGTTCCTTCAAATGGAACAATTTTATTACTGGCAAATGGAAGCTTCACATACGATCCAACAGCAAACTACTTTGGCAAGGATACACTAACCTACCAAGTTTGTGATGATGGCAATCCAATCCTTTGTAGAATTGAAACTGTTATTTTTACTATTGCTGCAGTTGATGATGCGCCAATTGCTACGGCAGATAATTTTAACATAAAGGAAGATAGTTCACTCAGTAATAATGTGCTTTCAAATGATATAGAAGTGGAGAATCAACCCATCACAAGTCAACTGATCGTAGATTGTACAAATGGAACGCTTTCCCTTAATTCTAATGGTAGTTTCAACTACGTGCCTAATCTTAATTTCTTTGGTGTGGACAGTTTTCTTTATGAAGTCTGTGATGACTCTTCACCTGCAATGTGCGCGCAGGAAACCGCAACCATCAATATCCAATCCGTCAACGACCAACCCATTGTCAGAAATGACACCGTTTCAACGAATGAAGGGATCCAAGTTGCAGGAAATGCAAGCACAAACGACTATGATGTCGAAACCAATCCAATGAGTTATATCCTACTCGCCTTTACGCAAAATGGCTCCGTCCTCTTTAATTTTGATGGCAGCTTCTACTATACACCATTTGCAGGCTACTCTGGAATCGACAGTTTCCAGTATCGTGTTTGCGACAACGGCACACCGAATTACTGCGAAACGGCTACCGTTTATATTAATGTCATTCCAGATTGTGTGGCCCTAGATCTAGCCTTGTATTTAGAAGGCGCCTATAACACACAAACGGGTCAAATGAATACCACATTGAATACTTCACGTGCCATCCTACCAGGCATGACAGGCAATCCAGTTACTGGTCAACCGTACAACAATCCTCCTTGGAACTATCAAGGCACAGAAGGCTTAGGCTGGACAGACGCCGACTATGACTCAACAGTAGTTGACTGGGTCCTCGTTTCTTTGCGAACGGACGTCACTCAAGTAACAGAAGTACACCGCTTAGCAGGCTTGCTGCATTCAGATGGCGCAATCTCTTTTGTTGGTGAATGTCTAACCGCATCTGAGCTATCTGGCTCCTACCACATCGTTGTAGAACACCGAAATCACATGGCTGTGATGTCTCCTAGTAAAGTAAGCGTTATAAACCGAACACTATCCTGGGATTTTAGACAAGCGGATAGCTATGCAGTAGGTGGCAGTGGTGCAAAAGAGCTTACACCAGGAATCTGGGCACTGTATGCTGGTGACTGCAATCAGATCGATGATGTAGTCAGCTATGACATTAACGGAAAAGACAAATCTTCTTGGTTACTTGACAATGGTAACTTTGGGGTTTATCTTGATACGGATATGAATATGAATGGAGATGTCAACGGGTCAGACAAAGCACTGTGGTTACTGAATAACGGGGTGTTTGGGAGTGTAAAAAAGTAAGACAAACTTCAACCATTAAATCTACTATGATTACTTACTCGTTTTTACTAATAATTAGTCTTTTTTCTTTTGAGGATGAGTCTAGTAAACAGTCTCAGATCAATACCACGCCACCTAGTTGCCCTTCTACCTTACATTTTAGTTTTGGAGTATTTTCTGATTGCCAATGTGTGAACTGTAGCAGTTTTAATGAGCCAAGTGTTCTAAAACTTAAAGACGCTGTTGATCATTTCAATCAGATGAATCTAACGTATGTAATTCAACTAGGTGATTTCAAATCAAATGCATATAGTGGATATCATTATTTAGTGCCAACTTACAACCAAATCACCACGGAAAAATACCATGTAATCGGGAATCACGATTATGATAACCAAACGACCGATCAAATGATTATGGATACGCTTGGAATGACTGCTCCGTATTATGAATTCAGCTATTTCAACTGGCGATTCGTTGTTATTGAAACAACGGATGCACTTGATTCAATGCAATCAAACTGGCTAGACGCTACTTTGACAGATGCTGTTTCTAATAGTCAAAAAATAATTGTATTTGGCCATCATCCAAAGCGTATTGATTATTCTTCTATTTTCGACAATTACAACACACACATTATTGCTTATATGAATGGGCACAATCATGCTGGTGGATATCTATTCGACAATGACATTCACTATCAAACCTTTAAGGGGATGTTGACGCACACCAATGCGTATTCAAGGGTAGATGTGTACAAGGATCGGTTAGAGATAATAGGGTTTGTTGAGGAAGATACTCGAACACTAAATTTTAATTTTCCGAATAGAATACCAAATGACATTCTTTTATCAATTGATACGAGTAATAATTCGTTCACAGGTACATTTGAAGCCATTGATCAAGACCCTTTCGACACGCATCAATTCGAGTTAATTCAAGGATATGGAGACAACAAATCATTTGATATTCAAGGGAATTTATTGTTCTATACAGACTCGATTAGTACATGCAATGACGATGATACATTAATCATTAAAATAAGGGCAATAGATTGTGAGAATGCTTCTGTTGAAAAAGAGTTTCAATTTGATATTAATCTCTTTATCCCTTCTTGTAATAAAGCACCGATTACACAACCAGATAGTTATATCATAAATGAAGATAGTCTCCTCACGGAGAACGTACTTGCCAACGACGCAGAACCAGAAGGGCAACCAATGACCACCACGCTTGAAAATAGTACTACAAATGGTACACTTTCACTGAATACAGATGGAAGCTTTACCTACCTTCCGAATTCAAATTATTTTGGAGTAGACACCTTTAGCTATCAGGTTTGCGACAACGCGTTACCAGCCTTGTGCACACAGGAAACAGCCACCATCACCATCCTTCCAGTCAACGATCAACCGATGATCAGAAATGACACCTTTATAACCAACGATAGCATCCAACTTGCAGAAAATGTGAGCACCAACGATTTCGATATTGAGACATCACAATTGAGCTATCTCCTTGTATCAGTTTCCCAAAACGGCTCCGTCCTCTTCAATTTTGATGGTAGCTTTTACTACACACCATTTTCCGGATTTTCAGGCATCGACAGCTTCCAATACAGAGCATGTGATAACGGTGCTCCGAGTTACTGTAATACCGCAACAGTCTACATTCAAGTAATACCGACTTGCGTCACGCTTGACATCTCCTTGTATCTCGAGGGAGCATACAACACTTTAACCAGCCAAATGCACACCACACTCAACACTGTCCGCGCCGTTCTTCCAGGTATGACAGCCAACCCAACCGCAGGTCAACCCTACAACAGCGCGCCTTGGAACTACCAAGGCACAGAAGGCATCGACTGGACAGACAGTGATTATGATACCACCGTTGTAGACTGGGTACTGATTTCCTTGCGAACGGATAGCACAAAAGCTTCAGAAGTACACCGTCTTGCGGGCTTACTGCATACCAATGGCACCATTACGTTCCCAGGTGAATGCCTCACCACGAATCAGCTGACAGCTTCCTATTTCATTGTTGCAGAGCACCGTAATCACATGGCAGTCATGTCCTTATCCAAATCAAGTGTGAGCAACCGTATGCTAAGTTGGGATTTCAGGATATCGAATAGTTACAACATAGGCGGAAACGGTGCAAAGGAACTCAGCACTGGTGTCTGGGGGATGTATGCTGGTGACTGTAATCAAGTAGACGATATGGTCAGCTATGACATTAACGGAAAGGACAAATCTACTTGGTTGTTTAACAATGGAACGTTTGGCGTTTATCTTGACTCTGACATCAATATGAATGGAGATGTTAATGGATCTGATAAAGCATCTTGGTTACTGAATAACGGGGTATTTAGCAGCGTAAAGAAATAGCAGCCCTAATGCAACGATATACCGTCTCATCTTGTCTATATTAAGGAATGGAGTTCCCTAACCCACAAGTTAAACTTTCCGAACTTTAAATCATTCAATTCCAACGTTTTCCCAACACATTATTGGTAGAGGTATAGCTAATTGCCATCTACCAAATTGCTGATTACAAGCAATCAAGAACTAGACGAAGATGACTAACTACTTGAAGTGCATCCTATTATTATTAATGGGGTTGAACGCAAAGCATACAATTGCACAACTCCTTATAAACGAGGTTATCCCCTCCAATCAAACCGTATTGGCTGATAACTTTGGTGAATATGACGATGTCCTTGAAATTTACAATGCTGGAAACACAACAATCAATCTTGCTGGCTACTTCCTTTCCGATAATTTTTCTAATCCAACAATGTGGGAGATTCCTTCAACAAATAGTAGTTTAACAACGATTGCTCCTGATGGCTATTTATTGTTTTGGGCAGACAATGATATCGCCCAAGGGGAAAACCACCTTAATTTTAAACTAAGTAGCGGTGGAGACCAAGTAATAGTTACGGCACCGGATGGTATTACCCTTGTTGATTCAATGACATTCGGTCCAATATTAAATGATCTTGGCTTTGGTCGATTGCCTGATGGAAGTGCTACCATCTCTCAACTTACACCTGCGAGTCCTGGCACTAGCAACAACTATAGTCAACCTAGACTTAGTGCTCCTGTCATTTCACCTCCTAGCTGTGTTTGTACAGGAACTCAAACAATCAGTATTGCTGCAGAACCAGGTACTTCAATTTATTATACATTGGATGGAAGTGACCCGACTACCTCATCATTGTTGTACACGGGTCCATTTACAATTAGCGATTCTAGGCCTCTTCGAGCAATTAGTGTTCAAGCAGGGTTTGCAAATAGCACAATTGAAACAACGACTTATGTTATCAATACCAATCATGATTTGGCTTTACTAACGGTAAACATTGATCCCAAATACATGTGGAGTGATCAGGATGGAATGTATGTTGTTGGAACAAATGGCACCATACCCGAAATTTGTGGAAATAACACGCCTGCAAATTTCTGGCAAGAATGGGAACATCCATCGAATGTTACGATGTTTGATGAAGCAGGTAATGAAGCATTTAATATAGATGGAGGACTTTCTATATTTGGGAATTGTACTAGAAGATATGCTCAAAAAGGATTACAATTAAAAACAAAAGATAAGTTTCCAAGTCCCAACATTCCTTATCAGGTTTTCCCCCAACGGGAACAATATGAATACAGAAGATTACGATTTAGAAGCGGTGGAAACCATTGGAAAACCAGTATGATGGGTGATGCAGTGATGCAAAGTCTCGCTGAAAACAAAGTGGATGTAGAAATTCAGTCAACTCGTCCGTCTGTCATGTATATCAATGGTCAATACTGGGGCATCCATAATATTAGAGATAACTACAGCAAGCACTATTTTCGATATAAATATCCGAAATACGAAAACGATAGCATTGAAATCATTCGAATAAGAAAGAGTCATGCTGAATTCGTTGTCATAGAGGGTGATTCTCTCAATTTAAAAAACCTGTATGAGTTTTGTCTAAACAATCAACCGTTTTCACAAGCAGACCATGACTTTGTTACGAACCAATTGGACGTTAATAATTTCTTGAATTACAATATGCTTCAAATGTGGGTCATTCCGTCAGACTGGCCTTCAACAACAAGCCCCAGCAACAAAATTTATTGGAGATCTACCGCTCCTGGTGAAAAATGGCGCAATGCAGTCTTAGATACAGATGGCGGTTGGAGAGACCCGCAACACAACACCATTGAATACATGATGATCCCTGGGACTCAGTATGCGAGAAACGCCCCACGCTCTACGATTCTGTTTAGAAGCTTAATGCAAAATACAGCGTTTAAAAATGAATTCATCCAACGCTATGCGACTCAGTTAAACCTGCTTTATAATGCTAGCCGAGTGAATAATAAAATCGACGATTACAAAAACCTTCTTGATGGTGAAATAACAGCACACACAGCGTTATGGGGAGCTCAAGGTGGAGTAGCAAATTATTCTACTTGGGTAACCGAAGTAAATAAATTGAAAACGTTTGCGAATACAAGGAGTACTTATCTTAAAACATACATTGAAAATTATTTTGGATTATCCACGTTTAATCTTACTCTTAATTTTAATGGAAATTCAAATGGAAAAGTAGTCGTTAATTCAAATTACTTCGAAGTTCCAAACAATTATACTGGAGAATATTTCACCAATACTCCGATTGAAATCCACGCCATCCCAAACCCAGGTTACCGGTTTTCCCATTGGCAAGAAACAGGAAACACAAATGCCTCCCTCTACGAAACATACAGCTCAAACACAACACGAACACCGATATTCGTCCCAGCACTTGACATAGTCATCAACGAAATCCACTATCACCCGTCAGATACCTTAAACGAAAAAGAGTTCATAGAAATCCATAATCCGAGCACAGCACCCCGCGACCTAACGAACTACGAGATTTCATCAGGCTTCTGCTTCAAGTTTCAAGAAGGCACAATCATCCTGCCAGGTGAATACATCATTCTAGCAAAAGACGCTACACAATTCACTGGAAACGGCTACCAAGTCTTTCAGTGGGAAGCAAGCCAGCTAAGCAACAATGGAGAAAAAATAGTCATTCAAAACCCAGTCCATCAGACCATCGATTCTGTTGATTATAGCGACAACCTCCCTTGGCCACTCCTAGCAGACGGATTTGGAAAATCACTGGAATTAGACTTCCCCATACCAACCAACAATGAGCAAGGAAGTAACTGGCATGCCTCTGTTGCAATAAATGGAAGTCCAGGCGCTCAGAACTCAATTCCTTGCCAGGTTACACCTCCTCCAATTGTGATCAATGAAATCAATTACAATTCAAATGATCTTACGAATCCAGGAGACTGGATCGAGTTGCACAATACTTCTGCCAATGCTGTAAACATAGACGATTGGACATTCTACGACAGTGAAAACTCATTTGATATTCCTTCAGGAACAACACTGGCTGCTGGAGGTTTCCTTGTGCTGACACAGGATAGCATTGTATTTACGTCTATTTTCCCAAACGTACCTGCAGGAAATCTCCTAGGTAATTTCACATTTGCACTTAATAGTGGCGGAGAGCGAATCGCCTTTATGGATCAAAATCAATGTGTAGTAGACGAACTTCGTTATGATGATAATCTACCATGGGATTCAATTCCTGATGGCAATGGCCCAACGCTTTCCTTGATTGATCCTAGCTTTGACAATCTATTACCAAACGCCTGGGAAGCAAGCAGCAACATCAATGCGCAGCTTGGAACACCAGGTAGAGCAAATGCTCCTTGTCCAACGTTTAATATTACTGCTCCAACATTAGTTTGTAAGGGAGATTCAATTTTGCTTTATACTACGAGTAACAATCATGCGAGTTTCACTTGGACCATCCAAGGAGGAACACCTGCTACAGCAACAGGAGATTCAGTCTATGTGATTTTCCAAAATGCCGGATTAGCCCTTGTTGAATTGCAATACACTTACTTCGAATGCACTGATAACGAACAACAGTTGCTGACGATTGAGACCTGCAATACGCCACCAGTGCCTCAATCAGACAATTACGTAATTAATGAGGATAGTACATTATCAGCCAATGTATTAACCAATGATTCGGATCCTGAAAATCAAGCAATGTCCGTTTCTTTAATCAATGATGTCAGCAATGGAAATTTGATACTAAATTCGAATGGTAGCTTTTCGTTCACACCAAATTCTAACTATTTTGGTTCAGACAATTTCATCTATGAAGTTTGTGATAACGCCTCTCCTCCGCTCTGTGCTACAGAACTTGTTAATATTACGATAAACACTGTCAATGATAGTCCAGATACAACACCTGACTTATTCAGTGGAATGGAAGACAATCAAATCACTGGAAATGTATTGCTAAATGATTCAGATGTTGATGGGAATACGTTGACAACAACCGTGTTTACGAATCCATTGAACGGAACACTTACCTTGCAATCAAACGGAGACTTCACTTATATTCCATCATCAAACTATTTTGGGAACGATCTCTTCGTATATGAGGTTTGTGATAATGGAACACCCTCGATTTGCCTAACAGAAACAGTCAATCTTTCTCTTTCTCCAATTGATGACGCACCAATTACCGTTGCTGACCTCTTGACCATTGACGAAGATAATACAGGCGATGGAAATGTATTGACAAACGATACAGAAGTAGAAAATCAACCAATGACCACAATGTTGATTTCTACTGTTTCTAATGGAACACTAATACTTCTCCCAAATGGAGGTTTCACCTATATCCCCGATGCTAATTATTATGGGAATGACACCTTCATTTACCAAGCATGCGACAACTCATCCCCAGCGCAATGCACCAAAGAAACCGCAACGATTATCATACAGCCGATCAATGATCCACCGATCGTAGAAAATGATAGCCTTTCAACAAATGAAGGGATTCAAGTTGCTGGAAATGCAAGCACCAATGATTTTGATTTTGAGACATCGCAGATGAATTATTCCTTAGTAAACTTTAGTCAAAACGGCTCTACCTTATTCAATTTTGATGGCAGCTTCTACTATACGCCGTTTGCTGGATTCTCTGGTATCGATAGTTTCCAATATAGGGCATGTGATAACGGATCACCCATGTACTGTGATACGGCAACCGTTTATATTGAAGTCATTCCTGATTGTGCGACAATAGACATCTCCTTGTATTTAGAAGGTGCATATGACACACAAACAGGACAAATGCGTACAACACTCAACACTATTCGAGCGGTCCTTCCTGGAATGACAGGCAACCCAATTGCAGGTCAACCCTATAATAATTCTACTTGGAATTATTCAGGCGCGGAAGGCTCAGGTTGGACAGATGCTGACTATGACCAAACGGTAGTAGACTGGGTACTGGTTTCCTTGCGCACAGAAGTCGCTAAAACAACACAAGTACACCAATTCGCAGGCCTACTGCATACAGACGGCACGGTTTCGTTCCCAGGGGAATGTTTGACTACAAATCAGTTGACTAGTTCCTATTACATTGTAGTAGAACACCGCAATCACATGGCAGTGATGTCTCCTTCAAAGGTAAGTTTGGTGAACCGTGCACTGAGTTGGGATTTTAGGTTAGCAAATAGTTATGCGATTGGTGGCAGTGGAGCCAAGGAGCTGAGCACTGGTATCTGGGGACTGTTTGCAGGTGACTGTAATCAATTGGAGGATGTGGTCAGTTATGACATCAACGGTAAAGACAAATCTTCTTGGTTGTTAGACAATGGTAGGTTTGGAGTTTATCTGACTTCTGACATTGATATGAATGGTGATGTGAATGGAGCAGACAAAGCACTTTGGTTATTAAATAATGGGGTGTTCGGAAGCATTCCCAAATAGTACATAAATAAAACAATATAAAATGGTGAATAAAGCAAGGTGGTTTGTATTGTTTTTGATACTTGGCATGTATACCAATCTCATTTTCTCACAAGTGTTGATAAGTGAAATAATGTATCATCCACAAGAGGTGGATTTACCTTACCCTGATTATGAGGACAGGGAGGATGCAGAATTCATTGAAATATGGAATAGTGGTTCAAATTCAATTGATGTTTCTTTCTACATGCTGGAAGGAATTTCCTATTGTTTTCCCTCAGGAACAATCCTAAATCCTGATCAACGTATTGTACTTGTTAAAGATAGCCTAGCTTTTCAGGAAGTATTCGGAGGTGTTTCTTTTGGTGAATACGAAGGTAAACTTTCAAATACTGGTGAAAAAATTAAGCTTTTTGATAATCAAGGACTTGAATTACATAGAGTCAATTACAGGGATAGCTATCAATGGCCTAGTAAAGCAGATGGTTTGGGACATTCATTAGAGTTGATCTGTTCAACTTGTGATACAGAGAAGTTTAGTAACTGGATTGCTTCTAAACACCCCAATGGACATACTGCTAGAAATCCTAACAGTCTCTTTGTATCAAGTAATTATCCCGCTATTGATTCTATTGTATTAAATGACCATCAACCTGATCCAGGGCAAGTTGTAACTGTTCAAGTATACCTTGCAGATGCTACTTCTGTCTCCTTAGGTTATACAGTCAATTATGGTACAACAATCACTCTTACTGGTACAATACAAGGAAATATGGCCAGTTTCAGCCTTCCTCCGTTTGCTGCAGGAGATATTGTACATTATTTTGTAACGGCTGAAAAATCCAATCACATTTTCTCAATGCCACGGACAGATGACATCTTACCCAATTATTCTTTCATCGTCAATAATCCAAATCGCACCCCTTCGAACTTTCCAATAATAGACTGGTATTACGATGCGGCTACACCTGATTCTGCATTAACCACCTTGGCTTATGAAGGTCAAGTGATCTCAAATGCCTTTGCCTGGTGGCGACGAAACAAGCATTGGCGGGTGGAATTACCGAAAGGTCAGGAATTTTCCATGGATGGATATACAACATTAACTGTTGATGAGTTTCAGTTTAATCGTCCAGACCATATGTTCGGTTGGTGGGTAAACGGAACGATGGCAAGAACGGCAGTTTTTACCAATATAATTAGTGAAGCAGGTGAGCCTAGGCTGGATGCCTTTAATGTAAGGGTAGACGAAAACGGACAATATGGTAAAATCTGGACCTACCTCACTTGGCCAGATGGCAATTGGAGAGATCATGTTGGCATTACCGAAGGACATGAATACTTTAAATTTCCAAGCACTATAGTTCCTGGAACACCAAACCCTGACATCAAGTACCCTGCAGGGGGCGATAATGCTTCTATTAATGCTCTAATGGCTTTAGCAGACTCTGTAGGGCCTCATTTAATGGATGTGTACGATATTCCCAGAATGGTCAACTTCGCCGCCCTATCCACTATTATTTGTCATTGGGATGCTGGTTTAAAAAACTTTTACATGCACAAACACCCCAATGGTCGTTGGGAGGGTGATATTTGGGATGTAGATGCTTCTCCAAGAACAGGAGTGGCAGCAACGGATTCTACTTGGTGTAAATGTGCTGAATTATCTGGAATGGCTCCTGGGCTTGTCACTCCAGCGGGCAACCCCGTCATCCCGCATCCCAACAATGCTGGGAACATGTTTGCCAAGCCATTGATCGCCAATAACACGAGGGTCAAGAACATGTATTACCGTAGGTTAAGAACGTTGATTGATAAATACTATGCTCCAGGAGAGATGATGAGTCGAGTTGTCGAACAAGCAGATTCTACCGATCCAGACATTTTATATACCGCTGCCTCCTACTCTGCCAACCATAATATCGCAGAACACCAAAAGAACATTTATGTCGATTACCCAGCTTGGCAATTGCCTAGATACGATGCAAAGCCAGGATTCCCACCATCTGCAACTGGTGTGACTGATATCATTTTCAATGAAATTCAATATGCACCAGTTGGAGGTGATGGAGAGGAATTTATAGAATTGTACAATCGAAGTACTGAATCTGTTGATTTGACTGGTTGGAAAATAGAAGGCATTGGTCTTGAACTTCCCCCTGGAACAGTCATTCTGCCGCAGGATTTCCTTGTAGTAGCTTCATGGTCTCCAACCTTCATTGCCAAATACGGGTCAGGAAAATACGTCGCAGCAGATTTTAAAGGAAGCCGCTTAAACAATAGTGGAGAAACCCTGCGTCTTCTAGATACTGGTGGTGTAGTGATCGACTTATTGACTTATCAGCAAACAAGTTGGAAAGGTGCTCACGGTGGCCCGTCGCTTGAACGTATCAGTTATACAGGTGCTTCTGATGATCCTTCTAACTGGGCGCCGTCGACTTATCCATTTGGAACGCCTGATGCTCCAAATAACGCAGATCCTACTGCTGATTATCCGCCTGCGGTTGCAATTAGCAATATTATTATTAATGAAATAATGTATCATGCAGATACACTAAACGCCTTAAAGGGCAAGGCATTAGATTTTATTGAGATCATCAACAATAACAATATGGCTGTTGATGTCTCTGGTCTCGAACTCAATGGCATTGACTATGTTTTCCCTTCTGGAACACTACTACAAGCAAATGAGATCATTGTTATTGCTGCAAATCCACATGCTTTTAGCATAAAGTATGGATTTGAGCCTTTCGATACGTACAATGGTAGTTTGGATAATGATGGCGAATCCCTTGCTATTATTGATCCATCTGGTTATGTTATCGATTCTTTGACCTACAATGATAGAAATCCTTGGGATGAAGATCCTGATGGCAATGGTCCTTCCTTAGAATTATTGAGTCCAACAATGGATAATGCGGAGCCATTAAGCTGGTTTCGCTCAGATAATCTAGGAGGAACACCAGGAGCGAAAAATTCAAGAATATGCAATGATACTGCTCAATCTATTGTAATCAACGAAATCAATTATAATTCTAATAATAACATAAATGATCCAGGAGATTGGGTAGAACTCCATAATCCGAATGCAGCAACTGTTGATCTTTCAGGATGGACATTCTACGATAATAACAATGAATTTATCTTACCCTCAGGAACAGTGCTTGAACCAGGATCGTTTCTAGTGCTTACCGAGGATGATGGCATGTTTTCTTCTGTATTCCCTAATGTTCCTTCAAATAAAATACTAGGCAACTTTGCCTTTGGGTTAAGTAACAAGGGCGAACGGATTAGTCTGTTTAATGAAAATAAATGTCTTTCTGACTATGTCATCTTTAACGATCGTTTTCCTTGGGATACCTTACCAGATGGCAACGGACCAACACTTTCTCTAATTACGCCGAACTCGGACAATGCAATTCCTCAATCGTGGGAAGCTAGCACTAATATCACTGCACCTTTAGGCACACCAGGAAGAGCGAATGTTCCTTGTCCAACCTTTAATATTATGCAGCCTGATTCAATTTGCAAAGGTGATCCAATGCTATTTCATACCACTCCAGACAATGATGTAAATTTTACGTGGACAGTCCAAGGAGGAACGCCAGCAACAGCGAGTGGTGATTCTGTATTTTTTGTCTTTCAATCTATTGGACTAGCGATTGCAGAGCTAGAATATACCTACTACGAATGTTCTAATGTTATTCAAGAATTGATTACCGTAGAAGAGTGCAATACTGCCCCAACCCCTCAGATAGACAACTATACGATTGATGAAGATAGCACCTTCTCTGCCAATGTTTTAACCAATGATTCCGACCCAGAAAACCAACCCTTAACTGTTTCATTGATTACCGATGTAAACAATGGGAATTTGACCTTAAATTCAGATGGTAGTTTTACGTTTATTCCTACGCCAAACTACTATGGTTCTGACAATTTTATTTATGAGGTCTGTGATAACTTTTCTCCTGCACTTTGTGCAACTGAGCTGGTTAACATCATCATCAATTCTGTGAATGATGCACCAGTCACGACGACGGATTTGTATAATGGGATTGAAGACAATCAAATTACTGGAAATGTATTGATAAATGATTCCGATATTGAAGGAAATGCATTAAACTCAACCTTATTTTCATCTCCTACCTTTGGAACGGTAACCTTACTTGTTGCTGGTAGTTTTACTTATACACCAAATTCAAACTATTTTGGTACCGATGCCTTTGTTTACGAGGTTTGTGATGATGGAACGCCCTCAATTTGCCTTACGGAAATAGTTAACATTATTATTTCTCCAGTCAATGATCCACCAATTACCGCACTAGACAGCTTCACAGTCAATGAGGACAATACGCTTTCGGATAATGTATTGACAAACGACCAAGAAGTAGAAAACCAGCTCATCACATCAAGCCTTGTTTCCAACGTTTCTGATGGAAACTTATCTTTAAATCCAGATGGAAGTTTTATTTACCTACCTAATTCAAATTACTATGGTGTAGATAGCTTTAACTATGAGTCTTGCGATGATGACTCTCCACCAATGTGCGCGCTTGAAACCGTTCTAATCGATGTGCAACCAATCAATGACCTACCAATCGTCAGAAGTGACACACTAGAGACGGATGAGGGTGTTCAAGTCTCTGGAAATGCAAGCACGAATGATTATGATGTAGAAACCAGCCCAATGAGTTATACGTTATTATCCTTCACACAAAACGGCTCTATCCTGTTTAATTTTGATGGTAGTTTCTACTATACACCTTTTGTTGGTTTTTCAGGCATCGACAGCTTTCAATACAAGGCCTGCGACAATGGATCACCCAATTACTGTGATACAGCAACGGTTTACTTAGAAGTTATAAAGGATTGCGCCACACTTGATATCTCCCTATTTTTAGAAGGTGCTTACGATACACAGACGACCCAAATGAGTACAACGCTCAATACGGTTAGGGCAGTTCTACCAGGTATGACAGCCAACCCAATCTCTGGTCAACCCTACAACAGTGCGCCGTGGAACTACTTAGGAACGGAGGGCACAGACTACACTAATACTGACTATGCTGCAACGGTGGTGGACTGGGTATTGATTTCCTTGCGAACCGATCTAGACAAATCAACTGAGGTGCATCGTATGGCAGGCTTACTGCATGCTGATGGCCAAATTTCCTTCCCAGGCGAATGTCTCAGCACGAATGAGCTATCTGAATCCTATTACATTATAGCGGAACACCGCAATCACATGGCAGTGATGTCTTCAACCAAAGTAAGTTTGAATAACCGTGTGCTCCATTGGGATTTCCGCTTGGCAGACAGTTATGCAATAGGTGGTAGTGGAGCCAAGGAACTGAGCGCTGGTGTTTGGGGGCTGTATGCTGGTGACTGTAATCAATTGGAGGATCTCATCAGTTATGACATCAACGGTAAGGACAAATCTTCTTGGTTGTTAGACAATGGAAGGTTTGGAGTTTATCTGACTTCTGACATTGATATGAATGGTGATGTTACTGGAGCAGACAAAGCACTTTGGTTATTAAATAATGGGGTGTTCAGTAGTGTTAAAAAATAAGGGATTAAAGAGAAAAATTAATCATTAATAATTATCTCCACCATTTGAGTTAAAACAGGCAATACTCCATCACCGAACCACTCATTTCGCTTGAGCCAGATGTTGTTTCGAGGAGAAGGGTGTGGCAAAGGAAAGTAATCTGGCAGATACTCCTCATAAGCCTGTACGGTTTCAGTTAGTGTACGCTTGGCATTCGTACCAAGATAATAAGCTTGTCCGTAGGCACCAGCTAAGATCGTTAGTTTCAGATTTGGTAGCTTTTCAAGCAATTGTGGATGCCAGAGTGGCGCGCACTCTTTCCTAGGTGGCAGATCTCCAGACTTCCCCTTCCCTGGGTAGCAAAACCCCATGGGAATCAACGCAAATAACTCTGGATTATAGAATTGCGGTTTACTTACTCCTAGCCATTCTCGAAGGCGGTCACCGCTCTTATCATCCCAAGGGATACCTGACCTGTGCACGACACTTCCTGGGGCTTGACCAATGATAGCAATGCGGCTATTGGTATCTGCTGAAACAATAGGTCGAACACCATTGGGGAGCATCTCTGCACATACTTGGCATTTGCTTATTTCAGTTAAGAGTTGTTTCATCTAATTCTTTTTCTTTGTCCAAGTGGAACGCATCATTTTAAACGTTATTCCTTTTCTTCAAGCACTCATTGCTATTTAGGATGAGTAAATATACATTTTTTGATAATCAATCAAGTATCCCCAATATACTAAGGTAAGCCATATCTAATTTCTAGCATAAGGTGAGCGTTTTCTATTACGAGAAGTAAATACATCCAAGGAAAATCAGCACGCCAAAGACCATGCCTCCAGCGACATCCGACCAATAATGCTTGCGCAAAAAGACACGACTACACCCTACTACTGCTATCACAGTCAAAAACAACACCTTGAATACAAGTAAGTCGGCGTACCAGAATAAGGATAAATAGACCACTGCAATGCGTGAAGAGTGTAAACTGGGAAAACTGCCAGCATCTATCTTTTCAAGCGCGTTCGCGTATTTTTGTCCAGTAGGACGAGGTTTATGAAAAAAATATTTGATTAAAGACCCAAGTACTTCGTTTACAGCAAGAGCGATCAATAGGATCCAGTAAGGTTTCGTAGGACCAAGGAACACAAATGGAACAAAAACAAGGATTAGCGGATTTGCTAGTGAAGTGAAATCACGCATCCATTCTCGTAACTTATAGCTCCAAAACGATTCTCCTTCCTTCATTGATTAAGTACTGTGAACACTTTTGACTAATCGCCAATTGTTCTTAAAAAACTCAAGTCCAGACTGAAGCGTAAGGAAGAGCGTAATGGCGAGTGCGAGATACATGATCCACGTGAATGCATCTATGATGTATTGGGGATAGTAACTCTTGCCCATAAATAGAATATAGATAAGACCAATGGTGCCCATCTGAAAGACCGTTTTCAGTTTTCCGCTTTTTGCGGCAGCCACGACAACACCTCGCGCCAAAAAGATGAACCGATAAACCGTAATGACAATTTCTCTTATAAAAACAGGTATCACCCACCAGATAGAAAACATGTCTAGATATGCCAATACAGAAAAGGTAATGATAACATAGGTTTTATCAGCTATCGGATCAAGGATTTTGCCTAATTTGGTCACTAAGTTATATTTCCTAGCATACCAGCCATCAAACCAATCAGTAAGAACAGCAAAAACACAAATCACTCCTACGGCTACACGCAACCAAAAACCACCATATATAAGCAGTATTGGCGCAATTAGCGATACAAAAATGCGGATAGTTGAAAGTATGTTTGGAACGTTCATATAAATCAATTAGGTCCTGTTTGTTAGACTACCTATTTGAGGTAAAGATACGGGATAAGTTTGATTTTGGCAGAAATTATTTATTTTCGTTTGAATCTTTCCTAAAACAATTAGAAACAGAGTGCGTTTTAACTAGTAACAATACATTCAAATGATAGCCAACTATTTAGAAAATATAACCAACCAATTCCAATATTATCAATCATTAGGTGAGAAGACATTTGACCAGTTAGATGAGCAAGATTTGTTTTGGCAATTCAACGAACAAAGCAATTCTATTGCAATCATTGTCAACCATCTATGGGGCAACATGCGTTCTAGATGGACCAATTTTCTAACAGAAGATGGAGAAAAAGAATGGCGAAATCGGGAACTTGAATTTGAACAAACCATAAAATCAAAACAAGACGTACAGAAAAAATGGAAAGAAGGCTGGGATTGCCTGTTTCAAGCGATCAACTCGATAAACGAAAACAACTTTAATACGAAAATCTATATCAGAAGTCAGGCGCATACCATTCCAGAGGCGATCAACAGACAGTTGGCGCATTACGCATATCACATTGGACAAATGGTGTTTATCGGGAGGATGATCAAGGGCGAAAATTGGACTTCTCTTTCTATTCCTAAAGGGAAATCAGCTGAATTTAATCAAAACAAATTTTCTAAAGGTAAACACAAAGGGCACTTTTCTGATGATCTCAAATGATTGCATTCTAAGCAAGATCAGCGTTTTGAGCAATACATACTAATAAATCATTAAGAACGAAGCACTATTCCGCTTCAAAAGCCTAAAATCGAAATTGAGCTCCTACAAATATACTTAGTCCTTGATCTTTTGAGTATCCCAACCTTAAGCCAGCGCCAAATTCTGTCTTATTTTCCATTTTTCGAATTTTGCGTGCCATACTAACGGCTTTAGTGATTGCCTTGATATCATCTTTGTTATCATCTGCAAACTTGACAGGATCATCCTTAACAGAAGATATATTGCCCACTACATTATTTAATCCATCAGCTCCAGCTTGGAAGGAGTTGTTGACATCCTCTCTGCTTGGTCTTAATGGTGCGCCATAACCTACAGACAGCCCAAAACTCTTTTGGCCAACATTGTAATTGGAACCCCAGTTAACATCTTTGTATTGACCACCATAAGACACGTTTGAGGATCCAAAGTCATACCCTAGGGTATGGTTCAAATCACCATGATCCATATTTAAGGAAGCAGCACCATCATATTCAAAATTGAATTTGGTACTAAGTGATTTTGCCTGATGTGATATGCTAACACCTTTTACATCAGCATTCAATCCTAATTCGAAAATTTTTAGCCTTAACTCTGGAGGCAACAGATCAAAATCAATATCAAAATTCTCATCAGTTTGCTGATCTTGTGTAGATTCTTTCTCTTTCTTTTCAGGCTCGGTTTCGGCAACTGGAGTTTGTCCAAAACTTAACGCTGGGGGAGATAATGAAGCTTCTTTACCAGTCGGTCCGTCTAGTTGAGAATCTGCTGCAGCGTTGCTTTGAGTAACCTGCTTTTCTTTTTCTGATTTAACCATAAGGCTTAAGAATATGCGATGTTATAATCAAATATAACGAAAATAAATGATTTATTAAAAATGGCTAGAGCACAATTAGCTAGAATAATAATTTCTACTTTTTAAAGATCAATAAATTGGTATATTTATCCTTGAAATTGAGAAGACAGCAGACGGATGGCCAAAGACAGTTAGTGTCCTTATAATAATAAACTATGTATAGCATCTTAAAACCCTTGTTATTTAAAATGGAACCGGAAAAGGCACATGCATTTACCATTAAGCTGTTACGGTTTGCACTTTCTATTCCTGGAAGCCAATCGATTTTCCGTTGGTTGTATTCCAAACAAGATCAGCGTCTAGAACGTGAGTTGTTTGGTCTTAAGTTTAAGAATCCAGTTGGCCTTGCCGCTGGTTTTGATAAAGATGGTCGGTATTACAAAGATATGGCGCACCTAGGATTTGGTTTCATAGAAATTGGAACTGTAACACCTCAACCGCAAATTGGGAATGAACAGCCGCGCTTGTTTCGCTTACCTGAAGACGGTGCACTGATCAACCGAATGGGGTTTAACAATGAAGGTGTTGTGGCTATGGCAGAACGACTGAAATCTGGAAAACCAGAAGGAGTCATCATTGGTGGCAATATTGGTAAAAACAAAGTCACTCCAAATGAACAGGCCACTGCAGATTACATTATGTGTTTTAATGCGTTATTTCCTTATGTTGATTACTTTGTTGTAAATGTAAGTTCACCAAATACACCAGGACTCCGAGAATTGCAGGAGAAAAAGCCCTTGACTAAGTTACTAGGGACACTTCAAGTGATCAACATCAATACCCTTCGCCCAAAACCTATATTATTGAAGATTGCGCCAGACCTTACCGACGAACAACTGGATGATATTGTAGCCATTGTCAAGGAAACCAATATCGCGGGTCTAATCGCTAGTAACACGACGATTGATCGTAGCGGATTGCAGACAGACGCAACAACAGTTGATGCAATTGGCAACGGCGGATTGAGCGGGCGGCCATTGCGTAAACGATCTACTGAAGTCATCCGTTATTTAGCTAAGCAGACCAATGGCAACGTTCCGATTATTGCTGTAGGCGGTATTTCGAGTGCAGCGGATGCTGTAGAGAAATTGCAGGCAGGCGCTTCGCTAGTTCAAGTGTATACAGGGTTGATTTACGAGGGGCCTGGATTGGTGAAGCGGATTTGTCGTGGAGTGGCGGAAGCGGGCGTGCAAAAACAGGTTACCGTTTGAGTCAATAGTTACTTTATTAAAACAAAACCACAATGAAAATCCTCAAAATCACACAAAAAAACATAAAACAATATCGCTCTGACCTCATCTCGCTCAACGATCAGTTCCTAGTAGATCTAAACATCAGTAAACAGCGAACCCAAGAACAAAAAGAGGCGATTATCAGAAATATGATTAAGCCCGACTCGCCCACCCATCTATTAATTGGCCTTCCTTCCGTTGGGCAGCAGGCAGGCCTTCCTTCCGTTGCGCAGCAGGCAGGCATCAGCCAACAGCAAGCGGCAATCGGTATGGTCTATTTTAACGTGGGTACAGGCTACTCATGCGGTGGGGACTATGTTTGCAACAGTATGTTTATTGTCAAGGAAGAACGTTCTAAAGGCCGAGGTACGGCATTCCTAGCATATATTGAGGATTGGGCAAACAACAAAGGCGGCGTTACGCTCCTTGTAAGTTCAAGAGACATCACAAATGTGCATTCAGAAAAACTGTTTAAAAAAATGGGATATCAGCAATCAGAGAATATTTGGATTGCTAAGAAGCTATAAAGAAAAGTAGTCAAAATGAAATTGCGTGTAAACTGAACATACAGCAACACAAATAGAGGGCTTCAATAAAAAGAAAAAAAAGCTTACTTGAAACATAAGCCAAGGTTACTAAAAGGGTTATGTGGTGGCAAACAAAGTGTCGTATTACACAGGCGTGTACTCAAGGAATAAGATTGTCGTGTGTGCGATCTAGTATGACGTCGCTGTTAAACCAAGTAAGAAGATTAAAAATACAAATGTAATCCAGAATTTACCTTCTCTGTAGAAGTTCATTCCATCTTCGGTTATCACATGCAGTAAGTTCATACCGAACAACAAATAAAGGATAGTTAATACAACCATTGCTTTCGGTTTTTAATTTGTTATAAAATATTGTTTCTAAAAGGGTGTTCTATCTATGTAACGCCAATAACCTTGCCAAAGTTCCATTTTCCGAATATTATTTGTTAAGATTTTTTTAACGCAATTAAAATATACAAAATTTTAAGTAAAAAACCTACAAATCATTGATAATTAAGTGCAGACATTACTTTCTAATGACTTCGGCATATAAAACTTTAACAGTTCATCGTTTTACTTTTGATCATTTATCTGATTGAAAATCCTAAGTGTTACATATTTTCAAAATTAAATTTGGAGCATTGAAAATGACTTAAATTTGCTCAATGAAATTTAACCTGTTTTTGATTAGTTTGATCTTTTTTCCAATTTTATTTGTTGTTGCTGTAAATGAATGCATCCTTGGCGGTACTTTGTATTATATATTTTTGATCTCAGATTAACAGAGAACTACCTGGATTAACCACAGATTAATAAATATCGTTCGAAACAAAATCTGTGTTTATCTATGGTGCAATTTTGTTTTACACAATTTTCATCACTGATTAGCAAAGAATTATACTTTACCCAATACTAGTATTCTGATTAATCATTATATTTATATTCCAAAGATTGAGATGGAAGAAACTATCTAGTAAAAAGAGTTTTCAATGACACTAGCAACTGTGGTCCAATTTGTAATTTATGCTCATGCTGCTCTAGGAGGGATTGCCTTTATAGCTGGTGCCCTCGCCGTGCTTACTAAGAAAGGTAGTCCGCTCCACAAAAGAACAGGAAAACTGTTTTATTATACAATGCTAATCTCGGTGCTGATTTCCTTAGTTATTGCAGTAATGCCAAATCACATCAGCCCATTCCTGTTTTCTATTGGTGTATTAAGCATTTATCTCCTAGTCAGTGGTCGTAGAAGTCTCTATATACACCAACCTACCACAGACTTAAGGATAGACAAAATAATTGCAGGAATAATCATTCTAACAGGTATGACAATGATTGGATCTGCCCTTATGCTTTACGAGCATACGCATATGGTTTTGCTCATGTTTGGAATTGGCAGTTTACTACTTGGCATCCAAGATCTATATATCTATAGTGATCCTCAAAGAGTTCTAGACAACTGGCTGGCTGCACATTTAGGAAAGATGATGGGTGGCTACATCGCTGCTATCACTGCCTTGTTTGTAGTAAACAACGTTTTACCTGGCACTTGGAATTGGTATGGCCCTTCCATCGTTGGCGGGTTGATTATCGTTTATTGGAAAAGACAGATAAAAACAAGGAATAACGCACAATGAATACCTATTGGACGATTTTTATGATAAAGTTAATCGGATCGACATTCATTATTAAGTGTCCTTAACTACCTTCAAACTCATATCTAAACTTTCGAATGAATGGGTCAATGCTCCTACGGAGATATAATCAACCCCCGTATCCGCAATCTCTCGCACAGTAAACAGATTTACACCCCCTGAAGCTTCTGTCTGGAATTTATCACCGACAATCTCAACAGCTTCTCTTAGGATTGCCAATTCGAAATTATCAAGCATGATACGGGTCACTTGGCCGACTTCTAACACCTCGTATAATTCAACTAGGTTGCGCACTTCCACTGTGATGTTTAAGTCCTTGTTATTATCTTTAAGGTATTCATTGGCTCGCAATATCGCTTTCTGAATACCACCACAAGCATCGACGTGATTGTCCTTGATCATAATCCAGTCATACAAACCATCTCTGTAATTGGTTCCTCCAGCAATTCGCACTGCCCATTTTTCTAAGAAACGTAGGAGTGGTGTTGTTTTTCTGGTATCAAGTAACTTTACATTTTTGTTTGTACTAGCTTCTAGTTCTACCATAAACCGATCCGTCATCGTGGCAATACCACTCATCCGCTGCATAGTATTAAGTACGAGGCGTTCAGCTTTGAGGAGCGCTTGGGCATTGCACTCCACATGAAAGGCGATGTCTCCGAAGTTAATGGGTGTCCCATCAGTGATAAACTCTTCAAAGGTAGAAGTTGGATCTACATGTTTAAACACAAGCTTTGCTAAGTCTGCACCGGCAAGAACTCCAGTGTCCTTTACAAGGAGTTTTGCTGTGTTTCTAGCATCTGGTGGAATGGTTGCCAATGAGGTATGATCTCCATCCTGTACATCTTCGTGCAAGGCTGCTTTAATGAATTCAAGTAACTTATCGTTTGATGGTTGTTCTACGCTCATAGTGTCTTGAGATTTTTAGATTTTGTTTACCGGGCCAAAGGTACGAGTTTCACAGGTAAGTTGCACAAACTAGAGGGAGATTCAGAGCAAAAAAAAAGCGCTTCACAAGGAAGCGCTGTCTATTTTAAGGTTAAAATTTCTATTCTTCTTCAATTCCAAACTCTTGGATAACATACTTACCTTCAATTTCTTTCAGGTAATAGCAAACTCTAAATGTCTCACCATTTGTCGTCGCCATATCACCAATGCAGTAGTACAATCCACTGTTATTCGTTCCTTGATGTACAAGTTTGAATGATTTTGGTTGATTTGTTGATAAAAAACGC
Source organism: uncultured Saprospiraceae bacterium (assembly GCA_937959115.1). Classification (GTDB taxonomy): domain Bacteria; phylum Bacteroidota; class Bacteroidia; order Chitinophagales; family Saprospiraceae; genus JAHDHB01. Next base: position 23,838 of record CALGAW010000081.1, read on the forward strand.
TTTACTAACTGGGTAGCCTGCGCCTTTCCGTATAACCCATCGTCATCTAACAATGTAAGTTCAACGTTCTCGTCAAAAAAACTTGATAATGCTTCTACATCTCCAGCATTGATTGCTTTAGCGATCTCTGAAAAGTCAGGTCCTGCAAAAACTACCATAGGAAGCATTAAAAAAGCGATTACTAATTGTTTCATAATTATTGTCATTTGCCTAATGACTTTCCAATACTGTGCCAATCATTTTATTTGTATGTTAACTAATTGATAAACAGTACTATTAAGTAACTAGAGTGAATTACAGTCTATTTAAAGTTAACGATTTAAAATTGGAAAAGGAATGAATGTTACTAATGGATTTATAAAAATTACAATGTCTCTTAAAAACAACTTTTAACCTACTAAATTCCAATCATTTACGATAATTATTGTAAAAAAGAATAGTTAATGATAGAGACTTGAGTTAATCAACTTGATTTAGCGGATCTTCAATATATTTAATTCCATTTGACAGACGCATTATCCAGAATATTCTAAGCGCTTTCAATGCTATAGACACAAATGATTAAGACGAAGAGTCGAATATTTAGGTATATCTACTTAAATTCGCAATATGGAAAACAACAAAGTAGTCTTACTCATCCTAGATGGTTGGGGGCATGGTAAAAACCCTGCTGTTAGTGCAATAGCACAAGCCAATACGCCCTTTATTGATAGTCTTTATGATAAATATCCAAATTCAGAATTAACAACTTACGGAGAATTAGTAGGTTTGCCTGAAGGCCAAATGGGAAATTCTGAAGTAGGTCATTTGAATATTGGTGCTGGAAGAATTGTTTTCCAGGAGCTCGCGCGAATCAACAACGCCATTGATGACCGATCCTTCTATCAATTGCCAATCCTACTAGAACGTTTGAAGGAGGCAAGAGAAAAAGACGTTGCAGTCCATCTAATTGGATTGGTTTCTAATGGTGGGGTACATTCCCACATAAATCATCTAAAAGCGCTTTGTGAAATTGTTCATGATAATATTCCAGAGAAAGCCTACATCCATGCCTTTACTGATGGGCGAGATGTTGATCCTAAGAGTGGTCTAGAATTCATTAGTGACTTGGAATCCTTTATAAAAGATAAATGTGTTAAACTTGCTACTGTCACAGGACGCTACTATGCTATGGACAGGGATAAGCGCTGGGAGCGTATAAAACTAGCATATGACGCATTAGTAAACGGGAAGGGCAAGAAAACGTTTGATTTTGCTGCAGACATCCAAGCATCCTATGATGAAGGCATAACAGATGAATTCATCCAACCATTAATCAAAACAATAAATAATCAACCTCTAGGTACTATAAAAGATGGTGACCTTGTGATCTGTTTTAATTTTAGGACAGATCGTCCAAGACAAATTTCAGATGTTCTTACTCAGCGGGATTTTCCAACCCATGATATGAAAAAACTAGATGTTCATTATATTACAATGACTCAATACGATGCAGCATTTAAAGGGATTGATGTACTATATACTAAAGAAAACCTATCAAACACACTAGGAGAAGTGATTTCAAATGCTGGATTATCTCAAGTTAGAATTGCTGAAACTGAAAAGTATCCTCATGTTACTTATTTCTTTTCAGGTGGTCGAGAAGAGGAGTTCCCACAAGAGTCACGTATCATGATCCCATCACCAAAGGTTGCCACATACGATTTACAGCCTTCAATGAGTGCAAATGAATTAACAGAGGAGATTATCAAGAAAATCAAATCAGATCAGCCGAATTTTGTTTGCCTTAATTATGCGAACACTGATATGGTTGGGCATACAGGTATATTTAAAGCTGCAGTTCAAGCGGCAGAAACAGTAGACCAATGTGTCAAACAACTAACAAAGGTTGCATTATCACTTAATTACAAGCTACTTGTGATTGCAGATCACGGTAATTCAGATATCATGAAGAATGAAGATGGGTCAGCACATACTGCGCATACAACGAATATGGTTCCTTGTTTCTTAATTAGTAATACAATCACTAAAAAATTAAAATCTGGTAAATTAGCGGATGTTGCTCCTACGATTTTATCCCTGATGAACGTGGCCGCACCTAAAGAAATGACAGGAAAGAGTTTGCTTTAGCAATTCGTCAAGAATTATCGAAAAATTCTATTTAACAAAAGTGATGTTTCTATAAGGATAAAAGGTAGGCAAAAAAAAGACCTTACATTCAATGAATGTAAGGTCAAATAAGGTGCTGGCAGCGACCTACTCTCCCACCCCAGGGGGCAGTACCATCAGCGCTAAGGAGCTTAACTTCTCTGTTCGGAAAGGGAAGAGGTGATCCTCCTTGC
>CALGAW010000082.1 GCA_937959115.1 uncultured Saprospiraceae bacterium
TCCCAACAGATGTTACTACAAATGAAGGGGTACTTCCAAGCTGCTCAATGACTAGACCGGCCCCTTTTGTCAATACATAGGCTGCTTGATAGCCCGCAGGGACAAACTGATTGCCATCTGCATTAGCACTTATTGTGGCTGATCCATTAGCTAAAACTACTGGAGAAGCTGTTGCTGTTAATGTTCCGGAATTTGCGTTGCAAGCTGTTGGATCAATAGCCCAAATAGGTTCTCCAGCTACATCCAAAGAAGCGCATATCGAACCTCCTCCTTGGATTAGCAACGAATTCACATCAAATCCTGTGGTTACTCCTGGGACGACAATAGAAAGATCTAACGTATTTGGATCATAAACCAATGTATGAATGTTATAGAGCCCAGTACTAGTCACCAAAAATATAGGCCCGGCTGCGAATTCCTCAATAACAAGACCCACACCTTTCGTTAATATGTATGTAGTTTGATAGCCCGGAGGAACCACCTGATTGCTGTCTGCAATGGCATATAAAATTGCAACTCCAAAAGCAAAATTTACTGGAGAGGCTGTTGCTGTTAATGTTCCAGCATCCGCAGTACAATTTGACTGATTAACCACAGAGATTGGTGCCCCGGCTACATCCAGCGAGGCGCATATCGTACCTCCTCCTTGGATTAGCAACGCATTCACATCAAATCCGGTCGTAACTCCAGGGACAACTATGGAAACATCTAAGGTATTCGGATCATAAACCAGCGTATGAATAGTATAGTTCCCAACAGATGTTACTACAAATGAAGGGGTACTTCCAAGCTGCTCAATGACTAGACCGGCCCCTTTTGTCAATACATAGGCTGCTTGATAGCCCGCAGGGACAACTTGATTTCCGTCTGCATTGGCACTGATTGTGGCTGATCCGTTTGTTAAATTTACAGGAGAAGCTGTTGGTGTTATTGTTCCAGCATCTGCAATGCAGTTTTGTGGGTTGCCAATATACGTTCCAGTACAGATACAACTTGGTAGATAAACATCATTTATAGTCTTCGGATTGTTATCATTACAAGGTGCTCCAGCAGTGCAATTAGGAGGAGGACCGTTAAATGTACAGGGCTCAATGACAATGTCGTCTATATACATTTCATCTCCATTTGTAGACGCATAAGCTCTGAATCTAATTACAGTACTAGAGGATAACTCTGAAAAAGGAATGGTATGAGAGAAATTTACCCGCGAATTATTAGAAAAATCAGTTCCAAGTTTCCAGTCTTTCAACCGAACGTAATTGTTATTTCCAAATTTAGAAACTTCAAAGGACAAAAATTCGCCAGGTTCCAATCCGTCGGTATACAAGCTAAATGAGACTTTAACTTCGACCCGATTAGAAAAGTTCTGAGGAACAGAGTTGATTGCTCCACCATTGGTATTATTCGTGTTAGGATTAGTAGTATTGGGGCCATTATCCAATTCAAAACAGAAATTTCCGTTACATAGAGTAGAGCCGAAACTATTGAAAACAGCATCACCATTTTGAGCGCTCCAAATACCTGTTCCGGATTCAAAGTTTTCTGAATTTGAAACAACACAAGGTAAACAATTGACATTATTTGGGTCAGGATTGCATCCATCATAATCGTCAGGATCTTGGAAAGCACAAACACCGTCGTAGTCAGCATCTTGATATATTCCACCTGAACAATTGCAAGAGCTATCATAGGTTTCACCAATTGTACAAGGGTCATTATCATCGCAAGGTTTTCCGATCAATTTGTCATCAAAATTTGGACAGACATCCAGTGCGTCGCAAATACCATCTTGATCAGCATCGTCGACAATAACACCGCCCTGGCAAATGCAGAAGTTTCCGTAGGTCTCTCCTACTGTGCAAATATCTCCATCATTACAAGGAGAACCCACTGTACAATTATTACTAAGAGAAAGAACAGCCTGATAAAGGTTTAGTCTGCCTGCACCATGGTAAATATCATTACCTGCAACATCCTCTGTTGGGTCACCAACCTGATCATCTGCGGTTGCTTTCAAGATGGTTCTTACATCTTCATTGGATAATGTTGGATCCATACTAAGAAGTAAGGTAGCTGCACCAGAGACCATTGGAGTGGCTTGTGAGGTTCCTCCCATCCACCAGGTAAATACCTGATTATTGTTGTATCTGGCGCTCACCATCCAATTACCAGGTGCTACCAAATCTATTGCTGGACCATAGTTAGATCCCCAAACATTATTGTAAGCCTTTCTTACTCGGTAGTCATTGAGGTCAGTAGCTCCAACAGTGATCGTTTCTGTATAATTGGCTGGCCATTGGTTAATTGTTCCATCTCCATTTCCTGCAGAACAAACCAATACAATGTCATTCGCATAAGCATTCTGAATTGCGGTCAATAATACTTGAGGATTTGAAGAAGTAAAACCAAAGGACATATTCATTACATCAGCACCGTTCTGAACAGCATAGTTTATTCCTTCCGCAGCGTCAAGTGCAGTAACAAAAAAGTTATTTTGATTTAAGACCTTTATCGGCATAATTTTACATTGCCAATCTACTCCGGCCAGACCAAAGTTATTGTTTCCTGTCATAGTAGCAAGGCCAGTCACATTTGTACCATGAGCATGGTCATCCGTTGGGTCATTGTCATTATTCACAAAATCATATCCTGGCACTATTCTTCCTGCAAACTCTTGGTTGGTAGGGTCTATGCCAGAGTCTAATACAGCTAACACTACATTTGGGCTACCTGTTGTTATATTCCAGGCATCTGTAGCATCAATATCAGCGTCTACAACAGGGGCTGGAGCTAATGAGTTAAAGCCAGTAAACGTACCATCATTTTTTGCCCAATACAACCTGCTGATGTAGTCGTTCGGTACAAGTTCTGCCGGTGCTTCCTCGACTACAGCACTATGGACTGTTCCGATGTAGTTGGGTTCTGCAAACTTTACGCTCTCAAGTGCGCCAATTTGCTTGGAGAGCGCCATTACATCAATTTGATTATTGAATTGAAGAGTCATAATATTTTCTGTCTTTAGACGAGATCTGGTTTTTGAAGTATTATGACGTTTCGGAGCGTTAAATTTATTTACTCTGAATTGCCCGAACTTGTTGCATAGGTTATCAATTTCGGGTAAACCAGTCTCGTTTTCATTGGTTTTCTGAACAGAACTTGGTGCATTTTCCAGCATGATGATGATTTGTCCATCTACATAATCTTTTACTCCATCTGAATGAGTAATTTGTCCTATCATACAGAAATATGAACCAATAAATAGTAGTAGGAATATAATAGTAAGTCTGTTTTTGATTCTCATAATTATTTGAGTTTAAAATTCTGCCACAAAAGAGACATGATTAATTTAATTATATATTGAAATTATTTCTCTATAGTTTAATCTGAATTAGTGACGTTTTATAGTTTTACTTTGGAACAGTGGAGAAATTTCCAGTATTAGAATCCCATAATATATTGTCATTTCCATTTACATCACCATTTAAATTCCCATCCGTTCGGATATAAGTTCCAAAAGTTCCATTATCAGATTTCCAAAGAACTTTATCTGCGCCATTGATATCAAATGAAGGAAAATCTATTTTATCGTAATCACCGGCAAGCAATGCCCAGATACCATTTATTTGTTTTTGACCAATTCCGACACCTGAAGTATAGGAGTTTTGCGTTGTAAAATCATACGTAATTGAGTTGTTCGATAAGGTTACCTTTACGGGAGACATTGCTCCCATATGGTTCCGATGTTTGACAACTATATAGTAGCTTCCGTCGTTGATCGACCGACATTCAGGAAAGAATAGGCTTCCGTCGCTTTGGAGCATAGCAGCGGCACTGAATATCTCAGTAGATGGATCAATATCTGTTCTAAGTGACACTAACACCCAATCAACAGAACTATTAGGAAAATCGGCTAATGTCATTCCACTTCCTTCCGATCTCGGATGATTCCAAGGGGCAACATTGTAAGGCTGTGTAGTAGGAAGAAAACTCTGGTCATAAAGGTCTGTATTCATTGTGTTGCTAGTTTGATCCAATGGTCCCTCAAGAAAGAAGGATACATCTAGATTTGTACATTGATTTAATACACCAATACAGTTGCAACTAGCATCAAATTTATCGTCTGTTGTAAACGGGTTATTATCATTGCATGCAGTTCCGGGTAAAGCAGGATTACAATCACCAAAAGGATAACAACTAACTTTAAGATCATCTAATTCAAATTTACCATTACCAGTATGAGACATAGCAACTACTACCTTATTAATATAATTCATTGCCCCAACTGTTTTTGTAGCATCGGCGTTCGCATCCGTAAAATTATTAGATCTATTCACCCAAATATGGGCTACAGTTCGAGATTGTTCTAATTTGTATCTTACAACGAGCTGGGTGACAACATTTTGCTGCACATTTATTCCTGTTCCATTGTTATCGATTCCAATTTCAGAGCCCCATCGCTTTCCTATTGCGATTCCTTGTTTGCCATTAGGCTGAATCCAGAACCCACCATTTGCAATAACAGTTGGTTTTATGAGACAACTGATCCAAACCTCTGCACCATTTAGGAATGGTTCATTTAATATTCTTGTTGATCTTTTGGATTGAGATGTGTTTGTCATGTCAACTTCAATTCGATTACCGGAGTTTGATTGCCCGGGATAACTAAGGGAACCTGACAGCACCTTCATCGTTCCACTTGAGCTACTCGATACCCAAGCACTATCAAACCCAACACCACCATTTGCTCCATCTAGCATACTATTAACTGGATAATCAAAATTCTCTGTGGCCTGACTTGAACAAGCAGAACTTTCACATGCATCTGGAATACCATTAGTATTATTATCGATCGTGTCATCTCCTCCGGAGCATTTGTCCAAGGGATTACAAACACCATCATTATCATCATCTCCCTCCACAGCCAAGCAATCACAGAATTCAATATCCACCCATTTGTCCTCTCCAGAACCTCCAATATTTGAAATGATAATTGTCTCTCCTGTTATCCACGAAATCGTATCCCCTAATTCCATTGCAGCGTCCCAAAAGTCAATAACAGGTAGAAAGTTACTGCCTACTCCAGCAGGCAATTGAGTAATACTGCCTGGACGCGTATCAATCAATCTTGACACGGCAGCTCCGGGGCCGGGGATATAGTGTAATAAGACCCCTTTTTTCTCAATTCTAGAATTGGCATTATCAGGTTCATAACTCAACCATAGGTTGTCCCCGAGTTGAGCAGCGTATTGGCGCTGGGTGTTATAATTATTTATAAGAGATCCTTTATACAATCGAACTGTTTCACAACTAGTAACCGATTCAACACAACTTACGTTTGCAGGGTCAATCCATCCTAAACGATACTTCATATAACTAGGAATATCTGAATCCATACCTGCATCACCTTGGCTACCCATAAAATGGTAAGGATCATGGCCGCCTGTAGGATTTCCTGGAAACATTTCCGTACCACCTTCAATGGTTTCGGCATGCCCTTGCCCTAAAGCATGAAAGGTTTCATGTATATTTCCCGGATAGTAAAAAGATAAACTATTGTTGGCCCATATCGTACCATTTAAACCATTACCACTTCCTAATGCTCCGGCGCCGCCAAAACTAGTTGAAGAACTATGAATGTACACAACAATATTGTAAGAACTCACATTATAGCCATTACTTTCTGCAATAGTTTTGAGTTTTTGCCCCATTGAATAGTAACCATTATTGTTAGGATCTACAGTAAAATTATAGACTGGTGTCATATCTGATGTACCGAGCCATGCCTTGTTAAAGGAAGTTTTTTTGAGGTAGGCATCCAACTCTGTCTCAAATGTTGCCAATTCTGTATCCGTATTTTTCCAAGTATGCGTTGTTGTATCCACTCCTCTTATAATAATCATGGAACGCCCGCCTAAAACCAGATGTTGTTGTTGAGGTAATAGATTGGTGCAAGAGTTAACTGGACATCCACAATCATTGGTCAGCGTAACAATATTACTGTATGAATAGTTGGTACACCCTTCAGTTCTTGCACCTCTTCTCCATTGCTGCTTGTATCCAGCAAAGGGACCAACGTTTAGAAAAGCAATATTGTTTTGACTTACTCCCCATGGTCCATAACTGGTTCCACTACAAGTCGAGGTTATAGTTCTTCTTTCCCAAGTATATTCTATGTTTCCTCCACCATGGCTAATTGCCGGAGTACCGGAAAATCCTGCGGGATCAAAACCTGAACAGTCCGTTTGATCACCCGTTATTGTCCCAGGATCAACACATTGATTCGTTAAGGTGACAATGTTACTAAATGTATAATTAGTAATACTGCAGCCCGCTATTCTGGCTCCTCTTCTCCATTGTTGCTTAAACCCTGTAAACGCTCCTACATTTAAATAGGCAATGTTGTTGGGACTTTCGCTCCATGGTCCATAAGTGGTACCACCGCATGACGTAATGAACCTCCTCTCCCATGTATACTCTATTGATCCTCCACCATAGCCAACTGCCAAGGTTCCTGAAAATCCTGCAGGATCAAAAGTCACACAATCTGATTGATCGCCAGTAATTGTACCTGGTGAGACACATGATTTTGTAAGGGTAATAATATTACTGTAAGAATAGGAGGTACAGCCAGCAATTCTTGCTCCTCTTCTCCATTGCTGTTTAAATCCGGAAAATGAACCTACATCAAGGAATGCTATGTTATTTGGACTCTCCACCCAAGGTCCATAATTTGAACCGCCACAGGCCGAAATGCCTCTTCTTTCCCATGTGTATTGTATTGTTCCTGATCCTGTCGCTGTAGTACCCAAAAAAACGCTTGGATCATATGATCCACAACCTGTTTGATCACCCGTTATTATTCCAGGGTTGGTAAGTCCGCTGCAAGGGTTTGAGTTAAGTGATAATAATGCTTGATGGACATTGAGTCTACCTGCTCCGTGAAAGATATCGAATCCTGCAACATCTTCTGATGGATTACCAACTTGATCATCTGCTGAGTTTTTGAGGATTGATCTAATATTGCCAGGTGACAAATTAGGATTTACGCTTAATAATAATGTTGCAGCACCGGAGACTAATGGCGTAGCTTGCGAAGTCCCTCCCATCCACCAGCTGAACGATTGATTGTTATTATATCTGGCACTGACCATGGTGTTGCCTGGTGCAACTAGGTCAATATAATTTGCATAATTAGACCCCCAGGAGTTATTTGTAAAGGGCTTTCTTACTCTATGATCATTGAGGTCAGTTGCACCGACAGCAATAGTTTCGGCATAAGAGGCTGGGTAATTACTGACATTGGCATCATCATTTCCCATGGAGGCGACCATAGTCACACCATTATTTGCAGCGTATTGAATGGCGGTGTATAATGTTTGACTGCCATTGCTTCCCCCAATTGACATATTTATGACATCGGCACCATTATCTACAGCGAAGGTTATACCTTGAGCAAGGTTAGCCCAAGTACCTTTATTGTTTGAATCAAGGACTTTGACTGGCATAATCTTGCACTTCCAATCCATACCAGCAAGTCCGAAATTATTATTACCTGTCATCGTAGCAATACCAGTAACATTGGTTCCGTGCCCCTGATCATCAATAGGATTACTATCAGAATTAACAAAATCATATCCGCTGACAATTCTACCAGAAAACTCCTGATTAGTTGGATCAATACCAGTGTCACACACAGCTAATACGATGCTTGAACTTCCAGTAGTAATATCCCAGGCTTCTACAGCATCAACATCTGCTCCTACTACAGGGTTCGGTTGACCGCTTGTAAAGCCAGTGAAAGAACCGTCATTTTTTGCCCAATACAGTCGACTAATATAATCGTTGGGTATCCCTTGCGGCGCTTCATCGAAAACAGCTGAACCGCTACAAAGGTAGTTGGGTTCTGCATATTCCAGAAGGCCTGAAGCATTGAGTTCTTGAATAATTACTTTAATGTCTACCTTGTCTTTAAAGCGCAGGATTGCAATATTTTCAAATTTGGGTCGATTCCTTCGCTGCACCGAATTTTGTATTGGTAAAGCCTTGAAATTTTCTACTTGGTACTGTCCGTATTTACTACAGATGGCATCAATGTTCAAAACATCAATTTTGTCTTTGCCTAAACGGTTTCTATTGGAAGCCTCTGGACTGTCTTTTAGTTTAACAATTACCTCACCGACGGCATACTCAGTTTCTGATTTATTTGAAGAAGATTGACCGTATACACATATGGACAATAATAATAGAAATAGGGTGGAAATTAAGGTAGTTTTTTTCATTAGAATGGTTTTAAAGGAAACAGAATTGATTCAAGAAAGCAAATCGTTTTTCATACTAAATCAATCCTCACCAAGTGTAAGTTTGATGTTTCTCTTATCACCACCTAAATTAAAAAATTAATCAAAAATTATTTTGGGATAATTTAATTATTTATCGAATGAATATTAGACTTTTTTTATGAAAAATTGATTGTAATACTATGTAAATCAATTTTTTGTACAATAAAATGTGCTTGTAAAATTGAATTCGTAATCTAATAGGAGGAGATAAAAAGAAAATTAATAATTTTACATCTCTTGGACTGCTAAATGAAACAAGGGATTTGTTATCATCGCCGGTGGGTAGGGTCGTCAGGGAGAATATGAATGCACCCAACATCCCCACAGCCGTGATATTCCCAAGATCCCAGAAAGGAGGTACATCGCCGGCATTCAAAGACAAAAACCCATTGAGTGTAGTGATACTAGTAATAGCTACCGGCGTAAAGTTGAGTTTTAGACTTTCAGCAATAGCAGATTTCTTGTCAAACCCTCCTTTCATTTTATTAATGATCGTCATCAAAATATGAATACTATCTGCAACGGCAAGGGTGAGGATAATAATCGAAAATTGTGAGGATAGCGGTGTCAATTTGATGCCAGTCAAACCAGCAAAACCCGCAGTCATAGAGACGGAAAGTATCACAACGACAAGTGTTGCAAAGGTAGCAGTAATAATTCTTGTCAAAATTCCGATCAAAACAAGAACGATCAAAAACATAGCTGGTGTCAAGGTTTTCCCTTCTCCAGATGCAGCTTCAAAGAATGCGGAGTTCATAGGAACCAGTCCTATAATGTGGTATTCAAAATTAGGATGTTCGTTTTTCTATTTGCCAATCATTTCGTTGACTGCAGTAATTACTTCCCCTTGTTCCTGATCTGATTTTCCTGGTAGTTTGTTGTTGATGTTAATGGCGGAAACGGATCCCTCTTCATTGACGATTCTGTTGACTAGTAAGGGATCTTTGAGGGCAATGGACTTGATGTCTGCAATCTCAGCACTAGTCATTTCATACCAATTGTTTATACCTAAAAAGCCAGAATATAGAATAATAATAATAATAATCGAACTACTAACCGAAATATTCGAATTATAAAATTTTACAGGAAGTGTACAAAACCATTTGACACAGCTAGTTATGGATTGGTCACATTTATACTTTTACAATACTTTAATGAGAACAACTATGGTAATATAATTAAAGGGGTTTTTAAAACTGAATCATTTGATATTCAAACATTTTATATAATATTATCAAATATTTTCGACAAGAATGTAATAAGATTTTTTGAAGGAATACTTTTCCCCATCTCCTTACGAAATCATAAATGAGTATTTTACTTGCTTCGGAAAAGTTGATTACGTCTAAAATAATGAGCCTATTACATTAATTGCTTTTCGCTATAATAATCCTGTTAGAGCAAACGCACGTGATATTTGTGCAAATACAAAAAAAGACAGTTACAAGAAAACTCTCATAACTGCCTGATAATGAATGTGGAGCCTACGGGAGTCGAACCCGTGACCTCTTGACTGCCAGTCAAGCACTCTAGCCAACTGAGCTAAGGCCCCATTTTCTAATGAATTCAAATATATTGTTTTCAGATGGTAGACACAAAAATGTAACTATTTATTTACTTGTAATTCTACTTCTCAATGATTTTGCAATTTTTCTTGTATTTGTTTTGTCCAAAAGAGCTAATATGTTACTTCTCGTTTTAATCCGAATCGTTTTTAGGGTATGAGACAACTTTCGATACTTTTCTGTTTTAAGTAGGTAGTTCTTTGCCTCAAAATAATCACTTTTAACTGGTCCACTATTCCCAGTATATTTGAATGCTGATTGGACAAATTGGGTTCCAGTTACAAGTTCGAATCCATTCCTTACAAATAGGTTTGTCAAGGTCTCCAAGGTAAAATGAAATGTATGCGCATTTTGAAAATACCGTAATAAATTAAATTGATAATTTTCATGAATGTGTTTTACGCCTGGTACTTCGATATAAATTATGGTATTCTCGTCTATCACTTGCTTGATTGCTTGTAATTCTTTGTTTATATCAAGAATATGTTCTAAGACATGCGAGTAAATTATTATGTCACATTTCCTATCTGATTTATAGTTGGCTAGCGTTCCTACCTCAAGATCAAGATTGTGTTTATTTTTCCCAAACTTCAAATATTCTTCGCCTAAGTCAAACCCTTTGACCTCATGTCCTTTTTTTCGAAAAAAGTTAAGTATTCCTCCAGCTCCACAACCAATTTCTACTACAAGTAAAGAGCGATTAGGAATAAGATTATTTGATTCTAGGAACTCATAAATTCCCTCCCCTTTTATATTTTGTTCTTCGAAAAAAGCTTCAGTCGCTTTCTCTTCGCCAGTATAAAGTTTTCGATACTCAATATTATAGAATTGATTGTAAGATTGTTGAATCATTCTCGGGCTTGTGTAAATCATACCACAATCAATACAAATGTTGGTTTTAAAAAATAAGCCAAAGCGATCTTTTTCACCAATCGTTTCATGTTCTTTTTTATCGCAGATAGGGCAGTTTATTTCTTCAAATTCATAGATTTCTTCGTTTACCTTTTTCGTAACCTGATCTCTCATTTCAAGCTGTAAATCATTGAGTTTCAACTCTGGGATATCATTAAATTTAAGTCTTGGTAATAGCATGGTATTTTGTTTTGCCAGAAATTTCAAACGTTACTATTTGAAATTTTATCAAAAAAATCGTCAGAACCTATAAATCCGTTTTTATATTCTCCTATTCTAATTTGCATTCAATAAATCTTCGAAAGATGATTTGTTCAGACAAAATTAAAAATTATAATTAAATGGTTTGCTTTTAAGACAATCAAAAAGATGAATTCATTAATCCTTAGTTTAAATTCCCAACTACCCTATTCTGGGTAAATTTGACCGATGTATTCACTTGCGCTATCAAAGTCGGAACAAGTATTGATGCCAGCACTAGTTCTAAACTCACATAGGATTGTGCCAGAACAGTCAAACAGTAGGCTGGCCTCATTTAATTCATTACAGCCAATTACATAAATGGTCTGAGCGCCTTCATAGGTAAACATATGTGCTTCAATCTTGCAAGGCGTTCGATCAATTGAGTCTATATGCGTTTGCAACCATGGGAAATCAGTGGACGGGTTTTCGGTATTGCAGGGATCTAATGGCTTTTTACAGGAATAGACTACGGATAATATCGAAAAGCAGCTAATTAACGCAAAGATTTTTCCAAATTTCATGTTCGTTTTTTGTTAATCTAAGTTCTCTATCAAATAAGGCACTTCCAACGTAGTATAAGTATTAGGAAAGTACATCTTCAATAAAGATACATAATAATTATACGGCTTATGCTGATAATAGGATGGTTCTTCCTTATAGTAATTTCCATCTTCCGCTTGCTTCATCTTTGATACCCTCTTTTCAGGCATATCAGTAATGTCAATTTTAATCTGAGGGTAAACCGGAGCATCAAGTAAAATGACTTCACCAACCTGATAATAATTAATATCCCTACGGTAATCTGGTAAATCGACAACCCCTCGAGAAGTTGATAAAATTCGTTCAATCAGTCTATTAGATGCATTGATATAACTTGTCAATCCGCCTTCAAAACCACGCATCACCGTTTCAACACCTAACTGCTTCATGTCAAACTCCTCTTTCTTGGTTATCCAGTCAAATACGCGCCCTGCACTGATCAGCTTTTCACCTTCCGCATAACCCATTGGCATTTTAGGAATTGGATCATTCGGGTTGATCAGGCTAAAGCTGGTTTGATTATCCACATACCGTTGTTTGTATTCCTCTGCAAATTCAAGGTTACCGCACATCGGATTAGCATAAGAGTATGTCTTAAACCGATTGGATAACGAAATTGTACCTGGAGGCAGGTTCTCGAAATACGCCCTGCATAAATGCGCTAATGCACCTCCTTGACTATGACCCGTTATCAGAATATCGTAAATACCGTTTTGATTAAGATCTTCTATCTGCTGAATTAACTGTGGGGAGAGCAACGATATACCCAACGCATAGCCAGAATGTACCGCGGCTAGCGTATCCTCAGCAAATTTATAGGGATAATCTTGTTCATTGTAATGAATGACACCAATTGCCGGCACCATTGCTGAGTAAATGTTCTCTAACCAGCTGACTAGCTTGTCGGTAGAGCCTCTAAAATTGATCACACCAGTATTTCCTGATCTGTAAACTTGAAATTTATTATCGAGTCCCTTCACTTCACTGGTAAACACACGTCGGTAATCCTTTGGAATGATCTTAGTATCCGAACCGTAAAGTTCTAGGAAGGTATAGCTATTACAAAGTGCTAGTGTACTGCGTGCTTCAAGCGGATTGAACCCCTTAAAATCTTGGGCAGACAAGCCAATGCATAAGCACATAAGAATAGAGAGAATAACTTGTTGCATATAGTATTGATCTATAATTTTGCTGTACTATCTTCAAATATAACACCAAACTTTTTTAATTTTTAATGTTGAATTATGAATGAGCCTTATTGATCTATTTCGAAATTGCTTAACGCTCAATACTCATCTATTCTTCAATCAATTGCAATAAAAGTGTAGAGCATTCATTCTTCTTTGATAAGGTAATATCAATCAATTAATAATGTACTTTACCATAAAAAACACCTCGAAAATTACTTTCTCGAGGTGTTCTATTAAGGTACTCTAATTCAATTTTACTTTGCGATGATCAGCTTTTTGGTTTCTTTAATTCCATTTCCAATAACCGTGTAGAAATAATTTCCACTTGATAGTCCTCGCAGGTTGAGATCTATGGACTGTTGTCCCGCAGTTAAGTTTCTATAGTTGTATCGTCGTAGTACCTTACCTTGTAAGTCCGTGATGGAAACATTCACAGTTTCACTGTCTTTAGGCAATTCAAATGTTACCGTAGTTTCATTGACGGCAGGATTCGGAAAATTTTTGCTCATCATAGGTTTCTGATTTCCTTCTAGGTTATATCCAGTATCCTCTACTTCAGTATTTCTTGATTTGCCATCCCAAAGAACAAAAGCAGTCATTTTTCTTTTCATTCTGTGCTCGCCTTTATTTCCTCTATCTGCATGCTGACCATTTGTTTGAGGACGTTCACTTCTATCCATATCTCTTTTTCCTTTGCTCGGTTTTGTTCCATGTTCTGGTCTATTTCCATTATTTTTCCTGTGTTCTCCTCTTTTGCCATATCCACCTTTTTTTCCTCTTCCTGATTTGCACTGTTCTAACTCCTCATCTGTCATATATTTGCTCATGATGGCTCTAGTTTCGGTTTTCCAGGTTTCTTTGTACGGTTTAAGTGCTTCAGCGATTCCTTTGAGCATCTCTTCGTTTCGTTCTAGTATCGGCTTTAGTTCTTCGTGGATTGCACGCTTCTTGGCTCTCTGGGCTTCAATTTGAGTTTGGAACTGATCTTTGATGCTAGATCTATCGTCTGCATTTTGCATTTCAGCTTTCATCTCTTTTTTGATTGCTTTTTGTTCCTCTTTTAGTTGGCTGGCCTTTACTCTGATCGCTTGTATTTGAGTGTAGTCAGATTTGTTAAAGGAGGCGTCCATCTTATCATGGTATTTCTGAAGAACTGGTGTCACATTTTTTTCTTTGTGTGCTTTTAGCTCAGCTCTCATTTCTGGGTTCTTTTTTCCCTTACAGGATTTGCCTTGGGCAAACATCCCAGTAGCAAACAAACTCGCTACTAATATTAAAATTAAATTTTTCATGCTCTTCTGATTTTTTATTTCCAAAATTAATTACACCCTTATGACTTGAAAAAAGCAGAACGGTTTAATCCATCCTATTATTTTTTGATTATTTATTTGATTTTAAACCAAAAAGAGAGAATTATTCTAGGTTGAGACTATTTCTATATAAAATTCTAGAATCTTAAACTAGTCCGATTTTCCATAAATGAATAAAAAGACTCTTTGATAAAAAGATTATATGATATAATATGCACTGTAAAAGATATGATTGTAAGGGCATAAAAAAAACGAACTCAAAGGGATCTGAATTCGTTTTTACGTGATTTGATAAAAAGCTTAAAATCTAAAACAGGATTTCCCTGTGTACTTCCTAAATTTACGATTTTTCAATCGTTTTTTAAAGATTTTTCCACTTTTCTTTTTCTTTGATTTAACTGAAGAACTGTTTACTTTCTTAGAAACTACCTTAGCAGATCCAGCTTTTGTAGAAGTCCTTGATTTTGAATTATTTAGACTTAGATCCTTTTCTTTTGGTGATTCGACTTTTGCTATTTCTTGCTTTTGTTGTGCGACTATTGCTGTTTCTTCTTTTGGTGTATCCGCTTTCTCCATTTTATCATTTCTAATGATAAACACTTGATCTAGAGCAACTTCATTAATGTCATACTTGTCGTTAAGCATTTCAATGTCATCCTTGGATTTCCAATCTTCCCGAACAATATTTGTTGTACTTTCAACTCCCTCAGCCGTTTCCAAAACGACTTTTACAATCTTAGTCTCGTCATCAGCTACCTGAGCCTGGCTCAAGCCAATTCCTAAAAGGAAAAATAAAACTGAAAATAATACTTTATTCATGTCTCTAAAATTTAAACCTACACTCCAATACTTGCAAAACAAATGCCACAATTCTCAACGTATAAATTCATTAACTTAGTTCACCTCATTCAAAAACAGCACTTTACTACTATTTTATACATCTAATATGCGGTGTTATTATGTAATATTCAAGAATCTAACAACATATTCCTTGATATTAGCTTAATCAAGAACAACAATTCAATTATTCACAATCAATAAACACTCATAAATAACTAACTGGCAGCACTTTACATCTAAACCTTGCCGACTTTAAGAAGACAGTCTAATTTGTGTTAAAATTTTACTAAATCTTCTTTGAAGCACATTTGCCACTTTATCAATAAGCTATTCACTCTATTTGACGATAATTAAATTTACAAGTCACAACCTTTACAAACTATCTCTAGCCCTTATTTAGCAAGCTTTATTAAGGTCAGATTTTATCTTAAACCAATTTTTGAAAATATCCATTTTTCGTGACGGGGCAAAAGTAGTAAATTGTTAATAATTAAGTGTCATTTTTAAAAATAATGATGAAAATTTACGTTCCCATTCAGAAGGAGTCGTGGATAAATTTGTTTTGAAACATCCATTACACTAATCGTTAATTAATCAAGGTTGAGCACACTCAAGGTTAATTCCGATAAATATTTAAATGAGATTTTGTAAATTAGAAGTATGAAACAACTACCTATTGCTATGTTCCTGCTCTTTATTTCGTTGAGTCTATCAGCACAATTGCAAGTGTCTGGACAAACATTTTTAACTGGTCCCATTCTCGGTGCTGTCACCAGTGCAGAAACACCCGTTTTCTTTGCTATAGAAAAGGGCAACAATGCCTCTCAATTTGAAGTAAGAATTAGAGAATCAGTTTCTGGGATCACACACCTCCCTTATGAACTCGTCCCGTTTTGTAAAGGTGACAGCTGCGCCTATATTGCAAATTTTGCTAATCTGCCCATCGAAAAAGAGCTAAAAGTCTTCATCTACAGAAACAATAGCATTACAGCACAAGGGTTAACTGAGTTTAGCATCCCCAACAATAATGTGGTAAATGATTTTAACTTTCTCATTGGGAGTTGTGCGGCCGCATCATCCGGTGCTTCTACTAGAGAAAACATCTTTCCACAAATGGCAACCGAGGACGCTGAATTCATGCTGTGGCTTGGTGATATGGTTTATCTGCCCTACGACCTAGACACCTTAATTGCCTATGACACCTACATGAGGTACAGTACCCAGAGCCCAAAACGAAATCAACTGTTCCAAAGCTTTTTCCACTTCGGTATGTGGGATGACCATGACTATTCTTATAACAATGCGACTGCCGATTATTCCGACAAAGCATACACTGCAAGCCTCTTCAAGTATTGGCTCCCGAATCCAAACTATGAGCATCCAGGAAAAACAGGAGGCATCTATCATAGTTATAAATATAGAGATGTAGAATTTTTCAACACTGATGTTCGATATTATAAAACATATAATGACCATCTTGGCCAAGAGCAATTAGATTGGCTGAAGCAACGTCTCTTACAGTCCAATGCCACGTTCAAATTCATTCAGGTAGGCACACCAGTCCTAGAAAGAAAGATAGATGACTCCAATACAGAGACTACGATGTGGCAGACTGGTGAACGAGCAGAGTTATTTGAATTCATTTATGACAACAATATTGAAGGCGTTATCTTTCTAACAGGAGATTTACATCGTTCGCATTTTGTAAAATACAATCCAGGATGCAACAGCACTTATCCCTTTTATGAATTTATGAGCTCGCCACTAACTTCTGGTCAAAGTGGAGCCCATACGGTCTATTCAGGTGTATTTTACGAAAGTAATGCGCATTCCTATGGAAAAATTTCCGTAACCGGTCCTGCTGGAAATAGATCCGTACGCCTAGAACAAAGAAATGTTAGTGGAACTGTACTCGGGAGTTTCTCCATCAATGAAGACGAACTTAAATTCTCGGGACTCGCTGATGATGATCCTGCTACTGCCCTGCAAGCACATTACCCACTAGACAATTCGGCGAATGACATCAGTGGAAATGCCTACAATGGCACCTTTACAGGAACCAATATTGCAGCGACAGCTGATCGGTTTCAAAGTAATGCGGATGCAATGAGCATCACCACTGGTGGAAGTCAATTGAAGACAATAGATTTACCAAACCAAGCACTCAACGGCCTTATGGATGTCACCATCGCCTTCTGGGCAAAACCAACGATACTTCAATGTGGAATTGTTTCTGCTGCTGCACCAACCTACGGGAACGAGATTTTAATTTATTATGGCGCAAACAAACAATATTCGCTTTGGACAAAAAACAATGCTTTTACCACAAAAGATTCATTTGAAACAAATGAGTGGCATCATGTTGTTGCTACCAGAAGAGGAAGTACAGGCCTAGCTCAACTCTATGTGAATGGAGTCTTCCGAGGAGAAGAAGTGCATCCAGTCGGCACCATGAATGTTTCCTCTTTACTTTGCTTAAATGATCAGGATGGCAGTACTGGAGGTGGAAACCTTGATCCAGATCAACAGTTTTATGGAGACATTGATGATTTAAGGATCTACAATAAAACGCTCTGCTTGTACCAGATAGAGGAATTGTACTTAGAGGGAATTCCTAAATTGACAGCTGTTACGAGTCCTTTGCTTTGTAATCCTCCTGTCTCTGCAACGTTTGAAGCAACTGGAACGACCAATGGTAATTATAGATGGTACCATGGTGAACACACACCGAATGCGATTAATACTACAAATTCAACAGTGACGCTTACGCTGAATGAATCAAAAACACTATGGGCATCTGCGTATACACCATGGCAGTCAAGTGAGCGCATTCCAGTTTCTATTGAGGTTGGACCGAAAGTTTATACAGATGCTACTGGATATTCTTCCCCTGTAGACCTGACGGCAAGTTTTCCAATTACAGGCAATGGAAATGAAGAAACTGGGAACTACAATGCTTTAAGTGGTTCAGGAACTTACCTGACGCTTGGCCGAGATGGTGCTGCAAATAGCGCCTATGGATTCAATAGTTTTCCAGATATCCTAACGGTTCCTCACCAAACACTTGATAAGGCTGAACGAGCAACAGTTTCATTTTGGTTAAAAACAACGGATAATAATTGCGGGGTATTTAGTGCGGCAAGCCCAGTATACGGCAATCTAATCTTATTTTTCATCAATACAGATGGCCATGCTGTAATTTGGATGAACAATGGCTACCGAACCTTTCGCTCTCCTGGAATAAATGACGGAAACTGGCACCATGTAGCAATGGTGTTGGATGGTGTCAACGCACTGGTAAACCCTTACTTAGACGGCGTGCATATGGAAGTCGTAACATGGGGAACTAGTTTTAAACCCCGCACGTTTGATATTCCTCCAGGAGCATTAGTCTTTGGGAATGATCAAGATGGAGCTGGTGGTGGAGGCTATCAAACCAGTCAGCAATTTGAGGGAAGCATTGATGAAATAAAGCTCTATCGACGGTTGCTTTCAGAAGATGAAATTGAAACACTGGCCGCGCTTGAGGATGTTGTCCAACAGCCATTTCAGGTCAATGCGACTCCTACGTCACTTTGCGAGGATGATACCACTAGAATCCGATTATCTCCGCTTCAGCCAGGGATTGACTATTCCTTAGCAGCTCAAGGCGGTTCTCCTATTAATGCGGCTTCTTATATGGATGCTGATACGCTGGTTTTTGAGTTTCCAGTCAGTCAAAGTGTAGGAGTGAATCTAGTCGCTACGGATCCGATTACTGGATGTTCAGATGACTTTACAACCCTTTATCCGATAACCGTTGCTGGTTGTTTGGAGTTAGAGGGGTGGTTACAGGGTGCTTATGAGCAGCCAACAGGAGTCATGCATGATAAATTGCGTCAAGCAAACTTGATTCCTCTCACAGGCAACAATGGACCTTTGCTTCCTGAACTGCTTACCATCACTGGGACTAAGGCTGTAGTGGATTGGATTGAGATCGAATTACGAGATGCGAGTGCGCCAGCGACTGTTATGTATTCAAGAAGTGGTTTGTTGCTCTCTGATGGGACAATTATTGCTGAGGATGGTGGTAGGCTTATGTTTCCTTCCAATGTGAGCGGTAGTTTTTATGTGATGCTCAAGCATCGCAATCATTTGCCAGCCATGACTGATGTACCAATTTCTCTTCCTGTTTCTGGGACGAGTGCCTACAACTTTAAGGTAAACTATGGTTATAATATGGGCCTCGGACAAAGTCAAGTCTTGCTACCCAATGGCGAATACGGAATGCTTTTAGGGGATGGCGATCCTAACGGAGTTGCTGGTTATGACTTAAATGGAGCGGATCTAATTAAGTGGCAAGGAGAAAATGGGATATTCAATAATTACTTACAGGGTGATTTTAATCTGAATGGCGATGTCAATGGGCAGGATAAGGCGTTGATGCTGCCGAATAACGGGGTGTTTTCTACTGTTCCTCGTTAAGGTTACAACTGGGTTCGATTCATAACGATCTTCCTACGCTTTAGCTAATCGGCTTTTAGGGCTACCCGTTACTTTTTGATGTTCTTTACTTCTTTTACCTTGATTTTACTGGCTTCTTCATCAATTGTAAGGGTGACGACCTGATCATCCATGATACCGTCGTATTGATAGCTCATGCTGGAAAGAAATCCTTTTTCATCGTAGGAAAGTCGAAGAAACTCTTTTGCTAGTTCTTCTAGGTCATTTTCGTATTCTTTATGCTCACTAGGTTCGTCCCATTGTTTAGGAACGAATACCCGTTCTGGGATAGCAAATAGTTGTTGAGCGATGAGGAATGCCTCCGCCCAGTTGCCTGTAGGTAGATCAATGCTAAAGGTGCGTTCAAATTTGTTTTTGCCCCAGTCTTTACGGATATCTTCGTAGTAAACATCTACTTTGTTTTCACGGATGGATCGAACATATGTCGCATAGTTTGTAATGCCCTTGGGTGCAGGAAATTTTGAGATATAGCCTTCAAAAATGTATCCGATTTGTCCGTTGTAGGAGACTTCTGCCATACCTGCTTCTATCCTATCTATTTTTAGGTTGATGGTGGTGGCACTCTTTCTAAGTACTAGTTTGGTTCCGTAGGGAAGGTGCCTTAGAATCTCTGAGCTTTTTACGGATGACTTATGCAGATCAAGGCCTTCTAGGTGTAATACGTACATGAATTGCCCCTTGTTTTGAGGGGTATCATTTGCAGACATGCTACTAAAGCAAAACGGAAGACTAAAGAGGAGAAACAGGATTCGAATGATCATTATCTAAAAATTTTTAACGAATATAAGAACAATTCACAATTAGTAATGAACAATTAATAATTTGCTTATGGATAATTATCTGGTGAAGGATAGTGAAAGACGGAAGACAGAGGTAGGGAGACGAGTAGTTTTGGCTCTATAATAAGATGTAATTGATATTCTCTAAAATTAAAAAAGCGCACTAATGACTTATTCATTAGTACGCCCAATCTCCATTATTAAACCCAATTCTTTATTTGTATAGCGCATTTTAGCGCTTTTAAAAACCTTGATGTTTTCTATCGTTGTTGCTTGTTTATTAATACGGGGAAAGGATAAGTTTGTTACAATTTTTATGCAAAATTTGAGCGCCAGCAGTGTGGTTGTACGTAACCATGGATTTTATTGATTTATCTAACAAAAAAAAGCATACTAATGACTTTTTCACTAGTACGCCCAATCTCCATTATTAAACCCAATTCTTTATTTGTATAGCGCATTTTAGCGCTTTTAAAAACCTTGATGTTTTCTATCGTTGTTGCTTGTTTATTAATACGGAGAAAGGATAAGTTTGTTACAATTTTTATGAAGAATTTGAGCGACGGAAGTAGGGTTGTACGTAACCATGGATTTTATTGATTTATCTAACAAATAAAAAGCATACTAATGACTTTTTCACTAGTACGCCCAATCTCCATTATTAAACCCAAATTCTTTATTTGTATAGCGCATTTTAGCGCTTTTAACAACCTTGATGTTTTCCATCGTTGTTGCTTGGTTATTATTACGGGAGA
>CALGAW010000083.1 GCA_937959115.1 uncultured Saprospiraceae bacterium
GTGACTGTCTCCGTTGCACAGAGCGGTGTGGGGGCATTGTCGCATACTTGATAAGTAAAGCCATCAGATCCATAGTAATTTGCAGCAGGAGTATAAGTGAAGCTGCCATTAGAATTTAACGTCAAATTACCATTAGAAACACCGCTAACTAGGCTAGCAGACAAGGGATTGCCTTCTGGGTCAGTATCATTAGTAAGTACGTTGTCTGTAAGTGGATTGTCCTCATTTATGACATAGCTGTCAGGTTGAGGCGTTGGTGCAGTGTTGCAGGCCTGCGCCGTGACTAAAGATTGAGTACTGTTACTACATTCAAAATAGGTGTAGTTTAATGTGACAAATGCAAGACCCGCATTGGGGAAGGTGACGTAGATCGAATCACCAGTAGATGTTGCAGGATTACCTCCCTGAATTGTCCATGTAAAGGTCGCATTGCTGTTAGTAGTGGTGTGTAATAGGATGGCTTCTCCTGAGCAGATAGAAGATGGCGTTGTAATTGAAAAATTCGGGCACGGGCCATTAATTCTCCCTGGTGTTCCAAGAGGCGCATTGATATTGTCACTTCCTTCCCAGGAAGCTGGCAACGTGTTGTCTGATGACGGATTGATTAAGGATAGGGTAGGACCGTTTCCATCTGGTATTGAGTCCCAAGGCAGTTTGTCATTGTAGCGAAGTTCATCAACTGGACACTCATTGCTATTGTATAATCCGATGCGTTCGCCTCCACTGGAAAGGAAGAAGTCGAAATCTCCAATGACGTCATTGTTCGATTGTAAATGTGGGAAAATACCATTGAACAAATTGACATCTTGAGCAATAACTAGGTATTCATTTTTAGGCAAAGTGGTGCTAGAAGGAATTGAATAAGAATTTTCACTATCGTAGAATTTCCAGCCTGAAATATTTATGTTGGCGTTTGAATTATTATAGAGTTCAACCCAGTCTCCAGGATTGCTTTGATCGTTTGAATTATAATTGATTTCATTGATCACAATTGCAGGCGTCGCTGCCGTGCAAGGCATTGAGTTTTGTGCACCTGGGCTACCATTTGTTGCAGCAGAGGCATGCCAGTTGTTGCCATCTTCATTGTTTGAAGGCACTGGGAAGTCTAGTTCCAATGATCGGCCAAAGCCATCGCTGAGTAAGGGCCAAGGGAGGTTGTCGCTGTAATCAACAGAGTCCAGTGTTCCCCCGATGGAGTTTTGAAGGATGATATTCTCACCACTGTTACTAAGTTTGCTGTCTTGCCATTGGAAGACTTGATAACCGTTTCCAGTGTATTGAGAAGCGTCTTTTGCAATAATAATATACTCGTTTGGCTGAATCGTAGAGCCATCAGGGAATTCAAAGCAAAATCCTGAAGAGATCATGTATCCAGTCAGGTCACGCGCTTCTGTATCTGGATTATGGATTTCGATAAATTCTTTTTCATTGATGCTGTCTGAAGGGTGAAAGTGAATTTCGTTAACTACAACATCTAGAGCGGGTACGAATATCGGTGTTCTGGTGGTGTTGGAGCTGAATGTTGATGTTATGGTGGCGGTTGTTTGTGCTGTTTCCTGCCAATGTGAAAATCTGTATCCAGGGTTTGGAATTGCCTTAAGCGTAATTGGAATGCCATCGAAGTATTTACCCGTATAGCTGTATGGTGCTAAATATTCATTGGAATTTAGAACGACTCTCCCATTTCCATTTGAAGTTAGCGGTATGGTTAGATCATAAGTGCCTGTAAGATTAAAGAAATCAACTAAATGAGTATACATGAAATCTGGCCTGTTTGAAAGGAAATCGTCAATTCTAGTATAATGATTTTGAGTAATGGCGTCAGATACTGAGATGTTGTATCCGTTTGGGTGTGGTTGTCCATGCCATCGGGCATAAAATTCTGGGCGCTCATTGGCTACTTTTGCCTTTTCATCATTAAAGATGATAGAAGTTCTAGAATAAGGATATACGATAGATAGTAAACTTCCAAAACTTTGAATGAAGTCATTTTTAAATGCAGTATTTGTAAGCAGTTTCCTAAAGATTAGTGTTGACGTTGGATCATTTGGCCAACCACTTGTTGTCGTGTTGGTTACAAAGTCCATTGATTCTCGATCCCAATCACTATATGTTTTAGAATTGGTGTTCTGGTTTCTTGCATAGCCAAAGTCTGTATCGTAAAGCATGTACCTGAAGACACCACCGTTTTGTTCTCGCCACTGACGTTGATTGTTTCCAGGCCAATCAGTGTTGGCTACAAAAATCTGTGCGATATTATAGTTGACGTATTCATCAATATCTATATAGTTGTCTTTAATGTATTGATATTCAGAATTTGAAATGGATGTTTGCTGATTAAAGTAAGTCCACATATTATTGTAATAGGTACCAGTACCTGAATATATAGGGAAGGCCCATTGTCCCGTTCCCCTTATCATATCTATGCTGTCTTTGTCAGCTATTTTATGATTTTCATCAACAAAATGCTCACTAAACCAATCTCGCATGTAGTAATAGCCCCAATATTCGCCATTAATAAATGCAGCTACAGGTCGCGAACGCTGTTGGTCTATGTCGACTTGACCTTCTATGATTTTTTGGCCAACCACATCTCTAATATAGCATGTTGTAGCATTGTTGCCTGAGTTTCGAAGTTTGAATCGCTTGAATTTATCTTGCTCATAATTCGGAAACAACTGATGTTTGAAATGCGAGTATCCGTATTCGTCTTTTGCAGCGATATTAAAACTTCTTAAAGGATTCATTCTTGAGCAACCACCTGAAATCTGAGCACCTGCGGTTTGGTTGAGTACCTGTGTTCCATCCGTTTCATATAATGTGATATTGACTTCTTTTTCCCAGTTTTGATTGAAATTTGCTGGATAGGAAGTACAATTTTCCGTAATTCCATTTGTCCCTACAACATACATTCCATCCATATCGGAGTCAAAATCGACAGGAGGAATGGTAATGAAGATAACGGGTAAGTCAGTAGAATAGTTAAAAACATAGGTTTCTGTGGATGGATAACTGTTTTCGTATCCAGATTTTACTGTAACAGCTCGAATGCTCTTGTTTGTGCTTACCGTAAATGGGCCATTGTAATAACTAGAAGAGGAAGTGGGAACACTGCCATCTGTGGTGTAGAAGATACTAGCGCCTGAAAGAGCCGTTGTGAGTGTTACCGTCTGAGTGGAAGTCATAACTCCGCCTACGGGAGAAATGTCTACCGGATCGGCTTTCTGTGCTGCATTATTGTTCGAAGAATTAGGGGTATTGGAGGAGAAGACAAAGGTAGATAGAGCACCATCAGGTTTTCTACCAAAGCTTTGGTCAACGGTTGTAGCAGAATAACTTAGTAGGTCAATTTGAGTTAACCCATCTATTGCAGTAATAACCACTTGTTCACCACCGCTATTGAGCTTGAAATTTAAATGATTTTCTCCTTGTGAAAGATCATCGTCGGCCCATAATATAAGATATCCATTTGCAGGAACAGTGGTTAGGGTAGCGTTTGTAGTTGGGAACTTAAACTTTAACGGTGTTAACGTGTCATCTGAAATGTAATAATTTGCAAGGTTTATAGCTGAATTTCCAGCATTATAAATTTCAATCCAGTCATCAAATTCACCATAATTATCAGCAATTGTGTTGTCATTAAAACTAACCACCTCATTTATGAACAGTTGAGCATAAATAGGTGATGAGAGCAATATGATCCAAAAAACAAATAATAGTTGTTTGGTTTCGGTTAACATCGTTTCGTTTTAAAATAGGTAAACGGCTGTAATCCAATAGGTTTACAGTGAAAAAGATTGATTTTGTAAGTCGTAAGGTTGGAAATCTGAGAGTTTTTCTCTCTCTAGGTTGGAGGATTTAGGTTTTGGGTACAGAAATAAAGACAAGCTTCTTACGCTAATGGTTGCATAAGAGAAAATCTTAATAAAACGTATAAGAACCTTTCTTATTAATTGGTTTTATTAACCTGAGTTCGATTATTATTGCAACAATAAGATATATATACAAGTAGTAATTGTCTGGAATGTTATTTAGTTACACTTCCAAAAATCCCATTGTTTATTGTCCATAGAAGTTTGTCAGAGCCAGATACATCTCCATCCATGTCCATATCAGATAGAATATAGACACCAAATGTTCCATTGTCCAGCAGCCAATTTGCCTTGTCTTGTCCGTTAATGTCATAACTGACTGGATCAGCTACTTGATTACAGTCTCCTGCATACAGCCCCCAAACACCAGTGTTTATCTCTTTCGAGCCATTGCCTGACGCTGCATAACTATTGGAAGTTCGGAAATCCCACGTTAGGGTTCGGTTGATAACGGACACCTTCACAGGAGACATTGCTGCCATGTGATTACGATGTTCTGCTACGATATAAAAGGAACCAGGTAAGTCTGAAACCTCAATGCAGGATTCAGGAAACTCCACTGTCCCATCTGAATGCAAAATACCTGCTACGCGAGCCAGTTCACTACTTTTAGTTGTATTTGTCCTAAACGAAATCAGTACCCAGTCCACCATGGATGAACTATAGTCCGAATCCGTCCAACTCATTCCCTCATTACCAGGATAGTTCCAAGGTGCAATACTATATGGCTGACCAGCTACTGGGTTGGATGACATGCCTGGTAGAATAGCTCTTGATGTATTCAAGGTCGTCTCCATTAAGCCTGTTTGCGCATTGTACGCTCCTTCGAGAATCATCGAAATTTCAAACGTTATGCAATCCAGAATACAAGATTGGACGTTTAGGAGTGATTGAGTAGAGGCGGAACATTCAAAATAGTTGGAATTTAACGTGGCAAATGCTAAACCAGGGCTGGAGAACGTAACATCTATCGAATCCCCAATGGCTGATGTAGGAGTTCCTCCTTGGATCGTCCAATTGAAGCTTGCATTGTCATTCGATGTTGTGTATAGTAAGATTTGATCTCCGCTACAAATTGTATCCGGTGTTGTAATTGAAAACGTAGGGCATTGTTCATTTGCTCTGCCAGGCGTTCCTAAAGGGGCATTGATATTGTTACTTCCTTCCCATGACCCCGGTATCGAATTGTCTGTTGTAGGCGTAATTAATGATAAGGTTGGACCGTTACCATCAGGAATCGAATCCCAAGGTGTATTGTCATTATACCTCAATTCATCAACAGGGCATGTACTATTGTCGAACAGTGCAATCCGTTCACCACCGCTATTTAAAGCGAAATTAAACCCTCCCACGACATTTGTTCCTTGCTGTAAATGAGGGAAAATGCTTGTAAACAAATTGATGTCTTGCGCAAGGACAAGAAATCCATTTTTAGGTAACATTGTGTTAGATGGAATGGCATAAACATTTTCACTATCGTAGAACTTCCAACCTGAAAGGTCTATGTTAGCGTTTGTTGTGTTATACAGCTCAATCCAATCTCCTGGATTGTTTTGATCATTTGAGTTATAATTAATTTCATTAATCACAACATCATTGTAGGGATTGGGATTAGGGTTTTTAAGATTAATAAAAGTGGGATCATTCGTGTCCGAATTGTTAGTACTTCCTAACACCGTATTGTTGTTTCCCGCAGCATCATTAATCGTTTGCCCCGAACCTTCATTGAATCGGTAGTAAGCTTGAAGACCTGACTCGGTCCCTGTTAACTCCTCACCTGAGTTTGCTTGCAATTGGGCTTGTGTTCTTGCGATATTCCAAATTCGAACTTCGTCTATTTTGCCATCCCACGGGTGACCTGTGTTGGTTGGAGGGTTCCCTCCTATCCAAGCAGCTGCGGCAGGGTTTGTTGTCAAACTACCTGTTTTCGGAGTACTTGCAACTTGAGAACCATTTAGGAACAATCTCATGGCATTGCCATCATAAGTTGCGGCAACATGATACCATGTATTCTCTGACATTATTCCAGTAGTGGCCGTTAGAGAGGTGGTGATCCCATTTGTTTTTACCCTAAATCTTAGGACGGTATTTCCTCCTGAGACGTCTGTACTCAGCATCCAGTAGTGATCTGCTGGAGTCGGGCTAAGGGCTTTAGAGATGATTCTGCATTGATCGTTGGAGCAATTGCTAAAATTTGAACTATTTATTAATGCTTCAAGTGTAAGTGCACTGCTTGATACATCCATATTGTTTAAGCTGATATAATCGTTGGTTCCATCAAACTGTAAATGCGTGTTGGGTACTGTTGTTACTGGGGGAGGAGGGGGGACTGTTGTTGTATCACAAAGCATTGAGTTTTGAGCACCAGGGCTCCCATTTATTGCCGCCGAAGCATGCCAAGTATATGGAGTATGATTCGATGATGGAACGGGATAGTTTAATTCTAGTGAATTCCCAAAACCATCAGGGAGTAATGGCCAAGGGAAGTTGTCACTATAATCAACCGAGTCGATCGTTCTACCAATTGAATTTTGAAGGACGATTTTCTCGCTGCTATTACTGAGGTTACTGTCGTCCCATTGGAAAACGGTGCCAGAAAACTGTGATTGGTCTTTTGCAATAACGATGTAGCTATTTGGTTGTATAATTGTGCCCTCAGGAAACGCAAAACAAACGCCTGAAGAAAATTCATAGCCCGATAAGTCACGCGCTGCTGTTCCAGGGTTATGAATTTCTATAAACTCTTTTTCATTGATGACATCTGATGGATTGTAGTGGATTTCATTGATGACGATATCCGCTGTAGGAACAAAAATAGGAGTTCTTGTACGGTCGGTAGTGACCGTCAGGGTTATGGTAGCGGTGGTTTGTCCAGTTTCTTGCCAATGTGAAAATCTGTATCCTGGATTAGGTATCGCCTTGAATGTAACTGGAATCCCATCAAAGTATCGACCTGTATAATTGTAAGGGGCTAGATATTCGTTTGAGTTTAAAACAACTCTTCCATTATCGTTGGAGCTAAGTGGTATAGTAAGGTTGTACGTGCCACTAATATTGAAGAAATCCTTAAGATGTTCATACAGAAATGCAGGCCGTTTATCAAGAAAATTATCAATTCGATTATAGTGTGTCTGTGTCAAGGCAGGGTTCACATGCCACGTGTAACCATCCGGATGCCAGGCACCGTCCCACCGTGTATAGTATTTAGGACGTTCGGTTACTATTTTTGCAATTTCACCCTGAAAAATCGGACCTGTTCTTGAATAAGGAAAAACAGTTGAAAGCAATGTTCCAAAGCTTTGGATGAATTCATTTTTAAACTCATTATTTGTCAGCATTTTTCTAAAAACCATGGTAGATGCTGGAGGATTTGGCCACCCTGGTACCGTTGCGTTGGTGGTATGTTTCATTCCTTCTTGATCCCAATCACTATATTGTCTAGAACTGGAGTTCCCTATATTTCGGGCATAGCCATAGTCTGTATCGTATAAAACGTATCTGAATACACCTCCGTTTCGTTCTCTCCACTGTCGTTGGTTACTCGTAGGCCAGTCTGAATTTGCTATGAATATTTGAGTCATCTGATAGTTCATATATTCATCAGTATCAAGGTAAACGTCTTTAATGTATTGGTATTCAGCATTCGAAATGGACGTCTGTCCATTAAAGTAATTCCACATGTTCGTATAATGAGTCGCTGATCCTGTGTAAACGGCTTTAGGAATTTGAGTATTTCCTGCTACAATGTCAAGATTGTCCTTGTCTTCGATTTTATGTTTTTCATCAACATAATGTTCACTTATCCATTCTCTTATGTAGTAGTAGCCCCAGTATTCACTATTTATAAAGACTGCTGCTGGTCTTGATCGTTGATGATCTAAGTCAATTTGTCTTTCTACGATTTTTTGTCCAACAACATCTCGAATCGCACAAAATTGTGCATCATTCCCACCCGTCCTCAGCTTAAACCGTTTAAACTTATCTTGTTCATATTCAGGAAATAGCTTATGTTCAAAATGGGAATAACCATATTCGTCTTTTGATTTAATATTCATGCTCCGTACTGGATATTCCCGGGTACAATTTCCTGCAATTTTAACACCTGCGGTCTGGTTGATCACTTGTGTTCCATCTGTTTCATACATGGTAAGGTTGATTTCCTTTTCCCAGGGCTGATTAAAATTAGCAGGATAACCGGTACAGCTGTGTACAATACCGTTTGTTCCAAGAACGTAAAATCCATCTTGATCTGATGAAAAATGCCTTGGAGGAAGTGTAATAAAGATGACCGGTAAGTCAGTTGTATAGTTAAACACATAAGACTCGGTGGTCGGATAGCTGTTTTGGTATCCCGATTTTATCGTAACCGCCCGAATGCTGGAATTGCTATTTACGGTAAATGGACCATTGTAAAAAGTTGAAGAGCTAGTCGGAACGCTCCCATCTGTGGTATAATAAATATTGGCTCCTGGAAGGGAAGTGGTTAAGGTGATTGTTTGTGCACCGCTTTTTATTCCTCCTTGGGGTGAGATCACTACGGGTGTCGCTTTTTGAGCTGCACTATTGTTTGATGCTGCCGGAGTACTTGATGTAAAGACAAACGTAGTAGAAGCTCCATTTGGTTTTCTTCCAAAACTTTCATCGATTTCAATAGCCGTATAATCAAGTTGGTCTATTTGTGTTAGTCCATCCATATCGGTTAACACAATACTTTCTCCTCCACTGCTCAATTTAAAGTTTAAATGATGTTCTCCTTGGGTTTCATCATTGTCTGCCCATAGTATTAAAAATCCATTGGCGGGAACAGTTGTGAGACTTGCATTGGTGGCGGGGAACTTAAATTTTAAGGGGTCCGATGGATTATCTGAGATATAGTAATTGGCAAGGTTTATTGGTGTATTCCCTGAATTATAAATTTCAATCCAATCATCATACTCGCCAAAGTTATCAGCAATTGTATTGTCATTGTCGCTAACAACTTCGTTTATGGAAAGTTGAGCAAAAAATGGGAGATAAAGAAATAGGATCCCAAATACAAGTAGGAGTTGTTTGGTAGTTAGCATTACGTTTGTTTTAGGCAAAGCATCACTGCAGAACCATAGTTTATGAGGAGAAAAATTATTTATTTAAGGCAAGTGTTGTTACCTATATTGCTATACATCAGGAGGTTTCGTTGTATATGTAATAGGTTTAATATTAAACTGATTGCATCAATTACAATCCGTTTCGTATAGATTAAAGTTACTACTTTAATTTTAATAACAAAAATTAACAATAATTTAGCATTACAACTGCGTAACATGTCCTATATTTGATTTTTATGCATTTTTGCCCTTTTTGTATTTAAATCGTTTATTATGAAACGTATAATAGTTCTTTTAATATTCTTGCTTATTGCTGCGGGAGGATGGTATTATTATCAAAATAACCTCGTAAAAGAAAATGCAGATACAAGTATATTCACTAAAGTAGAACAAGGCGATTTTCATATCAATGTCGTGGCAACAGGCGAGTTACAAGCTGCCCGATCAGAAAAGATTTTGGGCCCGCCAGGAATGCGCGCAGCAGGTATTTTTCAAACGACAATCAGTAGTATTGTGCCTGAAGGGACGATTGTTTCAAAAGGGGAAGAAGTCGCCGCACTAGACAGAACTGACTTGGGAAGTAAAATGAAAGGAATTGGAACGGATATAGAAAAGGCGCAGTCTCAAATCGTACAAGCCCAATTGGACACAGCTATCGAAATGAGAGGGTTAAGAGACCAGGTCAGAAACATCGAGTTCTCCATCGAAGAAAAGAAACTAGAAGCAAAAATGAATATCTATGAACCGCCAGCAGTGCAACGCCAGACGCAGCTTGAACTGGAACGTATGCAGCGGGACATGAAACAAAACAATGAAAAGTATAAGCTTAAACAAGAGCAGGCAGAAGCAAGAATTGAAGAGTTAACCGCCACCCTTTCCCAGTATCAAAATCAGATGGGACAGCTCACAAATCTATCCAGTGACTTCTCTGTAAAAGCGCCGAAAGGGGGAATGGTGATCTATCATCGTTCTTGGAATGGAAAGAAAGGGCCAGGATCGAGGGTCACCGCTTGGGATCCTATCGTTGCTCAGTTACCCGATTTGAGCCAAATGAACTCGTTGACTTACGTGAATGAGGTGGATATCAGTAAGGTGGCAATGGGACAGCCCGTGATCATTGAGGTGGATGCATTTCCTGAAAAGAAATTCAAAGGAAAAGTGGTTGGAATTGCCAATATCGGTGAACAGCGGCCCAACTTTGATGCAAAAGTGTTTGAGGTTAAAATATCCGTGATTAATGGAGATTCTACCTTGCGGCCAGCTATGACAACTGGGAATATGATCAATACAAAAACGTACAGGGATGTTTTATCCGTGCCCTTGGAAGCTTATCATCGTAATGATAGTCTGATTTATGCCTTTATCAAAACAGAAAATGGGATGGTCAAAAAAGAAATCATGATTGGTTCGGCTAATGATAATGCAATCATTGTTAAGGCAGGATTGACTAAAGGGGAACAGGTTGCACTGACAATTCCACTTGATGAAGATAAACTTTCAATTCAATACTTAACTCCTGAGGAAAAGCAAGAAGCTGCAAAAGAGTTGTCAGTTGTTGAGAATATAGCCAATGATACGCCACGAGTATCGAAGGATAAGGGGAAAGGTCGACCCAAGGGAAAGGAAGGAAAACGTAAAATGGTTCAATCAAAAGGAAACCCACAATAATAATCATGCAACGATTTTTCTTTAATTTCGTCATTGCGCTAGAAGCAGTCTTTACCAATCAATTGCGGGCTTTTTTAACTGCATTGGGTATATTGTTTGGAGTGGCTGCTGTGATTTCTATGCTTGCAATTGGAGCTGGAGCGCAGCGAGAGTTGCTTGATCAAATGAAATTGATTGGAACGAATAACATCGTGGTAAAATCAGTGGTTGAAACAGGTGAAGACGATGATAGTGAAGGAGAGAAAAAAAGACCTTTTTCACCTGGGCTTTCCCTAGGAGATATTGAAAATTTGAAGGCGACTATTCCTACTATAGATAAAATTAGTCCAGAAATTATTTTGCCTATAAGTGTGATTCGAGAGGGTAAGCTTAAGAAGGCAAAGTGTATTGGAATAGAAAATTCGTTTTTTGAATTGAATAACTTAGAAATAGAAATGGGAACATTTTTTCATGAATCTCACCTTGCCTCTGGAGCGCCTGTTTGCATCGTAGGCAAAAATATTCAAGCCCAGTTTTTTAATAATGGAAATCCTATTGGAAAACAAATCAAATGTGGAAATACTTGGCTGAAGGTCATTGGGGTAATCGGTAAACGATTAGCAAACAAACAAAGCTTGACTGCGCTAGGGATTCGAGATTATAACTCAGATATTTATGTACCAATACAAACGGCACTTATTCGAGTGAAAAATAGAGCATTGTTGACAAGTAAAATGTTTGAGAAAAAAGGCGGATTCATGTTTGGAGGCAATGATGACAATAAGAATCAAGGACCTATCAACTACCATCAGCTAGACAGATTAGTCATTCGGGTAAAAGATACTGAACTGTTGCAATCAACAGCAGATGTGGTGGCTCGAATGCTTAATCGAAGACATTGGGAGGTGGTTGATTATGAGGTGAGTGTCCCTGAGCTACTAATCAAACAGCAGCAACGAACTCAAGATCTGTTTAATTATGTCCTAGGAGCCATTGCTGGCATTTCATTGCTTGTAGGTGGAATTGGGATTATGAATATTATGCTCGCCTCTGTACTTGAACGTATTAAAGAAATTGGACTTCGTCGTTCTTTGGGGGCGACTCAAGGAGATGTTGTGCTGCAATTTGTTTTCGAAGCTGTTTTTATTAGTTTGATTGGTGGTTTGATTGGGGTCATGCTTGGTGTTTTTCTGGCGCACCTTATTGCTCAATTGGCTGATATTCCTACTATTGTTACAACTTCTTCTATCGTCTTATCTTTTGGGGTATCTGCTACGATAGGATTAATTTTTGGGATTGTTCCTGCGCGCAGAGCTGCACAGTTAGATCCTATCACAGCGCTAAGAAACGATTGATAATGAACGTTAGAATTATTATATTATTGAGTCTATTTGCTAGCTTGTCCTATGGACAGAATAGCCCGAAGCTATTGAAGATGTCGCTTGATGAGGTCATTCAAAAAGCGCGTGGGGAATCACCAGAAGTGATCCTTTCGAAAGCCAGACTCGCAAATAGTAAGTGGCAATTGAAGTTATTTAATACTAGATTGAAACCTCAGCTTAATCTAAATGCGAAGCTGCCAACACTTACTCGAAATATTGTTCAGGATATCACTACTCAAGAGTTTGTATCTGTAAGCTCAATGATTACTGGGTTTGATGTTGAATATTCACAAGAAATTGCTAAAACAGGAGGGCGTGTGTTTGCCTCTACAGGGATTAGTAGGAATGACAACTTTGGAGATCAAAATCCCGTTGTGTATCTATCCAATCCGATTACTGTTGGGTTTAATCAGCCACTGTTTTCTTATAATGCTTGGAGATGGCAGCAGAAAATAGAACCGCTCCGCTATGAGGAAGCAGAAAGCCGGTATACAGAGGAACAGGAGACGGCAGCTTCAAAGGCGGCTAATCTGTTTTTTGATGTCTATATCAATCAAATCCAGCTGAAAACAGCGGTCTTCAATAAAGCCAATGCTGATACCTTGCTTCGATTGACACGTGGGCGGTTTAGTGTTGGGAAAATTGCTGAAAACGAGTTATTGCAAATGGAACTCAGTAACAAACGATCGGAGAGCACGATTGCTTCTCAACGCCTTAATCTGCAGACGAGTACGGAGCAACTTCGTAACTTTCTTGGGATTAAGGAGGCGGTGGCCTTTGAATTGGCACCACCTGAGGATATCCCTGAGATAATAATTGATGTGGAAACTGCCTTGTCAGAAGCTGTCAAAAACCGCTGGGAAACGGTGAGTTATGAACGACGGCTCCTAGAATCAGAGCAGGATTTGGTCAAAGCAAGAAGAGAACAAGGCATCAACGGAAATGTATTTGCTAGTTTTGGGTTGTCTCAAACTGGCGCTACTTTACCAGAGGCTTATTCAAGTCCGTCAAACGCTCAGCAGGTAGTGTTGGGGCTTCAGATACCGATTTTAGATGGCGGTAGAGCTAAAACAGCTATTAAAATGGCAGAGTCTAACCTCGAAGTGGCTAAACTGCAAGTAGAACAGGATCGAATCAACTTCGAACAGAATATTATTTTAAAGGTAAATCAGTTTGCTTTATTGCGTGATCAGGCTATCTTGGCAAGGGAGGGAAACGAAATTGCATTGAAACGTTATGATATTACACAAAAAAGATTTACAATAGGGAAGATCGGAGTAACTGATTTAAATCTTGCACAAACAGAATTAGACAACTCATTAACGTCTTATATGCAAGCATTGCGGTCGTTTTGGGCAGGATATTACGAGTTAAGACGGTTGACGTTATATGATTTTTAAAATTAGAACAACTAAAAAAGTAAGCATCTTAAACAATGAGAGATACATCAATCAGATTAGATAAATTATTGAAAACAGGTCAGGAATTTATTACAAATTGTCCTGCACCAGACTTGATGAAGAAACCGACTCCTACAACCTGGTCCAAGAAAGAAACATTGGGGCATTTAATTGATTCTGGAGTGAATAACCTTAGAAGATTCACAGAGATCCAATTTGAAGAAAGACCCTATAAGATTATAAATTACAATCAGGATGCCTTAGTAAAGGTAAATGATTATCAACATGCTCATCTTAAAGAACTTATCGACTTGTGGGTAGCGATCAATGCTAGAATCATGAACCTGATGGGTCAACAAACTAAAACTACGTTGAGTTATGAAGTAGAGCTTGCAAACG
>CALGAW010000084.1 GCA_937959115.1 uncultured Saprospiraceae bacterium
GGCGTTAGTGCTTCAGATCTAGATGACTTGTTTGATGATGCCGCAAAAATAATTGTTCAAAATCAAGTAGGCTCAACCTCAATGATACAGCGACGATTAAAATTAGGGTATAATCGTGCAGGTCGAATCATGGATCAGCTAGAAGCAGTAGGGATTGTAGGCGGCTCAAATGGTAGTAAGCCACGTGAAGTATTGATCTTCGATGAAATTGAATTGGAACGGTATTTGGAACAGCTTAGAAGTAAGAGAAATTAATCTTATATTCGCAACCTCAAAATTGCAAAGTAAGGTTTACTGATTTACAAAAATTGAGTGTTATGAAAAAGCTGTTTATACCTTTAATCGCGCTATTATTGATTAGTTTTGATTCGTTTGCACAAACAGGCGGTCAAAATGCAATGGGAGCCGAGGAGAGTGATCCAAAAGCAAAAGCAATACTAGATCAAGTGAAAGAGATGTACGAAAGTTACAACTCGCTTCAAACTGATTTTACGCTTGAAATTTCTGGAGAAATTGAAGAAACACAAGAAGGAAGGGTGAATTTGATGGGCGAGAGCTACCGTGTAGAAATGGAAAATCAAAACATTATTTCTAATGGAAATACCGTATGGTTCCACTTGAAAAACAATAACGAAGTACAAATCAACAATCCTGATCCTGAAGGCAAAGAAGGTTTTTTATCACCAGCAGACATGCTAAAGGTGTATGACCAAAATTTAATTTATGGGTTAAAGGATATGGTTGAAGAAGATGGCCAAATGGTTTATCATATTGAATTCAAACCTAGAGAGAAAGATGATGAGGCTGACTTCTTTAAACTTCGATTATCTGTCGTAAAAGGAACATATGAAATGTCTAAAGTAGTTGCCTTTAGTAGAGACGGTACAAAATATACCTTGACGTTCAACAACATTGAACCAAACGTCAACTTTGACGAAAAGATATTTACATTCGACCCATCGAAACATCCAGATATTTATATTGAGGATTTAAGGGAAGAGTAGTAAACACAAAATGAAAGAATAATAAAGAAGAGATGAAGTAGCTGTCATCTCTTTTTTTATACTTTTTAATAAACTTATTTAGAAGAAGACAAATGCTTGAGAAAGCTTAAATTGTTTTTTAAAAGTTAAATTTTGACACTTTTTCTTGAGATATAGCTACTTAGGTCGAAATTAAATTGTCGTTTAGGCAACTTTATTAAGTTATTTTACGTTTTGTTAAGGAAACCTTAAATCGAACTATGAAGTTTCTCTTTTTTTTTAGTAATTTAGAGAAACGAAACTAGAATAAACCCAAGAAAAACTATCCAAATAAAAAAATGCAGTTTGACTAGAAACATATGAAACAACTATCTATCGTTCTTATTGTTTTCTGTACGTTCTTTACTCAGTTCGCACAGAAGGGATTAGATTTGGAACCTTCACCAGTCGATTCTGTTATACCGAATACTAGATTTGATGCTGTAGGGGAAGCAAAGCAAATCCTTAATAAGGTTTGCTCTCAGTACGAGTCCTATGAGTCAATGAAAGTAGACTTCATCGTAAACACAGAAAAAGGCAATACTAAAAATTCGGATACAATTGTGGGTACTGTTCAAGGAAAAAAGTATCGCCTTTCAATGAAAGAGCGTGAAATAGCTTGTGATGGCAAAACAGTATACTATTACAATAAAGAAAAGAAGGAACTAACAAAGTCGAAAAAAATACCGGTAGAAATTCATGCCGTTTATCCGCAAAAAATGCTTCGGTCTTTTGAAAATGAATTTGATTGTTATTTTAATGGAGAAGCCTCATTTAATGGTCAAATCATCCAACGATTAGAGTTCATTCCTAGAGCTTTCGATCAAAATATCATCAAGATTAATGTATTTATAGATCGTCAGTCGTCTCAAATACTACGCGTTTCTAGAATGGATAAAGACGGTACACAATACACCATCGATTTTAGAAATGTTCAATTCGATCTTGAGGTGAATCCGAAACTGTTCGTCATCGAAATATCTTAGGAAAGCTGTTACTACTTAGTTATTAATGCATAGTGAGGAATGCTTTGTTCTCCTAAACTAAACACTTGTACGCGCTCGAAAGAAAGAACGATTCAGAACTATAAACTAATCACTTATCACTTTCTCTTCTTGGCTCAAATATTGTATTATTGCTTCAAAAAAGAGCATGTTCATTTGCACTCCATCAAAAATTGTGTTTACAGCTTTCTTGCTATTCATCTTCAATAGTAGCTTTCTTATTGCTCAGGAAGAAGAGTATGTCAAAGATGACCTATTGCGTTACAATGATCATGTTTATAAAAAAAACATAAAAACGGCCTTGCTGCATCCAGAGGGGAATCCAGTCGGTTTTCCAATGATTAAACTTGATGGAAACGGAAAACTACATCTCTCCTTTGATGATTTGGACGGTGGTGTTGTTGATTACTCATATACTGTCATTCATTGTGATGCAGACTGGAAGCCTAGTGAGCTGAACGATATGGAGTACATTGATGGTTTTAATCCCAATGAAATTGAGACCTATGATTACTCGTTTAACACGTTGGTAGATTTTACACATTACCAATTGATGCTTCCAAATGATGATATGGCGATCACAAAATCTGGAAATTACTTACTGAAGGTATTTGTTGACGATGATCAGGAAGACCTAGTCTTAACCAAGCGCTTTGTGCTATTTGATGCTCAGGTTTCTGTTGATGCACATGTTCTTAGAGCAAACTCGATGCTGAAGTCTAGAACACATCAGGAAATCGATTTCGCCGTTGGGTACAGTGAAGGGAATATCCGTAATCCAAGAGCAGAACTGAAAGCTTATGTCCTACAAAATGGAAGATGGGATAATGTGATAAAAGACATCAAACCCTTATACATAAGGCAGAGCAAGCTGATCTATGACTATCAAGACGAAATTGTATTTCCTGGTGGGAAAGAATTTATTGTCGCAGATCTAAGAAGTACTCGATATACCGCAGAACACATCGCCGTATTGAAAGATGATAAGGATCGGTATTACATGGCAGTAGACCCTGATCGTGAACGTTCTGGACGTGCTTATTCCTACAGAGGAGAGGCAAATGGGAAGTTTGTAATCGAAAACCTTCATGAAGACGACTTTCAGCTAGAAAGTGATTACATCCGCACTACCTTTACATTGGTTCAACAGTTTCCTGATGACCAGGGTGACTTCTACCTTTTTGGTGGGTTGACAGACTGGCAGATTCAGGACGACTATAAAATGCGGTACGATAAAGAGTTATCTTCTTATCAGTGCACAGTTGATTTGAAACAAGGGTACTACAATTATGGCTATGCTTATGTGAAAGAAGGAACTGCCGCCGCTGATATGACCAAAGTAGATGGTAGCTGGTACGAAACAGAAAACGATTATTATATTCTCGTCTATTATCGTCCATTTGCAGGACGTTATGATCAGCTAATCGGCTACCATATCGTTAATTCAGTGCGAAGATAAGGTAGGCGTTTAATTCCTGAGGCGAGGGTTGTTTTATCAAAATGTTACTACAACAAGTGAATTAGGAAGTAAAACCCTCCATCAGACTTCATCCTTATAGCGCTGAAACACCAAGAAACCAAGCATACAGAAGACAAGTGCAGCGAAACCCGAAAACCGAATTCCAAAATTATTGTCGACACTGCGACCAAGCAATAAGAAAGAAGGGAACAATAAACTACCAAGGGCAATGCCGAATTTCATCATCACAGTCCGAGCAGCAAAAAACATACCTGCCAATTGCTTACCAGTATTTCGTTCATGAACATAAATAATATCTGCGACAATGGCATTTGGGACAATCCCGAAAATTGCCATTGGAATAGCAGCCATAACTCCCATCATCACCAATTGAACTAATTTAGGAAGCACTGTATTGCCAAGGGTAATGGCCATGAAAAATGTAGCCGCAAAAATGATGAACCCAAAAGAAACCACCCGTTTTTTCCCAATCCGCTTTACTGCAAGGTTGACCAAAGCATAAAACCCAACAATACTTAGGATAAATGCACCTCCCATAAAGTAAGTCGTCCACTCTTTTTCGTATTGAAGGAGGACGGTTACATAGTACACAATTCCACTTTGAATGATCGTAAGGGCAATAAAATAGATCATATCAGACAAGGCGAAATTGCGGAAATTTGTATTCTTCATGACTTCCTTTATTGAGTCACGAATGTCGAGTTGACTGATCGATTGTTTACTGTATTGTTGTTCCTTGATAAAGATCACTGGTATCAGCATTGCAATAAATGAAAGGATGGAAAAGATCAAAACTGATTGCTGAAACGCTGCTGTAGATGACATGGTTTGCTCAAAGTGGCTTTGAAAGACAAAAATCGTATTCCCTACAAAAAAGCCAAGCGCCCAGGTAACAGATATCATAGTACTAAGCTGCATTCGATCTTTAGCTACATGGCAAAGCTCACTGAAAAGTGCTGCATAAGGAACCGAGTACAATGTAAATGAAACATAAAAGAGTACAATAGTCACCATTAACCATACCGTATTCAGCTGAGTACTATCAGAAATCGGATAAAACACAAGAAAAGCAAATAAGGCAAGCGGAAAGGCGCCTAGTAGCAAAAACAGCCTGCGCTTGCCAAGCTTGTGTGTAGACTGATCTGAAAGATTGGCGATCCAAGGGTCGGTAAACGCATCTAACAGTCTTCCTCCAAAGCTGATAAGCCCTAAGATGGTCAATACTCCCAAAATAGATCCTTGGTAGATAAACACTGGGAAATTTGTCGTATTTGTTTCAGGAGGCAGATAGAAATAGGCGAGCTGATTGAACACGCAAAATGTTGCTAAAGACCAACCGAATTGACCAATAGCAAATGCAATTTTTACTCTCACCGACGGACGTAAAATCCTAATAGGTTCATTCATGACTCATCCCTTTAGTCATGGGTCTCACTTAGGAAGATTGTTATATCTCACGAATCTTTACATCTATTTGCTAGATGCTCATTCCTGATTTTATCTTGGTTTTTCTTAATTTTATCCTACCGCTTCTTTTTGTTGCGCTAAGTAATCCATTACCCATTCAGAGGTAACTGATTTTGGACGTTCTAGCGGGAAGCCTAATGCACGTGACCAAATCAATTGAGACAAGACGCCTAGGGATCTTGAAACACCGAAAAGGACAGTGTAGAAGCTAAATTCGTGCATACCGTAATGTACAAGTAATGCACCAGAATGCGCATCTACGTTTGGCCAAGGGTTTTTTACCTTACCAAGTCCTTGTAGGATTGGCGGTACTACCTCAAAGGCTTTCCATATCACGTTGATGATGTCTGAATTTTTGATGTATTCTTCTGCAAATGTACGCTGTGCAGTAAATCGAGGATCTGGTTGGCGTAAAACGGCATGTCCGTATCCAGGAATCACTTTACCTGCGTCTAATGTTTTTTGAACGTATTCTGCGATTTGCTCCTTACTAGGATTTCTTGTACCGAGGACATCTAGCATTTTAAATACCCACTTAATCACTTCTTGGTTTGCTAGTCCATGTAAAGGACCTGCTAAAGCGTTCATACCACTTGAAAGTGACTTGTACGAATCGCTAAGTGTAGAGCCAGTCAAGTGCGTAGAGTGAGCGGATGCATTTCCACCTTCATGATCGGCATGGATCGTTAGGTAAAGGCGCATTAAGCTTTTGAAGTCATCGCCTGGTATTCCTAGCATGTGCGCGAAGTTTCCGCCCCAGTCTAGAGAGATGTCAGCTGCAATGTGATCACCATCTTTGTAGGTTCTTCTATAAATGTAGGCTGCTACTCTAGGCAGTCTAGCGATTAGATTCATTGTATCTTCGTAAGTGGCATCCCAGTAGTCTGATTTTGCCATTCCTTCTGCATACCTTCTGTTGAACACAGATTCAGTACCAAGCGCTATGATCGCCATGCTGAATTGAGTCATTGGGTGTGCGTCTTTGGGGAGCGTTTCTAGTGCCGCGAAAACGTGCTTAGGCACATCTGCTCTTCGTTGCCATTCTCCTGTGATCCATTTTACCTCTTCATCAGTTGGCACTTCACCCGTGAGCATTAGGTGGAACAGGCCCTCT
Organism: uncultured Saprospiraceae bacterium; assembly: GCA_937959115.1. Lineage (GTDB taxonomy): Bacteria > Bacteroidota > Bacteroidia > Chitinophagales > Saprospiraceae > JAHDHB01. The sequence continues at coordinate 6,088 of CALGAW010000084.1, forward strand.
GGCAATGGTTCTTTACAACCTTCAAACTTCGGCAATATTTCCTTCAGTTCTGGAATCGATTTCCCTCTGAATCTGATACCTTTTTGAGCATCTAGTTGTGAGGTTTCCCAAATCATGCTTTTCACGCCTCTCATACCACCAAAAACTTGTTTTAGAGTAACTTGATCAACGATCGTGTCGCCATTTTCCTTGAGCATTGCTCTGTTGGCTTGAAATAATGCTAATGCTTTTTCTTTAAATTTCTGCTTTAATGGATCCATTTGCGGTTGTTAAATTTAATCCTTAAGTTGAGATAATGATCAATATGTTTTACGAAAGGATTAGTTCCTTTTCATTTCACTGCGAATTTAATGAATTTTTGCTAAAATGTAAAGGGAAGTAATTAACAATTACCAATTAATGTTACGTTGCAGACAGGCTGTCTATCAGTATTCACCTCAACCAAGGAAATAAAAGCACAGTTGCTGGTAGTGTTCGTGTCAATGCCTTTTCTAGAAACGTACATGGAGTGAACATCTCTAGGACAGACGGCTTCTAGATTCAATACCAGATATACAAAAAAAAGAGTGATGGTTTTCCATCACTCTAAATCAGTAAACAAACTAGTTAACTAAAACTAATTATTAATAAACACTTTCTTAAAATTGGGTAGGTTTGTCCTATTTCTTAAGTCGTAGTCGGATGAAAGACCTTGGTTTAAAAGTAGTTGTTGTATTTGTACAACTTGTATAGAGAATGAGCGTGAAAAATGTATAGAGAATGAGCGGTTAACTTAATCAGTAAAAAACGTGGTTTTCGTGAATTTATAGTTTAGTCTTTTTAGTTCGTTACTTTGATGAATTTTCTTGCTTTGGTTCTGAATTCATTGTTGTTGATTCTTACAAAGAAAGTACCCGCTGACAATTCATCAGAGTCAAAGGATAAGGTGTTTTGTCCAAGTGTGATATTAGTCGTCTCGGTATGGACTGTTCTTCCAATAACATCTGTGATTACTATTGTCGCTTCAGGGATTTCAATTTCTGTGTAGAACTTGATGTTAACTGGACCCGCATTTACTGGATTTGGGTAGAGCTCTGTCATCGTAAATGCTGCTCCTTCTGAGAAGCAAGAAGAACGTAATATGATGGTTTCCGAGGTCGTCGTCGTACCATCAAAATCTACTTGCTTTAGTCTGTAGTAGTTTGTAGGAGAAGCTTTCAGATCAGTATGCGTGTAATGTAGCAATTGATTGCTTGTACCAGCACCGTCAATTGTTGCGATAATCTCAAATGTTTCTCCGTCAGTACTCTTTTCTATTTGAAAGTAATCGTTGTTCTCTTCTGAAGCAGTTGTCCAGTTTAATACATTTGAACAATCTTCTTCTGCAGCATCAAAGCTTGCAAGTTCTATAGGTAAGGCAGCACATTCAACTGAAGGACAAGTAGAGTTGTTTAAGTACAACATTTCTGTTACTTCGAATAGAACGCCATTTACTTTTTCGCCAATAAACGTTGGAGGAAATAAAGCAGGGCTGTGATCATGCCATTTTAATTCAAGGCATTTGTCAATATCTAAGATGTCAAATGAAATTCTTCCGATTGTTCTCCAGCTCGTAGTCATTACTTCTCCTGTTCCACCAGCTAACACTACGTTGTAAGAAACAACAGTATCAAGAGATCCAGTTAATGTATGTGGTTCATACAAGCTAGAACCAATAAACCCAGTTAAGTACATAGAGTCAATAGCAATAGACTGATAAACGACTGCACCTCTGTTATAAGAGAATCGGTAGTTTTGATCTGCAAGATTAAATTCATGAGCACCACTGTTAGCCCTGCATTCAATGTTTACAAAGATTTTATTTGTGACACAATCTACTTTATGTAGATCAAATCGAACATCAAATTGTCCGTCTTGAGCAGCCACTAGAAAGGATAGTAACGTAAATATTGTTGTGAATAAAGTGGTTGTAAAATTTTTCATGATTAGCTTTTTAATACTGATGTGTTTGTAACTGATGAGTACAAGTTGCGGGTTTTTACAACGTCACGCAAGGCGTAGATTGTCGAGTCAAGAATTTTTATTGTGTTTTGTGACTTGATAATCAATGGATTGAATTATGTGATATACAAAGTAGCCCTTCTGTAAACGTAGCGTAAATGGCAATGTGTAGGCTAGGCTAAAAGTGACAGCGTTAATAAATAATAATTGATTTTAAAATACTGTAAGTAAGTTGTTTGTGTATAATTATTCGTGACTTAATTCAGCATTGAATATAATTGTGAAATGATCAATTTTAATGAAAATATGTCACAAATTTTGAGTTTGTGAAATAGAATTGTTTGGTTTGTCAGCCATAGTTACAGAAGAAAACGGGCTAGTAATCTAATTGTAAAACATCATATTTTGAAAACAAGTTCGCTCAGATGTGACGCTTAAAATGGGGTAAATAAGTCAAAAAAAAGTTCAATTTTTATTTATAGTATTCTTTAAATGGCAAATACACTTTATTTAGAAATTTAAGGTGAAAAATTCTAGCTTCTAGGTTGTTTGGATATGAGTTACTAATAATCAGTAGTTTAAGTATAGGGAAAAAGGGATGTATCTGTAGAAGGGCTATTTTGTTAAATTTCATACTTCAACTAAAAATAAGACATGATTTCTTCCTTATAAAGCAGGATTAACAAAAAAATGCCTCAATCAGCTTTTCCGATTGAGGCAATTTACATACAATCAACAAAATACTTTCTTAGTTCATTTTCAGCCTTCTTTAAAACTGATAATACAAAGTTAGGAGCTTGCCATATGTTGTCCTTATTCATTTCGTGCAAAAACATGCACAAATCAAGCATTTTGATGGTTTTTAGAAATATGAATGAAAACAGAGCACAATATTTCTTTGACCTAAAGAAGTACTTAACTCATCCTTAACCACTTGCTTAGCAGTCTTTTTATTCGAAATGTTCGGTAAATCAAAAAACTACTGTATTGAAAATGAATGAATTGATTGAGTACTGAGTTTATTTCATACATTAATAATTTGTTGAATGTAATAAACTTGTTATCTTTCAATACTTAGCGTTCAATATAGTTTAGCCGTCTATTACTTACTACATACATGGAAGCCAACAAAACACTTGCACAACTGCAGAAGAAGCTGCCAGATACAGCTGGGGCAGAACGCTTTGATTTGCTTAAGGCTATTCTGTATACAAGAGGGTTCAAACCAGTAGAAGTGGTAGAACCTTATTTAGAAGAGATGCTTCAAATTGCATCTAATCTTGGTTTGGAAGAAAGGTGGTGTAAAGCCCTTCATTTTCAAGGAGAATTTTATCGCCAGACAGAACGAATTTCCGAATGTCGAAAAGTCTATCACGAAGCATTGAAGGTCAGTGAACACCTAGGACGAAAAATGGAATATGCCCGATCTTTGAGAGGGATTGGGGAAAGCTACCATACAAATGGAGAGGCAGTTCAGGCTGAAATCTACTTCGAAAAAGCCAGAGCATATTGCGAAGAGCATAAGCTCCACTATGAATATATTTGGGCACTTAATTGTCTTGGAAATGTCTACAACGCTAAATTCCTGTATGATAAAGCAATAAAACTCTTGTTAGAAGCCATCGAGCTTTCAAAGACACATAAGGAAGAAATGTTGCTAGCAATATCTTATTACAATATTGTTGGATCCATCTCAGACCCGCAAACGAGAATTGAGTATTTGGAAAAAGGAGTAGATGGGATTCTTGCTATTAATTCAGACAACGCAACCATTTTTCTATATAGTCAATTAACATCAGCTTATAATGGGATTAATGATTTTGAGAAAAGTCTCCAATATGGTAGAGTATTATTAGAAACCGCAGAAAAAACGCAAGTTGTAAATCATTTGTGGGAAGCTTATCACAATGTAATAATTGTCTTATTGAAACGAGTTAAATTGGAGACGGATGTTGAATCAATCGATACATTGAAGGAAGCAAGAAGCCTAGTAGAAAAGTTGTTGTTAGTCGTCAATAAAAGTGAACGGGAAGTCAATCACCTGAAAGCAAGTCTGCAAGAAGCACAGGTCTGCTTTTATGAAAAGGAGTATAGCTTAGCAAACAATATCTTGTTAAGGCTTGACAATAAAATTACTAAGGAGACTAATGGTGATTTTGATAAAATTCATAAATCAGTAAAACATTATTTAGTGCAAACGCAGGAGGTACTGGGAGACTTCCAATCTGCCTTGAAGTATTATCGAGAATATGTTGGGTTAGCGGATAAGATTCAAAATCAAGAAGCCACCACAAATGCAAACAAACTAGAGGCACAGTATGAGAGCAAAGAAAAAGAAGCTGAAGTACAACGATTGCAAGAACTGGAAACGGTAAAGACTAGATTCTTTTCTCAAATCACACACGAACTCCGTACACCGCTCACACTTATCCAAGGACCAGCAAAGGAAATTCTTGTTCGATCCTCAGATGATCACGTTCGAAATCAAGCACATATTATAGATCGAAATGCCAACCGCCTCTTGAATCTTGTCAACCAAATGCTAGACTTAAGCAAACTAGAAGCAGGGAAAATGGAGCTGAAGCCAAGTCGAGGATCATTACCCGAATTCGTAGAAAGTATTGTGGCGGCCTTCCAAACTTTTGCCAAACAAAAGGAAATTCAACTGGAGTACAAAAGTGATGTAAAGGAACTAATGGTGCTTGTAGATATTGATAAGTTGGAAAAAGTATTGTACAATTTGCTTTCTAATGCCTTTAAGTTTACCGAGCCAGAAGGCAAGATCAATGTGGAGTTAGAATTGCTTGAACAATTCGAAGGAAGACAGAACATACAGATAACGGTAACAGATACTGGAAAAGGGATTACTGCAGCGTCATTGCCCCATATTTTTAATCGCTTTTACCAAGCAGATAATAGCTTTACTAGAGAAGCAGAAGGAACAGGAATTGGACTTGCCTTGGTGAAAGAGATTATTGAGCTGATGCAAGGAGAGATTACAGTCCAATCAACACTAGGGGAGGGTACTGTCTTTCAGTTACAAGTGCCAGTGCCATTGGCTTCAGAGCGTATTGCCAATTCCGGTTCAAAAGCTATTGACGCATTGCCTCAGCGATCTGCTTCCACTACCTCCATTGATATTGCCCAGGAACCTCCGTCCAAGAAAACACCAAAAGGAGCTCCAGTTTTACTATTAGTAGAGGACAACACAGACATGCATCAATTCATCTGTAGCATCTTCGAAGAGATGTATGAGATATTGCAAGCATTCAACGGAGAAGAAGGATATGAGATGGCACTGAAGCACACACCTGATATTATTGTGAGTGATGTGATGATGCCAAAGAAGAATGGCTACGAGCTATGTGATGAACTGAAACGGGACAAACGAACCAGCCATATTCCGTTGATTTTGCTTACTGCGAAAACTGCAATGAAAAGTCGAATCAAGGGATTGGAACAGGGTGCTGATGCTTATCTCTCCAAGCCTTTTAATGCTCAAGAGTTGCTCTTGCAAACGAAGAATTTACTTGCCACCAGAACAAAACTTCAAGACCAATATCAATCAATGGTGCTGAAAGGCTCTGAGTTTGAAGGTTCAGAAAACAGAGAGACTATTTTTCTGAAAGCTGCCATTGAGGTGGTGGAAAAGCACCTCAATGACGAGTCCTTTAATGCGAATCACCTGAGTGAAGAATTGATCATGAGTAGCTCGCAATTGTATCGGAAAATCAAAGCGCTGACAAACACAAATGTGGTAGAATTTATCCGAAACATCAGACTATCAAAAGCTAAGGTGATGCTAGAAAAAAATCTAGGAAATGTGTCCGATGTCGCTTACAGTGTAGGAATGAGCCCTAGTTATTTTTCTCGCGTATTTACAAAGAAGTATGGCATCAGTCCTGCAGGTATATTGAAAGGGTGATCTCCTGCATCTGATATCAAGTACTCTGTTTTATCGGTCAAGGTAGTTGAACTCATGCTATGAAAGCAATTTCAAATGGAATACCATCTGGGTCACGAAAGTAGGTAGCGTAGTAGTGTGCAGAATATTCTGGGTAATCTCTTGGCTCTCTTGTAATAAGCACATTTAAGGTCTTCAGAAGCTCAAATACATGATCTACTTTTTCTTTCGATTCTACGCCAATACAAATGTGGTCAAGTCCTACATTACGAACGAATTCTTTTTTTCTGAATCCTTTGAAAATTTAATATAGATTGGTGAATGGGGAATTTGATAAGCAACAATTTTATCTTCCTCATCCTCATGTACAATACGACGTGGCACGTCCAATTCTTCCATTAGTTTGTCATAAAAATTAAATGCAACATCAGGCGTGCTAACATTGAGGATAGTATGAGCGATTCTTGTCATGTTAAGTTAATTATGGGTTCTTTTTCCAACGCTTTATTGTACGTTTTATTATCGGAAGAAAAAGTAAGAAAATGATGCTAACGCTACTCAGCAGGAACACCAAATTCATCCAATCCCATATCCATCATCTCTTTCGGCCCAGCATTAAAGATCCCTAGTATTAAACGCACTAACCGATAAGAAAGCCAATACATCACAGGAACTACGACAAGCGTCAAAAACGTAGCAAATACGAGCCCATAGATTACCGTCCAAGCCATCGGACCCCAAAAGGCCACATTGTCCCCACCAATAAAGATCTCAGGATCAAAGCGCTCTACAAATGAATAGAAATTAAAGTTGAAACCAATAGCCAACGGAATCAATCCCAAAACAGTTGTAATTGCCGTCAAGAGTACTGGACGTAGTCGAACACGGCCCGCTTCTATTATAGAATCCTTAACTAGTCTAGGAGGAAGTGCCTCGTTTTCTCCTAGGTTCAATTCACTTCGTTTACGTTTTCTAGTAAGATTGATATAATCAACCAATACAATCGCATTATTTACAACAATCCCTGCAAGCGAAATAATACCGATTCCGGTCATGATAATACTCAGATTGTCTCCCGTAAATACATAACCAAGAAACACTCCAATCGTACTAAAAACAATAGAAATCAAAATAATAATCGCTTGAATTACACTATTGAATTGACTAACGAGAATAAGGAAAATCATAAACATTGCAATCATTAATGCATTAAGAAGGAACGCCATCTCCTTTGCCTGTTCTTCTTGCTCACCAGTAAACTTGTAAGAGAAATCTTGTGGCATACTGAAATCTTCCATGGCACCTTTCACCTCCGCTACTACTTCATTAGGATTGTAACCTTGCAGTACATTAGAATACACAGAAATTACCCGCTTCAAATCTTTCCGCTTCACGGAACTATACGTTGACGTATACCGAACATCCGCCACTGCAGAAATCGGAACTTGTTGGATCTGTCCAGATGCCATGCTTCGGAAGGTAATCTTCTGATTCATTAAGGCAGCTGTATTGTTTCGGTATTTTTTATCTAATCTTACCATGATTGGATATTCGTCTTCTCCATCCTTGAATTTTGAGACCTCTTGACCATAAAGTGCTGTTCGTATTGCTAAGGCAATATCTCTTGTAGATACTTCATACCGTCCTGCCGCTTTTCTGTCTACATCAACGATTAATTCTGGTTTACCTAGAACTACATCAGCCTTAAGCTCTTCAACACCGCCAATGTTTTTTTGATCTAGGAAAGAAATTAGTTTTGTGGAAAGAAGAGAGAGTTCGTCAATGTTTTCTCCTTCTATTTCAATATTGATTGGCTTCCCTGTTGGTGGTCCATCTTGATTTTTGTCTACTACAATTGCAACACCAGCATATCCGCTGGTAGCAGCACGAATTTTATTCATGATTTCAAAAGTAGAAACACCACCTCTTTTATCCGCAGGGACAAAAGATGCTGTGATTCTTGCCTTGTTAGGCGACGCTCCTGGCTCTGGTGGCGCATTTGGGTCACTCGTTCCTTCACCAATTTGTACAAGCACAGCTTCTACCACATTGCCATATGGTTCCACTACTTTTGCTATTTTATCTTCTATTTCCTTTACAAGCTCATTGGTTGTTTCGATATCAGTACCGATTGGCATTTCAACGAATGTATTGACGTATAGTGGTTCTGCTGTAGGGAAAAATTCTACCTTGGGCATATTGTTTCCTAGGAGAATCGGTGATAATATAAAAAGAAAAAAGGTTCCTGCAAATACTAAAACTGGAATAAGTTTGTACAAAGCTCCTCGAACAAATCGGTCATAGCCGTATTCAAGAACAGGTAATACCTTTAATTGAAAAACACTTCCTATTGGACGTAAAAGGAAAAAATAGACAAGCATTACGATTGCAGCTAAAAAACCAAGGTTACGGATAAATATGCTATTGAAAAATAAGCCCATCAGCATCACTGATGCGCAAACCAGCATTGATATCAAAAACCCTTTAAACTGGGATTTACTAAAAAGTGCCTCGTCATGATCTTCCACATTCATAAACAATGCGGTTAGTACTGGATTGATGATCAAAGCCACAAACAAGGATGAGGTCAATACAATGATTAGTGTGATCGGTAAATATTTCATGAAACTACCCATCAAACCAGGCCAAAAAGCCAAGGGCAAGAATGCTGCTAGTGTGGTCGCAGTAGAAGCAATAATAGGCCATGCCACTTCACCTGTTGCCTTTTTGGCCGCATCTTTTCCAGAATGGCCTTCCTGTCGATAACGATAGATGTTCTCGACCACCACGATACCATTGTCCACAAGCATACCGAGGGCCAATATGAGCCCAAAGAGCACAACCACATTCATCGTAATACCAAGCACACTCAAGATCAAGAAGCCCATCAACATAGAAAGAGGGATCGCTACTCCTACGAACAACGAATTCCTCCCGCCAAGGAAAAATAAGAGGACCAACACCACCAGAATCACCCCCGCGAAGATACTGTTTTCTAAATTGGCGACCTGTGCTCTTGTATTGATCGATTGATCGTTGAATAGGGTGACTTTTAAGTCTTTCGGAAATTTATCAAGCTTTGCTTTTTTGACAATCGCCTTGATTTTATCAGATGCAGCCAACAGGTTTTCACCAGATCGCTTGATCACATCTACTGAAACAACAGGTAATCTGTCTTCTCTTGCGTAGCTCATGCGTTCCTCATATCCCATTTCTACGTTAGCAATGTCTCGAATGTAAATGGTGTTCATCCGTTCACTTTTTACCACAACATTGTTGATGTCCTGAATGCTTTTAAACTCACCGACTACTCGTATATCTCGCTTAAATCCGTTGGCTAAAATCGAGCCGCCAGACATGGTCATGTTTTCTTTTTCAATCGCTTGAGAGATGTCATAAAAGCTGACTTTCAAGGCTTGCATTTTTGGTAGATCAACGTTGATTTTTACTTCACGTTCCAGTGCGCCTTTGATTTTACCTTCAGATATTTCTGGTAACTTTTCAACTTCATCTTGTAGGTATTCTGCATAGTTTCTCAATTCGTCAAGCGGGAAATTCCCTGACATGTTGATAGAAACGATTGGAAATTCTGAGAAGTTGATATCATTGACATCAGGATCATTCGGTAAATCATTGGGTAAGCTGGCCTTTGATTTGTCTACAGCATCCTTTACCTCTTGTAACGCTTTTTCAACAGATTGAGACGTAGAAAATTCGACAATAATTGTAGAAAAATCCTGCATCGATGTTGAGCTCAAATCCTCAATTCCAGAAATTGATTTCAGCTCTTTCTCAATAGGTCTTGTCACAAGATTCTCAATATCGCTGGCTGAGTTTCCTGGATATGGAGTCAAAATCATAATCGTTGGTATCACGATCTCCGGGAACTGTTCCTTCGGCATCGTTTTATAAGAAGTGACTCCGAAAAGGACAATCATCAAGGTCAGCAAAATAACACTTGTTGAATTGTTTACCGCAAAGGTAGTTAGCCCAAATTCGCGATACACCTTTTGTATTTTATCTTTGATTCCTGACATAGTCTTTTTGGCTTAATTAGTTGGAGATTCCACTACTGCATCGTCAATTCGAAGTACTTTTAGTGGTTCTTTATCAGAGACTTCTCTTGCGCCTTGAACGATGACCATTTCACCGCCATCTAGCCCTTTTGTTATGTGCGTTTCACCCTCGTACACCTCTTCTGTCTCAATGAATACGCGCTTGGCGATCGGCCCATCGTTTCCTTCTTCCTGAATGTAGACGTAGGAATTACCACTTACGTCTTGCTGGATCAGTTCAGTAGGCACAACAACAGCATTTTTGGCAGAGAAATCATTGATGTGAACAATAGACATCATATTTGGCTTGAGTTTGTTGCCTTTATTACTCAAATTAATTTCTATCGAAAATGTTCTGTTTGCAGCATTGATGCTTCTACCAATAGATGAAATCCGAGCATTCCGTTCAATTTCTAATGCAGGAAATTCTACTTTTACTCGGTCTCCGCGACGGACTGATTTCAAATAATCTTCTGAAACCTGTGCTACAACCTTTATCACACCAGTACTCATGATTTTAAGGATGGGTGCACCTGGTCCAGCCATTTCTCCTTGTTTGGTATAAACCATGTCTACCACACCAGCCATTGGTGCATACACATTTGCTTTTGTGAGGTTAAATCGGATAGATTCCAGCTTTTTCTCCAACTGTTCTTTGTTGTTTTTCGCTTGTAAATACTGTAACTCAGAACCAATGTTTTGTTTCCAGAGGTTGGATTGTCTGTTGAACACATCAGTTGCAAGCTCAAGTGCTTTCTCTACTTCAGCAATGCTTTTGTTTACAACCTCCATGTCAGTAGTGGCGATCAATTGACCTTTGGTTACATAGTCACCTTCATCCACAAGGAGCGAAGTGATCCGTCCACCTTGTTCGCTACTTGCATTTGAAGTCTCGTCAGATTCTACTGATGCCTGAACTTCAACAAATGTTTTAAAGTTTTTCACATTAACAGTATCAATCGTCACGAGCCGTCGCTTCACTTCTATTGTGGAAGGATCAAGGATGCCGATTGAATCTTGCAACGCTTTTATTCTCTGGTTCACCGTTCTTAGTTCAGTTCGCTTGTCTGCTAGTTCTTTCTTTAAACCTGCTAGATCATTCGTGTATTTTGAGGCATTCGGGTCTGCACAGCTGTTAAACTGTAGACTCGAAAGCGCAAGGATAAAAACGATTCCAATTTTAAAATACTGTCTCATAGTTATTTATTTCCAAGTGCATTATTCAAATTAGTAATGGCCACAAGCAGATTGTAAAGTGCAGTCATATGGTTGGACTGAGCACTGTATAACGACTGTTCCGCCTGGCTGATTTCTAGGCTAGAGCCAACACCTTCCCGATATTTTATTTTCGAAATGCTGTATATTTTTTCGGCTAGTTTGAGGTTCTCATCCGTTGTGACAAGACTTTCCTTTGCAACTGTATAATTGACGCGGGCGTTTTTTACCTGTAGTTCAATTGCATTCTTAAGGTCTTTCTCCTCGAGCTTTATTTTGTCTAAATCAATCAATGCTCTTTGGTATGAATTTTTTACTTTAAACCCATCAAACAAGGTGAAATTGACTTGTATACCAACAACAAAGGAAGGTATAAATCCGATTTTTGTTCCATCGATTCGTGTAGGCGCATTAAAAAGATTATCCCGATTCATAGATTGCTGATAAGCTGCAAAACCAAATGCATTGGGATATCTTTCGGCTTTCAAGCGGCGCAGGTTAATTTCATTTATTTCTTTACGTTCATTGAAGAGAACAAACTCGGCACGATTTGCATAAATGTTTTCTTCCTCAAGTTCGATTTGTTCCATATCTTCAAGTAGCTCACTGATGTTTTCCGTGAGCGAAATATCATCTTCTAATGGATAATTCATTTGAAATTTCAAAACATTTCTAAGTACTTCCTTTTGCTCTCTCAAGGTTTTTAACTGTACATTAAGGTTCGAAATGGAAAGTGCTAGCCGATCAATGTCGAGTTGTTCTACAAATCCATTATCATACATGACCTGCGTCTCGTATTTTATCTGTTCTAAATTTTTGATATTCTTAAGAATAGTCCCTTCGTTCACTTCTACGATGAGATTAGGCAAATAGGCATCGCGGACGTTATTTCTGATTTGCTGTTCAGATATTTCAACCTGTTTTCGAGTCATTGTCTTCAGCTTTTTAGCCGCTTCAAGACCGATGAGATAGGAGTAATCGAACAACAACGCTCCTAGTTCCAGTTTTCCGTACAGGGAGTTTCTAATTCCTGCAGGAAATTCTGTGTAGACAGTTTCTGCTGGTACTGTTGGATCAAATGCACTTGCATCAAGAACACTTTTCGGTATCTGTATGGAGTAGTTGTACCCTAGTTGTCCTGTCAACTTTGGCATTCCGATGGATCTAGCTTCTTTTATTTGATAATCGGCATCGTTGATTTCCATCTGTATTCGCTTGAAGTCATTGTGATGTTTCACAGCATAGTCGATGGCCTCTTGGAGACTAAATTCCTGAGTTTCGGTTTGGGCGGTTATTCCAGTCCAGGTAAACAGGCAGATCAGTACAATTGTAAGCTGATACATATGGTCTATTTTACTGATTTTCATAATACTCATTTAATAATTCTAGTCCTTTAGGAGACGCAATACCGTGAATGTGGTACTGTACGCAAGCGATGTAAATTTCAGAAGATTTGTATTTGTCAGCTGGAAAAAAGCTAAGATCAAAAATGCGGTGCATGATGCCAATGTACAGTTTTGCGATGATTTTAGAATTGATTTCCTTTCGGTAAATGCCCTCCTTTATACCCCATTCTGTATTCTTCATAATCTCCTCATAGATATACTGAATTCTATAATTTTCAATGATGTCCCAAGCAGAAGGGTAGTAGCGCTGGAGGTCAAAAATTACATTTGAATTCACTTTCTTAAGACTTAGATTCACATGTTTAGAAATCATCAACATTTCTTGAATGGCGTCTTTTGCCGTGCTGCTAATTTCTGTTACCAGTTTTTTTTCTTCTTCGATATATGCAAATACTACCTTCTCTATCAAATCCTTTTTATTGTCAACAAATTGATAAAGCGTTTTTTTCGAAATACCTAGCTCTCTAGCCACATCGTCCATTGTAACGCTTTTAAAGCCACAGCGGAGGAAGAGATCTTCTATTTTCTGAAATGTTTTGTTTTCTAGCATATTGTAAATATCGAATCGATGGTAAGATATAACTATTAAACGTTGGAAACAATTTTTGGTTCAAAAGTTTCCTGAGTTTTTTATGTTAAAATTTTAGCATGATAAGATATAGTGGATATGGATGGTTTATTACAGTACTTAGACTTTATGGTATATGCATACGTTAGCTTCCAGGTGACAACATCCTTCTGTTTCATAATGCTGATCCAATAAAATCCATTTTTATTGATCTATATACTACAAAAAAAGACCAACTCAATTGAGTCGGTCTATATATTTTCTTAACTTGAATTTATTGTTTATAGATCCTTAGGAGCATCTTTGCCACTGGTGTTTCCAAAATCAAACAATAAGGAGAATCTAAGTGTGTTGTCTAAAGGATTACGTTGATTTGTAGTAGGAACAAGGTACGAGAAGTTCAAACCAAAAATACTGTATTTCAGTCCTAGTCCAACAGTGAAGAACTTTCTGTTTCCTTTGGTTCTGTGCTCATTATAATGTCCTAATCGTACTGCAAATTGCTTGTCATACCAATATTCTAGACCAACAGAGTACATCAATTCATTCAATTCTTCACCTGCAGTATCTGCATCGCCAAAGGAAGAAAGCATACCGCTTACAACGGAAACATCTTCTTTGTAATCAGGCACTCCGTTACCATCTAAATCTTCAGTACTTGGTGTTGGAACCAATAGTTTATTGATATCAACTGCTAACGTAATAGAGTTATAATCATCAAGGTTTACCTCAAGCGAATTTCCTAGACCTAAGTTCGTCGGAATGAAATCTTTGTTTACAGATTTAGTGTAAGATATTTTTGTACCGATATTCGTAATCGCTAGTCCAAAATTATACACCGCTTTTCTGTCGGCGATAGTCATTGGTTTATTATAAGACATAGAGACGTCGGCTGCAAAGGCATTTCCTGGGCTAATAACATTTCCGTTGGTTGTTTGACCGTTCGCCAATTTAGAGTAGACATACTTAAGTGTTAAGCCAGCAGATAAGCGATCACTTAACTTTCTAGCATAAGCACCAGCTATCTCAAATTCATTTGGACGATCCGAACCTAAGGCACCACCGTTTTCATCAGTAAACTCAATGCTTCCTAGGGAAAAGTAGCGTATACTTACTCCTGCTGTCTGAAGTTTATCAATTCTTTTGTAGGTTGATAAGTAGGCAAGATAAACGTCTTTTAGGCCTAGAGCCTGCAACCAGGGAGTATATGTAGCGGAAAGTGAAAAGTCTTCTTCTGCAAAGGCTAATTTAGAAGCATTGAAGTGCATGGCATTTGCATCAGGTGTGATACTGATACCGACATCACCCATTGCTCCTGAACGTGCATCTGGAATAATTCTTAAAAACGGAACCGCTGTTATAATTGTATTTACGCAAGGTGTTCCGTCGGGAGCAGTACCATCTTTACAGGTGGTAAACTGAGCAGAAACACTCATGTTAATTGAAACCAAAAGGAATACACACAATACAAGCTTATAGATTAAACTATTCATGGTAGAACAAATGTTATAATTGTTATCAAATTGTTTAGTACCTCACAAACAAAGAGCACTAAACTAAATATTAAAGATCAAAATAGTAAAGTTTATTCTATAAGTAACAATTTTCATGAAATAATGATTGCATAATACCTGAATAAGATGCAGAAAACTATAAAAACGTTGCAAAGGTAAGGAAGATGAGTAATTTCTAATAAAAACTATCGAAGATTAGTTATTATACTTAAACCGCTCTACTCCTTTTTTGTTTCCTCTTCTTGATAATAAAATTAAATTCTATACTGAAATAATTGGTGTAATTCTATGCTTATCGGCTCTAATTTCAATATTTATAACGCAATAGAATAGCGTTTATTATTGATTGTTAAGATTATTTTAAGAAAACCCGTAGTTCAAGTGTACTATTCAAAAAATGTATTGCCTTTTCCTACAGAACCGTAGTGAAATCGGTGTTAATACATTCTTAATTGTATAAAATTCTTTTCAAAAAAGATAGTTAAATGAATAGACTAGGGTTCAGTAGTGTTGATCGGACCTCTTTCAAAACGCTTGTTTTTAACTAAGGAATATATTAAGCGTTAGCCATCTTTCTTTAGGCATTAAGCACTATAATATTAGATAACAATCTGTGTACAGCGTTTATTTTAAGATCACTAGTTTTTCAAATTCACTATTCGAAACTTGTATAGCATTCTCGCCAGTATCCGTTGCAATTTGAACTTTATAGATATAAACGCCTTTACCGATGTGGTCTCCAAAGTCATCTTTTCCATCCCAATGAATATCTGTAATGCGATACCCATCAGTGAGAACAGTTTCTTCAATCGTCTTCAAGAGTCTCCCTGCAATAGTATACACTTGAACTTGTACATCGAACTCTGTACCAGGCAAATTATGCTCGAACTGGAAATTAGTGGACGTTGTAAACGGGTTCGGATAATTTAAGACGTGATTAATTGCTAATTCAGACGACTTGGCAACAATAAATTCAGTAAAATCTTCTCCTGGGTTATTTGAGATATCCCAAGCCTTTACGGTGATAGAATGCCTTCCTTCTTCTAGGTCTGACAAAGGATATTTGACGATTCCTTGCCTTGAATTATCAAGTTCCGATTCATAAAAATCATTCAGTACAAAGACGTCTTTAGTCTGTTGATCTAGCACTCCAGTAATGTCATGTCCAACGCTTGTCCCTGTTGTATTTATACCAAGGTCATCAGACAGTTTGACAAAGAGCACTGGATTTTCGTCCGTTATTCCTCCAAAAACAAAGTCTTCGTTATTCATATATACTTCAACCGTTGGGGGTTGATTATCTGCAACACCGTTTAGGTCAGTTCCACCGATCACGAGCGTGTCATGATAACCTGTAGCGTCAATCAAGGTAGAAGGATCATGTGCATAATAGGAAATTTTACCATCTCCAAAAGTATATTCAATGTCGACGGGTACGATAAAGTCAAATTTAAACCTCCCATCCACAACACTGGCTAGTCCTTTAAATATCACATTCTTTTGTAAATTGAAAGAATCAAGTCTACTTTTTGGATCATTGACCAATGTTTTGATTGATTTTACCTTGTCAAAAACGGTAGGGGCTAGAATACCATTAAAGTTGGTGGCAATATTCCCATTTTGATCTACCACAATACCCTCAATTTTTACTTGCTGTTTTGCTTTGATCGTATCTGTTGATGAAACTGGATTTCCATTTACCATGGTTGTTCGCACTTCATACTGTGGCATTGCAAGATGCATTGAGGGATCACCAAGCAACGCAAACTTTCGGCTATTCAGTTTGGACTGTTGAGTGACTAATCCATTTTTTCCTATTCTCATCACCTCGCCGATTGTTGGAAGCTCCCCATTAGTAGGTAGAAAGAGATTGTCAAATACAGCCTTGGTCAGTCGTTGATTCGTTGAAGCATATACAGCACGCACTGTTGTAAACAATCCAACTGCGCCTCCATTAGGATTTAGGATGAGGTTTTCTCCTGCATTTTCCTCCTTATAATCATCATATGGTCCAAAAGAACAAGTTGCAGTAACAAATAAAGGCATCTTGTCAATGTTGTTCCATTGATCAATGTCGGCTAAGGTAAGGACTCGTTCTTGTGCCCAGCTGGATGGTCCACCATGGCCCATATAATTTACAACAAGGCTTCCTTTAAAATCAATGTTTCGATTGAGTGATTGATTTACTTCAGGATATCTATTACCACCAGGGCTTGTTACTTGATTAAAGGCATCAAAGTATAATTTTTCAAAATTAAAATTAGGATAATTTAATCGGGTTGATTCTGCAATTCCGTCTGCATCCTTAAGGTGTATATTTGTGTCTTCATCATCCGCAATAAATAATATTCGATTTCTCCAATCACTTAAGGTAGAAGCCTGTGTATCATAATGTATAATCTTGTTTACAATTGCTTGTAATTCAGGCAATGTTCTTCCCGGGAATCTTCCAACACCGATATCTTCAGAACCACTAGCAAGTGTGCCGCCTTCAGTATCATCTAACAAAGTGAAATAGTCGTCAGTAGGGAAGGCAAATACGGTATTGTTTGATTCATGCGTTTGGTAGGTTGGGACCAAGTTTGTAGCGACTGGTTCACCATTAATGTTTTTATAATCAAATGAGGCTCCACCAAATAGCAAGAGGTATTTTAGTTCATCGCCCGGGACTGATCTGTCATAAAACATTTTTACAAAATCTCTTAATGCAGTTACATCTGCCTTTCCAGAGCCAAATTCATTATAGATCTGCTCTACATCAACAGCATGCACCTCAAAATTGCTATGTGTTCTTCTGTGTTCTGCAAACTCTAGGGCTGCAGGTTTTAGTGATTCATGATAAATGATTAATAAATCAGGAACAGGTAAACTATGTAAATTCTGGTTTTGAATTTTTTCAATAAACGTAGGCACTAAAGATTGGTTTTCCTCAAATGCGATAAAAGTAGCTAACCCATTTACGTTTACACCAAAAGACAAGGTATTGCCTGAACTGGTTACATCTTGTTTAGCAGGGGTCAACGGGTCAGTAATGTCCCAGATGCGCACATTGCTGTTTGCACTTCCTAGATTATAGGTCGCTGAAGCATTTCCCAGCGTGCCACGATCCCTAAAGTGCATTTGAGTACCCAAGTACTTTAGTTGTTGTCGACCAATCAATGTAATATAGTCTAACCATGCTTCTGAAGAAGAAGTTGGCTTTATATAATCCATGTTAATGGTGATATTGGGACTATTTGACGTGAAGCTTCCAAAAACTGAAGTAGTATCGGTAAATGGTCCTTCTGGATTCGTAGAAACACGACTACAATTTTCAGTGTGAACTGGGACATTATTCGCTGAAAAAATCATTTGGTGGGTTCCAAAGTTGGTTGCTCTGGCATTAAAATAAGCTCTCATGGCCACCGCTTGATTACTAACGAGATTCGGGAACGTAAAGGTGAAGTCTTGAGAAGTGTTTACTTTAAACGATTTTCCAACCCATTGCTTCCCTGATCCGTGTGCACTGGAACTGAAGTCTAGTAGGTTTTGGATGTCTTCCTCGAAGTGTCGCAATCCATCGAACTCATTGGTGTTGTAAGCGGTGGATCCGATAGACGCTTGGGATTGAATCCGTTTGCCATTGGTCCCATCGGAATCTAAAATTCGTAGAAAATAGAAATTAGAATCAGCATAGACGTTTGTCTCACGTTGGAATGAATTATCCCCTTGTAAATAGTTCCAAACATTGGCTTCCTCTGCGTAAAATAAGACGTAATCATTCGAATTAAACTTTCCATCATTTTCTCCGTTAACGATAATAGCATTTTCTTGAACATCGTCGACTCTATATATACTATTTGACTCAGGTAACATTCCGCCTCCATTGCCAAAAATTTTGATTTTTCTAGGGTCAATATTATCTATGTCAATATTTAACGTATTTTTAAGATAATCGTAACTTAGCTTGTAAACGCCTGATTTTCCGACAGATAGCTTGTAGATGTCGCCGTGTCTTAATTGAGACTCTGTAGCAGTTGGCGTTTTATTTACTGAAGGCATGGTTGTTGAAACGTATTCCAAGTGTATTTCAAAGGAAATCAATCGTTCATAACTTCCTGTCAATGAATTCTTTCGGATAGGAATGAACGAAATACCACCGATCGCTTTTTTGCGTGAAATGTGAATTTCAGCTTGGATGTCAATTGTTGAAGATATTTGGGAATTATTAATTCCATCTGAGGTTGTAATTTCCTCATAATCAGCATTTACAAGAAAAGAGTTTAGCTTTCCATATCCAGGAACGTTAAATTTTTCAATGTAAATTGGAAGCGTAGGATTTGCATCAGTAAAATGAGCATTTTTAAAGGAATGTTGAGTAGTAAATTCATTCTTATTTACTTGATATTCAGCGGGTTCGTTCCATTCTAATGTGCTTTTCAATACGATTGGTTGATTAGCATAAGAGAAAGTAACTGCAAACAAAAGTAGGATTGGAATTAAAACATTCTTCATTATATTGAGATCTTTTTCGAAAGGTAATGAATAAATAATACTAAGGCAATTTTACATAACCTTCAACGTTTAATTTTAACATTAAATTGTATTTAATCTTTAATATGGTTACCAGAACGACAAATTTTGTAATCATTTTTCTGCTACTGTTGCTAAATTGTGCAAATCTACAATCTCAAGATTTAGTCTTTTCACAATTTTATTCCGCACCAATGCAGTTAAATCCAGGGCTAACAGGGGTAACCTATGCACCTAGATTGACTTTTAATTACAGAAACCAATGGCCTACGCTTCCGAATGCATATACCTCGTATTCTGCAGCTTATGACCAGTATGTTGAAGGGGTGAATAGTGGTTTTGGAGTTAGTGTGATGTCAGATCAAGCAGGAAATGGCATTTATGTTACAAATCGTATCACTGCTTCTTATGCCTATAACATGAGATTTGGAGAAGAAACGTTTATAAGAGGAGGAATTGAAGCTGCTTTAGAACAGAAGAATCTGAATTGGGGTAAACTTATATTTTTAGATCAGATCGATCCGGAGCTAGGATTTACAGATGAATTTGGGAATCCTTATCCGACAAATGAGACAGCACCAGCGAGTACGACACAATTGTATCCTGATATTGGAGCTGGTTTGGTGTTGTACTCTAGTGCGTTTTATGGAGGTTTTAATATTAGACACGTAAATGCCCCTGATGAGGCTTGGCTGTCTGAAACAGATTTTGCAACATTGCCAATTTATTACTCTATACATGGTGGAGCGGAGATAAATATCTCTAATCCTTATAATAATGGAAAGAAACCCGCGTTTATAAGTCCAAACATATTGTTTGCGAAACAGGGTAATTTTCAACAACTAAATTTAGGTGCTTTGTTAAGTATGTGGTATATTTACGGAGGAGTTTGGTACAGAACCACTTTTTCCAATTCGGATGCCGCTATATTTTCATTAGGTTTTCAAAAGAGTTTAGTTAAAATTGGATACAGCTATGACTGGACAATATCTGGTCTTAGTGGAAAATCGGGCGGTGCCCATGAGATCTCTCTCACGTTAAATTTTGAAGAAACTGAACGATTTAAGAGAAAGAGAAGAGGCAAGCAGTATAATGATTGCTTGAAAATATTTAGGTAGGAAAAAAATTATTATTATATTTATCGATAAATTTGTAAAGTCATTTTCGAAAATAAATCATTTTGATATGCAAAAATGCTTAAAATTAGGTGCGATTGTGCTGTTCTCAGCACTATTTGTTTTTTCTTCTTGTAAAAAGTCAGAAAAATCCGCTACTACTGGTTGGAATTACAACGACCAAGAGTGGGGTGGCTTTGAGAAGTTAGATTATCAAGGGCAGGCTACAGGCCCGAACCTCGTATTGATCGAGGGTGGTACTTTTTCAATGGGTACTACAGAGCAAGACGTTATGTTTGAATACAAAAATATCCCACGTCGTGTTACAGTTTCTTCATTTTACATGGACGAAACTGAAGTCGCTAACATCGACTATCGGGAATATTTGTATTGGATCGAACGCGTTTTTGGAGAATCTTATCCAGAAGTATTATTAAAAGCTTTACCAGACACTCTAGTATGGCGTGAGGAATTATCATTCAATGAACCATTCGTTGAAACTTATTTCCGTCACCCTGCTTATGATGACTATCCAGTTGTTGGTGTTAACTGGCTTCAAGCAAATGAATACTGTAAGTGGAGAACTGATCGTGTAAACGAAATGATCTTGACAGAAAAAGAAATCTTAGCTACAAATTCTGAACAAAAAGATGAGGATAACTTCAATACTGAAGCCTATCTTGCTGGACAGTATGAAGGAAGCGTTGGTGAAAAACCAATAGAAGACCTTAAAACAGGTGGCGAAAGAAGAGCACGGTTTGAGGATGGTATCCTTCTACCAGCTTATCGGCTACCAACAGAGTCTGAATGGGAATTTGCTGCAATTGCTCTCCTAGGCAAGCAGGCTTATTCTAAAGATGAAAGAATTACAGACAGACGTCTTTATCCTTGGGATGGTAACACAATGCGATTTATGAAACGTGGTAAGTACCAAGGAGAAATGATGGCCAACTTCAAACGTGGACGTGGTGATTACATGGGAATGGCAGGTAAATTGAACGATAACGCTCATATTACTGGCCCTGTAAGAGCTTTCTTCCCGAATGATTACGGTTTATTTAACATGGCTGGTAATGTTAGTGAATGGGTAATGGATGTTTATCGTCCAATGACATCTACTACCTTACGAGGTGTGGAAGATCAAGACTTAAACTCTTTCCGTGGTAACAAATTCGAACACAAAGTTTTGGATGAAGAAGGAAGACCTGTTGAAAAAGACAGTCTAGGTCGTATTCGTTACGAAATGGTAAAAGACGAAGATGTTACACATAGATTGAACTACCAGAGAGGTGACGTAATTAACTACCTTGATGGTGACAAAGAATCTGAAGTCTTCTACAACTATGGTATCTCTTCTCTTGTCAGTGACAAAGCACGAGTTATCAAAGGCGGTGGCTGGACAGATAGAGCTTACTTCCTTGTTCCTGGATCACGAAGATTCCTAGATGAAGATCGTGCTTCACGTTCTGTAGGATTCCGTTGTGCAATGACTAGAGTTGGTTCGCCAAGAGGTAATGCACAGAAAGGTGGGAATAACTTCCCTAAAAAGTACAAGAAGAAAGTTAAAAGAAAATATAAATAATCTGAAATTGATTGTAACCTGATTAATAACATTCAGATTAAAATGATAAATTGCCTTTCGAAATCGGAAGGCAATTTTTTTATGATAACAATTAACGAATTATACCAGAAATACCTAGAAGTCACCACCCTGTCTACAGATACTAGGAAAATAGATCCTGACTGTCTGTTTATCGCCTTAAAAGGCGAACGGTTTGACGGAAATCAGTTTGCCGCTGACGCTCTTGCTAATGGAGCAAAATACGCGTTAGTCAGTGATCCTGAAATCTGTACAACAGATCAATTCCTCCTTGTAGAAGACACGCTTAAAGCATTACAGGACCTAGCACATCATCACCGTAAAACGTTTAGTATTCCCTTCCTCGCAATTACAGGGACAAATGGGAAAACCACAACAAAAGAACTGGTTAGTGCAGTACTTGCTAAGGAAAAGAAAACGGCTTTTACACGTGGCAATTTTAATAATCACATTGGTGTACCGCTCACACTGCTCAGCATCAAAAAGGATATTGAAATTGCTGTAATAGAGATGGGAGCCAACCACCTAGGAGAAATTGACTTTCTATGCAAAATAGCAGCGCCAACACATGGACTGATTACAAACATAGGAAGAGCTCACCTAGAAGGATTCGGTAGCTTAGAAGGTGTAAAACAGACAAAGTCTGAACTCTATAGATATCTAGCAGCCAACAATGGAACGGCGCTCGTAAACAAGGATATGGAACACTTGATGAGCCTATTACCAAGTTCACTAGACATTAAGACTTATGGTACTGCAGACAAAGAGCAACCTAACATAACCTATACAGGAGAATTGCTGGAGGCTGATCCTTACGTTTCCTTGGTTTATCAACATAATGATAAGCAGGTCAAGGTGGAATCTCAACTGTTTGGTGGCTACAATTTTCATAACTTGTTGACCGCAATTGCTGTTGGTCAGTTCTTTGGTATTAGTAGTGCTGGAGTCAAATCTGCCCTT
Source organism: uncultured Saprospiraceae bacterium (assembly GCA_937959115.1). Taxonomy (GTDB): domain Bacteria; phylum Bacteroidota; class Bacteroidia; order Chitinophagales; family Saprospiraceae; genus JAHDHB01. The sequence continues at coordinate 28,917 of CALGAW010000084.1, forward strand.
GAGGCTTATGTGCCTTCCAACAATCGCTCTCAGGTGAAAGTGGTTGGCTCTAATACCTTTTACTTGGATGCTTACAATGCTAACCCGACAAGCATGGAAACTGCGATCCGAAATTTTGGGGCGCTGAAGGCAACATGTAAATCGGTTATTCTTGGAAGCATGTTAGAAATGGGGGATTACAGTGAAGCAGCGCATCTGACAACTGTTGAGCAGGTTTTAGCATTACAGAAGACTGGAGCAATAGACGGTTTACTTGTGTTTGTGGGTGCTGAATTTGAGGGGGCCTGTAAAGACAAAGGTGTTAACTGGTTTCTCAATGTAGGTGAATTGGGCGACTGGTTACGAGATCAGCAATTGCTTGACACTCATTTTTTGGTAAAGGGGTCACGCGGGATTCGGTTAGAGCAAGTTCTAGAAGCAGTTGGATAATCGAAATACGCATTTAGTAACACAAAACGACTTACATGGTTATAATGTTTTTTAGAAACCTAGAGTTTGTTACAGTAATATATCACGTAACATTGTAGCATTTTATCAAGAAATTTTAGCGCATCGCTCTTTCAAAAAAAAATAAGTTATTCATAGAACTTATGCCTTGCATTTCTCATAGCGCTTTTACGCAAAGTAATAGCTTTTGCGAGGAGGCGCGTGAAGGATGGCAGTGGTATGCGCGGACTGGAAGGAGCACATAAGAACGAACAGCCTGACCCGTAATGCAGTAAAGAAATGAAATGACTTTACTGCATGGAGGGGCACGCCCAAATAATTCTCTTACTTCATCCTTATCCTTAGGCCTTTGCTATCAACTTTCAATTCTAACAAAAAATCACAAAACCTAGTAAAATTAAGGGTTGAGGTTAGGACTAGACCTTATTTCCATCCCCGTTTTACCGCCTTTTTCCATCTCTCTTTAATTTTTTTTCGATCATTTTGCCTGTAGTTTTGGATCGTTAACTAATTAATCATCGCCTAGTTATCTACTAGGTTTAAAAATCAAATTCTATGAAAAAAGCATCTTTAATGACACTTGGGTTTATTCTCCTTTTGTCAGCAGCTTTTTACAGTTTTGCCTCCTCGGGGATGAAAACAGTAAGTACAGAGATTCAGTGGAATACCTTTGAGGAAGCCATTGCATTAAAAGCATCCTATCCAGAAAAGAAATTATTGGTGAATGTGTTCACTGATTGGTGCAGATGGTGTAAGGTAATGGATGACAAAACGTTTGCTGATCCAAAAGTAGCAGCGTATATAAACACGCATTATCTGCCAGTAAAGTTTAATGCTGAACAGAAGGCCGCCATTGAATTTAAGGGCAAAAATTATCAATACATGCAATCGGGTAAGCGAGGAATGCATCAATTGGCTTATGAGCTGATGGATCGAAGTGCTAGCTTTCCTTCTATTGTATTGTTGGACGAACAATTGCAGGATTTATCCTTGCTTAAAGGTTACAAGTCACCTGAAGGACTGATTTCAGAATTGAAGCAATTTAATTAATATGATGTAGGATTGCTCAACTACTTTTTTAAAAAACTTAGACCTCTTTCCATTTATTGGGATAGAGGTTTTTTTAGGTTGGCAACGAAACGACTACTCTAAACGTTTAATTAATAACTAAATGAATATGTACAATTATTAACCCTTAAAACATTCACCTTCCTTGTATTTTCAATACCTTTTTATCGTTTTATAATTCCAATAAAATTAGCAGATTTCCTACTTGTTAAGCAGTAGCTGATTTTTTTTAGCATTGGAAAAATAAGGTTGTTTAACCGCAAGCTATTCTATGGGTGCGCCTTATCTGGATATGCGGCGTCGGATTACATCTGACGCTGCTTTTTTTGTGCTCTATCAAAGATAAAAAGAGCATGGGAAGGATCAAACAGTTGGATTACCCAATCTTAGCCCTTCCGCCTCTTAGATTTTCCTTTTTTCTTAGGACCAAACTGATTTGATTTGCGTTTCCCAACCCTTTGGCCCTTCTCTTTCTTCTCAGCAGCTTTAGGGGCATGCTCTAATAGTTTCTCTACCAGATCAGGACGATCCATCTTGTTGAGTCGCTTACGCAGCTTCGATTTGTTTTCATTTTTATACCAGAAGAAAAACTGATGTTGATCTTTCTTTTCATCCTTGGTAATCGCTGTGTAGCAAGGCTTTAATGTATATGGATGCAAGCCTGTATAATAAATCACGGTCGCCACTGTCATAGGTGTTGGAGTGAAGTCCTGCACTTGCTCTAATCGAAAGCCCATTGCTTTTGTCTCAGCAGCCAGATTCGCCATTTCCTCCTCTGTACTACCTGGGTGACTAGAGATGAAGTAAGGGATCAACGGTTGATTTAGACCATGTTTTTTATTGATTTCATCAAACTTTTTCTTGAACTCATGGAAGTGTTTGAACGAAGGCTTTCGCATGGTTTTCAGCGTAGCATCTGAAGTATGTTCTGGGGCAACTTTCAAGCGGCCGCAAACGTGCTTAGTCGTCAATTGTTCCATGTATTCATCTAAGCTGTCATCCGCATTTTTATTATAGCTTTTTACAAGCAAGTCATAGCGAATACCGCTACTAACAAAGGCTTTCTTGACATCTGGATGCTCGTCCACCTTCTTATAAATCTCGGTCAACGGCTTATGACTGGTATCTAAATTACTACAGATTACAGGATGAATGCAAGAAGGGGCGACACACCGATCACAGATTTCCTGCACCTTGCCTTTCATCTTATACATATTGGCAGATGGGCCACCGAGATCGCTAATGTTTCCTTTAAAATCAGGCATTTGAGTCACCGCTTCTACCTCTTTCATTATCGACTTTTCTGAGCGACTCGAAACGAACTTTCCTTGATGTGCTGAGATGGTGCAAAAGCTACACCCCCCAAAGCAACCTCTATGCATATTAATAGAAAACCGAATCATCTCATAAGCAGGAACGGAGCCCCGCTTGTTGTATTTAGGATGAGGCATTCTTGTATATGGCAAATCAAATGACGTATCAATTTGATCTTCCGTCATAGGAGGATAAGGAGGGTTTATGACTAGTGTTTTGTTCCCCGTTTTTTGAAGCAATCTCCTAGCATTTACCTTATTCGATTCCTGTTCGATGTGCTTGAAGTTGGCAGCAAAACTTCGCTTGTCTGTTTGGCAGGTTTCGTGGGAGGATAACTCCAAATCCACCCAGTTTTTATTTGTAGGAATCCGCTCATCCTCATTGATCTGTACAGCAGTTTGCGGAATTGTTTTCAAGGAGCTAAACGGTACACCTTTTTTCAGTAATCGGACAATCTCGCGAAGCGGCATTTCACCCATTCCGTAGACCAGTAAATCGGCATTGCTCATTTCTAAGATGTTCGGAAATAGCTCGTCTGCCCAATAGTCGTAGTGCGTTACACGACGCAAGGAGGCTTCGATACCACCAATCAGAACTGGAACATCAGGATACAAGTTTTTAAGTATTCTAGAATACACTTTTACAGCATAGTCAGGACGGAAACTCGCTTGACCACCAGGCGTATAAGCATCTGTTGACCGCTTACGTTTGGATGCTGTGTAGTGATTGACCATTGAATCCATACAGCCAGAAGTCACACCGAAAAACAGGTTTGGTTTTCCAAATTTCTTAAAGTCTCTTAAGTCATCCTTCCAATTTGGTTGTGGGACAAGGGCAACTCTCAGTCCCTCACTTTCTAGAATTCTACCAATGACAGCGGATCCGAAAGCGGGATGGTCTACATAGGCGTCACCTGAAATCAGGATAACGTCAAGATTTTCCCAGCCTCGAGCTTCTACCTCTTTTGCTGTGATGGGCATCCAATCTGATAGGGGACGGTTGTCGAACATAGGTTAAAGATACGACTAGGATTTTTAGGATGTATCAATTTTTAGATATTATTTGAATTCAAGCTGGATTACCCTACTATTTTTCATGTAACCTTTCGTTCTCCTGTTCAATATTGAGTTGATTTTAATAAAATTGCCTTAATGACAACCGTTTAAGCAGAATCTCGTTACGGTACAATCTGGCCGAATGGTGTCTACTAGTAAATTGATTATTATTGAATGATAAGTAGGTGTTAAAGTCTAGAGACTTTCTTATAATAATGTTTGCTAAAAGAGATCGCTTCTGAAGTGATCTCTTTTTCTTTGTGTGCAGATACAGGATAGGGAGCTATTGTTGAAAATGTAATCCAAACACACCCTGCTAAGTTATTGAACGGTTTGAACTTTAGCAGGTCCAATAATTAATTATCAACTCTCAATTATTAATTAAATTACTCTTCCTCTTGCCAACCATCCTCAGGATCTTCTACTTCCTTCCCTTCCATATTCTCGTCTAAAAATGCATTCAATTTATCAGTGTTGAGATTCGATTCAATCTCACCAAAAGAGTTGATTTTAATGTTAAACCCATCCAAGTTCTTATGAACCTTAGGCTTATCTTTGTTTCCATCTTTGTCAGACATAGTAGTAGAATTTAGTTACATGTTATAATTATTCATTAACAATTAACTATTATTAGAAATTGCTTCGAATCTATCGAATGCTGTTGTCATTCGTTTGTTGGACTCTTGTTTGCCAAGGATTTCCATTATATCAAACACAGAAGGTCCCTTCATAGTTCCCGAAAGCCCTAATCTCAAAAATGGGAGTACATCTCCGAAACCAATACCATTTTCTTCCATAAACGCTTTAATCGTAGTCTCTATGGCGCTTGCTTCAAAGTCGGCTAGACCAATTAGCTGGCTCATGAGTTGTTCTAGGAGCGAGCGGCTAGCAGGTTTCCACTTTTTACGAACAATCTTTTCATTGTCAAAAGCAGTAACCGGCTCAAAAAGATAGCTTCCCTTATTCCAGAAATCCTTTGTTGTTACTAGACGCTCCTTCAATAATTGGCAGATACGAGTCAAGCGTTGATCGTCTGGATGGTGTCCGTGCTCAGCAAATACAGGCTTTGCCAAGGCCGCCAAAGTCTCATCGCTTGAAGACATGAGGTATTGTTGATTGAACCATTGTGCCTTGTCATAATCATAACGAGCACCTGATTTATTGATACGATTGAGGTCAAAGGCTTTTACGAGTTCGTCCATAGAAAACATTTCCTGCTCCGTTCCTGGGTTCCAACCTAGCAACGAAAGGAAGTTGATGACTGCTTGTGGGAGAAAACCATATTCTTTAAAACCTTCAGCATCTAGTTCTCCATCTGCTTTTACAAAGTTATGAGCGAACACGGGAAAACCGAATTTTGCACCATCTCGTTTACTGAGTTTCCCGTTTCCAGTAGGTCTCAGTAGCAATGGTAGATGATAGAATGCTGGTCTTGTGTCTTCCCATCCCAAGTATCGATAGAGTAAGATGTGTGTTGGTGTGCTTGGGAGCCACTCCTCACCGCGAATAACATGGGAAATCTGCATATAGTGATCATCCACAATATTTGCTAGATGATAGGTAGGCAATCCATCTGTTTTTAGCATGACTTTGTCATCGAGTTCCTTGCTATTGTAAGTCACCTCACCTCTTACACCATCCGTAAATTTGATGATCTCATTTTCTGGGATCCTGAGACGGATGACCCAAGGAGTACCGTTGTCTATGAGCGACTTAACTTCGTTCTGAGATAACGTAAGCGAGTTTTTCATCTCTTTTCTACTAGAGACATCATATTTAAATACCAATTTGTTGGCTTCTGCCTCTTTTCGCTTGGAGGTGAGCTCTTCAGGCGTGTCGAATGCATAGTAAGCATATCCAGCATCGACGAGCTGTTGGGCGTATTTCCCATACATGTCTTTGCGTTCTGATTGTCGGTAAGGCCCAAAGTCTCCTCCGAAGGAAACGCCTTCAGTAGGCAAGATGCCACACCAACGGAGTGACTCAATAATGTGTTCTTCAGCTCCTTCCACGAAACGTGTTTGGTCTGTATCCTCAATTCTAAGAATAAATGTTCCTCCTTGCTGTTTTGCAAATAGGTAGTTATATAAGGCTGTTCGGACACCACCGATGTGCAATGGCCCAGTTGGACTAGGGGCAAATCGCACTCTTACTTTTTGATCACTCATGTTAAGATTTTCTTTAAAAACCCAAAGGTGATAAAAAAAGTTTCAAAAGTTGAAATTTGATGGGGTAAAATAAGATTTTATCCTACTAACTCATGCTTTAAAATCGAACTTCTTATAAATCAACTACTAATTTCAATAGGTACAAATAAATGAAGATCTGTTGAAACGGTGGGCTCCCTGTGGTTCAGAAGCTCCCTATACACTATTTAGCTCGTTACAACACGTTGTTTCATATGGTGTTCTTAGCAGCTTAATCACGGCATCTAAGCCACACAAAATTTATTGTATGGGTGAATTTATTCATCAGATATTAGTTTAATTTAACTTTATTAAAACATTTTAGTTGAAACTATTTGGTTTTTAAGAAATAATTTACTTATATTTGTTTCAAACAAAAACAAAATCTGCAAATGTCCCAGTCGATTTATTTTTTCACACGTTATTGGTTCTCAATAGGTCTCGTATTAGTTATCAGTTTGTCAGTATCAAAAAGAGTTGAGTACAGCAAAGGTTATAAAACTGATTTAAAGTCTGCTAAATCACCAACGATTGCTAAACACGCCAAACTAGTAGCGGTTAAAACTTCAATTCTCCCTAATCAGATTAAAGAACCAGTAATCAAATCACCAAATAGAAGGATGGAATTTACCATTCAGGAGCAAAAAAATCATTCCAAATTCATCCAACGATTCTCAAAAGTTGCTGTGGAGGAAATGGAGATATATGGTATTCCTGCATCGATAATCCTAGCACATGCCTTATTGGAAAGTAATGGTAAAACTGGAAAAGATAATACAGGTAACAATTTCTTTAATCTTCCATGTAAGAATAGATCTTCCTCGAAAATATGTTATCAGAAATACGAGACTGCTTGGCTCAGTTTTAGAGGTCACAGTAAGTACTTGACTACTGGAAAATTCAAATACTTATCAAGAATACCAAAAAGCAATCTGGAAAATTGGACTAAAAGTATCCAAGCAATTGCATATCCGAATCAAATAGATTACAACCTGCAGTTACTAGACATTATTCAGTTATATCAACTGGATCTTCTGGATGTAACAAGTAAAAAAACATAGACCAAGTGTTGAGTTGGGAGAGAGACGAGATGCAATGATCAATTTTGGTTCGGTCTTTTTACTTAATAGCATGGGAAGCGATGACTAATTTTTATTTTCGCAAATCCGAACTTATCTGATTAAGTAATCTGTGATCCTCACAGTAGGTATAACAAGCAAATCAATTGTTGATCAATCGAAGAAAAGTTAGTAATCACTTACGCTGCATATTTTACTTTTAAGCCACATCTATTTCTAGCTTCATTCTTCACAAAATTTAAGATTTTTGCCATGAAACTAGTGCTAACATTATTTCTATTAGATACTATAAAAACACTCGAATCTAACCCATAACTATGGTTTAACCCTCATTATGCATTAAGAATCAACTTTTGTCCTCAAACTACTTCAAAATCAATGAAGACGTAGGTTGCTCGAACGTCCGCCTATTTTTAATTTCACCATAGGGGTTCGGAACTAACGTTCCTCTATTTTTAACGAACT
>CALGAW010000085.1 GCA_937959115.1 uncultured Saprospiraceae bacterium
GGCATTGGATTTCCACAACCCGCGAGTTGTGATAATGTTCCATCTACCTTACCAACTAAAAACTCTAGTGCCGTTGGATAGGTACCGCAGCCTCCCATTCCAAGTGTACCGCCATTAACTGTATTTAAATAGTTTGTAAGATTTAGGCCGCCTTGGCTAGCTTGTCCATGACAATTAGTGCAGCCATTACTCGTAAAAATTGCGACCATATCAGCCCAGTTGTAAGCGTTTGGACCGCAAGATTGGGCAAAAATGCCATTGCAACAAAATAGAAATACCACAAAGGGTAATGTAAAAATTCGTTTCATATCATTAGGATTTAATTGAGAAATTAACTTAAGATAGTGATTTCAAAGGAAATCTCATTATTTTTCACCCAATTTACAAACACATTAATTACACTAATATTTAAAGAACTTATCCTATTTACATTTGGACTTAAACATTTCAAAAAGATCAAAAAAAAGGTAGTCTGAAAATCAGACTACCTTTAGATAAAATTAGTATTTCAGAATTATTTCAATAAAGAAATTCTTTTCGTAATCACTTTATCATTGATTAGGAACTTAGCGAAGTAAATTCCAGCAGAATTGTTCGACAAGTTTAAGTCGTATTGACGACTAGTAACCATTTCACTTTCAAAAGATTGTACCAATCTCCCAGTTACAGAATAAAGCTCAAGCTTCACTTCCATTTGAGTGTCCAATGATAAGTTAATCATAACATTACCATATGTTGGGTTTGGCTGAACAGATAAATCATTAAGTCCTTCAATAACAACAGTAGATGATGATGTATTCATTACTGTGTAAGGTCCGAATGTCATCATACATCCATTTGCATCAGTCATATCAACTGTATAAGATCCAGCAGACAAACCATTTAAATCCTCTGTTACTGCGCCATTAGACCATAAAAATGTGTATGGAGAAGTTCCTCCAGCTGGAGTAAAGTCAATTGCTCCGATTCCAGCACTACCACTATCATCTGTAACAGTTGCAGTTCCAGCTAATGCAGGTGGTTCATTAATAGGAATTGGTGGTGAAGTTATTTGACATCCGTTTGCATCCGTAATTGTACCAGCATAATTTCCTTGAGAAAGACCAGTTAAATCTTCAGTTACAGCTCCATTAGACCAGATAAAGGTATAAGGCATTGTTCCACCAGTAGTGGTAATAACAATTGCTCCATCTTGATCACCAAAACAATCCAATGTTAGATTTGGTGTTGTTTGTTGGAAATCAATGATATAACCAAGAGCGGCGGGTTCAGCAATTGTAACAGAGACTGAAGAAGTACTACCATTTGCATCAGTTACAACGCAAGTATACGTTCCACCAGAAACTCCACTAAGATCTTCAGTAGTAGCACCATTTGACCAGCTATAAGTAAGTGGAGCCAATCCACATGTAGTAGTTAAATCAGCACTTCCATCTGCATCTCCTGCACAAGTAATATCTGTGGATGAAACGATAGAAGCAGCAACGCCAGGATTGAAGGTTACAACTAGAGAATCTGTAGTAATGCTACAAATACTACTACCTGCATTGTTAGGATCTGTGTAAGTTGCACCATAAACTACCCAAACTCCATCTAAAGAAGGAAGACTGTTTGCACTTAACACACCATTCAAATCGTCATCAAATGCATAACTAGTCGGTGCTCCAGTCAGGAACAATCCGCCAGCTAATCCACCAGTACCACCTTGAGAATCACTAAAAATCCATCCATATCCTCCACCAGAAGGGATTGTATCCGTTGTAACCGCAACAGTAGTAGATGCTCCAGGGCAAACTGAAACAGGTGCTGAGCTTACAAGTGTACCAGCATCACATGGAGGAGTAACTACGACTGCTTGTTCGGTAAATTGAACACAGTATTGACCTTCTGAAACTGATCCAGCAGACAAATCTGACCAACCATCTACCATAAGATGGTAAGTTACACCAGCAGTAGTAGGTATAACAAAACCTCCAGGAAATTGTCCAGCAGGTGGATTTGCAATATCCTCGTTACAATCAACAGGAGTCAATGTTCCACAAGCACCTGAGTAAAGAGCAAGCTGTGTATCACCATTTGTGATATAGGTAAACGCACCACCTGTAAATGTTCCATTCGGGAAAGGAGTTGGAGAAGTTGAATTTGTGGTTTGACCATCAAAAACATTAATACCACTATAAGTCCAGTCTCCTACGTTAAAGGTAGCAGAAGCAGACTTTCCTGTAACTCGATACATAAAGCCATCAAGGTATTCCCAAGGAGTACCTGAGCCATCCATATTCGGATCACCAGCAACATCCACAACAACACCATTTTCGTATAAAGCAACGGCATCATCACCATTGATACTAGTAGAAGGTGCATCTATATAATCAGCATTGAATCCAAAGAATGAAGTAAATGCTGCAGCATTACCTGTAATATAGATGTAAGTACCTTGTGCAACAGAAACACCAGCAGGGAAGGTATATTCTGGCAATCCGATTCCAGCACCGTTATTTACAGACTCCAAGCCATAAACGCCTAGATCAGCAATAGGACCAGCAGCATAAAGCTCAACAAACTTAGGCTGACCACCAGACAATGGACCATCGCCGATCCCTGAAATGATTAAGCCAGAACCTGCCATACCACCACCACAATCAGTCGTCGTGATTTCATATGATTTGCCGTCACCTACAAATGTGTACCACATTGAGTTATCGATCAATGGAGCCTGAGTACCACCTGCATCTAAGTCAAAGAAACAAGTATAACCAGTCGTAGGATCAGTAGGGTGTGCAGTAGCACCTGTGTTGTCATAAGGCCCAGAAGAACCAGGGACACCTACACCAAGTCCTAAAGAAGAATTGACGTCCACTGAATTGGCGCAATCGTCATTGACTGGTGCTGGAGGGGGCGGAGGTGGCGCTGTATTTGTCACCTCGATATCGTCTAGCTCAAGTGCTAAAAGATCTTGTCCAGTTAATCGGTATGCAATGTAAACGGTTTGTCCGGCATAAGTTGCTAGGGAAACCGTTTGTGGGAAGTAGCCACCAGCTTGTGCTCCAGTAGTAGTAAAAACAGGAGTTGTTGCTAGGAAATCTGCGATTGTACTACCAGTAGACACGTAAACTTCGTAAGGCTCAAGGTAGTTTGGAGAAACAGAACCCGCTTTCCAGTTGAGTGTTGTAGATGCAGTAAGGCCTGTAACTGCAGGAGTAATTAACCAATCATCAGCAGGAACGGTATTCACATCTAGCCATGAGCTAGCTGCAATTACTACATCAACACCATTTATACTTGAGGTGTCTACATGCCACATATCCCATTGAGGGCCAGGCAAATTAGGATTTTGCGCTGGTAGGTCATTATCAATGGATTGCCAACCAGCAGGGAGCATCCCACCTGTAGAGTTGAAATCTTCGAATAGCAATTGTTGGGATATCCCAGCATTTACTATAAAGATTGAAAATAATAGAGTAAAAATATTTCTAATCATGTTCTAGGTTGTTTTTAATAATGAAAATATAGTACTGTAAATTAATCCACAAAGATAGTTAATTGAATAACTAGATTTATCATACAAACAACATATTATTGTCATAAAACGAGTCTATTGTTCTTCAATATAAATTGCTTAAGTACAAATCAATGGAATACAGTTTTTAAAACATTTACACTTAATACTTATTAATTTAACCATTGTTTTGCTTTTAATTTGGATCTCAAAGCTAATTCTATTTTCACACAATTAATCCAGCAAAAATGCAATTCTTGATTGGTAAATACGCTTCGTTTCTACGATTAATATACCGCACAATTGAAAGCGATATATGAAGACCAAATGCCTTTTTAAATAAAGGAAGCCATTGATTCTATTAACCAATGACTTCTTATCTTTCTGATGTAACGGGAAATGATTCTTTTCCTAGTTACCGTTACCAATCAGTAGAAGCTCTGGTGGTTCTTCATGATAGGTTCGAATAAACCGTGTGGCTTTCTTTTCATCAATTGTACCGTCCTCATTGAAGAGGTTTGATTTGTAGATCATAGAAAACAGTTTCTTTCTAGTCTTATCTTTTGACCAAAACTCCTCTTCAAAATCTAAAAACCGGATACTGGTGTAGAAGTCACTTCCATATTTATGCATTTGCATAACAAAAACAGGTGCTTCACCATTCACATGAGTTACGGGTGAAGGTTGATGGATCATAAAACTCTTGTCTTCCCAAGTTAGGAATACTTGCTCATCAATGTAGCAGACCTTATTCTTGATTTTCACTTTTTGACCAAAAGCCATGCTTACAAATAGTAAGGATAAAATTAATACGAACGCTTTTTTCATTTTTTGTTTTATTATTTGATGTAATGGAATGAAAATAATCTAGTAAAATTTCCAATACATTCCAACTATAAGGATATAAAATTCTCTCTTCTTCTAGTTACCTAAGTTTTGATGCCGTATAATTTGCAGAGCAGACTATATAAATTGTCCCCAAAATCAAGGAACTAATTTTGGGGACATTCTAAAAACAATCTTTTTTTAGCCGTTACTTATTTCTTAGCCGCTTCTAGACTAATTTTCACACCGCCTCGGTAAGCAACTACAAATGCAGAAGGCGCGCCCTCTTTCTTCGCTATCTTTTGTGCTGATTTTGCCGCTTCAATCGTATTAAAATCACCTAGAAGGTAAAGCACCATTCCATTTCCATTTGTGGTGCTGTACACTTGGCCCAACGCATTGATTTTTGGACTAAATGTTATAACAGAAGATTTACCAAAAGCACCTAACTGTACCTTATAAACAGCCGCCTCACGTACAACTGGGCTACTTGTCACTGTGGTCTTGGGAGACAGTGGTTTTCGCTGCTTAGGCACATAATTCGGATCATTGTTAACTGGTGCTTTGTACTGGACGGAAGGTCTAGCAGCTGGCTGAGATGTAATGACAGGTTGCGATGTGATCGTGGGCTGATCTTGTTCCGAGATATTGTTAATTGCGGTTACAATTGGATTAAAATCTTTTATTTTCTTAATAAATGCATCCTTATATCCTCTTGTCTTGATTTTCTTAAGCGCTGTTTGTGCTTCGCTTTTACTTTTGAATGTCCCGACTTTATAATAGTACAAGTTATTCTTTCGGTCACTGTAGACTAATCCTAGATCACCGAGGCCACCAAGCTTCTTAAAGTCTGGTTTTGAAAATGCACCAATTTGAATTTCGAATATTTCCTTGCCTTGCTTGATATCTCGAACAGCTTCTAGATAGCGTGATTGAGGCATTTCAGCATTCAGCTTTAGTGCATCTTTATTGATGGAAACGACAGATGCCTCACTTGCTTTCATTTGCTCAGGGCTTCTTGCCACCAATCCTCTCTGTTCTAGGAAATCTTCATCCTCAGGCTGTGGTAAAACTTCTACTTTCACAGGTTCTGCCTTGTGCAAGTTTACTGGTGGCTGCGGTGTTGACACAGCGATAGCCTGTTTACCTTCTTCACTGTTTGGATTTCTAACTTTCAAGAACACCTCAACATCCCCATTGCTATTATTCGGAATAAGCTCAGCAATCTCAGAATAAAATCCTGCTCTCTGTATAATGGCTTGGCAGCCAAAAGCCTCTTGTCCTGTAATTGTGATCACTCCAAGTTCACCAGTGTTGTACTTTCCAAAACCACAAGCCGTTAAGTCAATTGCTGCATTTTGAACAGGCTTTTTTCCATCTGCTTCAAACACAAAAATATTTACATGTTCCGTCGTAATTTTCTTAGAAAGATTGTAGATGTCTGATTTCCCTTTGCCTCCTGTTCTGTCAGATACAAAATATCCAGCATTGTCTTGACTATAATAGATAAGACTGTAATCATTTTGTGAGGAGTTCACTTTTGGGCCCATATTTCTAACCTTTCCCCATAGACTACCTGCTTGTTTTTCGGAGTGGAAGATATCCATCCCTCCAAAACCAGTATGCCAATCAGAAGCAAAGTAAAGGATACCTTCGTCCATAAACGGGCTAATCTCATTGCCTGGCGAGTTGATTTCGGCGCCTAGGTTTTCTGGAAAACTCCAAATCTTTCCATTTTTATAGGAGACGTAGATGTCGTATCCACCGTAGCCTCCCATTCTATTGGAAGCGAAGTAGAGTGTATTGCCATCGAGTGATAGATGCGGAAATCCATTTGATGCTTCAGCGCTGTTGTAGTCAAAAGCAGTCTGCTCGTCCCATGAACCTTCATCGATTACCTTTGCGAAGTAGATATCTAATTTTACTCCATTCCCATCAAGTGGAAGCATCCCATTATGGAGATTGTTGTTATTTTTAGTGAACGCTACCTTCGTATAAAACTCATCAAATGTCATATGACCTGTATTCATACTTTTCTGAATTCCCTTTTTCAGCAATGCTGGTCTAGAGAACTGATTTTTCAAGTTTCTTGAGGCGACATACAATTGGTTGTTTGTATTTGCATTTGTCGCCATTGCAGCTGACTCATTTCTAAAAGAAGAGATCAACAGTTTGTTTTTAAACATTGCTGGAGAGAAATCGGATGCCGCTGAGTTAACTATGGTTTCCTGTTTTACCTCAAAATCAGAATACCCTACTTTCTTATTTCTGATCGCGAAGTCACACGAAGTGGCGTAGTGTCGACCAATATCCGTATCACTTTTTGCGTATTCGAGGTAAATCCGTTTTGCTTTTTCGAATTGCTCAAGGCTTTTCAGTGTAGAAGCGTAATTGAATAAGTCTTGCGATGATCGTTCATCAGCTGGTATACGACTATACCATTTAGAAGCACTTTCCAACAAGTTTAATTGTTTATAGCTGTTTGCCAGGTTGGCAATAGCGTTGTAATCTTTAGGATTATCCTTTAAAGCAATATTATAGAGCTTTATAGCTTCACCATAAGAATATAATTCATAGAATTTATTTGCCTTTTGCAGATTTGAGCTTTGGGCATCTAGTTGAACGATACTTAATCCAAAAAGAAGGACTAAGAATAGTAGCTTCGCATTATACATAAAAATAATTTCGTAAAAAGTTAACTAATCTGTTCTTTATCTGCGAGTTGGATGCTTACAAGAACGAAACAGATTACATATTGCAACCTTGTTTACGAGTTATTTATTAATCGTTTTGCATTTTTCATGCCAGTTGTTCTTACTTAAACGATTGTTTATGAAGAGTAAATATACGGTATTAATATTTGTATGTCAAAGAATTGTATGTCGATTTTGATTTATTTAACACTAAATCGCTGCTTTTAATCGTAATTGTATGAATACTCACAGCGTTTTAGGCGAATTATTTAATCAGTTATATATCTCTTGCAGGAATTAAATGTGGAAAAGATGGGATTATATTTCTAAATTTTAGTGGATATAAAACGCATTTTCAATTTATTTATTGCTTTCGCAACGGGACTACCTTCAGCACAAATGGTAGGCAGGTTATAATAATGGCGCATTGACAACGCTTGATCTTTGTTTTACTGTAAACCTCCAAGCCAAAATAAAAAAACTCCTGAGTTTCAGACATCTGAAATTCAGGAGTTTAAGGGTGGAAGACGGGATTCGAACCCGCGACCCTCGGTACCACAAACCGATGCTCTAACCAACTGAGCTACAACCACCATTGCTATAAGCACTGCAAAGATATAATAGTTCCTAAATTTTTAACAAACTTTAGGAAAAAAATTCAAGTTATTTTTTTCAAGTTCCCCTCAACCGCTTTCCAGTTGATTACATTGAAGAAATTATTCAGATAATCTCCTCTTCTGTTTTGGTAATTTAAATAGTATGCATGTTCCCATACATCAACGCCTAGGATCGGTGTTCCTTTCTCCTTTACAATATTAGTCATCAACGGGTTATCTTGATTTGGCGTAGCGGTTATGAAGAGTTTTTTCTTATCATTAACACAAAGCCATGCCCAGCCACTTCCGAATACAGATTTGCCAGCATTAGCAAACTGCGCCTTAAACTTGTCAAGTGATCCGAAATCTCGGTTGATTGCGTCAGCGATGTCGCCTGTAAACTTGCTATTGCTAGCAGGACCAAGAATGGACCAGAATAAGGAATGATTGAAATGACCACCACCATTGTTTCTAATTGCGGTGTCTTTTGCAGTAATGGAAGCCATGATTTGCTCAATCGACTTTCCTGTAAGACTGTTATTTGCCAGCGCATTGTTTAGTTTCCTTACATAACCTGCATGATGCTTTCCGTGATGGATGCTCATTGTCTTGGCATCAATGTTTGGAGCGAGTGCATCTGCCGCAAACGACAATTTAGGAAGGGTAAAACTACCTGTCTTAGAAGGAGTTGTCTGAGTCGGTGTACTTGTTGTGGTACTTCCTGGTGAATCACAACCGCTCATTGGTAATAAAAGGGATCCAGTTGCAATAATACTAGATACTTTTAAAAACTTTCTTTTATCCATGGTTTGAAGATTTCTATAGTGTGTTCAACTACTCAAATGTACGAATTTATTATTATTTATTCTGATGCATTTCTAAGAAGCGAAGATTACACTTTAGAATAAAAAGGCTCAATTTGTTGCGTTTCTACAAGAATAAAATTAATACCAAATATTTTTTTTCTTACCTGTTCAAATTGGATCAAATTAATCTTACTTCATATGTTTGTTATCGTTTCAGATTTATTCAATTGAAAATTACATGTATACGTAGTTACTATAAACGATAAAATCACACAAATAATTAATTTGTTAAACATTGCTGACAAGTGAATTACAATGCTACATTTTAATGATTTAGGAAATAAATATTTGTAGTTGTCTAGTTTTTCAAAATATGAGCAACTGAAAGAAGAAATATTTAATCCGAAAATGTAAAAAAGTATCGGTTTCAAATCAAATATTCAAAAAATAGAAGTATTAACAGTTGTTTTGAAATAACAATTTATCTTACCATTTTTGAGGTAATCGAACCAATTCTATAAAACAAACTTCCGTTATGAACCTGGATGAAAATAAAAGGTCTACTTTACTAGAAGCCTTAAAAAATACTCCCGACGATCCAAAACTGCTGGTTCAGTTAGCAGATGTTGAATTTAAATTAGGGTGTGTTTTAGAAGCGTTAGACAAGTACAAAAAAGCTGCGATACTCGGACTTTATTCCACAGAGAATAAGATCAACATCGTTAAATGCTTTTACCACCTCAACAAGTTTAATGAGGCAAACGTTGCCGCAGAACAGATAATGGAATGCGGTGAAGAGAATGCTGAGTTTTACAGTATCCTATGCAAAATTGCCATAGCAGAAAAGAAATTCGCGCTTGCGGAAGAGTACTACGGCTATTCTGTAGACATGGACGACTCCTATGCAGACTCTGACATCGAATACCTGCTAAAGCATAAGGGACAACAGCGACCTCCTTCTGACAACAAAAGCGTAGTAGATATTGAGGACGACTTTGACGATCTAGACTTGATTGATAGCGATATTGAGGAAAAAGGATTGTTCCGAGAAATTCATACCAATGCAGGGCTAAAAAGTATAGATGGGATGGCCGACATCATCAATCTCCTAGAATTTAAAGTGATTCAACAAGATCAAAATCCTAGTTTATTCAAAAAATTCGGTCAACGAAAAGGGGGAAGCATCTTACTGTTTGGACCATCAGGCTGCGGTAAAGAAAAAATGGCTAAAGCATTGTCTTTTGATTCTGGCAGGCCCCTTTTTGCAGTAGGAACGGAAGCCTTTGGCTTATACAAAAGCCATGAAGTTAAACGGTTATTAGACGAGGTTTTTATTACTGCGGGAATTAGAGAAAACTGCATACTGCTTTTCAATAATCTCAATGGATTGTTTGATTCAAGGCAAAAAGACTTCCGAAATGAACTTTCTACTCATTTCCATGAAGAAATCAGTCTAGCCAAAACAAAGACCCCCAATATTTACACGATAGCAACCAGCAATGCTCCTTGGGAGTTAAACGGTTCTAAGTTTCAATTTGACAATGTTGTGTTTGTCTCTCCCCCAATGCATCAGGAACGAAAAGCCTATCTAGTGTCAACGCTAGAGTCATTACCAGCTTCCACTGAGCTTAACTTGGATAGGGTTGCCAGCGAAACGATAGGATTTACTTATCATGATTTAAAAAAGTTGGTGGATAAGGCAGCAGAACAATGCCTGATCAAATCACTTGAATCGGGAAGTATCAAACCCATTGCTAACTCGATCTTACTAGAAATAGCAGCGTCAATGCAAGCTTCATCTGACGAGTGGTTGAGACTCGCTACTATTCATGGACAGTTTGGAGCGAACAAGACATTACTCAAGGCTGTTTTCGATTATATGGATCATAGAGATTAACGTTTAGAAAATGCATGAATTTTCTTTACCATCTAATGATTAATTCCCCTTTGGGCCAATTAGATTTGGATTGTTTTTCTGTGCTTCATTTTCTTTAGTGGCTTTTCCTCTTTTTCGCCTTTTGGGCGGGTAGGTCTAGGCTCGTCAGATGGTACCTCCTTATTCAGGTTAGGATCTCGAGGTTTGCTTTCATATTCTGGCATTTCCATTCCCATATCGTTAAAGAGTTGTTCGAACATATCTTCAAACGAACCAGACTTAAACATTTCTGCGCTTTTCAACAATAAGTCAGGCAACACTTTTGCAGTTTCGTCAAGATTTTCGAGATGGTCCTCATTTGGGCGCATTGGCTCTGGCAATCTCTTCATATTGTCAGACAGCATTCTAAACATTCCAGAGATATTTACGGTATCCCCATCAATGTTCATTTTTCCGTTGCCTAAATCTTCCAATTCCAATCGTTCCATCTGCAGTTTAGAGTCTTCCATGGCTTGGCCCATTTCATTCATCATGCTTCCAAATAGTTCTTGAAACAGATCTAATCCTTCAAATGGATCATTTTGTGCTTGAATACCTGAAATAGAGATGATCAAGGAAAAAATTAAGGTGTAAATTACTTTCATATCTACCAATTTTAAGAGGTCTTTATACATTAGACGCTAAAATGAATAAAAGTATCCAAATTTCAAACCAAAATTACCAACAAAAAATATATCTTTGCGCTTCGACTGAAATCCCTCTTTGAAAATTTAAAAAAATTCGTCATTCATGGCTTTAAAATGTGGAATCGTTGGGTTACCCAATGTAGGAAAATCAACCTTGTTTAATGCATTAACAAATGCAAAAGCGTTAGCAGCGAATTACCCGTTTGCAACGAAAGATCCTAATGTCGGTATTATTACGGTACCTGACCAACGACTGAATAAGCTAGCTGAGTTGGTCAACCCACAAAAGGTATTGCCGACAACGGTTGAGATCATGGACATTGCTGGCTTAATCAAAGGAGCAAGCAAGGGTGAAGGTCTCGGAAACCAGTTCCTCGCCAATATTAGAGAAGTTGACGCCATTGTTCATGTTGTCCGATGTTTTGAAGACGATAATGTAGTACACGTAGATGGTAAAATAGATCCTGTCAACGATAAAGAGGTCATCGACACTGAATTACAGCTAAAAGACCTCGAACTACTCGAAAAGCGAATCGAAAAACTCACTCGCCAGGCCAAAAACATGGACAAAGCCCTGATGCATCAACTGGAATTCTGTAAACAGCTTGCTGCTCACATCGAACAAGGGCAATCTGCTCGCTCTTTTACAGTAGAAGAGGAAGACACCGATTATTTCAAAGAGATGTACTTATTGACTGGTAAGCCAATCCTGTACGTTTGCAATGTAGATGAAGATTCTACAACTACTGGCAACAGTCATACTGAAGCACTCAAGGGAGCAGTCGCAGATGAAAACGCACAAGTCATTCTTATCAGTGCACAAATCGAGGCAGACATCGCTGAGCTAGAAACTAAAGAGGAACGTAAGGAGTTTCTAGATGATATGGGACTGGAAGAAGCTGGAGTTGACAAACTAATCCGTGCAAGCTATTCCCTACTCGATTTAATCACATATTTCACAGCAGGCGAGAAGGAAGTCCGAGCTTGGACAATTAAGACGGGTACTAAGGCCCCACAAGCGGCGGGTGTGATCCATACTGATTTTGAAAAGGGTTTTATCCGTGCCGAGGTCATCAAATACGCTGATTTTGTCAATTTTGGTTCGGAGGCGGCCGTCAAGGAGGCTGGGAAGTTAGGCGTTGAAGGAAAAGAGTATACAGTAGGAGATGGTGACGTGATGCACTTCCGTTTTAATGTGTAGGTTTTCTGCACTGCTTAGTGTTTTGTTAAGGTTTCGAATTGTATCTTAAACTTTACGCGTCGTAGCTTACAAATATTAAGAAAGAACAACGTTTGGTCCTTCACTAAAAAAATAGATACAATGACTTCTACTGACTTCTCAGTTTCTAGTAAAACGAAACTAGACTGAGATTAATATCCGCCGTCGCGGTTCCCTTACTTAATGCACTATCGTGCCTCATCCTTCCTTCGTCAGGAATCGTTCTGAAATCAAGGTAACAACACCCTCTTTCCATTGATTCCCGCTGGATCCACTAGCTAGTTTCTGAAAACTTTTGGGATTTGGCAGGTTGGGCTTTGGTCCGACTTTCGGCCTAAACCAGGCTAACCCAGCCTATAATTATAGTTTTGATTAAGAATGTTTGTACGTTACAGCGATCTGTGCTATGAGATCCAGAATATATTGAGGATGACATCCGTAGTGGTTAATCACCGCTTCGATCGCATCATTCAAAACGCTGTGCTTTATAAATAAAAGAAAATTTAGGCACTAGTTTTGGATTTTATTGTCTATATTGAGTATACACAATTTGAAGACTGTCAATATATTAAACTTTAAATTAAGCAAAACAGCTTATACCACACTAAGCTGTTTTGGTATTTTAATGCACTAACTGCTAACGAATGTTATTTTCCTGTAAACTAATCTTACTGGTTTTTATACCAGTAATTACAAGTTTGTTATTTGGTCTCGTCTCTCTGTGCAAAACACCATTGATCAGTGATCAACGGCAAGACACTTCTAAGCCTAGATTTCTCCACTATATTTTAAACCAAGTATGCAGGATTTCTCTTGTTCCAATACCGAATGACCAATTCCGAAAATACAATAATCCATTCAAATTACATGTATGGACAACCACTATTCCCGCTCATCTGTCCTTTCTAATTCTTAAACTAAGCAATCATCAGGTAAACGGTTACTCCGGATCAGTTATCCAACCTTTTGGCTTCAATAGATGCAACTTGGACAAACATGAATTTGTTCCAAAATCGAAAATTATCCAAAATTGTTCAATACACATATTAAAAGAATAAACATAGTTTACAATGAAAAATCTCTACATTGCCTTACTAGTAATGCCCTTGTTTTTTTCTACCATTATTGTTGCTCAGGTTTACCCACCTCAAACACAACTGGTCTTTGACCAAATGCCAACCATTCCTAAACCGGGCTATCTTAATCCAATTACAGATCCTACATTCGGTAGCACAGTAGTACGAATAACCGATCAGGCTGTTTTTAATACACACCAAAACAATCTGGATACCTACCATCACTACGCCAAAACACAACCTTGGAACAGTGATGGAACCTTGATTAAACTGCAAGGATGGCCCTCTGGTATTTTAAATGGTCAAACCAATCAATTTATTAAAACAGTTTGGCCTCCCGGAGGGCATCACACCTGGTCAAACACCCAACCAAACATCATCTACGGAACCAATAATCCAAACTATGACGGCAACTGTATCGCTCAGTTAGATGTAACTACAAATACACAAACTTTAATTCATTGCTTTAATGAGTACGATTTCGTATCGCACGGTGAGTATGAAGGAAATATGTCTAATGATGACCGCTATATGGCACTGCAATGCAGAAAACCAGGAGGTGCAATGGAGATTGCCTGCTTCGATTTTGTAACAAATACCAAGATATCAACATTACCTGCCCCCGTCTGGCCAAATAATGTGACCATGACTCAAAGTGGCAATTATGTAATTGTTCAATGGAATGTAACAGGTACTGGCCCGGCACAAGGAGTATGGGCCTACAATACTAGTGATATGAGTCCGGTCAGAAATCTATCACGACTAGGAGGTTCTCATTTTGATTATGGCTATGACACACAAGGAAACGAGGTGATGGTTGGACCAAGCGGAATTGACCGCAGAGTCAGTATGGTTAGAATTGATAATGGCGCGGTAACACACTTACTGGGTGATAACCAAATGTCTTGGTACATCCATGTTTCTTGTAGGAACCTCAACCGACCTGGCTGGGCCTACTTAACAGAATTCGCTGATGCCAACACACAAACCTTCAAGCCAAATTACCAAAAGATTTTTGCAGTTCAACTAGATCCTAATGCCAATCAAAATGCGCTCACAGAAACGTTTGCGCATGTCCATCATTCTCCGCATGTTAACTACAATCGCAGTCCTTTTGGAGTACCCAACAGAGATGGAAGCAAAGTGATGTTTAGAAGTGACTGGATGGGCAATTCTTCCTCAGAAATCAACTCCTATGTCACTTATATGCCAGGTGGTCCAACTTGTAATTTATCCTGTTCGGCAACACAGACTTCAGCACCTTCCTGTGGCAACAACAATGGACAAGCAACCGCCAACCCATCAGGAGGAACGGCTCCCTTCACTTACCAATGGAGCGCTAATGCTAATGGACAAACAACTTCAACAGCAAACGGTTTAGCTCCTGGAAATTATACAGTCAACATCACCGATGCCGCAAACTGTACCACCTCCTGCAATGTTACATTGACAGCAGTAAATGGTCCAACGTGTGCAGCAACCCAAACTACTGCACCAACCTGTGGAAACAATAATGGTGCAGCCACCGCTACCGCTCAAGGAGGAACTGCTCCTTATACATACCAGTGGAGTAGCGGGCAAACAACTGCTACAGCAAACGGTCTTTCTGCTGGAACCTATACGGTAATCATAACCGATGCAAACAATTGTAGCACTACTTGTACAGTGACACTGGTCAATAGTAATACTGGGGGAAATGTTGGCGCTTTCGCGAATGTTCCCACTCAATCTTCTGTGGCATGGAACGCCGGTAATTCTAATATCAACAGACCTAAACCGCAGCTTGGGGTTTGGCAAGCTGGTGATATCCCCGGAACAGAGATCATGCGTGTTAGTGACGATTCAGGCAATGGGTTACACTTTTATGGAAGTCGACAGGTATGGAACGTTGATATGACAAAAATGATGATTGGTAATGGTATAGTTGCAGAAAATAAAATCCTTGATGTAACGAACAATTATGCACTTTTACCGACCAGAATTCCACTAAACTCGGACCGAGTATGGAGTAATACCAATCCTGACTTGATTTATGGAATACGAGCAAGACAAGAGTTAGTTGAGTTTAATGTCACCACTGGAGTGGCTACCGTGTTGTTTACCAGAGGTACGGACATCACCATGCGATCAAAAGGAAATATACCTGGTGATGATTCAAAAATTGCCTTGTACGAATCCTCTACTGGTCGAATCATTTCTTATGACTTAAAGAATAGGGCCATCATTGCTGAAATGGTTTGGACAAATGGCAATATTGCAGCAGGCGGTAACTATCTAACCTATGACTGGTCAGGTAATTGGCTACTTGTTGGTATTGGTACAGGTGCTGGTTCAAGAACATTATGGCGGATGAATCCTAATTTAACAGGCATCACTCAAATTTCCAGTAATATTGAACATTGGGATATGGCAGTCTCTACCGCAGGTGAAAGTGTTCAGGTGCAAACCAGAGGAAATGGCTCCTTACGCATCATCAATGTAGATAATCCTAGTAAAACCTATAACAGTCCTGTATTTGGAGGATCTGCCGGTGGTGGATGGACACCTGATTACATCTCAGGGCGAGGAATCCCCGGCTGGGCAGCCTTTGGTGGTCATGCAGGCGCCGGTTCACCAAATCACCCTCTTGGGCTATACAAAATTGATGGAAACACAGGTACTGCCACCATTAAGGTTATTGGTTTTGACCATCATAGTACAGCGGATGCAAACTCTCCGGGAGGGAATGACGATCGTCAAAAACCGTCCGCCTCTCCAGATGGGAATCAAGTTATATTTACAAGTGACTGGGGCGTTCCAAATGGTCCACTAAGTGCTTATATCATCAGAGGCATCGGCGGCGGCGGTGGAAGCTGTTCTCCTACCTGCACAGCAAAACAAACAATCGCACCAACCTGTGGTAACAACAACGGGGAAGCAAAAGTAGTAGCGACTGATGGAACACCTCCATATACTTATTTATGGAGTAACGGACAAATGACAACGACTGCAGTCGCTTTAAACGCCGGCACCTACACCATAACTGTTACCGATTCTAACAATCAAACAACAACTTGTAGTGTTACATTGACTGGTTCTGGAATTCCTACGTGTACTATCGCCGTAACTTCTGTCCCCTCTTGTGGAGGAAATGATGGAGAGGCAACCGTAACAGCGCAAGGAGGAACTCCGCCATTCAGCTATTTATGGAGTGACGGGCAAACAACAAACGCTGCAAATGGATTGAGTGCAGGAACGTATTCTATCACAGTCACAGATGGAAACGGCTGTACGACGATGTGTTCCATTACGCTTACAGCAAATAGTGGTGGCGCATTCGGTAGTGTTTCCTCACAATCTTCAGTGGCATGGAACGCAGGTAACTCAAATGCAAACAGACCCAAACCAGCACTAGGTGTTTGGGAACCAGGAGACGTTCCTGGAACGGAAATCATGCGGATAAGTGATGCCTCCGGAGACGGTTTACATCATTATAGCAGCAGACAAGCATGGAATTCCGATATGACCAAAGTTATGGTGGGCAACGGCGTTCCTGCTGCAAATAAATTGCTGGATGCTACCAACAACTTTGCATTATTGCCGACGCGTGTTCCACTTAATTCTGAACGAATATGGAGTAATACCAATCCTGATATCATCTATGGGATGACTGGAAACAACTTTAGCTCGTTCAATGTTTCTACAGGAGTAGTGACAACGCTTTATACACGCCCTGGAAACACGAATATCAGCTTTCGTTACAAAGGGAATTTACCTGGAGATGATTCAAAAATAGCACTATACGAACCATCCACTAATACCATTATTTCCTATGATATGCAAAATAATACCGTTATTGCTGAAATAGTATGGCCACATGGTAATATTAACGCTGGAGGAAACTACCTTACTTTCGATTGGTCGGGCAATTGGATTATCGTTGGAGTAGGAATATTTGACGGTGGACCTTCAGAACTTTACAGAGTTAGTCCTGATTTGACGAATATCACCCTGATATCTGATAATGGAGAAGGGTGGGACCTGGCCTATAATGCTGCTGGTGAAAACGTATTTGTCAGAACCTTGGGAGACGGAACCGTTCAAGTCACGAATTTAGACCAAATCGGGAACAGTTATACCAGTCCTGTTTTTGGCGGTGGTAATCCGGGACAAACCTTCCGTTCCCCTGATTATCTGTCGGGTCGTGGTCAAATGGGTGCTCCAGGCTGGATTGCCTTTGGAGGTGAAGCCAATGCGGGTTCTCCCAATCATCCACTAGGGCTGTATAAAATTGATGAGAATGCAACAACTGCAACCATAAAAGTGATTGGTTATGATCACCATAGCAATGCGCAGGCGGCTTCACCATATGGTCATGTAGATCGTCAGGTGCCAACGGTTTCTCCTGATGGGAATCAAGTAATGTTTACAAGCGACTGGGGGATTCCGAACGGTCCGCTCAGTTCTTATGTCATTCGGGGTGTCGGCGGTGGCTCTCCTTGTGCACCAATCACCTGCAACGTGTCATTATGGTTGGAAGGGGCTTTCAATTCCGGTATCATGGATAATACACTTCAACAATTGAGTTTGCTACCAATGGGGCAACCCTACAATCGTGCTCCCTGGAATTATTCAGGCAATGAGGGTGTTGGCTGGTTACCTTCCGACTATCCATCTGGTTCAATTGACTGGATATTGCTTTCCTTGCGAGAGACGGATCAAGGCAATAGCCTTGCAGGAAAAGGTGCAGGTCTGTTGATGGAAGATGGCTCTATACAAAACGCTACGATTGAGTTGACAAGGCCAGCTGTTTCAGCATATTACATTGTCGCGGAACACCGAAATCACTTACCAGTTATGACCCCAATGCCTGTCCAGTTAATCAATAACTCATTAACTTATGACTTTAGAACTGGCAACAGTTATACTCAGGGAGGATTCGGACAAAAGCAAATAGGCAGCGAGTGGCTCCTGTATGCTGGTAATATTGATCAATCAAACCCTGTAGGATTTGAAATCACAGGAGCCGATCTGATTCTTTGGCAGGCTGCTAATGGTAATTTCTTGCAATATATGGATGAAGATACTACTATGGATGGTGATGTGAATGGACAAGATCGGATATTACAAAACTCAAACAACGGTATTTCCTCTGCAGTGAAGAAATAAAGATAGAATAACAGTTAAAATTTAAGAACTACGATGACAAGAAATATATTGTTTATTAATTCTAAGAATCTGATTTGCACACTCTTCTTCTTTATAGTAGTAACGAGTTATGGCCAGATAACGTCATTTCCCGGAGCAGAAGGTTTTGGGAAATATGCCACAGGAGGAAGAGGAGGAGACGTAATTTTTGTTACCAATCTAAATAATAGCGGGGCGGGAAGCTTGAGAGCAGCCTGCGAGGCGACAGGTCCAAGAACTGTGATCTTTAAAATAGGAGGAACAATAAACGTAAACACTGCCATTGTTATTTCAAATCCGAATATCACCATTGCTGGTCAGACTGCTCCAGGTGGAGGAATTTGTTTAAAAATGAATAACAATATCACTAGTGGAAATCTCCAGGCTCCTATGGTTGTCACCACAAGTCATGTCATCATTAGAGGATTGCGATTCAGGCCAGGCCCCAGCAATTCTGGCTTAAATGCTCAGCTCAATGACTGCTTTGATATTTGGTCCGGTGAAAACATTATCATTGATCACTGTTCATTTACCTGGGGCGAAGATGAAAATTTTACCATATGGGCAGATAATTCACAACCGAAAAAGATCACGATTCAAAAATCAATTATTGGCTCTGGGCTTAGGAAACAGGGTACTGCTCAGGGATACGGACTGCTTATAGGAGGACAAGTCGGAGCAGATGAAGTTAGTATCATTGATAATCTATTCATTCATAATATGCAACGGAATCCACTTTTGAATTCCAGGCAAGTGACCAGAACTGTCATGTACAACAATGTCATTTACAATTACGGCTATTTTGGAACCAGTCTAGGTGAACTTGCTCAGTTGGATCTGTATTCAAACTACTACCTAGCAGGCAACAATACAACGACAGCCAGGTATGAAGTTCTCATTAGGCAACAAGGATTATTATACACCAATGGGAATATAGGAATTCACAGACCGAGTAATGCTTCAAACCAATGGGATATAGTTGGATTCAACGGTACCATTCCCCCAGATAACTACTGTGAAAGTCCCGCCTCAACATCTTATCAATCATTAAATCCATTTAGTCCAACACCTCCAGCAATCAGTACTGCTAATCAAGCCTATAATGATCTAATCGCTTCGCAAGATGTTGGAGCCAATTTTAAACTAGATGATTCTGGCAATGGAGCTTATGTGAATAATATTGATGCCATTGACGCTGCATTGATTTCAGATCTGTTAAACAATACAGGTCAGCCTGTTTATGATACAGATATTGGTACAACAGTCAATTATCCTTTTCTAAATCCCGGAACTGCCCCAACAGACACAGACAATGACGGAATGCCTGATGTATGGGAAAATGCCTGTGGACTGAATCCCGGAAATCCAAACGATAGGAACAATATCGCCTTAAATGGATATACCAATTTGGAAAATTACCTAAACAATGTCTCGTGTGGAGTGATCAACCCTTCGGTCACCTGCAATATTGAAATCTGGCTGGAAGGAGCATTTGATCTGAATACCATTCAACTAAACAATAGCTTACAGCAAATCGGCATACTGCCATCTGGTCAACCCTATAACGTAGCTCCTTGGAACTACAATGGAACAGAAGGCGGTGGCTGGCAACAATCTGATTATCCGGCAGGCGCTATTGACTGGGTGTTGATTTCGTTGCGAGCCACACCACAGGCATGCAGTGAAGTCACTAAAGTAGCAGCGCTACTAATGGAGGACGGCTCAATAGTACCAGCCCCTATTGATCTAACCGGGATTTCCGAGACGGCATTTTACATCGTTGTAGAACATAGAAATCATATTCCAGCTATGACTCCAACGGCTATTCCTTTGGTAAATAACACCCTTTCCTACGATTTTCGAACGGCTGACAGTTACACGACAGGAACAGGTTTCGGTCAGACACAATTAGGTACACAGTGGGCAATGTTTGCCGGGGATATCAGTCAGGACTCTCCTGTTGGGTACGAAGTGACTGGTGCTGATCAGATTCTATGGCAGGCAGCCAATGGTAATTTCTCCGTATACACAACCGAGGATACCAATATGGATGGCGATGTCAATGGCATGGATAGAATCTTGTTGAATCTAAATAATGGGATATCGTCTGCTGTAAAGAAATGCACCAATACTGGTAATGTTTTAGGGTGTTCAAACGCAGGGGATAATGGGGATCTATCAATTGAGGTGCCAATGCCACCCGGTGGAGCATCTTGGGATCCGACAAGTCCATTTTGGTCCGTCATGCAGGCAGGTAGTCCATTCAATCATACGCCCTACATCGGAACCGGTCCTTATGCATTCTCCTTAAACGGACTGCCTGACGGTAATTATTGTGCAAATTTTGAGGCCACTGTCTTTGATGCCAATGGTGCGGCGCTCCCTCTTCTAACTGCTACGTGTTGCTTTATTGTAGATTCATCGGTTCCGCTTTGTAGTAATGGCGCTTCACCGGCTCCATTCTTTACTTGTCCTGGAGCGACTTTTAATGCTGGAGACCCATTGTCAATTGATTTAGCAGTTACCTTGCCTCAAGGGGCCGATTCTGTAACCTATCAGTTGATTAACGGTTCGGGAACAATACAAGGATCGAATTACGTAGTAAACAGTTTAAGTGCGGGCGTGCATCCTGTAGAAATAGAACGTTGTTATTCCACTGTCTCACAAGATAGAAGAACAAGGCTACTTAACTCACCTAATCGAATGGGATATGGTGCTTCGGCCACCGGGGGAACGAATTATGTGTTTCCAACCAATGAAGGGCAATTCAGACAAATGATTGCACAACCTGGCAATTATGTGGTGATATCCAGTACCTACGCGAATACAGAATGGGGAATGAGAGGCGTTGGTTATATTGCATCAAACGTCACTATTGATGGTAGCGAAGCTCCAGGGTTTGCTCTCTTTCCGGATTACTCCAATGGATTTCCTTCAACTGCAGCGGGGAATAGTGGTGCAGCAGTTTTATCATCATTTAATGACAACAATATCATCATTCATGCACTGATATTAAAAGGCTATCGAAGCGGATCTTATAACTCATCTCATCCAAGCTATAACACAGGAGGAATGAACCTTCGAAGTACAAATATCTTTGTTGACCATGTAGAAATTACGGATTTTTGGGACGATGCCATCACCTCTGCACAGGCTGGAGATTACATCACATTGTCTCACCTGAAGATTCACAACACGGATAAAGGAATCCAGTTTTACCTGCCTTATAATGGGAACTGGGATCGTCATTATACCATACACAACTCTCTTTTGGCTGGGCGGCAGCGAAATCCGTGGAATACCGGAGCACACTTCCTTCATATTTTTAACAACTTAATTCAAGATGCAGACTATGGAGCTGTAATTGGCGGACGACTTCAATCTCAAGGTGCCTGGACTTGGTCAGGTGATTGTTATACGATTAGTGAACGTAATGTTTATTTGAATAATTTAACGTATGATATGCGTGGTTATAACGCTGCGGTTATCGTGGAAGGGCATATTGAGTCTGTCAATGACAGCTATAGTACTTCTAATGGTACTGTTACAAATTCGGCTTCTCCTACGTTGTTTTCGATCAATTATTCCTACAACGGATTTTTAAAGAATACTTCAGCAGTTCAAGCTTATGTACTACAACATGCTGGAGCGATTCCTTCTAACACCGGTGGAGCAAGTCAGGTATGTGCACAACAGACATGTTGTATAACGGTTGATCCTTAATGGTTGAACCTATTCAACCCAATATCTGAATCCAATGACAATTCAAAGATGGAAAAACGAAGAATCGTGGATCTAGTATTAGTATAATGGCAACCAGGTACGCCATTATACCAATCAATGCAAAGACGGATAACTGCCATAGGTGGAAAAGTCGCCGGTCAAAATCAAGGTCTGATTGCTGATCATTTACAAAATCAATTCCAGGTGAACTATGAAGCATTATATCGTCCCTATTGATTCAATCAATGAATAGTTATTAACGAATTAATTATAGATCGTCTTAACAATTATAAGTTTACATAAGGTGGTTATTTTTTGCTTTTTGCAATATTATGTTCTATTTTAGTAATATCCGCATAATAAGGCCTATAAACTAATTAACACTTAAAATCTTTAGTTCATGAAAAAGGTCGTCGTATTATTAGTTCTTAGTATCATAATAGTTGATTATAGTTTTGGTCAGGTAATGAAGGAAACCGCAAAAGGTTTGTTCCAGAGAGATGGAATGCCTTCACAACTTCATGTAAGAAGCCGTTTAAGCGGCTTTGTCGTAAATGTTAATTGGGCAGATTTGCAACCAAATAATTCAAATGAGGATTTAACCGCAAATAATGCAATTGATCAGGCAATCACCCAGGTAAGAACATTACCGAATGCGAGCCACATGAAAATTAAAGTTCGGGTTTTTGCAGGATCAAGATCTCCAGAATGGGCTAAAACCCTTAGTGGAGGCAGTCTGGATTATCTGGAACCCCAAGGTAATGGAACAATTATAAGAAAGGTACCACAATGGTGGAAAATAAGCTATCAGGAAGCCTATGAACAACTGATCCAGAAGTTAGCTGATAAATATGATGATGTTCCAGAAATCATTGACTTCACAATTTCTGGAGCAATGACTTATTATGCCGAACCTTTTATTAGAGGGGTTGCAAATGCAGACAATCGAAGAACGTTTGTCGATGCTGGTTACACACAATTCAAAGACATTAGGGCACATAAAATGGCAATAGATGCACACAAAGCATTCAAATATACGTGCTCTAGTCTTGCATTTAACCCACTGCAAGGAATTGAGCATCAAGGTTCAGATATATATTCCACACTTCCAGTAAATTTGACTGCTACAAAGTCTATCATGGACTATGCTGTTGATGCCTTATGCTCTCGAATTGTTTTAGAGAACAATTCGATTAGAGATGATACCGTAAAATGGGGTGATCGTCCTCAGTCAGGAGGTGGTATAAGTAATTATGGACAAATGTATAATCATATGCTAAGCTTTGGTGTTCATACCAATATTACTTTTCAAACAGCTACTTCAGGAAGAGTTATACATTTAGAGAATACCATTAAAATGGCAATATTCAAAGGTGCTAATATGATCGAGCTACCAGGGAAATACCCTTATCATCACGATATTCCTGGAGGGACTGTAGAATTAACGGACGCCCAGTTAACGCAGTTTAATAATCAATTAAAACTAAACTCGGAAAATACGAATCATTGTAACTATTTCGAACCGACGGTATGTCTTTGGTTGGAAGGTGCATATGATGTTACAACTGATAAAATGAAAACGGGGCTATTACAAAAAGGATTGTTACCAACAAGACAACCGTTCCATCAAGCTCCTTGGAATTACAAAGGATATGAAGGCGCTGGCTGGTCGCATTCTGACTACCCAGTAGGAAGTGTAGACTGGGTACTGGTTTCAATAAGAACGGACCCTTCTCCTGGATCTAAGGTCAGGGAGACTGCTGCTATACTATTGGAAGATGGGTGTTTGTTTTTTCCTAATGAACATAGATTATCAATTACACAAGACTCCTCCTTCTATATTGTAGTAAAGCACCGAAATCATTTGACCGCGATGTCTCCAACACCTGTAAGTTTGAATAGCGAGGTGTTATCTTATGATTTTCGAAATGCTGATAGCTATAAATCAGGTGCTGGAGCTGGTCAAAAACAGATGGTTGGACAAAATACCTGGATGCTATTCGCTGGAGATGCTGACCAAAGCAATCCTTCCGGCTATGATATTAATGGTAATGATAAAATAATTTGGGAGGTTAATAACGGTCTATTCAACATCTACGATACGGTTGATTTTGATTTGGATGGAGATATTTCTGGAGCGGATCGGTTGATTTGGAATTATAATAATGGTGTTTTTTCAACAGTTCCCAAATAACTGTTTTTTAGAAGGATCGATGCAGGCTGCCACCCTTTTTCCTCAAGAGAGAAAAGGCAATGAGGTTACTATCGTTGAATTGAAAGCGGCTTATCAATTTAGTCGGATAATAAACCATCACCAAGGCTTTGCTGTAATCGAACGAGTCTCTCATCAGAACGATTGGAAGGTAGATTTAAGTGAGATTGCCAGAATATGGACGGAAGGCTGTATAATAAAATCTGACTTCATGAA
>CALGAW010000086.1 GCA_937959115.1 uncultured Saprospiraceae bacterium
CATTTTCATCGAGACTTAACTTTACTATCTCGAGTTTCTCTTGTTTAGTGTATTTTCTTCGTATTCTAGACATAAGTATAAATTTATAAAAATTAATGATTTCTAACTTATCTTAGTGTCCACTATACTGAGGAAGTCCAGAGGTCCACACCCACTCACACACTCACTCACACACCCACACTCACACCCCAATCGGTGACGTAGCTCCAATGGTAGAGCGCAAGATTGAAGCTCTTGGCGATGGTGGTTCGAGTCCACCCGTTACCACAAGTAGAGATTTAGGTTGGAGGTTTTTATCGTCAGAGCCGATATTATCTGTATGACCATGAATCTCAATGGTTTTAGAATAAGAGATGGGGTTGTTTGTTACTCAACAAACGAACCCCATCAAAGACTTATCCTGTATTTCGCCTTTAGTTTCCACCACCAGTACTCGTTCCAGATCCAGGGCACGGCCCACCTAGGATGACTGAACCTGAAGACCAGTTGTAGTTGCACAGTGCTTGATCTACGTGCACAATAGAGACAACCTGGCCACCATAACACTCATAGCAAGTGCCTATACTAGGAGGTGTTGGAGGCGTTCCAGTGCCGGGGCCAGTGCCAGTGCCTGATCCAGGGCAGGGTCCACCTAGAGTGACAGAACCTGAAGACCAGTTGTAATTGCAAAGTGCTTGATCTACATGCACAATAGACACGACTTGGCCGTTATAACACTCATAGCAGGTGCCTGTATTGGGAGGCGTTGTGGGCGTTCCGGGATCTGTACCAGGAGGGTCACTTGGCCCCGGGCATTCACAATCTTCGCATTCAGGCGGTTCCTGTGCCCCTGGAGGAGGGGTTGTGGTGCCATGAATCATACAATAGGCATAACAGCATAACTTTATTGCAGGTATTTTCGCTTTACATTCGGCTATTTTCTGTGGAGTGTCGTGCCAATTACAAGCAAGAGTGGCAACAGCGACTACTGCATCGCACGCCTCTTCGCAAACGCCAAATCTTGAAGAATTTTCATAAGGAAATAGATGCTGCATTTTTGTTAGAAACCTAATAAAATCTATTTGATCAAATTTTAGGTAGGAATAATTTTGGGTTAAACGTTCTTTTGAAGACTTCATGATTCCGATGTATGTATCCGCTTCTACCTTAGTCATCTCAAACAATGCATAAATGTCTGATGTTTCATATTCTTCGGAATTCTCTATTGTGTTTTGAATGGCGTTTTGAGCCGAAATTCTTAGAGAATAGTATTGGGATAACAGTACATCCCTTGCCTTTATGAACTCCTGAACATCAAGATCATCAATATTGATTTTTTTTGTGCTATCATCCCACATGGAAAGCTCCACTGGAATTGGGCTAACTCGATCTTTGTTACAAGATACGATGAACAAGGAGCATAAAAAGATTGAAAATACTCCAAGTGTAGCTAATTTAAATTTACTTTTTTTCATGGTGTAATAAATTGTAAGGTAACTCAAATGAGAGGGAAGGGTGGAAAATAATTGTCAATAGAAACAAGCCATAGCATTAAAAAGAGATAATGGGGCGATGAAACCCCATTATCAAGAATTTATTTCAGCTTAAAATCCGCCTGGACTCGGGATTCCAGTTCCTGGACCACCACCTGTTCCTGGGCCAGTACCTGTTCCTGGACCTGGTCCACAGCCACATGCTTGACATTCGACAGGTTCTGTTTGTGTATCTCTGAAATCACTTCCCCAGATAATACATATTGCTTTACAGCAACCGTGTGCTGCTGCAACTCCTGCTTTACATTTCTTTATTTTGTCAGGTGTATCTAAGAGATTGCAAAGTAGTGTTGAGATAGCTGCTGCTGCATCACATGATTCTTCGCAAACAGTAGATCTTGATGAAGTTTCTACAGGAAATAGGTATCCCATTCTATATAAAAATTTTGTGAAATTCATTTGATCAAACTCAAGATATGGATACTTTTGAGTTAGATTTTCTTTTGAAGAAAGCATGATGTCAATGTAGTTTTTTGCATCTATTTTGCTTATTTCGAACATAGCAAAAACATCTACGTCATTAATTTCTTCTGAATCTTCTAAAGTAGATAAGATGGCATCCTTGTTTGACTTTCTAAGTGAAGCGTACTGCGTAACAAGCAAGTCCCGCACTTTAATGAATTCTTGAACATCAGGATCGGTAACATCGATTTCGGTTACGTTATTATCAATTGTGGAAAGCTCTACTGCTAAAGGATTAACGGGCTCTTTAGTACAAGAAACAATTAATAAGGAGCAAAAGAGGAAGGAAAATAATCCCAGTGTTACTAGTTTAAAATTACTTTTTTTCATGATGTAATGATTTATAAATTAAAAAATGATTCGTACAAATGAAGGACGATAAACAAGGTGGCCACCTTTGTGAATTAACATAAGAATTGTATAAACTACAGTCTATTCAACCAATGTCGTCTGTCATTTGTGGGAGACAGTAGAGGTCAATTTCTACTGTCCTATTGATTTGTAAAGTGATGGGTTTGTTTATAGTGTTTTGATAGAATTGCTTAAGGATTGCAACAAGCATAATATCCACTACTACAGTAGACAAAACAGCCACAGCAAAAACAAAAAGGCGCACCTCTTCCTCCGACTTGACAATTGGCACCAGGAATGATGTTATTGGATTTGCATTTACATGTTCCCATGACTGGTACAATAACATAATTTAAGTTACGATACGAACTTATATTCTCAGTTAGACTAACTTCAGTTTCACCAATACCGATAGATTCAACTTCTCTATCTAGAATTAATGAGGAATGCGCTGAATTTTGTTTGAAAGGTTGATCAATCAAACCAATAGAATAATGCTTTTTCGAGTTATTATCTCTAATCAAAAGATGGTCTTCAAGGAATAAAATGGTTCCATTGTCAATAATTTCATTTGGGAAGTCTACAGCTCCTTCTAGTTGATAATAATAAGCGGTGTGTTGTTCAGCGTTGTCATTTTCAACAATTGCAATTATTTTAAGGTCATCCAAATCATCAATGATAATTTTTCCTGAAGTTAATTTCGCATGATCGTTATTAGAATATTCTAAAATTTGTTCTAAACTTACTTGCTCTTTAACAGAGGTGTCTTTTTTGTTGCAAGATGAAAATGCAAAATAGGTAAACAAGATCAATGTACTAAACAATATATTTTTCATAAGAAATGTTTTGCGGCACTTATGGCACCTGATTAAAAGGAAATGATTTCTCATGTAATTTGAGCAGAAAAATATTTCAATACAATTACGATTTATATGAAATATCGCTTCATTGGTCTTGAAGTTATATCATATTTTATAGGTGAATTAATAATCGGAAAAAGCTAGAAACTCAATGGTTGCCTTCTCCTTCAGTTGATTCTTAATACATAATTAGGGTTTAACAACAGCGCATAAAAAAAGCAGCAATCTGAATTGATTACTGCTTAGTAGATCGGAATAAGTATATTAGTTCGTTTTTACAAGTTTATACATATAGGAGCTGTTTGAATCCAGAGTCACCCAGTAGATTCCATTAGGAAGATGTTCTAGATTGATTTCTAAAAGATCTTGAGACAAGGATTGATTGTACACCTTTTTTCCATAAATGTCCCAAATCGCTAAATCACCTTTTGCAATTGGAAGATCCCGTAAATCTAATGTAACGTTTGATTTAAATGGATTCGGGTAAACATTAGGCATTAGGTAGGATTTGGTGCTTAAACGAAAGTTTGGTGGAGGTATTATTGGCCCATCGTCAGGGCCAGAACTAACGATCAGCTTATAGGGAAGATCATAAGGACAGGAAAACATACTGAAGGAAGGACAATAGAGCACAGCTTTAGAATGTTTACCTTTCATTAAACCCTGCACACAACGGAATCTATCTTGGCCGACTTTTGCATTACAATCACAAAGATCAACTGGTTTAAAAATGTATCTTTCTATTCCGTTCGGTAAACCCTTTGGTATATTACCTTCGCAAAAGTTAACTCCACCACAATACACACTACAGCTTTCCTGTAGCCCCAAAACTACTTGACTAGTGGCAATGATCACTTGTTCGAATAAAGAACACATGAGCCCAGACGGGTCGGTATAAATAAGTTCACTTGTGACAACATCTCCGTCAACTAATGGAGAAGTAAACGAAACAGTTTGACTGTTCCCAGTTACTGGACCTGAAGAACTAGAACTACCGTTTACACTCACATTTAAGGTCATAGACCATGATGATGTAGCTCCTGTCCATTCATATGTTATTGAATTTGAAGTAATTGTAGAAGAATGAAAGGAGTTGATAACGACACACGCGGGATTGGTCTTATTTGGGGCTTCCGATCGTAATATAAAGGAACTCAGACCAATAAAAAGAAATAGCATGGTTTTAGAAAATTTGAAGGTTTGTTTGTTCATAGCATAATTTTTTAATTAAGAATTAATACTTATTTGTAAAATAAGAAACTCAATTTTGGAAATCAATTACTTTTTTTTGATTAAATCCCATAGAAATTGCTTAAAATTAAATTCGAAAAACAATAATAAACGATTCAACTAAGTCAAAAACATACGAAATTGAAATTTTGCGTTCTGTTAATAATGAAAAAATAATACTTGACTCTAAAAAGTTTGAAGGAGCTAATATTATAGTTTACTTTCTTGTTATCATTAGGTAAAAACCATTATTCACTTCAAATTCAAGGACATTTGTATTAATTAGGACTATGCCTGAAAATGAACACATTAAGAAGAATAAACTTATTATTGTCCTAAGTTCATTCTCAAAAGAAGAACTTAAACAGTTTAAAAAATTCGTTTATTCTCCCTTTCACAATGAAAATAACCAAGTAAGACGATTACTAGATTATTTAATCAAATGGTATCCTAATTTTGAACAAAAGCGAATCACTTATAAACAAATATTTAAGGCAATCAAACCTGACAGTGTTGATGAAAAAAGGTTTGTGATAAGATTATGTTCTCGGTTGTTTAAATGCATAGAAGACTACTTGGCAATTAACGATAAGCAGTTAACACCTCTGGAAAAACAAGCCAGAGCAATTGAAAATTCCCTTCGATTACTAAGGTATTATAACGATAACCATCAGGTTGGGCTTTTTAAACAAACGTTAAAGCGCCTAGACAAATTTCTAGAAGAATATCCCTATAAAAATGAACGTTATTTCAATTTTAAACATTTAAAGGAAGTCCAATATTGTACTTTTTTAAGTGCACATGGCGAAAGTGGAACGGGTGATATCAATCTTCAAGAGATTAATAACGGATTGGATGAGTATTATTTCTTTTATAAGCTGAAGGTGTTTTCATTGATGATTAATAGGCAACAAGTAGTACCTTTTCCTTACCGTAAAACACTCTTTGACCTTATTACCTCATATGATCTTACTTCAAAAGAACACAATCCTGTCTTTGAGATTTGGTGTAAGGTCATCGAAGTACTCGAAACACCAGACAATAAAACAAATTATGAAAAACTTAAGATACTTCTCAAAGAAAACAATCATTTACTTGCTCCTGATGATGCGCGCACAATTCATATTTACCTAGAAAACATTTTGCTGAATCTGCCAGCTGGAAGTGATGCTTATTATTCAGAATACTTCAAACTGTATGAGCAGCAACTGAAAATGGGGCTGGTTTATGTCAATGGATTGATCGCCCCCGTTGTTTTTAAAAACCTTTTTCTGGTGGCGCTGCGCCTTAAAAAATTAGATTGGGCGTATCAGTTTTTGGAAAATCATAAAGACAAAATTGCTCCAGATTATTTGGAAAAAGAAGATATTTACACGCTTTGTTTAGCATCCTATAACTTCGAATTGAAGCAGTTTGAAGAAACACTTTCATTATTAAATCAAATTGGTTTTATCAGTGTACATTCCAAAATACAAGAGAAAAGAGTTCGGCTAAAAGTGTATTACGAATTGGAATTGTTCCTACCATTAGAGGGATTGATCAACAGTTTTCGAAAATTTCTATCAGAAAATAAATCAAAAATTCATCCCTATCACATCGAAGCCAATCGCAAGTTTATCAACCTTGTTTTTGCCTTATCTGCATCTTATGTTAAGACTGCGAAAATTCATTCTTTAAAAACACAAATTGTAGAGACCAAAACGCTTCCAGATCGTACTTGGTTGTTAGAGAAGGTGGATAAGAAGTTTGTAAATGCTTAACTCTATCTATCATAATCTCTAAGTTCTTTCCACCCCAAATTCAAAAAGAAACACCTCAAATGATAAATACTTCGAATAAATACCTCACCTTTGCAGTTCAATTCAGCAAAAGTATATGGAAAATTTCGACGAGTTGGGATTGCAAGAGGCTGTCCTTCAATCAATTAAAGACCTAGGGTTTGAAAAGCCAACACCCATTCAGGCTAAGACAATTCCTATATTATTGTCCTCAGACCAAGATATCCTTGGCCTCGCGCAAACAGGAACCGGGAAAACAGCCGCCTTCGGACTACCAGCAATAGAGCTCACAGACACCAGCAATAAGGCCACCCAAACACTCATCCTAGCACCGACAAGAGAACTCTGCCTACAAATCACCCGCGACATGGAAACTTACGCGAAACACCTGAAAGGAGTGAAGATTACAGCAGTATACGGCGGAGCAAGCATCGATACTCAAATCAGAGCACTCAACCGTGGCGTGCACATCGTAGTCGGAACACCAGGAAGAACCAAGGACCTCATCAAACGAAAAAAGCTAAAGCTAGATGAATTGAAACGAGTAATCCTAGACGAAGCAGATGAAATGCTGACAATGGGATTTAAGGAAGAACTGGATTCGATATTAGATGCAACGCCTGAAGCAAAACAAATGCTACTCTTCTCAGCTACCATGTCTAAAGGAATCGTGGCGGTTTCTAAGAAATATATGAATGATCCCGTACAGGTTACTGTAGCTAGGGTCAATGCCATGGCGGAAAATGTAAATCATCTGTATTACCTCGTACAAGCAAGAGATCGCTACGAAGTTGTCAAACGATTGGCGGATGGAACACCAAACATTTATGCCATTATCTTCTGCCGTACAAGAAGAGAAACCAAGGAAATTGCCGATTCGCTGATGCAAGACGGATATGGCGCTGATGCACTACACGGTGATCTGTCGCAAGCACAACGCGATGAGGTTATGAAGAAATTTAGAAAGAAAACCATTCATATACTAGTCGCAACAGATGTAGCAGCGCGTGGACTAGATGTCGATAAATTGACTCACGTGATTAACTATAAGTTGCCAGATAGTCCTGAAATTTATACACATAGAAGTGGTCGAACAGGACGAGCCGGAAACAGTGGGGTATCCGTTGTGATTATTCACGCTAGAGAAGGACGACAACTTTCTGAAATTGAACGTAAAACAGGCGTAAAATTCCAACGAGCAATGGTGCCAAGCGGCATGGATATCTGTGGTGTACAGTTACACTCCTTCCTTGATCGAGTTGAACAGGTAGAGGTGGACGAAAAACGTATTGCACAGTTCCTACCAGCGATTGAGGAAAAACTGGGGCACATGGACAAAGAAACACTGATCAAACACTTCGTCTCCTCCGCGTTTAATCGCTTTCTAAACTATTACAAAGATGCACGCGATATCAACTTATCAAAAGAGGGTAGACGCAAGGACAAAGGACACGACAGAGACAGAGATAGAGGAAGAAGTCGAGACCGAGATGACAGAGGAAGAGGACGTGATCGCGATAGAAGAAGAGACAAAGATGGCCGCCGAGAAGGCAGAAGCCGAGACTTTGAGGCAAGATCGAATGACAGACCAGAAAGACGCGTAAAAAAGAGCAGAGCAGAACGCCAAGAACACGACTATGTCCGCTTGTTCATCAACGCAGGTTCTAAAAATGACTTGACACCGACAAGACTGATCTCCCTAGTAAATGAAGAAATGAGATCCGATAGCTTTGAAATCGGTAAAATCGAAATCCTAAAGAAATTCTCGTTTTTCGAAATAGAAACAAAACATGCTGGAAAAGCCATAACAGCCCTGTCAGGCAAAGATTTTGATGGATTTAAATTATCCCTAGAAGAAGCACAAAGCACTGAAGAAATCGCAAAAAACTACCCAAAGAAAGACAAGAAAAAGAAAAAGTCTTCATCAAAGGATTACTTTAAAGGTGGAAAGAAGCGAAAGAAAAAGAAGTAGTTTTAAACGTTTATTGATTGCAGAATAACGAATTTTTCAAACTGAGAAGTAAGCAAGTAATCTCGATAAATAAATAAGCGATTACTCCATTCATGCATTGCGGTTAAGTCAAGTAAATCAATAGAAACCGCCTACGTGCCTAATTTATCAATAGAAACAAAACCATCGAATCCTAAAATCCTGTTCCTACCCATATCTTCTCCGCCGAACCCAAAACCAAACAAACCCAAACAGCCCCAGCAGCAACAATGGCATCCCAATATTTATCAATTGCCATTTCACTTTCTCAGCACTAGCTTTTTGCTTGTTAAGCATGCGCAGCTTCACTTCCTTAGAGCGCGAAGCAATTAGACCATCGTTCTCAATCAAATACTCCACAGCGTTCATAAGAAAATCCTTGTTCGCAAACGTGTAGCGCTCATATTGATTATAGCCGAGCGGCTTAAGCTCTTTCTTAGCAAGATTAACATAGTTTCTAGCCACATCCCCATCAGAAACAACAAGCATTTTAGTCCGTTTGCTGCTTGCTTTAAACGCTTGGTTTAATTCTTTCAAGCCAGCGTGCATTTGAGCAGTGACTCGATTCTCATAAAGAGAAGGAAATTCGCCTTCTAGCAAAACGGCAACAGGCTGATTCGGCTTGTTAAACTTGTCCTTTTCAGGTGGATAACGCAAGATCTCCAAGGAAATCCGCATCGGAGAAAACTGAACCCGACTATACTCTGAAGTCTTCAGCAAGATTGTTTTTTTGACATTCGTTTTTGTACGGATCGTGTCAATAGAGCTCGCAAAGCTAAAGTCAATCCCATCCAGATTATTTACAATCGGGTGATCATTGTCTAAACCAGGTACGATGATCGGATTATAATACCAACCACGCATATCGTATTGTGGTTGATTGCCCACCATCCCTACTGGAAGCGGGATTTTACTGCATTGTAAATCAAGGACCAAATTGGGCTGAATCCGAATCCCATATTTGAACAATAGATCATCCAAATTCAACGGATAATCGACTGGAATATATTCAGGTGCATTTTTAAGGCTATCCATGCCAATACTCAATTTATCAATCAACCAGAGTATCCGTCCACCGTTCATCACATATTGATCAATCACAAATTTTTGCTTCTCAGAAAACTGACCACGTGGCCGAGCCACAACTAATAGTCGAATCTGCTGATCGATCACCGTTATACTATCAAGGTTTAATCGGGCCACATCGTAGAATTCACTCAACGAGTTCTCAAAATCAGCAGACTCATAGGGAAATAGCTCACCGTGTCCTTCAGTAAAGGCGATTTTCTGCTTAGAGATCGTCTGCATTTTCTTCACAGCATTGGTAAACTTGTATTCAAGAAGGCTCACAGAATTATTGAGCACCACTTGTTGTGGCGTTCCTGGTGTCTGATTTTCTAGTAGTTTGACAAGGCGTTCCCTTCCTTTATAACGCAAAAACGCAACAGGGTAAACCAGTTTTTCAGAAGATTCGGCATCATCTTTTACAATTAAATCAACAGGATAAATACCTCGTTTTTGAAGGGCTTCTTGCGTTTGTCTTATTTCTTCAGCTGATCCGACCAGTGGATTGACAAACTGATATTCAACATTCCCATTGAGTGAGCGAAAATCATCCAGTAAGTCTTGAACCGAATTTCTCAACCGAGTAAAACCTGCAGGAAATTCACCATCTAAAAATACCTCCACGTACAAGATATCATCCAAATTACTAATCTGGCTCTTTGTTGCAGGCGTCAATGAAAATCGACCATCTTCAGTAAGATCTAAGTGGCTGTAAAAAAAACTCCCTACAATATTCAGGCAAATCAAAATGCCCGTAATGACCAAAACTTGAAAAAGTGATTTATTTCTAACTGAACTCATTTACTTACTTAATTGCTACCAGTTTCTGCGTTCCAGAGCGGTTTTGGTGAAAAAAATAAATCCCGTAATGAACGTCACAAAGTAAATGACATCCCTTGAATCGACGGCTCCACGACTCAGTAAATTATAATGATAGTTAATCCCAAACAATTCAATAAAATGGTCATTTGAAGATAATGTACTCAAGAAATCAAAGGCCATATAAAAGAAGAAACACAAGAAAATGCCTAGGACAAACGCCACAATCTGATTATTCGTCAACGAAGAGCTAAACAGTCCAATCGCCACAAAAGAACCAGCCAAAAAGATAAGCCCAAGATAGGACCCAGCCACCTCCCCCGCATCAATATTGCCTACAGGTGCGCCAAGTTGGTGCACCGTATAATAATACAATAAGGTCGGTATCAAGGCAATGATCACAAGCAACCAGTTCGCAAAAAACTTCCCTAGTATAATCTGTATATCAGTAATCGGGCGCGTAGCCAGCAATTCAATCGTCCCGCTTTGGGTTTCCTCAGCAAAAGACCGCATGGTAATTGCAGGAATCAGAAAACAGAAAATCCAAGGCGCAAAATCAAACAGTTGATGTAAGGTCGCAAACCCATAATTCAGTATGCTATAGTCAGGAAACACCCACATGAATGCACCCATAAACAGCAGAAAAACACCAATGACAATGTAGCCAATGAGTGAGCTGAAAAAGGAGTTAATTTCTTTTTTAAATATACTGAGCATACTAAGACTTTGTTAATTGATGGAACACATCTTCAACACTAGACAACTCGCGGCGCATCTCCAAAATCGTAAGTTGATTGGCCACCGCAAAAGCAAATACGGCTTCCCTTACATCCTTGCCCTTGGGCGCAATCAGTTGCCACTCCTTGTCTTTTTTAGAGACTTCCGAGATGCCTTCGATGTTTGAAAGCTTGGCAGAATCTACTTGTTGCTTAAACTCCACCATAAGAATATTATTGCCCACAGCCTTTTGTCGAAGAACGTCAATCGGATCATCCGCTACGATTCTTCCTTGATTGATTATCAATACTCGATCGCAAACCGCCTGCACTTCCTGCATAATATGAGTAGAAAAAATCACCGTTTTCTCCTTGCCAAGCTGCTTGATCAGACTTCTGATACCTACGAGCTGATTTGGATCCAGCCCAGAGGTCGGTTCATCCAAAATCAACACTTCAGGATCGTGAATCATAGCTTGCGCCAAGCCTACACGTTGCCGATATCCCTTAGAAAGGGCACCGATAAGCTTATGTTGCTCCACTTCCAATCCCGTCATTTCAATCAGCTCATCAATCCGTTTTTTCTTATTGGCAATTTTGTGAATCCCACCAACAAACCCCAGATATTCTCTCACGTACATATCTTTATAGAGCGGATTATGCTCAGGCAGGTATCCAATTCTCTCATTCACTTCAAGAGGAGACGCAATGGTATCATGCCCACACACAGAAACGACACCTTTCGTAGGCGGAATATAGCTCGTAATCATCTTCATCGTTGTGGTCTTCCCAGCACCATTCGGCCCAAGGAAACCAAGCACCTGACCACTGTTCGCCTCGAAGCTTACTTCA
This sequence comes from uncultured Saprospiraceae bacterium, assembly GCA_937959115.1. Lineage (GTDB taxonomy): Bacteria > Bacteroidota > Bacteroidia > Chitinophagales > Saprospiraceae > JAHDHB01. Next base: position 11,656 of record CALGAW010000086.1, read on the forward strand.
TTGACGGCCCACTGCTCTCCAAACTGTTTGCTCAACCCACTGACTATTACAGACATATTATGATCGCTTTATAAGTAGACAAAAGTAATAAATTCTGTGATTCTATAAGCAAAAGATTCAATCCTATTTGCATTCGCCCTGTTATCTCATCTTCTCCCTCATATCTTATCAATCCCTTCGTAAATCCTAATTCTACTTATGGGTCGTGCCTCCGGGCCACCCACCCACAAAGCTCCACACACCCTCCGTCACCAGGCTATCCGGCACTCTCACAGTAGTAAGACAAGGCATTCGCCATTGTCTTACTACTGTGTTCAAACAACACCTACTATCCTTCGCCCTCCCCAAATCTAATTATAACTAAGGGGGGCTTGACGTGTTACTTTTTAAAAAAGTGATAGGTCTTTGAGAGGAGGGATATAGGTAGACCTTCCAGTATGCTGTCATCAGCAAGGACGAATTGCATTCGCTCTTCACATTCTCAAGTCGCTCCCACATCTTCCTCAACTTTCAAAATATTTTGAAAGTTGTAAACTTTAGTTGTATCTTTGAATCTATGGAGTATCAGGAAGGAAAACAAAAATTTATTCAAGCTTGGGGTACCCTAGGATCCAACTGGGGAATCAACAGAACAATGGCACAAGTACATGCCTTGTTACTGATCTCTCCAGATCCACTATGCGCAGAAACCATCATGGAAGAACTGCAAATCAGCCGCGGCAACGCCAATATGAATATCCGTGCACTCATCGACTGGGGCTTAGTCTTCAAAGAACTAAAGCCAGGCCAACGTAAAGAGTTTTTTGTAGCCGAGAAAGACATGTGGGAAATCGTAAAGAAAGTCATTCAGCAACGTAAGAAAAAAGAACTCCAACCCGTCCTCAAAGTCCTAGAAGAAGTTGGCAACATCAATCCATCCGATTCAGTAGAAGCCGCAGAATTCGAAAAAGTGATTAGAGACATCACCGTATTTGCAAGCAAGGCAGATTCCGCCTTAGAAAACCTCTCCAAAGCAGACCAAAATTGGTTCGTAGGCACATTCATGAAAATGATCAAGTAAAATCCGCGCAAAATATGTGTTAATCTGCGTAATCCCTATTGATTCCCCCAGTCAACCTCAACACCGTAATCTCAGGCAACACGCCAACCCTCCCAGGATAACCCAGCACTCCAAACCCCCGATTCACATAAAGGAACTGCCCTTTATTCTCATACAACCCTGCCCATTGCTTATAAGCATACTTCACAGGACTCCACTTGAACCAAGGCAAGTCAATCCCAAATTGAAACCCATGCGTATGGCCAGAAAGTGTCAACTCAATGTCCGAAAAGTCCTTGGTTACCTGATCATCCCAATGAGAAGGGTCATGAGACAACAGTACTTTTACATCAGCCTCGTCCGTACCAATCGCCGCCTTAGCCAAATCACCGTATTTATGAAACCTTCTATTCGCAGAATAATTCTCGACACCGATCACAGCAAGCTTCGCCTCACCAATCGCTAATATCTTATTATCATTCAGCAACAACTGCCAACCCATTTCTCCATGGATTTCCTTCAGCCGTTCAAAATTAGCATGCTTAGATGCTTTATTTGGCCACACCACATAGTCACCATAGTCATGATTGCCAACGATACTATAAATCCCGTACTTTGCATTCAGTTGGCCAAACACTTCAATCCAACCATTCATTTCTGCGGCAATCGAGTTGACAAGATCCCCAGTGAAAAAGATAAGGTCTGGCTGCAGGGCATTGATCTGTTCCACGGCAAGCTCCACCTTATCCTTCCGTTTGAAACTGCCTACATGAATATCCGATAACTGTACTATTTTTAGATTGTTGAGTTCCCGCGGCAAATTGGGCAAAACTACTTGCTGATTCGTTATTTTGAAGCGGTACGTATTCCGAAACATCCCGTATAGAAGTATAAGGAGGGGAATGCCACCAAACAATAAGGCGAATAGCACAACACTAGTTGTTCGCTCAAGCGGATTACCAGCAAGAAACAAAACAGCACGAACCACATCATCACCAAATAGGAACAAGGCGGCCAATAATTTAGCAAAGTAAATCAAAAACACAACCGTCCGAAGATGATGTAAAAACTTACTATTTTGAAAGGCAGAACGATTGCTAAGGGAAGTAAAAACCATCAAGATCAAAATCAAAGGAATCAACCAGTAAACACCAGTAATCAAAAGTGTTGACATCCCACTCACATTAATAAGCAATAAGCCAAGCGCTGAAAAAACGTAATAGTCCAACAAAAAAACCAACACCAACAAAATGATAAATGCAATCACAATTCAAGTATTTTGATTCCAGTAGTAAACAACACAATAATTAAAGTTGTTGCTAATTTTTCATAAAAAGACCATTAATTAGACAAACACTACATTCGCCTAGACCAATTTGTAAGGAGAAAGCGGTAAAGAAGATTTGAAATTGTTTTAGCCTAGGGCGCAGAGCCTAGGAAAGTCGGGCGCATACGATCAAGTGTGAAAGTACTTTGCTTTGTACATAATCACCCTTCACAAAAAAACCTTTCCGATTTACGCGGAAAGGTCTATGTATTTTTTATTAGAACGAAAAAAAATCTCAACTATCCATTCTCCATTATAAAGTCGTTCGAGCCCCCATAATCAAACCAATAGTATTGATCTTCTCGTTTTTAGCGCCGATTCCTTTCAAGGCATACTTAAAGGTAGGCTGAATAAAAAGATGTAGATTGTTATCCAACTGTCTCTCCAACCCAACTCCAATGTTTGCAGTATAATAGTTGTTTGAATTAAAACTGCCACCACTTAATAATCCCTTTGTGTCAACTGGATACGCATGATTCAAGGTCGATGGTTTTTCCACGTTACCAACGACATCATAGTCATACTTTGTGTAAAGTACAAGGTTAGTCGACAACCCTCCAACCAAATAGGGTCTCCAGTTCACAGATTCTTTAATGGTGTATTCCAATTCAACTGGAATCTCTAGATGATCCTGATGAATATTCATTAGCTGTACCTGATTGATTGATGTCGGCATCAATTCATTAGGCGCATAAGCAAACTGCTTGTTACTGTAGCTGATTCCACCGCCGAGGTGCAAACCATTTGCAATCTCCTTAGTAATTAGAGCACCAGCCGCTAAACCAAGGTTACTGTTGTTTGGTTTGGAGTTCATGTCAGGAGAAAAATACGCTTTTATATTCCAAGGTCTAAACTTTTTCAGCTTTGGAAGTGGATCTCCTGGCGTGTACTGTGCAGGTAGCTTATCCAAATCCATATCTAGATTTGAATTCCAACTGAGCGTAGATAATTTACCAGAGATTGAATTAAATAAGCTGTTTTTCTTAAAAACATCCTTTGAGGTACTTGTAGCAACAAACTCAGATGGGAGGGATGAGATTGTCATTTTGGGGGTAGCCATCAATTTATTTGACGACGAATTGTTCGGTATTGAATTAACATAAGCAGGTTTAACTTCAAAAACGGTATTGGGTGCATTTTTGACAACCTTAGTTGTTGAAGCAAACGTGTTATTATTTGTGGTGACGGATTGATTGTTAGTTGATTTAGACAAGTTGAGAGCAGCAGCAGTTGGTTGAGTATTGGGCTGAGCAGCACGTTGTTGGTCTTCAATACTTGGAGAAGACAGTATCGTTTTATTTAATTGTGGAATAGCCTGTTGAGCAGGAGTTACTTTAATCTCGTTTTGTTGATTAAGTTGTTCATTAGTTTCTTGTAAAACTGGAGCGGTACTGTCTTGATTGAACGGGACAAATTCTACAATTGTCCAAACAGCAAGAACAAGGAAGGCGACTTCAATTGTTCTAAACCAGAAAAACTTGGTGGTTCGTTTCTTTTCTTCATCAAGACGGGCACTCATCAAGTCCCAATCCTGCTCTTGGAAGGGGAAATCAAGATTTTCTAATGCTTCTTGAATCTGTTTCTCTTTATAACTATTGCTCATATTCCGAATATTTTGTAGCCAGAAGTTGCTGCAACTTCATTCTGGATTTCAATAAATTTGATCGGGAAGTACTTTCGGTAATCCCTAAGTGTTCGGCGATTTCTTTGTGCGGATAACCCTCTATCACATACATATTAAAAACTGTACGGTAAACAGGGGATAGCTGTTGCACTGCTGCAAGGATTTCTCTTTCTGCACATTGGCTTACTGCGTCAACATCACCGCTGAGTTTTAATTGTGCGTTCTCAATATTCTCAGTTCGTCTTCTTGTAGATTTTCTATAAAAATCAATCGCAGTATTTACCATTATCCGCTTAATCCATGCATTGAGAGATGTTCCAGGTTTATATTTAGTTAAATTCTTGTATACCTTAATGAAACCTTCATGTAGAATGTCCTTCGCGTCTTCTCTGTTATTCGAATAACGCATACAAATACCCATCATCTTGCCGTAGTGCTCCTCGTAAAGCCTCTTTTGAGCCCAGCGCTCCTGCTTGATGCAGGCCATGATCAGGTTTTGTTCTTGATTATGCAAATTTATAGCAATATCCATTCTTAATTTGATTAATGCTACTCTGACAGCAGTTTACTTTCGTGGTTTAGTACTTTCATAACGAATAAGCATTTTAATTCGTTGCCTGAAGTTTAAAAAAATGTTAAGATTCAAACAACTTTCTTCTAAATTTAATCACTTTTATTCACAATTATGCATTGCGCTATCTGTTTGTTTCCAAGAAATTTTAAAATAATTGTTGAATTTGTCATTATATCTTATAATGGCTTATAAGACAGTGTTATATGTTCAAAATCAGCATGTTACTACATGTTGCCATTCAGTAACATGGTATAATATTTGGTAGTTATCTATTCTGCTTTTTACCTCAAATTTTCCAAAAACGATGATTAAAAAGATTGCTGTCGGGCTGTTTGTCTTTCTTTTGAGCTTCTCAATACACGCTCAATATGATTTTCCTTTCGTTGATATTCATGTTCATCCTGATTTAAAAGCATTCAACTCAAGAGATCATGTGGTGTATAACTTGTGGGAAAAAATAGACCACGACTGCGGCGCAGATAAATTAGCAATGTGGATGCTCAATGGCAGCAATGAGGTGCCCAGATATTCACAATCAAATTATGCAGCCCTAATGCAAGGAGGATTTGGAGTCATTTGCCACTCCATGACCCCAATGGAAAAAGGTTTCTACCACCCAAGATTTCTCAACATCAATAAAAAAGGTCCAGAAACAGTGGCATGCATGAGCGGAATGGAGCTTACCACACATTTAATGAAGTCAAAGGATGATCTAGAGTACTTCCCTGTGCTGAAAGAAAACATCCAGTTTATTAAAGAAGGAGAACGAAAGCCCTTCCAACTAACAGATAATAGAGCAGTATCCTACGAGATTGTCAGAAACAAGAACCACTTCAAAGAGCTTGCAGATGACCCAGATCGCCTTGGCGTCGTCCTATGTATTGAAGGCGGACATGTCCTAAGTCGCTCCCTTCACCGGTTTGATGATTCTGATTCTGAGGACTTCCGAAATAAGGTCATAGACAATGTATGGAGACTCAAAGGTGTAATGCCAATGACCGCCTGGAAAGAAGATTATCTAGAATACCCAATTCTCTTTGTTGGCATCAACCATTTTTTCTGGAATGGATTGGGCGGCCACTCCAAAGCATTTAACACCGCTCAAACTGCTGTATTTGGTGGTTCTAAAGGGGTTGACGAACCTATCACAGATCTAGGTAAAGAAGTCATATCTACTTTTCTGTCTAAAGAAAAAGGAAATCGAGTTCTCCTTGATGCGAAACACATGAGCATCCAATCAAGATTTTGGTATTATGGGTACTTGGACTCATTAGCAGCGATTGGAGATCCGATACCGCTTATATATAGTCACGCTGGAGTAGCAGGAATTAGTATTGAAGATGAGCTTTTCTTGAAAAAAGATAAACCAGGAAAAAATAAAGACAGTTATTTCAACCGATACTCAGTAAATCTAGCAGATGAAGAGATTAAGCGTATTCACGATACAAAAGGACTGTTTGGTATCATGCTCGACAAATATCGACTCTGTGGAGGAAAAGGAAAAGAATTGATCGAGCAATCCGAACCAAACTCAAAAGAAAGAAAAGAGTTGTACATCAAGATATTGGCCATGAATATTCTTCAAGCGGTAAAGGCAACAGAAGCCCCTACTGGATGGGATATCGTATGCCTTGGTACCGACTATGATGGCATGGTCCAACCGTTCGAATTTTACACTACTGCTGCTGACTTGCCAAAGATGGCAAGTGACTTACAGGATTTTTTAGAAAATCCAACTGATATATTTGATGTGTTCACCGCTGATGAGGTGAACACACTTCAGTTTGGTATCCCCACAGAACAGCTCATCCGTAAACTGTTTTCCTCCAACGCCCTCGAGTTTATCAGCAAGCATTTCCCAGATAGCAGTCCCCAAATGGCTGAAAGAAAAGGCAAATAACTGTGAGCTGCATTTTCTCTTTCGGCTTTTCTACTTTATAATTCCATAAATCCTAGTAATTTTACTATTCAAAACTAGGAACTATGAATCTCCAGAATAAAATCGCTGTCATTACAGGAGCAGGATCGGGAATCGGCAGAGCGTTAGCACTAGCACTTACAGATGAAGGAGCTCAATTAGCACTTTGTGACCTTCACACAGATGCCTTACAAGAAACAGTCAACCTGCTGAAGCAGAATACCGCACCGCCCTTGCTAAAAGTGGTAGACGTCTCTAGCAAAGAAGAAATGAACAATTTTGCTGAAGCAGTTGTCCAGAAGTTTGGTCAAGTAGATATCATGATTAACAATGCTGGCATCGCTTTAGGCAAACATTCGGCTATCGATGTTCCCGAATCTGAGTTCAGAAAGCTCATGGAAGTCAATTTCTGGGGAATGGTCTATGGATCACAAGCTTTTCTCCCACACTTAATCAACCAGCCGCAAGCTGCATTGGTTAATATATCTAGCCTTTTTGGTCTTATTGGTATTGCTCATCAATCACCATATTGTGCTTCGAAGTTTGCAATCCGAGGGTATACAGAATCCCTTATAATGGAATTAGGGGCAACAGCTCCACATGTTTGTGTTTCCTCCGTTCATCCAGGAGGCGTTAAAACAAATATCTCACGATCATCCATTCCCGGAAACCCAAAATATGGCAACCATGAACGCTTCATTAAAAAATTCGAAGAAACACAATTAAAACTTCCCCCTGAGAAAGCAGCACAAACTATTATTAAAGGTGTTAAGAATAAGAAATCAAGGATAGTCGTTGGCAAAGATGCCCGTTGGCTTGACAGAATCAATCGGATATTTCCTACCTATTCTTTAAGACTGATTAGCAAAGGAATTAACAGATTACAAAAGTGAACAAGCACTGAAAACCATTTCTTGAAATAATTGTTTAAATTAATGGAATGATTTCATAATGAAAATTATAAATAGACAATGAAAAGAAGACAATTTTTAAAAGGTTCAGCAATTCTAGGAATGTCTATCGTAAATGGTAAGTTGGTCGCCAACTCTGGGATGGAACAAAACAAATCAGCAAGAAAGGTTTATCGTGTCTTGCGCTCGGACCGCATTAATGTTGGCACCTTACCGGTAATGCGCGCGTTTGCTGGAGATCAAAACGACTATGTGTCTCCATTTGTGTTGTTCGACGAATTTGGCCCAGTTGAAGTTGCAGCTGGCAGCGATCCTTTAAGAGTAGATGCACACCCTCACGCAGGCGTCACGCCCACTACTTATTTTCTAGAAGGGACCGGACATCACAAAGATAGCCTTGACTATGACTTTCAAATTGGGAAGGGCGACTTTATGCTGTTTAGTTCAGGGAAAGGAGCCATTCACTTAGAAGAGTCTGGCCAGCAACTATATGATGACGGTGGAATGTATCACGGATTTCAAATCTGGCTCAATACACCTGCCAAACATAAATTCGATGCTCCTACAACCACCGTTTTCAGAGAAGAGCATATGGATACGATTGTGACAGATAAGTATTCAGTAAAAGTTGTACTCGGAGAGCTATTCAATGCAAAATCCGCAATCAAACTACAATCTCCTGCATTCTACTACCACATTAAAATGAAAGAAGACACTAGATTGGATATCCCAACCAACCCAGAACATAATGCTTTTGCATATATTGTCAAAGGAGAAATTGAAGTAGAAGGAAATAAATTGGTGAAGGATAAACAAGTTGTCCTATATCAAAGAGGAGATAGCGTAATCAATCTTTATGCTTCCTGTGATTCAGAAATTTTATTGTTAGGAGGCGAACCACTTCAGGAAAGAGTCTTTTCTTATGGTCCATTTGTTATGAATAATCAAGAACAAATCAATTTGTGCATTAAAAACTACAATTTAGGACTCATGGGCAATCCGGATGTTTTAAATCAATAATAATCGAACTCAGGTTAATAACACGTTAACCGCTTTCAAGAAAAAGGTGATATGTTTTTAAATAGCGAATTAAAAGAATTAGAATCCAATGTTTTAAATAAAGATATGTTGGATGAAACGGTCTCTTCAAAAGGTATTGATTGGCATATCGATCATTCTTTTAGGGTTATAATTGCAGTAGGTAAATCTTTAATAAAATCTAACCCAGACAATTATAAAAGAGACTTTAATCTTTCTAGGTCCGTTGTTTTTATGACCAATCTTATTCCAAGAGGAAAAGGACGTGCACCCAAAAGTGTAGTTTCAGTTGATGAAATTACTAAAGAAACGATCTTAGAATTGCTTGATCAAGCAAACAAAACAATTGATGATATTGTCAACCTTCCTGCACACAGTAATTTCAAACATCCAGTTTTTGGAATACTCGATTTGGAAATGTCAATGCAATTTATTGAAATCCATACCAATCATCATCTTAAGATTATCAGAGAAATCTTGAAAAACAAAGCTGAATAAGTAGAATTCTCTAATTTCTTTATTACCTTTACCTCCATCAAGCTAAAGTTAGACCCAATAAACAAATTTTCGTGACCTCCTTGAGACCTTTGAAAATTAAAACATTGCAATTAAATTGTTAATGTTCTAATATTATTTGCATTTATGTGAACACACCATTATTTTTGTACTGAATGCATGTTTGATATGAAGAATGAATTGAAATTTTTTATTGTCTTTCTCCTTACTGTTTTTTATTTAAACATTAATGCCCAATATAGAATGGATGCAAATCCTTCAGTTGTGAATGCTGAATTGTTGTTTAACTCAACAGTCCAGATAGGTGAGTTTACGTTTGAATACAGCCAAGGTGGAGAACTGGCCAGTTTTGATCCGGAACAGCCTGTGAAAATGACAATTTGTTTTATGAATGTGCAACCTGCGAATGGAGAAAAATCAGTAGAAGGAGCAGCAGCGAAAAACTTTGAATGGACATATACTGAAAACTTGAATTGCTTAAGAGGAGTTCAAATAAACCATATTGAAGAAGATGCACCGGGTAAAATTTCAATTGTCGTTAAAGCAAAAAACGAAGATTTAATTTCCGGAAATAAAAACATTGGATTTATTGCGAATATTCAACCTGCACCAAAAATGAATCAAACAAATAAAACAGATGATGATGCAGTTTCTGAATATCAAAAAGTAAACTTGGTCAGAAATTTGATTATAGCAGAAAAAGAAAACTAACATATTATAGCTTAATATTTTACAAACTACCAGTTATGAAAAAATTAATACTCTTATTTGTAATTTTGTTCACTGTATCGTTTGTCTATGGACAAACTTGCATAAACAATCCTTCAATTCAAGGGGGAGACGTTAACCCAGCACCACTTACACCTGGTGCAGGAGGAACACTAACATTTACATTCGTAGAAAACTTGACAGACTACGATGGATTTCTTACAGATCCAGTTTCAATTACTGTCTGCCTATTAAATGTTGAACCTGTAAACGGAGCATCTTCTGTATCAGGATCTTTTGCTCCAAATTTTAACTGGGTATATGATCCAGGTTCAAATTGTTTACAAGGAGTTCAAAACACAACATTGTTCGGTGGGTTTGGTGGCCCAATCGTAGTCGCCTTCAATCAAACAAACCCAGTTCAGTGCCCTAGTAATCAAATGGGCTTTAATGCCAATCTACAGCCAGCCGCTTGTATGAATGGTATTAATGAAACTGTTGATGATACAGAATCTGTGTACACTTGTACTGATATCCTGTTACCACTTAACATTTCTACCTTCACTGGATTAGTAGCAAACTGCCAAGGAATTATCAGTTGGACTACCGCAAGTGAGCCAGATCTTAGCCACTTTGAGTTAGAAAAAAGTACAGATGGAGTTACCTTTAATTCTATTGAAACTTTCCTTCCTAAAGGAAATGGAAGTGAAGGTGCTAAATACTCCTATACTGATAAAGCACTTCGCGACATCAATCTTTACAGATTAAGAAGTGTAGACAATGATGGTACCATTGCATACGGAAAATTAATCCAATTGGAGAAAGAATGTGGAATCAAAGATGGCGATTATGACATCTATCCAAATCCAGTGTTTACAGATAACCTAAACATTCAAATGGAAAGTAACCACATTAACAACGACGCAATTCTTGTTATCTCTGACGTTTTAGGAAGAGTTGTTTCTACACATAACACAGCTATTTCGGAAGGAACAAACTTTATTAAAGTTGATGTTTCTCACCTTTCAGCTGCCACTTATTTTGTAAGTTTCAGAAATGATACAAACCTTACTGATTCAAAGAAATTTGTTAAAGTAACTCAATAAACGCCCATATTTAAAATTAAGGCTGACAAGATCATATTTTGATATTGTCAGTCTTAATTATTTACCACCCGTCTTTTAATAGTAATACATCTAGTTTTAAACGCAATACTTCCAATTTTGGAAGAATTGCAATCTTTTTTTCAGGCATACATAGAAAAAGATCTGTGTATGTTGTTGAATTTCAGTTAAATATGTGTTTAACTTAAAATTCCGTTAATTTTTTTCGTTAGTTATCAAACCCTTTCGGAAAAATTACCGTCTAAAGTTTTAACTGAAATTTTCTTTTATACTCTAGTATTAATATTATTTAAATCTCTTTTACTAAACCGACACTATTATGAAAAAAAACAATCACCTTTCTCTGAAAGGTAGTTGCCTATCGTTTTTCAGGCAACAGAAACACCTACTCTGTTTGGTGTTTTGTCTGTTCTACTACTCAATGAGTTATTGTCAGGAGTACGCAACACTTAGCGGTGGAGTTACCGGAACCGGTACATTCACTTGCCCAGAAGCTCCAGACTTTACCTACACAGTAACCGGAGATGTCCTTTCCAGTATTATCCCAGAAAACGCTCAGGTGTTCGACAATGGGACAATGGAAGCGGCATATGGCCCGGCCGACCTACAAGACAACTTTAATGTTGAGGTTGACCAAGGATTCGGAGTGGGAACACCCATTACGGAACGTGTTTTTATAGAAATTAACTTCAATGCTCCTGTACCTGCCAATTCTCTTGGTTTTGCAGTAGTTGATATTGAACAGGATCAAATACGAATCTCAGCAGAAGATGCACTTGGTAATCCAGTTTCAAATGTCGAAGTTTCTACCTGGCTTCAGCAACTATTTGATGCTGATCTTCTTGGTGGTCCTGCCACTCCCTCTTGGGATGGTGGTAACGCAGCAGTTATAGGACAGTTTGATCCTGATAACAATGGCCTTTGGAACACAGTTTATGGACCAGAACTTCCCGATAATGAAGCAGGAGGTGCATGGTTCCAACCAGACATTTCCATCACCAAGTTAGTATTTGAATATACTGCGATGGGAGTTGCTCCAGATGATCCATCTTTTCACTTATTTATCGCATCGCTTTGTATAGCACCTAGCTGTCCAGACTTCGATAATGACCCAGCAGGGCTTTGTACTCTTATTAGCCAAGATCCTAATGGTCCATTAGCAACACAAGATTGTGATAATGGTGGCGTTGATAATGCTACAGAATGTGCAGAAGGAACCGATCCTACTGATCCAGCAGACGATTGCGATGCTGCGATTTCAGGCGGAGTTGACATCTGTGCAGTAATCTTAGCAGATCCAAGTAGCCCACTAGCGACAGCAGATTGTGATGAAGGTGGTGTTGATAATGCTACAGAATGTGCAGAAGGAACCGATCCGGCAGATCCAGCAGACGATTGTGATGCTGCGATTTCAGGAGGAGTTGACATTTGTGCAGTAATCTTAGCAGATCCAAGCAGCCCACTAGCGACAGCAGATTGTGATGAAGGTGGTGTTGATAATGCCACAGAATGTGCAGAAGGAACCGATCCGGCAGATCCAGCAGACGATTGTGATGCTGCGATTTCAGGAGGAGTTGACATCTGTGCAGTAATCTTAGCAGATCCAAATAATCCACTAGCAGCACTAGATTGTGATAATGGTGGTGTTGATAATGCTACAGAATGTGCAGAAGGAACCGATCCAGCAGATCCAGCAGACGATTGTGATGCTGCGATTTCAGGCGGAGTTGACATTTGCGCAGTAATCTTAGCAGATCCAAATAGCCCACTAGCGACACAAGATTGTGACGAAGGTGGTGTTGATAATGCTACAGAATGTGCAGAAGGAACCGATCCAGCAGATCCAGCAGACGATTGTGATGCTGCGATTTCAGGAGGAGTAGACATTTGTGCAGTAATCTTAGCAGATCCAAATAGTCCACTTGCGACACTTGATTGTGACGAAGGTGGAATCGATAATGCTACAGAATGCGCAAATGGAGGTGATCCAGCTGATCCAGCAGATGATTGTGATTCTGCCTTAGCACCAGGAGAAGATATTTGTACTATTTTAGCAGCAGACCCTACAAATCCATTAGCAACATTAGATTGTGACGGTGGTGGAGTTGATAATGCAACAGAATGTGCAGAAGGAACAGATCCAGCTGATCCAGCTGATGACTGTGACGCTGCGATTTCAGGAGGAATTGACATTTGTGCAATTATCTTAGCAGATCCAAATAGTCCATTAGCCACAGCAGATTGTGACGAAGGTGGAATTGATAATGCAACTGAGTGTGCAGAAGGAACAGACCCAGCCGATCCAGCTGATGACTGTGATGCTGCAATAGCTGCAGGAACAAACATCTGTGCAATTTTAGCAGCAGATCCAATGAGTCCATTAGCCACAGCAGATTGTGACGAAGGTGGAGTTGATAATGCAACAGAATGTGCAGAAGGAACAGACCCAGCCGATCCAGCAGACGATTGTGACGCTGCGATTTCAGGCGGAGTTGATATCTGTGCAGTAATAGCAGCAGATCCAATGAGTCCATTAGCCACAGCAGATTGTGATGAAGGTGGAGTTGACAACGCAACTGAGTGCGCAGAAGGAACCGATCCAGCTGATCCAGCTGACGACTGTGATGCTGCGATTTCAGGCGGAGTTGATATCTGTGCAGTAATAGCAGCAGATCCAATGAGTCCATTAGCCACAGCAGATTGTGACGAAGGTGGAATTGATAATGCAACTGAGTGTGCAGAAGGAACAGACCCAGCCGATCCAGCTGATGACTGTGATGCTGCAATAGCTGCAGGAA
>CALGAW010000087.1 GCA_937959115.1 uncultured Saprospiraceae bacterium
GGTGAAAGACCAGAAATTGTTGGTGTATTTCCTCCGTTTGACCAGTCATAGGAATAAGGTAAAAATCCGCCAGAAGGAAGGACAGTAATTTCTCCATCAATGGAATTCGAGCAGAGAATGGTATTATTTTGTTGAAGCGAAATATCGAGTAGTTCTCTATCAGGTACGACAAAACTTGCAGTGTCTGTACAGCCTCCATTCGTAATATCGACAATGGTTACAGAATATGTTCCTGGAACTAGTCCTGTTGCAGTACTAACTGCAACATATTGGCCCATTGTTACATACCCATTTGACCAAATGAATTCATGGTCACTTCCATACCAATTTGCGACAGAGGCTGTTGCAGTGGCAGTATTTTGACCGCATCCACTTGAGTCAACTGTAACCGAAACATCCATGACGATTTCGTCATATACGTTTATACTTTGACTTATCGCTTTAATACACCCATTTTGGTCTGTAACTGTCAGGATATAAAAACCAGTAGATAAACCCGTTATCGTCTGTGTTGTTTCTCCAGTTGACCATTCATAAGCATAGGGAGGAGTACCGCCAGAGGCACCCCCAGTTAAATCCGCAGTGGAACCAAAACAAATATCTATACTTGGCGTACTAATAGTAGCGAGTAAAGGGTCAATACCAGTAATGTCAACAGAAGCTGTTGCTATACAATTTCTCGAATCGGTCACTGTAACTGTATGAATACCAACATTAAGATTGGTTGCAGTAGGACCATTGTGACCTGAATCCCAATCATAAGTATAAGGCATTGTACCGCCAGTTGCAGAGACTGTTGCACTCCCATCAGCACCTAAATAACACTTAACTTGTCCGTTCATAGAGGCGGAAGCAAATAAGAGTGGTGGATCACTTAAACTTACAGAAGCCGTTGCAGTACATCCATTATCGTCAGTTACTGTTACTGTATAAATGCCCGCTGATAGACCAGTGGCTGTTGGATTTGTTTGTCCAAGAGGACCGTTCTGACTCGAACTCCAATCATATAAGTATGGAGCTGTTCCACCTGTAGCAGTTGCTGTTGCACTTCCATCACTTCCCCCGTTACAACTGACATCTGATCCAGATATACTTACTAAAGGTTGAGGAAACTGGTTTATTGTAAGCTGATCTGTTTCAGCACAGCCATTATCATCAGTAACTGTGACGGTGTATGTTCCAGGTGAAAGACCAGAAATTGTTGGTGTATTTCCTCCGTTTGACCAGTCATATGAATAAGGTAAATTTCCACCAGAAGGAAGAACAGTAATTTCTCCATCAATAGATTTCGAACACAGAATGGTATTATTTTGCTGAAGCGAAATATCGAGTAATTCTCTATCAGGTATCACAAAACTGGCGGTATCTGTACAACCACCATTGTTAATATCAACAATTGTTACAGAGTATGTACCAGGAATAAGTCCTGTAGCGGTACTAACTGCAACATATAGTCCAGTGGTGACATATCCATTCGACCAAATAAACTGATGGTCACTACCATACCAATTTGCTACAGAGGCCGTTGCTGTTGCAGTATTTTGATCACATCCACTTGAGTCCACAGTAATGGAAACATCCATCACAATTTCGTCGTATTCATAAATAATTTGGTTTATCGTTTTAATACACCCGTTTTGATCCGTAACCGTAAGTATATAATTTCCATCAGATAAACCAGTTATTGTTGGAGTAGTTTGACCAGTTGACCATTGATAAGAATATGGAGGAGTACCACCAGAAGCACTTCCAGTCAATTCGGCGTTTGATACACCGTAACAAATATTTGCATTTTGTGTAGCAATTGTAGCAATTAATGGATCAATACCTGTAATGGTTACATCAGCTGTTGCTATACAATTATTTGAATCTGTTACAGTTACAGTATGTACACCAACATTAAGATTGGTCGCAGTAGGACCGTTATGACCCGAATCCCAACTATATGAGTATGGAGTAGAACCACCTGAAACTGTTACCGTTGCACTTCCATCTGTACCTAAATAACAATTAACTTGGCCGTTTATAGATGCAGAAGCAGATAGGAGTGGTGGATCTGTTAAACTTACAGAAGCTGTTGCAATACAACTATTTACATCAGTAATAGTAACAGTGTATGTTCCTGCAGACAAACCTGTTGCCGTTTGATTTACTTGTCCATTATTCCATATATAAGTAAATGGTAACGTACCTCCTGTAGGAGTAGCAGTTGCCGTACCGTCATCACCGTTAGTACAATTAATTTGAGTATTTACTGAGGCGCTAGTGGCAAGATTACATACGCAGACCTTTGTAACTGTGAATGTATCTACATAAGTACAACATCCAATCTCATCACTACAATAACCAGTTAAACATTCTGTTACCGTAACTGTGTATGTACCAGCAGATAAACCAGATATATCTTCAGTTGTAGCGCCATTACTCCAAATAATGTTATCAATAACCCTACAGTTGGTATATGGTCCAGTTAAAGATACATTGATAGAACCATCATTTGGTGTACAGGATTCATCGGTTACAACTCCTGATATAACTGTAGAATCATTTTGAGGAAAAACTGTTAATGCTTCAGTACCGATACAACCAAGACAATCTGTCACGGTAACCGTATATATCCCTGGAGATAAGCCTGTGATTAAGTCTGTTGTGGCTCCTGTATTCCATATGTAGGCGTATTCGGGCAAAGGAATGTCGCATGGTGTGCCACCATTAACATTAAATATACTAGCTATTCCATCATTTACATCAGTACATCTTAATGTTGATGCAAAACCACTAATAACAATTGGATTTGGATCAGTAATTATAATTGAATTTGTACTTATACAACCGTTTAAATCCGTAACCGTAACCATATAAGTTCCGGAGGATAATCCAGTAACTGTAGGGTTCGTTTGACCATTACTCCATTGGTACATATGTGGCCCTATTCCTCCAGTCTCAGTAACTGTGGCTGAACCATCGCTATTTCCATTACAAGAAATTGAAACGTCAAGGTTTATAGAAGTTGACAAGAGTGTCGGTTCTCCAATTGTATAAGAAGCAGTTTTAGTACAGGAAGATTGTGTATCTGTCACAGTTACAGTATAAGTACCAGCGATGAGTCCTGTAATTGTGTTAGAATTGGTTGAAGGAATAAAAATTTGACTATTTGACCATTCGAATTCGAAAGGAAATGAAGGCCAGTTCCCACCAGTAGCAGTTGCCGTAACAGTACCATTACTTTCACCATTACAATTAACTTCAGAGCCTGTGATAGAAACAAATAGGTCTGGGAATTGAGTAATTGTTGCTTGGTCTGTATCTGTACAGCCATTGACATCTGTTACTGTTACTGAATAGGTGCCTGCTGTTAAGCCAGAAACTGTTGCTATAGATTCGCCATTTGACCATTGATATGTGTAAGGTGTTGCGCCACCCATACCATTCGCAGTTAGAATTCCAGTAGAATCACCATAACATGGGTATATACTAATAGGTGTAATGTTTGCAGATACTGAACTTCCATTAACAATAGTTGCAATTGCTGTAGCTTCACATCCATTTGCATCTGTGACTGTTACGACATGATTTCCAGCCCCAAGCCCAGTTGCAGTTGGAGTTGTTTCACCATTGTCCCAATCATAAGAGTAAGGAGGAGTTCCGCCTGTCCCAGAAGCGGTAGCAGAACCATCACTATTCCCATCGCAACTAGTTGGACTGTTTATATTTGTAGAGGCTGTGATTACTGGTGGCTGAGAAATAATTATTGAGGCGGTTGCTGTACAAAATGCTTCAGTATCCGTCACTGTAACCGTATATGTGCCAGCAGTCAAACCTGTTACGGTACTTGTATTTGTCAAAGATAAATCGGAGAATCCAGTCGACCAATCAAATTGGAATGTCGTATAGGGCCAATTCCCTCCTGAGGCAGTTGCAGTTGCTGTGCCATTACTTCCGTTATTACAATTTAAATTTGTCCCATTCATTGTGACAACAATTTCCGGATTTGTACTCACTACAGATTGACCGGTATCAATACATCCATTATCGTCTGTAACCGTAACTGTATAGGTTCCTGCCCCGAGTCCTGTAATTGAAGGATTAGTGGAACCATTTGACCAATTATAGTTGTATGGAGGTGATCCTCCTTGAACAATTGGAGATAAACTTCCATTACTTTCGCTATGACAGCCACCGTAAGCTGCAGGACTTAGTGAAACATCTACAGCAGTTGGTTCATTCAAAATAACACTTGCTGTTGCCAGACAGCCACTTGCATCAGTCAAGGTAACAGAGTAAGTGGTTCCAGCAGAGAGACCTGTGACGGTACTTGTTGCTTGACCGAAATCAAAGTCACCTGTAGACCAGATGTATTCCCAGCCTGTTGTAGGTATGTTACCACCAGTTGCTGAAGCAGTTGCAGTTCCATCAGAATAACCTGCACAAGAGATACCTGGAACAATATCAATACTAATCGTTAATTGATCAGTACCATTGATTATAAATTGGTCAGTAATTGTACAACCGTAAGCATCAGTAATTGTAAGATCGTAGGTCCCGGGAGCAAGGCCTGTTAAATCTTCGGTTGTTGCTCCATTATTCCAATTATAGGAATATGGGTTTGTACCGCTTGTCATTGTTAGTAAAATAGCACCACTTGACTCTCCATAACAACCAGCACCACCAGTTGCAACGTTGTAGCCAATAAGTGGGGCATCAATAATAGTAAACGTGTCAATCTTATTACAAGGTCCTGGATAAGCCGGGTTTATTGTTCCCAAATCATAAACAGTCACGGTGTAGGTTCCTGGCGACAATCCAGAAATGGTGCTCGTGTTTGAAGTACTTGGATTTTGGGTAACTCCATTTGACCATTCGAAACCATATGGAGGAGTTCCGCCATTACCACCAGTAACTACAACAGTCGCGGAACCATCTGTGTTTCCTTGGCAAACGGCGGCAGTGTATGTGGTATTAATAAAGATTTCAGGTATTGGATCTATGATTGATTGATCTACATCGAAACAACCATCGGCATCCGTAACTGTTACTCCGTAAAATCCAGGGGATAAGCCTGAAATATTTTGAGTTGTTTCTCCATTTGTCCATTGATACATATAAGGAGGAGTTCCGCCAGAAGGAGTCGTACTAATTACTCCATCAGTTGAATTTTCACAAAGGACGGTATACAATTGAACCATTCCAAAATCAAGCAGTTCTTTATCAGGGATAATAAAATTAATAGTATCCTGACAACCACTTTCATCTATATCTACAACGGTAACAGTATAAGATCCGGGAGGAAGGCCGTTTTGAGTACTCGTATGATAATAAAAGGTGGTTTCAGTGTATCCATTAGACCAATAATAATCTATGGCAGCAGTTCCCCCCCAATTTAGAATTTCAATTGTTGCATCTCCCGTATTTTGACCGCAGCCACTTGAATCTATTAGAACATTAAGGTCATATGCTAGTTCAATCCATTCGTCAACGACTGCAGTCGCTATATCTGAACACCCTTTATTGTCAGTGACCGTAACGGTGTATGTACCAGCGAATAATCCTGAAATTGATTCCGTTATTTCTGTGTTTGACCATTGATAAGAATATGGTGGATTTCCGCCTGTCCCAACGGCAGTAAGTTCGCCAGCTGATTCTCCAAAGCAAACAAAGTCTTGTACTAGCGTAATTGATGCGATCAATTCTGGTGGTTCTGGAATAAGTTCCTCTGAGGTAGCTGTGCATCCATTTGCGTCAGTAACTGTTACCGTAGCAATTCCGCCAGGTAAATTTGAGGCAGTTTGAGTTGTTTCTCCATTTGACCATTCATATATATAAGGAGTCTGACCATCATACGTAAAGACTGTCATATTTCCATCACTGTCTCCGAAACATGTGACTCCTGAATTCCAAACTGCTAGAACATCAAACAAATCATCATCAAGAATTAAGAGTTGATCCGTTGCTACACAACCGTTATCGTCTGTCACAGTTACAGAATGTATACCTGGTGATAAGGATGAGGAAGTTTGAGTTGTTTCGCCAGTATCCCATATAAAGGTGTAAGGTGTTGAGCCTGAAATTATGACTACAGTAGAGATACCATTACTTGCAGCAGCGCAGGTTGCATTCTCAATGGGATCAATATAGATTTCGAAAAGATCATTATCAATAATAACGACAGATGCAATTTTTTGACATCCTCCTGAATCAGAAACGGTAACTGTATGCACTCCCACTGACAATCCAGTTGCAGTTGCACTTGTTTCTCCATTATCCCATTGAAAAGTATAAGGAGGAGTTCCATCATTTGGAGTTGCAGTAGCTTGACCATCACTGCCTCCAGCACAATTTGCTCCATTATCCTGAACAACTGTTACGATAAAAAGATCTAGGTTTACAATTTGTATTTGGTCTGTTCCTGCACATCCTGCTGCATCAGATACCGTAACGACATGTGTCCCAACTGTTAATCCGGTGGCGGTTGCTGTTGTTTCTCCGTTGTCCCATTGATAGGTATAAGGAGAAGATCCTCCGAGTGTGGTAACAGTAGCAGATCCATCACTCGCGGTGGCACAAGTTGCGTCATTTATTGGAGTTAATATAACAAAATAGAGATTGCCATTTACCATTAAGACATCCGTAGTTTTTACGCAACCAGAAGCATCAGTGACTGTTACAGTATGTGTCCCTACATCTAGGCCTGTTGCTGTTTGGGTTGTTTCTCCTGTATCCCATTGGTAAGAATAAGGGGCAGTTCCATCAATAGCATTGACAATTGCGGTTCCATTACTGGCAGTGGAACAGCTGGTAGGATTGATTTGATCGGCCCAAACAAAGAAGATATCATTATCTGTAATTGTAACGTCTGCTGTTTTAAAACAACCAAAAGCATCTGTTACTGTGACAGTATGCGTTCCGACTGGTAAATTGGTTACGGTACTCGTCGTTGCACCATTAGACCAGTCGTATGTGTAAGGAGGAAGTGTACTTGAATTTATAACTACTTCAGCATCTCCATCACTTGCCACATTACAAGAAGTTCCATCGAGAAAGAAAGCATCAATATCAAGTTCAATTTCTTGTTCATCAATAAATACTGAATTTGTGGCTGTACATCCATCATCATCGGTAACAGTAACTGAATAGGTTCCTGTGCTTAAACCAGATTGGTCTTGGGTCGTTGGACCGTTTGACCATGTGTATGTGTATGGAGTTGTTCCTCCAGAAACGGAAAGGTCGATGTATCCATCAGTTGATCCAAAGCAGAGGGTGCTACTTGCTGCTATTGTAGTTTGAATTGCCAATGATGGATCATCAATTGTAAATGTTTCGATCACTTCGCAGCCTTTACAGTCTGTAACGGTGACAGTATATGTTCCAGGAGAAAGTCCTGTTATTTCTTCTGTTGTAGAACCGTTAGACCAAATGATGGTAGGAGGTTCAGGATTTCCAAGATAAGTATGAGATCCTAGATCGCTCCAATCAGTTAATAAGAATGCTGACCATTCAGGCTGCAATGTTGGAAAAGAGCAGGGAGCATTACCTGGATCTGTATTAATAGGTGTATCAATAGTTGCCAATCTTCTAAGGACTCTATCCATTGTCCAATTTGTAGGGCTTCCCCATTGAGTTCCAGGATCGCAACCAATATTACCAAAAACATCAATTGTAGTACCTCCGTTGTTTTGAAGCACAACAGCGTCATTTCCATTATAGCCACCAGCGAAGAATTGATCAGCAAGTGCAGTCAGAATTGGATCTGTACCAGATGCCCCATTACATAAAGTTAATGTTTGACCATTTTTGATTGTACCGTTTAAATTAACATGGGTTGAAGTGGTATTTCCATCTGCATAAAAATGAAGTTCCCAATCAGGACCAAGAAGATCAATATCAGCTCCAGTACCATTAAATATTTCAATGCATTTATTGTTTCCGTCTCCTTCGAGATACTCAGAGATTAATAGGTCATTAGCTTCTGCGCATAAGCTTCCTCCAGTAACTGTAAGATCAATAGCTCCAAGGTCGCCAGAACATACGGGTTGGATAACCGTTCCTGATGCCTGTAGCAATGGTGGCTCTATCACTTCGGTATCGCCTGTTATTGTGCACCCTGACACGTCCGTAACTGTGAGGGAGTAGGTGCCCGGGGGAAGGTTGTTTCCACTTGTCCCCATAATCAATGGTGAATCCCACTGGTAGGTATAAGGAGGTGTGCCACCTTCTACGGTGATTGAGATAGTTCCTAGGTCGCCGTGACAATCTAGCAAATCCCCATCCATTCCGAGGAGCAATTCGTCGACACTATTTTTTGTAAATAAGGGATAATTTTTAAGATCCGTAAATGTTCGATCTAGCGTAAACCCTTCAACTATTGGTGTTCCCGTGGTCATATTACCAGGAGTAGCTTCAGCTTTTGGTACTGGGCAAGCCACTAGATCCCATTTGTTAGGTGATGTAGCTCCGCCATTTGTATTTCCTATAGTACCTATGTAGTTTGCTATATATGCGTTTGTAGAGTCGTAGTTAATTCCATTTGTGGGTGAATTATGCTGTAGGTCTAACAAAACATTTGAGCCACCAGCAGTTTCTTCTTCAAAGCTCCAAGTTTTGGCAACTGTCTCAGGATCCCATGATGCTCCAGAAGTACCATCAAGGAATGTATTGTCAAAAACACGACCGTCAAAGCAGTCGGTTATTCCAGAATTTGAAAGAGTGGCTGGTGTATAATCACTTTCAGCTGTTCCTATTGGATAGATAAAACTACCTGAAAGATTTTCTTTTCGGACTATTCCACCAGTAGTTGGAGTTCCATCTGTAACAACATATCTAAGTTCGGTGTATTGAGTAAAGTCTGCAGTTGAGCTCATGTACACATTTTCGAAATTGGTAATCACGTGTCCATCATCAATCGCAAAATCTACTTGCGCACGAATTCTAGTACCGTTGTCTATAAGTTGAACGTTATCTACATTGAGTATTTTGATTCTTGGAAAAGAGGGACCTGTTCCTTTAACTCCTGGATTATTTCCATCCAGTAGCTGAACTGCGGCGCCTTGAATAGAAGAGGCATCTTTAATAAAGTACACCCAACCATCTCCTGGGACGTTTCCAGCACCACCGCTTGAGATTGTGTGGTTGCTCCATTCATTACCATGGAGGTAAATAATAGCGTCCGTTTCTAGTCTTACATTTCCTTCATTATAGACGTTACCGTCTACACGAATATTTTCATTATTATCCACACGAATGCCACCACCACTATATGTAGCAATATTTCCTTGTGCGATTACAAAATTTGAAATTGCACAAAAGCAAAAAATCATGACTGATTTAATGTTTTTCATTCTTTATTGTTGGGACGAATAATGTTTTAACTGATCATTACAAGCAGTTTCCACTATTGTTTTTCAGGGTTTGTCATCAACTAAAAACGTATCAAACAACTATTAGGTACTAATTAAAAAACTATTACACATTTTCTTTTAGTTATATTAGCGATACACCTATATAGCTTTTGTATTTTGGGTTCAATTTTAAAATAGAAAGATACAATTTTTATCACATTTGTTATATAAATGTTAGAGAAATCTTAATCCTTATTTAATAATGATGATTTCTTTATTTCGCATGCCTTATTTCAGTTTCAATTTTTTCATCTTCAATTATCTATTAAACAGTTCTTTCTCGGGCACAAAAATGCTAAAGCAACAGTGTGCGTAAGCGGTAGAAACGGTATGCGCGGACTGAAAGGAGCACATAATAGTGGATGACGCGACCCTTTGTCTCTATTGGTGAATTTTCTTCACCAGTAGAGACAAAGGGATACGCCCAAAAATAAATACTAATTCTTCACTGTGAGGATTGACATAAAAATGTAAATTTGTGCCATGTTTGAAGATCATACTGCTTACATCCATTTAGGAACGAATTTGGGTAGAAGGCGTGAGCACCTAAGACAGGCATTGATGAATTTAGAGGAATTTGCTGGAACGATCAGCTCCTCTTCATCAATTTACGAAACGGCACCTTGGGGAAACATTAATCAGTCTAATTTCTTGAATATAGCGATTGAATTTCGGACAAAATTAGCCCCCTTTGAATTGCTGTATGAAATTCATAGAATTGAAGAAAAAATGGGACGGAATCGGACGGAACATTGGGGGCCGCGAGTCATTGACTTAGACATCTTGTTTTTTGACAGTATTATTATTGATTATCAAAGACTTACAATACCTCACCCATTGATTAAAGAACGACGTTTTGTACTTGCACCATTGTTTGAAATTGCCCCTGATTTGGTCCACCCAAAAAGTGGTTTAAGTATTGAAGAAATAAGTGCAAAATGTACAGATAAATCAACCGTATTATTATTGAGTGAATGACAGAAAAAAACGGAATATTTCAGTATTCATATATCGCGATCGAAGGTAACATTGGCGCGGGTAAAACGACGTTGTGTAAGATGCTCGCCAAAGAATATAATTGTAAGCTTGTACTTGAACAGTTTTCAGATAATCCGTTTTTGCCTATGTTTTATAAAGACCCTGACCGCCACGCGTTTACAGTGGAATTGTTTTTTATGTCAGAACGGTTTACTCAATTGCAATCTAGCTTGTTAGAACGAGATTTATTTAAACAGCATACAATAGCGGATTATTTTTTTATAAAAACATTGCTTTTTGCGAATAAGACACTTACTAAGAAGGAGTATCAGCTGTTTAAGCGATTTTTCGATATCCTGAATAACAAATTTCCGAAACCAGACCTCTTGGTCTATTTGTATCGGCCGATTGATCATCTTATGGCAAATATCAAGAAGCGAGGACGTTCGTATGAGGAAGAAATCAGCACCGAATACCTTCAAAACATACAAGATGCTTACTTGAATTACTTTAAAGTTGAAAAGGACATTCCTGTTTTGCTTATTGATTTACAGGATTATGATTTTGTGTCAAATGTCGCAGTTTATGAAAAAATAAAGGGCCATTTGATGCTAAAGTATGAGCCAGGTGTGCATCGAATTTTTATTGCCGATTAACGTGGTCAGAGGAAAGTAGAACGAAGGGGTGAGTGCAATTCGCCCTTATACCAGCATACAGTTAGAAAGTAGCACGGATGCTAGCGGAGCCAACATGGACAACCTTTACGTCACCAGTTTTACGGCCTTCATAGCCTATCTGCAATTGAATGTTCTTAGAGATTTGTCTAGAGAAATTGAGGTTCCAGAGGAAGTTTCGACCGTCTTTTAGACCTTCTAACATGGAATAAGAAACAGGTGTATTGTTGTCCCCATCGTAGGCTACATTCGCAAATGATATTCGAGATCGGACTTCGGTTTTTGAAATTTTATTGTAGGTCAGCTCTAGGGTTACCTTATTACTAAAAGCTGTTTCTATGCCTGTTCGGTTGCGCTTGTCTTGGTATTCGTATGTAGATTTTATCCGAAAGGTGCGTGAGGGCTGCCAGGTGACAGAAGGTGCAATCTTGTATTGTTCAATATCGAAATTTCGAGTGGTAAAGAACTCTGAAATGTTACGTCTCCAACCATGCGACATTTCAAGATTGGTGCTCACCGTTTTCTTGAGATTCCATCGAGATTTGAAAAACTGTTCTGTTCGAATTCGACTTTCCCCCCCTGTTGTAAGAATCGTTCTGATCCAATTGCTGGACATTCCCACTTCGAAACCAAATTTTGGATTTATTCTATTGTAATAAAGGATATTTCGAATGCCAGAGTTGATCGATAAGAGGGTCGTGTCTTCTATGTTTAACTGAAATGGATTCCAAGCCAATACTTCATCAGATTCCAGGGTTTTCCGATTGAGTTTCCAAGCAGAAAGCGAGGAGAAACGACTGATTAACTCCTTGACTGATCCTTTCTTTTGTGATCTCCAGATCTTAGCAGGATTTACTCGAAAACTTTCACTAAACAATAAATTATCTGTTCGGATAAAATCATTGGTATACGTTGTAAAACGAATGTAGTTTGCTTGGTCTTGGAATACAGCGACCTCAAATTCATCTTGCTGTGGAATGTTGTCTTCGTTTCGGTCAATCCAAGTGTGCGTCCCCTGCCCTTCTTGGGTTTCAATGAAACTGTATTCGATGCGCTGTTGCTGACCGGAACCAAGTTCGTAGACGGTGTTTGACTGAATGAGTCCTTTTTTAATATTGAGGAAATACTCTAGGCGACCGAGGTAAGTCTGTTGTCCTTTTTGATTGGTGAGCAGAGTATCTTCCACTACCAAATTTCTGTAGGAGAGGTTCCAATTGAGTCGCGATGCTTTTGTTGTAGCCCAAACCCCTTTAACGTTTGCTTCATCAGCAACGGTTGCTAAGCCAAAATCCTTTACTGTTGGGAGATAGTCAAATCGTTTGGAGTAACTAAAATCCATATTATAGTTTTCCGATCTTTTCGTGCTTGCGTAGAACTTAATAACATCATAATAAAAGCTAGTGGTATTGAGTGTATCGGAGTTTGCCAGCGTTCTTTGATTCCATTCCCGTTCGCCGTACGTGCCGATGGTCAGATTATCCAATGATTTAAAGGTTTTAGACAGGTCAACTTTTGGACGGAAGAACTTACTATCCCCTTCATCTGCTTCGACAGTCAAATAACTACCCTGCAGAATGGCTTTAAATCCTTTATAGAATAATTTGGAATCAACTTCTTGCATGACACCTTGGTAAAGGTTGTTTCGAATAAGTGAGCCAACTTCATATTTCAAATTACCAAGTTTAGATTTTCCGATGTTGAATCCCGCTTTTGCTAGATGTTCTGTAGGCTTCACGGTTTGATCTACATTCCAATTTCTTGTAAATTCGACGTTTCTATAATTTTCTATGAATTCAAATTCTTCTTGAACAAATTCATAATTTGCGAATATATCTAGATAGGTACTTTCTTTTTTTGATTTATTTAAGTTGAACTTATGGTTAATTCCAGTTTTAATGCCTATCCCCAAATTATCGTTATCATTGACATCGGAAAAGGTATTTTTATCAAAATTACTTAGGCCAACTTCAGCCATAACATTTGACGACTTTCCCAGCTTATAAGTGGCTCCTACGGTGTACATTTGCTTGCGTTCTGGTGAGGACAAGCGAATTGCAGGTTCAAAAGCGCCTTGTGGATTGCCTTGTGCATCTGGAGGAATAAACTCATAAATCCGTCCATTTGCACTACTTAGAATCGGCATGTAATTGCCTTGCCCCACTCCAACTTGTGTAAAGCTGAGTACATACTTTGCCTTCACCTCATCTGTACTGTAAACAAATATGGTGTCATACACGACTCCATTAAAGGTATCTTTAACGATTTCATACATGATTCGATTTGGATCGAACTGCGGCAAGGTATCTACTGAGGGAAACAATGTGGAGGAAGCCTGATCACCAGCTGCTTGGAAGGTCGTACGTTGTAGCTCTGTCAATTTGGTTCCTGAGTTGAGGCTTTGTCCATCTTGTTCAGAGTATTGATTTGCGTAAACGGATAACTTGTCCAATGTATAGTCAAGGCTAATGCCATAGAGTGTTCGCAAATATGCATCTGTGGTATAACTAAACTCAGAAGTAATTCGTTTGTCTTTTGTGATAAAGCGATTGGCTGTAAATGTCACTTCTCCACTGTTATAATCGATCACATAATCATCTTCAGAACCTCTTATAAGGAGTTCACCATCTATGTAAATTCGTTCTGTTCCTGCTAGGACGATGATAAACCGCTCTCCATTGGCGCCTGAGAGCTTGTATGGCCCTTGGTTCCCTTCTTGTCCGATGATCTGATTTCTGGCAAACTGTCCACGAGACACAGCAGCGCTTGCTCTGCCACCGACTGTCCCTTTTCCGATTTCAGATTGAGTTTTAAAGGAGGCACCTTGTAATCGCTTAAAGTAATTCATAAAATACCCTTGTGGCCGCTTGAGCTGATAGTCCCC
Source organism: uncultured Saprospiraceae bacterium (assembly GCA_937959115.1). Taxonomy (GTDB): domain Bacteria; phylum Bacteroidota; class Bacteroidia; order Chitinophagales; family Saprospiraceae; genus JAHDHB01. The sequence goes on from CALGAW010000087.1 coordinate 13,929, forward strand.
TGCGATGAGGACGGAATTCCTCCGCTTAAGCTGAATAAATACTTGATCAAACTCTTGTAGTTGCTGAGTATTTCCTTCGGGCTGTAGTGGGATATTATTATCAGTAATGGCAGCAAGTATTTCGATCTCGTCACCTATATCACCAGCGATCTGGAGGTTAAAGTCGGAATTGAGTACGAGATCCTGATTATTACCAAAGGAGATGCCTCTAGAGAAGCTGCCAGAATAGTCAAGACCATTATAAGTAAAGGCAGATCCTTGCACATCATCATCCACGGAGTATCCAATTAACATATCAGGCATGGAGTTGCCTATCCAACCCGTGTCTTTTCTGCTGATTGGCTGATGGAAGGCGTAAGGGAATGTTCTATAGGTTATATTCACCCCATTTGGCGCGTTTGGTTGCTCTAGCCAAATGAGTTGATTGTTGGATATCTGGTAGGTGTTTTCTAGGATGGGTTTTCCTGTTGTTATGTTAACGATGTTGACGGTGTTGGCTATTACTGAAAGGCTGTCAATGCTTGTGGTATCTGTGAGCGGGTAGAGTGTTTTTTGGTTGAGGTTTGACAGGGAGCTATTTTGCGGAATGCTATCGATATAGAGGGTTTGTTGTGCAGACAACCATACAGGCATTGCTGCAAACACAAGGAGCATAAGCAGGAGGAACGGATGAACTGTATTACTGTGCGCTGTCGGCATACTATTAATTCAACAGCAAATTTTGTGCTTTATTACACGAAAACCAAATTCAATAGATGAATTGATAATTGAGAACTAAATTTATTGAGGGTTGATAATTGATAATAGACAATTCACTCAAGTTCAACATTCACCATAACACCATGATAAAGAGACTACTAAACATTTAAAACTATTAATTTATAAGCGAAAATATTGTCATCAATTCCTTCAAAAACTTTATTGATAATAAATAATTAAATTCTTGAATCTCTATTATTTATAAGTAAGATGCTTGGCTTCAGTCGGGATTTCAGACTTAGAAGTTACGAATAAATTTTTCTACGCATCTTAAAACACCATGCACAAAGCTTATTGCTATTGATCTATCTTCAAAATCTTAAACTTATTTATTTATAAATATAAATTATTTTACCTGTCACAAATTTTGTTAAGATAATTTTAACTTTTGTTTAAGACTATGATAATATTTCTATATTACCCATAATAATTTCGATAACGCATAAAAAAAACAATCAAACAAACTTTAATTTTAACAATTAGATATTTTTGGAATTTTGTATTGACAAAAAAAATGTTACAAATTTTTAAATTTAAATACATTCAAGACTCGGAATTTTTGTTTTTTTCTTTGCTTAAAAGTTCTATTTTTGATTAACTGTTAAACGAAACGGTGAGCAACTATCTAAACAAATAATAAATTACACTTATTATGTACCGACTCAATGTCATTTTCACGATTTTAACAATTTCATTCTTTTTTTCTTCCTCTTTTTCTCTTTCTGCACAAGACCTAATTGCTAGCGCTAATGAGGCTCCCCTTGAAGCCACAACACTACATATTGTAGCTGACGATGATAGCGGAATTTTCTTCACAGATCCTGAAAACAAACTTTGTTTCATTGATTTTAGCGAGATTAACGGTTATGCCAAGCATCTTTATGTTAAGAATCAAACGGGAGATATGATTATTGATGAGGCGGTTTGGGATTTACCTGAAAACAGTATTTATGAACTTGATTTTGAAGAGTATACCAAAGGCAATTACAAAATTGAATTGCATACTTATTCAAGTATCATCAACAAAAAATTAGACGTACGTTAAAAGTTATACATACAAACATTCTCTTTTAAGCCACTAAGCAATTTGCTAGGTGGCTTTTTCTTTAAAGATACATTATACTCAACTTATCAATTTGAGTGGTAGGAAGAAGACGATTCAACATAAATATTCAAAAAATAAATCAATTTTAAACTAGCACAATATCAATTATTCTCGTTAATTTGGGCTCCTATTTTTCTGAAAGCAACCAAGCCTTATATTTTCAAGTCTAGAAATACTAAAACAATTTTAAACGTTAAATCGTATTAGATAGATATGCTTAGATTCTTGGGTTACCTACTGATATTTTCTTGGATATTTTTCCCGCTCACTCTTGGTGCAAATCCAGTTCAATCTCCTTTTATTACTGAAAATAAAGGTCAACTTTTTAGTTCAGTTAAATACCAGACAAAATTTAAAAATGCTACTTATGAGTTTTTAGAGAATGGTCTAAACTATCGTTTCCACCATCGAATTTCTGGCGAAACAAATCGGATCAATATGACCTTCAAAAAAGCGAAGGTTCCTAAGATTCAACCTAAAGACAAAAGTAAGTATACAGAACACTATTATATCGGCGACATTTCTAAAAAGGTTGAAGGGGTCTCTACCTTCCATAAATTGACTTATGAGGAAATTTATAATGGAATTGATTGTGATTTTTATTTTTACAATGATGCATTAAAGTACGACTTTATAGTTGCCCCAAATGCTTGTGTTCAAGACATTCAACTTACTTATGATAACGTAGAGCAATTAGAATTGGACGAAGAGGGGAATTTGATCGCGAAGAACAAATTTGGAGGAATCAAAGAACTAGCTCCAATTACCTATCAAGAAATTTCAGGAAAACGAGTTCAAATTCCTTCCAGCTATCTCCTAGAAGGGAACGTTATTCGATTTAACGTTGGTGCGTATGACGTTAATTATCCGCTTGTTATTGATCCTGTAAGCCTTATAAATGCTACCTATTGGAGCAATTCTTCAAGTGATTCCTTCAATGACGTTCAAGTAGATGCTACTGGTAACACTTATGTCTGTGGCAGCACTGTCATTGCTGGGTATGATGCTGTGATTGTAAAATATGACATTACTGGTCAACCAATATGGAGTACTTTTTTTGGTGGATCTTCTAATGAAAACGAGGTGCTTGATTTTTTATATGATTATGGTAAAATAGTGCTTGATGCAAATGATAATGTTTATCTAACAGGCAGAACCAATAGTACAGACCTTCCAATCCTCAATGGTTTTCAAACCACTTATGGTGGAGGTGCCTCAGATGGATTTGTCGCAAAATTTAATTCTAGTGGCACCTTGTTACACAGTAGCTACATTGGAGGAACAAACGCTGAAAATGAAGCTGGCGCGGGATGTGTCGCCCTTGACCAAAATGGGGATATCCTGATCGGAGGAAGCACGAAAAGCACTGGCTTCTTCAATGCAACAGGAACCTACCAACCTGTAAATAATGGAGACAGTGATGGATTCATTCTACGAGTCGCATCCGATTTCAGTAATGCAGCAGGTACCTATTGGGGAGACACCACCTTTCAAGTCATTCGTAGTATTGAATTGGATGCCAACAACAAAATCTGGCTAGCCGGCAGTACAAACTCCACAGGCACCTTGCTTCCAGGAGGATTTAAGATCGGCACTTCTGGGGCAAGAGATGCATTCATCCTACGGTTTTCAAATGATTTGACTCAATTGGAATGGGGATCTTACCTTGGAGGAAGTTTTGATGATGAGGTTTATGATTTAACGATTGACAATAACAATGACGTCGTTCTTACTGGTTTAACTTACAGCACAACTAATTTCCAAATCCTTAATGCCTTTCAATCCTTTTACCAAGGAGGCCAAGAGGCATTCGTAACTAAGATCAGCAACGCCGGTCAGTTAGTTTGGAGCACCTACTTAGGAGGACAGCGAAATGAAATAGCCCGCGGAATCATAACAGACAACTCAAATTCAATCTACGTAACTGGAACCACTGGAAGTGATGATTTCCCATATTTTCATACAGTACAGCAAACATATAACACTATAAACTGCGAAACAGACGGATTTATTTTCAAATTTACTGCTACTGGAACTAGAGACTGGTCGACTTTCTACGGAGGTTTCCAGCGAGAAAAGCCAAATTCAATCGCCATTTTCAACAATCAGTCCATACGAATTGTAGGAAAAACGGCCAGTATCGATCTTCCAACTTCGGTAGGAGCTGCTCAAAGCACACCGTTGTTTCAAGGTACCTGGAAAGCCTTTTTTAGTGAATTTGAATATGCATGTCCTTCAACACCAATTATTATTCATTCGACTGAGAACGGCATTTATTATGATGACTTCTGGTGTAACGATTACACTGATTTTGACAACTATTTTTCTGAAGACAGTTGCAATGTTCTTTTGATCGCTCCTCCTGGTTATACCAACTATCAATGGACGAATAATGGTAGTAATGCTGGCACAGATGAAATCATTACACCGTCAAGCCCTGGAAGCTCTCCAAACGAATGGACTGTTGAAGTAAACAATGGGAACGGTTGTTCGATTCCTTCGCTCTCTATTCCAGATACCGTTACTAGGATTCGCCCGTTGTGTCCATTTGGAAGTTTTGATCCAGATGAACTACCTCATTATTCAGAACTATTGCCGAATGCTGATCAAGCGTATATTTGTCCTGGAGAATCCGTAAATGTATCTTTAAGCACCTACGGATTTTGCGGATCAGAATTTCAATGGCAGAAGGATTTTGTGGATATTCCGAATGAAATCGGTCAAAACTATACTATTACAGAACCTGGATGCTACAGAGTAGGAATCCGAAACAGCTTTACAGGGTGTACAGTATACTCATTTACTAAGCGAATTGCACGATTAGACAGCCTATTTATAAGTGACCAAAGCAGTAATGCGTGCGTGAATCCTGATACTATTTATTCTTGCAATGGTCAAACATTGTATCCTCATTTTTACAGTAATGGATGCAACAACTGTTTTCGCCCATCCTCTAACCAGTTTACTTACACATGGTATCGAGATGGTGTTTCAATTGGAACTGGTAATTCGTTTTATGCAACCCAACCTGGAAATTATACTGTGGAAATTACATATGGAAACTGTTCCTATATTTCACCACCAGTTGTCGTAGTTATACAACCAACCACCCCACCTGTTTTTGTTTCACCCTCTCCAGCGCCAATTTGCGTAAGTGGACTGGATAGTTTAACGATTACAATAACCCATCCAGCTGCAGCGGATAGCTCTACAATTGCAATTTACACACCGAATGGTGTCTTTACAGGTGTAGACTCTTCTGTTGTAATCCAAAATCCTGTCGGCGGCTGTGTAAGAGCAAGAATCACTACTGACAATGGTTGTGTAAGTTCGTTTTCTAGTATTGAATTGCATGATTCTCTTGAGGTATCTATTACCACATTAGGCAATAGCGGATTCTGTGCTCCTGCAATTTTAAGGGCTAATCCAAGCTCTAGTTGCTTAAGAGATAGTATAAAATGGTTCCAAAATGGGGTCCAACTTTCATCTAACTCCACTAGTCTATCTATTTCACAACCGGGGGAATATGTGTTATCTATATTTAATGAATGCGGTGTTTTTAATGATACAGTTAACGTACAAACAGATCCTGTGCCTCCAGTTCTTTCTCCTGCTGGTCCGCTTTGTGTTCCGTTTACTATAACTGCCACGCCTCCTGACACCAACTCTAATTATATCTATGAATGGTACAATAATCCTGTTGGGAATAGTTGTAGTCAAAACCAGAATTATTTGATTACTGGGCAAAGTGGTCCTACTCTAGTTGCGAATACACCAGGCTTTTACTATGTCTATATAAGAGATACTTTGACGGACTGTTCTTCAGCCTGTTCTAATATTGTAGAAGGGCAAACTTCTTTAGCTGGAGCAACCATTCTTCCGTCTCAAAATGTGTATAGTTGTCAAGGTAGTTTAAACCCTAACATTCAACTAACGACTTTTCCTTCTAATCCAACGTTTTATTACCAATGGTATTTCAATTCAAATCAAATTCCAGGGGCAAACACACCATCATACACCACTAGTACAGCTGGTGTTTATACCGTATATATACAAAACAGTTGCGACTCGGTTACCACTCAGCCAATCAGCTTGTTTGAGGTACCAAATCCAGTCGTAACGATTTCACCTGTTGATACAACTTATATTTGTATTGGTGACACAATTACAGTCAGCTCAACGGTAGATCAACAAGTTATTTATCAGTGGTACTACAATGGTATTCAAGTCAATGGAGGTATATTTGACTTTATTGAACTTTCCTCTCCAGGCATCTATTATCTGGAAGTCACCAACACCACCTCTGGATGTAAAAACGTTTCTGACTCACTAATTGTTGAATGGGCCAGTCCTATTTCAGCAACTATAAACGCATTGCCTGGATGCAGTAGTGCTTGCTCGGCAACGCTCACGGCTCTTGTAAGTGGAGGAATGCCTCCTTATCAATACCAATGGAGTAATGGCGCTTCAACAGCCTCCTTCAATGGATTTTGCTCTGGGCCACACCAGCTTACAGTAACGGATGATATCGGTTGTATTAACACGTTTACTGCTATAGCATTACCTGGAATCGATATCCAAACAAACAGCACCAACATTATCTGTTTCGGCGGATCAGATGGTTCTATTGCGGTATCCGCTACTGGAGGAATTCCGCCCTACAGTTACTTCTGGAACACAGGAGCGTCTACTACGACTATTTCAGGGCTTACAACAGGCAGCTATTCGCTTACCGTCTCAGACAATAATGGTTGTAGTTCCTCAACTGCTGTTCTTGTCACAGAGCCATCTGCTCTATCTATTTCTATTACCACTTTTGATGTACACTGTTTTGGCGATTCCACTGGGATGATTCAGACAGCCGTGTCAGGAGGCACTGCACCCTTTACATTCACTTGGGATTCACCACTTGTAAGTATCAATTCCAGTGCCTTACCTTCAGGTCAATACATGCTAACTGTAACAGATGTAAACGCCTGTACTCAGACAGCAACGACATTAATCAATCAACCTGCTTCACTTTTAGGCGCAATTATTCAATCAGCACCCATTGCTTGTTTTGCAGGAAGTGACGGGGTACTAACAATTCAGCCATCAGGTGGAACAATGCCTTATTTTTATGACTGGAATACTGGTTTTACAACATTGAGTATATCAAACCTCTCGATTGGCACTTATCAAGTAACTATAACAGATAATTCTACTTGTACAACTACAGCGTCTTTCCTCTTAACTGAGCCCGATTCATTAATGGTAAGTGTTAGTCAATCTGCAAATCCATCTTGCAATGGTCTGTCTGATGGTACGGCCTCTGTTACTACCATCGGAGGAACATCTCCCTACAGTTATTTATGGAGCAACGGACAAACTACTGCAACAGTTTCCAATCTTACAGCAGGAAGTCATTCAATAACCGTTTCAGACACAAACAACTGTACTGAGGTTATTACGATCAATACCACAGCACCAATTGTTTTAACAGCTTCAGTCTCAAATACAGACTCCTTAAGTTGCACTGGATTAAATGATGGCAGCATTCAGACAACTGTTTCTGGAGGTACACCACCCTATTCTTATAGCTGGAGTAATGGGGCAAGTTCAGCCAATATCACAGGACTTACTGCAGGCAGCTATCAAGCAACTATATCTGACAATAATGGCTGCACCACAACACTTCAGGCTACAGTATTTGAGCCCATCCAGTTGTCTGCAACTGCGACTACACTTGACTCTGTTTCTTGCTTTGGATTAGCCGATGGACAGGCTGTTCTTAATGTTACTGGGGGGACATTCCCTTATACTTATTTGTGGGATTCGGGGCATAACGGTCCGCTTGCCACCAGTCTTACTAGTGGAACTCACACAGCAACAGTTACAGATTTCAATGGATGTACTGCTACCACCCAAACTATTGTCTACGAACTCCCAGGTGTTGGCATTACAAGTATAACAGCTGACTCCGTCTCCTGCTTTGGAGGGCAAGACGGGATGATTAGTACAACAGTCTCAGGTGGTACATCACCCTATCAGTATACTTGGAACAATGGAATGACAAGTACCATTATCAGCAATCTCGTAGCAGGGACCTATTCATTTACTGCTACCGACATTAATGGATGTTCCTCTACTGGAAGTACGACTGTTTTTGAACCAATCCTATTATCTAGTTCATTAGCAAATGCGACTGCTGTTTCCTGTCATGGGCGTTCAGACGGAACTGCTTCGGTGGCTACTAGCGGTGGAGTTCCACCCTATAGCTATTTGTGGAGCAATGGGGAAACCAATTCTTTTTCTACAGGGTTGTTTGCAGGATCCTATCTGATAACAACTTCCGATGCAAATGGATGTACTGAGGTATTGACTATTTCTATCACAGAACCCTCCGAATTAAGTGCATTTGTTGCCTTACAAGATTCTATTTCTTGTTTTGGATTTTCAGATGGGATCGGAATTGCAACTGTAACAGGAGGAACACCTTCCTACAGTTATTTATGGGATTCTGGGAATAACAGTCCTACTGCTACTAATCTAGATGCTGGAATACATACCGTCTCAGTGACCGATGCAAACGGTTGCCTCGCTACAAGTCAGTTAACCGTTTTAGCTCCGATAGCTTTAGGCGTTCATTTTATTCAGACCACAAACATCACCTGCAATGGTGATGATAATGGTATTATTAGTGTTTCTCCGTCTGGTGGTACCCTGCCATATTCCTATCAATGGAGCGCTAATGCGAATGGACAAATGACTTCTACTGTAAGTAATTTAGCCCCTGGGAACTACGTTGTTTCTATTATTGATTGGAAGGGTTGTCAAGTAATTGAATCATCCATTATAACTGAGCCTTTTTCTCTTGTAGGTCAGGTTCAGCTCCTTAGTGGAATTTCTTGTTCCGGCCAAGCAAATGGAGCTGCGGTCGTCCAACTAACTGGAGGTACTGCGCCTTATTCATATGCTTGGGATTCGGGTCATAACACTCCTACTGCAACTAATCTAAATTCAGGGATACATACGGTTACCGTATATGATGCAAATCAGTGTAATTGGAAGGGTAGTATTTTAATTCCTTCGCTGAATCCGTTAGGTTTAGTTGCTGCAACGATGGTTCCGGTTTCCTGCTTTGGATCTTCAGATGGAGTAGCAACCGTCACTCCTTCTGGTGGGACATTACCCTATTATTATAGTTGGAATGGTGGAGCCCCTTCGCTTCAAGCAAGTGTTTCTGGTTTTGCAGCTGGAGTGCATACTGTGGAAATAACCGATAGTCTCGGCTGTAACTTTGGTCCGATTAATTTAACTGTAACCAGTCCTACTGCGATGAGTCTTGCGATTGACTCTGTTCATTTAGGTTGTTGGGGTGTTCAAGAAGGGCAAGTTAGTGTAATTCCTTCTGGAGGAACGCCTTTCTATTCTTACTTATGGAATACTGGTGCAACATCCTCATCGCTTTTCAATTTACCTGCTGGAAGTTATACCGTAACTGTAACCGATGCCAATGGTTGTCAACAAATAGGCCAAACGCAGTTAAATCAGCCGTTACCAATTCAAAGTAATTATACTGTAGTCAACAATATTTGTTTTGGGGATGACAATGGTAGTATTGAAATTCTATCAACCAATGGTGGAATAGCTCCTTATCTTTACGGATTGGATGCTGCAGCCTATGGTCAAGACACCTTATTTACCAACTTAGAAGCAGGTATCTATTCCCTTTCTATATTGGATGCAAACAGTTGTGAAATCCAGCAAACCATTACGCTTGTAGATCCTTCGGAACTGTTAGTGGATGCTGGTCAGGATCTTCTTTTAGAGCTTGGTGAGAATGGTCAACTTCAAGCCACTACCAATAGTCCTACCCCTGTAGTTTGGGCATGGACTCCTACAGATTACTTAGCTTGCGACCCCACGGACTCGATATTCAATTGTCCGGATCCTATTGTGGAGCAGCCTATTGAATCTATTGCCTATTTGGTTATGATAACGGATGCAAACGGTTGCACTGCAACAGATGATGTCATGGTTGAGGTAATCTCTAATCGAGATGTGTATATCCCAAATACTTTTACACCAAATGGAGATGGTATTAATGATCTATTTACCATATTTTCAGGACCATCCGGAACAAGGATCAACAAACTGTCTATCTATGATCGTTGGGGAGAATTGACCTTTATGACGGAACTGGCACCATTAAATGACCTCTCCGTTGGCTGGGATGGCTCCTTGAATGGTCGGTTTTTAAACCCTGGCGTCTTTGTATATTATGCTGAAGTTGAGTTTATTGATGGAAGCACGGCTACTTATAAGGGAGATGTGACGCTACTTCGATAATCATCTTTGGGACATCCTATGATATTTTAAGTGGAAGGCAACGTTTCTGCTTTATGTGGCGTCTCCGCGAGTAGTGTGAAGAGATGGCAGCATACAGCTTGTTAGCCAACGTCTTCAATATGTAAAAGATAAGTTAACTTGACTTTTTCGCAAGTAAAACAACTCTATGTCGTTCTAGCTTTATCCTAGAATTAGTAAATTTCTCACAGTAAGTATCAATGGAGGAATGATCCAATTTTGAAAAATTTTCAACTATAGGTACACGATGCAAGAATTCCTTCAAGGCATCTTTTGAGCTATAATATTCGTGATACAGATACTCTTTACATTCTATTTTGATGAACCCTGCTTTACGATACTTGATTTTTAGTTCATCGGACACCTTGATCCTAGATTCAAAATGCTGACCTCTTCCGACTATTTCTTTAAGCGATAACGCATCCTTTTCTCCGATTGTGATAAAGACAAAGTGCCCTTCCTGTTTGAGAACACGAAATACTTCGTTTTCTGGATCTGGACCTCTTCGACTTATTACTAAATTAATGGAGTTATCATCGAACGGAAGCTGGTATGCGTCTTCTTGGAGGAAACTTAGATTACTAAGTTTTGTCTCTTCCAGGAGTTCATTTGCCGCACTGATTAATGATGAAGGCTCAATACCGATTACGGTGGCATTAAACTTAGCTAACTTAGATGTAAAGTATCCATCACCACAACCTAGATCGACTAAGGTGTTTTTGGTGTTAGAGTATAAATTAACTAAATGTGCGAAATAGCCTTCTGGCGAGTCAAAGCTAGGAGCAGATACATAGGAACGATCATGATCGTACTTTTTATACTTTTTGAATTGTTGATTGTAAAATTCTAGTTCGTTCAAATTAATATGATTTAGATTTTCGTAATCATCTTACTGGTATCTAATATAGCTTTTAAAGGTGGCTAACGGTTTGTGTATATTGACCGTGCGACGTTTAGGAGCATGTACATTTACACTTTTGTTAGTAGCAGTTTATTTACTTGTTTCTATTGACAATAAATATTTTTTATAATCTAAAAATTCTTTATCCTCAGGATTTAGATATAATATAAAATTAATTTTCCCCATTAAATGTAACCAATAATTTTTCTGTTTTATTCCAACATGATTAACATGATTTTCAAAACCAAACTTTTTGATATAATGAAGTTCTTGTCGAATTTTATTTCGTTTATAAAGTGGTGCCTGTAACTTTTGATTAACAACAATACCTGTAACAGTTTGCCTCATATTTGATGTCATTATTTTAGTCTTTTCTTGATTTATTTTCAAATTTAATTTATCAACTGAAGCAGTTACAAGCTCAATAACTCTTGTAGTATCAAGATTGTCGGATGAAAAAGATAAATCATCGGCATAGCGAGTATATCTAATCTCATTTACTTTGCAAAATTTCGAAATCTCTTCATCGGCGGATCTGAAATATATGTTTGACAAATATGGGCTTGTTGGAGCACCTTGAGGCAACTTTTGCTCTAAACAACAAAGTTTAGCTAGAAGGTTTGAAATTAGAGGAGAATAACCAAGTTTAGAAAATATTTGATGTATTGAAGACATGTTTATTGAAGGGAAAAAGTCACTTATATCAAGAGTCAATAATGTTTTTTTGCCTAGATGAAATTTAGCATTCGAGATTAACCCTCTGTTTGGGATATATGCCTTTGCAAAAGGACTTACATTTACTTTATAAAGAATATTGTGAAGTATCCAAATTTGTATTTCTTTAAGGCTTGGTAATGGTTCTGTAATTTTTCTTAAGGAACCATTTGTTTTTCTAATATCAAATTCTCGATAGTAGGACTTTGTATAGACAGTAGCTCTTTTTACGTATTCTTTATTATACCCAACTAGAGCCGAAAGGTTTGCTGTGTTGTAGATCACTGGAAGGTTGTTCTCAATTAAACATTTCGCATATTTAAGGCATTTTTGAATGTTTTGCTCCGAAAATCCAGCATTCTGAGCCTCTTTTCTGAACTGAATTTCATAAGTTTTGTATTTCATCTTGAAATCATTTATTGGGTGTGGTTTCCCACACCCAATTTAGAATACGTGTATGTCGGTTGTGGAGCTCCGCGGAGCAATCGACATACACGAGAGCTTGAAAGCCCATTCAATTACAGGAAAATGACTTCATGTTCCCGGTTCTGCAGAAGCAGAACAATATTTTAAGTGAATCAAAAATTCAATTCATTTTGATTTGGTAAAAATATAAAATCTTTTGAGATTTTGGGAATTTTACTTCTTTCATCTTTTTGAATCCACTCTTTTTTGCTTTGCTTTTTTATAAGCCCTTTGTTTTCTTGATATAATTTCTCTCCCAATTCTGTCAACTCCAATTCATCGTGTTCATATTTCAAAAAATCACTATCTACACTTTCTGAAACTAAAATAGTGATTTCACGATAAGATAACCCTTCTCTTTTGAGCTGATCAACATTTCTGTGATGCTTAATAATATGTAATAGTAGAATTGTTTTTTTACTAGCCATTTGTTACACTTTCATCTCTAGAAAACGGAGCATTGAATTTATTCCTTCCTTTCCTGTAGTCTTTCCAAAATATTGGAAAAGTATTATCAGGTGTTCTTATTAAAGTAATTAGTGCTTCGGAATCACCATATCCAAAACTAAAATGATTTCCACCAGGTATCATTCTTTCTATTTCTTTCATCACAGAAATCTTTCCTGATAATTCTGGCTCACTATAGTTGTCAGAAATACCTTTATTTTGAATTGTATCACTATAATAAGAAATTCCCATTTGCTTCATGCTGTCATAAATCTCCTTTTGTGTAGCAATACTAATAATTGAGAAATCTTGATTTCTAAAATCATTTATTGTTTTAAGGTGATCTATGCAAAATTTTAAAGTTTCACCAGACCCAATATAGTCATCCATTAAGAAGATTTTCTCATTTTCATTTAAAGTTAGATTGTCTTTTGACATAAAATCGAAAGATGTTATAATTTCAAATTTAATATGAGCATACATTGGCAAGAACTTTTTGTAACTTTTAAGAGGGTATAATAAATAAGGACCACTCTTTATTTTGCCTTCATCTTCTGGTTTAATAATAGGAAAAAAGTATATTTTTTTTAGATTTTGTAATTTAATTTCTTCTACCAGTTTTAAGGCATTCAATATACTGCCTTGATATTCTGTAAATGAAATCCAAGAATATTTTTCAGTTAATTCCACAATAAGCTTTCTTTCTTCATCTTTCTCTAAATTATTAAATAATGTGCAAAACTGATCAAAGACAAATTCGTCATGATCTTTTTCAACCCAGTTCTTGGATTTGAAAATTTTGTTAAGCTTCATTATTGCATCTATTGCTTCCATTTTACATTTCTGATTAACGCATTATTTTGCAGGTTTTATATATTGTAAATATAGCAAATTTAGACAATCAGTTACATGCATACACCAAGAATTTCTTTAATTCCATTGAACTTTACTTTACTAGATTGTGAAGGACCTAAAATTGCTACTAACGGTTCGTAACAACGACGGTGCAGCACGAGCAAAGATAAGACTTAAAGTTTTAGCAGAATCTAAGCGAATTAAAAATTGCTAAATTTTTACTGCAGCGTCTTTAATGAGCGAAACAGAAGCTTCCCAAGTAAAGTTCACTTCCAAAACTAGCCTTGCTGTGGGAGTAAGCAGAATTTTGTGTTTTAGCTAAAAACTGAAGAAATATCGTCATTAAGTTTTGTAGGTCAAATTTTTTCTAAAAATTTGTTTTATGAAAAAGAAGACAGAAAAATTGTTAGATGACCTGCTGAGTCAGGTTAAGAACAAGGAAGAGTTTTATGAACTTAGAGATAAACTCTTCAAACGAGGAGTAGAATCCTTGTTAAATGCAGAAATGACTGCTCATTTAGGACATGAAAAAGGAGACAAGCCAGTATCAGATAACATAAGGAACGGTTTTTCCTCCAAGACATTAAAAACAGCTGAGGGAAAAGTTCAGATCAATGTTCCAAGAGATCGAGACAGTAAATTTGATCCAGTTATAGTTCCTAAGCACAAGTCAATGAGCCAAGAGCTGGAAGACTGTATTCAGCTTCTATATGCCAAGGGAATGAGCAATGCAGATATCATTGATTTTGTAGAACAGACTTATGGAGTAGCCTATTCCACTTCACAAGTATCAATTATTACCAATCAACTGTTGGAGGATATTCGAGCTTGGCAATCAAGGCCATTGGATGATCAATATGCAGTTGTCTGGATAGACGCCATTCATTACAAGATTAGGCAGGACGGAAAAGTCATTTCAAAAGCATGTATGCTTGTGCTAGGCATTGATATGGAAGGAAGACAGGACATTCTAAGTATGAGCATTGTGGAGACAGAAAGTGCTTCGGCCTGGATGAGTATTCTTGATGATTTAAAGAGTCGTGGTGTAAAAGATGTTCTTTTCTTGTGTTCTGATAATTTAACTGGAATTACCAAAGCTGTAGAAGCGGTTTACCCTAAGAGTGTCCATCAAATTTGTATCGTACATCAAATCAGAAATTCCTTGAAGTTTGTGTCTTACAAAGATCGTAAGGCTGTTGTTAAGGATATTAAAGCCATCTACCAGTCAAGTAATGAGGAGATGGCTCAAAAGGCGTTTGAGGAGTTTAAAAATAAATGGAATGACAAATATCAATCGGCAGTTAAGTCATGGGAAGATAACTGGGATCACCTCACGATATTCCTTAATTACCCTGTAGAAATCAGGAAATTGATCTACACGACCAACATC
>CALGAW010000088.1 GCA_937959115.1 uncultured Saprospiraceae bacterium
CCTCATAAAATAAAATAAGTCACCTATCTTTCGGCGATTGCGTTTCTACCATAGCACTCCCAATATGCAAGAACACAACTAACTTTTTAATTCTGTTCTTGCTTTTTACAATTTGATTACCCGCAAGCAATCACCTCTACCCAAGAGGTTTTCTTAAAAATCTGTTATCGGCTGATTGATAACGTCGTACAGCCATTGAAGAAAATCTGTCATTTGTTAAGGTTTTTTAGATTATGTAAATTGATTAGTTCCTACTTCTTTGGAAAACGCTCTTTTTGAATCTTCTTTAGATAAGCGAGGTCTTCTTTTGCTGCCAGTAAGTCTTGGTTGAATTTCTTCAACTCGTTCACATCTGTACTGTTGACATACTCCTTAACTGCTTCGTCTTCTTTGTCTTGTAAACTCGATAGTTTGCGGTTTGCGTCTTCTATAGCCCTCCGTATGTTGGTAACTGCGTCTTCTAGTTTGCGATTCATTTTTACCTGATCCGCTTCCGCTTCTGTTTGGTTTACTAGTTCCTTTGCTGTTAATACACTCATTTTGATTTGTTATTTTAAGATTTAAAAATTGTTCTACTGTTAGTTCTTTGTTTTTGTGGCTGTTGAAGTAATGCTCGCCGGTGGCTTGAGTTACAAAACACTCCACTTCCATGAATAGAAATTTTGCTTCTGAAAGTACTGGGTCTAACGCTTCGTCGTACCCCAGCCTATTCGCGTGTTGCCTAACCTTTAGGTTTTCTTCACGACTATCTACCCTAATTTTATAGTCACCCATCGCAGGTAATTCTTCGTTATCTAGGTATTCTTTAAAGTATTCTTCTATTGATACTACTTTGTGGTTTTCATATTTAAAAGAAAAAATCTTTTCGGCGATGCTTCCATACCTGATGCATGGGCAGTATTCAAGCACCAATGCTGGATTGCTGACTATTTGATCTTCTATTTCGATGCCGTTTGCCTTGCAAATTTCCACTATCCTGTCTATGTCCGACAAGGATGTAGCTTTAATTTGGCTATTCCCTGGAAATTTATGCTCACTCATGATTCTTCATTTAAAAAGGTTTCCACACTATCCACTACCTGCCCTACTTTTTCATAGTTGACGCTGTAACGAATAAACTTTCCTTGTCGCTCTGCTTTCACTACATCCGCTAATCTCAAGATTCTTAAATGTTGTGAAGTGATCGACTGTTCCAGTTTCAATGTTTGGTAAATCTTGTTTACATTGACGGTTTTGTGCTTGTCGATGAATTGTAGTATTTTCATTCGGAGGGGATGTGCTATTGCTCTTAGTATCTCCTGTGATTGGTAGAGGTCTAGTCCGTTGATTTTTGTTGCTTTCATTTTTAATTTGATTTGTAGCTTTTGAAACCTTCTGGTAATCGAACAATTTTACCTGTGCAATAAACGTCACCCTCCTCCATAACCAGGAAGTCAAGGCTCTCAATTTCCTCATTGACTGTATAACTAAATGCGCCACTTTTTTCCGTGTCATAGCCTTCGATCTTTAATCCATCTTCAAGGATTTTACCACACCACCAAATCATTAGCCCCAGCTGCTTTGCTTCTTTTCTAAGTTTTTTGTGAGCATTTTTTAACGTGTCTCCATCCCATCCGTATCCGTGCTCTACGTGGTCGGTTAGATAACAGTCGGCGCCATAACAATACATTAGGTCGTCAGAACCGCCTACGATTACGACAATATTATTTTCTTTAGCTATCTGCTTTGCTTCCTCTGGAATGTCTCTTGAGTACTCTATCCCATCGCAGATACTTTTTACTTTTTCTAGTGCGTTCATCTGATTTATTTTTTAAAAATGATATACTTATCCAGCCCCATCTAAGTAGGTTGTTACTTGATTGGACTGATTTTATTTGAATATTTCTAGTAGCTGGGCGTCTATTTTTTCCCGTGTAATTTTGGCATACCTGGATTTCATGCCCTTTGATTTCCATCCCATGATGTAGTTGATCCGTTGCTCGCTCATTCCTAATCCTTCAAGGTTAGTTGCGCACGTTACCCTGCCAACATGAAAGGTAATTTTCTTATTTATACCGCAATCCTTCGCTATCCTTTGAATGGCCGTGTAAACTCTTGTGTAGCTGCTCGGCTTGTCCTCCATTCGCTCAATAACATCTAAGGCTTTTCCGTGGAACATTAGAGATAGATTAATATAGTAGCCTGTCTTTGATTTTGTTCTAGTTGACTGAATGAACTTATATTTACCTACGGTTATTGATTCCTTTTTGAAATTCTTAATATCTATGTAGGCCATTCCTGTATAACAGGAGAGTAAAAACATGTCTCTTACATCTGAATATATTCCTTCGTATTTTTCGATTTTGTTTAATTCGTCAATAGTCAGATATTCTTTTTCTGACTCAACAATATTTAGCCGGATCCCCTTAAGTGGATTTCTACCCTTAAATAATCCTAGGTTTTCCGCAATGATTAGGTACTTTTTTGCAATGGTTATGAAATTGCGAATCGAAGTATCTTTATTACCCTTCGCCCTTAGGTAGTACACCACATTGTGCGCAAACTGACTATTAATATCCTTGAATTTAAGTTGCGGACTAAATGCATCAAGTACTTTTAATGCACTCCGGTGGATTCTTTTTGTGGTATCCGAAACCTCCTCCTTTTCTATCTGGCTTCGAATGAAGTCATTAAAAGACTCCACCCTGCCCAATCCCAGTATTAATTTCACCTCCGCCATTGAGCACTTGCCCTCGGTTTCGTTTATTCTGCTGCTGATCTCGAACTCAATCTTGGACAGCTTTTGATTGTAGGCTATTGATAACGGATGGTTAACCGTCCTAAATCCATCCCAATTCGAAGGAAGCACATGGATCCCAGTAGGGAAATAATGAGTAGTTTTATAGTGAATTGATACCTCGATAGGAAGTAATTTCATACCTTTAGCCTTCCTCCTGTTGTGAACAAATTTTACACTCCACCTATATCCCCTGTACATGATTTTGAATTTAGTTTAATCACTAATGTATAGAAAATGTACGGAATTGATGCAAAATACGTGAAGTAAGTGACACAATAATTTGCAAATCTGATTACACCCACCTTTGCGGGCTCCAATATTTGCTACACTATTTACATAAAACTGTAAATCTCATTACAAAAATCGGTATTTAACAAAGATTCAACAGGTTTGATCTGTGACGCCCATATTTCAAAGAACTTAGCCTTCTTTTACATCCAGACTGACGGATAGTGTACGGATTTGTTTTCAAAAAAAATGACAATATGTCATGTTTGCATTTTATTGCTCAAAAACTGATTTGCAATTGTGGTTTTGTATTGGTTTGCGGTTTTACTTTTTTTGTTATACTTCGGACTTAGTTCTGCGATCAAAGATGTCTCAACTACTGATAGCTGATCTGGCTTAACATTGACGTAAAAAACATCATCGAATTGCTTATCCCCTAAATGACCTTGAATCCTTCTGAAGACGTTCTCTGATCTACCAATATAGACCACCTCGCCCTTGTAGCAAAGAAAATAGACACAATGGCCACTGGTGTATTCATTTTTTGGAACTCTATTTAAGCTTTTTACACCTTGAATTTTTGTTGGCACTATTCCGATTTCTTTGGGCTTGTCGCTGTGGCAATGGATTAAAACAATATCTTTTCGCTCCTCAATGTACAACTTACCTCCCACAATGGACTTGACTTCTTCATGAGAACAGTCCGGTTTATAAGAAATGAACACCTTTATGTAGTCAAGCACTTCCTCAAGTTCTTTGTTTATCTTATTGCTTTCTAAGTGAGAAACAACGATCATTTTTTCCTTGTTCCATGACTCTGGAAGCACCCTTAAGTCGGTTTTTGCGTAACTAGTCTTCCTGTTTTTTGTTATTCTTATCGTAATTGGATAGAGTCCACTTGGCTTATTTTTTCTGTTATGGACTGGCTTTATCGTCCATCCGTTGAGTTTTATCATTTCTTTTTAATTTTCAGCACCTTATCCAATAATACTCGTATTTGTGCCGATGGCTTTCGCTCTTCTTTCTTTGCCACCTTCTCAATCTCCTCTATCTGATCAACGTACAAATAGGCTGTATATTTCTTTAGTAATCTCTTACCCTTTTCTTTCATAGTTCAAATGTATGGTAAATACCTGACAATGTCAAATTAATTCTAAAGTATTTTCGATAAACATTTTTAGATGCCCCCATGTGGTGTGTTTTGTTTCTAGCGTCTTGAGCGAAGAAACGTATTTACTTCGTGGCTGGGTCTTTTTGCTCTCTCCGTAGTGGTTGCCCAGTATCAAGGATACCTGCGGCCTTGTCAGCTCCAGATCGTCGGGCCATTGGATGGATGGTTTTGTTTTGACTTCTTGAGCCTGCATAAACTCCATCATTGCTTTGGCTACGTCTTCCGGTGTTCCGGTTATTTGCGTTATTGTTTGGCCTGTCATGATCTTAATTTTTTAGGTAAATAATGCAACGGCTTTTACACCGTTGCTCTTGGTTTTTTTACTCGACTAATTTACTTCTGTGTGTCGGTCCATCTCTCTATCTGTGAAGTCCAGGCGTAGTGCCTTGTTGATAGATCGGTTTTCTGTTGGTGTAATGTCGTTGTGTGCTTTAATTGCTTGGTACGGTGTCTTAAATTGGTAATTCAATCCGTAAGCAGGTGCGTTTGGTAGATTGTACAAACTTGGTACTTTCATTAAGTCGGTATCTTGTGGATCCCCGGTAAATTTGAAACGGTCGTCTGTTCCATCGATTGACTTTGCTAATTTCGTTCCCCCTAGTGCTGGGCCGCTGTGGCATCCTTCGCACTTTTCGAGAATCAATTGCACTCCTTTTTCGTGTTTTAATTCTGCTTCACCTCTTAGCCACTTTTGAAAATTACTTTCGGTTGTATTAAATGTTGCTTCAAACCAAACTAAGGACGACTCAACTATATTACGATCGATATTTGTAGTTCCGAATGCCTTTTTTGCTAAGTCCCGGTAAACGTGGTCCGATCGTGTTAGAAATACATAGTTACTAATGTTGTGGGCCTTGTCGCTTGATGCAATGTCAAATTGTATCTTTAACGGATGATTGCCTGGGATGTTGGTGCTTACTACCTTTTGTAGTTTCTCAATCGCTATTCCCTCATTCAAATCATCACATCCTAGTTTTGCCCCATTCAATAAGTTGGTGTGGTGGACTGTGTTGGCGATCGATCGACTGTTTACTCCTGGAATATCTGCGTTGAAATTTGGATCGTGTTTTTTATACAATCGATCGTGTTCCCCTCTCCCTCCTGATGGAAATTTTACAAGTGGTTGCCCTGCGTTCTTTGTGTCGTGGCAACTGGCACAACTTCCAAATGCTGTACCGGGTAGATTAAAATAGAGTGCTCCAAGTTGTTTGGCGGCTACTGAATCTTTTACCGGTACCGATAGATTGATATTAAACCGATCTTGTCTAAGATGTTGGTAATTTGCTGGGTCCAATTGTCCTGCTGCGATTACTCCAATTACTAGGAGTGAAAATAAATACTTCATTGTTTGTT
>CALGAW010000089.1 GCA_937959115.1 uncultured Saprospiraceae bacterium
AATGAAATCAAGTGCTCCACGCCTATTTTTCATTGAAAGCATAGTAACCCCTATGGTGAAATTAAAAATAGGCGGACGTTCGAGTAACCTACGTCTTCATTGATTTTGAAGTAGTTTGAGGACAAAAGTTGATTCTTAATGCATAATGAGGGTTTAACTATACAAGTAAAATTAAGAAGGGAATTGCGGTTTGCTGACTGAGAATGAAACACGAGTTCCAGCTCCCGTTTCAGGGGTTTCCATCCAAATATCGTGCTTTCGGTTATTCAGTACTTTTTTGGCCATCGAAAGTCCAATTCCTGTTCCCTCGCAGCTCTTTTTCTCTTTACTGCTTACTCTGGTAAACAGATAAAACACAAGGTCTTGAAACTCTTTATCAACACCGATCCCATTGTCTTCGACTGAGATGATAAGTTGGTCTTCTTTTTCCTCAAAGAATATTTTAATCTCAATTGCTCGTCCTGCATTATGCTTTAAAGAGTTCATAAGAATAGACTCCAATACCAGAGCCATCTCATCTGGCTCTGCATTTACCGTTGGCAATTCCGATTCAAGAAGTGTTACCTTTGGTTGTGTATGATGATTTATCCCTAAATTGTTAAGTACGTTTTTAAGCACGTTGTTTAGGCTTATATTTATGGTCGGAAGGTTTGATTTATCGATGATTCTAGAAAAGGTATAGACATCTTTCAAAAAACTTTGGACTCTTTTTGAGGATCGGTTAACGATTCCAAGAAACTCATCATTGTTCTCATTTGACTCAGCTTTCATTAGGATTTCTGTAAAGCTAGCAATCACTCTTATTGGTGGCCTCAACTCTTGAATCGCACTAGAGATAAAACGCTTTAACTCTACATTTTGAGTCTGCAGCTGCTTGTTTTTCTCAAGGCTTACATTCGTAGTATCTTTAAGCTTTTGTACTTCAGTTTTTTCACTATTGGTCAATTTAAACTCCAGTAAAACATTAAACTTCTTTTGCATGTTAAAAGCCTCCTTGTACTGATTCATCTCAGCATAACAGTTCGAAATTTCTTGATAAACCTCTATGAAATCTGACTGTAGATTTGCAGCCTCTGCCTTTTGAATACATTCCTCAAAATGCGAAATTGCCGTTTCAGGATTTTGTTTTTTCAAGGAAACCTTTCCTAGATAAAAATGAGAATTAACAATTAGACGATCGTCCATAAGCAGTGCGCCAAGATCTAACGTCTGCTTAAAGAATGAGACTGCTTTTTGATAGTTACGTATCTGAAAGTTAATTTTTCCTAACACTTCTAATAAAGTGGAGATCTCTTGTTGATCATCTAACTCCTTAAAAATAACTAATGCCTCATTATAGTTTCGAATACAGGCATCATACATCTCCAACGCATGATATACAACACCGATACTTTTTAATGTTGAGGCCATCCCAATGCTATTTGCGTCAGCTATGCTGCTTTTTAAAGCAATATTAAAGAAATTTATGGCTTGGTCATATTGCTTCAAATTTAAATACACCTGTCCTAAATTTGTTGAATTTTTTGAAACTTCTAGATGATTCTCAACAACCTTATTAATTGCTAGCGCTTCCAAAAACACAGGTTCCGCTTCTTGGTATTGTTCAGTCAGTAAATAAATGCACCCTAACTTATTGAAAATATTCGCTTGTTTAGACTTATCTATATTAAACTCTTTTTGCTTGGATATTGCTAGTTTGAAATAAAGCTGGGCATTCAACAAATCATCAATTTCTTCACTTAACTCACCAAGAATTATGATTATATCAAGAACAACCGCATTGTTTTTTAACTCTTTATATAGTTTAAGGGCACTCTGATAATTAGAAATGGCTGCTTTTGTTTGCCC
Organism: uncultured Saprospiraceae bacterium; assembly: GCA_937959115.1. GTDB lineage: Bacteria > Bacteroidota > Bacteroidia > Chitinophagales > Saprospiraceae > JAHDHB01. Next base: position 1,849 of record CALGAW010000089.1, read on the forward strand.
TAATTTCCTATTTGCATGCCCAACTTCTAAATAGCAATTTGAACTAGAAACATTGTCTTCCAATTCCAAACTTACTAGAAGCGCGTTTTGAAAATGAGATAATGCAGATTCATTATCTTCAATTTTATTGTAATAGGCACCCAGAATCAAGTTTGATTTTATAATTTGCTGTTTCGCATTTACAATCTGCCCCATCATTAACGCTTGGGATGCATATTTTAGAACTTCTTCTGGTGCTACAAGCAATAGCTTTTCGCTTAATTTGTTTAGTAGTATAAGACGTTCTCCCTTTTTTGAAGTTTGCCCTAAAATTTCCTTTAAATTATTAATTTGAATTAGCTCCTTAGCAGAAGCATTTGAGGGATTATTGTTGTTACCGTTATTTACGTTAACTTCAACTATTTTGGTGATTGATTGCTGAACGTTATTGGCCTTTTTCATTGAGATTGGTTTTAAATAAAGTCAGACTTATATTTGTTTTTACGAGATTTTATCAATTTTGTTTCATTTAAACATGAATTATTAATAAAAAAGCTAATTTGAAGATAAGCGGAACCCAAAACAAGAACTCATAATATTACATGGACAAGAATACATCGGTTCCTTTCTTACTAGATGTTACTATAAACTCTTAGAAAACCAAATCGATAAGTCTGAATGGAAATACAATATTTGAATTGACAATTATTGCACAAAAAGTGTCACTTTATAGCTCTAGTCATTTCCCGTTTCCCGGGAGGACCAGGCAATCCCTCTACCAAAAAACCAAGTGCTTTGAGTGTCCGTTTAACCACTCCCTTAGCACAATAAGTAACCAGCACACCGCCAGGCAGTAATGCGTCATACATCTTTCCCAATAGCTCCTCGCCCCAGAGTTCTGGCTGTGTAGAAGGACCAAACACATCAAAGTAGATCAAGTCATAAGCCAACTGGTCTTGGAGCACCTCAAATTTCATCAACCGCTTTTCGAAAGTAAAGTTATCAGACAACTGGATCTCCGCATCAAACGCACAACCGTGTATTCGTTCAAACACATCTGTAGACTCTACATCTTCCAACAGTTCACAGTAATTCAGCAATGCCGCTTGCTCTAACGGAATAGGAAATGCCTCAATGCCAGTATAAGTAATCTGTTTGCCTACCTTCTTGTTTTCAAGGAAGGTCAAATAAGCATTTAGTCCAGTGCCCAAGCCCATTTCAAGAATAGAGAGCTGTTCCTTATTAGTAAAATGCCGATATCCCGCTTTTATAAATACATGCTCGGACTCCTGTATTGCTCCATGAATAGAATGATAAGTTGCTCCAAAGTCTGTTGACAGTAAGGTATGTGAACCATCTGAAGTCGTTTTGATTTCGAGTTCACTCATGACACAAAACACGCTTTAAATTCTTCGATAGTGATATCTGGATAGTCAGCTGCATATGTGCATTCTCCGTTCTGAATTAGTAACAGCTGAGGGGATTGATGATATTCTTGAAAGACTTCTGCAACCAGATTTGAGACGTCTTTTTGATCCACTACATTTAAAAGATAGGTACGAATTTCTGTTGAGGGGTAATCCCATTGTTGTTCAAGCAGCTGCTTAGTCAAACCACTCAAATCACATCGCGGACTATGTTTGAAGATAACGATAGGAAATTCCTGGGAATCCTTCTCAATTTGATACACCTGTGCACTTAGCTCTAGCAAATGCCATCGAATCATTCCTTGGGAAATTACTCTAAAATTTCTACCTGAGAATCGATAGAAAAGTTGTTTGGACATCCTAGGCCTCTATTACAAGATGATAAGGCAGTTATAAATGCAGCAACTAGGATTAAAACGGTCAGATTTTTTACAATATTTGATCTCATGATAAATAATATTTGAAACTTGGTTAACCAAAAATAACCAAATTCTAACATAGAAATTGACTTCTGAAAGACTTTAACGATTAAATAACGATTTTAAGGGGTTGAATAATCGTCCTTTTTTCATAAAACGTATAGCTTTTCTTTTTGTTGCCATACATTAGAAAATCACAATAATTAATTCCTTCCTATAAAGAAAAAAACTGTCCAAAAAGGAAACAATAACGAAGCGGATCAGTACAATACATTTGATCCATTAGTATACCTATTATTTTGTTCACAAATAGAAACAAACTCATGCACAAATCTTTAGGTAATCAATCCACAGCTTCTTCCTTTTTCCTTCTTCTATCTGCACTTCTATTGTTACTTACCATCAGTAGTTCCTCGGTTTCTAGCCAAGCTTCTACCAACTTTAACATTAAAGAGATCAACCCATTTCCAAATGATGTGCATGGCCTAGCCATAAACCCAATGGATAGTGCCTTGTATTTTACAACCTTGTATGGTGGCCATCTCTGCAAACTTGAATATCCGTATACGGACAACTATAGTCTAACAAGTATTACTGGTCAACGGTTATCTGGATTGCTTTGGCTCAATCAGCGTCTGTTTATTGCAGATCTCTCCGAAGGCGAAATCAAGGAATATGACCCGAATCTAAATCTTATCTCAATGCACAAAGTCCCTAATCCATGGAATATGACAACAGACGGTCAATCGATTTATATTGTTACATTTAGCGGAGAACTTTACAAGCTATTTAACAATCAAGTCTTTTTACTTACATCAGGCCTTGCTTATCCCTTTGATATTGAGTATTCGCCAGACCACACCCTATATATTTCTGAACAAATTGGCTCTAACAGTTTTGGCAGAATCTCTGAATTTAATCTCAATGGCGATTTATTACATATTCTACCAAACATTTTTGACACCCCACTTGGAATCACCTTTGATCAACAAGGCAACCTCTTTGCCCTAGACAACAATACCAATTATATTTACTGCATTGCACCTGATGGCACGACCAATCTGGTATCAAGTAGTTATGACAATCCAATTGCAATCATACCCAATCTAGACAACAACCTATTCATTAGTTCAGCAAAGACTGGCGGTACCTTATTGGAAGTCAGCACACAACAAGCAACAAATCTTCAGGAACTTGAAGTTTCGAATCTGGTACTCTTTCCCAACCCAGCAACGAACCAGCTATCCATCACTATGGAATTGGAACACCAAGCAGATCCAGAAGTAACAATCATCAGTTATGCAGGGCAGAAAGTTCAAATTACCGAACTAGATCAACAGCAGCACAAAGGGAAACTTGAGTTATTGATAAACACTGAACACCTTTTTCCAGGAAACTATTTTATAAACATTGGAGATTCTAAGTTTAATGTAGTTCGACAATTTTCAATTTCCAAGTAATGTATTTTTGCAAGTAAAAGAACCGATCAAGATGGAGAAGAAAACGCTCTAATTGTATTCTTTTTTGCTCACTCGTATTCAAGAAACACTTGGTTTCTTAAACCCTCATTATGTATTGGGAATTAGCTTTTGGGTTTAAAATACAATGAAATCAAGTGCTCCACGCCTATTTTTCATTGAAAGCATAGTAACCCCTATGGTGAAATTAAAAATAGGCGGACGTTCGAGTAACCTACGTCTTCATTGATTTTGAAG
>CALGAW010000090.1 GCA_937959115.1 uncultured Saprospiraceae bacterium
AGAGGGGTATAGAAAAAGAAATGATTGAGTTTAAAAGAAAAACCATTCAAACATTACTGGAAATTGGAGTATTCTCCAATGAGGAGATTGCTGATAAAACAGAAACATCAATTGAAACCGTTCTTAATGTAAAAGCAGCAACGGGGTTGTAGGCATTACTCAATCACTCTGCCAACCAGCCAGAAAGTTCCACTGATTATGTTACCGACTTGAGGCACTTCATTTATAAGTTCACTTGAAGCCACAACATCTAACTTGACTCCAAATGTTTGAACGTGCATCCACCAAAATGGCTGATCTGTTAATGTATTGTTTTTGAGCTCGGTACTTAGTATTCTACCATTGACAACAGCAAACGCCTGCGGCGAAGCATCTAGATCTCCCTCATCGCCCAACAGCCCCACAGGTATAAAAGACTCGGAAGACATCATGATCTCAGAAGGCTGAATTGAATCAAACATTTCTTCCGACTCAAAGACTTGTAGCTCCTCGGCAAAAGCGCAAATGCTTACGTTCTTTCTGCAAGGCATATCGTATTCCGGATTGGAGAAGAAATCTGGCAAATCCAATACAAACGGATAATCACCTGGCTCTTCCTTGTCGTTTGGAGCTCCTGGGTTTGCCCAGCAGTAATAACCGCCATCCAAATATTCTGTTTCGTCAATCATCGCCTCATGAATTTCGACCTCAACACAACTTTCGCCTTGGAAATAGGGATTGAGCCCAACCAGCTCTTTGTTTTCATTGACTTGTAACCATAATTCTGCGCCCGAGGGATCAAGATATCTGACATAAAGCCCTTTTCTTGATTTTACTGGTTTACCCGCTTCATAGGCTTGTTCGACTAGTTGGTTCAGTTCAGCATCTGTCTGAACATCAAAACCGATATTGGCGTAATGACTCATTGATCGTTTGTACGATTGATATTAAACTAAGTTGCTGAAATATAATTATTTATTGCTCTTCTCAAGGGTTAATTGTTGCATTGGCAGATGGAATTCATCAAAAAACAAACACATTAAATTTCCAGCATCATCCTTTACATTAACTCTCCTGTTTTTTACGATTGTCATTTGGCAAGTACCGGGTTTTAGTTTCTGCAATTGCTTAGGAATTACGCCAAAATAAGACGCATCAGTTGGCCCTAAGCGATTCATTTTAACGAGTTCGCCAAACTCCGGGCTAATTTGTATATTTAAAAACTCGTCTTTCCCTAATGGTTCACCATCCCAAGCCAAGCGAAAACCCTTATCTATATCTATTACTTTGGGCTGAATCCCAAATCCATTGATTGGGTTCATTGTGCACTTGTATTCTCCTAGGACTTTATTGCCATCTTTCCAAACCACCGTTTTTGAAGGAGTATATGCCGATTCTGGCAATTGAACCATATATTTTACACCTCCATATCGTGTTTCGGTCTTTATCAATTTTTGATTCTGGAAATACAATTGTCCTGGCGCCTCTTGATTTTTTAATTTATTGTCTTTTCTACTCGTAAACGTTACCTCAATCTTAAATTCCTTTTCCATCACTAGATATCTGGAATAGATATTGGGTAAATAATCATTAGCAGAAACATTAGATCCAGCTGATTGATCCGATTGGCATGAAAATGTAAAAAGAATACTATTGAAAAGTATAAAAATAAAAACGTTCTTTGTACTCATAAGTATAGGATGATTTATCTGATTGCAAATATAAATAGATTAATGAATTTGAATGGATATTACCTCATTTTAGTAATGATTGTATTGAGTTTCTTTTCCTGTGAGAATGATATGGCTGAAATTCAACGACAAGTAAATGAAGAAGAAATCACAATGGAGCGCGCCATTGATGTAGAAATGCTCTACAGTGACTCTGCTATTGTGAAAGTTCGAATTAAAGCACCTGAAATGCTAAATATACTCGACAAAAAAGAGCCTAAACGTGAGTTTATCAAGGGCTTAAACGTTGACGTATTCAATGAAAATCAAAAGGTTGTGAGCAAAATCACTGCGAAATATGCGGTACAATATGCCAAGGATGATAAGATCTTTCTTAAAGATAGTGTTCGAGTAAGAACCTCTAATAATGAAACACTTGCCACTGAAGAAATGACATGGGACGAAAAGTCAGCAAGGGTGTTCTGTGACAAGAGTACTTTCGTTTCAATGCAAACACAAAAAGAGACCATTCAAGGATATGGATTTAATTCAAACCTTGACTTTACAAAGTGGAAGATTGAAAAAGTAACAGGGATCATCGATGGATCGAACATTATAAATGATGCATTACGTTAAAATTTTTATAAATTTGATTTAATGTATATTCTAGCAGCACTTATTACTTTGGCAGTTTCTGCCTTTTTTTCAGGAATAGAAATCGCTTATTATTCTGCCAATAAACTGCAGGTAGAACTGAAACGGAAAGAAGGAACCAGAGCTAGTCGCTTATTGTCCAATTTTTTTGATAATGAATCAAAATTCATTGGATCTACCCTTGTTGGCAACAACATTGCACTAGTCCTGTTTGGGATTTTGATGAATCTCCTTTTTATGGATAAAGTCAAAGCACTCCTACCTGTGAACTTTCAAAACGATCTCCTTATCCTTCTGCTAATGACAATCATTACCACGGTGATTGTCTTAATTTTTGGTGAATTTTTCCCTAAAGCACTTTTCAGATTAAATCCAGTTTGGATATTAGAAAAAGTGGCCATACCACTCAATATTATATGGTGGCTATTGACGCCTATTGTGTTCTTCACCATGAAAGTCTCCTACTTTCTAATCAAAACCATTCTACGAGCAGAAGTGAAACAGGATGAACAGGCATTTACTAAACTTGATCTGGAGAACTATATACAAACAATTCAGTCAGATTCTGATGATGAAATTGATACCGATCTGTTTGAAAACGCGCTCTATCTTCCTACGTTGAAAGTAAAAGAGAGCATGGTGCCCCGCACTGAGATTGTAGGTGTGGACATCAAGGATGGTCTTGAAGTGCTGAAAGCTACCTTTATCGAAAATAGAATGTCGCGCATTATTATTTACAATGACAACCTAGATGAGATTCTAGGTTATGCGCATCACCAACAAATGCTCAAGGATCCAAAAGACATCAAAAAAGTGATTCTGCCCCTTAAGATTGTTCCAGAAGTCATGCCCTTGCGTGATCTCATGAATCTGTTTATCAAACAACAAATCAGTATCGCCCTTGTCGTTGATGAGTTTGGTGGAACCGCAGGTATCATTACCATGGAGGACATTGTAGAAGAGATCGTCGGTGAAATTGAAGACGAACACGATGATCCAGAACACACCGAAATAGTCATCAATGAAAACGAATTTGTCTTTTCAGGTAGACTGGAAGTGGATTACCTCAATGAAAAATATGATTTCGACTTACCAGAAGGTGAGTATCAATCTCTCTCTGGTTATCTCGTCACAACTGCAGAAACCATCCCAGTTGAAGATCAGCAATTCGAATTTGACAACTATCGGTTTATCCTTGAAAAGGTAAGCGAAACCAAGATCGAAATTATTCGAATGCAGCGGATTAAGGAAGAAGAAATGGAATAGAAAGACAAAACCCATCAGTTCTAGGAATCAATAAAGCCTTCTCTATATTTTTTTCTCTAACAGTCCAGTGTTTTAGTAACGATCAGCCGTTATAATAAAAAAATAGACAGACCGGTCTGTTTTTAAATAAAAATTCCCTTATATTTGTTCCATGAGACATTCTGAAGTCAAAGAAAGAATCATTGCGACTGCTTCATCATTGTTCTATAAAAATGGATATAACTCCACAGGGATTAATGAAATTATAGCAGAAACGGGTATTGCGAAAGCAACATTGTACAATCATTTCAAATCAAAAGAAGATGTTTGTCTAGCATATTTGCAGTTCAAGAATTCCGTTTTTATCAAGGACATTAAGGCATTTTGTAAATCAAAACCAAAAGGAGAATTACAACTCCTTGCCATTTTCGACTTTTTAAATCTATTCTTTTTAGATAAAGATTTTAATGGGTGTTGGTGTATTCGAACCGTCTCTGAAATCCCCAAAGACAACAAAAGAATTAGGGGAGAGATTCAAGAACAGAAGAATAGTCTGATTCAATTTATCCAAGAGTTAATAGAACATAATTTACACATCAAATCAATAGAACAAACAACTTCACTAGCACGTCAGATCTATCTACTTTATGAAAGCGCTGTGGCAGAAAGTCATTTGCACCAATCAGATTGGCCAATAAAAGAGATGAAAAGCCTTTGTTCAAAAATCATTAAATAAAAAATTTGCAACAACAAAGACAGACCTGTCTGTCTATTTTTAACAAAAAATATCAATTATACATGGAAAATTTCAAAAACAAAGTAGCCATTATCGTTGGCGGAACAAGCGGAATCGGTAAAGCCACTGCAGAACAGTTACTAGCTAAAGGTGCCAATGTTCATATCATCGGAAGAAGCACGGATAAAGTAGACGATCGTGACAATCTTTCTAAACATAGGACCGATATTACTGACAGTGGACAGCTTGATCAATTGATCGCCAAAATAAATGGATTTGAGAATATTGACTATTTGGTTAATGCATCAGGAATTTTTGGTCCAAAACCATTTTTAGATCATACAAAAGCAGATTATGACTCCTATCTTGATTTAAATAGAGGCTTTTTCTTCTTAACTCAGGCCATCGCAAAGAAAATGAAAGCAACGCAAGGTGGTTCGATCGTAAATGTAGGTTCAATGTGGGCAAAACAGGCTATAAAGGCTACGCCATCATCTGCCTATTCCATGCAAAAAGCAGGGTTGCACTCCTTAACACAGCATCTAGCAATGGAGTTGGCAGATCACAATATTAGAGTAAATGCTGTCTCACCAGCTGTGGTCAACACACCTGTTTATCATAGTGTTTTTGGTGGTAAGGATGAAGCTCAGGAAGCACTTAAAGGATTCAATGGCTTTCATCCGATTGGCAGAGTTGGTACTCCAGACGATATAGCAAACAGCATTGTCTACCTTTTATCCGATCAGGCATCTTGGGTTACTGGAGCAATTTGGGATACGGACGGTGGTGTTATCGCTGGAAGAAATTAAAAGAAAAGAACAACACCTATTGATTATGACGGTTTGGGTATTACTCAAACCGCTTCTTTTTTATAAGATCAACAATTATTCAGATTCAAGACAGCATCTTCAATTCATCAGCGACCCGCAAACCTGCAATGCCTTCTTTCCAGCCTAGTTTATCATGATAGGCAGCCATGCGCTCAATTGATGCTTTAAAAGACTGTGGCACCGTCTTAAAATCAGCCAAAAGCTTAGTATTTGAGATTTGAACGGTATCCTTCCCTCTAAAACACGGTAGCCTCGTCTTGAGCGGTTTGAGCAATGTTGTGATCTCGGCAAAGGGTTTGCTGTGATATTCTGGATTGGTGCCTAGTACTTCAGCCATGATTTCCAACTTTTCTTTCAGGCTGTTAGGGGCGTGTGTTGGGATATTATAATCAAAACGATGCTGACTGATCTCAATTGACTCTTCGACGAATTCCACTAGATCATCTACAAAGCTGAGGTTCATCAATTCCTTGCCTTCATCTGGAATTAAGAAGCGTTCTTGCGTTTTTACCCGATAGAGCCAATAGTAAAACCGCTCGGTAAAATCATATTGGCCATAGACAAAACTAGGACGAAACAGGATACTATCTAGCCAATCAGCTTCCTGTAAGATTTCTTCACATCTGATTTTCTTTGGACCGTAATTCTCAGCTGTTACTGTGGTTTGGTTTAGTAACTCGTTGGTGTAGGCAACTTTCTGTGAAGTTTCTAGCAATGGCATTTCTGTTTGATCAAAATCGAATACCGAGATTGTAGAAATAAAGATGTATCGGTTGACTTTTCCTTTTAATGCCTCTAGTATTCTGTTTAAGGAGTTGGGGTGATAGCAAGAGAAGTCGATGACTACATCCCAGTCTTTTTTTGTTAGTTGAAAAATGTCATTTGTTTGGCGATCTCCTTTTATTAATTCGAGTTCAGAGAATAGTGTTGGAGCGGATTTGCCTCTGTTGAAAAGGGTTATTTTGTAGTTGCTGTGTTTTAGTAGTTGTTCGGTGAGGAGTCTTCCCATGAATTTGGTGCCACCGAGGATAAGGATGTTTTTCACTTTGTTTTTGGTTTTTGTAAGTAGTAAATATATTGAGAACGTTACAACCTTCTCCCTTTTCCAAAAAAACCCCAAAACTGCTAGGCAACTTTGAGGTTTCAATATTTTAAATAACGACTGATTTTATTGATTAATCAGGTCTGTCATTATGTTTAGTGTTTCTTCTAGATAGACATCAGAAATTAGTCCTTCGTGCCAATCTTCGAATCTTGCGATTCTAGAACTGTCTTGACTGATATATTCCTGATCCGTTGCTAGATTAGAGATGATCAATCCTTCTACCTCTACAAACATGTCTTCGTATGCCTTTGCTCGTTCTTTGGTTTCTTTTTCTTCTTTTAAGAAACTATCGAGATTCATTGAACTAAATGGTTCATCGCGCTCCTCTTTTACTTCTTTCGCATGTTGATCGATTTTCTGGAAGATAGGATTAGCCGCAGTTCTTGCTTTACTCGCACTGACAATCGCGGATAGATTCTTTATTGAGTTTGATAATTCATACTCCGCCTTATTAATTTCATCAGAACCTAATGGATAATCATGCTCCTTTTCACCGGTTTCAATATAAGAATAGCGGTCTGGTAAAACGATGTCTGGCACCACCCCTTCTAATTGAGTTGTCGTACCATCAATTCTATAGAACTTCTGAGTTGTGAGTTTGATAGAACCAAGCGGCTTAAGTTCGTCAAAGCTAGAAACGGCCTTGTCTAGATCAAGGAATCGCTGTACCGTTCCTTTTCCAAATGTGCTGCTACTTCCTACGATGACTGCTCGCTTGTAGTCTTGCATGGCTGCTGCCATAATTTCTGAAGCGGACGCGCTACCTGAATTCACCATGATCACAAATGGGCCATCATATACAGAACCGACTTGCTTATCTTTTAGTAATTTAGGTGCTTTGTCTTTATATTTTACTTGAACGATCGGGCCTTCATCAATAAAAAGACCTGACATTTTCACAACATCGTTGAGTGATCCACCACCATTATTTCTAAGGTCTAGGATGATACCATCTACGTTTTCTGCCTTGAGTTTTTCAACTTCAGCTTGTACATCAGATGAACAGTATCTTCCACCTGTTTTAGTGAAATCTGCATAGAATTTAGGAAGATTGATTAACCCAATTTTTTTGCCTTTGGGTTTGTAATCAAGTATTGCGGACTTCGCATAGCTTTCGTCCATTACCACGATATCTCTAATGATCGGAATGACTTTCGTAGAGCCGTCCACCTTTCTGACAGTCAATCTCACCTCAGTTCCTTTCTTACCTCGGATCAACACTACTGCATCGTCTAGGCGCATTGAAGTCACATCAACGGGTTCTTCATCGCCTTGAGCTACTTTAAGGATGATGTCTCCTTTTTCTAATTCCTTTTGTTTCCAAGAAGCACTTCCTGGTACAATTAAGACGACTTTGATCTCATCATCCGTTCGTTGCAGTCTTGCTCCAATTCCTTCTAAGCGGCCTGACATCTGAATATCGAAATTATCTTTCTTTTTAGGTGCTAGATAATTGGTATGTGGGTCAAACGAAGAGGTAATGGCATTGAGGTAGCCGCTTACGTGATCTCTGTGATCTAGTTCTGCCATTCGTTTAAACCAGTCGTCATTATTCTTTAATTCTTTTTCTCTTGCTTCTTTTTCTAGTTCTTCTTTTGTTTTAAACTCAACGTCTTCTTTGGGATCGTCCTTACTAGACTCTTTTGCCTTTTCCTGTTTATTATGCTTGGAAACGTAGCTACTCAATGCTCGGTATTTTAATCGTTTGCGCCATGTCTCTTTTCGCTCTTCTGCGTTGGCTGCAAACGTTCTTTTTTCGTAGTTAAGTTCTATGTTTTCGTCTTTAGTGAAGTCAAAAGGCTCGGCTAAAATTTCTTGATACATTTGCTGCACTTCTTTCTTTCTACCTTCAAGGATTCCAGTAGCCGTTTCGAAAAACTTAAAGCTGCTCATGCTAACCTCGTCATCTATTTGATCTTCAAATGCTTTTAATTGATCAATATCTTCTTGTAAAAAGAACAATTTGAGTCCGTCTAATTGGTCAATATAAAGATCAAACACGCGTTTTGAAAAAGCATCATCAACTTCCATTGGTTTGTAGTGCATTTGGCCGAGACCACTTAAAATGGCTTGAATCAACACTTTATCTTTCTCAGCATTATCTACTACCACATTTGGCTTAGTAGCGGCAAGAAAAAACACAACCGAAACTACTAAACCCATTAAAATTGCTGTATATCTCATTATGTATATATTTTAAATGACCGAGTATATCGACTCGTGCCTAAATTTACATCAAAACATTGCAAGAATCAAACCAAGGCCCAATGTATTCTGAAAAATAGTAGTGATTTTAGCAGAATATTAACGCTATTGAATTGATATTAAGATTCTGTATGGTTTATTTTGTTGAGTTCAGGTGATAAATTAGTTGTGTAAAACTAGTTCCCAAAACCCTGGTTCATTGATTATGAACTCTAGTGTTACGGTATACGTTGCTGTCTTCAATTTGTTTGCTGTTCGGTAGGTGATTCTTCCTTCAAAAGGATACTCAATGTTTTCCCATGCCCAGCCATTGCTAATCATCAATTCCGTTCCGCTTGACCAAGTAAACCGATAATCTGTAACGGAATCATTGACACCTCCATTCTGCATGATTTTTACGGTTAATCTATTGCCATCAGCGATTCTGAACATCGAAGTTCTATCAACACCTCTATTTAGTGTGATGACATATGGTTTTTCTGGTTTTGGTCCTAGGTATTTATCTTCTTTCCACAGACCAGCCAAAATGGTATCTTGTTCATTTATTTTTAGGAAGTATTTTCCTTCTCCATGCTTCATATCTGCTTTCCAGTCGCCGATATATCTACCACCTTCATGGTCGTCAAATCTACCATCCCCATGTCGTTTCCCTTCTTTTAGGTTGCCTATATAGCTGCTGCCGTTTGCATAGGTGTAGGTTCCTTTTCCGTGTGGCTGTCCTTTTTTAAAATGGCCTTCGTAGCTGTCTTTCCCTTTTGCTGTTCCCTTTCCATGTGCTAGGCCTTTCTTGCAATCGCCTGTGTAACTTGTATTTATTTTTTCATCGAGTACCTTGCAATCTGCTTGGCTATAGGTAGGCGTAGCAATCAAGCACCAGAGGGTGACAGCGATTATTGAAATAAAAGAATTCATACTTTATATTTTTATAAAAATACAACTTTTTTGACTGCCGTGAATTTTGGGTGGTTAGATTACAACTTCGGACGTTACTCAATCTTGATAGGAAGATTGATTTCTAGGTTTAATGGATTCCTGCTTTTCGAAAATCCACCCCTGCCCTGCCAGTAGGGATAGTGCCAGCATTAGTCTAAATTAAGAAGTGTGAACTAAGCGCTTCCTTTCTCTTCAAGAAACGCCTCCGCCTTTGCAGTAAGCCAACTTCGAACAATTAGAAGATTGGTATTTTGGATGTCCTGACATAATTTTCGAAGGTGTTTTTCACTTGGAGGATCTATTTGACTACTGAACTTAACTCGACAAATTCGTTTCATCAGCTTGACGAAGTTATTATACGTCTCTCTAACATAGTCAGAATGATTTTTTCTACTTAAGTAAAATCGGAGCGCATCTAAGCCATTGGTTATGGGATTTTCGTATCGATCTTCCAAGCCACCACTACTCTTTTCGTAGTAGATCTGGATAATTAAGGTTCGATAATACAATTCAAAATAAAAGTCTTCCGGAGCACCAACTTGTAATAGATATTCGTGTGCTAGGTTGTATTTTTCCTTATAAAAATAGTAAAACGCTTTAGCAAAAGAAGGGATGGTAGACTGATGTTTGGGTTCTAGTTCTGTTTGATATTTTTCGATAAAATTAGTGGTCCATTCAAACTCACCAAGTTCTAGCGCATTTCGAATGATTTGCATAAAATGACCGTATGAAAAATACAAGCCTGCATTCCAAATTTTTAATGTCAATCCATTTTTGTAGATTTCAAATCGTTCTAGAATGTAGTTTGATTTTCCAGATTTTATTCTTCGATTACAAAAATTAAGCATAAAACCATAAATCTGTCTTAACTCTGGTGGAGGTAGTTTTCCCTGTTCTTTTTTTGCTTGAATTTTTAATCGTTGGAAGTTGTTATCAGCATCATCTTCAGTCAATAAAAGCAATATTTTGAAGTACATATCAACAATCGGAATCCGTTCTAAACTGTTCTCTTTAAGGTAATTTACGATTTCGTCTTTAAGTGGATATTCGTACGAAACGCTTAGTATGTTTTCTCGATTGATTGCTGCACAAAAGTAGCGAAGCTGATCGACTAAGAAAGAATTGTGAAACCCATCAATTACCTTTTGAAGGCCATTCTCCTTGTTCCGATTGTCTACGATTTGCTTATAGTGAAATTCACTTTCTCTTAACCGATGTTCTAATCTGTAGTAACTATTATCTCTATAGGGTTTCCTGTTATGATCCTGACTTATCTGTTTGTTCATTTTGGGATAAAGATCATACAGCCTTCGTTCAAGGATAGATTCTAATAATAGTGTATTTCTATAAATCTCATCAGTTCTTCCCTTCAATTCAATGATAAACTCTTGAAGATAATTGGTCATTTGCGTCATTAGATACCTTAATTTCTGGTCATCTTTTGAATTTAAGGGTTCGCTTTTTTTATACTTGACGGCAAATAATTTTACAAATAGTTCCTTCTTTATGAGTTGTTTTTCAAATTTAGGATAGTGCTTTTTGAGTAAAATGAATAATTGAACAACGTTTTTATTTTTGTTAAAAAAGGGAGAATTTAAATAGTCTTCAAATTGCTTTACTTCTTTCGCCTCTAAGGCTCCAAAAAGTTTGATGAGCTTACTATTATTAATTGATTGTAGTTGTTCTTTCATAAAGAAAAATTAATCGTACCGTCTATAAAAGAACGAAATTTTGCCTTAAAGAGTACTCAAAACCGTAAATAATCACGTTTTTTTTTCAAAAACAATTACCTTTTACTTAAAAACCGATCCTTTGTTAAACCACTGTCATACAACACTATATATACGATATTCTGTATTTAACAATCAAATTCCAACTACTTTTCCATTAACAATTCATCAAATTTGCACCTACTTTATAAGCTTTAGTCAACTTACATTTGAATTGTACAACGAATGAAATAAGAAAACACCAAGCAAAAGACTTAAACGATCAACGAAACTCTGTAACCCTACCAATTTGACCTTATGAATAAGTTGTGTCTAATTGAAAGAATCAGCGTATAAATAAAAAATTATAAAGAAATGAAGTGCATTCGGTTTTTAATCATCTTATCAGGAGTTTTGTTCATGTTTTCATCTTGTTCCAAATCTGAACTTATAGATCTGGAAACAAACACTACTGAGAATACGCTTGAATACCAGTTGAGGCAAGGCTACGTACCGTTTGGAAGTGGCAACACAAACACAGGAGAAATCTGTACCATCGACAACACGCATAACGACCAAAAAGAACCGGTTGTGCATGGTGGCAGCGGCCGCCCATAAAGAAATTTAAGATGGTTTTAGCAGGTTGAGACGCAGGCGATACTCTAGGAGTATTGCGCTGTGTCTTTTTTGTTTTGGGGTTGTATTTTCCAGGTCAGATATGGCTTGAGCATTCCATGCTATTGGGAGATTAGCTTTCATTTATTCCAAATTTCCGTTTCACCTCTTCATGGGTAGAAAAGTTACCCTTATCCATATCTGCTGTGATTTCTTTTAATTCCTCTTTCATTTGACCGACTGTAATTGGCTTATTTGTACCGATTTCATAACCAATGATTTCCGCTTCTGGCGCTAATGCTTTCTTCACTCGTTTTAGTGTCTGGTCGTCCGAGGTCGCTTCAATAGCTTGTATTAATTCCTGTTTCAATCTTTCTTGACTAGTCATGTCTTTTCTTAATTTATTACTACACAATAATGATTTTTCAATTACCATGTTTGATTAACTAATTGGTGGTACTTCTCCGAGATGGTTTTCATGCTTTCTGAGTAGATTTGCTTGTCTTTTAACGCGCTGCTGATCTTGATATCGTATTGACTCCTAAGATTGAAGCGAAAGAGCAGCTAGCGCACCGAAACAAGCAGCAAGCACAGCGGATCGCTGCACGGCAAGGTATTTTACGACCCCGATAGCTGCTTTTGGGATGTGCGTTGGCTGCCAGTGAATGGAGCTAGTGCCGAACACCGCTTTTCTGCTCTGATTACTCATTGCTCGTTACTCGCTTTTTTATGGGGTTCTCTTTAGGCGTTTATGGTGGAGTATTTACTCGTTTTTTCTTCTGGCTTGTTGACTTACTATCTCTTCTTATCCACTTTTTTATCTCTTAATCTAGTTTCTTTAAATGACACTATTTCATAATTTTTTTGGATCTTTTGATATAGAATTCGATTATTCGTATTTGGAATATATTGATTTAGATATAAAAAGTCTTTATGACTATCTACCATTTTTACTAAATAAATTTCATTTTTGTTTATAATTGTAAACTCCCATCTCGAGATTGCATCTCCTAATTCTGATCCGTTAGGTTTTGAAGCAAATATTTTAGCAGAAATATACTTTTGATCAATAACTTTGTAAGTTCCGTAATACTTACTTCCTATTCCACATACGTAATAAGCCAATTCCCCATCATTCATTAAGTGCAAAGTATCTACACAGGTAGTCATAAATTTTAACCCCCATTTGGTACTCTCTAGGACAATCTCATCATTTTGTTTACTTTCTAAGACTACCGCTTCACTTTGTTTGCTTGAAAAATTACAAGAAGCGAAAAGCAATCCGAATGAAAAAACAAGGTAAAAATTAGAGAACAATTTATATGAATGCCTTTTGATCATTTTTTTTATGATTAAGAAATTAAATGGATAGTATTTTTGGCCTCACAAAAAAAATGCGCATACCCCTCAGCCAATTTTACTGTTAAAAAAATGACTGTGCCTGCTCGAAAAAACACCGTTACATATTCGTTCACATGTGCAAACAAGTTATGTGATTTTGCTTGGATTCACAAGGGATTTAATAGGATTCTAACGTGTTGATTCTCTAGGAGGTTTTTAGCTTGTCTGGATGTTGACTTGTGTTAAATACGTTTAGTATTGTCACTAGATTTTCCTCTACTTCATAAACTATTTTATAGCTCCACTTACTAAGACTTCGGAAGTTGCCTTCTTGGTTTGGCAACCATGGATCAACGGGATTTCTTTCAGGGAAGGTTTCAAGACTAAACCCAAGTTCGACAAGAGTGTTTATTACTTTCTTTGCTCCTTTGGGTGACTTCTTATGGCTGTAATCTTTGATTTCTTTTAGGCGGATATGCTTCTTGGAGACCAGATAACTTTATAAACTTTCTTTACCATTTCTTTATTTCCTTCAATACTTCTTCCTTAGTATAAAACTGACCTGCTTTTACCTCTTCTCTGGCTTCCATTACTTGCTTGACATACTCTTCTTTTGTAAGGGGTTTGCCTTCTACTGTATAAGCAGGAACATCATTTTTACCATTTTTCAAAAAATCCTTTTATCTGTCAAGTAAAGCATTGTCGGTAATAGCCATAATCTCCTGTATTAACTCGTATTTTGCTGCTTCTATATTGTCCATTACATCTAATTTTATGCTTACAAGATAACGATTTTCAGTTCTTAATGTTGTGCCTGATCTCATTATGAAGGGAAGTATTTATCTATGGCTTCGGCGAGGTCGTTCAGATCGTTGATTTGATAGGCTTCTGTGCTGCTGATGCAGTGATGTCAAGCCATGTATTGAACAGTAGTCGGGAGGTAGTGGAATGAGAGGATCGCCGCCCGGCGCAGAGCCAAGAGGATCGCCGCCCGGCAAGGTATTGAAGCCAGGAAGGCAGTTACTAACAGCTTAAGCCCTAAGAGATTTCCTAGGAAAGTTTACTCGATTTTTAGTTTGTCAGGATCTTGACGAGTGTCAAAAAAGGCAAGTATTTTTATTACGCCTTGATCAGACTTGTAGAACATGCTCGTTTTTTTCGTAATTACAGCTTTTCTTACTTTGGGAACTTCTAAGTTTATTACTGGATACAACGATGGTTGGATAGCAATATGCTTTAATGCTTTTTCAACTCCTTTTGTCAGTGATTTAAACTCTTCTTTACTCTTTCGGATTTGTAGATAATCCAGTATTCCCTCATAGTGCTCAAGTGACTTTTTTGACCAAATTATTTTCACTAAATGCTGTATTTTTTATGTAGTGATGCCATTACTTCTTCGTGTGGTATTACCTCACTACGTTCGCATTGTTCTATAGCTTCTTTTAAATGATTCTTTTGTGCTTCTGTCAAATCATTTCCTGCGTCTATTGTTTGGTTCAAACGATCAAGTAATTCATCATTCGTAAGAGCGATAACTTTCTGGATAATTTCATATTTTTTCGCTTCCATACTATTCATAACGATTGTTTTTGTACTTACAAGATAACGATTTTCAGTTACTAATGTTGTATTTTTCATTACCATGACAGGAAGTATATATCTATGGCTTCGGTGAGGTCGTTCAGATCGTTGATTTGATAGGCTTCTGTGCAGCTGATGCAGTGATGTCAAGCCATGTTTTGAACAGTAGTCGGGAGGTAGTGGAATGAGCGGATCGCCGCCCGGCAAGGTATTTTACGACCCCGCAGCGGAATGGTGG